>CAWGUX010000005.1:0-215883 GCA_963825965.1 uncultured Acidimicrobiaceae bacterium
CGCAGTTGGATTCTGAGATGACCAACTACCAGGCCGCGATGTGGGCGGCCTCGCAGGCCATCCCCGAGACACTGGTGAAGTTCCTGTGAGGTCGGCGGCCTCGCGATCACACGACACGGAGAGTGCCCAATGATGCAACTCGGTACAACCCACCCCCCGGTTCACCCTCGGACGTGTTCCCGGCGGTCGACTCTTCCGGAGGGCGGCACGGTCGGGACACTGGTCCGGCCGATCTCGCTCTCGACCATGGAGATCGTGTTCCGTCGCGAGATGCTCGGCTGGGTCGGTGCCATCCACTTCCTGCTCGAGCCTCTCACTGACGACGATGAGACACAGGCCGTCTTCTCGGCCTTGCGCTGTACCGACACGGTCCGTCTGCGCGGCGGCGCCGTCGTGCCCAGCCCCCAGTTCCTCGTGGCGGCGCCTGGTTTCTTCGCACCCAATTACCATGTCGCGCTCGAAGAGCAGTTCGCCGAGAGCCTGGACCTGGTCGTCCCCGACGATGCCGCCCTCCTGGCGATCGTCACCCATCGGAACCCGGTCGAACGATCAACGGTGAATCTCTTTTCCCCAATCGTGGTCAACCGCCACACCGGATCTGCCGATCAGTACGTGCCCGCATCGAGCGAGGCCGAAATCGGTTGGAGCGTTCGCACCCCGTTCCCGCGGGCACTGGTGGCCGACGGCGTAGGAGAACAGACATGTTGACTCTCACCCGGGAACCCGGACAGAAGATCGTCGTCGGTGACGACATTGTGATCACCGTGGTCTCCGTGTCGGAGAACGGGCGGGTCCGCCTCGGGATCGAGGCGCCCCGGCAGATCCGCATCGACCGAGAAGAGGTGCTCGAGCGGATCCAGAACGAGAACATCGAAGCGGGCGTCGCCGGGTCGGCGTCGAACTGGTCTGCCTATGCGGCCCGCCGGGCCAACAGGCAGGCAGCTACGGCTGCGCATGCGGCGGCTGATGAGGGTGACGCCGACATCGCCAGCCCGCGGCCCGGACGCGGGGAAGCGCTCGTCACCCAGCGCTGACGCCACGTTGCCCGGCGCAGCGTCTCAGTGGCAGAAGATCAACCGGTCGGCGACCTCGTCGAGCGAGCGCGGATCGAGCCCTGCGACCATCTCGAGGTCGTGGAGGTTGTCGAAACGGCCGACCTGTTGCCTCGCCTCCACGATCCTGTTCACCAGCGCGGCGTCCAGACCGCCGGTGTCCCGCAGGTACTCCTCGGGGACGTGGTTCACATCGACCAGTCCCCCGTCGTCGTAGTCGGACGGCTGATCGGGCCGACCGATCCGCAACTCCTTTGCCAGCCTCGGATCGGTGGCGGCGATGCGCCGCGACTCGTCACGCCGCCGGATCCGCTCCTTCGCCGCGACGACCGTGTCGTCGCGGACCGGACCGAAAAAGACGCTGTGTCGCACCGCCAGCGCGTGGACGGTGCTGACCGTCCAGAGCAGGAGGACAGCGACGACTCCCATATTCATGTCGAGGGTGTTTCCAGGGCTCCAGACGTTGCCCCAGACGATGGCTGCGCTTACGACCCCGTACACCAGCGCCGCGGCTGCAAAGACCCGGCTGCGTTGCCGAACTGCCGCGTAGGCGAAACACGGTCCGGCGGCCATGCCGACGGTGACGAGCGGCGCAAGCGCCCACCCGATCGAGCCGAGCTCGCTCGGTGACATGGAGACCACCGACGGAAGCTGCGCGGGAGCCGCCGACGACCTGGCGCGCAGAACAGAACACGGTGTGCCCGGTTCTTCTGTCATCATCGTCCCCTCCCTTCACCGGAAATGGTACCAACCTGCTCTTGCGAGTAACGAGGAGAACGCGGCGCCGGCGCAGAATTGTCCGCCCGTTCATCATTGGTTCTCGCCGGCTCTCGATCCGAGATTCTCAGCGATCGCGAGCGGCAACCGTCAAGAGGCGATCGGCGTGGGCGCGAAGGCCGAGGTAGTCGTGGATCGATCTGACGGCGGCCGAGCCCTCGCCGACGGCTGTGGCGACTCGCTTGGTCGATCCGGATCGGAGGTCGCCCACCGCAAAGAGTCCCGGGTGACTCGTTTCGTACGGAAGGGGCAGCGCGTCCCAAGGCGGTCCACGGCCCGTCGAGGTGCTCGTGGGTCAAGGATCGATCGGTGAGGACGAACCCGTGGTCGTCAAGGGCCGCGCAGCCAGAGAGCCAGTCGCGACTGGGGATCGGCACCGATGAAGGAGAACAAGGCAGCGCACGGCCGGGTCGCCGGCCCGTCCGGCCCGTCGATCCGCACGGCATCAGGAGTCTGGTCGGCCCTCGAGACCCGACGATCTGGCTCGAGATCAGAAGTCGATCCGCGGATGGCTCTCCAGCCGCTCGACGAGGTAGCCGGACATGCTGGCGCCGAGATCTGCGCCTCGGATCACCACAGTGACCGCGCTGCCCTGCTCGGCCAGGAAGATCGCGGCCTGTCCGGCCGAGTTGCCACCGCCGACGACCACGACCGGGCTCGCCGGCACATAGGCGCGCCTCGAGCTCCGTCGCGGCGTAGTAGACGCCCTTGGCCTCGAACTCGTCGATCCGCTCGACCTCGAGACGCCGGTAGCGGGCGCCCGTCGCCGCGATCACGGCTCGAGCCGGCCACCTCCGAGCCGTCCGAGAGCTGGACGACGAGGTGGCCCGCTCGCTCCCTCAGGCCGACCGCCTGGCACGGCGCCGTCAACTGCGCACCGAACTTCTCGGCCTGCACGAATCCCCGCTGGGCGAGCTCGGCACCCGAGATGCCCGTCGGGAAGCCGAAGTAGTTCTCGATCCTGGAGCTCGTCCCGGCTTGGCCGCCCGGGGCGACCATGTCGACGCCGAGCGTCCGGAGACCCTCCGACGCTCCGTAGACGGCGGCGGCCAGACCGGATGGGCCTCCCCCGACGATGACCAGATCGAAGCAGCGCTCCGGCAGGCGCTCGACGGTCAGGCCCAGATAGTCGGCGAGCACGCCCGGCGTGGCACGTCGAAGGACCTTGCCCGACGAGATCACGACCGGAAAGTCGGACGGCTCAAGACCGAATGTGCTCGACCATGGCTCTCCACGTGCGGGTCGCTGTCGGGGTCCAACCACTCGTGGGGGATCCGGGTGCGCGAGAGGAACTCGCGCAGCTGGAGCACCTCGGGCGAGAAGCGCGAGCCGATGACCCGCGTCGCCGGCCCGGCGCCGGTCATGAGCTCGTTGCGGCGCGCCATGAACGTCGCCAGGATCTTGTCGCTCAGCTGTGGCTGCGTCGCGATGATGCGCCGGAGCTCTTCGACCGGAATGGCCAGAAGTTCCCCGGCCTCGGCGACCCGGGCCGACGACGAAGACCCGCAGGCCCGTCAGCAGGTTCAATTCGCCGAGGAAACGTCCTGGTCCGTGCGTGACGATGACCCGCTCTTCGCCGTCGACGTCGAGGACGATCTCGATCAGCCCGGAAAGGACGACGTAGAAGTCGTAGCCGGTGTCGCCCGCCCGGTAGAGGTACTGGCCCGTGTGCGCCACCGACGCTTACCGTACGGCTCCAATTCGGCGATCTCGGCATCGTCGAGAGTAGGGAAAGGCGGCTGCGTCCACCGGGACATCCTCGGCTCGGAGAACCCCGTACCACGGTCATCGCCCAATTCGGGTCCACGCATCGACAGACTTTATAGATCAATCCGGGCGGAACGCCGCGCTCCTTGCCAGCCCGATGCGGCTCACATCCTCGTGTCGAGCCTTCAACCAGAGACGTTCGCCGACTCCGTCACCGTGCCGCCGTCATCGGTGGGGTCGCGGAGCGGGGTCGCAGACCCGGTCGACTGCGGTGACGCGACCGGACTCCAGGCGGCCGTGATCGGATTTGTCATCGGGCGCCTGCTCGACGCGGGAGGTGCATGATGCCGGTCCGAACAACCGTCTCGATCCGACTCGAGGCCGTCCTGCTCTGCCTGACCGCCGCGACCGGCATCATCGACGCGGTGTGTTACCTGGGCATGGGCCACGTCCTCGTGGCGAACATGACCGGGAACATCGTGTTCCTCGGGTTGGCGCTGGCGGGTGCCAAGGGCTTCACGATCTCGTCGTTCCTCGTGGCCCTGGGCTCATTCCTCATCGGCGCCACTGTCGGTGGCCGGCTCGGCAAGCTTCTGGACCAACACCGCCGCCGCTGGCTCGCCACGGCATCGGCGATCCAGGCGGGACTGGCCGCAGCCGCCGCCTTGTGTTGCGGCCGGCGTGCTGGGCCCAACTGGTACCGCTCGCCTCTGGGTGATCGCACTTCTCGGTGCGGGCACCGGCGTCCAGAACGCGACGATTCGCCGGCTCGCCATCCCGGACTTGACGACGTCGGTTCTGACGATGACGATCACCGGGCTCGGCGCCGACTCCACGCTCGGCGGGGGCAGACCATCCGCGGCGAAACCGCAGGCTCGAATCGGTCGCCGCCATGCTCATCGGCGCGCTGGTCGGGGGCGCTGATGGTGCACGTGGGGTTCACCCAGACGTTGGGGTTCTTGGCCGGGGTCTTGGCGCTGGTCGCCATCGGGTTCGCCGTCGTGCCCGAACAGGATCCACAGAGTGAGCCCGAACCTATGACATCGCCTCAAAGAGCGGCGCTTTCAGTGCCGCCCATCACCTGATCCCCGTTCCGAGTCGACGGTGAACAAGAGGTTGGGCAGTCAGCGCGGCCCAGGTGCCCGTCAGGAATGGCTGCTGCGGTTCAGTCACCCGCGACGAGCTACCGCGGGGCCGGCCATGAGGTCCACAAGCCTTTCGGGCCCCGGGTGCCCGAAAGGCCATGGCCGCACTGTCTGGTTCACGTGACTCATCCCGATCCGACCGTGGCACACATGTAAGCCGAGCACTGGGAGTCGGGTGGCCGAGCTTCTGCAGCACAGGTTCGCACGCCAGGCTGGACGATCGGAATCGCGACGCTCTCATCCAGGAGATTTAGGTGCAACCTGACGTAGCGTCTACGCGTGCCGCACGGCCTGACCCGAACGGCGTAGCCCCCGGTGGATCGACGCACATTTCTGCGCCAACTGGCCTTGGTTGGCTCGTGCATCGCCGGAGGCGCTGCCGCGGGATGCTCTCGAGAAAAGCACAGACGATACACCGCCGGCAGCAACACCACCCAATCGTCTGCGGTGCGCGAAGGCGGCGGCCCACCGGATTGGAACAAGCTTGGCGGATCCCTTGACGGTGCTCTTCTGCTGCCGGGTGACCCGGCCTACCTCACTGCCGGCCATCTCTACAACGCTCTCTACAGACTCGACTCGGCAGCAATCGCCCAGTGTGCGTCAGTGAGCGATGTGCAGCGTTGCATCGCCTTCAGTCGGAGCCAGGACGTGCAAGTGGCGGTGCGAGCAGGGGGTCACAGTTACGGCGGTTACTCCTCGGGCCCCGGACTGGTCATCGACGTCTCGCCTCTGCATGGAATCTCAGCAGTCACAACAGCGGCTGACCGAAGTTCGCCGTCCGGGAACCCGGTCGTTGCCGTCGGTGCCGGCACCCAGCTGATTGAGGCGTACAGCCAGTTGTCGTCGCAAGGGCTCCTACTGCCCGGAGGCTCCTGTCCCACGGTAGGGATCGCGGGGCTGGCTCTCGGCGGGGGTATTGGGGTCTTCTCTCGGGCTTACGGGCTGACGTGCGACCAGATGGAAAGCGTCACCATCGTCACGGCCGACGGCGTGGCGCGCCGGTGCGACCCAGCACACGACGAAGACATGTACTGGGCCTGTCGTGGGGGAGGGGGAGGCAATTTTGGCGTGGTGACGGGATTCGAGTTCCAGGTGCACCCCATTCCCGACGCGATCACGCTCTTCACGCTCGAGTGGCCCTGGGCGGCCGCTTCGAGCGTCATTGACGCGTGGCTCCCCTGGATTCCGCTGACGCCCCCGCAACTGTGGGCGAACTGCCAGCTCTACAGCGGCGCTGTCGTGGGGAACGGATCGGTCAAGGTCACTGGGGTGTTCATTGGTTCCGTCTCCGAGTGCTCCACCGCACTCACCTCTCTGACCTCTGCGGTCCCAGCGGGAACTACGTACCGCTTCGTCGGCCCCGAGGACTACATGACGGCAACCATGATTGAGGCTGGATGCGAGGGTGAGACGCCGGCCCAATGTGGCGGACCCGTTCAGTCGCCCTTCACGGCGAAGTCCTCCTACCTCGCCGGTCCACTCCCTGAGCATTCTGTGAGCGCGCTGGTGTCGGCACTTTCGACACTCCCGTCAACCTTGCCCGGCGCCAGCGGCGGCGTCGTCCTCGATGCATACGGCGGCGCAATCAACCAGGTGAAAGCGAGCGACACCGCGTTCATCCATCGGGACTCAGTGGCGTGCGCCCAGTACCTCATCACCTATCCGACGACCTCGCCGACACCCAGTGCGACTCTGGCTGCGTCTACATGGTTGGAGGATCTTCAAGGTCTGTTCGCGCCCGTGGCACAGGGGTCATACCAGAACTACATCGACCCCTCGTTGGCTGACTGGCCGCGGGCCTACTACGGCGCGAACCTGCCCCGCCTGCAGCGGGTGAAGCGGAGATACGACCCCGAAGATGTGTTCCATTTCGCGCAGTCGATCCGCCCTGTACCGGGTGGGTGACCTGGCACGAGATCGGCTAGCACGTCACTCCAGTGCCAGCGTTATTGATGTCGCCACAGTAGGTTGCGCGAGTGACTTTCCACGTGCCGTCGTCAAGAACGGCATAGCCGACCTTCGGTCCGACACTCGGAGATCCGTGGTACTCGATCTCATAGAGCACCGCGGCGTCCTTCGAATCTGTAAAGACAACCTGCAAAACGACCGGCGTCGATCCTGCTGAGATCTGCGGATATGCCCGCGCCGCCGCGTCGCCAGCTGCAACCACTGCCTGGTCCGCACCTTCGAGAAGACGGAGTTTCTGGTCGTTGGGACCGTGGCCGTACACCGTCTCGAAGGCCGTCTGGACCGCCGACTTTGCAGATGCGGAATCCGAGGGCTGCGACCCGGGGGGAGGAAGGCTTGGGGTCGTCGAGGTGGGAGCCGGGACCGTGACTGAAGAACCATCTCCGCCACCAGAACCGCTTTGAAACTGCCCCGGCGGCAGCTGCCAGATCCCCTGGCTCTCAGTGATGGGGACGATCTGATGTGCCGTGCACGTGCCGAATCCAAGATTGTGCTGCGCCGAAAATCCGGGTGACGTCGTGTTCAGCTCGAGAGAGGAATAGGCGCACGCCGACGTGGGGAGTACTCCGATGAAGAACGAGACCCCTTCGACGACTTGAACCTCAGGCGAAGGGAGCGGCGAACCGGCATCGAACGTGCCGGCCGTACTTTTCGCGATATCCACCGTCGCCTTGCCCGGGTAGCCAACCACGCCCACAGCGATGCCGCTCGACCCCATATCGATCAGTTCCAGTTCAGCTGGGTTCGGATAGCCCGGACACAGGCCATAATCCCGGCCTCCAAGCACAAGGGCACCATTCTCAATCGCATTGGCTCCGCTTTCACCTGTCGCACCCAAGAGGTTCCAACTCATGCCCGAGATCGTCCCGCTTGCAAGGACCGGCCCGCTTCCGGGCACTGTGCTCCCCACGCCACCCGAAGTCGACGGGTTCGTCGTCGGTGCACACGTCGAGTTCGAGTTCGCTTGACTCGCACTTCCTCCCGAGGCGTTGGCGCCTTCGCCGGAGCTGGCCGACTCAGCGCCACCTGTCGACACGTTTGCGCTGGGGCCGCTACCGCCAGCTGAAGACACATCGGCTGGATGCGCCGTTGGGCAACCCGATACATCGTTGGCAGTGCAGGTCTGCGTCGAAATGAGCGAGACGTTGCTACCAAGAACGTTCACGACGTACGCCGTACCCAAGGAGTCACTGATGGCGATGCGTCGTGGGCTGTTTCCGACCGGCACGGACTTGGGCGGCGTGCTGCATCCTGCCGTCACTTGAGAGTTGCAGCGTGCTGTGTCGAGGACAGACACGGTATTGGCACCGGCGTTGGCGACATAGAGAGTGGACGTCGCCGTGTCGAGGGTTGCTCCCCGAGCGTCGGTACCGACGGACACCATGGTGGGCGTGGCCGTACACCCCTTTGCATCTGTGCCATTGCACGACGAGGTGTTCATGACCGCCACGCTGCCACTTTCTCCGCTGACGTAGAGGGTGTGATGAGCGTCGTCGGGCACGATCCCCGCGGGTTCGTTGGAGAGTGGGATGGTCGATGGCAGCGTTGAGCATCCGCTCATGTCGGATGCGTCGCAGCTCGAGCCGTCAATGACCGCCACACCATTATTCGTCCCCACGTAGACCGTGTTGGTCGCTTGGTCGACGGCAATCGGAAATGCCCCCACGCCCGCCGAGACGGTGCCCAGGGAGCGGGTGCAGCCCTTCGTCGACTGTGCATTGCAGGTTCGCGTGTCCAGGACCGAGACCGTGCCGGAGTTCGTATCGGCGACGTAGACCGTGTGCGTCACGGAATTGAGGGCGAGGAACTCGGGTCCACCGGGCACAGGCACGAGCGTCACTGGAGCCGAGCAGCCACTTTGATCGGCGGCGTTGCATCTACTGATGTCCACCACAGCGAGAGTGTTCGACCCACCGTTCACGACATACAACGTGGCTGCTGCGGGATCGGCGACGACTCCGATGGGGTCCTGCCCGCCGGTTGGGATGCTTCGCGGGTCCGCGCATCCGGTGGTTGTCGTCGCATTGCAGGTTGCCTCAGCGAACATCGAGAGGCTGTTGGCATCTCCGTTCGCTACATACACAGTCTGGTGGGCGGGATCGATGGCGATCCCGGTGGGAAAACCACCAACGGTGACGAGCGGAGCGCTCTGAGCCGAAGCTGAAGAGGTCGGGGTCGATCCGGACGACACCAGAGCGAGTGCCAGAGCGACGACCAGCGCGGCTACCGCACCGCCTGCAAGAACGCTCCATCGTGGGACGAAGACAGTCCATCCCTTCCGGCGAGCATGTGGGGCGGCCAGCGCCTCGGCCGCGATGTCCTCGGGGTCGCCCAAGCGCTCGAGGACCTCTCGCACCGCCGCCTCCGAATTGGCCGGAGCACCAACACGAGCCGCTTCGACGTGTGCTCGGAGCTCATCGATCAGCTGTTCTCGACGGAGCCGTGACATTGGCAGCAAGGACTTGCGCAATTGAACGAAGTAGTCGTTCACGATCTGTTCGGCGCGCTCTTCGCTCATTGGACCTCTTCTCCTTCCAACAATTTGTCGACGGAGTCCCGAAAGCGCTCCCACTGCACGACGAATGCTTCAAGCGCTGCTCGACCGGCGTCGGTCAGCCGGTAGTAACGGCGTGGCGGCCCCTGTGAGGACTCGTGCCAGGTCGTTTCGACGTAACCCTCCTGCCGAAGCCGGGCCAGCAACGGGTAGAGGGTTCCCTCGCTCGTCACCAGTCCGTCGAAGCCAGAAAGGGTGCGCGAGATGTCGAAGCCGTAGCGGTCCTGGTCGCGCAGAAGAGAGAGGACGCAGAACTCGATCGCCCCGCGGCGCATCTGGCTCAGCTGTTTACCCAAACCCGGTACCATGTATAGCAATGTACCTGGTTACCTGAGATTGTGCCAGGTACTTTGGGCGTTGCCGGAACCGCAGTCCAGGCCGCGGCTTGCCTCGCTGTGACTGGCAGGAGACCGGCGCGATCGCCGCTGTGATGGCGCTGACCGATCGACTCGGCTTCGACGCTGCGTACGGTCGCTCGATACCGGCGGCCGCTCTGCAGCCGAACGGGCCCGAAGTCGGCGTCACTCACCGTGCCCCCCATGGACTGTCGAAGCGCCTCCACGGTGCCGACACCACGTTCGTACCGCCTTCACGGCGGCGATAACGCTCCGAGCAGTTCGCGACCCCGGCTGGCCATCCGGCGAGTGCTTCTATCCCTGCGTACGAGGGCTATCGACGGCCTTCAATCGCTTGGATGCGCACGTCAACCAACTTGCAATCGTCCCGCAACTGCATTTGTCACCTTGTTGATTAATCCTGTCTACCCAGAAGCAGTCGGGGAAGACCAACAACTGCGTTGAGGGGGATAAGGCGCAACGTCGACGCGTGACGTCGCGTGCAGCTGCCATTGCGGTGGATCAAGTGGCCTCATCTCGGTCAAGTGATCCGTCTGGGCCAATTGAGGGGGAAACCAGATGCAACTTCTCGGAAGATTTGTGCGCGCATGTGGATCGATGGTGCCCACGAAGAGCACGATTGGCAACGTCGGTGACACGACGAGACCGTCGGTAGCGGGGTTGTCGACGTCGCGGATACCTACGGGTGCCTCCGCCTCCGGTGCTCTGGCCATTCAGCTCCCCGTCCGTCGTCTGTCGACATCGTTCGCGGTACTCGTGTTGCTTGTCGCGTCGGTCGTCTCGTTGGCCCTCACTCCTCCGTCCCGCGCCGGAGCGGCGTCGGCCGCCACGCCGCGCGCCGTGGCACTCGTTGCCACGCCCGATGGTGGTGGCTACTGGGTCGCGACCTCGACCGGTGGTGTGTACACGTTCGGCGACGCGCACTACTACGGAGGCATGAGCGGTCAGGCTCTCAACGCGCCGATCGTCGGTATGGCAGCCACGCCTTCGGGCAACGGGTACTGGCTCGTCGCCTCGGACGGGGGCATCTTCAGCTACGGCGGAGCCGGCTTCTTCGGGTCGGCGGGCTCCATCCACCTCAACAAGCCCATCGTGGGTATGGCCGCGACGCCCTCGGGGCACGGCTACTGGCTCGTCGCCTCCGACGGGGGCATCTTCAGCTACGGCGACGCGACATTCTGGGGCTCGACCGGCTCTCTTCATCTCAACCAACCGGTCGTGGGTATGGCCGCGACACCTTCGGGACAGGGCTACTGGCTCGTCGCTTCCGACGGAGGCATCTTCAGCTACGGCAACGCGAGATTCATGGGCTCGACCGGCTCCATCCACCTCAACCAACCCGTCGTGGGAATGGGGGCTGCGCCCTCGGGGCACGGCTACTGGCTCGTCGCCGCTGACGGCGGCATCTTCACCTACGGCGACGCGACGTTCTGGGGCTCGACCGGCTCCATCCACCTCGACCAGCCCGTCGTGGGCATGGCGTCCGCAGCTTCAGCTGGTGGGTACTGGCTCGTCGCCGCCGACGGTGGCGTGTTCACATTCGGCTCGGCGGCCTTCTACGGGTCGGCCGTGGCATACCTCAATCCGATCAACGTCGCGCACAGCCTTGCATCAGGTTCGGTCCTCGGGGTCTACGGAGGTCCCGAAGATCCGCCAGCCGTCTCCGACTTCGCGGCGACTCTGGGAAGCCACCCGCGGTTCGCCATGGACTTTCTGAACGGGTCGTCGTGGTCCACGATCGACGATCCCGCGCAGCTGACCTCCCAATGGGCCCCGTCCGGGTACACCATGATCTGGGGACTGCCGATGCTTCCAAACTCCGGTGCCTCGCTTGCCACAGGGGCCACCGGGGCCTACGACGGGTACTTCTCCACCCTGGCCAGAGCGCTGGTCGCCGACGGCCAGGGAAGCGCCATCATCCGGATCGGCTGGGAATTCAACGGAGGCTGGTTCTCCTGGGCCGCCAACGGGCAAGCCGGCGCCTTCGTCCAGTACTGGCAGCAAATCGTCACCACGATGCGCTCCGTGTCGGGTGCCAATTTCAGCTTCGAGTGGAACCCGACCCGCGGCGACCTCGGCGTCGGCAACCTGGCCAACTACTACCCCGGTGACGCCTATGTGAACTACGTCGGCCTCGACGTCTACGACACTGAGTGGGGGTCCTATCCCGGTATGCCTGCCGAGTTCCAGAACATGGAGACGCAGCCCTACGGCCTCAATTGGCTCGCATCGTTTTCCGCGGCCCACGGCAAGCCCATGGTCTTCCCGGAATGGGGCCTCGGTTGGGGCACCTGCAGCAGTGATGGTCAGCCGGTCACTGGCTCAGGCCAGGTGTGCGGTGGCGACGACGCCGTCTTCGTGAACGACATGAGCCAATGGATCGCCACCCACAACGTGTTCGAGGCGACCTATTGGGACTACGGGACGAGCAGTGTCGACCGGGGCTCCAATCCCAACGCCGCGGCAGCGCTCCGGGCCGACTTCGGCTGAGCGCCTTCATCAGACAGGTGCGTAGTCGACAGTAAAGCTTGCCGGGGCGGGTGTCGGAGCTTCACTCAACGGGGGAACGAGGCGACTCAGATTCTGAACCGTCCCGTGGATTTCTCCGGGATCCCACCTCGCGAAACCGGGTGGCCTCTCGTTCCGAGCTGGCGCGGCCTCAGTGACCACCTGAGGCGACGCAGCGAGTGCCCGGGGCAGGCAACACACCGTCGATCAGGTAGGTACTCACGACACCTTGCATGCAGATATTCGCGGATCCATTGAGGAGCCAGCTGTGCCCGTACCCGA
Organism: uncultured Acidimicrobiaceae bacterium; assembly: GCA_963825965.1. Classification (GTDB taxonomy): domain Bacteria; phylum Actinomycetota; class Acidimicrobiia; order Acidimicrobiales; family RAAP-2; genus Bog-473. Next base: position 12,350 of record CAWGUX010000005.1, read on the forward strand.
CATATGTGACCAGTCGGCCACCGATGGCGGGAGCCAACCGGCGCGCAACGGCATAGGGAGTGTTCGGATCAAAGCTATTGCCGATAATGAGCGGCGGTTGACTTCGAATTGGAACGAGGTGGGCGACGGCTCCAGTCGAGCCGGTCCATCCCGGACAGCCGATCAGATTATTGGCAACGGCTTCAGCACCGCCCAGCGGAAAGCGCGCCGCCAGCGTCCGGGCCAGAGAAGCAGTGGAGGCGCTGTTCGGGCGGGCCGCGGCGTCGTTGCAGGTAATGCTCCATAGGGCACCGACCAGCGAATTTCCGTTCAAATCGGTCTCGAGGCCGAGGGCTACCGAACGGAGCGGGGCGCCGTTCCCCGCAGCCGCCGCCGACAGTGCCGGAAAGAAGCCAGGCGTGAGAGTCGGAGCAGAGAGGTACAGCAATGTTGCGGTCATCAAGTCACCAACACTCACCGGAACGTTGTCACCATCGCCCGGTGCCGGCAACGGAGTCCGGGCGAGGCGCGCAGCAAGTTGTTCATAAGAGCCGATTGGGTTCGACCCCAACGCACAACCTGATGTGGTCGCGCAACTCGAAAGCGCATGCTCGAGTGCGGTCTGAATGGCCGGCGCCTCGAACGTGGCATCTGCGGTGAGACTCGAAATTGGCGTCAACCGCGCCGTCCAGCACCATCGAACGCACGTGACTCGGGAACAGCTGCCGGTAGACCGACCCAAGCACCGTGCCATAGGACAGTCCGTAGTAGTTGATTCGGTCGATCCCAAGAGCCATGCGGAGACTGTTCATATCCCGAGCGGAAGTCGTGGTGTCGACAGTCGGGAACAGCTTGGGATAACTGGAACGACAGGATCGATCCAGGCCAGAAAACGTACGGGCCGCAGCCAAGGTTCCGGCCGCTGCGCTGCCCGCTGCGGCGGGGGATGGACCGCAGAGAAGCGGGTCGCTCGATCCGGTTCCCCGTTCATCGAAGCTCACCAAGGTGAACTGGCTCCGTACCGATGTCGGAACGAACGACGCCAAAATAGGAAGGATGAGGACCCCGCTCTCACCTGGACCTCCCGGGTTGAACATGATCACCCCCTTGCTGTCGGGCGCAGGGTGCTCAATAACAGCCAGGGACAACGACCCACGGGAAGAAGGGTGCCCGTAGTCAATCGGCACCTGGAGCGAACCGCAAAGGAACCCCGTCGCCTTGGGGCATGGAGACCAGGAAATGCCCGATTGAGTCAATGCAGCGTTGGCCACACCCGAACCAGGCGTGAGGGTGAGCGTCAGGACTGAGCACACCGCGAGCGATGCGATCACCATCCAAGCGCGATATGTCGCCGACCGGCGATGCGACCCAAAGCGCCGGTTCGTCCTCACGCACGAGGATGTTACGAGATTGCTACGGGAGACTTCCGTACCGGATGACGAACGCCGTCAACGGATTGAGAGGGCGACCCGCTCGAGGTGGTCCATCGATTCCTGCATGCCCTCTTCCATACCGGAGTTGATGTGCGTATTGCGGTGCTCCTGACTTGTGTGATCAACCAGGAGCGTGAGGATGGTCCGCCCGTTCGTCTCGCTCAGCGAGAGCGTGGTCAGCGCCTCAGCATCGGGCATGCCCTCAAAGAGGTCCGTTGCCACGATGCGCTCGTTCGGGATGATCTCGCGGTACTCGCCGCGGAAGGCGACCTCGAATCCGGCATTCGCTTTCATCACATAGCGCCACGACCCTCCGACTCGCAGGTCGACCACAACGCTCGTAACCTCGCCCCGATCTCCGCCCCACCAACGCCGAATCAGCTCCGGTGTCGTCCACGCCTGGAAGACGAGCTGCTTTGGTGCGGCGAACTCCCTCGTGATGAGGACCTGCGTGTCGCTCGGCAGGGTCACCACGGCCCTGCTGCTACTGGCCACTGTTCCCATCTTCTTTCTCCTTGTCTTTCAGCTCTTGCAAGAGGACATCGAGCCGGTCGAAACGCTCTGACCACGAGCTCTCGTAGTTCTTCACCCAGTCGTGGATGGGCTTCAGCGGGACACCGTTGAGCCGGTACAAACGCTGGCGGCCGCGGACACGTACGTTGACGAGCCCGACCTCGCGGAGGACCCGGAGGTGTTTTGAGACCAGCGGCTGCGCGATCTCGAGCCGCTCCACCAGGTCGTTCACGGCCATCTCCCGCTCGGCGAGAAGATCCAAGATGCCTCGTCTCCGCGGCTCGGCCACGGCGTTGAACGCGTCTGCCGTTGTCGCTGCTCGCGCCATGGCTGATCATATACCTATATGGGCATATCTTGTCAAGGAGGCCAACACATCGCAGCTGGTGGCAGTTTTGAGCTTGTCGCCCCCGAACGGGTACGCCGCCTCGACACGGAATCCACGCTCTGGGGCATTTGGTAGGGCTGAAGAGCAGGATCGATGGAGCCGTGAATAGCTGCGGACGGCGGACGACCACAGTCGCGTGCAAATGCCAAGAACCCTGCCGATGAGAGAGCCGTCGTCATTAGTCGAGCCCTTTGAGGAACATGGCGGCTAGCCAGCGTTCATCACCTTGCTGGCACCATCCAAGTGATATTCGGTTGGCGCCGTTCAGCCAAAAAGCACACCCCTGCCAGGGGATGGATCGATCAGTTGGCTCGGCAGAGCTCGCGGGGGTAGCCCATTCTCGCGGTTGTAAGCCCCGATCTGACTGCACCGCTAGCGCCAGTGCTCGTGTAAGAGCTGGCGGCCTACAGAGGGCCGAAACGGCGCTGCCTCGCGGGCGGGGTGCTCGGCCCAGTCATTTGTGGTCCGGACTCACTTAAGTATGGCGGTCTTGCTGCCGACGCTAATTGGTGCACCGGGAGTTGGGGACCCGCCGCGACCGCTGACATCCAAGGGACGAGCTGACCATGAAGATTCGACGAAAGGACAGCGACTCGTCGGTGCCCCGGGGAGACCTCCTCCTGGCGCCGACCGAGGAACACCAGGACGGGAATCTCCCGACGGACGTGGTCGGTAAAGACCGCGAAGAGGCACCTGTCGATGTGCCGCCCGCGTCGGCGCCAACGACCGCACCTGCGACTGAACCGTCGACAGGATCAGCACCGCGCCCGAGGGGCATGCTGGGCGAAGTGCTGGTCGCCAAGGGCCTCGTGTCCGAATCGCAAGTTGCGTCCGCCCTGGAGCTCCAACGAACCTCATCAAAACGGCTGGGTGAGGTCCTCGTGGAGATGGGGGCCCTTGACGAGCGGAGCCTGGTCGAGGCATTGGCCGACTTCTTCGGCATGCCTGTGACCGATCTCCGCCGCGACGCCCCCGACCCAGCCGCGCTGGCACTGATACCCGAGGCGCTGGCTCGCGAGCACCTCGTCATCCCTGTCTTCCTCGACGCAGAGGGCCTGCATGTGGCGGTCTCGCAGCCGAGTGACGACCTGAGGTTCCTGCTGGCTGAGACGAGCGGACGTTCGATTCGCCTCCGGCTGGCGCCGATTAGCGACATCCGCTGGGCCGTGGACCGCAGCTACCAGGCCCTCGGGAAAGTCGAAAAGGCCGTGCTGGCCTTCGAGGCCGTGGAGGTCACGCGCAAGCGAACCGCCGTGGCGGAGCGAACCGCCTCTGTCGTAGACGAGAGCGCGCCCGTCGTCCAAGTCGTGGACAGCATCCTGACCCAGGCTCTGCGCGACCGAGCTTCGGACGTCCACATCGAACCGTCGGACGGTGTGACCTATATCCGCTACCGGATCGATGGCGTCCTTAAAGACGTGCTCGAACTCCCGTCCACCATGGGGACGGGGTTACTCAGTCGCATCAAGATCATGGCCAACATCAACATCGTCGAGAAACGCCGCTCGCAGGACGGACAGTTCAGTGTCGAGGTCGACGGGGTCTCCGCCGACGTGCGGGTGGCCACTGTCGCCACCATTTGGGGCGAGAAGTGCACTTTGCGCATCCTGGACAAGAAGCGCTCGGTTCTGCGTCTTGACGAGCTGGGCATGCCGGCCGACACGTACGAGACCTACTCGAGGTTGGTGCGGGCGCCGTTCGGCATGGTCCTCTGCGCGGGACCGACCGGCAGCGGCAAGACAACCACGCTCTACGCCACCCTCGGTGAGGCAAGTGACCGCGCCCGAAACGTGATGACGATCGAGGACCCCGTCGAGTTCGTCTTTCCGAAGATAAACCAGATCCAGACCAACGAGGCGGCCGGTATGACGTTCGCCGACGGGTTGAAGTCCATCTTGCGGCAGGACCCCGACGTAATCCTGGTCGGCGAGATTCGCGATGTTGAGACCGCCCGCATCGCCGTACAGTCCGCTCTCACCGGTCACTTCGTGCTCTCGTCCGTGCACGGCAACGACTCGGTCTCCGCCCTCCACCGCTTCTTGGATATGGGGATTGAATCATTCCTGATCAGTTCGTCGGTCGTCTGCATCGTCGGGCAACGCCTTGTGCGTCGTATCTGCCCGTCGTGCAGGGTCCGGTACACGCCGGGCCGGGACGAGCTGGCGTTCTACGAGGAGAGCGGCGGCGAGCCCAAGTCCGAGTTCTGGCACGGGTCCGGCTGCAATTACTGCAGCGACACCGGATACCTGGACCGCGTTGGGGTCTACGAACTGCTCCAGATGACCCCGGAGATCAGGCGCCTGGTCGCGGCCAGAGCCACTCAGGAAGACCTACGGGGTGTGGCCCAGGAACAGGGCATGCGGACGCTGCGCGACGAGGCCATTTCCTTGGTGGTCCAGGACACGACGACCATCTCCGAGGTGATGCGAAGCGTCTACGCACCATGAGCTTCGCGACTTCGAACACCCGATCCTGAGGATCGGCAGATCGTCCCCACATAGGTCGGTATGGCATCAGCATGGCCTTCGTCTGCTGAGAGGGGGGCGGGGATGCGTACACGTCAGTACGTGTGCCCCAGGAGCGAGGACGACGCGTTCTCATGCTCCGCTCAGAGTGAGACACCGTGAATCGCCTGCTTCGGGCGCGAGTGAAACGCGGCTGATCCCGGGAGAACACTCCGTGAGCATTCTCGTGGGATGCCAACGCCCCAAGGAGACCGAGCTTCGGGCGAACCGAACCACTCTCAGATAGGCGACCCACATCCGTGGTCCAGAAGCCGCGGACGAGGCTCAGAATGCCCCCCGAGATGCAGATGATCAGTCTGGCAGTTCGTCACATTCTGGATGGCCCCTGCGGGACCGAGGCCGAACCCCACGAGGGCATACGAATGGCTTTTTCAGGGAATGAAGAACCCTGTGCACAGCGTCAGGTTCCTCACGCGCCACCCGCGGCCTGCGCGGTCGATGGCGCCCCGTTTGAGCACCGTGGTCAGTGGGGCGCTGGTCCTCGCTGCTCTCGTCGCGACTGCGCCGGCCGGCGCCCCCGTGACCGCGGACGCCGGCGCTGCCAATGTCGCTGCTTCCGGCAGGCCCTACACGGTCGGGGACGCGGCGACCGGCTACCTGGCTGAGCTCACCGACCCAACCGGCTCGCCGCCAGGCGTCAACGTCTCGGGCTGCCACCCAGCCGCGTCGGGCCCAAAGCAGTACCCGGTGATCCTGCTGCCCGGCACGCTCTACGACATGGCCGACACCTGGCAGGCTCTCGGTCCGATCCTGGCCGACGACGGCTGGTGCGTCTACGGGCTGAACTATGGGGCGACGGCCAGCACCACGCTGAGCGGGGGCAGGATCTGGTCGGTGGGAGACATCCCCACCTCGGCTGGCCAGTTGGCCACCTTCGTCGAACAGGTATTGGCCGCCACCGGCGCTAAGAAGGTCGACGTCGTCGGCTGGTCGCAGGGAGGCATGATGCCGCGCTGGTACCTGCGCTTCGACGGGGGGGCCGACCACGTCCACGACCTTGTGGGGTTGGCTCCCTCCAACCACGGGACCACAGTCGACGGCATGAGCGCCCTGTTCGACGCCGCTACTGCGCTGGGGCTGCCCGCTCCCCTCACACTGGCCCAGTGCTCGGCGTGCACCCAGCAACTGGCGGGGTCGGCGTTCCTGCAGCAGCTCAACGCTGGAAAGGACACCGTGCCCGGGATCCGCTACACCGTGATCGAGACCGAGGGCGACGAGGTCGTGACCCCGTACACGTCCGCCTTTCTGAGCGGGCCGGCGGTGACAAACGTGACACTGCAGGACCAGTGCCCCGACGATCACGTCGACCACCTGGCCATGCCTTACGACAGCGCCGCCCTGCAAGACGTGACGCAGGCACTCGACGACGACACTTCGTTCTCCGTCGACTGCGGCCTCGCGCTGCCCGTGATCGGCGGCTGACGGGCTACTGGTTTGGCGCATGAGTCGGCAGATCACCAAGATCGGTGAACCGACGCCCGGGGAGCTGCGATCTGCTGGCGACCTTGAGTAGGACTGCATAGGGCACGCGCTGTGCAGCCCTATGCAGCGCGGTCACGCAACGGGATCCTGGCCAGATGGGACAATTGCCGTATCCGCTTTACAAGTGTCGCCACCCTGTGAGAGCGGGCGGATGTGTCTATTCGCTGGCGTAAACCGCCAACCTGCGAGGTCCTCTCATCAGGATGAGGGGGGCGTACCTTTTGCAGTCACGGCGTTCCGAGCTATAAGCGCAGACCCGAGCCCGATAACCGCCGAGACAACGGAGACGAGCGCCGACGACTGGTCTTGGTCGAAAGTCCACCAAGCGAAGCCTGTTCCTAGCGTGAGGGTCGCAGTCACCAGTGCGGTGAACGTGCCGGCAACAGCAACCGGCTGTTTTTGGGTGTCTGGCCAGAAATGGGCAAGGACGGCTGTGACGAAAGCGATGACAGCAGCCGTCTCGGCTGTTACGAGAGAGATCTGGGCCGCAGACCAGGTCACAGCGCCCAGACTGGTTATGAGACTGATAGTCGCAACAGCAAGCGTGCCTATCGCGGCCACCACGGCAACGACTTTCTTGGCATCGATGCTTCCGTCGGTGGAGAGCATCTGGGTGAGACTCTTGACGATTGCGAGTTGACCGAACAACTTCGTGAAACCTGTCGCAGCTGGTTCCATTGAGATTGAGCTCCTCCCTCCCCAACAAATGGGCTCCTACCATGGCGATGCTACTGACGTTGTAGTTCAATTGCACAGGAGATTGGTCGTCCGGATCGACGGCCCGGAGCGTAGGACGTGCCCATTACTTGAGAGTGAGGACACCGTCTCGTTGAGGATCGAGATGTCTCAACTGGCCAAGCCTGCTTCAGAACGGGCATCCGAAATCTGAACACGAGAACTGCTCTTGTTCGACGGTGCGTCGCCCGCGGGGCCTTGACGGCTCGGACAGATTCCGAAGGACACAATGGATAGAGCCGGCCCATCCGGGCCAGTCTGAATGCCCCCGTCCTCTCCACATACGTCGTCAGCCGCCCGGAACGATTCGAGCGGTTGGGCGGGACGGCTTCGCAGTGCCGCTCAAGTGTGTGTGGCATATGTCACTGCACTTCGCTGAAGGACTGAAGGCCGTTGTTGCGTTCATGTCGTTGGAAAGAGGTCACTCCGCGTCTTTCCCACTGGTGCCCGCGTAGGCACCCTTTATGGACACACGCACCACGACTGGATGAAGCCCGCTGCTGTCGGAACCCTCGTCAATCAGGGCAGCACGACCTCAGAGCTGGGCTATCGACTTTATGCCAATGGAATCCCCGTCTCCATAGGGGCCGCATGCCTCGCTCTGCTTGGGTTGTTGAGCGCTTTGGTGGTCGCCGTAGCGGGTCATTTTCAGTCAAGTCTGATAGCGCTCTTCATCACTGCCTGGCTGGCTGGTGTCGTGGCACTCCTCGTCCCCCAAGCGGATCAGGGCATCCGTGAGGAGAGTCTCATTTACGAGTGGCTTCTGACAACCCTCAAGCCGGTTTTGTAATCGCCCTGAACCGGCGTACCGGGGCAACAGAATCAGAGAACTGGCCCGATCGTCTCGTCGCTCGAGATCGGTTCAACGCCAGGGCACTTCGATGCCCAATCTTTTGAGCTCTTCTGATGACACAGCCGCCATCTGGGCGAGCAAGCGGAGCAATAGGGTGACGAAAGCGGATGCCTCTATTAGACGGCGCTCATCATCAGCAGCATCGAGGATTTGAACTATCGCCGCTCTGGTCAGGTCGACCGTCTCTCGGGTGGGTTGTCCGTCACTCCCGATGGACTTCACGAGTGCCCGGGCAGCATCTTCCAGCTCTGTCGCTCTTAGCCGGAGCATCATGGTCTCGGTGGGGGCGTCATCCATTGCTCCACATTGCCGTGAGGTCGTGACCGGTGGCGAAGTGATCCCCCTCCCGGCTTTCGGGGATAGGGGTGTCGGCTGCCTATCGGCGCCGCCAGATGTAGACCGCTGCATCCTCGACTTTCGTGAACGAGCCGCCGAATTCGTCGTTGACAACCCCCGCCAGGGCTTCGTACTGCTCGTTGGTCCGCTGCCCTCCATAGGTCTTTGTCACCGCGACGAAGGTAGAAGCGTCCAGCGTGCGCTCAAAGACGTGATGGAGAACCAGACGGTCTTCGAACCGGGATCAGTACGAATCGGGCGCATGGAGCCGTCAACGTGGTCCATTCGCTTGACCCACGGGTAGCCACTGATCTGGGCCACCCGCTCCTCGAAGGGTTCCTCACCCCATGAGACGACTTCGGTCCATACGAGAGCAAGCCAACCGCCTGGTGCGAGGAGCTCTGCTACTCGATCAACTGCGATTTGGGGGTCCACCCAGTGCCAGGCATTGAAGGAAGCAACCAACTGGAAGGAGTCCGGCGACGAGTAGTCCTCAAAGCGGCCCACGAAGACCGAACCACGACCGTTGAGCTTGGCCTGTGTCAACGCAGCCATCTCAGGTGACGGTTCGACCGCTGTCACCGATAGCCCCCGTCGCACGAGCGGTTCCGTAGCGATGCCAGTTCCAGCTCCGATCTCAATAGCCTCGGTTCCCTGTGAGATGTCGGTGACTCTCACGATGTCGTCAAACACGCCTTCTGGGTATCGGGGCCGATAGCGGTCATAGTCCTGGGCTTGTGCCCCGAATCTCTCAGACGCCTCGGATGCCTGTTGCCACAGGTCAGACATAGGCAGCAAGTATTCCCCCGGACGATCGCGCATGCCCCAGCGACCCCGACCCCAGTGCGCTCGAGTCCCGGCGAACGGGGCACCTTTGAGAAGCAGACCTCTGGGTGTCTTTGGAAGACTTGCCGGATGGCCCGTCTGGAGTTGGTCACGCTCGTCGTCGAGAGGCATGACCTCGCAATTGAGTTCTTCGTCGAGCGGCTTGGATTCGAACTGGTCGAGGATTCTCAATCGTTGACTCATGATGGACGGCCGAAGCGGTGGGTCGTCGGTGCGTCCACCCGGGGGTGAGGCAGGACTGCTGCTCGCAGAGGCCGACGGAGAAGACCAGGCGTCAATCGTGGGAGGTCAGGTGGCGCAGTCGTGTTGGCTTCTTCTTTCGCGTGGATGATTTCGATGCATGCCTACAACCGGATGACATCTCGTGGTGTCGAGTTCGTTGTAGAACCTCGGACGGAGTCCTACGGCAAGGTGGCCGTGTTTCTCGACATCGCCGGCAATCGTTGGGACCTGCTCGGACCCTCGAAGGACGCCGTGGTGACGGGAGATCCCTTGTGGGCAGTCCTCATCCCGCCCCGCCTGATTCGCTTTAGGGAACTGGTCCAAATTGGCGATGAACAACTAGACGTCGACTTCACGGGATGGAACAAACTTGTTCTGCTCGCGGCGGAGCGTGTGTATCTGTTCCCCCGAGAGGCGAACAACGTCGAGTGGTTTGAGCGCGAGCTTGCGGCGTACCGAGCGCTGGCACCGATAGGACTCCCGATTGTGCCTCGAGTGTTCGGGGAGTGGAAGGACGAGACCATCTATCCACATCCGTTCGCCGCTGTTTCCCGACTCCAGGGCACGCACCCAGCCGATGCCAGTGATCTGTTGGACCAGCTTGGCCACGCCATCGCGCGATGGCACGAAATAGAACCACCGGAGATACCCGGATCCCGACCACCCGCCCATCACGATCGCACGGATAATCGCTGGCTGCGCCGAGCACTTGACCCAACTACCACTCGGCAGGCCGTTCGGGTGGCTGCGGATCGCCTTGCTTGCGCCGATCGACTCGAGCGGTGGAGCGAGCAGTTGGAGTTGGCCGCGCGGTTGCCCCATGTACTCGTGCACGGCGACCTCCACGAGAACCAACTACTTGCCGTCGATGGGCAGCTCACGGGCATCCCTGATTGGGAGACCGCACGGATCGACCACCCCTTTTGGGACTTCGATTTCAGCGAGTGGGGAACAGGGCTTTGGCGTCGTCATCGATTCGAGTTCTCACGGTTGTGGTCAAACGTATGGCGGTCGTATGCCAGCGAACGTCGTCTAGACCCTGACCCTGCGCCGCTTGAAACGGCATTCCGACTACGACACGCGCTGTTCTTAATGGACAACGATCGGGACCCCCTGATTGCGGGGACCATCCACGAGCATCTCGCAGCAATCTGACGAGCTCATAGGACACTGAGGTCCACAGGTTGAGGGTCACCATCCCGGCGAACGGGGCACCTCACTCGCAGGCCTGCCCCTGCGTAATGGATCGGGGCCAGCAGAGTACGGTCGTAGCAGCGAAAGGGGGTTGACATGTCCGACAAGTCTCCCCGAAAGACCGCCACCAAGAAGTCCGGCAAGTCGCTCAAAGAGAAGCGTCAGGCTAAGAAGGACAAGGAGCAGACTCGTAAAGAGTTCGGTCGCTGATCTCGGACGCCCGGCGGATATAGCGCAGGCGCGATTAGGGAGTGCCGGGCGAGGGTGCGGGTGCCTCACCCGTCCGGCGAACGGGGATACTTCTGACTCCGGAGTCTCCTATCTCGGATGCGACAGGATCTCTTGGACGGCATCCACCAGAGAGCCCACCATTACGTCCGGGGGATCCCCATCGCTGGGGTTCCATTTGCGTCCCCGGTGGAGCCAGATCGTGCGCAGACCGGCCGCTCGACCGCCCCAGATGTCGGGAATGGGCGCATCTCCAACCATCCAGCAAGCTTCCCGATCAAAAGCTTCGCTCCCCGTACTGCGCTTGATGGCCTCGTCAAAGATGCGCCGGTCAGGCTTCTCGACACCGAGTTCCCCCGATCCACAGAAGGCGTCCACGACCGAAAGTAGACCCAGGCGATCGGCCTTTTCAGCCTGATGTGGCATGGCACCATTGGTCACGATTCCGATACGCCAACCGCTCAGTCGCAGCGATTCGAGCGCTTCGAGCACCGTGTCGTTGGGCCTGCAAGTGTCGAGATAGGCGGAGCGTTGTGAGGCAAGCAGATCGTCAACCGGCTCTGCCAGTCCGAACTTCGCCTTCGCGTTGATCCACACGGTCCGTCGATCTGCGTATCCGTCCTCGTCCATTTCACAGAACCACTCGACTTCGGCTTGTCCGAGTCCCACCGACTCGACCCACCACTCGGCCCACGCTCTGTAGGCGCCGGCTCGGTCAAAGAGCGTGTTGTCGAGATCGAACAGAGCGAGCTTCATCGGAGACACCGGAGTAATTGTGGCAGACCTTCTGAAACACACAATCACCTGCTCGCAGTGCGCCGCTACTCCCGGCGGAGAAGAGCTATGGGTGCCACCTATGTGCCGCAGGGTGTCACCCCGTCCCGGTTGATCATGGTCGTGGTGGCCACGGTTCAGCCATACTGGCCCTCGATGGCTGACTCGTTCGCCGCCCGGTTCGCCGCTGTGCGGTCGCGTTTTGGGCCTCTTGCCTGGGGCCTCGACCCCTCAGGTTCGATCCTGGAGGCGTGGGGCGTAGGAGATACGCCCAGTGGTCTCGACCGCTTCGCTGACATCGCGCTGGATGCGGCCAGTGGGACCGTGGGGTTGGTCAAGCTCCAGTCAGCCTTCTACGAGCGACACGGCTGGCAGGGAATCCGAACCCTCCAACGGCTCATTGCCGGAGCCCGCAGCGCCGGTCTCTTGGTCATCGTGGACGCCAAACGCGGAGATGTCGCAACGACTAACGACGCCTATGCCGAGAGCTACCTCGGACCCGACGCTCCCCTCAGTGCCGACGCGCTCACAGTCCATCCCTATCTCGGCCTCGGCGCCATGAGTGGGTTCGTGGCCCGTGCCCACGAATCAGGAAGCTGCCTTCTCGTGGTAATCCGCTCGTCGAACCCCGAAGGTCGTTCGATCCAATCCGCCACAGCAGATGCTGGTGACACCGTGGAAGAGAAGCTCCTGCTTGGCATCGGTGAACTCAATTCGCTCTTGGCACCAGGCGACCTTGGGCCAATCGGTGCAGTGGTTGGCCCAGTGCATTTTGACCCGAGCCTCGACCTGACTTCTGCCCACGCCATCTTCTTGGCTCCTGGTGTCGGTGCCCAAGGAGCGACGGCCAGCGACGTTGCCGACATCTTTTCCGCTTGTCCTGATCGCGTTATTCCGAGCGCTTCTCGATCTCTCCTCGCGGAAGGCCCTCATGTCGCTCGACTACGCGAGACTGCTGGGACATTGGCTGAGGAGTTTCGTTCCCTTCTCAGTGCCGGCCGCTGAAGCCTCACAGCGAGCAACTCGTGGGGGCGGCGTAAACGCCATGGACTCGGCGACTGGGGATGTTCGGTCCGGTACGAGTTAGCTCTCCAAGCTCAGGAACAAGAGGCTCCCTTCATCTTCAAAACCGAGCCGACGGTAGAAGAGGGACGAGCGCGGGCTTGGATGAACCGAGAGATATTCCAATCCTCGGGTTCTCGCTCCGTCGATCAAGACCTTCATGAGGAGGTCGCCCAGACCACAGTTTCGGTGCTCGGCCATGACGTAGACGCTTTGTACGGCTCCCGAAAGCCTCGTCCACCTTTGAGGTCCTGGGATCCGATCGATGACGGCGAGCCAGGCCATTCCGACAACAGATCCGTCGCTCTCGATGATAAACGGCAGGTAAGTGTGCTCATGTAGCGCCATCCAGTCCGTGAAATCCTCGCGGAACCGGTTGGGATCACCCTTCTCGCCTCTCTCGACGACACGCCATACCCATCGCAACCGAACGAGGTCATCAGCATCGGACAGGTCCGCCACGCGACCCATTGGATTCAGTAACTCAAGTGTCTCACTGATGTCCACGATTTTTGAATCTCCCCACCCTCGATCACTGAAATTCCCCACCCTGTCCCGGTGAGCTGAACCATCCACCCGCGGCGGTGGGCCCCCTTCGAAGCTGACGAGCGACCAAGCAAGCCAGCTCGAAGGGAGACCCGCTCCGCATGCTCACACATGGGGAAGACGTGGAAGCACATGCACTGAGAAGCAGGGGCTGGACGATCTCGGCGATCGCCCGGCACCTCGGCCGGGACCGCAAGACCGTCCGGGCCTACATCAACGGGGAGACGGGTTCCCGGCGTCCGGGCCCGATCGGCGCCCGACCCGCTCGAGCCGTTCACCAAGTACCTGGCGGCGCGGTTCGTCGACGATCCGCACGTCTGGGCCTCGGCCCTCTATGACGAGGTCGAAACGGCTCGGCTATCCGCTGAGCTACCCGAGCTTCGTCCGCCAGATGCGGCTGGCCGGGCTCCGGCCGCACTGCGAAGCCTGTCGGGGGTCAAGGGCCGCGACACCATCGAGATCGACCATCCGCCGGGCGAGGAGATCCAGTGGGACTGGTTCGAGCGCCGCAACGCCCCGTGGGGAGGGACGGCCTACGTGCTGTTGGGCACGCTGCCGCACTCGGGCAAGGTGCGCGGCGTGCTGGCCGAGAAGATGGACCAGGCCCATCTGATCGAGGCCATGGACGAGGTGCTGCGGCGTCTGGGCGGGACGGCGCGGGTGTGGCGGACCGACCGCCTGGCCACGGTGATCGTGCCGGGGACCAGCGACGTCCAGGCCTCCTTCGCTCCGGTGGCCAAGCACTACGGGGCCGTCGTCGAGCCCTGTCCGCCCCGGCGGGGCAACCGCAAGGGTGCGGTCGAGTCCTCGGTGCGCTTCACCTCGGGGCGGTGGTGGCGCACCATGGCGGCGACCAACCCCGAAGAGGCCCAGCGCTCCCTCGACGTCTTCTGCGCCACCACCGGCGACGACCGTGAACGCCGGGGACCGAACGGTGAACGCACCACGGTCGGCGAGCTGGCCGACGCCGAGCCGCTGCTCGCCCTTCCGGCCGGCCCCGTTCCCGGCCACCACCGAGGTCGAACGCGATCGTGGCCGACAACGCCAGCGTGGCCTTCTCGGGGCAACCGCTACTCGGTGCCGCCGGGACTCGGCGGCACGACGCTGCTCGTCCGGCACCGCCTGGCGTCTCCGACCATCGACGTGGTGGCTCCGTCGGGAGCGATCCTCGTCACCCATCGCCTCGCCCCTGCGGGATCGGGTGCCCTGGTGCGCAGTGTCGAGCACCAAGAGGCCCTCGAGGCCGCCGTGCTCAGCGCCTTCACCACGGCCCGTCCGTGCGACAAGAAGGCGAACCGTCCGCCGGGCAAAGAGGCGCTCGAAGAAGCGGCCCGCCTGCTCGGGCCGATCGGGCGTGAGCCCGTCGTCGACCTGTCCGTCTATGACGAGGTGGCCCGATGAGCGAGTCCTCGACCTATCAAGAGATCCGCAGCCACCTCGCCTACCTGCGTCTGGGCGCCGCCGCCGAAGCGCTGCCCGGCGAGCTCGACCATGCCCGGGCAGAAGAAGCTCGGCCACTCCGAGTTCTTGCACCGCCTCCTCGAGGTCGAGGTGAAGGCCACCGAGATCCGACGCCGGGCCGGCCTCGAGCGCTTCGCCTGTCTGCCGTCTCCTTGGACGCTCGAGGACTTCGACTTCAACGCCCAGCCCTCGGTCGACAAGAAGCTGATGAACGAACTGGGCACCCTGCGGTTCCTCGAAGACGCCACCAACGTGCTGTTGATCGGGCCGCCCGGTGTCGGCAAGACCATGCTGGCCGTCGGTCTGGCCCGGGCGTCGATCAACGCCGGCTATCGGACCTACTACACGACGGCCGCCGATCTGGCCGCCCGCTGTCACCGCGCCGCCCTCGAAGGGCGGTGGGCCACCACCATGCGCTTCTTCGCCGGACCGAGGCTCCTGGTCATCGACGAGGTGGGCTACCTGCCGCTGCAGAGCGAGGCCGCCGCCGCGCTGTTCCAGGTCATCACCCAGCGCTATCTGAAGAGCTCCATCGTCATGACCACCAATCTCGGCGTCGGCTCGTGGGGGAAGATCTTCGACGACCCGATGGTGGCCGCCGCCATGCTCGACCGGCTGCTGCACCGCAGCGTCGTGTTCAACATCGACGGCGAGAGCTACCGGATGCGCTCCCACCGGGCCCGCACCGAAGGGCTCCGAAAGGGGGTGTCCAAGGTCAAGGAGTAGACTCAGAACACACAACTCACCGGTCGATCAACTGGGGAATTTCGTTGATCGCCCCTGGGGAGTTTCGGAAATCGGCGGCACTGACCCGGCGTTCGGGGACAGGGGGCCGAGCCGTGCGACCCTTGATGCAAGACTCAACGTCGTGGAGACTGTCGATGTACCGCAAGAGGTCGCCCGTCTGCGTCGCCAATTCGCCGACCAGGTTGAAACGCTCGACGAGACGGCGTGGAGCGCCGCGTCCTGGTGCACGGGTTGGCGGGTGCGCGACGTGCTCGCCCACCTTGTGCGAGGTGCTGAGATGACGCCTCTGTCACTGACCGCGTCCTGCTTCGAGGGGGACTACGACCGGATCGAGCGGTGAGCAATGCCGCCAAACAACTCAGTGACGTGCCCGTCGCTGAGCTGGCTGATCGTCTCCGCACGGCGGCCGAGGGGGGATTCCGTCTCCCCGGATTCCCCGAGGCGATGGGCTTGGGTGATGTGCTCGTGCACAGTGCTGACGCGTTCCGGCCGCTCGCTCTCGATGTGGATGCGCCGCCGGCCGTCACGGCCCTTGTCCTGGACGCCTATTGGCGGAGAGGTCGAATGCTGGTCCATGCCGAACCTCAGCGGGGTCGCCGCCTGGTGGCGACGGACCTCGATTGGACCAAGGGAAGTGGTCCCGAGGTGCGAGGCAAAGCCATAGACCTCGTGCTTCTGGTGTCGAACCGACGCCAGGTTCTGCCGTGTCTTGAAGGACCTGGGCTAGCTGGGCTGTAGTCCGAGGTGCGGCACATAGCCGGCGTTAGGGGGCAGTACCGTCCTGGACTCACGCTGAGCGCCTTGGACGACACGCGACGACGGGGTGACGACCCTTCCTGAAGAAAGGCGCCACCCCGCTTGTCGCTAAGGCTGTGTCAGGCCTGAATGAGCTGCGTTCAGCCCGTGCACCCAGCGATACTCGCCGTCGGCTCGCAGTTGTCCGGGTGGTTCCCGTTGACAAACGTTGATGTCAGCGACACAACACCGCCAGTCACGCTGTAGATGCCGCCACCACCCAGGGTGGCGGTGTTGCCATTGACCAGGCTGTGACTAATGGTGAGCGTGCCTGTGATTGGCATCTTCGGATTTGGCAACCCATTGAGGATTCCGCCTCCGAAGCCACCGGCGCTGTTCCCGCTCACCTGACTCCAGTTGATCGTGAGGATGCCACTGACCGGCGCCCCGGTGATGGGGCCGACGTTGGCGTTCACGATTCCTCCACCAGATGCCGTGCCACCAGTTCCCGCGGCCCTGTTGTGGTTCACCGCGGACCAGTTGATCGTCATCGTTCCGTGGTTGACGATGCCCGCCCCGCTGGTCGTGGTGGCCGTGTTGTTCTCAACCTCGACGCCGTTGAGGACCGCTGTACCGCCGTTGGCGATACCACCTGCCGCGATGGGCGGTCCGGTTCCGGGAGCCGGGACCGGGGCAGTCGCCGTGTTGCCGTTCACTTGGCTGAAGAAGATCGTGAGCGAACTCGTGCCCGGGGGCGCACCGCCAGAAGCGCCGCCGCTGCCGTTGCCGCTCGCGATGCCTCCACCGTTGAGGGAGGTGTTGCCATTGACCTGACTCACGTTGATCGCCACATTGCCCGCCAGGTTCTGGATGCCGCCGCCACCGGCATTGGGGGCGGTGTTGCCGTTCACCTGGCTGAAGTTGACCGTGAGCTGGCTGGTCGGACCGGACCCACCGGTGTAGTTGCCGTTGGCGATGCCACCACCAGCCGGGCCACCCGCGAAGTTGTTCGTAACCCGGCTGAAGTTGAGCGTGGCGTTGCCCTGAAGGTTGACGATGCCACCACCGACACCACTGCTGTTGTTTGTCACGACGCTGCCGTTGAGGGTGAGCGTCGCTGTGGTCGGACCGAAGGTCCCGTTGGCGATGCCGCCACCGGCGGTGGCCGCGGAGTTACCCGTGACCACGCTCTGGTTCAGCGCGACCGTGCCGCTGGAGTTGAGGATGGCCCCGCCGAAGTCGGCGGCGGATCCGCCCGTAAGGGTCACGTTCTGAAGAGACAGACTCCCGCTCGGGCCGTCGACCTCGAAGATGCGGACTGCGTTCGATCCGGTGATCGTGGCGCCATTGCCAAACACGGCGATCCGACTCGTGACAACTGGCAGGCCGTTCTCGCCGTTGTTGGGAGTGGTGAGGGCGTATGTGCAACCCCAGGCGAGGCTGATGGCACCACCCCCGCTGCCGTTCGCCGCTTTGATCGCGCCAACCAGTCCGGTTGCGCCGCTCGAACATGGCACGAACGTCGGTGGGGAGGCTGAGGCCGTTGCGGCCGGGGCGACCGCGAGGCCTAGAACTGCGGCTCCGGCCCCCATCGCCAATTTCAAAAGGGCTGTCGTTCTCATCGTTGCTCCCAGCTCGTTGACCCCGGGTTGCTACCCCCTCGTTGTCTAACTCCCTGGGTGGAGACCGCCTTGGTTACTCCGCCGTCCATCCTTTCAGGCGCGGCCGATATCTCCAAGGGTGGAAGTTTCCCCGCGGACCTGGTACTTCCACCACCTAATGGGTTGACCAGGCAATACAAGGCAACTGGAGACCGTGACCGGACCGATCCCGTCACAACGCTCAAACAACTCTTGGCCCGGTGAGAGTTGCAACGAGCAGACAACTGTGAGGCATCGGCACTATCCCCGTGGTGCCTGCTTGAGACTTGAGTCAGGTGCTGCGCTGGATTCGTAGCATCTAGATGTGGGATCCATGGACCTTGTTGACGCGGAGAATGAATCGGCCCGGGTTTCGGAGAGACTCAGTGGTCTGTGAAGGCACTGCTTCTCATGCTGCATTCTGACGGTAGTAGGTCTCCTCGAGTTCGACCGGTGGGATCTTGCCTATCTCGTTGTGGATGCGCCGGTTGTTGAACCAGTCGACGTAGTTGAGGGTGGCCCATTCGACGTGCTCGACGTTGCGCCAGGGGCCCCGGCGATGGATGAGCTCGGACTTGTAGAGCCCGTTGAAGCTCTCGGCGAGCGCGTTGTCGTAGGAATCACCCCGGCTGCCGACCGAGGCGACGGCGCCGGCCTCGGCCAGGCGTTCGGTGTAGCGAATGCTGAGATATTGCACCCCCCTGTCGGAATGATGGACGAGCCCGTCGAGCCCGGCCTCCTTGGGCCCATAGATCGCCATCTCCAACGCGTCGAGGGCGAGGTCCGATCGCAGCGATGTGGACGTCTGCCACCCAACAACACAGCGGGAATAGACGTCGATGACGAAGGCCACGTAGACCCAGCCGGTGTGCGTCTTGACGTAGGTCGAGGTCGGCCACCCAGAGCTGGTTGGGAGCGCTGGCGCGGAAGCGGCGCTCGACCAGGTCGGCCGGGCGGTGCTGGGCCTCGTCGGCCACCGTGGTGCGTTTCCACTGCCTGCCCCGTCGGGCGCCGCACAGTCCGAGCTCGCGCATCAGTCGCTCGACCGTGCAGCGAGCGACGCTGCTCACCCTCACGGTTGAGCTGGGTCCAGACCTTGTCGGCCCCGTAGACGTCGAGGTTGTCGCGATGGACCCGGGCGATCTTGGCCTTGAGCTCCTCGTCACGGATGCGCCGGGGGCTGGGCGCCCGGCAGCGGGTCGCGTAGTAGGTGGCGGGAGCGAACTGCAGGGCCCTGCAGATCGGCTCGACTCCCCATCGACCCTTGCGGGCGTCGATGTAGCGCACTACTTCTTTGGTCGACCGTCGAGCTCGGTCGCGAAGAAAATCGAAGCGTCCTTCAATATTTCGTTGGCCCGCCGGAGCTCTTTGACCTCCTTCTCGAGGGCCCGGAGCTTCTGACGCTCGTCGGTGCTCAGCCCTGGCCGAACGCCCTCGTCGACCTGGGCCCGGCGGACCCAGACCCGGAGTGTCTCGGGCGTCATCCCCAACTTGGCGCTGATCGAGGTGAAGGCGGCCCACTCCGACGGGTATTCGTCTCGATGCTCAGCCACCATCCGCACCGCGCGCTCACGCACCTCTGGGGAGTATCGGGTGTTCCTTGGCATTGCTCCATCCTCTCAAGGGAAGGAGCCTCCAGGATTCCCGGGCCGATTCAGTTATGAGAAGTGGCCTGTGTCAGGTCAGCGAGTGGAACTCCAGTGTCGCCACCTCCATGTCCCCCGGGAGTCCCTTGAGCTCCACCGTCCGTTCCCCGCTGATACGGATTTTGCCGGACGCCAACTCCAGAGTCGATCTGCTGGCGACGATCTCTCCACCTGCTCCCAGCGCCGAGATCCTCGCCGCTTCGTGTACACCGCGACCGCTAATCCCTCTCCGATCTCGGTTCGTTTCGGCAAAGTGGACCCCGATACGCACTCGCACCTCATCCGTCGCGGCCTGAATCGCCATGGCGCAGGCAAGCGCGTTATCCACCGATGCAAATCCCACGAAGAACCCATCTCCGGTTCCGGTGTAGACCTCGCCACGATGAGCAACGAACAGAGACCGCAGTATGGCGTCGTGTCTACGCAGCACGGCCAGCCACGCTTCGTCGCCCATTGAAGCCAGCAGCGCCGTCGAGCCCTCGATGTCGGTGAACATCATTGCCACCGATATCCGCTCAGCTGACTGCACACGCCCGAGCAGGTTGAGGACCCTCGCGCCGTCGATGGTCGCTCCTAGGCGCGTGAACACTTCCAGCGCCGACTCGAGCTGGACCACCCGGGCTGCAGGCGCCTCGACCTCGGCCAGAGCCACACGGGACACCGCCTCGTCATATGGCGCGGGCACCTGACGCCACCATTCGACTGCTGTGCGGAGGCGATCGAGCGCCACGCCTCGCTCGCCCCTGGCTGCGGCAACTACGCCGGTGCTCATGGCCGTCCTTGCCTGGTGGATCGGCGCCTTCCAGCGCTCCGTCATAGCTTCGAGCTCACCGGCTGCAGATCCGGCTTCGTCGATCCGTCCTGCCGCCAGCCGTGCCTCGACAAGCACATGGAGAAGCCGAGAGCTTTTGAACTTGTCGGTTGTTGTCGCCAGACCTTCATCGAGCAGCGCCATGGCAGCGTCGGGGTTATCCCTGGCCAGCTCTAACGAAGCGAGCCCTGGCAGAGCCCGGTGACCAAGTTCCTTGCATTCTGCGAATGCGTGCCCAGCCGCCTCCAGGTCACCTCGGCGCAGGCTCACTTCACCGAGTTCGTAGTAGGCGATCGCGGCGTGGCCGACGTCCCATGTCCCCAACTCCTCACAGACTGACGCCAACTCCACCTCGGCCTTTGTCCACTCACCGCGGATCCGCAACATCTCCGCTCGGTGCATGCGGCAGTCGCCTGGATATGCGGCGATCCCGCGGACCGTGCATCGACCGACTTCATTCGTCCACTCCCATGCCCGGTCGAGGTCACCCGACGAGGCGCACGTGCTGATCGTGCCGCAGAATATGTAAGCGGAGGCGAACTCGCCGAGGCAGCCACTCACGGCGAGGGCCATCGCCGAGTCCACGAGGGGCGCACCCTCATCGATCCGGCCCTGGCCCACCAGGATCCCCCCCTTAAGGAGGGTGGCCAATGCCTTCGCGTCGTCGGCGCCGAGTCGCCGGGCTCGGACGATGATGTCATCGGCCAGATCCAAGGCGCGGTCCTTCTGTCCGGTCTCGCTCGCCACGAGCGCCTCGAGCAGGGAGAAAGTGACCGCCTCTTCGCATTCGCCCTGGTCTTCAAGGAGCTCCTTGGCTTGTTGTGCCCATCCGATTCCAACAGCCATCGAGTCGCGAGCAATGTGGGTCATCGAGAGAAGGATGGCGAGTCGAGCACCACGGCGGGGTTCGTCAGTTCGTACGAGCGAGAAGGCCCGCTGGTGCGCCACCGTTGCGTCATCCGGTTTGGCACTGAAGGTCGCCGCCGACGCCAGGAGCTCGAGTTCGTCGGCATCGAGGGCGCCCGACTGTTCTGCTTTGGTAAACGCGGTGTACACGTCCCAACCATCGGCCCTCAGCGCTGGCCGCACGAGCAGCGACAAGCCATGTCTGGCGATCAGTCATCAAGAATCCACAATAGAAGGGGACTCATCCCAGAACGCAGTCCGCGAAGGAACTAGCCCGATAAGTGCCTGCTTGAGACTTAGCTCCGAGCGCTAGCGACGATTTCCTAGCGTTAAGGGGTCCCGGTGGGGTCGCTCTCGTAGTGCCTGCCCCCGGCTCTTGTCGGGTGGCTTTCGTACGAAGAGCGTCCTGCCGGGGCTTCGCCCACGGAGTGGCTCAAAAGAGGATCGAGCACGAACATCCGCAAGCAGGAGTGCCCCCGTGGTTCACATCAACCAAGGAGGTAGTCATGCAAGTGGTGATCGGGATAGACCCCCACAAGGCATCGCACACGGCGGTGGCCATCGACGAGGCTGAAGATGAGATCTCCAGCGTCAAGGTGCGTGCCACCCGTCGTCAGGTCGAACAACTGGTGCGCTGGGCCGAGCCCTTCGAAAAGCGGAGGTGGGCCATCGAGTCGGCCGGCGGGACGGGCTACTTGTTGGCCCAACAGCTCGTGGCGCACGGTGAGGAGGTACTCGACGTCCCGGCTACCTTGGCCGCTCGGATTCGGGTGCTCGCCACCGGTCGTTCCAACAAGAACGACCCCAACGACGCCCACTCGATCGCCGTCGCCGCCTTTCGGGCACCGGGCCTGCGCAGCGTCGAAGCAGCTGACCACTCCCAGGTGCTCCGGATCCTGGTCAAGCGCAATGTCGACCTCGGCAGCCATCGGACCCGGGTCGTGTGTCGACTCCATGCCCTCTTGGCCGAGCTCGCTCCGGGCGGAATCGCTAAGGAACTCTACGTTTCTGACGCCGAGAGGTTCATGGCCACCGTCACGCCTCAGACCCCCGCCGAGCAGGTCCGCCACGACATGGCCCTCGAGCTCCTCGACGACGTCCGTCGCCTCGACGAGCAGACCAAGGGGTCGCACAGCCGGATCCGCCTCGCCATCAAGGCGTCGGGGACCTCGCTGACAGAGATCTATGGAGTGGGTCCGATCGTCGCCGCACAGCTCATCGGCTATGCCGGCGACGTCCGCCGTTTCGCCAACCGCGACGCCTTCGCGTCTTACAACGGGACGGCACCGGTCGAGTTCGCCTCGGGCGGGCGAGTCGTCCACCGCGTCTCCCAACGCGGGAACCGTCGGCTCAACCATGCGCTGCACATGGCCGCCGTCACCCAGATCCGTAATTCCGGCACCGAGGGACGCATCTATTTCGAGCGCAAAGTCGCCGAGGGCAAGACCAAGAAGGAGGCGCTCCGTTCACTCAAGCGCCCGATCAGCAACGCCGTCTACCGCCAGCTCCTCCTCGACGCTCGATAGGGGGTCCGGGAGGACACTCAGGGACGACTCGCTGCCTGCGTGACCGGCTCTACACCCTGCGCAACCGGTTCTTCGGCGAAGTCACTCCCGAACCCAGAGAAACCCTACGCCGTCGTGCCCTTCAACGACGGATCGATTCGTCGCGCCTGGAAGTTCCCGAAATAGGGGTCTTGACTCAAAGAGGATTCGTACGTGGGCAGGCAACTATCGCGAGCGTTGAATGTAAGCCGCCCGTGAATCGGCAATCGAATGTCTGCTACCGAGAAGACGGTCGTGAACGCCTTGGACGGGAGGGCCTGTTCAGAAGGATTGGGACGAACGGGCAAGACGGTCTGGACAACCCCGACCGGCCCCCGGGACCGGTAGCACGGGTTCGACTTCTGGCTGAGTGCTCATCTTCAAGACCATGGATGGTGATTGGAACCGTGCGAGTTGTCCCGGGCGAGAATCAGAGCACATTCCCGCGTGTCGAGATCGGCCGGCAACCGACGCCTCCGCTGACGTCCTCTTAGGACTCAGCCTGTAATCGACGAGCTCCGACTATCGGTCGGCCTTACTCGATGTTTCCGAGAACGCCGCCTGCCACGGGCCGAGGTCTAGCGCCGGATACCGCTCCTGGGTCTGCTCGATCAGCCGCTCGTTCCAGACTGGGTGCCCCGGCGGCGGCCAGCCGAAGAGCGCCAGCTCCCGCGGCGTAGAGCCCTCGACGAAGACCGTCCACTCCATGGACGTAGATACTGACTGCTGGGCGTTGTAGTCGATCCATTCGACTTCTGCGTTCTTGAAGGCGATGGAAGCCACGAAACGGGCTCCGGTGGCCGAGCCAAAGGGCGCGCCCCGATGCCAACAGTCGGACCGGTACGCCAGGTACGAACCGCGGATCCCTGGAGCGGGTTGCTCAGCCTCATAAACGCCAGGTTCCATGTTGGGCATCACGACGCCATATGGAGAGTCGATGTGTTTGGAGTCGCTGATCGAGACGAGACGGGTGGGATTGTCGGCTTCAGAGATGTCGCTCAGGTAAAGGAACCCCTCCAGATTCCACCAGGGGAACTCGCTGCCAGGTGGGAGCCACGAGTGGTTGCGGTCTATGTGCATCGGCTGTTCGTAGTTGGTCACCCCGGCATACTTCGCGCTCGCGCCGGCCTGGTACAACCGGATATCTGTGCTTCCGAGCAGCGCGCTCGGCGAAGTTAACGATCGATGGGTGGACGCACAACCGGTTCAACGCACCGGTGCCAGGAAAGGGAAACACGGCCGACCATCGCTGCTGCTCCGGACGGAATCCCGGACCTTCGTCGGGCCACACAAACACTTCTTTCGGCTCGACAGGGCGGCCCTTCCAACGCTCGGTCACCCCGTCTGGGTCGGAGTGGAGCTTTTCGGCACTCGGAAACACCCTCCGGAGGTCGTCGGCGACGGCGTCGATCTCCACGGCGTCAACCAATTCCTCGATCAGGACCCAACCGTCTTTCCGCCAGGTCGCGACTTCGGCGTCAGTCGCGAATCGAGATGTCACGGTGGGCTCATCCCTTTCTCCGTCGGTCTGAACATCAGGCCTCTGAACTGGACGTTTGAAGCAGCCCCAACGGGATTCGAACCCGTGTCGCCACCTTGAGAGGGTGGTGTCCTAGGCCTCTAGACGATGGGGCCGGGCGGAGGCCTCCGGCATGCACCTGGAGCCCGCCGATGCTCGGGGGGAAGGACTCGAACCCTCAATAACTGGACCAGAACCAGTCGTGTTGCCGATTACACCACCCCCGAATGGGTGGAGGTCCAGATTAGCCGAGCGCAACGCGACGGCTGGTCCGTCCGTTGACCTCGGAGGGGGCGCGTTGAATCGCTGCCAAACCGGTGGAATGATGCAGCGCCCGGGATTCCCCCGGGGGGCGAGATGCTTCGGAGGTCGTGGCCATGCAGCGGAGGTGGGCAGCCGCAATGGTCCTCGGCCTGTTCGCGGCCGCGACCGGCGCCGGCGCCGTGGCGTTCGGGCCTGCTCGCGCTGGAGCTGCGTCTGTTGCCATCAAGGCGACCCCGAGTTCGGGATTGGTCAACGGCCAGACCGTCACCATTTCGGGTCGCGGCTTGGTGCACTCCTACCACGGGTCCACGCAGACCTGGTTCGCCACCGAGTGCACTGGTCCGGCGCAGGGACGGATGAACCCGACCGCCGACACTCCCCACTGCGACATTACGAACGCCAAGGCCATCCGAGTCGGTCGCAACGGGACATTCGCCGCCCGTTTCCGAGTCGTCACAGGCATCATCGGTGACGGGTACTGCGGGACGGCCGGCCACCTCACGTGTGTCATCGGGGTCGGCACAGCCCAAGGGCTCGGCACGGTGGTCCGCATCAGGTTCAAATCACCCGCCGCAGCAACACCCGCGAGTTCCACCACCACGGTCCGCTGAATCACCCACCCGCACCGGCACCATCAGCGCCACGCCGTTAGGCGTCGTGCAACCACTCCAGGTGGTTGAAGCCGACGACTCGCCCCAACCCCACGCCCACCGCCTCCTTGAAGAAGTAGGGAAACGTCGACCAGCCCGAGATCGGCGAGGTCTGGGTCGGCGTCGGCGACGGGGAGAACGAGAAGTTCGAGACGATGGCCATCGATCGGTCCTCGTGGAACGGGTCAGTGGTCACGAGGACCACGTGCACGTCGTGTGCCTTGAGGCCCCCGGACGCGTCCTGAATATTCTCGTAGCTGTCGTTGCCCCCGGCCTCGAGGATGGCCGTCGAGGGAACGCCGTGCTTCTCGAGATACATGGCGCCTGACTCGGCCTCCGTGCACTTGTCCCCGGGCTCTTTGCTACCGGTCACCATGATGAGGTGCGCGTACCCCTGCCGGTAGAGCGTCAGCGCCTGGTCCAGCCGTGCCTGCAGGTCCGGAGACGGCACGCAGTCATACTGGGCCGCGCCCATGACCAAGATGGCCCCTGCCGGACGCGGGTCGTACTGGCGCGACGTCAGCCACACCTGCACCAGGGTGATCGCGAAGTAGAGGACGATCGCGGCGACCACGAACACGCCGATGCGCAGCGCCCAGCGAAGCGGGGCGAAGAGCATTAAGCAGCAGGCTCGAGCCGGGAGAGTGCGGCGGCGATCCGCCGGCGTGTCTCGTCACGGCCGAGCACGGCCAGCGAGTCGAAGAGCGGCAGGCCTCGGGTCCGGCCCATCACCGCCACCCGGATGGGGGCCTGGGCCTTGGCCAGCTTGCGTCCAGCCGACTCGGCCAGGGCCAGTGTCACCTCGTGCAGCGAGGCGGCGTCCCACGGGCACGTCTCGTATGCCACGAGCGCGTCGGCGAGGATCCGTGGGGCCAGCTCGTCACCCGCCACCGCCTTCTGCCAGCTGTCAGGATCGTCCGGAGCGTCGGGGAGGAAGAGGAAGTCCACCAGCTCGGGCACGTCGCCCAGCACCGCGACGCGCTCCTGTGTCACCGCGGCCAGGGCGGCGAAAACGGCAGGATCGAAGCGCGCCGGATCCCAGGCGGGCGGCTCGGTCGCCGGTGCGCCAGTGTCGGGGTCGCGCCACGAGCCTGGGGCCCACTCCCCCGGCACCGGGTTCACCCACGGCCGCGAGGCCGCGACGAACTCGCCCACCGCCAACGCGCGGATGTACACGCCGTCGATGTGCGCCAGCTTCTTGATGTCAAAAAACGCTGGCGAACGCTGAACGTCCTCCAGGCGGAAACGCTCGAGCAGCACCTCGAGCGGCACGATCTCCTCCTCGCCCGGACTCCAGCCGAGCAGGGCGAGATAGTTGCGGAACGCGTCGGGCAGGTACCCCTGCTCGCGGTACATCTCGACCGCCACCGGATCGCGCCGCTTCGACAGCTTCTTACCTGCCTCGTTGACCAGCAGCGGCAGGTGGGCGTACGCGGGCAGGACCAAATCGCCACCCTCGGCTGCGTTGAGCGCGCCCCACAGCAGGATCTGGCGCGGCGTGGTCGGGAGCTGATCCTCGCCGCGGATCACGTGGCTGATGGCCATGGTGCGATCGTCCACCGCGTTGGCGAGGACGAAGAGCGGCTTGCCGTTTCCCTTGACGCAGATGAAGTCCTCGAGCGCGCGCAGCGGGAACTCGACCTCGCCTCGCACCAGGTCGTCGACCCGTACCACGCCCTCGTCGGGCGTACGGAAGCGCAACGCCCGCCCCTCGCCCCGCGGCAGGCCGAGGTCGCGACAGTGCCCGTCGTAGCCGGGGGTCGGGTCGCCGGCCGCCGCCCGCGCCTTGGTGCGCGCGTCGATCTCCTCGCGGGTGCACCCGCAGGCGTAGAGCGCGCCGCTTGCCCAAAGGACCTCAATGGCAGCCGCGTGCGTCACGTCCTGCGCCGATTGGAAGTACGGACCCTCATCGGGCGCCATGCCGAGCCAGTCGAGTGCGGCGATGATCCCGTCGGTCCATTCCGGGCGGTTGCGCAGCTCGTCGGTGTCCTCGATCCGGAGGATGAACGTCCCCCCGTGCTGGCGCACGAAGAGCCAGTTGAACAGCGCGGCGCGTGCGCTGCCGACGTGGAAAAACCCCGTGGGCGACGGGGCGAAGCGCGCCCGGGGCGGGGTCGTCGGTCCACTCATGTGCTGCTGGCGCGCAGGTCGGGCGGCGGCGCCGTACGAGGTGCGATGCCGGGCGTCAGTCTTCCTCTATGGAGATGGCGCCGGTCGGGCAGCCGTTGACCGCCTCGCGCAGACGCTCGCGGAACTCCTCGGGCGGGTGCTCGTTGAGGACGTAGAGGTACCCGTCATCGCGCACCTCGAAGACCTCGGGCAAGATGCCCATGCAGACGGCGTTGCTGGCACACTCGTCGAAGTCCACGACGACCTTCACTGAGACCTCCTGGTCAAAGCTGGCTTGGCTCCGCCGAGCATATCGGCAGAGCACATCGGATCAGGGCCGCTCCGCGCTGACCACCCACATGGCGAAGAACTGGGAACCACCACCGTAGGCCTGCCCGAGAGCGCGGCGGGCGTCAGCGACCTGGTGCTCGCCGGCCAGGCCGCGCACCTGCAGCGCGGTCTCGAGGAAGCGCAGCATGCCCGACGCGCCGATCGGATTCGACGAGAGCACACCGCCCGAGCAATTCCACGGGATGTCGCCCCCCTCAATCATCGACGTCGCCCCCGCCTGGGTCAGCTTCCAGCCGTCGCCCTCGTCACAGAAGCCGAGGTTCTCGAGCCACATCGGCTCGTACCAGCTGAAAGGCACGTAGACCTCGGCCATGTCGAAGTCCTGGCGCGGGTTGGTGATACCAGCCTGGCGGTACAGGTCCGCAGCACAGTCGCGTCCGGCCTGCGGGTTGACCTGATCCCTGCCCGCGAACATCGTCGGCTCCGAGCGCATGGCCATCCCATGGATCCACGCCGGTGGCCGACCCGTCGAGGCCGTGGCCGCACCCGCCGCCTTCTCCGACCCGATGACCATGGCGGCGGCGCCGTCGGAGGACGGGCACGACTCGAGGTAGTGCAGCGGGTCCCACAGCATGATCGAGTCCTCGACCATCTTCATGGAGATGTCGGGCAGGTGGAGGTGCGCGTAGGGGTTCTTCAACGCATGGAGCCGGTCCTTGACCGCCACCATCATGCCGACATCGCGCGGCGCACCGGAGCGGTACATGTAGGCCCGGATGATCGGCGCGAAGTAGCCGCCCGCGCCGGCCAACAGCGGTGCCGAGAAGGGCTGGGGCACCGAGAGCGCCCACATGGCGTCGGAGTCGCTCTGCTTCTCGAAGGCAACGGTGAGCACCCGGTCGTGGATGCCCGAGGCCACCAAATGCGACGCCACGATGGCGGTCGACCCGCCAACCGATCCCGCCGTGTGCACGCGGAACATGGGCTTACCCACCGCACCGAGCGCTGGCGCGAGATACAGCTCGGGCATCATGACGCCCTCGAACATGTCGGGCGCCTTGCCGACGACGACGGCATCGATGTCCGCGAACGTCAGGCCAGCGTCCTCGAGCGCCGCCAGTGCGGCCTCGCGCACCAGGCCGGCGATCGAGACGTCCTCCCGCTTGGACTTGGCCACGGTCTGGCCGACCCCGATGACTGCGCAGCGCTCCGCCATCACACACCCTCCAGGACGCAGACCAGGTTCTGTTGCAGGCAGGGGCCCGACGTGGCGTGGGCCACGGCACGGTCGGCCGTGCCGGACCAGATCGCCTTGGCCGCTTCCCCGATGCGGATGAGGCCGGCCGACATCATCGGGTTTGCCGCCAGCGCGCCGCCCGAAGGGTTGACGGCGACACCGTCCGCCAGCCTGAGGGCCTCGCTCAGGATGAGCTCTTGGTGTGCGTACGGCGCGTGCAGCTCGGCCACGTCGACGTGCTTCGCCCCGACCCCGGCCTTCTCCCCTGCCAGCTTCGTCGAGGGAGAGCGGGTGAGGTCGCGGGCGCCCAGCGAGTGAGTCTCAATGCGGTGGTCGATGCCGGTGATGAAGGCCGGCCGCTCGCACAGTTCGTAGGCCCGCTCGCCGGCCGCCAGGACGACGGCGGCGCAGCCGTCGGTCAGCGGGGGCAGCGCGTGGCGCCGCAGAGGCGCCACCTCGTAGTCCTCGGCCAAGAGTTGCTCGGGCGAACGGTCGTAGGCGACCTGGGCCTTGGGATTGGCCAGCGCGGCCCGGCGCGACCGACTGGCCACCGCGGCGAAGTCGGCCTCGGTGGCTTTGCCGGCGTCGATCATGGCCTGGGCCTGCAGGGCGGCCAGCGAGGTCGGGTCGGGCCACAGCGGGGCTAGGTAGTAGGGGTCGAGCTGCACGGACAGAATCTCGGAGAGGTCGCCCATCGACGAACGTCCGAAGGCGTAGACGAGGGCCGCGTCGATCTCGCCCTCCTGCAGCAGCACCCAGGCTTCGTAGAGCGCCCAGGCGCCGTCCATCTCGACGTGCGACTCGGCCCGGGGGGGCCACACGCCGACGGCGTCGAGCGCCGCAACGAATGAGAACGGTCCGCCGACGAGGTAGTCGGTCGAGCCCGAGCAGATGAAGCCGACGTCGTCCTTGGTGATGCCGATGTTGCCGAACACCTCGGCGACCACCGGCATGAGCATCTCCACCTCGTTGCGGGCGTCCTCGCGCCGCACGTTGTCGTACTGCGCGAAGGACACCACGCCGACCGGCCGGCGGCCCGAGGTGAGCGCGGGGAACTCGACTCACAGGTACTCCTTGTAGGTGTCGTAGTCGGCGTCAGGTTCGCCGGTGGGACGGAAGTACTTGACCGAGGCCAACGTCGGCCCCAGCTCCTCGGGTGCGACCCACACGGCCTCGACCCGCATGCCCATGCGGATCTCGTCGGTGGGGATCTCCTGGATGAGGCCCATGAACGAGAGGTTGGCCCCGTCGAGCAGGATCTGGGCGCAGATGTAGGGGATCTCGATCGACTGGCCGGCGAACGGCACGTTGACCACGCAGTAGGTGGTCACGGTGCCGGTGTTGGGGAGCTCGACCAACTCGTCGGTGGGCACGCCGTCGGTCGGGCAGGCGCCGCGTGAGGGGATGTAGACCTTCTTGCACTTGGGGCAGCGCTGCCCGATGAACTTGCCCTGCTCGTACCCGTGCAGGTTCTCGCTCATCGCCACGCCGGCGGTGAAGACGTAGTCGAGGTGCGTGGTCGCAGCCATCATCGTCACCGGCTCGCGCTCGCTCACGACGCACCGCCGACCGCCACGAAGTGGCTGATGTCCTTGACGTGCCCGACCCGCTCGTCCTCGGGCGCGAACTCGGGGCGCACGCGCATGCCGGTGGAGACCTCGTCGGGTCCTGCCGCGGGCAGCACGTGCAGGAACGAGGTGTCGGCGCCGTCGAAGCGCACGAGCACCCAGGCGAATGGCGTCTGCAGCGGGTGCTTCGGCCGCGGCCGGCGCACCCAGGACCACGACGGTCACCGTCCCTTCCGGGCCCGACCTCGACCACGCCAGAGGTCTCCTCGCCCGTCTCGGGGTCGTACTCGGTGGGCGGCACGATGACCCGCCCGCCAGTCCCCGTCGTGCCCACGACCTTGCCGTCGCGCAGCCCGGTCAAGAAGGCACCGACCACCGGCCCGACCGAGCGGACGTAGGGATACTCGAGGACGTGGTCGGCCCTGTAGATCTCGGTCTCGTCTGCCATGTCACCTCCCCTGTCCCACGGGCCCAGAGGCCCGGACCCGGGTGAAACTAGAACAGATTCCATTTTCGTGCCAGGGCGCGGCTTTGCACCGAAAGGCATTTTTGGTGCGGACATTTGGTGCACACGGGATTCCTGCCACAAAAGGACCGGGTAGTCGTACGCTGGCGCAATGGCTCTTGCAGCCCTCTCCCGCGCAGGCCATTCTCTTCGGCGTCCAACCGAGTGGCGATGGTTGGGTCGGCTGGGTGATCGTGGTCGTCGTGGTGGTCTTCGGTGCCAGCGCACTGCTCGCAGGGGCGCCACAGAGGGCAAGGGCACGAATCGCCAAGTGGCGATCCCGGAGCGAGGACCACAGCGGTCGCTAGATGCGGATCCCCAGGACCCCAAGTGGTCGGCTCGGTGTCCGCATCAGCCCTCGAGGCTCGCCATGTCCACGTCGGCCAGCAACTGCTCGAGGAAGGCGCGGTCGTTGAGGATGGGCACCTCGGAGACGAACATGCGGCCGTAGCGCTCGAAGTACATGAGCTGCTTGGCTAACAAGAAGGTGCCGCGGTCGAACTCCGACATCAGGCCGCCTGCCTCGTCGGCCATCCGCCGGACCCGGCGCTGGGTGCGCAGGCGGCGCACGATGGCCCGCACGCTGCGCTGGTGCGCCTCCACTCCCTGGGCCCGGGCCATCTGGAGCTGGATCGTCTGCATGATGCCGGCCAGGCTCACCTCGCCGAATGGCCGGGTCAGCGCCGGCTCGAGGATGGAGCGGAAGAACGCCGTGAGGTCGTCGCCGGACAGGCCGACGGCGACGCCGATGGCGGGCCCGTAGACGTCGGTGATGTGCCTGGTCACGACGGGCCACGCGTCCTCGTTGCCCATCGCGGCCGACAGCAGCGAAATGAAGAACCGGTGCGTCGACGGGTCCAGGCGGCCGACGATCCCCCAGTCGATCACGCCGATACGGCCGTCGCGCAGCAGCATCATGTTCCCGGCGTGCACGTCGCCGTGGAACGCGCCCCAGCGCACCGTCGTGAGGAAGAAGGCGCGCATGACCTCCTGCACGAGCGGGGTCGGGGTCGTACCCGAGGTCGGCCACCTGGGCCAGGTCGTCGATCGGCACGCCGTCGAAGAACTCCATGGTCAGCACGTTGCGCCCGGAGAGGTCGATGTAGCGGCTCGGGCACTGCCATCAGGCGGAGGTCGAACTCGTTCTGCAGCCGGCGGAAGTGCACGAGCGAACGCGCCTCGTTGCGCAGGTCCATCTCCTCGCCGATCTGCACCCGGAAGCCGTCGAGCATCTGCAGCACGTTGACCCGCCATCTGGTCCCCGGTCTGGCGCACCAGGATCTCGAGGAGCGGCTGCATGAGGTCGAGGTCGGTGGCGACGACGTGCTCGATGTCGGGGCGCAGCACCTTGACGGCCACGATGCGCCCGTCGAGGAGCCGTGCCCGGTGCACGACGGCGATGGAGGCGGTCCCGACGGGCTCGGGGTCGAACTCGGCGAACGCGTCGCGGAGCGACAGGCCGAGGTCCTCCTCCACCCGCTGGCGCACGTCGGGGAACGGGACGGGGGCCCGGTGTCGAGGCAGGCCCGGAACTCGTCGGCCACCTCGTCGCCGAACATCCCGGGCGACGACGCGATGATCTGGCCGAACTTCATGAAGGTGCCGCCCAGGTCCTGGAAGCTCTTGCGCAGCGGGCGGGCGAGCTGCGCCGCCGGCAGCGGCGCCGTGGCGGATGGTGCGCAGCTGGCGCAGCGCCGTGGGCGTGAAGTGGACGCGCACGACCTTGGCGATGGTGCGGCCGCGGCGCATCAGCTCGCGGCGGGTGGGCTCGGGCAGGCGGCGCGGGTAGATCCGTGGGACGTCCTCGGTCAGCGGGCGCGGCGGCGGCGTGCACCGGCACCGGCGGGTGCGCTGTCCGCCCGCTGCGTCCGCCGCGCGTCGGTCACCGGGTCAGGGTAGGCGAGAGAACGCGCGGCACGCACCCCTGGTGGTCGCCTGCACCGCCTCGGCGGCTCGAGCCGCTCCCCGAACCGGTCGAGACGACGTCTCAGGAGAAGGTGCCCTCGAGCGAGGTCAAGCGCCGCCTTGTAGGTGTCGCCGAAGATCGGCGCCATCTCGTCGGGCGTGACGTCGTAGGCCCAGATGACCTTGGACCCGTCGCCCTCGGGCTCGACCGAGATGGTGGCGGTGTGGCTGTCGATCGGCACGCCTTCGACCACCGAGTAGGTGATGACGCGGTTCTCCTCGTCCTTGGCCAAGAGGCGCTCGCGGATCTCCATGCCGAACATGCCGATGATCCGGTCGTCACCTTCCAGGCGGAAGGAGTCGATGCCGGGGAAGAAGTCGCGCCACCCCGCCGAAGTCGCCGACCTTCTTCCAGACCTCGTCCGGTGCGGCCGCCACCGACACGTCAACTGCGCCTGCTGCCATTGCAGCTCACCTCATCGCTCGTCCGGCTCGCCAACCGCGACCCGCCGGTACAGTACTGCCGACTCCTGGCCGACGCCCGCCGGCGCATTCCGGACGCGGAGAGCGGAGCCACCGATGGGAGGGAGGTCGCCGATGGAGACGCGCACGATCGGGTCGCTGACGGTGAGCGTCGTGGGCCTGGGCTGCAACAACTTCGGCGGGCGGCATCGGCCGCAGCCGAGACCGCTGCCGTCGTCGGCGCCGCGCTCGATGCCGGCATCACCCTCTTCGACACCGCCGACATCTACGGCGGCACCAAGAGCGAGACGTACCTCGGCGCCGCGCTCGGGTCGCGGCGCGACGAGATCGTGCTGGCCACCAAGTTCGGCGCACCCTACGAGGGTCACGAGGGGGGGCGTCGCGCCGCCTACGTGCGCACGGCCGTCGAGGACAGCCTGACCCGGCTCGGCACCGACCACATCGACCTCTACCAGCTGCACGTGCCCGACCAGAAGACGCCCGATCGCCGAGACCATCGGGGTCCTCGACGAGCTGGTCGCCGAGGGCAAGGTCCGCGAGTTCGGCTGCTCCAACTTCACCGCGGCGATGCTCGAGGAGGCGGCGGCGGCCACGCCGCCGGGCGGCACCGGGCTTCGTCAGCGTGCAGAACCAGTACAACATTCTCGACCGCGCACCCGAGACGACGGGGTCCTCGACGAGTGCGATCGCGCCGGCCTCGGCCTTCTTGCCCTACTTCCCCCTGGCCAGCGGGCCTGCTGAGCGGCAAGTACCGCGCCGGGGAGCCGCCGCCCGAGGGCACGCGGCTCGCCGCCCTGGGTGACCGGGCCGCGGCCAGCTGACCGACGAGAGGCTGGCGCGGTGGCCGCGCTCGACGAGCTGGCCGCGCCGCGACGGCCACAGCGTGCTCGACCTGGCCTTCGCGTGGCTGCTGTCGCGGCCCGCGGTGGCCTCGGTCATCGCCGGGGCGCACCAGCCCGAGCAGATCGCGGCCAACGTGGCGGCCGGCGCGTGGCGACCCGGCGACGACGTGCTGGCCGAGGTCGACGCCATCGCGCCCCGAGGCTGAGCGCACGCCGCGCGCTCGCCTCGCCCGGGGTACCGCGCCCGCGCCGCGCCACCGTGGACCCGGGCGCACCGGGGCCAGGTGGACCAACAGGTTGTAGGTGATCAGCGCGATCGCCAGGTGCATCGCCATGAGCACCGCCACGGCGTGCGCCGGTTGGCCCTGGTGCCAGATGTAGACGTCGGGCAGGAACAGGACGAGCGTCACGACGATGGCCAGGCGGAAGAAGAGCCACCGCGGCGCCGAGCTGAAGCGGGCCACGATCGGCCACGCCGCACAGGCGATGACGACGCCGATGCACCGTCAGCTTGGCGTAGTCGCTGAACGCGAAGTGGACGTAGCCCTTCGTCGCCGGGAACAGCCTCGTCCCGATGGCCACCAGCGCCGCGTCGGCCGCCAGGGACAGGCCGATGGCGAGGACCGTGGCGACGGCGACGCGCCACCACTGCGGAGGACGGTGCGCCGGCGAGAAGTCGACACGCGCCCACGCCAGCACGCGCTCGGTCACATCAGGTGACGCCGCCATAGGCAGAAACGCTATGGACGGTGGGGCCCGGCGGGTCAGCCGCGAGGCGGAATTCGGGCAGTCCGGCCTCATCCTTTCGGCTACGCGCATGCTTTAGCCAGACGTGCCCCTGGGACTGCATGATCGGCCGCCTCGACGATCTGGATGTCCGGCGGCTGAATCGCCAGCGGCCCGCCGGCCACCGGGACCTGCCACACCATGGAGAGGTAGGGCGTCGGCTGCACGACCGAGCCGCTCGGGCACGGCGGGGAGCCGGTGATCGTGAGCGACGTCGTCGCAGACGCGGTGCCGGGCCCGCAGACCTGGGTGCGGCGGTGCCACTGCACCAGTGCGCCGTAGGGCATGGGGACGGTGGTGACGGTCGACGGGGAGGATGTACATGGCGGCGGCGAGCACCTGCTGGCCTGACGGCGTGGTGGCGTAGACGAGGCCGTCGACGTGCGCGGGGTCGAGCGTGCGGTGGGCTGCCGCGTTGGCCGCCACGACGCCGGGGTTCACGTAGTAGACGACCGGATAGTCGGTCGGCGAGACGGGCACGTACCCGGCCGCCATCGCCGTCGGCTGGTGTGGCATAGGGGGTGACGGCCGCGCTGGTCTGCTGGACGTACTGCTCTGCACCGATGTCCTGCGCCGCGGTGAGCCGCGGTGCGCAGCCGTTCTCCGCCATGCGCGATGTCGTCCGGCCCGTTGTTGCCGTCCGCCAGGAGCGCCTGTGCCTCCGCCTGTGGCAGCGCTGGCCCGCTGTAGTGCCAGTTCGGCTTCGTCGTGTTGAAGCCGGCGGCCGCGCTGGCATCCGCTCCGTTCATGTCCATGCCGTTGGTGCCGCCCATGATCATGTAGGGCGTATTGGCCAGGTCGAGCCCCGAGATCTTCAGCCCGACCTGGTGTGGATGACACGTGCTCGCTGTGGCCGACTGTGTGGCCGAGCCGGCCATGGCGTCGCCGCCGCTCGCGTCCATCGTCATGCCCGACATCGCGGCAGTCGTCGACTCGGGTGCCGCGGCGGGGTAGCTGGCGCTGAGCGCCGAGCGCGGCGCCCAGAGCGACGATGCCGAGACCGGCCACCGCGGGGCTCCGCCGCACGATGTCCGTGGCGGGCGAACGCCAGCCCGCCGCGGGCCGCGACCGCCGTCGGCACCATCGCCGCCGCCAGCAGGATCAGCAGCGGTCCCGTGTTGGGATCGGTGTCCGAACCACTGAAGACGTTGCCCACGAGGCCTTGGCCCGCGAACCACCACACGCAGGCGACCAGCGCGCCGGCGGCCAGGAACCACCCTGGGCGCCGCGCCACCAACGGGCCCAGCCCGATCACGACGGAGACGGCGGCGAGGATCCAGGCCGTTTCGGTCCCGCTGGTCGAGAACAGGTTGCCGAGGTGGGTCAGGAAGGAGGCGTACCAGCTCGGGGTGCTGTTGCCCATGCCGACGATGGCGCTCTGCACCGACGTCGTGGTCCGGTTGTCGGGGAGAAGGAAGAGCACGGCGGCCAGGCACCAGTACCCCGCCCACACCGCCAGCGGCGTGATCGAGCGGCCGATGCCCTGGGCCGCCGCCGAGGATGCCACGCCCACCGGGCGGTCGCTCCCGTCGACGTCGACGGCACGCCGGGGCGGACGGGGCCAGGCCATGAGCCCGAGTAGTCCGTACAAGACGACAGAGCCCGGCGCCCCCGTGAGCGCGCTCGCGCTGCCGGTAAGGAGCATGCCCATGCCCTCGCCGATGACCCAGACCCCGAGAGCCCAGACGAAGGAGACGGCGAGCGCGGGCCTCACCGTGCGGCGGAAGAGGAGACCCACGCCGATGAAGAGCTGGATCAGCGCGAAGAACGTGTTCCAGACCGCGATGTCTGGGGCCAGGAAGTTCCCGATGTGGGTGATGAAATCGCCCAACACGAAGGGCTGGCCCTGGGCGTTGGGCAGGATGAAGCTCGTGACGAAGCCTCGGCCGAACATGAAGGGCTGGAACTGGAGCGCCGCGTCGAGGATCCAGAACAGGCCGAGGACGACCTGGAAGGCTCGCTGGGAGCGGATGGCCGGCGGGAAGCGGCTGACCTCGCCAGCCGCGGTGCCCTCGTGTGCCGTCTCGTGCTTCGACGCTGCGTCCATGCCCCGCTCTACGCTACTTGTGGCGTGCGGGATGGATCCGTCAGGTCCTGGCGCGTTCACCTGCACCTTTGGGCCGCGACCAGGGTCGAACGCTCTCCGTCCTTATGGCAGCTGGAAGTCCTGCGCGATGCAGTCGGCCGGCGTGATCGCCTCCGCCACGGCTGTGCCGTTCACGTTGTCATAGACGTTGAGGGATGCGCCGTTGAGGCATGAGTAGGCGGCGTCGTTGGATTCGAAGTCCGTCAGCGTGCCCGCAGGGACGATCCCGAGCACCTGGCTCGCGGCGACGGGCGACAGCGCCACCGTCGTGCCGTTGTAGATGCCAGTGATGGACGTCACCGCCGACGTCGTGGTCGTCGGTGCTGCCGCCGGCATCGACGGCGTGGCGCTGGTACTGCTGGCACCACTCGCGCCGCCCGCGCCCGCGCCACTGCTCGAAGTCCCCCCGGGAGGAGGAGCCGCTGCGGCCGGCGCGAGCGAGCCTCCCGACCCGGACGCGGGGCCGCTGCCTCCCGGCGCCGGCGCCGCCATGACGGGCGCGCTCGACGATGTCGACGTCGGCCCCGTGCCGGGCGGCGCGCCAGGCGAAAGGCCGTCGAGCGATGCGATCATCTCCGCGTCGTCGTTCTCCATCCCGAGCGCCCAGATCCCGACGCCGCGCACGCCGTAATGCGACGCGAGGAGCGAGACGTCGTAGAGGCCGTTCTCCCCCTCGTAGTACGACTCGTGCCACTGGCCGCCGGCCTGGTAGCTGGTCCACGCGGTGTCAGTCACGGGATCCCAGTACTCGGGACCGTTGCCTTGGGCCTGCGAATCGGCGATGTCGGCCGCGCCGCCCGCGGCGTTGGCCGCCATGGTCCCGTTGTCCGTGGGCCAGTCGATGCCGAAGAAAGGCACGCCGAGAATCACCTTGGACGCGGGCACCGCCGCGGTGTACTGCGCCAGGGTGGTTTGGCTGCTGAACTGACCGCTGGTGAGCGGCGAGGACGCCGAAGGCGATCCCGCCAGGTTGAGCTCGTAGTCCATCACGAAGAATGCGTCGACCGCCGGTGCCAGCGCGGCAACGTTGTAGAACCCGTTGGGGTCCCCCGCCGACGACGCGTAGGTGTCCATGGTGATCTGCCAGTGCGGGTCCGCCGCCCGCAGCATGCCCGCCGCCGACGTGATGAGGTTGGTGAGGCCGGACTGATCGCCGCTGCCCTCGCCTTCGAAATCGAAGTTCACCCCGTCGAGCGCCTTGGCCTGGAGCAGAGGGATCAATGCCGCCGACAGCGTGGCCGGCGCAGTCGGCGATGACGTCAGCGCGTCGAGCGAGCTCTCCGCGAAATCGGTCACCGTCAGCACGACGCGTTCTCCGGCGGCGTGCGTCCGGGTGATGAGGTCCGCCAGGTCCTGGCTCTCGAAACCGTTCCACCCGGGCCCGCTCTCGTCGAGCGTGCCGTTGGGGTTCACGTCGATGGAGAAGTAGTCCAGCGTGGAGAGGCCGGTGATGCTGAAAGTCGAAGACTGGGGCAGGGTCCAGTACGGCGCGAACGGCGAAATTCTCCCGCGCCGCGAGCGGCGGTTGGTCGGCCAGCGCGGCGGAGGCCGCGGCGGGAGTGACGCTGGCCGGTGCCAACTGCAACGACGCCGCCGCGCCCAGCTCACGTAACGCGGCGTTGCCGTGGGTGTCGGCCAGGTCGGTCTCGGACTGGTCGTCCGCGGTGTGGGCGCGCCCCGTCGCGTCCGGCGGCGGGATCGCCGAGCCGCCGATCGAGACGGCGAAGCCGGCGCACAGCACGGCGAAACAAAAGGCGAACGCGGCGATGACAGGCGCGAAGGGTCGGGCCCGAGCCACCGCGCTCGCAGCTCCCCTCCCCACCCCCGACAGACCCGTCGTCCTCCTGACGAGGTGGGCCAGCTTCTCGGCCAGCACCATTGCAGTGGGAACTGACCTTGAGGGGTGAACCTCACGGGTCCGCGGCCTCAGCGCACCAGGTGTGCGCGGCGCCTCGCGTCCTCCTCGCCGACCTCAGACCGCAATGCCGGATGCAGGTCAGACGACAGTGGCTGACCGGGCCGTGCCACCGCGGCTCGGGCCGCCAGCGCTCAGGCCGCCGCCACCGCCGCGACCAGCTTCTGGAGCGTGTCTTTGGCGTCCCCGAAGAGCATGGTGGTCTTGGGGTCGTAGAGCAGCTCGTTGTCGATGCCGGCGAAGCCCGGGCGCATCGAGCGCTTGAGGAAGACGATGTTCTCCGCCTCGTCGGCGTTGATGATGGGCATGCCGTAAATCGGGCTGCCGGGTGTGGACTTGGCGGCCGGGTTCACCGTGTCGTTCGCCCCGACGACAAGGGCGACGTCGGCGGTGGCCATCTCGAGGTTGGCCTCGTCCATCTCCTTCAACTCGTCATAGGGCACGTTGGCCTCGGCCAGGAGCACGTTCATGTGCCCGGGCATGCGGCCCGCCACCGGGTGGATGGCGAAGAAGGTCTCGACGCCGCGCGCCTTGAGGGCCTGGGAGAGCTCGCGCGCCGTGTGCTGCGCCTGCGCGACGGCCAGGCCGTAGCCGGGGATGATGACCACCTTGCGCGCGTACGCGAGCAGGACGCCGACGTCCTCGGGCGTGCCGGCGCGCACGGGGCGGGTCGCGTCGCCCGCCTCGCCTCCCGTCGCGGTGATCACCGCACCGAACGCGCTGAAGAGGATGTTGGGCAGCGAGCGGCCCATGGCCGCGCTCATGAGCCGGGTGAGCAGAATGCCCGACGCGCCCACGAGCGTGCCGGCCACGATCAGCAGCGCATTGTCGAGCACGAATCCGGACGCGGCGACGGCGAGCCCGGTGAAGGAGTTCAGCAGCGAGATCAACACCGGCACGTCGGCGCCACCGATGGGCAGCACGAAGATCACGCCGAGCACCAGCGACAGCAAAAGGATGACCCAGACGTAGGCGATGCTCCCGGTGACGAGCGCGAGGAGGATCATGACGACGATCACGATGCCGACCAGCCCGTTGATCACCTGCTGTCCGGGGTAGGTGATGGGCCGGCCCGTGATCAGCTCTTGGAGTTTGACGAAGGCCACGGCGCTGCCCGCGAAGGAGACCGACCCGATGAGCACGCCCAACAGCACCTCGGCCGTCACGTAGACGGCAGGCTGCAGGCCCAGCGAGTGCAGGTGGAGCAGCTCGACGATGGCGATCAGTGCCGCCGCGCCGCCGCCGACGCCGTTGAAGATGGCAACGAGCTGGGGCATCGCGGTCATCTTGACGAAGCGTGCCACCGGCACCGCGATGGCAGCGCCGAGGATCATGGCGATGATCGCGAGCACGAGGTTCTTGCCCGAGTGGCGCAGCTCGGGGAGCGTGAAGGTCATCGCGATGGCCAGCGCGGCGGACGCCGCGCCGACCAGCTCGCCCAGCCGAGCGTGGCGGGGCGAGCTGAGTCCCTTGAGGGCGAGGATGAACCCCGCGATGGCGATGAGGTACGCCAGGTCGCGCGCGTCGGCCAGGGTGAAGGTATTCGCCAGCATCAGGCGGCGCCCCCGCCTGTCTCAGCGGCACCCGTGTCGCCTGCGTCGGCGCCCGGGCCGGCAGCCGGCCCGCTGTCCGATGCCGCGGCGGTCTGGCCGCGTCCGCGCTCGCCCGGCTTGGACTTGAACATCTCGAGCATGCGGTCCGTGACGACGAAGCCGCCGACCACGTTCAGCGTGGCCAGGAAGACGGCCAGGAACCCGAGAGTGAGCTGGCCCGCGCCGTGCGCCTCGCCCATGATGGTCAGCGCGCCGACGAGCACGATGCCGTGAATCGCGTTGGAGCCCGACATGAGCGGGGTGTGCAAGATGCTCGGAACCTTGGAGACCACCTCGAATCCGACGAAGGCTGCCAGTACGAAGATCGTCAGGTAGGCGACGATCCCGGTCGATGTGGTCGATTCGACGAATGCGATCACGCCCCTGCTCCCTCCGTCCTGTTCCCGCCGGTCCCGGCCCCGTCTGTCGCGGCCCCGCCTGTCGCGGCCCCGTCGAGTGCCTCGACTGCGGCGGGCGCTACAGGCGTCCCCTCACGCAGGACGCACATGCCGCGCACGATCTCGTCGTCCCAGTCAGGCGCCAGGGAGCCCTCTGGTCCTATCAGCCCGACGACGTTGGCCACGTTGCGCGCGAACAGGAAGCTCGCGTGCGTCGGCATGCCCGACGGCGGGTTGGCCATGCCCACGATCTGCACACCATTGTGCTCGACTACTTCGCCCGCAATCGTGAGTTCGCAGTTGCCGCCCTGGTCTGCCGCCATGTCGATGACGACGGCACCCTGGGCCATCCCGTCGACCATTGCCGTGGTCAGCAGGACCGGTGCCTTGCGCCCGGGCACGGCCGCCGTCGTGATCACGACGTCGGAGCGGCCGACCTCCTCCGCCAGTGCGGCGCGCTGGCGGTCGAGCTCCTCGGCGGTCAGCTCGCGCGCGTACCCGCCCGCGCCCTCCGCCGAGACGCCGGTGTCGAAGAAGGTGGCACCGAGGCTCTCCGCTTCCTCCTTGGCCGCGGCGCGCACGTCGTAGGCCTTGACCACCGCGCCGAGCCGCCGTGCCGTGGCGATCGATTGGAGGCCGGCCACCCCGACGCCCATGACGAACACCTTGGCCGGGGGCACGGTGCCGGCCGCCGTCATGAACATGGGGAAGAACTTGGCCAGCTGCTCGGCCGCCGCCAGGCCCGCTCGGTAGCCCGAGACGGTCGCCTGTGAGCTGAGCG
Source organism: uncultured Acidimicrobiaceae bacterium (assembly GCA_963825965.1). Classification (GTDB taxonomy): domain Bacteria; phylum Actinomycetota; class Acidimicrobiia; order Acidimicrobiales; family RAAP-2; genus Bog-473. The sequence continues at coordinate 53,887 of CAWGUX010000005.1, forward strand.
CGTCCATGCCCTGGGCGCGGCTGATCCGGGGCAGCAGGTCGAAGCTGAACACGGTGGCGCCCGTGGCTGCCAGCGCGCGCAGGGCGTCCTCGGACTGGGCCACGGCGAAGAAACTCAAGAGTGTGGCGCCCTGGGGCAGCGCGGCGACCTCCTCTGCGCTGGGCGGATTGACTCGCACCACCAGCTGCGCTCCCGAGAGGGTGCCTGCGGCGTCAGGGGCAACACTGGCACCCGCCTCGGTGTAGGCGCTGTCGCTGAACGCCGCTGCGGTGCCGGCCCCCGCCTGCACGCAGACCTCCCACCCCGTGCCGGCGAGCTTCTTGGCCACGTCAGGCACGAGGGCGACACGGCGCTCCCCGGAACGGGTCTCCGTGAGGACCGCCATTTTCACGGTCGCTCTGTTTAGCAGCTGACCCCCGCTGCACCCCTAATTGGCGGGGTTGTCAGGCTCGCCCGTGACGTCCTACCCCTGTGAATGTTCGTCGCGCGCGCAGGAAGGCCGGGAACTCACCGCCCCCGTGCACGACCAGGTTGGCTCCGCTGATGTAGGAGGCGCCTGGACTGGCGAGGAACAGGCAGGCAGCCGCGATGTCCCCGGGCGTTCCCATCCGGCCGAGCGGGACGGTCGCCGCCATCCGCTCCAACCCGCCGGGGCCGCCGTAGAAGTCGTCACCGGCCCCGGTGTCGAGCAGCCCGCCGCTCACGCAGTTGACACGGACCTGGGGCGCCCATTCGAGCGCCAGCGTCGCCGTGAGGTTCACCAGGCCTGCCTTCGCCGCGCCGTACGCCGACGCCCCCGGCGACGGCCGCAGCGCAGAGACGCTCGCGATGTTGATGATGCAGCCTCCGTCCTCTTGCACGTCCATCACCTTGTGCGCCGACTGGGCACACCACAGCGGCGCGAGGAGATTCAAGCCGACGACCGCCTCGACGAAGCGAGGCGACTGCTCCGCCGCCAGCGCGTGCGGCGCGCCGCCGGCGTTGTTCACGAGCACGTCGAGACGGCCGAAGTGCTCGACTGCCTTGGCGACGACACGTTCGGCGTCGGCCGGCTTGCGCACGTCCGCCGCGATGAACACCGCCTGATCGACCTCGGCCTCGTGACGCCCGCAGGTGACCACGTGCGCGCCAGCACCGGCGAACGCGGCCACAATGCCCGCCCCGACGCCACGCGAACCGCCGGTCACCACGACCACGCGCTCGCTGAAGTCGTAGACCGGCTGCGTCATGGCGCAAACCCTACGGCACCTCCCGCCCATGGGCTCCGGGCCGCCGCCCGAGCCCGCGTTGGCCGGGCGCCGCACGCTGGCCTAAGTTCCGAGCGGCTTTCTGACGCGGCGTCAGAGCCCGCACCGAGGAGAGACCCGGACCCAATGCCCATCAATGTGGTCCAAGAGCACGACGGCATCGCCGAGGTGGTCATCGACCATCCGCCGGTCAACGCACTCGACGTGGCCGGCTGGTTCGCGTTGGCTGACGCGCTGACCGCGGCGGGCCGGGTCCCGACCAACCGGGTCGTCGTGCTGCGGGCGAGCGGGCGAGGCTTCTGTGCCGGCGTGGACATCAAGGAGATCAACGCCAAGGGCGACGAGGCGCTCGTCGGGGTGAACCGTGGCTGTTACGCCGCCTTCGCCGCGGTCTACGACTGCGAGGTGCCGGTGATCGCGGCCGTGCAGGGCTTCTGCCTCGGCGGCGGCATCGGGTTGGTCGGGAATGCCGACATGGTCGTAGCCGCCGACGACGCGACCTTCGGGTTGCCCGAGGTGGATCGCGGCGCGCTCGGTGCCGCCACGCATCTGGCCCGCCTCGTGCCCCAGCACGCCATGCGCAAGATGGTCTACACCGCGAAGCCCATCTCGGCGGCCGAGCTCGCGTCCTACGGGTCGCTGGCCGCCGTGGTGCCGCCCGGCCGCCTTCGCGTCGCCGCGCTCGAGCTCGCCGCCGACATCGCCGCCAAGAGCCCCACCATCATCCGCCGGGCCAAGGAGTCGCTCAACGGCATCGACCCGGTCGACGTCAAGCGCAGCTACCGCTTCGAGCAGGGTTTCACCTACGAGCTGCACGTGCGCGGGGTGGCCGACGAGCAGCGGGCGGCGTTCGTCGAGAAGCGCGACGCCGACACGTCCACGTGACCAGGGGCGCGCTCAATGAGCGACAAGCGTGTCAGCGTCGACGACATCGTCGGCGAGCTCCGCTCCGGCATGACCATCGGCATCGGTGGCTGGGGGTCGCGCCGCAAGCCGATGGCCGTCGTGCGAGCCATCTGCCGCTCCGACCTCACCGACCTGACGCTCGTGGCCTACGGCGGGCCCGACGTCGGCCTGCTGTGCGCCACGGGCAAGGTGCGCAAGGTCGTCTGCGGATTCGTCACGCTGGACTCCATCGCGCTCGACCCGCACTGGCGCGCCGCCCGCCAGGACGGCCGCGTCGAGGTGATGGAGGTGGACGAGGGCATGTTCTTCCTCGGGCTCCAGGCTGCGGCCTGGCGCGTGCCCTTCCTGCCCACCCGGGCGGGGCTCGGCTCCGACGTCCTCACCGTCAATCCCGACCTGCGGCTGGTCCGCTCGCCCTACGGCGCCGACAGCCCCCACCTCGCCGACCGGCCGACGCCGACGTCGAGCTCGTCGCCATGCCGGCGCTCCGGCTCGATGCGGCCATCGTGCACACCAACCGGGCCGACACCGCCGGCAACGGGCAGATCCTCGGCCCCGACCCGTTCTTCGACGCGCTGTTCCTCGGTGCGGCCGAACGCCGCTTCGTGACCACCGAACGCGTCGTGGGGAACGGGACGCTGGTCGGTGAGGGCGAGCCGCTGTTGTCCGTCCCGATCCACCGCATGCTCACCGACGGCGTCGCGCGAGACGCCAGGTGGTGCGCACTTCACGGCCAACCCGCCCGACTACGGGCGTGACGAGGCGTTCCAGAAGGAGTACGCCGCGGCGGCCGTCGGACCCGGCCGAGTGGGAAGCGTTCGCCGACCGCTACGTCCTCGTCGAGCGAGGACGAGTACCAGGCCCGTGTGAACGAGGGGCGGGCATCGTGAGCGGCACCGGCGACAGCGGCGTCACCCGGGCCGAGTTCTGCGTCGTCGCCTGCGCCGACGCCTGGCGCGGCGCCGGCGAAGTCATGGCCAGCCCTTTCGGCACCATCCCCTCTCTCGGCGCCCGCCTGGCGAAGCGCACCTTCGCACCCGACCTCGTGCTCACCGATGGCGAGGCCGCGCTCATGGTCGGCGCGCCGGCCATCTCGACGCGCCCGGGCGAGCTGGTGCGCGAGGCCGCTATGCCGTATCGCAGCGTGTTCGACGTGGTGTGGTCGGGCCGGCGCCACATCATGATGATGGCGAGCCAGATCGACCGCTCGGGCAATCAGAACATCTCGGCGGTCGGTCCGCACGACCAGCCGAAGGTGCAACTCGTCGGCGTGCGCGGCGCGCCGGGCAACTCGGTCAACCACCCCACGAGCTACTGGGTGCCCGACCACACCACGCGCACCTTCGTCGACCAGGTCGACGTCGTCTGCGGCGTCGGCTACGCCCGGGCCGCCGCCGCGGGCCCCGGCGCCACGCGGTTCCACGACGTGCGCCGTGTCGTGTCCAACCTCGGCGTCTTCGACTTCGAGACGCCGGAGCGGACGATGCGGCTCCGCTCGTACCACCCTGGGGTGAGCGTCGAGGATGTGGTCGCTGCCACCGGGTTCGCGCTGACGATCCCGCCCGACGTCGCCGAGACCCGCCTCCCGACGCCCGAGGAGCTCGACATCATCCGCGTCGACCTCGATCCCGGCTCGTCTGCGCGACCGCGAGGTGAGGACCTGAACGGGGTCCCCGACCCCGCTGCGCTCCACCCCGCGCTGCACACGCCGCTGTGCGAGCGCGTCGGCATCCGCTATCCCCTTGGTGCAGACCGGCATGGGCTGGGTGGCCGGGCCGCGCCTCGTCGCCGCGACCTGCGAAGCCGGCGGGCTCGGGATCCTGGCCTCGGCCACCATGACCCTCGACCAGCTCGCCGACGCGATCACCGAAGTGCGCAGGCGCACCCAGGCGCCCTTCGGGGTCAACCTGCGCACCGATGTCGCGGACGTCGGTGACGCGCATCGACCTCATGATCGAGACGGGGGCCACGGTGGCCAGCTTCGCCCAGGCCCCCAACCCGGCCCTGGTGGCCCGTTGCAAGGAGGCCGGCCTCTTCGTGATGCCCACGGTGGGGGCCCGGCGCCACGCCGAGAAGGTGGCCGAGTGGGGCGTCGACGCCGTCATCGCACAGGGCGCCGAGGGCGGCGGCCACACCGGGTCGGTCCCCACGACGCTCCTGCTCCCTCAGGTCGTCGACGCAGTGGGCGACAAGGTGCTCGTGCTCGGCGCTGGCGGCTTCTTCAGCGGCCGCGGCCTCGTGGCCGCCCTGGCCTACGGTGCCGCCGGCGTGGCCATGGGCACCCGCTTCCTGCTCTCGGCCGAGAGCCGGGTACCCGACGCCGTCAAGGAGCTCTACCTCGGTACGGCGGTGACCGGGACCGTGGTCACCACCAAGGTGGACGGGGCCCCGCAACGCGTCGTCCGGACCGACCTCGTGGACCACCTCGAATCGCAGTCGTGGCTGCGCGCACTGCCCCGCGCGTTGCGCAACGCCTACCGCTTCCGCCAGGAGACAGGCGCCACCATGACGTCGCTCGTGCGCGAAGGCCGCGCCATGAAGGAGGGCAGCGAGCTCACGTGGGCTCAGGTCGTCATGGCCGCCAACGCCCCGGTGATGACGAAGGCCGCGCTCGTCGAGGGGCGTACCGACGTCGGCGTGCTGCCCACCGGTCAGGTGGTCGGTGTGTTGGAGTCGCTGCCCTCGGTCGCCGACATCGTCGGCGCCATCATGGGCGAAGCCGACGCGATCCTCAGGGGCTGGAGCGCTGAGCCGCCGCCTCGAGCGCGGCTAGACGCCGTTGCTGGTGGTCGCGCTCCCCTGCGCCACCCGGCGCAACAGGTTCGACACCCGCTGGTGCGTCACACCGAAGAGGTGCGCGATGCTCGGGATGCTCTGGCCCTCCGCCCGCAACGCCACCACCAACGACCGCCGCAGGTACCCGCTGGCCTCAGACTGGCGCCGCAGGATCGTGCTCACCAGCTGCACGGTGCCCGGGTCGTCCTCATCGCCGAGGATCGCCTTCCACTCCCGACCGTTCTGACGTGCCAGGCGGACCTCGGCGATGCGCTGAGAGAGGAGCCGCTCGCTTTCGGCGTTCTCCCGCAACACGGATTCCAGCTCGTCGAGGGCGTTCAGCACCTCGTCTGACCCGGTCCCGCTCCGGTCGTCGTTCTGGTCCGGCATTGCGATCTTTGCTCCTCTTCGCTGCTCCTCATCTTGGCGCAACTCAGTCGCATCAGTGGACAACATGCAATGGCTCCTCCTATCGCAGCGTCGTTCCGCTCCGACCCTGTACGAGACGACTCACACGTGTGCCAGCCTAAGCAACCCTGCGCCCGCGCTCGGCGTCATTCCAGCCAATACCCCATTCGCACCGGCTCACACACCGTGCGGCCCGCCGGGGCCGAACTTGTCCGCTACCAGGGTTTCAGTGTGGGTGGCCCCCAGTGGCTACGAGGATTTCAGCGGCTGAGGACGACGGAGGACCCGTGGCCGAACAGACCCTGGTTCGCCGTGACGGCAACCGCCGCGCCCTCCACCTGGCGCCCCGACGCGGTGCCACGCAGCTGCCAGACGCACTCGCACACCTGGGCGATCGCCTGGGCGGGGATGGCCTCGCCGAAGGACGACAGCCCGCCCGAGGGGTTCACCGGCACCCGGCCACCGAGTCCGGTGACGCCGTCGCGCAACAGCTTCTCCGCCTCGCCCTCGCCGCACAGACCGATGTCCTCGTACCAGTCGAGCTCCAGTGCCGAGGAGAGGTCGTAGACCTCGGCCAGGTGCACGTCCTCGGGCCCGATACCCGCCTCGGCGTACGCGGCGGTGGCGATGGTCGGGCGGAACCCCTGGGTGCCCGCCTCTGACCCACCTCCTCTCGCCGCGCCGTCACTGGCGAAGGCCACCGCCGAGTCGGTCGAGAAATTGGGCATCTCAATGACGGTGTTGGGGAACACAGGTGTGACCGTCGACACCGCGTCGATGGTGACGAGCGGGGACGCACCGCCGCCGTGACGCCGGGCGAACTCCATGGAGCTCAAGACGAGCGCCGCGCCGCCGTCGGACGTGGCGCAGATCTCGAGGAGCCGCAGCGGGTCGGCCACCATCGGGGACGCCAGCACCTCGTCGACGCTGACCTCCTTGCGGTAGCGCGCGTTCGGATTGGCCAACCCGTGCCGCGCGTTCTTCACCTTGACCTGCGCGAAGTCCTCCTCGGTAGCGCCAAAGCGGTCCATGCGCCGGCGTGCGTAGAGCGCGAAGTAGGTCGGGTTGGTCGCGCCGAGCAGGTGGAAGCGAAGCCAGTCCGGGTCGTCCTTGCGCTCGCCACCGACTGGGGCGAAGAAGCCCTTGGGCGTCGTGTCCGCGCCGACCACCAGCGCGACGTCGCACAGCCCGGCCAGGATCTGGGCGCGCGCGTTGGCGATGGCCACCGCGCCCGAGGCGCAGGCGGCGTAGACGCTCGAGACCGGCGCTCCGGTCCAGCCCAGGGCCTGGGCGAAGGTCGCGCCCGAGACGAACCCCGGGTAGCCGTTGCGGATGGTGTCGGCCCCCGAGACGAACTGCATGTCGCGCCAGCCCAGTCCGGCGTCCGCCAACGCGTCGCGCGCCGCCGCCAGGCCGTACTCGACGAAGGGCCGGCCCCACTTGCCCCACTCGTGCATGCCGGCGCCGAGCACCGCGACCTTCGCGTCGTTGCGCCCCGGCATGGTTCAGCCCTCCCAGCCGGGGGTCACGGCCCCGGTCCCGATCGGACGCCATTTCCACACGAGGTAGTCGCAGTCATCCTCGCTGTAGAGCGTGTCGACCACCAGCTCGACCTCGTCGCCCACCGCCAGATCGGCCACCGCGGCGTCGCCCACGACCTGGCCCATAACGACGAGCTGCTCCGCCGCCAGCTCCACCGCCGCCAGGCAGAAGGGGACGTACGGGTCGGCCGCGACATAGGGCGCCGGCGGTTGGTAGCGGGCGTCGGTGTAGGACCAGATGCGACCCCGGCGCGACAGCTCCACCGTGTCGAAGGACGTCGAGACGCAGTCGGGATTGCGGCACGACAGCGTCTCGGCGGGGAAGGCGTAGGTCCCACAGCTCGTGCAGCGTGAGCCCAGCAGGGCCGGTGCCTCGCCGTCGTCGCCCGTCGTGAACCAGCCCTCGATCGCCGGGACCCGTGTCGCCATCAGCCCAGTCGTTCCAGGATCGTCGCGTTGGCCTGGCCGCCGCCTTCGCACATGGTCTGGAGCCCGTAGCGGGCGCCGGTGCGCTCCATCTCGTTGAGCAAGGTCGCCATCAGCCGCGCGCCAGAACACCCGGTGGGGTGGCCGATGGCGATGGCGCCGCCGTTGGGGTTGACCCTGTCCATGTCCGGTTTGTGCTCCCGCTCCCACGCCAGGACCACCGAGGCGAACGCCTCGTTGATCTCAATCACTTCCATGTCGTCGAGCGTGAGCTTCGCCTTGGAGAGCACCAGCGTGGTGGCCGGGATGGGCGCCGTCAACATGATCTGGGGGTCGTTCGCCGCGACGGCGAAGGTGTGGAAGCGAGCCCGCGGGCGAAGCCCGAGGGCCGAAGCCCGCTCCTCGCTCATGATCAGCACGGCGGCCGCGCCGTCGGAGATCTGCGACGAGGTGCCCGCTGTCACGGTCCCCGTCTCGCTGAACGCCGGCCGCAGCGCCGCCAGCTTCTCGAGCGATGTGTCGCGCCGGATGCCTTCGTCGCTCGTGAGCAGGCCGCGCACGTCGCCCGCGCCCGGCACGTCGGGATGCACCCGGGCCTCGAGGGGCACGATCTCGTGTTCGAACCGGCCCTCGTCGGTGGCGCGCGCGGCGCGCTGGTGCGAGCGCAGCGCGAATTCGTCCATCTCTTCGCGCGAGATCTCCCAGCGCCGCGCGATCTCCTCGGCGCACTCGCCTTGGTGGACCAGCTCGAAGCGCTCCAGATAGAGGGGCCCGTAGGCCTCCCCCGGCCCGGGCTCGGTGGTCGACCCGATCGGAACGCGGCTCATCGACTCGACGCCCGCGCCGATCGCCACGTCCATGGCGCCCGCCATGACGGCCTGGGCGGCGAAGTGAATGGCTTGCTGGGCCGACCCGCACTGGCGGTCCACCGTCGTCCCTGGCACCGACTCGGGGAACCCCGCGGCGAGGGCGGCGTTGCGCGCGATGTTCATCGCTTGCTCGCCCACCGTCATGGTGCAGCCCATGACGACGTCCTCGACCAGCGACGGATCGAGGTCGTTGCGGTCCAGCAGGGCAGCGAGGGGCTGGGCGGCCAGGTCGGTGGCGTGCCAACCCGAGAGCTTGCCGCCGCGGCGGCCCACTGGGGTGCGGACGGCATCGACGATCACGGCGTTCGGCATAGGAACGCCAATTCTGACGCCGAATCAGATGGGGTGCCAGACGGCGCCCTGGCGGCGGGACCAGGTCGTGACCCGGATCGACCAACATGGCGACCATGGGCAGGGTCCGGGGGGTCGTGACGGCCTCCGTGCTCGGTGCCCTCGTGCTGGCCGCCTGCTCCGTCGCAAGCCCCGCAACGCCCGGTGCAGGCGGCGCACGTGGCGGCGGTGGTGCGGATGGCGCCAATGGCGGCCCTGCGCTCACCACGGCCTCACCGTCGGCCCCCGACCTGGCGGCCGGCCAGCAGGCGACCCTGACCTACTGCAACCACCAGCGGGCGCGCCTCACCGAACCGGCCTCCTTGCACGGGTCGGCGCCGGCGGCCGTCTACGTCCACGGGGGGTCATGGGTCTCGGGCGACTACGACACCGGCGGCTTCATCATCGACACCATCGGCCCGGCGCTGGCCCGCGCCGGGGTCGTGGTGGTGAGCCTCGACTACCGGCTCGGGCCCACCGAGCACTGGCCGGACCAGATCGAAGACGTGAAATGCGCCATCCGCTACCTGCGCGCCAACGCGGCGCACCTTCACATCGACCCCGACGACATCGGCTCCTGGGGCCAGAGCGCCGGCGGCCACCTCGTCGCGCTCCTCGGCACCGCCGGTCCGTCGGCCGGCTGGGACGCCGGCCCCTACCCCGGCGAGTCGAGCGCGGTGCAGTCGGTCGTGGACATGGCCGGGCCGAGCGACCTGTTGACGATGGGCGACCAGGGGGACGCGTCGCTCGTGGCCGAGAGCTTCATCTCACTTCTGGGCCGCGTCCCCCCGCGGCAACTCGACGCCGACCTGAAGAAGGCGAGCCCGGTCACCTACATCAGGCCGGGTGACCCACCCTTCCTCATCATCGATTCGAACAACGACGAGATCGTCTATCCCGAGCAGTCGCTGGAGCTCGCGTGGGATCTCGGCGTCGACGGCGACGCGCGCGAGATCGTGAGCGTGACCCGGGGCGGGCACGAGTTCGACACGGCGGGCGAGTCGCCCACCGAATCCACCATCATCCGCCTCGTCGTGGACTTCTTCGTGCGGACGCTCATCGACCACCGGCTTCCGGGCCCAACGGGGTGAGCGGGGTGAGCGGGGTGAGCGGGGTGAGCGGGTTGAGCGGGCTGAGCGGGCTGAGCGGGCTGAGCGAGCCACCTTGGCAAGGGCCGCGGCCCTGTGCGAGATTCGCAACGCCATGGACCTGACCTTCAGCGCCGAACAAGAGGCGTTCCGCGCCGAGGCCCGGGCCTGGCTGGCGGCGCACGTCCCCGCCGACCCCCTCCCCTCGCTCGATACGGCGCAGGGCTTCGAGGCGCACCGCGCCTGGGAGCACACCATGTACGAGGACCGCTGGTCCGTCGTCAGCTGGCCGCCTGAGTACGGCGGGCGCGACGTCGGCATCTTCGAGTGGCTCGTGTTCGAAGAGGAGTACTACCGCGCCGCGGCACCAACGCGCGTGAGCCAGAACGGGATCTTCCTGCTCGCCCCCACCATGCTCGAGTACGGGACCGACGCGCAGAAGGCGCGCTTCCTCCCGCCGATGGCGTCGGGGGACGAGATCTGGTGCCAGGGGTGGTCCGAGCCCGACGCCGGCAGCGACCTCGCCGGCATTCGCTCGCGGGCGTCGCGCACGGACGGCCCCACCTGGATCCTGAATGGCCAGAAGACCTGGGCCAGCCGCGGCGCGTTCGCCGACTGGTGCTTCGGCATCTTCCGCACCGACCCCGAGGCCGAGCGCCACCGCGGCCTGACCTATTTCCTCGTCGCGATGGACTCGCCTGGCGTGACGGTACGACCGATCCCCCAGATCGACGGCGAGACGGGCTTCGCCGAGATCTTCTTCGACAACGTCGAGGTACCCGAGGAGCAGATCCTGGGCGAGGTCGGCACGGGGTGGTCCGTCGCCATGGCGACCGCCGGCTCCGAGCGCGGCCTCTCGCTGCGCAGTCCGGCGCGCTACACCGAGGCAGCCGACCGCCTCCTGCGGCTGTATGCCTCGCGCGGCGGCCCAGCCGCCTCGGCCGACGCGGTGGCCCTGGCGCATATGCACGCCGAGGCGTACCAACTGCACACGTACTGGACGGCGACCAGGGTGGCGCGGGGCCAGGCCGTCGGCCCCGAGGCGAGCGCCAACAAGATCTTCTGGTCCGAGACCGATGTGGCCATCCATACCGCCGCGCTCGACTTGCTCGGCACCGAGGCCGAACTGTTCCACTCCGGTGCGCCGGGTCCGTGGCTCGACGGCTACCTCTTCTCGTTGGCGGGGCCCATTTACGCGGGGACGAACGAAATTCAGCGCAACGTCGTGGCCGAGCGCCTGCTCGGGCTGCCCCGCTGAGCGAGCGGGACGGAGCGGCCGAGACGATGGACTTCGCGTTCTCCGACCAGCAGAGCGAGCTGCGCCAGGGGGTGCGCACGGTGCTCGACGCCGAATGTACGCCCGACGCGTTGCGGGCCTTCGCGTTGGCCGACGACGCCGGCCGCGCCGAGCTGGCAGCCAATCGCTGGGCCGTCCTGGCCGAGCTCGGCGCACCCGCATTGGTCGTACCCGAGGCATCCGGCGGGCTCGGGCTGAGCGACGTCGACCTGGTGGGCGTGCTCGAGGAGGCCGGCTACGCGTGCCTGCCCGAGCCACTGCTCGAGACGGCCGCCCTTGCCGCGCCGACGCTCGCGGCCCTCCTCCCCGACCCGGCGGCCGCCGCCGCGCTTGGCGCGCTGGTCGAGGACGACGCCGTCGTCGCCGTGGGCGGCATCGACGTCGCGGCGGCCGGGATCGTCTCTCCGAGCGAGGTGTCGGCCGACGGCATGCTGCGCACGCCGCGCGTGGTCGGCACCCGCGTCGCGGCGGTCCTGTTGCTTGCGTGCCGCGACGACGACTCGGGCTGGCAGCTCCACGCCGTGCCGGCGGCGTCCTGCGTCATTGAGACCACGCCGGTGCTCAGCCCTGGGCGCGACCTCGCCACGGTGCACTGGCCCCTGTCGTCGGACACCTTGGTGGCCTACGGCGTCGCCGCCGAAGCCGCCGCGGGCCTGCTGGCCGATCGCGCCGCGGCGGGGTCGGCCGCCGTCCTGATCGGCCTGGCCGATCGCATGGTCACCATGACGGCGCACTACGCCAAGGAGCGCCACCAGTTCGGCAAGCCGATCGGCAGTTTCCAGGCGGTGAAGCACCATCTGGCCAACGCCCGCGTGGCCCTCGAGTTCGCCCGCCCCGCTACCTACCGCGCCGCCTGGTCGCTCGCGACCGCCCAGCCGAGCCTCTCCCACGACGTGTCCATGGCCAAGGCGATGGCGTCCGACGCCGCCGACCTTGCCGCTCGTGTCGCCCTCCAGGTGCACGGCGCCATCGGCTACACCTGGGAGTGCGACCTCCACTTCTTCATGAAGGAGGCGTGGGCGCTCTCCCGCGCCTGGGGCGACGCCGCCACGCACCGCCGCCTCGTGCTGGCCCACGCGCTGGCCACCACGCGTCCCTGACGACTCTTCGCTCGGGCCCTCGATTCCTTCAGCCCGACACCGTCGGCACCCAGCTCGCCACCTCGACGTGGCCCGCCAGCCGCACGGGCGTACCTGCACCCCGGTGCCAGACGTAGAGAAAGGTGGCACCCGACGTCGTGGGCGACCCGTCGACGTAGGGGATGGCTCCGGCGACCAGCACATTCGAACCCGAGGAGTCGGCGACGATCGGATTGGAGAACAGTGAGGCGCATTCGTTCGGACCGCGTTCGGCGATCGCATCGCAGACCGCGGCAGGCGCCTGGAACAGACGCGCGGTGATCCGTCCGGTGGCGCGGTCGATGGTGACGACGGTCTGGCGGCCATCCGTGTTCGCAACGACGCCGATGCCCTGGGACACACCGTGTGCGCCGGTCCCGAAGAACCCGTTCCAGGTCAACGCGGCGTCATGGATCGGGATCTGCGTCGCGCCGGCCAGCGACGTCACACCCGAGCCGACCGGCGTCGTCCACGCCGTCGTCGCGGCCGAGGTCGGGTCGTAGAGGTCGAACGAGACCAGGTGCCCGTCCGGTGACCAGGATAGGTCGCTGGCACCCTGGTCGACCTGCGCCGGCCCGGGCTCGAGCGTCCGCACGGACGTGATGGCGCCCGTTGCCGAGAGCGTCGCGATGTCGATGCCCTGCGGCGGGACCAGGTAGGGCGCCTCCCCGGCGCTGCCCGCGGGATCAGGCGCGATGTAAGCGAGGTATCTCCCGTCTGGACTGACCTCAGGATCGGACCCCGCACCGAGGTCGTGCACCGGACCGCCGCCGATGGACACACTGAGGATCTGGTCACCGCTGGTGTTGGTCCCGGTCGGAGGCGTGACCGACTGGAACGACTGGGCGGACGCCGACTCGAAGTAAACGGTGCCGTGCGGTCCCACCGACACGCTCGGCAGCCCCGGGGCGAAGATCGAGACGTTGGATGCCAGCGTGCGCGCAATCCGGCCGGTCCTCGTCGAGAGGACGACGAGCTGCGCGTTGACGTCCACCCCACGATCTGGCGCGGCATCGCCGCGAAATCTGCCGGAGGTCGAACTGAGGTCTGCCCGACCGGGCCGGGCCGGAGGCTGGTCGGCGACGACGGCCACAGACCGATGAGGGCGGCGGAGACCGCAATGACGAGAACCACGGCGGCTCCGGCCGACCACCGGCGCCGTCGTCGTCGGCGCGCCTCTTTGAACAGGGCTTCTGTGTCGGGCTCCGGCACGCCGGCGGGTCGCATTGGGCTTGGCTGGAGGATCGTCACGTCGACCTCTCCCAGGCAAGACCCATAGAACTACTATGACTAGTACCATGTTGGAAGTCAATGTCGACAGTCAAATGGTCGACCGCTTCGCCACGTTCAACGTTCCTCGTTCGCTGGCCACGTCCGATTTCCGCCAGTAATTGGCACACCGGCATGCCAGTGTGTCACTCGTGCTCGAAGACCCGGAGCGCTGCTACCAAGCGGCACAGAGCAAGGACGCCCGCTTCGACGGCTGGTTCTTCTGCGCCGTCACTTCGACCGGCATCTACTGCCGGCCGAGCTGCCCGGCCCGGACGCCCAAGCGGGAGAACATGCGCTTCTACCCCACCGCTGCCGCGGCGCAGCAGGCGGGTTTCCGGGCCTGTCTGCGCTGCCGGCCCGACGCGACACCCGGGTCGCCGGAGTGGAACGTGCGCGCCGACGTCGTGGCGCGGGCCATGCGGCTCATCCGTGACGGCATCGTCGACCGCGAGGGCGTCGAGGGCCTGGCCCTGCGGCTCGGGTACAGCGCGCGCCAGTTGAACCGGCTCATCACCGCCGAAGTCGGCACGGGTCCGCTCGCTCTGGCTCGAGCCCAGCGCAGCCAGACCGCGCGCGTGTTGCTCGAGACGACGGAACTCCCCGTCGCCCACGTCGCCTTCGCGGCCGGATTCGCCAGCGTGCGCCAGTGCAACGAGACGGTGCGCACCATCTTCGCCGACACGCCGAGTGGGCTGCGCGGACGGGCGCGCACCGCGACGCAGGCACACCGCGCGCGTCCGACACGGGTGCCGCCCAGTCGATCCACGTGCGCCTGCCGTGCCGCCGACCGTTCAACCCGGCCTCGGTCCTCGACTTCCTCGGCACGCGCGCGTTGCCCGGCCTCGAGCACCTCGACGGCACTTCCTACCGGCGCAGCCTTCGGCTCCCCCACGGCCACGGGATCGTGACGCTGACCGCACCGGAGACGCCGAAGAGTGCAGGGCCCCGCGCCGCCGCCGCGCCCGATGAAGGATCGACGGGGTCCGCATACGTGGAGGGCGAGCTCGTCCTCTCCGACCTGCGCGACCTCACCACCGCGGTCGCCCGCTGCCGTCAGCTGCTCGACCTCGACGCCGACCCCGTGGCGATCTGGGAGGCCTTGCGGCGAGATCGCTATCTCGGTCCGCTCGTCCGGCGCGACCCCGGACGCCGCGTCCCGGGGGCCGTCGACGGCTTCGAGCTCGCGGTCCGCGCCGTCGTCGGCCAGCAGGTCTCGGTAGCAGGAGCCCGCACCGTGGCGGGACGGCTCGTCCACGCCGCCGGTGATGCGCTCCCTGCGCCCGACGGCGAGATCACCCATCTCTTCCCGACGCCGGCCGCGCTGTCCGAGTTGGCGCGGCGTGATCCGGGAGCGTTCGCCATGCCAGCAGGGCGGCGGCGCGCACTCGAGGCGTTGGCCGACGCCGTCGAGCGCGGCGACGTCGTCATCGACCCGGGGGCCGACCCGGGTGAGCTGCGGCGCTGCATCACCGGCCTGCCCGGCATCGGGCCCTGGACCGCGGAGTACGTGGCCATGCGCGCCCTGCGGGACCCCGACGCGTTCATGCCGACCGACCTGGGCATCCGTCGAGGCGCCGTTGCGGTCGGCCTGCCCGACGGACCCGGCCCAGCTCGCCGAGGCCACCGAGACGTGGCGACCCTGGCGCAGTTACGCCATGGCGCATCTGTGGTCGCTCCCCGTCGCGGTGGCCCAGGACCCGACCGCACCGAACACGAAGACGAAGACGACACCGATGAAAGGACGTGCCGCATGACGACCACTTCGACCCTGACCGCCACGATGCCGCTGGAGACGTCGATCGGCACCCTCGTGCTCGAGTGCGACGGCGACGTGCTGATCGGGCTCTGGCTCCCGAACGAGAAGCGGCACCGCCGCCACGACGTCGATGACGTCCCAGCGGTGCTCAAGGAGACCGCCACCCAGCTCGAGGAGTACTTCGCCGGCGAGCGCCAGTACTTCGACGTCCCCATGGCGCTCGACGGCACACCCTTCCAGCGCGACGTGTGGTCCGAGCTGCAGCGCATCCCCTACGGCGAGACCATCAGCTACGGCGAGCTGGCCCGACGCGTCGGACGGCCCAACGGGCCGCGCGCGGTCGGACAGGCCAATGGGCGCAACCCCGTCCCCATCATCGTCCCGTGCCACCGCGTGCTGGCCAGCAACGGCATCGGCGGCTACGGCGGCGGGCTGAAGGTCAAGCGCGCGCTCCTTGCGCTGGAGGGTGTCGCCGCCTGAGGTCGCGTAAGGTGCGCCGGTGGAAACCGCCCGGAGTGTGCAGGACGCGTTCAGCCTGACGGGTCGCGTGGCCCTCGTCACCGGCGCCGGGGGCGGCATCGGACGCAGCGACCGCCGAGGTGCTCGCGGCTGCGGGCGCCATCGTCGTGTGCGCCGACATCAACGTCGCCACGTCGGCCGAGACGGCCGGCGGCATCGTGGCCGCGGGCGGGCGCGCCGAGAGCGCCGAGCTCGACGTCGCGGTCCCCGGAGCGGCCGACATGCTCGTGGGCCACATCACGGCGCGGCACCGACGCCTCGACGTGATGTGCAACATCGCCGGGATGATGATCGACAGCACCATCATCGACGTCGATCCCGAAGAATTCGACCGCATCCTGGCGGTGAATCTCAAGGGCGTGCTCTACGGATGTCAGGCCGCCGGGAAGGTGATGGTCGCGCAGGGCGGCGGGTCCATCGTCAACATGGCCTCGGCCGCCGTGCTCGCACCCGCCGCCGGCATCGGTCCCTACGCGATCACCAAGGCCGGCGTGGCGCAGCTCACCCAGACGATGGCCCTCGAGGTGGGCAAGCGCGGCGTGCGGGTCAACTGCGTGGCGCCCGGCTTCGTGCCCACCAACATGACGGCGCGGTACTACACGAACGCCGACGGCTCCATCAACGAGGAGACGAAGGCGGCCGTGCTGGCGCCGATGGCGAAGTCCGCACCGCTACGCCGCGTCGGCGAGACGTCGGACATCGCGTACTGCGTGCTGTATCTCGCTGCGGACGCCAGCAGCTTCGTCACCGGGCAGCTGGTGAGCCCCAACGGCGGCGTCTCCATGCACTATTAGGCGTCCGTCCAGTCGCTGGCGCCGCGCTCTACGAGAGGCGCACCAGGTCGAACTGTCCTGTCGTCGTGTCGGACGTGACGACCGCGGGTGCCGGGCCGAGCAGTGTGACAGCGGCACCCACAACGGCGGCGTCGCTGACGGCACCGTGGGGGTCGATGCGCACGACGCACGACGACGGTGCGGGCTGGGCGGATTGCGGGCAGGTGGCGATGGCGCCTCCCTGTTCGAGCGCGAGTGGCCCCGCCGCCGTGTCGACGACGGTGCTCGTGACCGAGCCGCTGTACGAGCCCACCGTCGCCAGGGTGGCGGCCGCGTAGGTGGTGTAGAGCGCATCGAGGCCCTGGCCGGCGGGCTCGCTGACCCACACCGTGTCTCCCGCCACGACATCGAGATACTGGACGCCGCCCCCGAGGCCGTTCGGCGTATCCGCCAGTGCGGGGCCGGTGAGGGTGGAGCCGTTGGGGCGCCGCACCGCCAGGTGGTGCGCGCTGTCCTCGTAATAGATGGATCCGTCGGGGCCGACGGCGTCGCCCAGCCCCTCGAGCACCAGGCGCGGCCCGGCCGAGGACGCAGGCTTGATCCGGTAGACGCGCACCGTGTTGCCCTGCGTCACCGACACCAACACGTTGCCCCCTGCCGCGGCGAGCGCGACGAGGTCGGCGTCGGAGCTGTTCGCGGCGTTCACCGGCGGCATCGTCCACTGCCCATCCTGGTTCCCGCTGGCGCGGTTGAACGAGAACACGTTGGAGTACGTGGCGATGTAGAAGTTCGTTGTGTCCGCAGCCAAGGCGGCGATGCCGTTGGCGACGTGTTCGGCCACGGCGGCCGGCCCGTTGCCGTCGACGACCCATGCCTCGGCAGGGGCCGGGTTCGTCGGGTCCTGGGGCGCCGCGAAGACCGCGCCGTCGGGACTCTCGGCGGCGGTGACGCGATCGGCCGAGAACGGCAGCGCGATGGGCGAGCCGGCCTGCAGGGGGCCCGACGTGGCGACGGGGGCGAGCGTCGAGCCGGGCGTCGCCGTCGTGGCGGTCGACTGGCCCGTGTTGCCGGTGCCGGTCGACGCGCCGCCGGTTGACGACGTGGCGTGGCCCGGCGGGGATGAGGGGCCCGAGCTGCACGACGCCACGAGGAGCGCGAGGAGAGCGAGCGGAAATCCCACTTGCTGGCACCGACCGGGGCCCCCGCGCACCGGGCCAGTATGGCGTGGGGCCGCAGCGGATACGTTGCGCCCATGGCAACCACCCGCGACATCTCCTACCAAGCCGACGGTCGCACCATGGTCGGCCTCCTGGCCCTCCCCGACGGCGAGGGCCGACGTCCCGGCGTGCTGGTGTCCCACGAGGGACCCGGGCTGGACGACCACGCTCGCTCGCGCGCCGAGCGGCTGGCCGACGAACTCGGCTACGTCGCCTTCGCGCTCGACTACCACGGCGGGGGCCAGCCGCTCGCCGGCCGCGACGAGATGATGGGGCGCATCGGCGAGTTCCACGCCGACCCGCTCCGGGTGCGCGCCATCGGCACCGCCGGGCTCGACCTTCTGGTCGGCGAGGAACGAACCGACCCCGATCGCCTGGCCGCCATCGGCTATTGCTTCGGCGGCACGCTGTCCTTCGAGCTCGCTCGGGGCGGGGCCGACCTCAAGGCCACCGTGGGCTTCCACGCCGGGCTGGGCACGGCTCGACCCGAGGACGCGGCCAACATCCGAGGCAAGGTGCTCGCGCTGATCGGCGCCGACGACCCCATCGTCGACAACGCGCAACGGCGGGCGTTCGAACAGGAGATGCAAGCGGGTGGCGTCGATTGGGAGCTCGTCGTCTACGGCGGCGCGGTGCACTCGTTCACCAACCCGCGGGCCAGCCAGGTCGATCTTCCCGGGATCGCGTACGACGAGCGCACCGACCGACGCTCGTGGCAGGCGATGCTCGACCTCTTTGCCGAAGTGTTCGGATGAGGACGCGGCGCGTGCCGACCTTTGCGCCGGTGCGAGACGTTTCTGACGCCCCGTCAGGTGCGGGCTACGCTCGATGACCATGTCCGAGCCCCTGCCCATGATCATCTCGGTGGACGACCACGTCGTCGAACCGCCCAACGTGTGGCAGGACCGCCTCCCGTCCAAGTACGCCGAAGTGGGTCCGCGGATTGTGCGCGCGCCGATGCCCGAGGTCGAGTTCCGCGGCGGGCAGCTCAAGGTCAAGCCGGGCTCGAAGGGCGTGCCGGTCGACTGGTGGTACTACGAGGATCTCAAGCGGCCGCTGCTCCGGGTCGACTCGGCCGTCGGCGTGCCGCGTGACGAGGTGACCATGAAGGGCGTCACCTACGAGGACATGCGCCCGGGCTCCTACGAGGTCAAGCCCCGGCTCGATGACATGGACGCCAACCATATTGAGGCCGCCCTGTGCTTCCCGACCTTCCCCCGTTTCTGTGGACAGACCTTCACCGAGGCCAAGGACAAGGAGCTCGGCCTCCTGTGCGTGCAGGCTTACAACGACTGGATGGTCGACGAGTGGTGCGCCGACACCGGCGGCCGCCTCATCCCGCTCTGCCTGATCCCGCTGTGGGACGCGGAGCTGGCGGCGGCCGAGGTCCGGCGCAACGCTGATCGTGGCGTCCGGGCCGTGTGCTTCAGCGAGATTCCGCCCTTCTTGGGGTTGCCCAGCGTGCACGACCCGGACCACTACTGGGACCCGTTCTTCCGCGCCTGTTCCGAGACGCAGACCATCGTCAACATGCACATCGGCTCCTCCTCGAAGATGCCGTCCACGTCGGCTGACGCGCCGCCGGCGGTGGGATCGACCTTGACGCACACCAACGCCACCTTCTCGCTGGTCGACTTCCTCTTCAGCGGCGTCTTCGTCCGCTTCCCCGACCTCAAGGTCGCCTACTCGGAGGGGCAGATCGGCTGGATCCCCTACATCTTGGAGCGCGCCGACCGCGTCTGGGAGGACAACCGCGGCTGGGGCGGGGTGGCCGACATCGTGCCCGAGAAGCCGTCGAGCTACTTCAAGGACCACGTGTGGGGCTGCTTCTTCGACGACGCGCACGGGCTGCGCTCGGTCGACGAGATCGGTGAGGACAACATCACCTACGAGTCGGACTACCCCCACTCTGACTCGACCTGGCCGCGCACTCGAGAGATCGCCGAGGAACAGATGGCGGACTTGAGCGACGAACAGCGGCGCAAGATCGTGCGGGGGAACGCGATCAAGTTGTTCAGCCTCGACTTCGCGGCCTGACCCGGCCCCGAGGGCTCCCGACTCGTCGCGGCTGACGGCATGGACCTGCGCTACACCGCGACGGAGCAGGCGTTCCGAGAGGAGCTGCGAAGGTGGCTGGCCGCCACGCTGCCCGGTGTCGGCGACCCACCACCCCACGACGACTGGCCGGCCCGCCGGGCCTACGACCTCGCGTGGCAGCGTCTGCTGTTCGACGCGAGCTACGCCGGCGTCGACTGGCCGGCCGAAGGTGGCGGGCGCGGCTCGTCACCGGTGGAGCAGCTGATCTTCAAGGAGGAGTGCGAGCGGGCCGGCGCACCCTACGTCGGCGTCAACTTCGTCGGGCTGCTGCACGCAGGGCCGACGATCATCGCCGAGGGGAGCCCGGCCCAGCGGGAGCGCTATCTGCCGGCCATCCTGCGCGGCGAGGAGGTGTGGTGCCAGGGCTTCAGCGAGCCCGATGCGGGGAGCGACCTGGCCTCGCTTCGCACTCGGGCCGTGCGCGACGGCGACGACTACGTCGTCACCGGCTCGAAGATCTGGACCTCGCACGCCGAGGTCGCCGACTTCTGCGAGCTGCTCGTGCGCACCGGCGACGAGGGCAACCGTGGCATCTCCTGGCTCATCATGGCGATGGACTCGCCGGGCATTGCGATCCAGCCGCTGCGCACGATTGAGGGCACGACGGAGTTCGCACAGCTGTTCCTCGACGAGGTGCGGGTCCCGGTGGCGAACCGGGTCGGTGAGGAGAACGACGGTTGGCGCGTCACGATGGTGACGCTGTCCTTCGAGCGCGGCACCGCGTTCGTGGGCGAGCTGCTCGAGGCGATGCGCCTGCTCAATGAGCTCGACGCCATCGGCACGCAGCTCGACCTCTTCCGCAACGACCGCGGTGGCCTGACGCACCGCATCGGTCACCTCCGCGCTGCGTTCGACGCCTTGTGGGCCCTCACCAAGCGCAACGTGTCCGAAGCCGCCCAGACCGGGGTGCCCGGGATCGGCGGGTCGGTGTTCAAGCTCTCTTTCTCCGAACACGCGCAGGCGCTGGGAGACCTGGCCATGGAGATGCTCGAGGTGGCTGCGCTCTCCGCCGACCCCCTCACCCGTGACGGCACACCGATCGGCAACGCGGAGCAGGTGCACAACTGGTTCAAGTCGATCAACCTGACCATCGCGGCGGGCACCTCGCAGGTGCAGCGCAACATCGTGGCCGAGCGCATCCTCGGCCTCCCGAGGACACGCTGATGGACTTCCGTGTGGGCGAGGCCGAGCGCGAGCTGGCCGAGGGGATCCGAACAGTGCTGGCGGGGCGCCTGCCCCTCGAGACCATCCGCGCCCGCGAGGGCGAGGAGCGGACGATGAGCGCCGAGGACTGGGCCGCCCTCGGCGAGACCGGCGTCTTCGCGCTGACGCTCCCCGAGCCGGCCGGCACCGGGCTCGGGCTGGCCGACGCCACCGTGGTCTTCGAGGAGCTGGGTCGGGCGCTCGTGCCCGGCCCGCTCGTCGGCACGTTCCTCGCCGCCACCTCCGACCTCGTCCCCGGTGCCGCGGAGGGTCGGGCGTTCGTCGGGCTGAGCCTCGGGAAAGGCGACGGACCGCCGTGGCTGGTGGAGCACCTCGTCTCGCTCGACGCTGCGTTCTTCCTCCCCGGCGGCGGACTCGGTGGGGGGACCACCGTGATGACCACGGTCCGAGAGGCACCGACGGCGCAGCGCATCGCGGCACCGCTCGACCCCCTCACCCCGCTGTGGCAACTGTCCCAGCTGCCCGCGGGCCGGGCGGTGGACGACCCCGAGCGTCTGCTCTTCCGCGACGGCGCCATCCTCACCGGGGCGTTGCAGGTGGGCCACGCGGCCGAGACGCTCGACCTCGCCGTCGCCTACGCCAAGGAGCGCCACCAGTTCGGCAAGCCCATCGGCAGCTTCCAGGCGATCAAGCACATGTGCGCCGACATGCTGGTGCGTGCCGAAGTGGCCCGGGCCGCCGTCCACGCCGCGGCCTGCCTGGCCGACGCGCCCGACGTCCTCGCCGCCGACGCGGAGGCGGCGGGCACCACGCCGGTCGCCTGGATGCAGCGAGCGGCGGCGGGCGCCAAGCTGCTCGCCGACGAAGCCGCCGTCGCGAACGCCCGCACCGCCATTCAGGTGCACGGTGGCATGGGCTACACCTGGGAGGTGCCGCTACACCTGCATCTCAAGCGTTCGCGCGTCTTGGCGACGACCTTCGGCACCAAGGGTGTGCTCTCGTCGCTCGTCGGCTCCCCGCTGCCATCGCCGCGGGAGCAACCATGAACGCAATCACCGACATGACCTGCCGCAGACGAACGGAGTATCCGCGATGACCGACACCGTCTTGATTCCCGCCGACGTCGTGCGCACCGTCCCCGAGGGCGAGGTCGTCTACGGCATGCAGCTGCCCATTCAGTCGCAATCGACGCTCTACGTCGCCGACTGGGAGAAGGACGCCGGGCCGGTCGAGCTGGCGCGTATCGCGCGCGTCGCCGACGAGTCGGGCTTCTTCTACCTCGGCGTGTGCGACCACACGGCGATCCCGCGCCGCCTGGCGGACGCCATGGGCACCATCTGGTACGACACGACCGCGACGCTGGGCTGGCTCGCCGCGCTCACAACGCGCACGCACCTGCTGTCCCACGTGCTGATCCTCGCCCAGCGCCACCCGCTACGGGCGGCCAAGGAGCTCTCGACCATTGACGTGTTGTCGGGCGGCCGCCTGATCGTGGGCGTCGGCGCCGGCCATGTGCCCGAGGAATACGAGCTCCTCACTGGTGGGTTCGACGAGCGCGGGCGCCACACCGACGAAGCGGTCGCCGCGCTGGCCCGCTGCCTGACCGACGAGTTCCCCGAGCTGCCAGGGCCCCGCTTTCCCGCCAGCGACATGGGGCTGGGACCGCGTCCGGTCCGACAGCCCCGGCCGCCCATCTGGATCGGAGGCTCCTCACCGGCGGCGATCCGACGCACCGCCGCCTTCGGCGACGGCTGGCTGCCGCAGGGGACGCGCCGGCGCGACCTCCCGGGACAGATCGCCCGGCTGCGTGAGCTGCGCGCAGAGCTGCGGGGCGGCGCGCCCATCGACATCGGCACCATCGTCGAGCCGATCTACCTCACCCCGAGTGGCTCGGGCTGGGACGTGCCGGGCTGGGTGCTCTCGGGCGGCGGGGACGAGGTGGCGAGCTCGATCCGGGAGCTCGTGGAGATGGGCGTGAACCACCTGCAAGTGCGATTCATGGCGCGCAGCGTCGAGGAGTTCTGCGAGCAGACGGCCCGCTTCGGCGTCGAAGTCGCACCCCTGCTGAACAACTGATCCGACCCCAGCCCTAGGCTGGAGGGGAGATGTCGTTCTTTTCGTATGCACTGGGCGCGGTCATTCTGATCCTCGTCCTGCTGCGCCAGGTCAGGGTGCGGCCGGTGCCCCGCGTCTTCCAGCCCCGGCTCCCCATCGTCATCGGCGTGATCGGGCTGTTCGGGCTGTTCTCCTACTCCGGCGACCACCACGTCACGGGCACTGCCTGGGCCTGGGTGATCGGCACTTTGCTGATCGGCGCGCTCGGCCTGGGCGCGCTGCGGGGTCTCTCCATGCGCGTGTGGGCGGGCGACGGCTGGGTGCTGCGCCAGGGCAACGCACTCACCATGGGCCTGTGGCTCGTGTCACTGCTGGTGCATTTCGCCGGTGCCGCGGGTGGTGACCACGCGGGCGCAGCCGGCCTGGTGGGGGCGAGCTTCTTGCTCTACCTCGGCGTTACGCTCGGCGTGCAGTACTACGTCGTGTACCGGCGCGCCCTGCCGTTATGGGCCCAACTCGGGCCGGACGCAGGTCGACCGCTCCAAGTGCACTTCGCCCAGGGACCCGGCACGTTCTTTGCGACCTTCCGCTCGCCGGGCGCCGGACCCGGCGGTCCAGGCGGCTGGGGACCACCCGGTGCCGGGACAGCGACAGACGACGACCCCAATGTCATTGACGCGGAGGTCGTCGAGGACGACGACGGCAGCAGCCCTCCCGGGCTGTCGCCACCGCACTGATCGTTCCTACACTCGGCGTCCGTGACGACGCCGCGCACCTTTAGCCAGCGTCCCTACGTCGGCCCGCCCGGCTCGGTGGAGCTGTTCTTGGTGCGCCACGGCGCGTCGGCCGACTCGGTCGAGGGTGAGACGTTCGAACTGGTGGAGGGCCAAGGTGACCCGCCGCTCTCCGACATCGGACGGCACCAGGCCGAGCTGGTGGCCTTGCGGCTGGCGACCGAACCCTTCGACGGGCTCTACGTCAGCACCCTCCAGCGGACCGGACAGACGGCAGCGCCCCTGGTCGCCCGCACCGGTATCACGCCGGTGGTCGACGCCGACCTGCGCGAGATCTTCTTAGGCGAGTGGGAGGGCGGGCTCCTGCGCCAGAAGGCTCACGACCGCGACCCCGTGATCGAACAGGTGTGGCAGGAGCAGCGCTGGGACGTGATCCCCGGCGCCGAGTCCCGCGCCGTCTTCGGGGGGCGCCTCCGGCACGCGATCGAGCGCATCACCACCGCGCACCCCGGTGGGCGCGTCGTGGTCTTCAGCCACGGCGCCGCCATCGGCGAGATCCTGGCCCAGGCCAGCGGCTCCGAGCCCTTCGCGTTCTTGAACACCGACAACGCGTCCATCTCGCGGGTGGTGGTCGCGCCCGATCGTTGGATCGTACGCAGCTACAACGACACGGCACACCTGGCGGGTTGAGCGAGAGCGTGGCACGCGTCGTCCTGGTTCATGGAGCCTTCAACGAGTTGTGGGGGCCGAACGAGCTCAAGGCCCGCTGGTTGCCCGCGGTGCGCGATGGGCTGTGGCACCACGGCGTGGAGCTGTCGGCCGACGACCTCTCTGTCTGCTTCTACGGCGATCTCTTCCGCCGCCATCCCGGCAGTGACGAGGACCGCCAGCTCGAGCAGTCCCGCGCCGGCGTCGCCGAAGCGCTGTCGGGACTCGAAGGTGGCGACACGATGACCGCCTTGAGCCAGATGGTCGGAGAGGCCGCGTTCGACCGGACCATCGATATGGTCACCATGATGATGACGCAACCGGCCCTCCGCGGACGGCTGCAGGAGCGGATCGAGCCCGAGGTGACGGCCGAAACCCGCGTCCTCGTGGCTCACTCGCTCGGCACTGTCGTCTCGTACACCGCGCTGGTCAGCCACCCCGAGTGGCCCGTCCACACGTTCGTGACCCTCGGCTCGCCGCTGGCTGCCGACGTCGTGTACGGCATGGTGGCGCCGGCGCCCGTCGAGGAGAAGCCGCCGTGGCCGGGCTCCGTGGTGCGGTGGGTGAACGTGCGGGCGAAGAACGACAAGGCCTGCGAGTCCCCGCTACAGGCCCGCTTTGGTCCTCGTGTCGAGGAGTTCGTCATCGACAACGGGCACCGTGCGCACGCGGCCGAGCCCTACCTGAATGCAGCCGCGACCGGTGCCGCGATCGCCGCCGCGCTGGAAGCCTGATCCGCCAAACTGCGCAACACTGCGGTCGTGGCCGCCAGACCCAAGCGCCGCAAGCCGAAGCGGACCCTGCCGCCGGTGCCCGACTACGTCCGCTACAGGGGCGGCGGCAGGCGCTACTGGCGTCTCGGCGGCCCACTCACCCGCGACCATGAGGCCGAGGCCAGGGCGGCCCAGCGCAAGCGCCCGCCGGGGCGCGTCGGCCGCTTTGTCCTACGGGTGCTGGGCGGGAGCAGGTCCGAACCACCCGTCTGAGCCTGGTCGCGGAGTCCCCGCCTCCCGGACTGGGTTCGGGTTTGGGTTTGGGTTTGGGTTTGGGTTTGGGTTTGGGTTTGGGTTTGGGTTTGGGTTTGGGTTTGGAGGATCAGGCCTGGACGATGCTGCTCGGTGGAGGCGTCGCCTCGGGCCGGCGGAGCTCGGCGATCACCCCGGGATTGGCCGCCTCCCGCAGTGCGGACTCGATCACTTCGGTGATCTCGGATCCCACGAGCTCGTCCCGCTCGAGCAACGCGTCGCGCAGTGCCTCGACGACGTCAGGGTGCTCAGCGACGATCGCCTTGGCGCCGTCGCAGGAGCCCATCAGCAACGTGTCGAGCTCGGCACGAGCGTCCTTGTCTCCGAGCACCTTGTCCACGAGGCTGCCCGCGAGATAGCCGCTGCCGGCGGCTGCGACAGAGATGAGGGAATTCCCCATGCCGCATGCACCGATCATCTGGGCGCCGATGGCCGTGGCAGCCGCGAGGTCGGACGCCGGACCAGTCGACACCTCGTCGAACCACTGCTCCTCGGCCACCATGCCGCCCATGGCGATCTCGAGCAGCGCGTGCATCTCCTCGCTGCTCTTGGTGAACCGCTCCTCGGAGTCGGAGTGCTGGAGCAAGCCGAGCGAGTCGCGCCGCTTGACGATCGAGAGCACGTCGAGCTGCCGAGTCTGGCCCACGAAATACGCCACGGTGGCGTGCCCCGCTTCGTGGGTGGCGACGCGCTCGCGCTCGTCGGGCGTGTAGATCGTCTCGTCGGTGACGCCGAGCTCGACCAGCATCTTGGCCTCGGCGACGTCGGACATGGTCATGGCCGAGCGGCCGTGGGTCAGCGCGATGATGAGCGACTCGTCCATGAGCCGCTCCAGTGCCGCCGGCGAGTATCCGAAGGTCATGCCGGCGACGATGTCGACCGCGCTGTGCCCGTCGAGATCGGACTCGTGCGCCTTCTTGCCGAGGTAGTAGGCGACGATGTCGGCGCGGGCCCGCCGGCCGGGAAGCCCGAAGTAGATACTGCGGTCGAAGCGCCCGGGCCGGATGAGCGCAGGGTCGAGATCGTCCTTGCGGTTGGTGGCGGCGACCACCAGCACGTTGGCCGGCGTCACGGTCGGCTTGTGGAGCTTTGCCGCCGTCGGGCAGGTAGCGGTTGACGAGGTCGATCCAGGCTGACGCGAAGCGCTGGCCGCGGGTCGGGCTATCGAAGGACTGCAGCTGCACCAGCAATTCATTGACGACGCCCGTCACACCCTCGGTGACACCGCTGCCGCCGAGCCCCCGTCGCGACGCGCCGATGGCGTCGATCTCTTCGATGAAGCCGATGGCACCGCCCTCCTTGCGGGCGTGCTTGCGGAGCTGCTTGAAGAAGGAGCGGATCTTGCGGTTGGTCTGGCCGTAGTACATCGACTGGAAGGCGGAGGCCGACACGAAGAGGAAGGGGACGTTGGCCTCCTTGGCCATCGCCTTTGCCACGAACGTCTTGCCCGTCCCGGGCGGGCCCTCGAACAGGACGCCGCGCCGAGCCGAGCCACCCATCGTGTCGCGGAAGGTCTGGTGCGCGAGGAAGAGGTTGACCGAGCGCACGACCTCGGCCTTGATGGAGTCGATCCCGACCAGGTCCTCCAAACCAACGGCCGTCTCGCCCGGCCGGATCAGCGTGTGCGGCGAACGGCCCGCACCGATGAAAGGCGCAAGCATGACCGCGCCGAGCATCAGGACGATGATGATGATGGGGAACGCGCCGCCGAGCCAGTGCGGGACATGGACCGCGGGAAAGATGCTGTGCCCGCTGACCCGGCGTATGACGACCCAGCCCATGACGAGCGCACAGACCGCCACCAACCGGCGCAGGCGCGCGATCCGGTGGCGCTCCCGTGTGCGGGCCACGTCTGCGTTGCCGAGGATGGAGTCGCCCACGATGCCCGACATCGCGTCGGTCGGGCTCTTGCTCCGGCCCTCGCCGGAGAGTCCGGGGTCGGGGTTCACCTCGAGCCTGGGCTGGAGGCTGGGGTGGCGGCCGGCGGAACCGGGGCGCGTGGCGCCAGGGATCACATCGGCTGATCGACTCATCACCAGACTCCGTTCATCCCCCGTGGATGTTTCCAATGTAGAGAATCCCACAGGTTCTACGGCCTTGCGAAGTGACGAAAGTCATAAATAGCGGTGCCCTTCCTCGGTTTGCCCCAGTTGTGTTCGTCCGTTGTGATTCGGCGTCGACGAGGACCCGGGGTGCGGGCGGCGCAAGCCCGGTCTGCCTCGGCGACCAGCGCCGGTGCCAGCGGCTTTGGCGAGTAGGGATGAGGCGGAGTTGAATGTGACGCGCCGTCAGATCTGCCGGCACGTCTATCGCCGACCTGGGAGCACACATGGCAGACACCACCACCGCGACGAGCACCAACTCCTCATCGGGGGCAAGTGGGTCGATGCGTCCGACGGGACCTACGAGATCGTCAACCCGGCGACCGAAGAGATCGTTGGGCGGGCGCCCAACGCGAGTGCTGACGACGCCCTGGCGGCGGCGGCCGCGGCCAAGGAGGCGCAGCCAGGCGTGGGCCGCCTGGTCGGCCGAGGACCGCGGCGCCCTGATGCGCGAGGCCGCCGAAGCCATCCGAGCAAAGTCGGCCGAGCTCTTGCCTCTGGTCATCGCCGAGACAGGCGCCACCGCGACCGTGGGCTCACGCATGCAAGTACCCGTTGCTGCCGACCGCTTCGAGCGCTACGCGCGCGATCCCCGTGGGGTGCTCCAGACGCCGCTGCTTGCCCCAGCCGGCGCAAGCGACGCCGCTGGCGCCGGGCGGGATCATCGGCGGGATGGTGAACCGAGCTGCCCATGGGCGTGGTGGCGTGCATCACCTCGTACAACTTCCCCATGGTGAACATGGCGGGCAAGGTGGCGCCCGCCTTGGCCGCGGGCAACACAGTGGTGGTGAAGCCGGCCCCGCAGGACCCCCTCGCCATCGTGGAGCTCGTCCGCATCCTCAACGACGCCGGCTTCCCGCCCGGCGTGGTCAACCTGGTGAACGGGAACACGCCGGTGTCGTCCGCCGCCCTCGTGGATGCCGACGACGTCGACTGCGTGAGCTTCACCGGTTCGACCCAGGTCGGCGTGACCATCGCCGAGAAGGCGGCGCGGACGATGAAGCGGACGCTCCTCGAACTGGGAGGCAAAGGGTGCCTGTGTCGTCTTCGAGGACGCCGACGTCAAGGGCGCTGTCGGGTGCATCGGATCGACCTGGTCGTTCCACTCCGGCCAGATCTGCACCGCGCCGACGCGGGCCGTGGTGCACCGCAGCGTGTTCGACCAGGTGCGCGACGGGCTCGTGCAGATGGCAGGCTTCCTCAAGGTCGGCGACCCCACGGACACCTCGACGATCATCGGCCCGGTGATCTCTGCGGCGCAGCGGGCAAGGATCGAGGCGCACATCCAGACGGCGAAGGAGGACGGTGGCGAAATCGTGATCGGCGGCGAACGGCCGGCCGATCTCCCCGTCGGCTACTACGTGGCGCCCACGCTGATCACAGGCGACAACTCCATGCGGGTGGCCCGCGAGGAGATCTTCGGCCCGGTCGTCACGATGATCCCCTTCGACGACGAGGAGGAGGGCATCGCCATCGCCAACGACTCGGACTTCGGCCTCTACGACTACGTCTTCTCGAAGGACGGGGCCCGGGCCCTGCGAGTGGCCAAGCGGCTCCAAGCCGGCCACGTCGGCGTCAACACAGCCCAGCGCAACCACGACGCGCCCTTCGGCGGGTTCAAGATGTCGGGCATCGGACGGGATGGGGGCGACTACGGGCTCCTCGCCTACACCGAGCCTCAGGCGATCATCTGGAGCTCATAGGCCTGGTGCGAGGACTCCGCCCCGCTGATCGAACCGGCGGGGACCAGGAGATGCATCGATCAGCCGGCTCGCTCGATGAATCTCGACGCGAAGGACTCCATCGCGTCGAGCACTTCGGCCGAACGATTCCACGGCGACACGATCAGCCGGTCCACGCCGGCGGCCTCCCAGGCCGACACGTCCTCTGGCGTGGCGCATGTCGCCGCCCACCGTCACCTCGAAGGGCAGGTTGAGCCGCCCTGCTTCCTCGCGGTGGTCGTGAGTGTCGTGACCATGGCGGCGGCCGACTCGGGGGTGTGGCCCATCCCGATCCAACCGTCACCCAGGCGCCCGGCACGGCGCAGCGCGGCTGCGGACTCCCCGCCGACGTAAATCGGAATCGGCTGCTGGACCGGCTTCGGCTCGAACGCCACCTCGGCGAAGGAGAACATGGGGCCGTCGTGGGCGACCGACTCCTCGGTCCACAGTCGTCGGCACACTGCGATCGCCTCGTCGAGGCGGGCGCCTCGGGTGGCCGGGTCGATCCCGAGCGCCTCCCACTCCGAGCGCAGCCAGCCGGCACCGGCCCCGATGACGGCGCGGCCGTCGGAGACCCAGTCCAACGTCCCGAAGGCCCGCGCCGTGATGAAGGGGTGGCGCAACCCGAGCAAGTAGACGTAGGTGCCGAGGCGGATCGATGTCGTCCGGGCCGCGATGAACGAGAGCATCGAGCAGGGGTCGAAGAGCTGCGTCGAAGGGGGCACCGGTGGGTGCTCCGCGTCGGCGAAAGGCGAGCCGGCCATGGCGATCGGCAGCACGAGGTGCTCGGGCAGCCATGCGGACTCGAAGCCGAGCCGGTCGGCCTTTTCGGCCGCCTCGACCCACAGACGCGGATGCATCCGCCCAAAGGTCACTGCGAACTTCACTGCGGCCCCCCGGTCACGATGTCGCGTGCTGCGCCACGGGCTGGCCACGGTCGGCCTCGGCGGCCTTCGGCGTCGTTGCTCTGGTCGAGTTGCGTGCACCCCGGGCATCGGTCCTTGCAATGGCTCTGACTGCGATGTGACTGCGAGTGCGACCGACTCGCCGCGTGCCGGCGACTACGTCGTCATGCCGCCGTCCACGGGCAGGGCCGCCCCGGTGACCGCACCCGAGTCCGGTCCGCACAGCCAGGCGATGAGCGCAGCCGGTTCGCTCGGTTCGAGGAGTCGCTCCACCAGCTGCTGGCTTGCGAACTCCTCGGCCGACGACAACCCGTAGACCGCGGCCGAGGCATCGAGCATCGCCCCTCGGGTGGAGCCCGGGCAGACCGCGTTCGCCGTCACGCCGGTGCCGGCCAGGTCCGCCGCCAACGACCGCATCAGCCCGATCACTGCGTGCTTGGAGGCGGTGTAGGCACCGAGGCGGCGCAAACCCAAGAGGCCCGCCGCCGACGCCACCGCCACCACACGGCCCTGCCGGGGTGTCGGCGCGGCGAGCAGCGCCGGGACGGCCGCGGTGGCCAGGTTGCGGACACCGTTGACGTTCACCTCGAACAGCGTGTCCCATTGCGCGTCGGGCGTCTCCCACAGCGGCGGGCCTCCGCTGATCACTCCGGCCGCCGCGACAGCAGCCTCCAGACTCCCGAAGTGGCGGAGGGCTTCCTCGACCGCCGCCTGCATGTCCGAGACGTGGCGGACGTCACCGACGAGCGTCTGCACGGCGTCGCCGTGCCGACGGGCGACCGCCTCGAGCTCGGCCTTGGTGGCCAGCGGGTAGTCGAGCGCGGGATCGTCCGCACAGCGATCCACTGCGACGACCCGCCATCCCCCGGCGACCAGCGCGTCGACGGTGGCGGCGCCGATGCCACGGGCGGCACCCGTCACCACGGCGACCGGGCTCATGGCGCAGGCCAGTGCGTCGACACCGCGGCGACGAGGTCGTGCACCAGGCGCGCCAGGATGGCGCGGCCCTCGGCGGCGTTGGCACCCGTCGGATCTCCCAGCACGCCGTTGGACGATACTGGCCGCACCCCGCTGCGGCGCAGACGGGGCAAGAGGTCCGACAGCGGGTCGGTGCACCCCGCTTCGGCACGCTCCATCAGCACGGCCATGGGATCGATGGCCAGCATGAGGGAGGTCTCCGTGCGGCCCGCGTGCGCGTCCCCCTCGTGCGGGGCCACCGGCCAGACGACCACGTCGTCACCCTCCTCGGTGGTGCGACGGCGCACCTGGCTGAGCGCGTCCGCATTGCCTCCGTGCGCATTGATCAGCACGACGCCCGAGAACGAGTGACGAGCAGAGCGCACGAGCTCGACGAGGAGATCGGCGAGGACATCGTGGCCGACGAGAAGCGTCCCGGGGAACGTCGGCGTGCTCACCGCTCGCGCCGTACGCGACGACCGGGCGCCACCGCGACGTCCCGACGGCGAGTGGCCATTCCATGCGCCACCGCCACCGCGATGCGGCTGTCGGTGTCGAGCGGGAGATGCGGACCGTGCTGTTCGAGCGACCCCAGCGGCACCGCGAGGATCGAGCGACCACCCGTCGCCTCCACCTGGAGCCAGGTGGCGCGGGCGAGCTCCACCGGCCTAGGCGCGTACCGGAGAGCGAAAGCGAACCGGCGTGGGCACCGGTAGCGGCACCCCGGCACGACTCACCTTCGAGTGACCCAGGGCCGCGCTCGGGCGGCCCGACCGGGCGGCCAACGCTGCCTCGCCGTGCCCGTGCACGCATTCGGGGTCAGGACCATCGAGCGGCAGGCCCGTAAAGAACTTGGCCGCCATGCATCCGCCTCGGCACGCGTCGAAGGACCCACAGGACGCGCAGGCGCCTGCGCTCTGCGGCTCGCGGAGGGAGGCAAAGAGCGACGAATGGCGCCACACGCCGCGGAAGCCCCCAGGTGCGCGGACGTTGCCCGCCAGGAACTGGCGGTCGATCACGAACGGGCACGCATAGACGTCGCCCACGGGATCGATGAGACACACCACCCGCCCCGCCCCGCACATGTTCAACCCGTCGAGTGGCTCACCGAGGGCGGAGAGGTGGAAGAAGGAGTCGCCGGTGAGAACGCCGGGGCGCTCGAGCAACCAGTGGTACAGCGTGCGTTGCTGGGCCGCCGTCGGATGCAGCGTGTCCCACGTGTCGACGCCCCGACCCGACGGGCGCAGTCGGGTGAGACGCAGTTGCGCGCCGTAGCCGTCTGCGATGGCAGCCAAGGCGTCCAGCTCGTCGACGTTCTGACGTGTCACGACGACGCTGACCTTGAAGGGGCCGAACCCGGCCGCGGCGAGGTTGTCCATGGCGGCTCGGGCCGCTGCGTACGCGCCCTCGCCACGGACGAGCGTCGTTGGTGCGAGCGGTCGCGCCGTCAATGCTGATCTGCACGTCGAGGTAGTCGAGGGCGGCAAGCTGTGCGCGCGCGCTCCGGCGTCAGGCGCGTGCCGTTCGTGGAGAACTTCACACCGACCCGTCGCTCGACCGCGTACGAAACCAGGTCGAAGAAGTCGGAACGCAGCATCGGCTCGCCTCCGCCGAGGTTGACATAGAAGACCTGCATGTCGACGAGCTCGTCGATGATCATGCGGGCCTCGGCCGGCGTCAGTTCGGCCGGGTCGCGCCGACCAGAGGAACTGAGGCAGTGGACGCAGGCAAGGTTGCAGGCGTAGGTGAGCTCCCAGGTGAGGCAGATGGGCGCGTCGAGACCTCGGCTGAACTGCTCCTGGAGCGGCAGCGGCGCCGTGTCAGGCGACATCGATCACCTCGGAATTCGCAAGGCGCGCCAGCGCCCGGACGTACGAGGCCGCGCGCACCCTCGGGCACGATCGCCGCGACCGCCTCACGCGCGTTCGGGTACTCGTGCAGGGACGAGACAAGGGTCACCAGCATCCGCGACTTCAAGAACACCAGTCGCCGATTCCCGTAGTGATAGGCCAGGGCGCCGAAAGACTCGTCACGCAGCGCGATCTGAGGATTGAGACGGTACGCCCTGTCCACTGAGAACGCGGTCGCCTGCGGCCGCGCGTCGGTCACACTCAATAGACGCCGCACATCCCGTCGATCGAGACCTCTTCGACCAGAAGCTCGTCGATGTCCTGTTCGGACACGTCCTCGACGTCTTTGGTGTCTTGGGTGTCTTGGTCCTCAACCAGCATCCCGACCTCCTCTGGGCACGAGCCCAGCCTATCCCCGACCCCGAACTGTCAGAATTGACCAGTGCCCGACGTCAGCACATCCCGCTCACCCTCGCCGGTGCGCCCAGCGCCCTCTCGGGCGTCGACACCGGTGCCCGGGCAGTTTCGCCCTCACCGAGGACGCGTCAACCGAGGAATTCGACGATGGTGCCGTCCTCCTCGGCGGCAACCCACTCCGGTTGTTCCGGATCACCCCACGAGGTCACGAGCTGGTGGCGCGGTGGCGCGTCCGGTGCAGTCGTCGGCGACGCGGAGCCGGCGCGGCGCCTGGCGCGACGGTTCGTGTCCGCCGGGGTGTTCACCCCTGAGCCACGCGCCGCCGCACTTGGTCCGGACGATGTCACCGTCGTCGTGCCGGTGCGCAACCGCCCCCGACAGCTCGGGCAACTTCTCGACGCTCTGACCGGCCTGTCGTGCGTCGTCGTCGACGACGCGTCCACCGACGCCGGTGCCAGCAAGGAGATCGCGGAACGGCACGGCGCACGCTGTGTCGCGCTGACGACGAACTCGGGACCCTCGGCCGCACGCAACGCCGGCCTGTCCTTGGTCGACACTGCGCTGGTCGCGTTCGTCGACTCCGATTGCGTGCCCTCCGAGGGGTGGCTCGAGCTCCTCCTCGGCCACTTCGACGACCCTCTGGTCGCGGCGGTGGCGCCCCGGGTCGTCAGCCCCCCCGGGCGAACGAGCGTGCTCGCTCGGTACGAACGCGTTCGCCCGCTCCTCGACCAGGGCTCGACCCCGGCGCCGGTTCGACCGGGCGGCCGCGTCTCGTATGTCCCGAGCGCGGCGATCGTCATGCGCGCCGACCTCGCCGAAGGACCGGACCTCTTCGACCCGTCCTTGCGCGGCGGTGAGGACGTGGACCTCGTGTGGCGCGTGACGGAGGCCGGATGGGATGTCCGCTACGTCCCCGGGAGTGTGGTCACCCACGACGGACCGCGCGACGTGCTCTCGTTCCTGTCGCGCCGGTCTTTCTACGGTTCGACGGCGGCACCTCTTTCACGGCGCCACCGCGACAACGTCCGCCCGGTTGAGGTCTCCGGTTGGTCGCTGGCCGTGTGGGCTCTCGCGCTGGCCGGCCGGCCCACCATGGCGCTCACGACGCTCGAGGCGTCCATCGCGGTGATGGCCGACCGTCTGAGTGGCCTGGTACGAGATCCCGTGGGCGTTGCCACCCGGATCGCGGGACGAGGCACAGCCCGCGCCGCGCTTCCTGCGCTCGGCGGCCTGGCGCGGGCGTGGTCACCGGCGCTCGTCTTCGCCCTGGCGTTTCGCCGAACGCGTCGCCGTGCTGCCCTGGCGCTCGTGCTTCCCGCCCTGAACGACTGGGCCTCCCACTCCGAGGCCCTCGACCCGATCCGTTTCAGCGCGCTCCACGTCGTCGACGACCTCGCCTACGGCGCGGGAGTCTGGGCGGGGTGTGCGAGAGAGCGCGTGCTGGAGCCACTCCTGCCACGCGTGGTGTGGCGGTCGCGCACATGGTCCGCCATCACGCTGCGCCAATCCCTCGGAACCAGGTCCAGCGAAAAGCCCTCGCCTCACCCCTTGGCGTAACGCAGCTGGCCGCGCTGGTGCTCCCAGCCGGAGGCCTCCCAGAACCCGACCGCCCCGTCGCTCGACCCGACGACGATCGCATGGATCCGGTGTGCCCCGAGCTCGGTGAGGCGCGCCTCGGCCGCTCGCAGCAGCGCCCCTCCCAGCCCGGCACCGCGGTATCGCTCTGCGACGGCAAGCCGGTAGACGGACCCTCGCCAGCCGTCCCAACCGGCCACCACGGAGCCGACGATCTCGCCGTCCGCCTCGGCCACGATGAGGGCGCCGGGGTCGCGCCCGAGAAGGACGGCCAACGCCTCGCTGGAGTCGGTCGACGTCGGCGCCGCGGCCAGCCGCCAGAAGTCGAGCACCGCAGGAATGTCGCCCGCTATTGCCGCTCGCATCGTCGTAGCCATGTGACCCATGGTAGGAATCGGCCACACCCCCTTCAGTGGATTGGGACCAGAGCGGCCGCGGCCGCGAAACCCCTTGAGCGCCGATCGTCAGCCCTGTCGCCTCGCCCGCCAGACGTCGGCTCGATACCCCACGTCGACCGTGGCATCGCCCTCGACCCCGAGCATGTCCGCCAACGCACGCCGCGCGGCGTCCAGCAGCCTCGCTCGCGCGACGTCTTCCATCAGGATCACCCAGCTGAAGGTGCCGAGCAACCCAACCAGCTCCTCGGCATTGAGTGCCACCCCCCACTTCAGCACCGTGTGCTCGGGCGAGTCGAAGGGGACGCCCGCAGGAATCTCGAGCACCTGGGCCGTGGCGAGCGGGTCGTTCACCGCCGCGGACAGCTCCGCGCGGCTCTGCTCGTCGAGCATCGACCCTCCGTCGCCGCCCCCGCCGGGCTCGCTGCTGCCACCACTCAGCAGCGTCCGCGCCTCGGCGATGAACGCGGCGTCGCGGTCGGGCCCCGACCAGATCGCCCCCAGGACACCACCGGGAACAAGCACACGACCGACCTCGTGCAGACCGGGGACGGGGTCGACCCAGTGCCATGACGAGGACGCGATGACCGCGTCCACGCTGGCGTCTTGCAACGGCATCGACTCACCTCGCCCCTCGACCACCCGCACACCGGGAACCGCATCGGTGAGGACGGACCGCATCCGTGCGTCCGGCTCCACCGCGACGACCTCGGCGACCCGGTCGACGAGGAGCCGGGACAGTGCTCCGGTCCCCGCACCAAGATCGACCACCGTGCGCGTCCGTTCCGGGAGGATCCACTCGACCGCCTCGAGTGGGGGACCAGGACGGTACCGCTCGTAGTGGGCGGCAATGCCGCCGAAGCTGGCGGCGCGCGTGGCTTTCTCCTCAGCGGACAGGTCGTGGGGCTGCGTCTCGGCCATAGCCCGACCCTAACAATCGTGCCCGTCCACGCCCCTGGGCGCTCGACGCTGGGGAAGCTCGGTCCCAGGCGCCTAAAGTCTCCCGGTTACCGATGCTCTGTCGGGGTGGGATGCAAGCAGAGCATCACGAGAGGGTCGGTATGGCTAACAGGTGGTTCGAAACGGTGGCCGAGGCGCAGCGGCGGGCAAAGCGCCGCCTGCCCAAGTCCGTCTACGGCGCGCTCATCGCCGGCTCGGAGCTGGGCATCACCGTCGAGGACAACGTGCACGCGTTCGCCGAGCTCGGCTTTGCGCCGCACGTGGCCGGATTGGCCGACAGCCGGGACCTCGTCACCAAGGTCATGGGCCAGGAGGTCTCGTTCCCAGTGCTCATCTCACCCACCGGGGTCCAGGCCGTCCACCCCGAAGGTGAGGTCGCCGTCGCGCGGGCGGCCGCGGCCCGGGGCACCGCCCTGGGGCTGAGCTCCTTCGCCAGCAGGCCGATCGAAGAGGTCGTCGGCGCGTGCCCCCAGACGTTCTTCCAGGTGTACTGGATCGGCTCGCGCGACCAGATGCTCGCGCGCATCGAGCGGGCGCGTGCCGCCGGCGCCGTCGGTCTGATCGCGACCCTCGACTGGTCCTTCTCGCACGGGCGGGACTGGGGCAGCCCCACGATCCCCGAGAAGATGGACCTTCGCACCATGCTCCGCTTCGCTCCCGAGGCGGTGACGCATCCGCGCTGGTTCCTCTCGTTCGCGCGCACGGGCAAGGCCCCGGATCTGACGACACCGAACATGGTTCCGAAGGGCCAGCCGGGCCCGACGTTCTTCGGTGCCTACGGCGAGTGGATGCAGACGCCTCCGCCCAGCTGGGAGGACGTGGCCTGGCTCCGCGAGCAGTGGGGTGGGCCGTTCATGCTCAAGGGCGTGACCCGCGTCGACGACGCCAGGCGCGCGGTCGATGCCGGCGTCGAGCGCCATTTCGGTCTCCAACCACGGCGGCAACAACCTGGACGGGACGCCGGCGACCATCCGCACGCTGCCAGCGGTGGCCGACGCGGTCGGCGACGAGATCGAGGTGCTCCTCGACGGGGGCGTCCGGCGCGGCAGCGACGTGGTCAAGGCCGTAGCGCTCGGCGCGAAGGCCGTCATGATCGGCCGCGCCTCGTTGTGGGGGCTCGCGGCCAACGGTCAGGCGGGCGTCGAGAACGTGCTCGACATCCTGCGCGGCGGGATCGAGTCAGCGCTCCTCGGCATGGGCCACGCGTCCATCGGACAGGTGCACCGCGACGACCTCGTGATTCCCGACGGGTTCAGCCGCCGGCTGGGCGGCTGACCAGTCGGCTCATTGGTCGAACGTGACCACCCCGCGGATGATCGTGCCCGCCGCCTGGTCGTCGTAGCCCTGCTGCACCTGGTCGAGGGTGTACTCCTGCGTGATCAACTCGTCGATCTGGAGCGCGCCCGACTCGTAGAGGTTGAGGAGGTTGGGCACCTGCACCCGCGGGCTCTGTGACCCGAAGACCGTGCCCAGGATGGCCTGGTTGAACATGGCCAGGTTGAACAGGTTGAGCTTCACGTCGATCTGGTCGAACGGAGCGATGGCCGTCACTACGATCCGGGCGTCCTTGGAGCCGCAGGAGCACGCGGCAGCGATCATCTCGCCGCGGAGCACGCCCGGCGTCAGGATGACGACGTCGGCATTGCGGCCCATGCGTGAGCTCCGGGAGCATCATCTGGGCGTCGAGCAGTGACGGCGCGGTGTGTGTCGCCCCGATCTCCTTGGCTCGCTCCAGCTTGAAGGGCACGGGGTCGACCGCGATGATGGTGCGCGCCCCTGCGATGCGCGCGCCCTGAATGGCTCCCGAGCCGACGCCGCCGGCACCCGGCCACAACGACCGTCTCCCCGGGCATGACCTTGCCCCGGTCGACGGCCGAGCCGAACCCGGTCGCGATCCCGCAGCTGATGAGCGCGGCCGCCTTCATGTTGTCCCAGGGGTTGATCCGCACGAGCGAGTTCTCGTGGACGACCATCTCGTCGGCGAAGGTGCCGAGCTGCGCCATGCGGTTCAGGTTCTCGCCCCCCAGGTGGTAGCGGTAGGTGCCGTCGCTGATCATGCCGCCCGCCAGCGTCATCATCCCGAGGTCGCACAGGTTCTGACGACCCGAGGCACACCAGAAGCAGGTGCCGCAGGACGGGATGAAGGAGACGGCGACGTGGTCGCCTTCTGCGACCTGGGTCACGTTGGTCCCTACCTCGGTGACGACGCCCGACCCTTCGTGGCCCCCGACCACCGGGAACATGGACTTCACGCCCATCATCTCGAGTACCTCGGGCGTCTGGCTGATGTCGCCGGAGCGCAGGTGCTCGTCGGAGTGGCACATACCGGACCAGGCCATCTTCACCCGCACCTCGCGGTTGCCCGGAGGGTCGATCTCGATCTCCTCGGTCTTCCATGGCTCGTTGAGCCCGGTGCACACCGCCGCACGCACAGTCGACATGGTCAGTCCCTCCCTGAGGTTTGCGCGAAACCCGTTTATCGCCAACTCAGTATCGTCCTCCCTCGGAGCGGGGACAACCGCCGGGACCTTTCGCCCTCGCCGGTAGAGTGCGCGCCGTGGCTGTCCCCAACGCGTTCACCGAGGTGGCGACTCGGGTGCGCAACTGGGGGCGGTGGGGAGCCGACGACGAGATCGGCACCCTGAACCTGGTCGACGCCGAGGCCCGGCGGCGCGGGGCCGCCTCGGTTGTGTCCGGCGAGGCCTTCGCGCTCGGGTTGCCCCTCTCGGAGGCGGAGGGGATCCAGGTGGGCGTCGTCGAGGGCCGCGTCAACCCGACCCGCACCATGGTCCAGGTGAACATGCCGGTCAATGCGGAACAACCCGACTGGGTCTGCTTCAGCGAAGACGTCCTCACGCTGGCCACCCAGTGCGCGACCCACTGGGACTCACTGGCGCACAGCAGCTACGGCGGCATCATCTACAACGGATACCCGGCGGCCGTGTCACGGCGGAGGGCGCCGCGCGGTGTGGCATTCACAGGCTCACGTCGGTGGTCAGCCGCGGCATCCTGCTCGACGTGGCCCGTGCGCTCGGGAGCGACGTGCTCGACCCGGGGTACCCGATCATGCCCGTCGACCTCGACGCCGCGTGCGAGCTCGCCGGCGTCACCGTCGAACCGGGCGACATCCTGCTTGTGCGTACCGGTCAGATGGTGCATCTCGCCCCGGGCCGGCGCGATCTGCTCGCCTACATGTGGCCCTCGCCCGGGCTCACGATCGAGACG
Organism: uncultured Acidimicrobiaceae bacterium; assembly: GCA_963825965.1. Classification (GTDB taxonomy): domain Bacteria; phylum Actinomycetota; class Acidimicrobiia; order Acidimicrobiales; family RAAP-2; genus Bog-473. Next base: position 93,319 of record CAWGUX010000005.1, read on the forward strand.
GCGGAGTGGTTCCACGCCCACGACGTCGCGGCGGTCGCCACCGACACACTGCCCTTCGAGGTCGTTCCCGAGCCAGCACGAGGACGCCTACCTGCCGGTCCACCTCCTGCACCTGGTGGAGATGGGTCTGACCCAGGGACAGAACTGGGTGCTCGACCCGTTGGCCGAGGCCTGTGCGGCGGACGGCCGGTACACCTTCCTGCTCGACGCCACGCCGCTGCCGCTCACCTCGGGTCTCGGCTCCCCGCTCAACCCGGTCGCGCTCAGGTAGTCCCGCTGCGGCGACGCACCGCGGCGCCGCCGAGCACAGGGCCGGTGCGGGGCCGGGTGGCCTCGCGCAGTGGGATTTCGGCCGAGGGAGCCGGCCGGCCGGTGATGGCCCAGTGCAGCGTCCGGGCTTGGGTGTCGATGAGGTTGCGGGTGCGGATGCCCCAGAACTCGAAGCCGTAGCGGTGGGCCGACACGCTGGCGAACATCGCCACCAGTGTCCCGGCGACCGCCATCGGGTCGGCGCCGGCCGGCGACGAGGTGCGCCGCGCCGGGGCCCGCCTCGGGTGACGGGCGACGCGGTGGCAATGACCTGCGCCAGCGCCACCGTGACCGCGTTGAGCGCGCGCACCCGGATCCCGCGCAGCTGCGCGTCGCCCTCCTCGGTCGCGAGGTCGACGACCCGGAACACGGCGCGATTGTCCTCCCAGTACGAGAGGAAGCCCTCCGTCACCGTCGAGCGCGGTGTCCCAGCTCGCCTCCTCGGACCAGTCGCCCCCGACCAGGTCGGCCAGTTGCGCCGCCTCCTCGACCATGCCCTCGGCCAACACCTGGATCGCCTGCTCGACGTTGACGAAGTACTGGTAGAAGGTCGCCGGCGACGTCCGCGCCTGCCGGGCGATGTCGGTGACCTTGACCGAACGCCAGGACGTGGTCGTCAACAGCTCCACCGTCGCGTCGAGCAGTCGTTGCCGTGTCTGGCGCCCCCGCTCGCCCGGGACCCGGCCGTCGGTGGTCGCCACCTGCTCCACGTAGGCCTCGAGAGCCACGACTGCAGCCTCCGCCCTGGGGTCGCTGGCCTGGCATGGAGGCCCAGCGTAGTGGCCGCGTTCCTGAAGGCCCAGGTGACGGTGCGGATATGCTGTCCGGGATGGAGCAGACGCTGACCCGCCCGCTCACCCGCGCCCAGCAGGCCAGGCGCCAGCGCGTCATCGACGCGGCGATGGCTCTCGGGCTCGAAGGCGGCTACGAGGCGGTACAGATGCGGGACGTCGCGGCGCGGGCCGACGTCGCCATGGGCACGGTGTACCGCTACTTCACGAGCAAGGACCACCTGCTGGCGGCGACGCTCGTGCACTGGGTCGAGATGCTCGACACCCGCATCGGGCAGCACCCACCCCGTGGCGACCATCCCGCCGACCGCGTCCTCGACGTGCTCGACCGCGCTCTGCGCGCCATGGGCCGCCAACCCAAACTCGTCGCCGCGGTCTTCACCTCACTCTCGTCGCCCGATCCCGCCGCGGTGGGCTGCCAGCAGCAGATCACGCTGCTGATGGAGGGGATCATCTCCGCGCGCCATGGACGAGCCGGTCGATCCCTGACATGTCCGAGCGTGCCCGCATGATCGGGCACGTCTGGTACTCCGCGCTCGTCGGGTGGATCAACGGCTGGTCCACCATGGCGCGCGTCTACGACGAGCTCGCTGTCTCCGTGCGTCTTCTGCTGCCCGACGAGCTCGTCGAGCGCCGCACCTCAGCCTGATCGCTGCGTCGTCACGCGACCCCAGCGGGGCGATCGCGCCCGCGCTAGGGTCGCCCAAATGACCGCCGGCGCTCCCTCCCGCGGCCTCCCGCTCGAGTTCAACGGGCTGTCCAAACACTTCGGCACCGTGCGGGCGGTCGACAATCTGTCGTTCACGCGTCGAACCGGGGCGCGTGACGGGGTTCCTCGGGCCGAACGGCTCGGGCAAGACGACGACGTTGCGCATGCTGCTCGGCCTCGTCCACCCGAGTGCCGGCACCGCCACCATCGGCGGCCGCGCCTACCAGCATCTCGACAACCCGACCGCCACCGTGGGAGCGGTGCTCGAGGCCACCAGCTTCCACCCGGCCCGCCGGGCGCGCACGCATCTGCGCATGGCCGCGACCGCCGGTGGCCACGACGACAAGCGAGCCGACGCGGTCCTCGACCTCGTCGGCCTCAGCGGAGACGCCAAGCGAAAGGTGGGCGGCTTCTCCATGGGCATGCGCCAGCGTCTCGAGCTGGCCACCGCGCTGATCGGCGACCCAGGCGTCCTCATTCTCGACGAACCGTCCAACGGTCTCGACCCTCAGGGCATCGCCTGGTTACGCGACTTCATGCGGTACCTCGCCGGCGAGGGTCGCACCGTGCTGGTCTCCTCACACCTCCTGGCGGAGATGGCCCAGACCATCGACGACGCCGTCATCGTGTCCTTCGGGCAGCTCAAGGCGCAGGGCACCCTCGAGCAGATCACGGGCGGCATGACGGGCATGGTCATGCGGGCCCGCACGCCCGAGGCCGACCGGCTCTCCGCGGTGCTCACCGAAGCCCACATCGCCTTCCGGAGGCTCAGCCACGAGGAGGTGGCGATGGACGGCGTGACACCCGAGCAGGTCGGGCCGCTGCTCGCGTCGAACCAAATCGTCCTCTACGAGCTGATCCAAGAGGGCGCCGACCTCGAGCGCGTGTTCCTGTCCCTGACCTCCGGCCTCGGGTTCGGCGAGGTGACGCAGGCCACGTGATCAACGCCATCCGCGCCGAACTGATCAAGATGCGCTCCATGCCGGGCGTCTGGGTCGCCTTCGCGCTTGGGCTTCCCGCTCACCGTGCTCATCTGCCTTGCCGTGTTCGCCAATGCGGGAGGGTTCCCCGGGCACACCTTCTCCTACGTACAGACGCTGAAGGACCGGCGGGAGCTCCTCGGCTCCGGCTACTTCGCCATTGAGGTCCTGGCGCCGATCATCGGGGTTCTGTGCGTGACCGGCGAGTACCGGCACAAGACCATGACGACGACGTTCGTCCTGCGGCCGGTCCGGACCCAGGTGCTCGGGGCCAAGGTGGTCGCCACCGCGCTGTGGTCGATCGTCCTCGCGGTGCTGACCCTCGTGGCGGTGGCCGCCGTGGCCCTGCCCTGGAACGCGGCGCTCGGCGGGGTGACGTCGCAGGTGACCGACCAGATCGGCGCCGTCGTGCCCGGACTGCTGCTCTCCGCCGTGCTGCTCGGGCTCTTCGGTCTGGGCTTCGGCACGCTGGTCAAGAACCAGATCGCGGCGATCCTGCTCACCATCGGGGGCACCCTGATCCTCGAGAGCATCCTGATCGCGCTGGCCAAGGCCATCTTCCACTACACCTTGAACTGGCTCCCCAACGCCGCCGGCGCGGCGCTGGCCGGCGACATCGCACGCGGCTTCGGGGGCGGCGGCAGGGGCTCGGGCTTCCACCTTCTGACGTGGTGGGAGGGCGGTCTCGTCATGCTCGCCTGGGGGGTCGTCCCCCTCGTCATCGGCTACTTCACGACGTTCCGGCGCGACGTCACCTGACGCCGGGCCTGACGACGGGCTACCACAGCGCTCAGTTGGCTCAGCTCCGCAGCACCACGCCCGGTCGCGCCGCCAGTCCCTCCTCGGCGGGCGTCCCGTCGACCCGGATCGGCACGCCGTTCACGAGGGTGTGGGTCATGCCCACCGGCGCGTCGGCCGTCAGACGCTCGCCGTCGGCCGGGAAGTCGCGCAGGCGCCGCAGCGGACCCGGAGCCACTGTCTCGGGGTCGAAGACGCACAGGTCGGCGGCCTTGCCCACTGCGACCGTGCCCCGATCGGACAGCCCGTACACGGCGGCCGGCTCTCCCGTGAGCTTGTGGATGGCGCGCTCAATGGGCATCACGCCCTTGTCACGCACCCAGTTGCCCAGCAAGTCGGTGGAGAAGCAGGCGTCGCAGAGCTGTGACACGTGCGCACCCGAGTCCGCCAGGCCCAACAGCACGTTGTCGCGAGGCAGCAGCCACGCGATGGCCTCGGGGTCGTCGTTGGCCAGCACGGACCAGAAGCGCGACTCGAGATCGTCGTCGAGGGACACGTCGAGCATCACGTCGAGCGGCGTACACCCGCGTTCCTCGGCCACCGTCATGACCGGGCGGTCGGTCAGGTCCGGGTGCGAGCGCGACTCGGCCACCGAGATGGACGACCAGTTGAGCGGGAAGCCCCCGGCCTTGCCGCTGACGTCGTCCCAGGCCGAGGCGCGCCAGGCCGGGTCGCGGTAGGCGGCCAGCCGCTCGCCCCTTGGCTTGCCCATGAGCGCCGCAAAGCTGGGGCGCATGTTGAGGGTGAAGGGCTCGGAGAGGTTCATCTGGAACACGAGGGGCCGGCACGACACCTGGGGCCACACTTCGACGCCGTCGGCCCAGGCGGCGTCGTGCTCGGCGATCACCTTCTCGTGGTAGGGGTAGCCCTTCACGGTGAGCAAGGCCGTCCAGGTGAACGGCCGCCCGATCTCGCGCTGGAGCCTGAACACCTCTTCGTTGGGAAAGACGCCGCCGGGCAGGAGCGCCACGACGCCGCGGCCGCACTGCTTGACGGGCTCGAGCAGCGCGCGCAGCTCGGCCAGGTCGGCCACCCGGGAGGGCACAGGCCGGCCGCTGTCGCCGTTATGGGTGGGCGACGCGCTCGACGCGAAGCCTGCGGCGCCACCGGCCATGGCGTCCGCCACAACCGCCTGCATCAGCCCGATCTCGTCCGGAGTCGCCGGGCGCTCGTACGCATCTTCGCCCATCACGTAGAGCCGCACGGCCGTGTGGCCGACATAGCAGCCGTAGTTGAGGGCCACGCCGCGGTCCGCCACGACGTCGAGATATTGCGGGAACGTCTCGAAGTCGCCCCAGGGCACCCCGGCCGCGAGGGTGTCGAAGCTCATGTCCTCGACGTGCTGGAGCGTGCGCGCCAGCAGCGCCACGCCGTCGGAGCGGATCGGAGCGATGGAGAAGCCGCAGTTCCCTGCGATGACCGTGGTGACGCCGTGGAACGAGGAGGGCGTGAGATCGGGATCCCAGAAGACCTGGGCGTCGTAATGGGTGTGGATGTCGACGAAGCCGGGGCAGACGACCTGACCGGAGGCATCGAGCACGCGCGCACCGTCGAGGCCACTGCCGATGCCGCTGATCCTGCCCCCCGTGATGGCAACGTCGGCCGGAGTGCCCCCGGCCCCCGTGCCGTCGATGACGGTACCTCCCCGGATGACGATGTCGGCGCGCATACAACCATCGTCGCAGGCTGGGGGCCGCCGTGCACGCGGCGACGCCGCGGCACCTCCTGTCGTCCGATACCGTGGCTCGCGGTAGGTCCCAGGCGGAATGCGGGGAGGGGAAGGAACGCACCAGGTCGGCGCGGGACGGGAGAACGCATGGCGGTACGGTTTTTCAGGTCGAAGGCAGCGCCGCAGCCCGACGATTCGCTGCAGATCTCGGGTGCCATCGTCGCCCCCTCTGACGGCCCGTCCCCGGTCGAGCTCGTCGACGCGGGGCACGCGGCCCACGGCCTGGGCGTCGTGCGGGACCAGTACGAGCGCAAGATCCGCAAGACCCCGACCATCCGGATGGTCCCGAGCTCCATGATGGTCGAGGGCCGGCGTCTGCGCTTCGCCGTCTCGGACAATGTGCACGCCTACGGCCCAGAGGGGCCGGGCTCCACCCCCATCTGGGCGGTGAGCCTCCACGGCTATTTCGCCGGGGGCGGCATGTACTGGCGCGAGAGCGCTCGCCTGGCCGAGCAGCTCGGATGGCGCGTCATCAACCCGAGCCTGCCGGGGTTCGGCGGCAGCGACCCGCTCGAGTGGCAGGACGTCTCCATGGAGAGCCTGGCCAACCAGGTGATGGCGATCGTGCACAAGGTGGACGCCGGCCCGGTCGTGCTGCTCGGCCACTCCATGGGTGGCGCCGTCGCGGTCCAGTTCGCCCACGACCACCCGCGGCGCACGCTCGGCGTGATCTACCGCGACGGGGTGAGCACGCCGGCGTGGAAGGACCGCACCGGCATCATCCCCGCCATCCTCTCGCCCGTGCTCCCAGACGTGGCGCCGATGGTCGACATGCTCGCCGCGGTCATCTTCGACCTACCGGACCTCGCCATGGGTCGCTTGTACTCGACCGTGCGCGCCGTGCTGCCCGACATGCGCCAGAACATCCGCACGGTGGCCCAGACCATGCCGGTCGGCAGCATGCTCATGAGCGTCGACCAACGCAGCGAAGTGCGCCACCTGGTGGCCCAGCAAATCCCGATCCTCAACGAGTGGGGGTGCTTCGATCGCATCACGCCTGCCCGGACCGCGCTCGGAATTCGCGTCCGTCGCGCGCGCACCGGTCCTGTGGGTGCCCGGCGGGCACAGCTGGATGCTGGCGCGGCCCCAGGGTCAGGCCGACATCCTCACGCATCTCGCTCGCGGCCAGGAGTTCATTGAGTCCGTCGAGGCCCGCTGGCGCCAGCTCACACCGCGCGAGTACGCGCTGCGCGCCGTCAACTGAACATCTGATGCCGCGGGCTCGCTGCGCCGCGCGGCCGCAGGGCAACGGCCCCGTGCCGTGATCGACAAGATCCTCCAACCGCTTCTCTCGCTCCAGGGATGGGAGGCCTACCTCCTCGTGGGCGCGCTGGTCTTCGCCGAGGCGGCGATCATGCTCGGGTTCGTCTTCCCGGGTGAGACGGCGGCCATCTTGGGCGGCGTGATCGCCTCGAAGGGCGGTGTCTCCCTGACGGGCATCTGCCTGACTGTCATCCTGTGCGCCATTGCCGGCGACTCGACCGGCTACTTGGTGGGCGACAAGTGGGGACGCAGCCTGCTGCAGTTCGGCCCGCTCAAGAAGCGCCAGCGAGGGATAGAGATCGCGCTCGACCAACTGCGCCGCCGCGGTGGCGTCGCTGTGTTCGTCGGACGGTTCACCGCCTTCCTGCGCGCGGTCATCCCGGGACTGGCCGGGCTTTCGAAGATGCCCTATCGGATCTTCCTGCCCGCCAACGCACTCGGCGCCATCTGCTGGGGGATGCTCTACGTCCTGCTCGGCTACTTCGTGGGAGAGCGTGTCGAGAAGGCCACCGGGATCGCCTCGGACATCCTGGCCGGCCTGATCGTCGTCGTCATCGTGATCGCAATCGTCCGGCACCGTCGCAAGGAGAAGCGGTTCGAGGGGCCGGCCGAGCCCGGCGCGACGGACGTCGACGCGGCGGGGTGACCCGGCCCCCGCGTCCTCACGCCGGCGGGTCGAGCACCGAGCGGTCCCCCGCCCGCAGCCCGGCCACGACGCGGGCGAATTCCCCGGCAGCGTCGTTGCCCGCGGCATCGGTGTCGAGCCAGCGCACGCGCGCCGGATCGGCGCGATCGAGGCCGTAGAGGCCGAAGCGCGGCTCGTAGGTGCCCCACTCGTAATTGTCGACGAGCGACCAATGCAGGTACGCACGCAGCGGCACGCCTGCGGCCACCGCGTCGGCGACAGCCCCGAGGTGCGCGCGCACGTAGCGGGGCCGGTCCATGCCGTCCGCTCGCGGCACGGCTCGTCCGTCGCGCACCTGCGTCGCCATCCCGTTCTCGACGATCCACAGCGGCAGGCCCGGGCGCAACGCGGCCTCGGTGGCGCACCACGCTCCGAGCCGGGCCGGGTGCGGCTCCACGTCCCACAGCGCGCGCCCGAAGGACCACTCGCGCCGACCGGTCGGCGAGCGGCGCCCCGGGACCCGCAGGGCGTGGCTGGCAACCGGGTCGTACCAGTCGAAACCGACGGTGTCGATGCCGCGAGGTCGAGCGGCGTCGTGGACCGCGCTGACGACCCGGCGCGGGGCGCTGCGCCGGGTCAGGCCGCGCAGGCGGGCCCACCCGCACCGCGCCCGGGCTCGTGCGCCGCGCCATAGGGGGACACGGCGGCGAAGAAGCGGCGGACGAGCGCCTCGCCCTCGTGCTGGGGAGGGAAGGCGGCGTCGTGGATGGCGCGGCGCTCGTCGACGTAGCGGTCGACGTCGGAGGGGTCGACGCCGGCGTCGCGCAGCTGCAACAAGTCGAGCAACATCCGGTCGTGCTCGTAGACCGACGACGAGCTCGTGTTCATCGTCACCTCGGCCTCGGGCTGGACGGCGCTGACGACATCGGCGGCCAGGACGTGCGCGGTGAGGAGGTTGTCGAGCGCGCAGTAGGCGTCGGCCACCGCCATGTGGCGGCCCGGCGGGCTGGCGCCCTCGATCCAGCCCATCAGCACCACGATGTTGGGCTCGTTGATCGTCACCCAACGCCGGCAGTACGGCGCCAACGCAGGTCAGGACGCGCGCCACGTGACGGGCAAAGATGTCGGGTGATCCCGGACGCAGCCAGAACTCCTCGCCGAGCCACCACGGGTGGGTGAAGTGGTGGAGGGTGACGATCGGCTCGAGTCCCCGGGCCAGGCACAGCGAGAGGATCTCGGCGTAGCGCTCGAGCGCGGCGTCGTCGTCGTGGCCCGGGCGCGGCTGCAGCCGGGCCCACTCGACCGACAGCCGAAAGGCGTTGCAACCGAGGACGGCGGCGCGGTCGAGCGCCTCCTCGGGATGGCGCCAGAAATCACAGGCGATGCCCGACCGTTCGACGCGGCCGATGTCCTCCCAGCCGGACCAGTTGTTGTGGGGCTCGTCTACGCCGTTGAAGCCGCCTTCGATCTGGTAGCCCGACGTCGCCACGCCGATGACGAAACCGTCCCCCAGCAGGCTCGCTGACTCGGCTCGTGCGGCCGCGGGACGACGTCGGGGTGGCATCCGTTCAGCTTGGCAGGCGGGGCGCCCCGACCGCGACGCCGGTGGCGAGGCTCAACGGCGAAAGGGAGGACGGTCAGTGGGGCTGGGCCAGCGAGCGCAGACGCGACAGGGCGGCCGAGACGATCTCGACCTCGTCGCGAGCCTGGCCGACGAGCGCGCGCACCTGCGGCCCCGTGGCGTCGCTCCCGGCGCGCAGGGCGGCCGCCTGCACGTCCCTCGCCGCGCTGATGACGTCGGCCACTTGGAGGCGCACCGCGTCGGTGCGTGTTGCGTCTCTCGGCAGCCGGCGCTCCAGACGGAGCAGCGCGTCGAGCTCACCGGCGACGTCGCGGAGCGAGCGGCAGACCGCCGGCAGGTCGGCCACGGGCGCGTCGTGCGACGCAGCGTGTGCGACCGCCGCTTCCGCGTCCTCGACGGCGACCCACATACGGCGGCGCACGCGGGCGGCTGTGCCACGGCTGAGTTCGTCGGGGGTGGCCTTCGTCGTGTAGCGCTCACGCCCGGCCGAGACGAGGGCAAGGGTGGCCAGGACGCCCCGGGTGGCCACGTGACCCCGGAGGAAGTGCCAGCGGCGGCGCACGTAGCGACGGGCCAGGACGAACGACACCGCCAGCAACAGGCCGACGACCAACCCCGCGATCACCAGGAACTCGAGCACGTGGACGACGAAGCTCACAGCCGCAATTCTACGCGGCGGGAACCCCGAAATTCCGGCGGTACCCTTGGCGGATGCAGCCCGAGGAGCCGGGGGGCAGCGAGACCCCGCCCTCCCTGCCCGCCTCGGCCCCTGCGCCGGCCCTCGACGCCGCCCTCGAAACCAGGGCAGAGCCCGACGTCGCCTCCAGCTCGACGACCGGGTGGGAACCCGGCATACCGTCAGTCCGCGAGCACCTGCCCAGCCTCGTCTTCGGTGCCGCCGTGCCGATCGGCATCTACTTCCTCGTGCGCAGTCACGTGCGGACCGACACCGCCGGCCTCGTCATCGCCGGTTGCTTCTCGGTCGCGTGGATCGTGATCCAGTTCGCACGCCAGCGCCGGATCGACATCGTCGGCGCGATCGTGCTCGTCGGCTTCGCGGTCGGTGTCGTCAGCTCCACCCTGCTCGGCGGCAACGCCTACCTGCTCAAGGTGCGCGACGCATTCTTCACTGCGCTCTTCGGCGTCGCGTGCATCGTGACGATCTTCACACACGACCGCCCCGCCCTCTTCTACGTCGGCCGCTATCTCTCGGCGGGCACCGATCCGGAGAAGGTGTCGGCCTTCGACCGGCTCCACGAGGTACCCATCGGCCGCCACACCTTCCGCGTCCTCTCGGTGGTCTGGGGCATCGGGCTGGTGATCGAGGCCTCGACCCGCATGGCCCTGGCCGACGTGCTGCCGACCGGCACGTTCCTCGCGGTCTCGCCGTTCATCACGGCAACGGTCATCGGCAGCCTGTTCGCTTTCACGGCGCTCTACAGCAAACGGGCCCAGCTTGCCTTTGCAGCCTCTGTTGCCGGCGACATCGCCGCCGACGGAACGCGAGCACCGCCACCCGACGACGGCAGCTCTCAGATTCCCTTCGCCTGAACGCCACCTCTATCCTCGGCGTTCCCGGCCGGCGTCTGGCCGGCGGCGGGATGTCAGCGAAGGGAGCACGATGGCAGACGAAGTGCTGCGGGAGCGCCGCGGGAACGTCGAGATCCTCACGATCAACCGGCCCGAGGCTCGCAACGCCATCAACGGCGCCGTGAGCACGGCGATGTCGGGCATCATGGACGAGCTGGCCGAGGACGCGGCTTGCTGGGTCGTGGTGATCACCGGCAGTGGCGACAAGGCCTTCAGCGCCGGCATGGACCTCAAGGCGTTCAGCAGCGGTGAGGGGGGCAGCATCATCGGCGCCAGCGGCGGTTTCGCCGGCCTGACCCAGCGCGACTTCCCCAAGCCGATCATCGCGGCGGTCAACGGCTCCGCGCTGGCGGGCGGCTTCGAGATCATGCTCTCGTGCGATCTCGTGGTGGCGGCCGCCCACGCGACCTTCGGCATCCCCGAGGCCAAGCGCGGCCTCGTCGCCGGGGCGGGCGGGCTCATCCGCATGCCCAAGCGCCTGCCGATGGCGGTGGCGCTCGAGCTGGCCATGACGGGGGACGCCATCGACGCCGAGCGGGCGTACGCGCTCGGCCTGGTCAACAAGGTCGTGCCGCCGGGCCTGCTCCTCGACGAGGCGGTCGCGCTGGCCGAGCGGATCGCCGCCAACGCGCCCCTGGCGGTGCGCTACTCCAAGAGCGTCATGAAGCGCGCCGCCGATCTCCCCGAGGCCGAAGGGTGGAAGATCAATGCGGAGGCTGTCGGGGTCGTGTTCTCCTCGGCCGATGCCATGGAAGGGCCTCTCGCCTTCGCCGAGAAGCGCCCGCCGAACTGGCGGGGCACGTAGCGCGTGCTCGGCGCCGGCGCTCGACACCATCCGCCTGACGCTCCACGTCTTGGCGGCGACGGTCTGGGTGGGCGGACAGATCGTCATGATGGGCCTCGTCGGGCCGGCTCGCACGTTCGGGGGGCGACGCCGCCGGGACCCTGGCGCGCGCCGTTCGCCCGCATGGCTTGGCCCGCCTACGTGGTCCTCCTCGTCACCGGCATCTGGAACGTCTCCACCTTCACCTGGTCCGCCCAGAGCTCGGCCTGGAAGGCGGTGCTCATGGCCAAGATCGTCATCGTCCTGGTGGCGGGGCTCGGCGCGTTCGTGCACCAGCGTGCGACGACCAAGGGCCAGCTCGCGCTGTGGGGGTCGGTGGCGGGCACCGCCAGTGTTGCGGCGCTGGTCATGGGCATCCTGCTCGCTGGTTGACTCCGAACACCCCTTGGCGACACCCGGTCGCTGCAGGCCAGTGCCTGCGGGGACCGCGGGAGTGGGAATGGGTCTAACCTGGGGCCCAGTTCACCGCCACGTGGACCCGGGTGAAGGAGAATCTCATGCTCGCTGACATTTTCGGTCCAGACCTTCTCATCGTGGCCATCGTGCTCGTCGTCCTCCTCTTCGGCGGGGCCGCCATCCCCAAGCTGGCCCGCAACCTCGGTTCTGCCAAGAACCAATTCGAGAAGGGGATGGAAGAGGGCAAGGCCGAGGGCGCCGCGGCCAACGGCACCTCCGCCGCGTCTGACACACCTGCGCCGTCCGAGGAGAAGTCCCAGGGCTCCTGATCCGGCGGCCCGATTCACTCGCCGCCCACGAGCGAGTCCATGGCCTCTGACGTCCTGCGCGTCGCCGAACGGCTCTGGAACGGGGAGCTCTCGACCTCGACGTTCCACCCCGTCGACCATATGGGAGGCTTCGTCGAGGTCACCGACGGCGTCGGCTTCTGCCCCTCTTTCGCCAACGTCTCCGCCTTTTCGACAGAGGACGGTCTGCTCCTCGTCGACACGGGCAGCGCGCCGCTGGCCAAGGTCGTCCACGACGACATCCGTACCTGGAGTCCGGCCCGCCTGAACACCGCCGTCTACTCCCACGGCCACATCGACCACGTCTTCGGGGTGCCGGTCTGGGAGGAGGAGGCACTCGACCACGGGTGGGCGGCGCCAGAGGTCATCGCCCACCACACGCTGCCGGCCCGCTTCGACCGCTACATCTTCACCGCGGGATACAACACGATCATCAATCGCCGCCAGTTCGGCTTCACCGATCTGGTCTGGCCGACCGAGTACCGCTACCCCGACCGGACCTACCACGACAGCCTCGACATCTCGGTCGGCGGCCTCGGCTTCGCGCTGCGCCACGAGAAGGGCGAGACCGACGACCACACGATCACCTGGCAACCCGACACGCGGGTGCTCTGTTGTGGCGACCTGTTCATCTGGGCCTCGCCCAACGCCGGGAACCCCCAGAAGGTGCAGCGCTACCCGCGCGAGTGGGCCGACGCCCTGCGGCGCATGCTCGAGCTCGACGCCGAGTTCCTGCTCCCCGGACACGGGTTCCCGGTCATCGGGGCCGGACCGCGTCCGCCAGGCCCTCACCGACACGGCCGACCTCCTCGACTCCCTCGTCGACCAGACGCTCGCCGTGATGAACGCGGGCGGACGGCTCGACGACGCCATCCACAGCGTGCGGGTCCCCGCGGCGCTGGCGGACCGGCCGTTCCTCCAGCCCGTCTACGACGAGCCCGAGTTCATCGTCCACACCGTGTGGCGCCAGTACGGCGGGTGGTGGGACGGCAACCCCGCGACCTTGAAGCCCGCCCCCGAGCGCGCCCTGTCCCTCGAGCTCGCCGCGCTCGCCGGTGGCGCGAGGGCGTTGGCCGAGCGGGCCCTCCAACTCCTGGTCGACGCGACGGACGCGCCCGAATCCGAGCAGGCGCGGGCCGACGGGGCCCTCCGCCTGGCCGGGCATCTCGTCGAGCACGCCTGGCTGGCCGAGCCCGGCGACGACGGCGTGCAACGGGCGCGCCAGCAGGTCTACGCGGCGCGGGCCGCCCGGGCCACCTCGACCATGGCGCGTGGCGTCTTCACCTGGGCCTCCACCGAGCCGGCGCGCCCGGCGACCGGCGACGCGCCCTGAGCTGGCGGGGCCGCATGAACGGGCGGCGGGCAACGTCCTGAACAGGGCGGCGGCACCGCTGGGGGCACCGCTGCGAATTCCAGTTTTCGGGCGGGGTTCGATAATGTCGGCGCCGTGGACCCGACGCTGACCAGCGCCTCCGCCGTCACCACGGAACTCCCAGCTCAGAGCCCCAAGAAGCCCCGCCGCCGATTGGCCGCGGCCGCGGTCCTCCTCGGCGGCATCCTCCTCGCCGGCTGCCAGCTCCCCACGTTCGGGGCCTACAAGGGCGCCACCACGCAGGCCCGCTCGACGTTCCACCTGTGGCAGGGGTTCTTCATCGCCAGCCTCGTCGTCGGGGGCTTCACCATCCTGCTGATCGTGTGGGCCATCTTCCGCTACCGGCGCCGCTCCGACGACATCCCGGTGCAGACCCAGTACCACACGACCACCGAGATCATCTACACGATCATGCCGATCCTCATCGTCCTGGGCCTCTTCGTGGCGACGGTCATCGTCGAGAACAAGGTGACCGCCGTCGAGCCGCACCCCTACACCGAGGTCCACGTCTACGCATTCCAGTGGGGCTGGGAGTTCGAGTACAACAACGGGGTCAAGGTGATCGGCCAGACCACCGACGCCCCGACCATGGTCCTGCCCACCGGCGAGACGGTGCGCGTCTACCTGCGGTCCTACGACGTGCTCCACGGCTTCTATGTCCCCGAGTTCAACTTCAGCCGCTACGCCAGCCCGGGCTACTGGACGTCGTTCGACTTCAATGTCCTGCACAACGGCGTGTATCGAGGCCAGTGCACCCAGTTGTGCGGGCTCTATCACTCGTTGATGTTCTTCAACGTCCGTTCCGTCTCGCCGTCGGCCTATCAGAGCTGGCTGCGGGTCACGGGTGCGTTCCAGCGAGCCCATCCGAGCTCGGTCGGGCAGCTGCCCTCGGGTGTGCGCCCCAATATCAACGGGACCGCGCCCAGCTACTCTGGCAACTCGGGCAACACCGGGAATACGGGAGGTGCGCTCTACGGTGACTGACGTCATCGACCCCACCGACACTGGGCTCCAGCTCCCGCTCGAGATACCGACCGACGGGCACGACGGACACGGTGCGCACGGCGGCCACGAGGACCACGGTCCCTCGGGCATCTTGAAGTGGCTGACCTCGACCGACCACAAGGTCATCGGGATCAGCTACATGATCACCGCCGTCGTCATCTTCTACATCTCGGGGATCATGGCGATGTTCATGCGGCTGCAGCTCGCCTCGCCGCACTCCTCGCTGCTGAGTTTCTCGCAGTTCAACGCGCTGTTCACCATGCACGGCAGCCTGATGCTGTACCTCTTCGCCGGGCCGTTCGCCTTCGGCGGCCTGGCCAACTTCATCGTGCCGCTGCAGATCGGTGCGCCCGACATGGCGTTCCCCCGTCTCAACGCGCTCAGCTACTGGCTCTACCTGACGGGCTCCATCACGATGCTGCTGGGCTTCTTCGTCGCCGGCGGCGCCGCGCAGTTCGGCTGGGTGGCCTACGCCCCGCTGTCGAGTGCGACCAGCTCGCCGGGGGCCGGGCCCGACGTCTGGATCATGGCGCTCGTGCTCACCGGGTTCTCCGCCATCTTCACCGGCGTGAACCTGTGCGGGACCATCTTCTACCTGCGCGCGCCCGGCATGACCATGTTCCGCATGCCGATCTTCACCTGGAACATGCTGGTGACCGGGATCTTGATCCTCATCGCCTTCCCCGTGCTGACGGCGGCGCTGGTGATGCTCTTCTGCGACCGACACTTCAACACCCACATCTTCACGGCGGCGGGCTGTCACTGGTCAATGGTGCCGTCGCGCCGTCGTGCGGGTCACCGTTGTTATGGCAGAACCTCTTCTGGTTCTTCGGCCATCCCGAGGTCTACATCCTCGCCCTGCCCTTCTTCGGGATCGTCACCGAGATCCTGCCCGTCTTCTCGCGGAAGCCGGTCTTCGGCTACAAGGGCATGGTCTTCGCCACCATGGCCATCGCCGCCCTGTCCACGGGCGTGTGGGCGCACCACATGTTCACCACCGGCGCCGTGCTGCTCCCGTTCTTCTCGTTCCTGAGCCTGCTCATCGCGGTCCCGACCGGCATCAAGTTCTTCAACTGGATCGGCACCATGTGGCACGGGCAACTGACGTTCACCACGCCGATGCTGTTCAGCATCGGGTTCCTCTTCGCCTTCTTGATGGGCGGCGTCACCGGCATCATGCTGGCCTCGCCTCCGATCGACTTCGCCACCCACGACACCTACTTCGTCGTGGCCCACTTCCACCAGGTCCTCTTCGGCACTGCCGTCTTCGCCGGCTTCGCCGGCCTCTACTACTGGTATCCCAAGATGTTCGGCCGCATGCTGCGCGAGAGCCTGGGCAAGTGGCACTTCTGGCTGATGTTCATCGGCTTCTGGGTCACCTTCATGCCCCAGTACGTCGTCGGTCTGCTCGGCATGCCGCGGCGCGTGGCCTCCTACCCGTCCAACCTGGGCTGGCAGAGCTACAACATCGTCTCGACGGTCGGCGCCTTCATCATCGCGGTGTCCTTCGCCTTCTTGCTGGTGAACTTCGTCGTCTCGTGGCGCAAGCCGATCCCGGCGGGCAACAACCCCTGGGACGCCCAGACGCTCGAGTGGTTCACCACGTCGCCGCCGCCGCACCACAACTACACCCACCTGCCGCCGATCCGCTCGGAGCGCCCGACGTGGGACTACAACCACCCCGACGCACTGACGGTCCCACACGGCAAGGCGGCGCACACCAACGGCAAGACGAACGGAAAGGTCACCGCCGGCGTATGAAGGTCGAGTCACTCTTCCTGCTCTTCCTCGGGGCCTTCTTCGGTGGGATCGGCATCTGGTACTGGTTCTGGGGCTACGACGACGGCGGCGGCATGATGCTGCTCGGCGCCACGCTCCTCGGGTTCCTGCCCGGCAGCTACTACTTCTTCTGGCACCGCCGCTTCCACGGCCACAAGTACTTCTTCTGGGGCCACATCCCCGCGGCCGGTGAGCGGCCCGAGGATCGCGAGGACGCCGAGCTGGCCGACGGTGCGGGCGCCGTCGACTCGTTCCCCGGCTCGTCCATCTGGCCCTTCGTGATGGGTATGGGCGCCTTCGCCCGGTGCTCTCGATGGTCTTCGGTATTTGGCTGGCCTTCATCGTGATCCCGCTCATCCTGACCGCGCTGACGGGCGTGACCGCCGAGAGCCGACGCGGCGGGAACATCTGAGGCTTCGCAACGTCTGACTCCGCGGGGTGCGCAGGAGCTGCGCCCGGAGGGACGCCGGTAGCCTGACTGGGTGGCAACGACGAGGGTCGAGAGCTCCGGCGCGGGCGCCAAAGGCGGACACGCCAGCACCGCAGGTGCTCTCGCGCCGGCTGGTGGCCCTCATCGCGGTGGCCACCGGTGCCATCGTCGCCAACCTCTATTACGCCCAGCCGCGTGCTGCACCAGGTGGCGCGCACCTTCCACAGCGGCCCTGGCGCGACGTCCTCGGTGATCACCGCCACCCAGGTCGGCTACGCCGCCGGGCTCCTGCTGATCGTCCCGCTGGGCGACCTGCACCCCCGGCGCGGCCTGGTCGACGCGCCTGTTCGGCGTCGCCGCGGTGGCCCTCGTCGCCTGCGCGCTGGCCCCCAACCTGTGGTTCTTCGCCCTGTGTTCGCGTCGCGGTCGGCGCCGTCTCGGTGGCCGGCCAGGTGATGATCCCCTTCGCCGCCGACCTGGCGCCCGAGGAGCGCCGGGGCCGGGTCGTGGCCCGCATCATGACCGGGCTGCTTATGGGCATCCTGCTCGCCCGCACCGTCTCGGGCCTGGTGGCCCAGGCCGCAGGATGGCGGGCCATCTACTGGCTCTCGGCTGGCCTCATGGTCTGCTTCGCCGTCGTGCTCTGGCGCGCCCTGCCGGCCGAGGGCGCCCGCCCGCACCGCAGCTACCCAGAGCTCGTCGGCTCCTCGCTGCGTCTGCTGGTCACCGAGCCCGTGCTGCGCCGGCGCGCCTGGCACGGCGCCTGCGCGTTCGCCATGTTCAGCGTGCTGTGGACCACGCTGGCCTTCTTGCTCTCGGGCAGCCCCTATCGCTACTCCAACGCGGTGATCGGCCTGTTCGGGCTCGTCGGTGCCGGCGGGATCGTCGCAGCCAACCTGGCCGGCAAGCTGGCCGACTCGGCCCGCGTCACGGCGACCACCGTCGTCGCCGGCGTCTTGCTGACGGGCTCGTTCGCGTTGCTGTGGGCCGGCCATACCTCGCTCGGGGCGCTCATCGCCGGGATCGTCGTGCTCGACATCGGCACCCAGGGCATGCAGATCACCAACCAGGCCGTGATCTACGCGCTGCGTCCCGACGCCCGCAGCCGGATCAACAGCGCCTACATGGTGTGCTACTTCGTCGGCGGCGCGGTGGGCTCGGTGGCAGCCGGCGCGCTCTACGGCGCCCACGGCTGGGCGGGTGTGTGCTTGCTCGGTGCGGGTTTCGGCCTGGGACCCTGGCCATGTCGGCCTACGACCGGGTGCGCCCGGCTCGCACGACCGAGGAGACGGGGCGATGACCCTCGGCGCCGTGCCGGCGTCGGCCGGTCCCCACGACCGGCGGTACCGACAGTGCGCGTCGCACCACACCCCATGCGCGAACGGAGCCGGCCGGGACGTCGCCGGCGCTGACCGGGCGACCGAGCCATGTCGGCGCCGTGGTCGACGCCGTGGTCAGGGCTGTCCGACGAATCTGACGGGAACACTGGCGATCCGCGATGGAGGGACGACCGGGATCGGGACGAAATATGCCGTGCCGTTTCCGGAGCACGGGAGGGTGAGCGACGTCGGCAAAGGCTTTGTCACGTCATATCGCTTGAAGATCGGCGTCGAGGTGACCAAGCCGCTCGGGGTGACGGGGGGAAGCACGTTGATGAACGCGCCGATCTCGGCATCGTTGCCCGTAAACCCGAGCGAACCGGTCGATGTAGTGGGTGGGAAGAGCTGATGGACCGCCAACGTCTGGCCCGCCATCGGGTGGCCGGTTTCTCCCGGCATCGCCGCACCGAAGCACGCCATGTCGATCGTGATCGGGGTGACGGTATTGCCGTCGTGCCCGTTGATCACTCCGGTGAAGTACTGATCTGGTCCCACCCTCACGGCCGCCCCCGCCGGGAGCGTCACCACCAACCCGGCCAGGGCCAGTAGGCCCAGAGCACACGCACACGCACAGCGTCGAACGCACTTCATGTGTGTCACCTCCAAAAGGTGTGTCCTCAATTCGTTGCGTCTCACCCCAGAATTGTCCGATCCTGATCGTGGCTCAAGCAAACTTTTGGTGACGTCTCGGGCCCGAAAGCCCAACCGGTTCGTCAGGAGTACAGCAGCGACCCGGGCGTGGTGAGCAGCTCCCCGGTCTCGAGCCAGGTCTTCAGGCCCGAGAGAATCATCGGCCAGCCGCCGTAAATCTGCGCGTTGGCGCCGTCGCGCATCTGGTCATGCGTCAGCGTCAGATGGCACGAGTCGCCCACCTGCTCGATCTCCCAGGTGACCCGCGAGGTGCCCTCGGCCCGTACCTCGTCGTCCCACAGCGCGGCCATCGTGTGCACGAGTCGCCGCGGCGGATCGCACTCGAGCACCTCGCCCTCACCAAGGTGAATGCCGTGCGTGTCGACGTCGACGCTGATGGGCGAGCCCACTCGCCAGTCCGAGTTGACCGTGGCACCGAA
The DNA here is from genome assembly GCA_963825965.1 of uncultured Acidimicrobiaceae bacterium. Lineage (GTDB taxonomy): Bacteria > Actinomycetota > Acidimicrobiia > Acidimicrobiales > RAAP-2 > Bog-473. Next base: position 112,317 of record CAWGUX010000005.1, read on the forward strand.
GTTGTACTTCGCCCGGATCTCGGGGTCGACGATGGCCGCCCAGAGCTGCTCAGGCGTCGTCTTGATGAAGATCTCGTACACCTTTTCCATCTGTCTCCAACCTCTCTTTGATTTCACTCAGCCCTGCCACCCAGGGCTCGGCGAACTTGTGGACCCAGCGGTCGTGGATGAGCCGGATGGGTACCGGGTTGAGGAAGTGGAGCTTCTCCCGGCCCCGCCGCCGCGTGACGACGAGCCGAGCCTCCTCCAGCACCTTCAGGTGCTTCATCACGCCGAAGCGGGACATGGAGAACCTCTCCGCCAACATGCCCAGGGTCTGGCCGTCCTCGCGGTAGAGCTCGTCGAGCACGCTCCGCCGGGTGGGATCGGCCAGGGCCTTGAACACCTCGTCCACCCCGTCACCATATGTGACCTTTTAGTCACATGTCAAGCGGTCATCCCCGCCGATACCAGCCGGCGAGCCATGCGCGGTCGCCGCGAGACTGTCCCGATGGGACCCCGGCCCGGCTACCACAGCGTCACCCCGCGTCTGGTGGTCGCCGACGTGTCCGGGCTGGTCGAGTTCTTCCGCCGGGTCTTCGGGGCCACCGGCGACGTGGAGCCCGGGCGGCCGGTCGAGCTGCACCTCGGCGACGCGCTGATCATGGTCTCGTCGACCGGCGAGCGCGACGCCTTCCCGGGATTCCTCTACATCTACGTCGACGACGCGGACAGGACCTACGACGCGGCGGTGCGGGCGGGCGCCACCACGTTGGAGTCGCCGCTCGACACCCCGTACGGCGACCGGCGCGCCATGGTGCGCGACCCCTTCGGTAACGTCCTCCAGATCGCGCATCCCTCTGAGCCGGTGGCCCGGGCCGAGTCCGCGCCACCACCATCGGCCGGCGTGCGCCCGCCAGTGAGCGCTCGCACCGTGGGTGCCCGTGTCGCGGAAGAGCTTGCCTCAGGCCGGCGCGCCGACGTGCTTGTGCCGGGGCCGGCGGCCAAGCCAGTGCAGGCCGGCCTGGTCTTCCGTGGAAGGTGGCTCCCACTGCGCAGCACGGTCACGGCCGCCACGCTTGGCCACATAGAGCGCCTCGTCGGCTCGGCGCAGGATCGCCTCTGGGGCGTCGTCGTTCCCGAGCCAGCCGCTGACCCCGAAGCTGGCCGTCACCGCTTCGGAGCCCGTCACGTCGTGGAGGGCATCCCGGAGCCGAAGGGCCACCGCCAGCGCGTCGGATTGGCCGGTCTCGTGCAGCAACATCGCGAACTCGTCACCGCCCAAACGCCCAACGACGTCGGACTCCCGCGCCACCTCTCCGAGCACAGAGGCGAGCAGTCGAAGAGCCCAGTCCCCGGTGTCGTGCCCGCTGGTGTCGTTGTGCTCCTTGAGGTGGTCGACGTCGGCTTCAATCAGGCTGAACGTTGAGCCGTAGCGACTGGCCAACATCGCCTCCTGTTCGAGCCTTGCGTGGAAGGCGCGGCGGCTGAGGCAGCCGGTCAGTGCGTCCACGCTGGCCGCCTCAATCAGCCGGCCCATCAGCCGGTCGCGGTTCAGCGCTGCGGCGGCGGTGATGATCCCGGCGATGACAATGGCCATGCCCAAGAACGCAGTGGTTGACCAACTCGGATCAGGCGACAGGCCGCCGATCACCAGGGTTGTGAGCAGACCGAAGCCGGCCAGCAGCAAAACCGTTCCAGCCGAGTAGGCGAGGCCGGCAAAGAGCATGGGCAGAATCAAGAAATAACAGATCGGGCTGCCGATCCCACCGTCGAGGATGGCGCCCACCGCGACGAAGACGAAGGTCATCGCCGCCCACGACGTGAAGAAGACCTTCGACCAGCGCGTGGTGACGAGGCGCAACCCGAGGAGCCGGAAGGGGCCGATGGACGCCAGGAGGCTGAGGCAGCCCAGCTCGAGTATGGCGAGCCGGTGCGGGCCCTGCGGCGTCGCCAGCGCGTACGCCAGGACGACCAGCGCCCCGAGGCTGTAGGTCAGGACGCCGATGTGGACATAGCTCCGCCAGAAGTCCTCCATGGTGTTCGACGTGACGTGAGCTGCAGTGCGGCGCATGCGCTGTCTTTCCCGGTCTCGCGCTCGATCGGCCACCCTGCTATCGGCGCGCTCGGGCGCTTCGTTGAGGAAATGGGCATGGACGTGGGCCACACCGGTCCCCCGCCGGCTGCCCGTGGCGGCTGGGCTCAGGTGGCGCCGGCGCGCGTCGGTCGTCTGCGCCAGGTGTCCACGCAACCCGGCGAGCAGAACAGCACCATCGAGCCCCGCACGTCGTGGGCGATCTCCTCCGCGGTGTCGTGGCTGAGAGGCAGCCCGCAGATCGGGTCGTACAGCGCATCCGGGCCGGCCGTGGCCATCGCGATACTCGTCGCCGGCACGGGCTTCTCGACGCCGCGCAGGGCGACCTCGGTCCGGCGGACCACCACCCCCCAGCTGGGCAAGTCGTCCATCACGGACGGGGCAGCAAGCGCCTCTCCCGACGGCGCCTGGTCGCACAGCCGCGCCGCGACGTTCACCGAGTGCCCTATGTAGTCGTCACCCTCCATGAGGATGACCTCGCCCGAGGTCAGGCCCGAGCGGATGGAGACGGTCTCGACGGGGCCCGCGACGACACTCACGACGTAGTGCAGCTCGAGAATCGTCTCGAGCAAGGGTCGCGTCGTGACGCACACGAGCATGACCCCGTCGCCCAACCATTTGGCGATCCGGACCCCGCGCCGCGCACAGATGTCACGCAACAGCGCACGGAAGGCCGTGAGCACGTCGACTGCGCGCTCGTCGCCCTCGAGCTCGGTCAACGCCGTGAAGCCCGACACGTCGACGAAGGCGAAGCTGCGGTGGACGCGCACGACATGATGCTGCCATGCCACTCGCCGGCGCTCCCAATCGGGGCGAGCCTGATCGGGGGAACAGACCGACCTACCATGGGCCCGATGACCGTGCCGTTCCTCAAGGCCCGCGCGCTCGCGAGACGGGTCGCCGCCACCGGCGATGGACGCGCTGAGGTGAGACAGCTCGAAGGCAAGGTCGTGCTGATCAGCGGCGGCGCCTCCGACATCGGTCGCGCCACCGCGGCACGCCTGGGCGAGGAAGGTGCCGCCGTCGTGGTCGGCGACGTGGACGCGGCAGGCGCGGCCTCCGTTGCCGAGACCGCCAGCGCGCGCCGGTGGGCGGGGACTCGGGCTCCGCTGCGACGTGCGCGACGAGGCGTCGGTCGGCTCCTTCGTCGAGCGCGCCGTTGCCGAGTTCGGGGGCGTCGACTGCGTCGACCACAACGCGGCGTGGAGCCATCCCCGCCTCGACACCGACGCCGGCGGCGTTGACCTCGACGTGTGGGACCGCGTGATCGAGACCATCACGCGGGGCGCACTCCTGCTTGCCCGCGCCTCCATCCCGTCCATGACCGAGCGGGGCGGGGGGTCGATCGTGACGATCTCTTCGGGCACGAGCACGATCGGCGAGTCGACCCGGGTCGCGTACGGCGTCTCCAAGGCGGCGCTCAACCAACTGACCCGCCACCTCGCCGTTCGTTACGGCCGCGACGGCATCCGCGCCAACGCGATCGCTCCTGGCTTCATCCTCACCGAGACCGCGGCGGCCATGGTGCCACTCGACGTCCAACGCAGCCTCACCGAGGCGAACCCGACTCGGCGGTTGGGCACCCCCGACGACATCGCCCGTGTGGTGGTGTTCCTCTGCAGCGACGCCGCGGCCTACGTCAACGGGCAGGTGCTCCACGTCGACGGCGGGCACCAGATCGCGGGGATGATGTAGTGACCACCCGAACGCGGGTCGCGCTCGTCACGGGCGCCAGCCGCGGCATCGGGCGCTCCGCGGCGATCGCCCTGGCCCGGCGCGGCCTCGACGTCGTCATCACCGCCCGGACCGTGCACGAGGGCGACGGTCGCGCCCACGCCTCGAGCTCGCTGATCCACGACGAGCCGGTTCCGATCGCCGGCAGCCTGGAGTCGACCGCGGCCGCGATCGAAGCGATGGGGCGGATCTGCGTCGCCGTGCCAATGGACCTCATGGACCGCGCGTCGGTCAAAGCAGCCGCCGAGACCGCACTCGCTTCTTTCGGCCGGGTCGACGTACTGGTCAACAACGCCATCTATCAGGGGCCCGGGACGATGGACCGGCTCTTGGACCTGCCGCTGGAGCTGGCCGAGCGTTGCCTGGTCGGCGACTACCTCCACCCCTTGTTGCTGACCCAGCTGGTCCTCCCCGGCATGCTCGAGCGCGGCGAGGGCCGCCTGGTCAACATGCTCTCGGAGGCCGCCTTCACCACGCCGCCCGCGCCGGCCGGACGCGGGGGCTGGGGTGTGGCCTACGCGGCGGCCAAGGCGGCCTTCCACCGGGTCACCGACATGTGCCACGTCGAGTTCGCGTCGCAGGGTGTCTGGGCCTTCTCCATTGCGCCCGGCCTCACGCTCACCGAGTCCATGCGGGCGTCGGGCACCGACAAGGTCCTGACGGACGCGGGCCACGTCCCGGCGCCGCCCGAGGTGGCCGGCGAGGTGGCCGCCTGGCTCGGTGACGATCCCGACGCGCGGCGCTACGCGGGGCAGATGGTCTCGTCGCGCCCGTTGTGCAAGGAACTCGGGCTCGTGGCGGGCTGGCCGCCGCCGAGGCCCGCCTGAGACCGCGCGCACGCGGAGAACGGCGTCTCGGCCCAGTTGCTCAGGCCCGGGCGAACCGTGCGGGTGGGAGCCCCATGGGGTTGGGGTACCGCAGCATGCCCGACGCCGCAACCTCGGCGGCACACTCGAGCAGCGCGCCGTACAGGTCGCCCAGCGCGCTGTCGCTCAGGCCGGCGTAGGCGGGCTCGGCGAGGCGGTCGGTGAGCGCCTCCACCTCGGCGTGCAGGGTCCGGCCGGCGTCGGTGGCGCGCCCGTCGCCGTGCAGGAGGCCGCGCGCCGCGAGCCCCGCTGCGGCGGCGTCCCAGTCCTCGACGCTGAAGCCGCGGCTGTCGCGCAGCACCTCGGCCGGGATGCCCTTGGTGCCGGCCGCCAGCAGGTGGGCCTCCAGTCCGCGCACGCCGCGGCTCACCAGCGCGGCCACGTGCCCGTCGCCGCGGTGCTCGCGCAGGGTGGTGGCAGCCTGCCAGGCCTCACCCACGCCACCCGTGCCGAGGGCCGGCGCAATGCGGGGCCACAGCGCCCGGTTGGCACCGGCCAGCATCCGTCCCGCGTCGTCGGCTGCCGCCGCGGCGCGTCGCAACAACGGCAGCACGGCAACCAGCGCGGAGCGCGCGTGCGTGCTGCACACCTCGCTCAGCGCTTCCGCCGCCGCGATGGCGCGCACCCGGCTCAACGTCTCTGGCGCCACCACGTCCCAGCAGGCCGGCACCGCCTTGGCCACCATCGCGGGGTGGAAGTTGCAGAAGGCGGCGGTGACCGGTGCTGCGCCGACCCGGCCGAGAGGAGCGGCGCGGGCCGCGAAGTACCCGGTCCAGAAGCCACGCAAGCCCGCGTCGCGCAACGCGTCGCGGCAGCCCGGGGCAAAGTACGTGACGGCGTGGACGGTCTCGGCGGCGACCCACAGGTCGCGGGCGGTGGCCCGGTCGGTCCGGCTGGACCCGCTCAGCGCGTGACCTGGCGCACGCCGGTCGGCGAGCTCTCGGGCACGTGGGCGCCACCGTTGGACAGCGGCTCAATGTCGATACGCGTCGGGACCGGCTCCGGATCGAGCTCGCTGTGCTCGTCGTCGGGCCGCGGCCCCGCGGGAACGGTGGAGTACTCGCCCTCGGCGGAGCGACGCACGATGACCGCCCGCTTGCGCTTGCCGATCCCGTGCACACCCTGCATCTCCTTGCAGATCTGGTAGGCGACCAGACCCGCGATGATCGGGACGACGATCACCGCGATCCGGAAGAACCACAACGTGGCGTTCAGCGACACCTTGAAGAAGTTGGCCAGCACGTCCGTCGAGCTCGCCGCGAAGAGCGTGAACAGGAGGGCGAACATCGCAACGCCGGCGGCGGTGCGCTTGGGGCGGTCCCGCGGCCGGTCGAGCAGGTTGTGCAGCTCGTTGTCACCGGTGAATCGTCGTTCGATCATCGGCCAGGCGAAGCAGATGGTGAAGATCAGACCGGGGAAGACCACCGCGGGCAGCAAGACCTCGAAGGGGATGGTATGGCCGAGGCCCATAAACTCCCACGAGGGCATGATGCGCAGCGCGCCGTCCAGCCAGCCCATGTACCAGTCCGGCTGCACCGCGTAGGAGATCTTGGACGCGTCGTAGGAGCCGAACTGCCAGATCGGGTTGATCTGGGCGAAGGCGCCGAGCAGGGCCGACGCCGCCGTCACCATGAAGAGGAAGCCGGTGGTCTTGGCCATGAAGGTCGGGAACATGGGAGAGCCGACCACGTTGTGCTCGGTGCGCCCCTCGCCGACGAACTGGGTGTGCTTCTGGCGGACCAGCAGGCCCAAGTGCGCCGAGAGCAGTCCGATCAGGACGAGCGGGATGATCAGGACATGAATGATGTAGAAGCGCGGGATGATGATCCCGCTCCCGGGGAATTGGCCGCCCCAGAGGAAGGCCACCAGGTAGCTGCCGACGAGCGGAATGGACTCGGCGATGGAGTAGCCGATGCGCAGCCCCGTCCCGAGATCAGGTCGTCGGGCAGCGAGTAGCCGATGAAACCCTCGAAGATGGCGAGGATCAGCATGAGGAGGCCGATCGTCCAGTTGAGTTCGCGTGGCTTGCGGAAGGCGCCGGTGAGGAAGATGCGGCCCATGTGCACCACGATCGACCCGGTGAAGATGTCGGCGGCCCAGTGGTGCATCTGGCGCACCAACAGGCCACCGCGGACGTTGAAGGAGATGTTCACCGTCGAGCGGTAGGCCTCAGAGACCCACTGCCCGTCCAGCGGTTTGTAGGAACCGTGGTAGATGACCTGCTGGGCCGAGGGGACGTAAAACAAGGACAAGAACACGCCCGTCGCCAGCAGCACAACGAACGAGTAGAGCGAAATCTCACCCAGCATGAAGGACCAGTGGTCCGGGAAGATCTTGTCGAGGAAGACGCGGCCACCCTTGGCGACGCCGAGGCGGTCGTCGAGCTCGTCGACGATCTTGCCGACGGGGCCGAAGGGTCCCATCGCCTCACGCTTGCTGCGCTTGGTGGTGGGGGCGGTGTCGCTCATGAACGCTCCCAGAAGCCGGGACCGACAGGCTGGTCGAACGGGGCCTGGGCCACCAGGAAGCCATCATCGTTGAACATGAGGGCCAGCTGGGGCAACGGTCGAGGGGCCGGCCCGAACTGGGGCACGGCCCCGTTGCGCACGTTGAACATCGACTGGTGGCAGGGGCAGACGAGCAGCTCGAACTCCTGCTCGTAGAGCCCGACCGGGCAGCCGAGGTGCGTACAGACCTTCGAGTAGGCGACGTAGCCGGCAGGAGTCCAGCTCTCTCGGCCGGGCATGGTGGGCGGGACGAGCGGCTGGTCGGACACCCTGATCAGCACCGTCTGGTCGACGGCCTGGCCCTCGTCGGTGATCTGGGGCTGCGGTCCCGCGTTCACCAGGACCGTGTCGCGCGGGTACACGGTCATGATGCCGCCGACGACCAGCGTGTCGCGCTGCACCGGCCGCCCGTTCGAATCGACGAGAATGGTGCCACGGCGCCACGAAGTGACGTCGAAGGACTCCTCCGGGAGCGGCCCGAGCGAACGCACCAGCGGGAAGAGCGCCACGATCCCGAAGATCCCCGCGCCGACGGCGAAGAGGCCGCCGAGCAGCTTGCGCCGCTTGACGACGACGGCAGAGCGCTCGACCAGCGCGGCGGCCATCGCGTCGCGCTCTTCCTGGGTCCCGGCCAAGCGGTGCCGCTCTTCGACGAAGGGCCCCTGCGGCATCAGGTACTTGCCCCAGGCCGTCAGCCCGAACCCGAGCAGGAAGAGTCCCGCGCCGACCGTGCCGCCGAGCGCCCAGGGGTCCCAGTTCTGCCAGTAGGCGGCACCGAAGAGGGCCATGAAGATGATGCCCAGGACCAAGATGCCGGCGATCACCCGCTCTGTGCGCTGCGGGTGCCGCGCCGCCTCGCCCATATGCGGGTCGGTCAGCGCGGCGACCGGCATCGGCACCCGGGTGCGCGACGGCTGGTGGTCCGCGTCGCTCACGAGCGATCTCCGATCCAGAAGCAAATGAGGGCGAGGCCACCGACACCGATGAGCAGGGCGACGAAGCCCTCCGCCACCGGACCCACCCCGCCGAGCGAGAAGCCGCCCGGGTTGGTGCCGTGTTGCAGGCGTCGCGTCACGTACGAAACGATGTCGGCTACCTGCTGGTCGGTCAGGTTGCCCGAGAAGCGAGGCATGTTGGCCGGACCGATGCGGATGGCCTCGACCACCTGCTGCGCCGTGACGTTCTTGTTCTGCAGCGACGGAGCGTTCGTCCCGAAGGCCAGTGCGTCACCCGAACCGGTGATCGTGTGGCAGGCGGCGCAGTTGAGGGAGAACAGGTCCTGGCCGACCGACTGGTTCGAGCCCTGCAGGTGTGGGTAGGGCACGGCGGGCACCGACGGGTCGAGCGAATTCACCCACGCGGCCAGCTCCAGCGCCTGCAGCGGTGTCAGGCGGGTGGCGCGCCGCTCAGCCTCGACCGCCTTGACGTCGGCGGCCGGCATACGGCCCGTGCTCACCCAGAAGTCAACCGTGGCCGCGCCGACACCTTGCAGGTTCGGGCCGATGGTGGCCTGACCCTCGGGTCCGACGCCGTTGGCCTCGTTGCCGTGGCAACTCGAGCAGGTCTGCGCGAAGAGCAACCGGCCGGCGTCGAGGAAGGACTGGGGTGGGTTGGCATAGGTGATGTAGTGGCTGCCATAGGAGATCAGGTGCCCGTTCAGGCAGAACCGGCTGCTGCTCTTGAACGGATTACCGGCGTTGTGCACAGCGTTGGTCACGCCCTTGACGTTGACCGTGCCGCACGCCCGCGTCGTCACCTGCGACGGGTTCACGGCAATCTGCGACGCGTCGGAATGCCCGGCCGCGCCGGCGTCGGCACCGGGGAAGAACACCGCGAGCGACGCCATGGCCGCCACGGCGAGCAGCCCCCCGGGGAGGAGGATCCCGGTGCGAATTGCCCTCGGAAGTTGTGCGCGCACGCCTCGCATGCCTACTTGAGCAGGAACAGGCAACTGTAGAGCCCGACCCAGACGATATCGACGAAGTGCCAGTAGTACGAGACGCCTTGCACGGCGGACAGCTCGCCGGGGTCGCCCCCGACGTCGCCGCGCATTCGACCGAGGAGGAAGACCATCGCCACCAGCCCGATGAAGACATGGAGGCCGTGGAGGCCAGACATGATGTAGAAGAGCGACCCGTACGAGTTCGTGTACCAGCGGGTCGGGCTGAAGAGCCACTCGTAGGCCTGGTTGCCGAGGAAGGCCGTCCCCAAGATGATCGTCGCCACGATCCAGAGGCGGGCCGATCGCCGTTTACGCCACTCCACCTGGAACACCGCACGCTGCATGGTGAAGCTCGACGAGACGAGTATGAGCGTGAAGGCGCCGGCTCGCAGCGTGTCGAGCTGGGTGCCCGCGGGCGGCCAGGGACCGACTGTGTTGGCCCGGATCGTGAAGAACGCCGCGAAGAGCCCGCTGAAGAACATCAGCTCGGACCCCAGCCAGATCATGACGCCCACGGCGAGCATCGGCGGCCGGTCGTGGACGATCTTCCCCTGTGGCGCGGGGACCTCCGCCGAGACAGCCTGGGTCACAGGGCTTTTTTAGTCGACCGCGCCGCGAAACGCCAACTAACGAGGTGCCGGCGCGCCGCTGTCGCCGCGGGCCTGAATGCCCTGGTCAGGCCAGGTCGACGGGGAGGGGCTCGGTGTGCACGACGGTCAGCCGCTTGGTCGGTCGGGTGAACGCCACGTACAAGGTGCGCAAGCCCCGTGTGGTGGCCACCGGCGGGCCCTCACCGGCCGCGTCGTCGCGCACCGAGGCCACCAATGACGGCTCGACAACCACCACCGAATCGAACTCCAGGCCGTTGGTCTCGTCAGCGGGCAACACGACCAGGCCGGCGGCCAAGCCTTCACCCGCGGGGTCACGCGGATCGATGGGATCGAGCCGTGCCTCGTCCAGCGCGCGGATCAACTCGGGCAGCATGACAGCGGGGCCGAGCACAGCGACGCGGCCCGGACGCACCGCGGCCATCTCCTCGCGCGCCAGCTGCGCCACGGTGCCCGACAGGGCGCTCCGGGAGGTCGAGACCAGGCGCGGCGGCTGCCCGGACTGGCGAACGGGCCGGGGCGGCGAGATGCCGGGGGCCGCGACAGCCAGGACCTTCGACGCGAGCGACACCACCTCGGCTGGCGTGCGGTAGCTCACGGTGAGCTCGACCAGCCTCGGCTTCCGTTGGGGGCTCAGGTGGCGCGTGATGTCGTCCCACCCTGAAGGAGCCCACGGACCCGTGGCCTGTGCGATGTCGCCGACCACGGTCATGGAGCCCGACAACGAGCGTCGCGCGAGCATGCGCAGCTGCATCGGTGAGAGGTCCTGCACTTCGTCGACGACGATGTGGCCGAAGCTTCGGATCTCGTCCTCCGAGCCGTTCAGCGTGCTGCCGGAGGGGAGGGGCGAGGCCGCCAGGCCCTGCGGCCAGAACCCGGCCTCGGGGACCGCTCCCTCCTCGGTGCGCTGCGCCCGGCTACGCGCGGGACGGGAGCGGCGGGGCCCGAGCAGGGTGCGGGCCTCGTCGATGAGCGCGGTGTCGCCGATCGTCCAGGGGACGGCATCGAGCGAGGTGCTGCGCGGCCGGTGCAGCCGTTGGACCTCGTTCGGGGTGAGGATCCCCTTGCCGGCTGCGGCCAACAGCGGCCGAGCTCCGAGGAGGTCGTGGAGGAACTCGTGCCCAGAGAGGCGCGGCCACATGCGGTCCAGCGCTTCCGCCACCTGGGGCGCCCTGCGCAGGCGCCGCGCCAGGTCGTTCTGCTGTTCGGCGCTGGGCTCCTGGCCGTCGGGCTGGCCGCCGCCGCGGGCGAGCCGCGCGCGGTACTCGTCGGCGAGCGCACGTACCACCTGGGTCTCGACGAAGCGCCGCCGCGCGTTGTGGGTCCCCGGGCGGCGCTTCGCGGTGGCGACGATCTCCTCGGTCGTCTGCGCCCGTAACCGCAGCACACCCGCTCCGAACGGCACCTCCACATCGCGGCGCAACGGTCGCTGACGCGTGCGGACGGCGCGCGCCAGCACCTTGACCATGCGCACGTCGCCCTTGAGCCGTGCGACGGCCGGGTCGTCCGCGCCGCGGACGCGCACTTCGGGCACCAGCCCGGCCACGGTCGACAGGCTCACGCCCGTCTCGCCGAGTGACGGGAGGACCTGCTCGATGTAGCGGAGGAACAGCGGGTTCGGCCCGACCACGAGGACCCCCTGGCGCTCGAGCGGAAACCGGTGGGTATAGAGGAGGTAGGCGGCCCGGTGCAGCGCAACGGCGGTCTTGCCCGTTCCCGGCCCACCTTGGACGACGAGCACGCCGCCGAGCGGCGACCGGATGATCTCGTCCTGCTCGCGCTGGATCGTCGCGACGATGTCACCCATGTGCCCGGTGCGGGACTGGCCCAGGGCCGAGAGGAGGGCGCCGGGGCCGCCCAGGACCAGACCGTCCGAGAGCAGGCGCTCGCCATCGCGGGCCTCGCCGTCGGTGGTCGCGGTGCCGCCAGTGGTCGCGGGGACACCGCGGCCGTCGGGGTCGACGAAGTACTCGTCCTCGAGACCGAGCACCGCCCGCCCCCGCACGGCAAGGTGGCGGCGGCGGGCGAGACCCTGCGGATCGAGACCGGTCGCCCGGTAGAAGGGCTCCGCCACGGGCGCGCGCCAATCCACGACCAAGGGCTCGTGATCGGGACCCGAGACGGCGAGCCGACCGATATGGAACGACTCGCCGAGAAGCGGGGTGCCGTTGCCCTCGTGGCCGTCGCCCGGCTCCGGGAGACGGTCGATGCGCCCGAAGTAGAGCGCCTGGTCGCCGATGTCGAGCTGCTCGAGGCGCGCCAGGCTGGTGCGCACCACGATGTCGCGCTCGGTGCGCGACTGGAACGTGCCGCCCCGCCCGAGGTCGAGCACGCCCTGCAGCATGTGGCGGGCTTCGCCCCGCATGAACTCCAGCCCGTCGTAGGCACGGTTGAGGAACTCCTGCTCATCCTGTAGATCGGGATGTTCGGGCACCTCTCCCCTTCCTCCCCCGAGCCCCCGGGGAAACGGTCCAGTTTAGACGCCCCGTCGCGGCGGTCACGCCCAGGACGCTGAAGTGGTGACGCCTACGATGAGCCGGACCGAAAGGATCCTGATGCTCATCTCCACCATGAACGACGTGCCGGGTTACAAGGTGACCTCGGTGCTCGGAGAGGTCTTCGGGCTCACGGTCCGCTCGCGCAACGTCGGATCCCAGTTCGGCGCTGCATTCAAATCCCTCGCCGGTGGCGAGCTCAAGGGGATGACCAAGAACCTGCAGATCAGCCGGCAGGACGTCATCGATCGCATGGTGGCCGAAGCCGAGGCCCGTGGCGGGAACGCCGTCCTGGCCATGCGCTTCGACACCTCTGAGATGGGCGGCAACTGGACGGAGATCTGCGCCTACGGCACGGCCGTGGTGATAGAGCCGATCGGGTGAACCCGGCGGCCGATGCCCGCCCGGACCTCGTACGCGCCTGCTTGGCAGAGCCGGTGCGGCGCACGCCGGTGTGGTTCATGCGCCAGGCGGGACGGGCGCTGCCCGAGTACCGGGCGGCGCGGGGCGAGGGATCGATCCTCTCTGCCATCGCCGATGCACCGCTGGCCGCCGAGCTGACCCTCCAGCCGGTGCAGCGCTACGGGGTCGACGCCGCCATCCTCTTCTCCGACATCGTGGTGCCGCTGCACGCAATCGGCTTCGGCGTCGAGGTGGAGCAGGGCCGCGGCCCAGTCGTCGCCGAGCCCTTTCGCGGCCAGGCCGACCTGGCCCGTCTGCGCCCGTTCGAACCCGGTGCCGACGCGCCATACGTGTCCGAAGCCATCAGGCTGGTCAGCCGGGAGCTCGCGGGGTCGGGCACCGCGCTCATCGGCTTCGCCGGCGCGCCGTTCACCGTGGCCAGCTACCTCGTCGAGGGCGGGCCGTCGCGCACCTTCGCCGCCGTGAAAGCGCTCATGCACGGCGACCCGGCGCTCTGGGACGAACTGACCCGCCGGCTCGCCGCCATGGCGGTCGCCTCGCTACGTGACCAGATCGCAGCCGGGGCTCAGGCCGTGCAGCTCTTCGACTCGTGGGCCGGCTCGCTCTCCCGCGCAGAGTACGCACGCTTCGCCCTTCCGGCCACGCGGGCCGTCATTGACGGCGTCGCTGACCTCGGCGTGCCGATCATCCTCTTCGGCGTCGGCACCGGCGAGCTGCTCGCGCTCATGGCACAGGCAGGGCCGACCGTGGTGGGGGTGGACTGGCGGGTGCCGCTGGACGAGGCGCGCCGGCGGGTCGGCCCGCACCACGCGGTGCAGGGAAACCTCGATCCCGCGCTCTGCCTCGCACCGTGGCCTGTGGTGGACGAGGCGACGCGCGCGGTGCTCGCCAGCGCAGGCGGCGGCAACGGCGCCGGTGGCCGTGGCCATATCTTCAATCTCGGGCACGGCGTGCTGCCCGAGACCGATCCGGGCGTCCTCACCGCCGTCGTCGAGCTCGTGCACGCGGAGACCGCGCACCCATGACGACGGGCGTGCTGGTGATGGCGCATGGCACGCCGTCGAGCCCCGACGAGATCGCAGCCTTCTACACGCGCATCCGGCGGGGTCGACCACCCGAGCCCGCACAGCTGGCCGAGCTCGAAGCGCGCTATCGCGCCATCGGCGGCGTCTCGCCGCTGGCGGAGCGCACACACGCACAAGTGGCTGGCCTAAGCGCCGAGCTCGAACGGCGAGCGCCGCAACGCTACGTCGTCGCCTTCGGTGCCAAGCACGTCGACCCGCTCATTGAGGACGCGGCGCACCGCCTGGCGGGTGCCGGTCTCGAGCGGGTGGTCGGCTTCGTCCTCACCCCACACGGGTCGTCGATGGGATCGCAGCAATACCTCGACCGGGCGGCGGCCGCGCTCGGCACGACGACGTTCGTGCCGGTTGCTCCCTGGTACGCCGAGCCCGGACTGGTCGAGCTCCTCGCGGCGCGGGTCGCCGACGCGTGCAACAGCGTCTCCGGGCGCACCCGCGTCATCTTCACCGCGCACTCGCTGCCTGAGCGCATCAGAAAGGCAGGCGACACCTATCCCGATCAGCTGGCCGAGTCGGCCCGGCTGGTGGCCCGGGCAGCCGGCTTGGGCGAATGGCTGGTGGCGTGGCAGAGCGCCGGGCGCACCCCAGAGCCCTGGCTCGGCCCCGACGTGCGTGACGAGGTGCGGCGGCTGGGGCAGGAGGGTGTGGCCGATGCGGTCGTCGTGTGTCCGATCGGATTCGTGGCCGACCACCTCGAGGTGCTCTACGACCTCGATGTCGAGGTCGCCCGCGTCGCGGCGGACGTGGGACTCGCCTACGTCGCGCACGGCGTCGTTGAACGACGACCCGGCCTTCATCGAGGTACTCGCCGACGTCGTCTCCCGCGTGGATGCACCACCATGACGACGCCGCGTTCGGTGGTCGTCGTCGGCGGTGGCATCAGCGGGCTGGCGGCAGCGTGGCAGCTGACCGGCGGGCCCGAACCTCGCGCCGACGTGCCGGCAGTGGTGGTCCTGCGAGGCCTCCGAGCGCCTCGGCGGACCGCTCTACAGCGAGGTGCTCGGCGGGCGTGCCGTCGACACCGGGCCCGACGGATTCCTCGGGCCGCCGGCCCGAGGCCGTCGACCTCTGCCACGAGGTCGGCCTCGGCGACGCGCTGGTGCCGATCGCGGTCCGCGGCGCCTCCGTGTGGGCGCGGGGCCGGCTGCGCGGCCTGCCCGAGGGCCACGCGCTCGGGATCCCGACGCGCTTTTGGCCCACGGCGCGGGCAGGGATCCTCGAGCCCGCGCGGGCAGCTCGCGCTGGCGCGCGACGCGCTCCTCCCCCGGCCCGACGTACGAGGCCCGATCGGCGACCGCGCCATCGGACCGCTGGTGGCGCGCAAACTCGGCCAGCGCGTCGTCGACGTCCTGACCGATCCGCTGATCGGTGGCATCCATGCCGGATCGATCGACGACATGTCTGCGGCGGCCACGTTTCCGCCGCTGTTGGCGGCCGCGCAGCGCCGGGGCAGCCTCATGCGCGCACTGCGCGCAGAGGTGCCGCCGCCGCCGGCCGACGGACCACCGCTCTTCTGGTCACTGCGTGAGGGCATGGGATCGCTCGTGGAGGCACTCGTCGCCGCGCTGGTCACGCGTGGAGTCGACGTCCGGCTGTCCGAGCCGGCGCGGCGGCTCGATGCGCTCCGAACGGGGCTGGTCGGTCCTCTCCGGCGCGCACACAGACGAGGCCGACGCCGTCGTCCTGGCCACGCCGGCGACCGCGGCTGCGCAGCTGCTCCGGCCCCACGACGACGAGGCAGCGGGGCTCCTCGAGGCCATCGACTACGCGTCGGTCACGGTGGTAACGTTCCGCGCCGATCCCGACTCGGTGCCCGCCTCGCTCTCTGGCACCGGCTTCCTCGTGCCCCGCCGGAGCCGCCGAGCCGCGGACGATCCGTGGTCCGTGACAGCGTGCACGTTCCTCGACCATAAATGGCCCCACCTGGCGCGCGACGGCGAGGTGCTGTTGCGGGCGTCGCTCGGGCGTATTGACGACACCGCGCCCGGCCGGGTGGAGCGATGACGAGGTGGCGTCCCGCGCCTGGGACGAGCTCGGCACCCTGATGGGAGTGACCGGACACCCCCGCGCCTGGTCGGTGGTGCGCTGGCCGGACAGCCTCCCGCAGTACCGCGTCCACCACTTATTGCGCACGGCCGGGGTCGAGGCGGCGATCGCCCGGCTCGGCGGGCTCGCAGTGGCCGGCGCGGCGTACCACGGTGTGGGCATACCGGCCTGCATCGCGAGCGGACGCGCCGCGGCCCACGCGCTCTTGTGACGCACCGCCCACGCCGAGGCCGCGTGGGCGTCCCCTCGGTCGCGGCGGGTGTCCTCCTCGCGCTCTCGCTGCCACCCTGGGGGTGGTGGCCGCTCGGGTTGGCCGGAGCTGCGGTGCTCTACTGGCGGCTGGCCGGCCTGCGCCTGCGCACGCGCCTGTGGTCCGGGTGGCTTGCCGGGTTGGGGTGCGATGTCATCGGGCTGGCCTGGGCGCGTTCCTTCAACTGGTACGGCGCGGTCGGTGCTGGTGCTCGTCGAGTCGCTGTCGTTCGCCGCCGCGGCGGCGTTGACGCCACCACGGCGCGGACGGGCGCCCGCCTTCGTGGGCGCCAACACCGTGCTCGAGGCAGTGCGCATGTCGTGGCCCTTCGGCGGCGTGCCGCTCGGCGGGGTCTTCCTCGGTCAGGCGGGCGGCCCGCTCGTCCAGCTGGCGCGCCTCGGGTGGTCCGCTCCTGGTCACTGCCGGGGTGTGGGCCGGCGGGGTCGCACTGGCGACGCTGGTGTCGTGGCTCGCGGCGCGCCGGCATCGCACCGCCGCGCCGTCGTCTCGTCGCGGTGGCCGTCGTGACCGCCGGCCTCGTCGCGTTGGTGGTCGCGGGTGCCTTCGTCCCCGACGGCGGCGCTCCGGTCGGATCTCTCCGTGTGGCGTTGGTCCAAGGAGGCGGGCAGCGCGGTCTCAGCAAGGCGAGCGTGTCGCCCGCGTCGGTCTACCAGGCACAGCTGGCGGCGACGTTCGACGTCACGTCAGCGCGTCCCGCTCCAGAACTGGTGGTCTGGCCCGAGGACGTCGTGGCGCTCGACCGCCCGCTCGCGGGCTCGCCCCAGGCCGCACAGCTGTCGAACCTGGCCCGCGAGCTGCGGACCACGCTGGTCGTCGGGCGTCACCGAGCCCGCGTCGCCGACGACCTTCCGCAACGAGGTCGTCGTCTGGGGCCCGCACGGCCGGCTCGTCGGCACCTTCGAGAAGGTGCACCGGGTGCCCTTCGGCGAGTACATCCCATTGCGTTCCTTCTTTGCGCACTTCGCCGACCTCTCGGGGGTACCGACCGATGCCATCCCGGGCCACGGCACCGGCTTCATGCGCACGCCGGCCGGACCTCTCGGCTTCCTCGTCTCCTTCGAGATCTTCTACGCCGGCCGGAGCCACGTGTCAGTCCGGGCCGGCGCCGAACTGCTCGTGGTGCCGACCAACACGTCTTCGTACAGCACGTCGCAGGTCCCGGCGCAGGAGGTCGCGGCGGCGCGGATCCAGGCCGTCGAGACCGGCCGAGACCTCGTCCAGGCCGCGCCGACGGGCTTCAGCGCGGTGGTGACGCAACGAGGTGTCGTCGTTGCGCGCAGCGCACTCGGCAGCAGGCAGGTCTTGACGGCGACGGTGTCGCTGCGTCGCGGGTTCACGCCCTACGACCACTGGGGCGACCTGCCCGTGCTCGTCCTCGCCCTGGTGGCATTGGCGATCGGATGGGTGCACCAGCTGGCGCGCCGATCGCCGGGGGCCGGCGAGGCGTGCTGACACGACCTATTCGTAGTACCCGGAGTGGATGTAGACGCACGGGATACCGGCCGCGACGTACATGGCGTGGTTGGAGGGGTCGTCCTCGAACGCCAGCCGCAGGTCGAACCCGTGGGCTCGCAGGTCCTCGACGACCGACTGCTTGAACTCCGTCACCTGCGCGTAGTCGCCCCGGGACCGCATGACGAGAAGGTCCCAGCGCAACCCGTAGCGCGGCGAGCCACGCCAGCGTCTGGGGCTGCACCCGCTGTGGCCGGCCGGTGAGCAGGATCACGGCCAGCGAGGAGTCGAGCAGCTCGAGAAGCCGGGCGATCTCTTCAACGACGGGGTCGTCCCCGCAGGCTTCGAAGAAGGCGGTCCAGTCGCGCCGACCCCGCTCCAAGAAGTGCTGGCGGCCTGCGGCATCGGAGAGCACCCCGTCGATGTCGAAGACCACTGCGGGTCCCGATCGCCGCGCCGGGCCGTCGCCGAGGCGCCATGTCCAGTTGGTCCGGTCACCGCTGGGTTGCGTGCCGGGCATGAATGTCCAGCCTAACGGTGCTGTCTCCCCCTTTCGGTGGAGCGGCTCCTCCCACGTGAGGAGAGGGCGGGACCCCTGGAGGTGGCACCATGGACGAGGAATGGGAAGCGACGTCGACAGGGGGGTGGTGACGCCGCACCCCGGCGTTGACGTCCGGGACGCCACGACCATCGCGGTCGCCCTTGGACGCAGGGTCGAGGTGGTCGGCGACCTCCTGCTGCCGCCTGCGCCCACCGACAGCTCCCGTGCCGCCTGCCGCGACATCGCCCGGCGGCTGGAGGACTGGCAGGGACCGGGCATCGTCGTCCTCTGCGGCCGCCTGGTTGCGCCGGGGCCGCCGGACAGGTCCGAAGCGCTGCGGGCTCACGCGGAGCTCACCGACGCGCTGGGCGCGTTCGCTGCCCGTCCCGACTCCAAGGTGGTCGCGATCGTGCCCGCGGCGGAGCGTGACCCCGGCCTGATACACGTGCTCGAGGAATGCGGGGTGCGCGTGCACGACGCCGTGGACCTGACATGCGAGACAGGCGCCGGCACGACGCACGGTGCTCGTGCGGGCCGGCTCGCTCTGGCCCGACGCCAACCCACCCATCGACTCGGCACCCTCTGAGGAAAGGCCCTGGCTGGTCGGCATGGAGCGCCTGGAGGACCCGCGCCTGGCGCGCCGTTTCGTGACCTCCCGGCTCCTGTACCGGCGCCTCCGACGCTTCTTGTGGGCACCACCACTGGTCTTGGCCGCCATCGCGTTGCTGCTGCGCGTCGACTTCGTGGTCGACGGCCTCGGCCGCGTCTTCCGCTCGCCCCGGCAGCAGGATGCGTTGCAGCGGGCCTACGCCGCGACCTGGTTCTCCCGCCTCATCGCCACCCTCGTGATCGCCGTCGCGCTGCTCGCGGTGCTGGCCGTCGTCGTGGCCATCACCTCGCGGGGGATCTGGCGCGCCCTCGGGGGCGGCGGCCTTCCCTTGCCGTGGGCAGGTCAGCACGCTGGCGCGGAGCCCGTTGCGCACGCACAACTCGAGATCGACGGCGTGGACGCGCTCGACGCGGCCCGCGAGGCCATGGAGGCCGGTGCGTCAGCAGTCATCGTCGGTGGCTCGCTCATTCCCGAGCTCACCCACCTCGATGCGGGCTTCTTCGCGTGCCCCGGTGCCTCCTCCGAGGTGGTCCGCGAGCACCGCGGCCGTTTCGGCCTCCCGCCGACCTTCTTGCACCACCGGCAGGAGTCGACGCTCGAGATCGAGACCGGCGCGGAGCTGCACGTACGTCTGTTGCTGGCCGAGGCGGACCTGCCGATGGCGACGCTGGGCGAGCGCCTGGTCACGGCCGACGTCGTGATCAAGGGCTACTCGAGGGCCGCGGAGGTCCACCCCGAGCTGGCGGCAAGCTGGCCCAGCGGCGCGTCCTGGCCGCCGGCGCCCGAAGTCGCAGCGGACCGGGTGCGGGTTCGCCGCATTCGCCGCATCGCCGCCGTCTCCTTGTTCGTGGCGGGAGCAATCGACCTGGTGTCGTCGTTCGCGACGCCGTTGCGCGACCACCTGCACCTGATCGCGCAGTACCTGCCCATTGCGGTGGTGCAGACGGCCGGCGCATTGACGGCCATCGCCGGCATCGGCATGATCATGCTCTCCCGCGGCATTCTGCGCGGCCAGCGGCGCTCCTGGATGGTGGCCGTCATCGCTCCTTGTCGCCGCACTGGCCCTGCACCTCGTCCACGCTGCGGACGTCGTCACTCTCGTGGTGTGCGCCGGGGTGCTCGCCCTGCTGCTCGTCCAACGCGACCTCTTCCGGGCCGAGGCCGAGTCCGCCACGATCGTGACCGCCCTCGTCATTCTCGCCGTCGGTGGCGTGATCGCGACCCTGGGCGGCTTCGCGACGGTCGAAGTGGCCGCGCGCGTGCATCACCACGAGCTCCCCGGCTGGCCCGATGTGCTCCTGGGATCTGCCGAGCGTCTCGTCGGCGTGCGTTGGGTGGCCTTTCCCACCACCATCGATCGCTACACCTCCATCAGTCTGCTGGCCGTCGGGCTCAGTCTCATCGTGGTGGCCCTGTACCTGCTCACCCGGCCGGTCGTGGACCGCGGACTCTCGTCGGGCCGTGCCGCGGTGGGCCGGCGCGCCGCTGAGCTCCGCGCGCGTGACATCGTCCGCCGCCACGGCACCGGCACGCTCGACTACTTCGCCCTGCGCGACGACAAGCAGTGGTTCTTCCATCGCGACTCGCTGGTCGCCTACGCGGTCTTCGGCGGCGTGTGCCTCGTCTCCCCGGACCCGATCGGCCCCTTCTCCGAGCGCGGGCACGTCTGGGATTCGTTCCGGCGCTACGTCGACCGCAACGGCTGGGGCCTCGGCGTCATGGGCGCGGGCGAGGAGTGGCTGCCGACCTACCAGGCGTCGGGGATGCGCTTCATCTACATCGGCGACGAGGCCGTGGTCGACCCACGGACCTTCTCGCTCGAGGGCGGGAAGATGAAGGGGCTCCGCCAGGCGGTCAACCGGGTCGCCCGCTACGGCTACACGGTTCGCTTCTTGGACCCGGCCCACCTGGAGCCCGACGGACGCGGCGCACATGGCCGAGCTCATGGGCAAGAGCCGCCGGGGCGAACAGGAGCGGGGCTTCTCCATGATGCTCGGGCGCCTCTTCGACCCGCGGGACACCGGCCTGTTGCTCACCGCCGTCTACGGCCCCGACGGCAGTCCCGTTGCCATGTGCCAGTTCGTCCCTTCGCCCGCCATCGGCGGGTACTCGCTCGATCTGATGCGCCGCGATCCGGGGGACCATCCCAACGGCCTCCTCGACTTCGCCCTGTGTTCGACCATCACCCATCTGAAAGAACGGGACATGCGCGGGCCTCAGCTTGAACTTCGCCGCCATGCGGTCGATCCTCGAAGGCGACACGGGCGACGGCGTCACCCAGCGCGTGGAGCGCTGGGCCATACGGCGCCTGTCGGGGGTCCTGCAGATCGAGACGTTGTGGCGCTTCAACGCCAAGTACGAGCCGAAGTGGCTCCCGCGCTACGTCGTCTTCGACTCGGCCGAACAGTTCGTGCCTGTGGCGGTGCAGATCATGCGAGCCGAATCCCTGACCGAGGTGCCCGTCATCGGCCGCCTCCTCACGACCGGCACGGTCAAACGAGGGGGGCCGGCGGTGCCCGAGGACGTCCTGGCGGCCATGGGTCCGGGCACCGGCTGTGTCGGATCGGGCACGAACGGCCGGGCAGGGCGCGTCCGGCCCCGGCCAGGCGGCGGGGACCAGCGCCGGTGCGAGCAGGCCGAGCAGGCCGAGCAGCCCGAGCAGGCCGAGACGGCCGAGCGCGCGATCGTGATAGAGGCGGCGGAGCCGCGTGGCGCCTGCAGGCGGAGCACGAGAAGCCGTTCGCCTGCCACGCGAGACTCAACCGCGGGCAGCGAAGTGCCGACCTGGGGAAAGCTGGGCCCGCCAGGAAGCGGGACGCGGAGAGAGGACGACCGGCGTGAGCAAGGTCCACCATGGGGCGCCCACCCCCGTGGCAGCGAGGCACGACCTGGCCGCCACGAACGCCGAGCGTCGCGAGGTCGGACGTCAGGCGCGGGTGCTCGCGCCGCGAGCAGGCATCGGGGATTGGGACGAGAAGGCCAGGGGACATGATCCCATCGACACCCTCATGGCCCAGAACGACCTCCGCCTGCGCGAAGTGGTGCCGCTGCGCCACCAGCGCATGGCCGTCTCGCCGTGGAACTTCTACCGTGGCGCGGCCGCGGTCATGGCGGCGGACCTGGCGTCGCGGCCGCACAGCCGCATTCAGGTCCAACTCTGCGGGGACGCCCACGTCCTCAACTTCGGCCTGTGGGCCACGCCCGAGCGCAATTGAACTTCGACCTGCGCGACTTCGACGAGACACTGCCAGGGCCCTTCGAGTGGGACGTGGCGCGGCTGGCCGCCAGCGTCGTGGTCGCAGCCCGCGAGAACGGCGTCAGGCCCGCCAGAGCGGACATCGCGGTGACCGCCGCGGTCGAGGCCTATCGCGAGCCGGATGCAGCGCTACGCCTCCCTGCCCGAGATCGACATCTGGTACGACGGCATGAAGGTCGACCGTTTCATCGACTACTTCGACACCGCCGACCGGGGTCAGGTCGAGGTCTGGTACGAGAAGGGCAAGGAGAAGCGCACCAGCCGCGGGCGCCTTCCGCAAGCTCACGACGACGGCGCGCGGGACGACCCCGCATCACCGCGCAGCCGCCGCTGCGGGTCACCATCGACGACACCGAGCAGGGCGACATCGTCGAGCACCTCCTCGGCACCTACCGCGAGACGCTCCAAGAGGACCGCCGGACCCTGTTCGACCGCTTCACACCGGTCGACGTCGTCCGTCAGGTGGTCGGTGTGGGCAGCGTCGGCATGGTGGTGTACCTGGTCCTCTTCACCGGGCGGTCCGGGGCCGACCCGCTGTTCCTCCAGTGCAAGCAGGCCGGCCCCTCCGTCTACGAGACCTACACCTACCCGAGCGCGCACGACGCACCATGGCGAACGCGTCATCGCCGGCAAGCGGATGGTGCAGAGCGCCACCGACATCTTCGTCGGCTGGGGGTCGCTCGAGGACCGCGACTTCTACGTGCGCCAGTACCGCGACATGAAGATCATCCCGACCACCGACCTCATCGCACCGATTCTGGTCGACTTCGCCACCGCATGCGGCAACACGCTGGCGCGGGCGCACGCCCGCTCGGGCGACCCTGTAGCCATCGACGCCTACATGGGCAAGAACGACGAGTTCACCAAGGCCATGCGCCGCTTCGCCCGCCGCTATGCCGACCAGAACGAGCGGGACCACATGCAGCTCGTCTCGGCCATCCGGCGCGGCAAGGTCGAACGGCGAGCCGAGCTGAGCATCTCGCCGCGCACCGACACCGGGTGCCGCCCGCTCGCCCGTCCGGCGCCGCTACTTGGGCAAGAAGAGCAGCGTCGCGTGGTTGGCGAAGTCGATCAGCGGCTGGGGCCACACGCCGAAGAGCACGGTCACGCCCGTGCAGATCCCGATGGCCAGCCCGCTCAAGGACGGGACGGGCACCGGCTCCGAGTGGCGCGTCCGGTGTCTCGTGCTCGTCGGCCAGCAGGATCTGCTCGTTGAGCGTGGTCACCGCGCCGGCCGCCGCGCCCGGGCGTGGCCCACGGCGGCGAGGGCGGGCCGGTCGGGGCCGGCTGAATCGTCCCGCCGCCCACCGTCGGGTCGTCGGCCCCCAGCTCGGCGGAGCCGCCGGTCCCACCTTCGGGCTCGCCCAGCCCGCCGCCGGCGTACATCAACACCGCGACACGAAGGTAGAAGTAGGCCGCCACAGCGGCAGAGACCATGGCGATCACGCCGAGCGGCACCTCGCCGGCTTCGACGGCGGCGAAGACCACCTGGACCTTGGCCCAGAGCCCCGTGGTGAAAGGCGCGCCGGCCTGCGCCAACAGCAGCACCGCCAACGCCAGCGCCAGCACGGGCTGGCGGCCGGCCAGTCCCCGATAACGCGACAGGTCGTGGTCGGCGTCGCCGTCACGGCCGAGCAGCGTCACGACGGCGAAGCTGCCGATCACCATGAACAGGTACACGAAGAGGTAGTAGAGCGACGACGAGACGCCGCGGGCCGTCCCCGCCGCCACCCCCAAGAGGATGAAGCCGGCGTGGTTGATGGAGGAGTAGGCGAGCATCCGCTTCACGTCGCGCTGGCGCAGCGCCACGAAGGCGCCGAGGACGAGCGAGAGCACGGCGAGCCCGTAGACGATGGGGCGCCAGTCGGTCTCCACCAGCCCGAAGGACGAGAGGAGGACGCGCAACATGGCGGCGAAGGCGCCCGCTTTGGCGACGGCCGCCATGAACCCGTGACCGGCGAGGGCGCCCCCTGGTACACGTCGGGCGTCCACATGTGGAAGGGAACGGCCGCCACCTTGAAGGCGAAGCCGACGATCATGAGCCCGAGGCCGGCCAGCAGGAGGCCGTTGGTCAGCACGACGTTCTTCGAGAGGAAGTCTGCGATCTGGGTCAGGTTGGTCGAGCCCGTGGCGCCGTAGGTGAGCGCCACGCCGTAGATGAAGATCGCCGAGGAGAACCCGCCGAGGATGAAGTACTTGAGGGCGGCCTCGCCCGACGCGGCCCGGCGGTAGTTGAACGCGGTGAGGACGTAGAGCGCGATGGAGAGGATCTCGAGGCCCAAGAAGACGATGATGAGGTCGTTGGCCAGCCCCATCAACATGGCGCCCGAGGCCGAGACCATCGCGAGCACGTGGAACTCGGCGCCGTGCACGCCCTCGCGGCGCAGGTAGCCGTCGGCCACCAGCGCAGTGAGGAGCATGGCGATGGCGACCAGCATCGTCACGAGGACGCTGAAGCCGTCCATGACGACGGCCTGCTTGATATAGGTGTGGGCGCCGTGGTCCTGGACGTCGGACCACTGCCACAACGCGATCCCAGCGCGCTGGCCGAGATGACGACGGTGGCGATCGTGCTGACCGTCACCCGCAGCGGCCGGCGGACCAGCGAGGCCAGCGCCAAGCAGCAGGACCGCACCGCCGATCATGATGATCGGCGGCAGGATCGACAGCCACCGGATGGAGGGGACGGCGATGGTGTTCGAGGCCGCGTGGCGCCGTCGGCGCGGCGTGCAAGGTGGCGATCACCGCTCCACCCCCTCGACGCCCTTGACCGCCACCGACGGCTGGGTCTGGTGGGTGCTGCGCTCCACGTGCGCGATGAGCTGGTCGACCGAGGGGTTGATGCGATCGAGCACCGGCTTGGGGTACACGCCGAGGAAGACGATGAGGATGATCAGCGGCGCCATGATCGGCCTTCTCGAGCAGGCCGAGGTCACGGGTCTTCTCGTCGGCCTCGCGCGGGGTCCCGTGGAAGACCTGCTGGTAGGCCCAGAGCAGGTAGATCGGCCGCCACGATCACGCCCGAGCACGGCGACGACCGCCCACCAGCGGTGGGTGATGAAGGTGCCCGAGAGCACCAGGAACTCGCTCACGAAGCCGTTGAGGCCGGGCACCCCGATGGAGGCGAGCATCGCCACGGTGAACACGCCGGCCAGCACCGGGCGCCGCCTTCTGCAGCCCGCGCAGCTCGCCCGTCTGCCACGTGCCGCGGCGCTGGTAGATGAAGCCGATGAGGATGAACAGTGCCGCCACGATGAGCCCGTGGTTCAGCATGAGCAGCACGCCGCCGGCCAGGCCCTGGGAGCTGATGGCGATCGTGCCGAGCGCGATGAAGCCGATCTGGGCCAGCGAGGAGTAGGCCACCAGCCGCTTCATGTCGCGCTGCGCGCAGGCGACGATGGCGCCGTAGATGATCCCGATGACCGCCAGGGTCAGCAGGAGCGGCGCCAGGGTCCGGGTCGCCTGGGGGAAGAGGTTGAGGTCGAAGCGGATGATCCCGTAGGTGCCGAGCTTGGCCAGCACGCCGGCCAGGAGCACCGAGCCCTCTTCGGGCGCCTCGGTGTACGCGTCGGGTGACCAGGTGTGCAGCGGGAACAAGCGGCGCCTTCACCGCGAAGGCCGCGGTGAAGGCCAAGAAGAGCAGGATCTCGGTGGACGAGGACAGGTGGGTCTGCATGAGCGGGCCCAAGCGAGAAGGTCAGGTAGTGGTACTGGGACTCGTGGATGAAGGCGAGCGCCAGGATGCCCACCAGCAAGAAGGCCGACCCGAGGAAGGTGAAGAGGAAGAACTTGATGGCCGCGTAGGCCCGCCGCTGGTGGCCCCAGCCGGCGATGATGAAGTAGGCCGGCACGAGCGTCAGCTCGAACATGAAGAAGAACACGAGCAGGTCGAGCGACAAGAAGCTGCCCATCACCGCGGCCTCCAGCAGGAGCATCCAGGCGAAGTAGACCCGGCTGTGCTCGCGGTTGCGCCCGAGGACGATGGCGATGGGGAAGAGCACCGCGGACATCAGGACCAAGAAGATCGAGATGCCGTCGACGCCGAGGTACCAGTGCACCCCGAGCGTGCTGCCGGTGTACTCGTGGTCCGAGACCAGCTGGAACCCGCCGTCGTGCACCTTCATGGCGACGAGGGCCGCGATGGCGAAGCCCAGCGTCACGAGCGACGCGATGAGGGCGAGCGCGTAGGAGAGCTCGCGGTGGATCCGCCGGTCGAGGCCGCGGTCGAGGCCGAAGAGACCGAGCACGGCGGCGCCGATGGCCGGGAGCAGGACGAGCAGGGTCAAGAAGGGAACCGTGTGCCTCATCCCCACCACGTCCTCGAGAGCATGAACGCGACGATGAGGGCCATGCCGAGCGCGATGCCCAGCGCGTAGTTGCGGGCGTAGCCGGTCTGCAGCCTGCGCGCCGCGGTCCCGGTGACCTTGGCCAGGTGGGCCGTGCCGTTGACGGCGCCGTCGATCACTCGGGCATCGACCACCCAGGCGCAGAACGTGGCGAGGCGCTGGCTGGGCCGGCCGATGATGGTGTCGTAGACGTCGTCCCAGTACCAGACGCGCTGGAGGAACTGCCGGCTCGAGCGCCGGCTTGCTCGACCTCGTTGCCGCGCCAGAGCATGTAGGCGACGATCACGCCGGTGAAGGCGGCCGCGACGTCGATGACGCGCCAGGTACCACTCCCGTTCGACGCCAGATGGTCGTTGTAGAGGGTGCCGGCGAACACGGGGGCCAGGAAGTTCGCCAGGCCCTGCGGTGTGCACCCACGGCAGGTCGAGGGCGCCGGCGAAGAACGCGAGGAAGGCGAGGACGACCAGGGGGAGGCGCATGACCCAGGGCGACTCGTGCGGCGCGTGCAGCGCCGGCTCGCCCTGGGGCCCCGGCTTGTCGAAGCGCTCCTCGCCGCCGAAGGCCAGGATCTCCAGGCGGCTCATGTAGTAGGCGGTGAGCACGGCGGTGATGACGCCGATGATCCACAGCACCTTGTAGTGGGCCCAGGTGTTGTCGAGCACGTCGCCCTTGGCCCAGAAGCCCGACAGCGGCGGGATCCCGGCGATGGCCAGGAAGCCGATCGTGAAGGTGACCGTCGTCCACTTCATGTAGCGGCGGATCGCGCCCATGCGCTTGAGGTCCTGCTCGTCGTCGAGCCCGTGGATGACCGAGCCGGCGCCGAGGAACAGCAGGCCCTTGAAGAAGGCGTGCGCCACCATGAGGAAGATGGCGGCGATGTAGGCGCCCGAGCCGACGGCCAGCATCATGTAGCCGATCTGGGAGACCGTGGAGAAGGCGAGCACCTTCTTGATGTCCTGTTGCGCGCAGGCGATGGTGGCGGCCACGAAGGCGGTGACGGCGCCGATGACGGCGATCACCTCCATGCCCGACGAGCTCAGGTGCAGCAGCGGGTTCATCCGGCACAACAGGTAGACACCGGCCGTGACCATGGTGGCGGCGTGGATCAGGGCGGAGACCGGAGTGGGGCCCTCCATGGCGTCGGGCAGCCAGTTGAACAGGGGGATCTGGGCCGACTTCCCGGTGGCGGCCAGGAACAGCAGCAGCACCGCGGCCGTCGCCGTGCCGCGTGCCGAGGTGCGAGAGCTGGCCGAAGATGCCGCCCCCCGGCCCGCTCTCGTACTGGACCGTCCCGGTCTTCTCGAAGAGCAAGAAGATGGCCAGCAGGAAGCCGGCGTCACCGATGCGGTTGTAGATGAACGCCTTCTTGCCGGCCGACGCGGCGGACTCGCGCTGGAACCAGAACGCCACGAGCCAGTAGGAGCAGACGCCGACGCCCTCCCAGCCCACGAAGGTGAGCAGCAGGTTGTTCGCCAGGACCAGCAGCAGCATGGAGAAGACGAAGAGGTTCAGGTAGATGAAGAACTTCGAGTAGTCCCGGTCGTCCTTCATGTAGCCGATGGAGTAGAGGTGGATGAACGCGCTGACGAACGGTGACGAACATGCACATCGTCATCGACAGCGGGTCGACCAGCGTGCCCGACGGGCACCGAGAGGCCGCCGGCACTGAACCAGGTGAAGTAGTTGTGGACGACGAGCCTGGTGGGTGTCGGGCAGTTCGAGCAGGCCCGGCCAGGACGATGCAGGCCACGACGAAGGCCCCGCCCACCGCGACCGTGCCGATGACGCCGGCCACGGGGTCGCCGATACGGCGCCCGAACGCCAAGAGCACGAGGAAGCCCGCGAGCGGTAACAGCAGCATGAGGTACGCGACGTGGACCACGGGTCAGCCCTTCAGCGAGTCCAGGTCGTCGGCCACGGTGGTGGCACGCCGGCGGAAGTTGGTCACCACGATGCCGAGGCCCACCACGACCTCGGCCGCCGCGACGACGAGCACGAAGAACACGACCGCCTGGCCGCCGATGTCGCCGAGCATGCGGGCGAAGGTGACGAAGGTCAGGTTCGCCGCGTTGAGCATCAGCTCGATGCACATGAACATGATCAAGACGTTGCGCCGCACCAACAGGCCGATGGCGCCGATGGTGAAGACGATGGCGGCGAGGCCCAGGTACCAGGCTCCCGAGAGGCTCATGCCGGCAACTCGCTGTCGGACTCGTCCTCCTGCTCGGCCTGGACCGTGGGAGGCCGCCGCGCCAGCACCACGGCGCCCACGACGGCGATGACGAGGAGGGCGGCGGTGGCCTCGAAGGCGAACAGGTAGGTGGTGAAGAGCTGCTTGCCCAGCTGGGCCGGCTCCCCCGCCGGCGAGTTCGGGCCGGCAACATGCCCCTGAATCGGACCCACGACCTGGCGGGCCCCGGTGACCCAGTGCGCGGTGGCGGCCATGGCCAGCACGCCGCCCAGCGTGATGATCGAGACGAGAACGGCGAGCGGCCGCTGGCCTGCCAGCGGCTCGACCTTGATGTCCTCGGCGCGGTCCACCCCGAGGAACATGATCACGAAGAGGAAGAGGACGACGATGGCGCCGGCGTAGACGATGATCTGGACGGCGGCAAGGAAGTCGGCCTCCTGCTCGATGAAGAGGACGGCCACTCCGAAGAGCGTCATGACGAGGCTCGAGCGCGGCGTGCACCGGGTTGCGCGAGGTGACGACGCCGACGGAGCCGACAGGATGACCGCGGCCGACGGCCGCGAACACCAGGATGTCGGGCCAGGTCGGGCGCGTCGAAGCCAGGAGCGAAAGCGGCGTGGGCCATGGGTCAGACGCTCCTCTCGGGGTCGACCTCGTGTGCCTTCGCCCCGGCCCCGGCTGCGTCCGCCTCGGCCTTGGCTGCCTTCGCCTCGGCCTTGGCCGCCTTGCGCGCCGCCCGCAGCTCCTTCATGCGTTCACGCGTGTGCTCGAGCTTCTTGCGGTTGCGCTCCGCGCCCTTCTTGGCCCGCCAGATCCTGCCTTGCATGCCGCGGTGGGCCAGCGGGATGTCCTCGTCGAGCAGGTGGGACTCGAGCACCTCGCGCAGCGGCTTGGTGCCGGTCGCCTCGTCGTCGCGCCGGCCCGACTGCCCGCCCTCGGGCGGCCCGCACGCCGTAGCCGAGCTCGCCCGACCACTGGACCTCGCCCTCGTAGGCGGCGCTGCCCGAGGGCGACGTGGCGCGCATCCAGCCCGACGTCATGAGGTCGTCGCCCTCGCGCCAGTCCTCCCACGGGAGCTTCTTGGGAGTGCCGTCGTCGTTCACGAGGAGCTCTTCCTTGGTGTAGATCGCGTCGGAGCGGTTGGTGAAGGAGAACTCGAAGAGCTTCGACTCGGTGATGGCCTCGGTCGGGCACGCCTCGACGCACATGTCGCAGTGGATGCAGCGCAGGTAGTTGATCTCGTAGACGTAGCCGTAGCGCTCGCCGGGCGACACCGGGTGGTCGGGCGGGTTGTCGAGCCCGCGCACGTAGATGCAGTCGGCCGGGCACACCCCGGCGCACAGCTCGCAGCCGATGCACTTCTCCATGCCGTCCTCGTAGCGGTTGAGGACGTGGCGGCCGTGCTGGCGCGGCTGCTTGGGCTTCTTCTCCTCGGGGTACATCGTCGTGACCCGCGGCCGGGTCAGGTGCTGGAAGGTCAGCTTGAAGCCGCCGAGGAAGGACAGCTGGTCCTTCACCTCGTCGCCCACGCCCACTACGCATCACCTCCCGGGTCGGCTCGGCGGGAACCGGCACGAGCCGCGGCCGCAGCGGCCGGCTCACCCGGCGCCCGATGGACGGGATGATCACGTCCTCCTCGCTACGCCCGGCGCCGAGGTGGCTCGCCCGCAGCAGGAGCACCGTGGCCAGGAGCACCACCGGCACGCAGGATCAGGCCGGCCCAGCCCCAGGCGATGATGGCGGCCACCAACAGCAGCCACCCGAGCGTCATGGGGATGAGCCGCTTCCAGCCCAGGTCCATGAGCTGGTCGTAGCGCAGGCGCGGCAGCGCCGCACGGAACCAGACGTACACGAAGCAGAACGCCACCGTCTTGAGCAGGAAGTAGATGATCGGCATGTAGATGGTGGCGCCGGGGATGTGGAAGATGTAGCCGTTCGGCCCTCCGAAGAACAGCGTCACCACGATGGCGGACATCGTGATCGTGTTCATGAACTCGGCGAGGAAGAAGAGGCCGAAACGGATGGACGAGTACTCGGTGTGGAAGCCGCCGACGAGCTCGGTGTCCGCCTCGGTCAGGTCGAAGGGCGGGCGCGTCAGCTCGGCCGTGATGGCGATCATGAAGAAGATGAACGGCAGGAAGCCCAGGCGGATCAGGTTCCAGTTCCAAAAGCCGTCGGACTGGGACGCCACGATGGCCCGCGTCGAGAGCGAACCGGTCACGAGGACGACCATGACCGTCGTCATGCCGAGCGCAGCCTCGTAGGAGATCACCTGGGCCGAGGCGCGCACCGAGCCGAGCAGCGGGTACTTCGAGCCCGAGGACCAGCCGGCCAGCATCACGCCGTAGACCGCGATGCCCGACATGGCCAGGACGAGCAGGATGCCCATGGGCGGGTCGGCCACCTGGAGCTCGAAGGTGTGGCTGCCGATGGTGATGACGCCGCCGACCGGCACGACGGTGAAGACGAGGACGGCCGGAATGACCGAGAGGTAGGGCGCCAGCTTGAAGACGAAGGCGTCGGCGCGGTCCGGCAGCAGGTCCTCTTTGAAGATGAGCTTGGTGCCGTCGGCCAGCGTCTGCAGCAGGCCCCACGGTCCGGCGCGGTTGGGACCGACCCGGCTCTGCATGTCCGAGATCACCTTGCGCTCGAACCAGATCATCAGCGCCGTCGCCACCAACAGCGCGACGAACGCGACCAGGCACTTGATGATGACGATCAGCCAGACTTCCCAGTTGAGGCCGAGGAAGAAGAGCGGGTCGCCGTTGCCGTTGTTGGCGCTGTGGGTGAGCACGGTCGGCCCGACGTTCGACGCCACCGTCGTGGTGGTGGCCGCGGCCGCTGGCGAACAGCGCGCCGATCACACCGACTCCAGTCGCACGTCGGTCACGAGCTGGCGGCTGTCGATCAGCGTGGCGGCGGCGTTGCCCGGCGCGCTCTCGCCGCCCGGCACATTGAAGTCGATGGCGACGACGCCCCGGGGCACGCCCTCGTCGGCGCGGGCAGACAGGACCAGCTCGCCCCGGGCCGAGCGCACCTTCACGCGGTCGCCGGTCGACGCACCCAGGCGGTCGAGGTCGTAGGGGTTGGCGCGCGCCGTCAGAGCTGGCACAAGCGGGGTGAGCGACGGCGACCCCGTCACCGAGCTGCCGGCGTCGTAGAGGCGGCGGCCCGCCACCAGGCGCAGCGTGTAGTTGTCGGACTTGGGAATGGGGAGCGGTTCTGCCCCGCCGGACCCGGTCCCGGCGAGAAGGGGCGGCGGGCCACCCAGGCTGGCCGCGCGCGCGAGCACGGGACTGAGGCCCCCGGTGCCCACACGGGGCGGCGCCCCCTGGCGCTCGACCGACTCGACACCGGGCAGCGCCATGGGGTCGATCGGCGACACGTCGGGGTGGTGGTCGTCGGGGCCGAGGGGCACGACGATGCCGTCGTGGGCGGCGTCGGAGTGCAAGCACCTCCTGGGTCAGCCCTGCGTAGGCGGGCGCGGTGCCCTCGAGCTCGTCGGCCAGGTCGTTGACGCTCGCCACCCCGAGGTCGGCCCCCAGCGCGTCGGCCAGCTCGGCGGCGATCATCCAGTCGGGCCAGGCGAAGCCGGGCGCCGTGAGCTTGGGACCGAGGCGGCTCACCCGGCCCTCCACGTTGGTCGTCGTCCCGGCGCGCTCGTGCGTCACCGCGCACGGCAGCACGACGTCCGCGAACGCGTCCACCGACTGGGAGGGGTGGCCCGTCACCGCCACCACGAAGTGCCCGGCGCCGAGGGCGGCGCGTGCCAGCGCGTGGTCAGGGAAGTCGCTGAGCGGGTCTGCGCCGAGCAGCACGAGCGCCCGCACGCCGGCGCCGCCCGCCCGCTCCCCCTCGCCCGCCATGGAGGCGAGGATGTCCGCCGTGTCCCGCCCCGCGACGGCCGGCACCGAGCCCCAGGCGGCGGTGAAGCGCTCACGTCCGGCCTCCAGACTGACGCGGCCGGGCAGGATGCCCGGGGCCAGTCCCATGTCGAGGGCGCCGAAGACATTGCCGCGCCGCAGCGCCGGCAGGAAGCTCGCCTTGGGCAGCGCGTCGGCCAGCACGCGCAGGGCCTCGGCGGCCACCTCGCCCGACTCGGCGTAGGACGGACGACCCGCCACCACGACGACACCCTCGCCATCGCGGTGGTCGGCCAGGAGGCGGCGCGCCGTCGTCGAGCGTGCCGGCGGTCAGTGCCGAGCCCTCGTGGTGCGCGCCGAGCGCGCCGGCGCCCGACGCGCCATCGTCGCCGGTGAGCGCCCGTGCCATCGCCGGCGCGTCGCCCGGGCGGATCCGCAGCGCCACCGCGGCCAGCGAGCTGAGGGGCGTCGGCTCCGGTGAGATCTCGATCAGCGCGGTGGTGCCGCCGAGGACCGCCTCTCGCAGGCGCAAGAAGAGGACCGGCAGCTCTTCGCGCAGGTCGCCGGCAAGCGTCACGAGGACCGGGGTCGCGGCAGGCCTGGTCGATGGTGGCCCGGGGCAGCCCGAGGACGAGGTCGGCAGGGAGGCCGTCACCCAGCTGGGCGTCGACCGAGTCGGTGCCGATGACGCCCTTGGCCAGCTTGGCCCAGGCATAGGCGGACTCGTTGGTGAGGCGGGCGCCGCCGATGACAGCCACCGCCCCGCTGCCGCCCGACTCGGTGGCGGCGCGGATGCCGGCCGCCGCCGCGGCCAGGGCCTCGCTCCAGCTGACCGGGACCAGCTCGCCCTCCTTGCGGATGCGCGGCTCGACGAGGCGCCCGTGCTCGAAGCGGCCCGTCTCGCGCGCCTCGCCGAGGAATTGGCCGCGGCTGACGCCGAGGCTGACCACCTGCGACGCCGTGGCCGGCGCGACGTCGACGGCCGCATCCGCCAGCTCGTCGGGCAAGGGACCGGCGTCGATCTCGTCGCCGTTGACCGACTCGTAGGCGAAGCGGCCCTTGTCGCAGAGCCAGCCGTGGTTCACCGGATCCGAGTCGATGCCAAGCAGCCGGGTGAGACGGTTCTGCGAGGACTGCACGGCGACCCGGCATCCGACCGAGCAGGCCGTGCAGGTGGACTCGACCTGATCGAGGTCCCAGGGGCGGGCGGTAAAGCGGTAGGGCGTCGCGGTGAGCGCGCCGACCGGACAGATCTGCACGGTGTTGCCGCTGAAGTAGGACTCGAAGGGCTCGGTCGGGAATGTCGCCACCTCGACCTTCTCGCCCCGGCCGGCGAAGTCGATCTGGGCCTCGCCCGCCACCTCGGCCGCGAAGCGGGTGCAGCGCGCGCACTGGATGCACCGCTCGCGGTCGAGCAGCACCAGGTCCGAGATGGCGATCGGCTTCTCGAAGTGACGCTTCTCCTCGACGAAGCGGCTCTCGCCCGGCCCGTAGGCCAGGGTCTGGTCCTGCAGCGGGCACTCGCCGCCCTTGTCGCAGACCGGGCAGTCGAGCGGGTGGTTGGCCAGCAGGAACTCGAGCACGCCGTCCTGGGCCTTCTTCACGCGGTCGTTAGTGGTGTCGACCACCATGCCGTCGGTCACCGCGACGAAGCAGGCCGGCGTCAAGGTGGCGCCGCGCGGGCCCTCGACGTCGACCAGGCACATGCGGCACATGCCCACCGGATTCATGCGGGGGTGGTAGCAGAAGCGCGGGATGTAGGTGCCGGCGCGCTCGGCCGCCGCGATCAGCAGCTCGCCCTTGTGCGCGGTGACCGCACGGCCGTCGAGGGTGAAGGCGAGGTCCTCCCCTGGGTGCACGTCCACACGCAGTTCCCGCGACGTGTCAGTCAAAGGGGCACCCCCCTTCTTTCACGTGCACGAGGAACTCGTCGCGGAACATGCGGATGCCCGAGGCGATGGACGACGGGATGGACGGCCCGAGCACGCAGATGGTGGTCTGCTGGGGCGGCCAGGCCACGCCGGGTGAGATGTTGTCGCACAGGTCCATGAGGAGGTCCAGATCTTCCTCGCGGCCGGACCCGCTCTCAATTCGGTACATGATGCGCTCCAGCCAGCCCGACCCCTCGCGACACGGCGTGCACTGGCCGCACGACTCGCGGGCGAAGAACTTGGTGATGCGCCAGGCGGCGCGCACCACGCAGGTCGCCGAGTCCATGACCACGATCGAGCCCGAGCCGAGCATGGAGCCGGCGTCGCCGACCTCGTCCTGGCCGAGGGGCAGGTCGACCTGGTCGGGAGCGAACCAGGGGGCGGACACGCCGCCGGGGATGAAGGCCTTCAGTGTGTTGGACCCCCGAATGCCGCCGCCGAGCACCGGCGCGTAGATCAGGTCGCGGAACGTCGTCTTCACCATCTCGAGCTCGTAGTTGCCCGGCTTGCGCACATGGCCGGCCAGCGCGAACAGCCGGGTGCCGGTGGAACGGCCGGCACCGAGCGCGGCGAAGGCGGCGCCACCGTTGTTGACGATCCAGGGGATGTTGGCCATGGTCTCGACGTTGTTGACCACGGTGGGTTCGCCGTAGAAACCGATGGCTGCGGGGAAGAACGGCGGCTTGATGCGCGGGAAGCCGCGCTTGCCCTCGAGCGACTCGAGCAGCGCCGTCTCCTCGCCACAGATGTAGGCGCCGGCGCCGGGGTGGACGACGACGTCGAGCGAGAAGCCCGAATCGAAGATATTGCTCCCCACCGCGCGGTGGGCGTAGGCCTCGTTCAGCGCCGTCTGCAGCCGTTCGAGCCCGAGGGCGAACTCACCGCGCAGGTAGATGAAGGCCTGGCTGACCTGCAGCGCATAGGCCGAGATGAGCACGCCCTCGAGGATCTGGTGCGGGTCGCCCTCAATGAGCATGTGGTCCTTGAAGGTGGCCGGCTCGGACTCGTCCCCGTTGATGACGAGGTAGGTCAGCGGATTCTTGCGCAGCATCGACCATTTGCGCCCCGCCGGGAAGCCGGCACCGCCCCGGCCGAGCAGGCTGGCCGCATCCACTTCGGCCGCCACCGCCTCGGGCGTCATGGTCAGCGCCTTGCGCAGACCCTCGTAGCCGCCCGTGGCGAGGTACCGGCTCAGCGTGTACGAGTCGTCGTAGCCGAG
Organism: uncultured Acidimicrobiaceae bacterium; assembly: GCA_963825965.1. GTDB lineage: Bacteria > Actinomycetota > Acidimicrobiia > Acidimicrobiales > RAAP-2 > Bog-473. The sequence goes on from CAWGUX010000005.1 coordinate 147,774, forward strand.
GCGGGACGTGATGATCTTGGGTGCGTCCGTGATGGCCATCAGGACGCCGCTCCCCCGCCACCCTGAGGCGGCGCGGCGGCGGCCCGGCCCGCCTGCGCCTCGGCCATGGTCGCCCGCTCGCGGCACGACCGCGGCACGGTCGGCCTGGAGCCCGACGCTGCGGCGCACCCGCACGAGCGTGCCGTGCGGCGGCACGCTGTCTGCCAGCCGCCCCGCCCGCAGGTCGTCGAGCAGCGCGTCGAAGGTCTCTGGCGACTGCGCGCCGACGTAGCGGTGGTTGACCTGCACGCAGACCGTCTTGTCGCAGTCGGCCAGGCACTCGGCCTCGTGGAGGGTGAACACGCCGTCGGGCGTCGACCCTCCGGCACGCACGCCGAGCGACGACTCCGGCGTGCGCCAGCAGCTCGAGCGCGCCACCGAGCAAGCAGGCAATGTTGGTACACACCGAGATGAGGTAGGTGCCGACGGGCTCGAGGTGCAACATGTCGTAGAAGCTGGCGGTGCCCCGCACCTCGGCGGCAGTGACCTCACAGAGGTCGGCGATGTCCGCGACCGCTTCGGGGGTGAGCCACCCGTCCTGTTCCTGGGCCAGGTGGCACAGCGGGATGAGCGCCGAACGCGGCTCGGGGTAGAGCGCCACGAGCTCGGCCGCCCGGGAGCTGATGTCCGCGTTGAAGTGGCTCACCGGTCCACCTCGCCCATGACGGGATCGACCGAGGAGATCACGGCGACGGCGTCGGCCATCATCGCGCCGCGCAGGAGCAGCGGCAGTGCCTGCAGGTTGACGAAGCTCGGCGCCCGGATGTGCATCCGATACGGCTTGGACGTCCCATCCGAGACCATGTAGCAGCCCAGCTCGCCTCGCGGCGACTCGACCGCCACGTAGACCTCGCCCTCGGGCACGCGGAAGCCCTCGGTGAAGATCTTGAAGTGGTGGATGAGGGCCTCCATGCTCTCGTCGATGCGGGCGCGGGGCGGCGGTGTGACCTTGCGGTCCTGCACGCGGTAGTCGCCGGGGGGCATCATCTCGACGATCTGGCGGATCATCTTGATCGACTCGCGGAGCTCGTTGAGGCGGACCGAGTAGCGGTCGAAGTTGTCGCCGTAGGTGCCGACGATCACGTCGAAGTCCAGCTTGTCGTAGGCCAGGTACGGCATGGTCCGTCGCAGGTCCCACGGCACGCCCGTCGAGCGCAGGATGGGGCCTGTCACCGACAGGGCCAGCGCCTCCTCGGCCGAGATGTTGCCGACGGCCTCGGTGCGTTCCCGGAAGATGGGCTGGCCCGTCAGCAGCTCGTCGTACTCGAAGGTGCGGGCGAGAACCGTCTCGCAAATGACGTCGATATCGTCCTCCCACCCGTCGGGGAGGTCGGCCGCCACGCCCCCGGGACGGATGAAGTTGTGGTTCATCCGCTGCCCGGTCGTCTTCTCGAAGAACGCGAGCACCATCTCGCGCTCGCGGAAGCCGTAGACCAGCATGGAGGTGGAGCCGAGGTCCCCCCCGTTGGTGGCCAGCCAAATCAGGTGCGACGACACCCGGTTGAGCTCACACATGAGCATGCGGATCCACACCGCCCGCGGCGGCAGCTCGACGTCGAGCAGCGCCTCGGTGGCCAGCGAGAACACGAGCTCGTTGTGCAGCGGTGACAGGTAGTCCATGCGCGTGGTGTTCGTGCACCCGGTCACGTAGGTCAGCTCCTCGCCGGTCTTCTCCATACCGGTGTGCAGGTAGCCGACGATCGGCTTCGTGCGCAGGATCGTCTCGCCGTCGAGCTCGAGCATGAGCCGCAGCACGCCGTGGGTCGAGGGGTGCTGGGGCCCCATGTTGATGATCATCGTCTGGTCGTCGCGCCGCTCAATGTCGATGTCGCTCGGGTCGACGTAGCCGCCCTCGGGCAGGCGCAGGACGGCACCGACCTCCTGGCGCAGCTCGGCGGCGCCCGTGGTCCCCCGGGGCGCAGCTCCTGAATCCCCTCGGAGGTCTCGGGGATGAAGTAACGCTCCTCCTCCGCCTCCCGGTGGGCCTTCTCGGTGGGCTCGAGGCCGAAGGCCTCGTCGTCGCTGTCGCCGTCGCTGTGGCTGTGGCTGTCGTCGTGCGTGTCGTGGTCGTCGCTCACCGCGGCCCCGGCGCTTCCTTGAATTGCACGGGCACCCGGCCCACTCCGTAGTCCTTGCGCAGCGGGTGCCCCTCCCAGTCCTCGGGCATGAGAATGCGCGTCATGTCGGGGTGCCCGGCGAAGATGATCCCCATCAGGTCGTACGCCTCGCGCTCCATGGCGTCCGTGCCTGGGTAGACGTCGGTGATCGTGTCGAGGACCGGGTCCGACTCGGGGACCTGGACCCGGACGCGTACGCGCTGGCGCAGCGAGAGCGACAACAGATTGACCACGACTTCGAAGCGCTCCGCCTCGATCCCTTCGGGCAGCGTGCGCCCGGGATGGGTGAGGAAGTCGACACCGCACAGGTCCGCGCACAGCTCGAAGCCGGCCTCACGGAACGCGCCCACCATCTGCTTGTAGGTGGCGCGGCTCGGGAACGCGAGCTGGTCGACCAGGCGGTCCGGCAGGCGCGGCACGTCGGGCAGGACGCTCGCGGGCGCCACCGCCGTCGGGGTCCTCTCGCTCACCGCGGCGTCGCGACCCGCACCGCGTCGGGCACGCTCGGCACCCACCCGCCGGTCGCCTGCTCGCCCGCGGGGACCGAGCTGCCGGGACGGCGGGTGATCTCGCCGGTGCGGATCTTCTCGTGCAGGGTCAAGATGGCGTGCAGGAGCGTCTCGGGGGAGGGCGGGCAGCCCGGCGCGTAGACGTCGACGGGGACAATCTGGTCGACGCCCTGGACGATGGCGTAGTTGTTGAACATCCCGCCCGTCGACGCGCACACGCCCATGGAGATGACCCACTTGGGCTCCATCATCTGGTCGTAAATCTGGCGCAGGACGGGGGCCATCTTCTGTGAGACCCGCCCGGCCACGATCATGAGGTCGGCCTGCCGTGGCGAGCCCCGGAACACCTCCATGCCGAGGCGGGCGATGTCGTAGTCGGCGGCACCGACCGCAATCATCTCAATGGCGCAGCACGCCAGCCCGAAGGTGGCCGGCCACACGCTGTTGCGCCGCGCCCACTTGACCATGTCCTCGAGGCGGCCGGTCAGGAAGTTGTGCTGGAGGTCCTCGATCCCCACGTCAGGCTGCCTCACCCGGCTTCGGGCGCGATCCACTGATGCGGGTGATGGTCGACTCCGAGGTGCGGCTCGGCATGCCCGGCTGCAACGTCTTGGGCGGGCCCCAGGTCAGGGCGCCGTTGGAGATGAGGTAGACGAAGGACACGAAGACCACTGCGGCGAAGACGATGACCTCAATGAGACCGAACGTCGCGATCTGGTGGAACACGATCGCCCACGGGTAGAGGAACACGATCTCGATGTCGAAGATGATGAAGATCATCGACACCAGGTAGAAGCGCACCGGGAAGCGCTGGGGCGGCTCCACGTTCGGCACGATGCCGCACTCGTAGGGTGCGAGCTTGGCCGCCGACGGCTTCTTGCGCGGCGCCAGCATGGCCGAGGACACCAGCGAGAAGACGGTGAAGGCGAAGCCGAGGAGCCCCACTATGAGGATCGGGAGGTACTGGACCACGGTGATCCGTTTCTACCATGTGACCCCTTTCGCAAGCACATCCGCGCCGCTGGTCAGAGGCCCCGCCGGCAGACCTACGATGCCTTCGTGACACCCCCCGACGAGACCCCGCCGTCCGGCGAAGCCGAGGAGCCGGCCGGGTCCGCGAAACAGGCCGGGGACCAGGCCGCCGCCCCGGCTCAGGATCGGCCGCAACCGGCGGGGCACACGGCCCCGGACTCCGCGGCACACCCCGCGGCGAAGCGGTCGCCGGCGAAGAAGGTCCAAGGGAAGCCGGCGGCCAAGAAGGCCCCTGCCCCTGGCCCGTCGAAGGCGTCGGCTGGGTCCGCCCAGGCCCCGTCGAAGCGGGCTCCGTCAAAGCGGGCTCCGTCGAAGCGGGCACCGTCGAAGCGGGCCCCTTCCAAGAAGGCACCGACAAAGGAGGCACCGGCACAGAAGGCCGCGTCGCGGACGGCTGGGTCGAAGAAGGCTGGGTCGAAGAAGGCTGGGTCGAAGAAGGCTGGGTCGACGGCCACGCACCCGGCCCCGGCCCGCCCGGGTGGCGGGCGTGACGAGCACGTTCACGACGTCGTCGTCGTCGGCGCGGGACCGGCCGGCGCAGCGTGCGCCTACTGGCTGGCGGACGCCGGTTGGGACGTCGTGGTGGTGGAGAAGAAGGAGTTCCCACGCGAGAAGACCTGCGGCGACGGCCTCACCCCGCGAGCCGTACGCCAGTTGGCCGACATGGGGCTCGAACATGCCCTGGCCGACGCACACCGCTACACCGGCCTGCGGGCCTTCGGCTTCGGGCACTCCGTGGAGATGCGCTGGCCCGAGCACCCCAACTTCCCCGACTACGGCTACACCATCACCCGGCACGACCTCGACGGCATGGTGGCCGGGCACGCCGCCGCGGCCGGTGCCACCTTGTTGCAGGGAACCGAGGTCACGGCGCCGGTCCTTGACGAGGCCGCGGAACCATCCGGGCCGCTGCCGCGCACTGACCGGCGTGCGTATCGAGGAGAAGGGTGGCGGCACCCGCACCATCTCGGCGCGTTACGTGGTGGTGGCCGACGGCTCGAACTCGCGGGTCGGCCGCATGCTCGGTACGGCACGGCGGCGCGACCTGCCCATGGGGATGGCGCTGCGGGGCTACTACAGCTCGGACCGCCACGACGACCTCTTCATCGAGTCGCACCTCGACATCCGCGACGCCGAGGGCAACGTGGTCCCCGGCTACGGCTGGATCTTCCCCATGGGCGACGGACGGGTCAACGTCGGCGTCGGTTTGCTCTCCACCGATAAGCGTTGGAAGGGCATCAACACGACAGACCTGATGGACACCTTCGTCGCCTTTGCGCCGAGCTCATGGGGACTGCACCCTGAGACGAGCCTTGGTCCGCCGACGGGCGGCAAGCTGCCCATGGGCCTCTCGGTCGGCCCGCGGGCCGGCGCCAACGTCGTGATCGCCGGCGACGCCGGCGGCGTCATCAACCCCTTCAACGGCGAGGGCATCGCGTACGGCTACGAGACCGGGAGGCTGGCCGCGGCCGCGCTCGGCCACGCGCTGAACCGAAACGACGAGGCGGCCCTGGCCGAGTACGACCGCGAGCTGACCGCGGCCTACGGGCCGTACTTCAAGGTGGCCCGCGCGTTCGTCCATCTGATCTCGCACCCCGAGGCCATGCGCCTGTGTGTCGGCCTCGGCATGCGTTCCGAACTGGTGATGAAGCAGCTGCTGCGCATCATGGCCAATCTGATGCGGCCCGATGCGACCGGGCCGGCCGAGCTGGGCTACCGCGCTATGGAGCTCATCTCGCGTGTCCTGCCCGACCGCGACGTGGGGGAGATACCCGCCGCGTGACCTGGGCCGCCTGACCCTGGGCTGAGCCGCAGTCTGCCAACCCCATTGTCAGTGGGCCCGCCCGGGTGATCCGTTGGATCCGGACGCGGCGTGATGCGCCGATCAGCCGAGGCCGGCCGCCACCACCTCGGCGGCGGCCTCGCCCGCCGCCTCCACCACACGGGCCAGCACCGCCTCGTCGTGGGCGAGGCCGGGGAACAGCACCTCGTAGGGGCCAGGGGCGAGCGCGACGCCGCGGCGCAGCATGGCGTGGAAGAACGGTCCGTAGAGACCATTGGTGGCGAGGTCGCGCACGCCGACGTACTCGCTCGGCAACGCGAGCGGCGCCTCGGCGGCGGGCGCCAGGTAGAGACCGGCCAGCGGCCCGACGACCGGCACCGACGCCCACAACCCGCTGCTCGCCACCGCGGCCTCGAGCTCCTTGGCGAACACGGCGACGCGGGCGGCCAGGGCCTCGTAATCGGCGGCCGTCACCTCGCGCAACGCGGCCAGGCCCGCCGCCGTCGCCAACGGGTTGCCCGACAGGGTGCCGGCTTGATAGACGGGTCCGCCCGGCGCCAGCTCTGCGAGCAGCGCCGCCGGACCGCCGAACGCACCGACGGGGAGGCCGCCGCCGATCACCTTGCCGAAGCACCACAGATCCGGCGTGACTCCCGACCACGAGGTGGCGCCACCGGGACCGAGGCGAAAGCCGGTGATCACCTCGTCGAAGATCAAGAGCGCGCCACTGGCGGCGCAGGCGGCCCGGAGCTCTTCCAAGAAGCCGGGCACTGGCTCGACGAGGTTCATGTTCGCCGCCACCGCCTCGACGATCACGCACGCCACCCGCTCGTCGAGCGCGGGCACCACGTTGTAGGGGACGACCTCGGTCTCGGCGACCGCACCGGCGGGGACGCCGGCGGACCCGGGGAGGCCGAGCATGGCCACCCCGCTCCCCCCGCCGGCCAGCAGCCCGTCGGAGTGCCCGTGGTAACAGCCGTCGAACTTCACCACGCGATCACGCCCGGTCACGCCGCGGGCCAGGCGCACCGCGCTCATGGCGGCTTCGGTGCCCGACGAGACCAAGCGCACCTGCTCGCAGCCCGGTACCCGCTCGCAGATCGTCTCGGCCAGCAGGACCTCGCCCGGCGTCGGCGCGCCGAAGGTCGTGCCGCGCGCCGCCGCTGCCGCCACCGCGTCGGTCACGGCCGGATGGGCGTGGCCGAGCAGCACCGCGCCGTAGGACTGGACGAGGTCGATGTAGCGCGTGCCCTCGACGTCGACGACGTAGGCGCCCTCGCCTGACGCAACCGTGTAGGGCGTCCCGCCGACAGAGGCGAAGGAGCGGACGGGCGAGTCCACGCCGCCGGGAATGACGCGCTGGGCGCGGGCGAACCACTCGGCGTTGGACGCCGCCGGCCGCTCAGCCACCGAGCGCCTCGGCCACCTCTGCCGCGAAGTAGGTCGAGGATGAAATCGGCCCCGGCCCGCTTGAGGACGGTGAGCTGCTCGAGTGCGACCGCAGGGCCGTCGATCCAGCCCGCCGCCGCGGCCGCCTTGACCATCGCGTACTCGCCGCTCACGTGGTAGGCGGCCAGAGGGACGTGCACGCGTGGGCGCACTGTGGCCAGGACATCGAGGGACGTCATGGCCGGCTTCACCATGACCATGTCCGCGCCCTCGGCAACGTCGAGCTCTATTTCGGCGACCGCCTCACGCGCGTTGTGCGGGTCCTGCTGGTAGGCACGCCGGTCCCGCCGCCGGCGATGGTGACATCGACCGCCTCGCGGAAGGGACCGTAGAGCGCCGAGGCGTACTTGGCCGCATAGGCGAGGACGGCGACCTGCTCGTGGCCTCCCTCGTCGAGCGCGACGCGGATGGCCGCCACCTGTCCGTCCATCATCCCGCTCGGCGCCACGACGTCCGCGCCCGCCTCGGCCTGAGCACCGGCGATGCGCTGGTACACCTCGAGCGTCTCGTCGTTGCGGACCTCGCCCGACGGGCCGAGCACGCCGCAGTGCCCGTGGTCCGTGTACTCGTCGAGACAGAGGTCGGCCATCAACACGATCTCGTCACCCACGGCGTCGCGCACGGCCCGCAGCGCGACGCTGCACCACGCCGTCGGGATCCCATGCACCACTCCCCGAGGCATCCTTGGTGGCCGGGACGCCGAAGAGGATGGCGCCGGGGATGCCGAGCGAGACCAGCCGCTTCGTCTCGACGACGAGCGAGTCCACGGTGTGCTGCACCTCACCCGGCATGGACGCGATGGGCACCGGGGCGTCGACCCCTTCGCGGACGAAGAGCGGCGCCACGAGGTCGTCCACGCCGAGGCGCGCCTCTGCCACCAGGCGGCGCAACGCCGGCGTGCGCCGGAGCCGACGCAAGCGTCGTTCGGGAAAGGCAGCCTCGGACCTCCCCGACGTGACTTCGGCCATGCCGCCAGCCTACGAGGCGCTGCCCGGACCCCGGCCGAAGTGGTCCACCAGCTCGGCGACGATGCCTGCGGCCGAGGCACCCCACGCTTCGTGCACGCCGGACAGCCCGGCGGCCCGTGCGGCCGTCGCGGTGGTCGGTCCGATGCACACGACATGGGCGGGCGCGGCGACGGGTGCGCCCGCGGGTGTGCGCAACGCCATGAACGCGTCCACCGAGGAGGTGGCGGTGAAGGTGAGCGCGTCGGCCGCGGCGACGCGCTCGAGCAGCTCGGATCCCGGCGCGGTGCGCGCCACGGTGCGGTACGCCTCGACACGCCGCACCGTCCAGCCCTTCTCGCCTAAGCCGTCGTCGATCGTCTCGGGCGCGATGTCGGCACAGGGGAAGAGGACGGCCCGTGACGCGCCCGGCGGCGCGGGGAACGAGTCGACCAGCCCGCGGCGCGCTGTGCTCTGCCGGCACCAAGTCCGGTTCGACGCCGGCCTGGCGCAACGCGTCCGCGGTGGCCGGCCCGACCGCCGCGACCAGCGCGGGGGCGAGCGCCCTGGCGTCGCGCAGCTCGGCCATGAAGCGGTCGACCGCGTTGACGGAGGTGAACACCACCCAGTCGAGGTCGTGTACGGCGCCAGCGGCCGCACGCAGCGCGGCGCCTCCGTCAGCCGGGTCGATCTGCCTGGTCAGCGCGAGCTCGATCGCCTGCGCGCCGGCACGCTCGAGCGCGTCCAGCAGCCCTTCGGCGCGGCGGCCCGACCGGGTGACGACCACGGTGCGCCCGGCGAGCGGTCCCTCGCCGGGGACGCCGGCCCCACCGGCGGCACCGGCGGCGTGCTTCCCACCGGCACGCTCCCCGAGCGCGGCCACCGGCCCGACCACGATCACCGCCGGTGGCCCGAGGTCCACCGCGCCCAGGCCCGCCAGCGTCGTCCGCGCCACGCGCTGTGCCGGCGTGGTGCCGCGGGCGATCACCGCCACGGGTGTCTCGGGCGAGCGACCGCCTCGTACCAGCGCGTCCGCGATGGCGGCGCGGGTCGACATGCCCATGAGGATGACCAGCGGTGCCGCCGGCGCGCGCCAGGGACTCCCAGTCGGGCCCATCGGTCGCACCCGACCCGGCCGGGTCGCCCACCCGACCGGTCACCACGGTCACCGACGACGCCAGGCCGCGCTGGGTCACCGGGATGCCGGCCGCGGCCGGGACGCCGAAGGCAGAGGTCACGCCGGGCACCACCTCCCACGGGATCCCGGCCTGGCTCAAGGCCGCCACCTCCTCGCCGCCACGGCCGAAGAGGAAGGGGTCCCCGCCCTTCAGCCGGACCACGATCGCCGCGCGCCGACCGTGCTCGATCAAGAGCCGCGCGATCTCGTCCTGGCGCGCCGCGCCGCCGTCCCGCGCGTCGGGGTCCTTGCCCACGTCGATCAGCTCGGCGTCCGGTGGGACCAGATCGAGCACCGCCGGGCTGACGAGGCGGTCGTGGAGGACCACGTCGGCCCTGGACAGCAGCGCAGCACCCCGGCGGGTGAGCAGCCCCGGGTCACCGGGCCCCGCGCCGACCAAGTAGACCGTCACCGCAGGGCACCGAAGTCGAAGCCGTCGATGGCGCCGGCGCCGCCGTCTTGGAGCGCGCGCGCCACCGCGGCGCCGAGGACCTCGGGGTCATCGCCCTCGCGCGCCAGACGGACCACGGTGTGCCCGTCGCCGCTGGCGACGAGCCCCGACAGACGCAACGCAGGACCGGCGTCATCGCCGTCCGCCGGCTCGGCGAAGGCCGCGACCGGGAGCGTGCAGTTCCCGCCCAGCGCGGCGAGCACGGCGCGCTCGGCGCGCAGGGCGCGGTGACTCGGCTCGTGATCGATGGAGCCGAGCAGCGCCCGCGTCGCGTCGTCGCCGGCGCGGCACTGGACGGCGATCGCACCCTGACCGGCCTGGGGCAGCATGTCCACGGGGTCGACGACGTCGTCGAGGCGCGCGTCCCAGCCGAGCCGCACCATGGCCGCCACGGCCACCACGACCACCGACACGTGCCCCTCTTCGGCGACGGCGACCCGGCGCGCCATGTTGCCGCGCAGGTCGGTGAAGACGAGGTCAGGCCGTAGGTAGGCCAGCTGGGCGCGCCGCCGTGCCGAGCCCGTGGCGACGAGCGCGCCCGGCGGAAGCCCGGCGAGGGTGGACCCGACGAGGCCATCGCGCGGATCGGCCCGCTCGGGCACGGCGCCCAACGCGAGATGGTCGGGCATGGTCGATGTCATGTCCTTGGCCGAGTGCACCGCTGCCTCGGCCCGGCCGTCGGCGACCGCTGCTTCGATTTCGGCGACGAAGACGCCCTGGCCGCCGATCCGGTCGAGCGACGCCGCGGGCTCGCGGTCGCCGCGCGTCCGCACGACGACGGGCTCGACCTCGAGGTCGGGATGCGGCGTGTCGCAGCAGCGTCGCCACGATGTCCGTCTGGCGCAGGGCGAGCGGCGAGCCTCTGGTGGCCAGGCGGAAGCGTTCCCACGGCCGTGACTATCCCATGGCCGCGACTAGAGGTCGAAGAGGATGCGCAGCGCCTCGACGAGCCGCTCGCCGCGTGGCGTACCGGCGGTCTCCTTCAAGAGCATGGTGGGCTCGTGCAGCATCTTGGCCATCGCGGCACGGGTGGCCTGGTCCACCTGCTCCCACTCCTCCTCAGCTGAGGTCGGCCAACTGGGCACGGTGGCGCTCGAGCTCGGACACCCGCAGCGATCTCGAGGTCGCGCGCGCAGCGCGGCGATGACCGGCGCGGCCCCGCGCTGGCGGCTGGCGGTGCGGAACCGCTCGACCTCGGCGTCGACGATGGCCTGGGCGGCGACCGATTCCTCGGCACGGTCCCCGAGCGCCCGGGCCACCCGCGCGCTGCAGCGTGTCCATGTCGAGCAGCGTCACCCCGGCGCGCGCGCCGACGGCGGGGTCGACGTTGCGCGGGACGCCGAGGTCGATGACGAGCAGGGGCCCCGAGTCACCGACGCGAAGTCCTCCTCCCCGAGCACGTGCGCTTCGGCCGCCACCGCCGTGAGGACGACGTCGGCGTCCGCCAGCTCGGCGGCGACGTGATCGAGCGCCGCGGCGCGCATCTCGAAGGGTGCGCCGGCGCCGGCAGCCACGACGAGCTCGCGCGCCCGCTCCTCGGAGCGGTTCACCACGACGACACGGCGCGGCGCGGCGGCCGGCGCGATGTCACTGAGCGCACGGCAGACGCCAAAGCCCATTTCGCCGGCCCCGACCACCACGACCCGCGCCTCGCGGAGGCCGCCGGGGTCCTCGCCGCGCGCGACCGCGACGGCGGCATAGGAGAAGGAGGTCGTGCCCTTGCTGATCCCCGTCTCGGTGCGCACCCGTTTGCCCGTCTGGAGGGCGTGCCGGAAGAGGGCGGACAGCACCGGGCCGCAGGCGCCTTCCTCCTGGGCGCGCTCGAAGGCGCGTCGGACCTGGCCGACGACCTCGGTCTCGCCCGTCACCACCGACTCGAGGCCAGAGGTGACGGCGAAGAGGTGCGACGTGACGTCGTCGTCGAAGCGGATGACGGCGTGCTCGGACAGCTCCTCGACCGACCGGTCGGCGTGCTCGGAGAGCACGCTCGTAGATCTCGGCCACGGCGTCGTGGAAGCGGTCGACGACGGCGTAGACCTCGGTACGCAAGCAGGTGGAGAGCACCACGCTCTCTTGGATGTTGCGGCGGTGGCTGAGCGCCGTGAGCACCTTGTGCAAGTCGTCGTCGCCGATGGCGGCCGACTCGAGGAGCGGCAAGCGGAGCCTGGGTGTGCTGGAGCCCTACGACGACGACGGACACTCGATTCCCTCCTGGGTCGGCCTCTCAATTGTGCCGGTCGCAGCGCCGAACGTGCCAGTCACCCACGTCGGCGGCCTTTTCGGCGCCGAGCCGCTCAGCGGGCTCAGGTCAGTTCCGATCCGGGCGAGAGCCCGACCGAGCGCATGAGGGGCGGCTCGGCGTCGGCTCGGGCACCGTCGGCAACGGCGCCGGCGCGGCCCATCTCCTCGTGGCGGGCCCGGTAGAAGCCGAGCACCTGGAGCTCAATGGAGAGGTCGACGTAGCGCAGCTGGATGCCCGGCGGCACGGTGAGGACCCGGGGAGCGAAGTTGAGGATGGAGGTGACGCCGGCGCGTACCAACAGGTCGGCCACACCCTGTGCGGCCCATCCCGGGGTCGTGATGACGCCGATGTCGGGGCGCTCGGACTGCCGTAGGCGGGCCAGCTCGTCCATGTGCCGCACCTTGATGCCCCGGATCTCCTCGCCGACCACAGCCGGGTCGACGTCGAAGAGCGCCGTGACCTGGCAGCCACCGGACGCGAAACCCGCCGAATTGGTCAGCGCGCGGCCCAGGTTCCCGATGCCGACGATGCCGACACACCAGTTCTCGTCGACACCGAGGGCGTGGTCGATCTGGGCGATCAGGAAATCGGGGTCGTACCCCGAACCTCGGGTCCCGAACGAGCCCAGCAGCGAGAGGTCCTTGCGCACCTTCGCCGCATTGACGCGCGCCAACTCGGCCAGGCGCTCCGAGGACACGGTGCGTGCGCCGCCGCGCACGAGCTCGGCGAGGATGCGCTGATAGATCGGCAGACGCAGCACCGTCGCCTCGGGAATCCGCTTCGGGGCGGCGGCGGAGGCCGCCACCGCAGCCGCGGCCTCGTCGGACACGCGCGATCTCGGCGATGAGGGTTGCCGGTCGATCATTGCGTCGGATGGTACCGAGGGGGCTCCTGGCGGCACCAAACCGCCGCCGTGCTACCAGGCCAGGACGAGGAGCTCGCCGGCGGTGACGTTCAGCCAGTGCGCGGCCGAGGCCTCCCCGGCCACCACGGCGAGATACCCGTTGGAATCGACGAGCACGCCGAACTCGCCGTGCTCCAACTCGCCGAACGCGTCCACGCAGCGCAGCTCGATCCCGTCGGGCACCAGCGAGTGCGGCAGGCCGTCGAGGGTGGGATGGCCGCTCTCGACACGCGCCACGAGCTGAATGCGCCCGGACACCGGCATTCCGGCTAGGCGTGCGTCGGCGACCGTCGCGGCCAGCTGGAGGTTGCCGAAATGGTCGACCCAGGTCACCTCGGCCCGCAGCCACGTCCGGCCGTCCTGCAGCCGGCCCTGCTCGACGACCCCACCCACCAGCCGCACCAAGGAGTCGGGGTCGATCGGAACGCCCAGCTGCTCGAGCGCGCGTGCCGGCACACAGCGCGGCGGCCGCCGGGCCGAAGAGATCGCGCCCGTCGAAGGTTGCGCCACGGTCCGATGGCACGGTGTCGCGGCGCAGCTCGACGGCAGCCGTCACCGGTGCCTCCCCTGCGAGCTCTGCGGCCGCGACGAGCAACCCGTTGTCGGGTCCGACGAAGTACATGGTCCCGCCGCCCGCCGGCGCGACCGCCACGGCGATGCCGCGCCGCGCGGTGCCGACCCCGGGGTCGACGACGCCGAGGACCACGCCGCTGCCGAGGTGGGGCACCGCGCGGAGAAGCGTGTGGCTGCCCGAGCGCACGTCGAAGGGCGGGATGTGGTGGGTCAGGTCGATGACCGTCGTCCCCGGCGTGCGCGCGGCGATGCACCGCATGGACGACGCCGACGAACTCGTCCTCGGTCCCGAAGTCGGAGAGGAAGAAGACGGTCGTGACGGGGTCGGCGGGACACGGCCTCAGGCTCGCCTCGATCAGCGCTGCAGGTGGCGTGACCGTTCCGTGGCGGCCGCCACCGCCTCCATGAAGGCGGAGCGCACGGCCCGCGCCTCCAGCGCCCGCACGCCGGCCGCGGTCGTACCGGCCGGCGACGTCACTTCGGCGCGCAGCGACTCGGGGTCGCGCCCGGTCTCGGCCAGCAGGGCCGCCGAGCCGCGCATGGTCTCGACGACGAGCGTGCGGCTCACGTCGCGGGTGAGGCCCATCTGCACCCCCGCCTCGATGAGCGCCTCGGCGGCCAAGAAGAAGTACGCCGGGACCCGAGCCCGAGAGGCCGGTCACCGCATCGAGCTGGCTGCTCGGGCAGACGGACGACGGTGCCCACCGAGGCGAGCACTTCCTCGGCCCATGCGAGGTCCTGTGACGTCGCGAACGAGCCGCCCGACATCGCGGCGACGCCTCGCGCCGACCAGCGCGGCCACGTTGGGCATGGCCCGGATGACGGCCGGCTCGCCGCCGAGGGCCATCTCGAGGCGCTGACAGGGCACGCCGGCCACGACCGAGAGGACGCGGCCACCCCGGCGCGGGACACCGCGAGCGCCCGGCACGCCGCCTCCGCCGCGTCGGGCTTGACCGCGAGGACGACGCCGGGCAGGCGATCGCCGCTGGCCTCGAGGAGGTCGGCCTCGGGTGCGTGCAGCGTGCGCAGGCCCGGGTAGAGCGCCTCGAGCTCGCCGCGCCGCTCGGCCACCGGCTCGACCACGGCCACGTCGGTGGCCGCCAGCACACCGGTCCCGAGGAGCCCGCCCAAGAGGGCGCCCCCCATCTTCCCGCCGCCGACGATCAGCAGGCTCGACACGACGCCGACGATACTGACCCTGGCCAGGGCCCGCGTCCGCCCGTGTCGACGACCGGCCCCGAGCGCGGCCGCCCGCTCACGGCGTCCCCGGACCTCAGCGCCGCGGCCGGCGGCGGTAGGTCGAGGGGTGGGCCATCGTCATGGCCGTCGGGAAGTGCTCGTCGGTGTACACCACCGACGAGCCGGCAATGCGGTCGAGCTCGTCGTCGTCGATCAGCCGGGCCGGCACCCGGCCCACCAGGTAGACCGCGTCCTCGGGGCCCAAGGCGAACGACATCCCGAAGAGGTGCGCGTTGCGCCGCAGCAGATAGGCGTAGACGTCGGCGTGGTTCGTCTCCGGCACCGGCATGAATTGCGCTTCGTAGTGCAGCGTGCGCTGTTTCAAGGTGAACCAGACCGTGATGAAGTCCTTCTCCTCACCCGTGAAGCGCAGATACCAGCGGTACGAGGCCGTCCGGTCGGTGACCTCCTGGCGCTCGGCGGCCACGAGGAAGCCGCCGGCCGCGAGCTCACGCTCGGCCCAGGCGTCGATGCGCGCCACTGCCGCTGCCATCTCCTCCTCTTCGGGGAGATCGACGATCGGCACGGATCGGGTGACGAGCGCCGGAGCGACGGCGCTCAGCCGCACTCGACGAGGCGGCCTGCGGCCAACTCGTCGTGCAGCTCGACCAACGTCTTGGCCGCCGCGCGCCAGGTGTAGCGCCGTGCCATGAGCACGGATGCGGTCGAGAGGCGCTCCGCGGCCAGCGGCTCGTCGACCACGCGCCGCACGGCGTCGGCGTAGGCACCGGCATCGGGGTGCTCGACCAGGAAGCCGGTGTGGCCCTGCTCGACCAGCGTGGTGAGCCCGCCGACGGCCGATGCCACGACGGGCGTACCGCAGGCGGCTGCCTCCAGCGCGACCAGGCCGAAGGACTCCGAGCGGCTGGGGACGAGACACACGTCCGCGGCGCGGTAGTAGGACGAGAGCAGCTCGTGGGGCTGCGGGTCGATGAAGTGCACGTGCTCGCGCACCCCGCGTGCGTCGGCGACGTCGTGCAGCCCCTGCAGCGCCTTCTCCCCGTGCGGCCCGCTCGGGCCGCCCACCACGACGAGGCGATAGGGCTCGCCGCCCGGACTCGAGAAGCTCGGCCAGGGTCTCGATCGCCACGTCGGCGCACTTGAGCGGCTGGATCCGGCCCACGAAGAGGAGAAGCCGCCCGGTCGAGCGGCAACCCGAGCGCTCGCCGCGCCTGGGGCCGGTGTCCGGGTCCGAAGAAGGCGTGGTCGACACCGGGCGGGACGATGCGGATGCGCCCCGGCTCGCCGCCGTAGAGCGACACGATCTGTTCGGCCTCGACGCTGCACGACGCCAGGACGGCATCGGAGCACTCGATGATGGACGCCTCGGCCTCGGCGCGCCGGTGCGGCATGTCCGCCTCGACCTCTTCGGGCATCGATTCGGCCTTCACACGATCGAGCGTGTGGAAGGTGCACACGAGCGGCAGGTTCAGCTCGTGCTTGATCACGTGGCCCGACAGACCCGAGAGCCAGTAGTTGGCGTGCACCGAGGTGTAGGGCAGGTCCTCGCCCCCGTCGTCGCGCGACGTGGCCGAGAGCGGCGTCGCGGTCATGCGCTCGAGCACGGCGGCAGTGAAGTCGTCGACGACGGAGGGCAGCGACTCCTTGGGCAGCACATCGAGCGGCCCGGCCGGGACATGGTGGACCCGCAAGCCCGGTTCCACGTCGACCACCGGGGGCAGGTCGGCCGACCACGCCCTGGTGAAGACGTCGCAGGCCACGCCGGAGCGGGCCAGCGCCGCGGTCAGCTCACGCACGTAGACGTTCATGCCGCCGCCGTCGCCGGTGCCGGGCTGGGCCAGCGGCGAGGTGTGCAAGGAGAGAACGGCGAGGCGGCGCATGGCGCTCAGAGCCTACTGGCGACCGGGAATTTCGCTCCGGACAGGGTCATGCAGTGGCGACGCGGCCGGGCCGGCCGGGCGGGTCTGCGCTGGTGGCCGGGTAGGTGCCACCCTCGTCGGCGCCACTCTCCCCGTGTTCGTCCTCGTACTCGCGCCGAAAGGAGAGGTAGATGCGCACCAGCGCCTGCTTCTGCTCCTCGCTGATCGTCTGGTCGGCCAGGATGGTCCGGGTGAGGTCGGGCGTCCCGGTGGGCGCCTCGAGGATGCCGGCCTGCACGTAGAGGGTCTCGGCCGAGATACGAAGAGCCTTCGCGATCTGCTGGAGGATCTCGGCCGACGGCCGGCGCAGCCCGCGCTCGATCTGGCTCAGATACGGGTTGGAGATGCCGGCCAGCTCCGAGAGCCGCCGCAGCGAGAGGCGGGCGGTGGCCCGCTGTTCACGGATGAAGGACCCGAGGTCGAGCCAACGGTCTTTCTGGTCCGTGCTCACTCTTGCAAGCGTACCGCTAGCGGGTCGCGCCGGGGTGTGGATCCGCCGCGTCGGCTCGGGGCGGAACGGCGCGGCGGCCACCCGGACCATCGGTCGCACCGCGGCCGTGACGCGCGCGCGAAGCAGTCGAGCCGCGCCCTGTTCGCATGGCGGTTGAGGCCGGTTCCGATCGCGGCACTGTCGGGTATGGTCCAGCACGCACCACCGCTGCCGACAGCACCCCACACCAGGGACACCACCACGACTGAGGAGACCGCCATGGCCGAGTACAGCCTCCCCGACTTGCCCTACGACTACGCCGCGCTAGAGCCCCACGTGTCGGCCCAGATCATGGAGCTCCACCACGACAAGCACCACGCCGCCTATGTCGCCGGGGCCAACCAGACGCTCGAGAAGCTGGCCGCCGCCCGCGACAAGGACGACTTCGGCGCCATCGTCGGGCTCGAGAAGACGCTGGCCTTCCACATCTCAGGCCACGTCCTGCACTCGATCTTCTGGAAGAACCAGAGCCCCGACGGCGGCGACAAGCCCGACGGCGCACTCGGGTCCGCCATCGACGAGAACTTCGGCTCCTTCGACAAGTTCAAGGCGCAGTTCACACAAGCCACCTCGACGATTCAAGGCTCGGGCTGGGGAGCCCTGGCCTACGAGCCCCTCGCCGGCCGGCTGATCATTGAGCAGGTCTACGACCACCAGAGCAATGTCGGGCAGGGCTCCGTCCCACTCCTCGTCTTCGACGCCTGGGAGCACGCCTTCTACCTGCAGTACAAGAACGTGAAGGCCGACTTCTTCGCCGCGTTGTGGAACGTCGTCAACTGGCCCGACGTGGGGGCCCGCCTCGACGCCGCCCGGGGGTTGAAGATCGCCGGTTAGGCCGACGTCAGGTGTTGCTCGCAGAGCCGGCGGGTCGGGTCACGCTCGAGGTCGGCCTCCAAGATGGGCGCGCCACAGGTCTCGCACTGCCCATAGGTGCCGTCGCTCAGGCGCTCGAGGGCCCGGTCGACGCCATTGAGCACCGACGAGGACCGCGCCAGCTCGGACTCGTAGCGTTCCTCCACGAACGGGCAGGGTAGCGCCCCGGACCCGGCACGTGGCACGTGGCGCGTGGTCCGCCGCCGGGTTGTGGAAGAAGGGTGCCCCACACCCGTTTGGGGGCTCGTGCCTGGGGGCAGTAGTACCGCAACCGGTATGCCTCGCTCCGTAACTCCAGGGCACCAGCCCAAAACAGCCCCGCGTGACGGCACATCCGTCACCCGGCAGTTCCCCGCGGTCACGACCTCGGTCGGGCAAGCCCGGCGCTTCCTCATTGAGGCCCTCCCGGCGCACTGCCTCGAGGGCGCGGACGCCGTCGTGCTGATGCTGTCGGAGCTGGCCACCAACGCCGTGCAGCACGCGTCGACCCCCTTCGACGTCACCCTGGCCGTCGCGCCCGACGGCACGAGCGTGCACGTCGCAGTCAGTGACGGCGCGGGGGGCTACCCCGCGCCCCAAGAACCCAACGCGGAGGCGCCGCACGGGCGCGGCCTGCACATCGTGTGCACGCTGGCCGACGCGTGGGGCATCGAGATGCGCCACAGCCAGCCGGGGAAGACGGTGTGGTTCAGCGGATCGTTGGCGGCGCCGGCCGGGCCGCTGATCCAAGCGGGCGCCGGCGCCGTTCCGGGCGGCGGTACCGAGGCGAGTGAACTGCCGTCGTGGACCCCTCGGAGGGGTACGGCGGGCGCTGGCGGTGCTGCCACCGGAGGGGGCACCGCCAGCGCCGGCATGGCCATGGCGCCGACGCCATGGCCCACGCCCAGCGTCCGCGCGGTGCTCGACGGGCTGCGCGACGCCGTGGTGGCCACCGACGAGAACGGGGAGATCCACTACGTCAACGGGGCGGCCGAAGCGCTCATGGGCTGGCCGCACGGATCCCTCGTGGGCCGCTCCGCCCTCGACCTGGTGCCCGACTCGCTGCGCGGCGCGTTCGAGGCCGGCTTCGCCCACTTCATCAGGTCGCAAGGCGACGCGCTGATCGGACGCAAGCTCTCCACCGTCATCAGGTGTGCCGACGGGTCTGAGGTCGACACCGAGCTGGTCCTCAGCATCTTCGACCATTCCCACGGCGGCACCGTGGTCGTCGGCATCTTCCGCCCCGCGACGACCGAAAGCTCCAGCGCTGGTCGGAGTTGACCAGCGAGCTGCTCGAGATCCTCGTGAACGCTCCCATCGACGATGCGCCGGCCGAGCGGCTGCTCGCCACGCTGGGCCGGCAGTTGGACTGGGACGTGACCACGCTGTGGGCGCTCTCGGCGAGCCACGAGCTGGTGTGCCGGCACGTGTGGACTCGTAGCGAGACCATCGCCCCCGCCTTTGCGCAGGAAAAGGCCGCCGATTCGACGAGCGGGAGCACGGGGCTGCCCCGCTGGGTCATTGACCACGGCGAGCCCCTGTGGGTACCCGACCTGGGCAGCGACTGGCGCTTCGTCACCGATGCCCTCGCCAAGGACGGGCTGCGGAGCGCGTACGCGTTCCCGATTCGCTACAGGGGCGCCTGTATCGGCGTCGTCAAGATGCTGAGCCGCCACCAGCGCGAACGCGATCCATCCGTGGTCGAGCTCATGAACGCCGTCGGTGGCCACCTCGGCGAGTTGCTGCATGCGTCGACGCTGGCCGCGGAGCGCGAGCACCTGCTCGACGAACTGCTCGAGGCGCGGCGCCGCAACGAGTTCCTCCTGCTGGCCACCCAGGTGCTGTCCGAGGTAGCGGATTACCACGAGATGGTCGAGCGGCTGGCCCAAGTGTCCGTCCCGGTCCTCGCCGACCTCTGCCTCATCGACATCGCCGACGAGCACGGGCAGCTGCGCCGCATGGCCGCGTGGCACGCCGACCCGTCCAAACGGTCCCTGACCGAAGAGCTGCGCACGCGCTACGCACCGGATCCGTCGGGCAGCCACCCGACGGTGGTGGTCATGCACAGCGGGCAGTCCATGTGGAGCGCGCACATGTCCGACGAGTACCTGCGCGTCACGAGTCGGGACGATCGCCACTACTCGATCCTCAAGCTGCTCGGTTTCACGTCGTACATGACGGTGCCGCTCCGGCTGCGCAACGAGCAGGTCCTCGGCACCGTGACCCTGGTGTCGGCGGGCTCGGGGCGCCGCTTCTCCGAAAAGGACCTCGGGTTGGCCGAGCAGCTTGCCAAGCAGGTGAGCGCCGTGGTCATCCGCGCCCGGGCCTTCGACCGCGAGCGTCGGATCTCACACGAACTGCAGCGCAACCTGCTGCCCGACGCCATCCCCGACATCGACGGGTGGCAGGTCGCGGCGCGCTACCTGCCGGCTGCGGTGGGCTACGAGGTCGGTGGAGACTGGTACGACGTGATTCCCCTCGCCGACGGTCTCGTCGCCTTCGTGGTGGGCGACGTCGAAGGTCATGACCTCGGCGCCGCCAAGATCATGAGCCGCCTGCGCCACACCCTGGGCATGCTCGTGCTCGAGGAGCGGGCACCCGGCCCGGTGCTCGAGCGCCTCAACCGGTTGTCCCTCGCCGGCGCGGGCGAACGACTCGCCACCGCCCTGGTCGGCGTGCTCGACACCGCCAGCGGCCAGGTCACGTTCTCCTCGGCCGGGCACCCCTCCCCCGTCCGGGTGCGACGGGGTCAGGCGATTGAGCTGCCGGTGCCGCCGGGGCCACCCCTCGGCGTGCAGCCGTGCCACTACAAGGACCACGAGTTCGATCTCGCCGACGGCTGCCTGGTGATGTTCACCGACGGCCTCGTCGAGCGCCGCAGCGCCTGCCTCGACGAGCGCCTCTCGCTGCTCGAGTCGTCGCTGCGCACGTCGCCGAGCACCGAGCCGGACCGCATCGCGGACGACGTCATTGAGGCCATGACCGCGGACGAACGGCGTTCGGACGACATCGTCGTCCTCGACGGCGCGCCGGACGGCTGACCGGCTCCGTCGGCGGCGCGTCCGTTCGTCGCGCTCGGGTCCCAGAGGCCGCAGCGCTAGCTCGCCCCGGAGCCCGTGCCCCGGCCTCCCCGGCGCACTCGCTAATGTGACGGCGTGACCACCGAGGCTGCCGCTGCGCTCGCGCCGCTCGTCGGCGCCCACGCGCCCGTGCCCTGCGTGGACGGCAGCGAGCGCCCCTACCGCGACCTGGACGGCGCGGCGTCGACGCCTGCGCTCGAGTCTGTCGCCGAGCGGGTGGCCTCGTTCCTGCCCTGGTATTCGAGCGTGCACCGCGGCGCGGGCTACAAGTCGCGGCGCGCCACCGAGGCCTACGAAGCAAGCCCGCGACACCGTGCACCGCTTCGCCGGCCGTCCGGCCGAGGGTGACGACGTGGTCGTGCTTGGTGCGCAACACGACCGAGGCCATCAACCACCTGGCCTACCGCCTCCGCCTCGGACCCGACGACGTGGTCGTCACCACCGTCGTCGAGCACCACGCCAACCTCTTGCCCTGGGCCCGGGTGGCCTCGCTGCGCTGGGTGGAGTGCGGCCGTGCCGGCACCTTCAGCACCGACGACGTCGTCCGCGCACTCGACGACGGCCCCACGCCGGCCCTGCTCGCGTTGACCGGTGCCTCCAACGTCACGGGGTGGCTCCCCCCGGTCGAGGCAATCTGCGCCGCAGCGCACGAGCGCGGGGTCCCGGTCCTGCTCGATGCGGCCCAGCTGGCGGCGCACCGGCCCCTGCCGGCCGGGCCCGACTACATGGCGTTCAGCGGGCACAAGATGTACGCGCCCTTCGGTGCGGGTGCGCTGATCGGGCCACGGCGTACCTTCGAGACCGGCGACCCGTTCCTCGCCGGCGGCGGCGCCGTCGACCTCGTCGATCTGGACGAGGTGATCTGGACCGAGCCACCCGAACGCGAGGAGGCCGGGTCCCCCAACGTCATCGGCGCCGTCGCCTTCGGCGCGGCAATGGACGAGCTGGAGAAGATGGGCTGGCCTGCCATCAGCGGGCACGAGGCCGCGCTGGCGACGCGCCTTGCTGCGCGGGCTGCGTGCCGTTGAGGGCGTCGAGGTGCTGGGGCCGCGCGGGGGCGAAGGTCGCGACGGCGCCGACCCCGACGACAGCGGGCTCGCCGTCGCGACGTTCACGGTGGCGGGCATGCACCACACGCTGGTTGCGGCGCGCCTCGAGCGCGGAGTTCGGGATCGGCGTGCGGCACGGCTGCTTCTGCGCGCATCCGTACCTGCTCCGGCTGCTCGGTGTCGGGCACGAGGGTGTCGTCGCGGCACGAGCCGCCGTCCTCCGGGGCGACCGCGGCGCGATCCCCGGCGCGGTGCGAGCCAGCTGCGGACTCGGGACGACGGGCGAGGACGTCGACGCGCTGCTCGACGCGTTGGCCGTGCTGGCGGCGGGCGCGCCGGCGCCCGTGCCCTACGTGCAGGATCCCGTCACCGGCGACTTCTGGCCCGAGGGCGACACCACTGGCTGGGGTGCGGCGGACCGTCCGGCCGGGGCCGCGTGTGCACGTGGGTGAGTGCGGCACGGGGCGGGTGGGACGGCGCGCCGCGGGGTTGGCGGCGCTCGGCGGCCCTGGTGCCGGTGCTGGCCGCCTGCTCGAACCCGGTCGGCAGCACGGCGGTGCGCGAGGTGGCGTGGGTGGCGACGGGCGCGTCCGTCACCTTGCCCGGGATGACCGTGGCACCCGTCGACGTGGCCACCCGTCGCGTGGGGCCGCGGGTCACCGTCGGCAGCTTGCCCTCTGCGTTCGCCTACACCCCCGGCGGCAAGGGTCTCCTCGTCGTCACGCAGGGCGACGACACCCTCCACGAGATCGACGCCGCCACGCACGACGTCGTGCACACGGCGGCCGTGGGTGTCGAGCCCGACGCGGTGGCGGTGGCACCCGGCGGGAACGGTGGCGCGGGCATCGCGCTGGTGGCGAACCTCGATTCGGACACGGTCACCCCGGTCGACCTCGGCACCTGGCGCGCCGGGACCCCGGTCCCCGTCGGCGCCCAGCCGGCGGCGATCGCGGTCGCCGTGTCGCCGACGGGCGCGGCGACGGCCTTCGTGGCCAACTTCGGCAGCAACACCGTGACGCCCATTGACGTGGCGACGATGCAGCCCGGCGCGCCCATCGCGGTGGGGCCCGGACCCCAGACCATTGCCGTTGCGGCCGGTGAGGTCCTGGTGGGCAATTTCACCAACCCGACCCTTACGCCGATCAACCCGACCACGCTCAAGGCCGGAGTGCCCGCGCCACTGCCATTCAACCCGACCGGGATTGCCGTCGCGCCCTCGGGAGCGAACGTCTACGTGTGCGGGGGGGCGAGCATGGTGTCGCTCAGCACGCCCGGCCTCGTGGCCGGCGTCCCGGTCCGCCTGCCCGACGCGGCACAGGGCATCGCGCTCAGCGCGGACGGCACGACCGCGTGGGTGACACAGCAGGCGGGCTCGCTCGTGGACGTCACGCTGGCGACCGGGGCCGTCAGCCGCCCCATCCACCTGGGGGGGCACCCCTCGGCCATCATCATCGGACCCGGTTAGCGCCGTCGCACCACGCTGCCCGTTACGCGCTGTAAACGGCGCGGACGCGGAAGCGAAGCGGCCGCTCAGCGAGTTCCTCCATGTAGTGCGCGGTCCAGCCGGCAATGCGGGCGACCGCGAAGATCGTGCGCCCGGTGTCGGGCGGCATCCCGGTCCCCCAGCTCAACGCGGCCAGTGCGAGGTCGCAGTTGGCGAGCGGGATGTCGTGCGCCACAGCCAACGCCATGATCTCGTGCACGATGGCGCGCCGACCGTCGTCGAGGAGGGGCTCGGCCAGCGCGAGCAGAGGCGGGAAGCGGGGGTCGCCCGTCTTGTAGACGGCGTGCCCGAAGCCGGGTAGGCGTCCCGTCTCGCGCAACACCTCGTTCAGCGCGCGGGCCGCGCCGTCGCGCTCGGCCATGGTCAACAACTCGTAGGCCTGCTGGCTGGCTCCGCCGTGCAGCGGACCGGCCAGCGTCGCCACTCCGGCCAGGAGCGCGTCGTAGACGTCCGAGCGCACCGATGCGGCCACGCGCACCGCCATGGTCGACGTCGCCAACTCGTGATCGGCGAGCAGAACCAGCGCCGCGTTGACGGCGGCCGTCGGCAACACGGGCGCCGACGGTGTCGAGGGCGTCGAGGGCGTCGAGGGCGTCGAGGGCGCGAGCCGGGCCGCCAGCCGGCTCGCGATGGACGCCGCCGCGCCGGCGGGCGCAGGAGCCACGCCGACTGCGTCAGTCAAAGCGGCAGTGGCGCGCCGGGCGGCACGGGTCACGGCCGCCGGTCGCAGGTCCGCCCGGAGCGGGTCGGTGGCGCCACAGAGCACCAGGGCCCATCGCATGCGATCGAGTGTCTGCGTGAGTGGAGCGGGACCGAGGTCGGGCGCCGACCAGTCGGCGTCCCCGAGCGGCTCCCCGTTTTCGCCCGTCTGCCAAAGGAGCTCGGCGACCTCCTCATAGGGCGTGCTCAGCGCCAGTTCGGTCGCCGGTGTGCCCCGGTAGAGCGGACCGAGCTCGAGGTCCAGCTGGGTCACCCCCGTCGTCACGGTGGCCAGGCGGGTGGCCGTCTGGCGGCCCCCACGGCTACGGGCAGCCAGCGCCTCGATGTCGACGAGGTCGAACAAGCTCCCGCGCCCAGCAGGGTCGCGGTGTGACTCGAGCGTGCCCGCGGCTCACGTAGGCATAGAGGGTCGGCACCTTCACGCCGAGGCGGCGGGCCGCCTCCTCGGTGCTCAACATCCGCTCCACCGCCGTACTTTACATTGACTTGATCAACGTTTACAACCGCTGGTGAGGGCGTGCATAGTGGATCCATGGAAACGACGGTGCGCGATCTCATGACCTCACCCGCGGTGACCTGCACCGCGGACGACACCCTGGCCGCGGCGGCCCAGGCGATGCAAGGAGCCGATACCGGCTCGGTCGTCGTGACCGACGACGGCAAGGTCGTCGGCATCCTGACCGAGCGCGACCTGCTGCGGGCCGCCGCCGCAGCGGGAGATCCCGGGCGCGAGGCGGTGCGGTTGTGGATGACGGCTCGTCCCGATGTGCTGGGCCCCGACGAGCGCGTGGACGCGGCCTGGGCCAGCCTCACCTCGCACCACTACCGGCACCTGCCCGTGGTCGACGACGGGCGCTGCGTCGGCGTCGTCTCGCTGCGCGACCTCATGGGGGTCGCGCGTATCCGGCCCGCCGGCGAGACCAGCGGCGACGTGCCGGCGGGCCTCGAGGGTGTCGTCGTGGCCGAGACGACGATCGGCGACGTCCGCGGGCAGCAAGGCTTCTACCACTACCGCCAGTACTCCGCCGTCGACCTGGCCGAGACGCGCTCACTCGAGGACGTCTGGCACCTGCTCTTCCGCGGTGCGCTGCCCGATGCTGCGGCGGCGGCCAGGTTCGCGGCGGCGGTGCGCAGCCGGCGCACGGTGCCGCCAGGGCTGAGCACGCTGCTCCCCGCGCTGGCCCAGCGGGGCACGCCGCTCGACGTCTTGCGCACGGCCGTCTCCTTGCTCGGCGCCGAGCTCGGCTGGCGACCCACCCACGACATCGGCCACGAGGAGCTCGCCGACGACGCCCTCACGCTCTGCGCAGTCGTCCCCACGATTTTGGCGGCCACGCATCGCCTGCGCCACGGGGCAGAGCCGGTCGAGCCCCATGCTGACCTGGGCGTCGCGGCGAACTACCTCTACATGCTGACGGGCGAGGAGCCAAGCGAGCTCCACGCCCGGGCGATCGAGCAGTACATGATCCTCACCATCGACCACGGGTTCAACGCATCGACGTTCACGGCACGGGTGGTCACGTCGACCGGGGCGGACCTGGCAGCGGCGATCGTGGGCGCGATCGGCGCGCTGTCGGGCCCACTGCACGGTGGAGCGCCCAGCCGCGCGCTCGACATGCTCGACGCCATCGGCACGCCGGAGCGGGCAGAGGCCCACGTCCGCACCGCCATTGCGGACGGCGAACGCATCATGGGCTTCGGGCATCGCGTGTACAAGACCGACGACCCTCGTTCACTCCTGTTGCGCTCGGTCGCCGAGCGCCTGGGCGGCCCGCTGGTCGCGTTCTCCCAATCGGTGGAGCGCACGACGGTCGACGTGCTGGCCGAGCTGAAGCCGGGGCGCAATCTCTACACGAACGTCGAGTTCTACGCCGGGGTGGTCATGCACACCTGCGGCATCCCCCGAGAGATGTTCACGCCGACCTTCGCCGCCGGGCGCGTGATCGGATGGAGCACCCACGTCATGGAGCAGGCGTCGCACAACCGGCTGATCCGGCCCGCCGCCCGCTACGTGGGCCCGCCCCCGCCCCAACCGGTGCCATCTGCCTGATGCTGCGCCAGGCTGACCTGGGCCGACCCGGGCTGGTCCGGGCGGGTCCTGGCTGATCCGGGTCAATACCGTCGAATCCCGATTAAAATGGTCTGAGTTATCTGGTTGACGATTTGTCGTTGACACAGGCCGAAGGGAGCGGGAAGTGAGCGTGGGCACCAGCACGAATACGGGTGCGCACACGAGTGCAGCCCGGCGGCTCTTCTCGTTCCCCAACCCGGTGAACGAGGTCTCGGCCCGCCTGGTGGCCGGCGGCGTGCTGGCGATTGTCCTTCTCACCATCGCCTTCGACCTGCGCTGGGCCACCGCCGTCTTGGCCTACGGCTTCTTCGCCCGTGTGCTCGCCGGTCCCCGGTTCAGCCCGCTCGGATTGCTCGTCACCCGCGTCGTCACGCCGCGGCTGGGGCTGACAGAACGGCCGGTGCCCGGGCCGCCCAAGCGCTTCGCCCAGGGTATGGGGGTCGTTTTCTCGCTGACGGCCTTCGTCCTCACCGCGTACGGCGCATGGACGGCGGCGGAAGCCGTCCTCGGACTGCTGGGCGTGGCGGCTTTCCTCGAGTCCGCCTTCGGGCTGTGCCTGGGGTGCAAGGTGTTCGCGCTGCTCATGCGCGTCGGGGTGGTGCCCGAGTCGATCTGCGTGGAGTGCGCGGACATCTGGTCGCCGCGCCAGCGTTTCGTCGCGTAGTTCGAGTCGCGACCGAGACAGTCGGAGGGCACAAAGGGCGGAGGCCCCTGGCACCGGTCTGATGCGGTATGGCGCGGTCGGCTTCCGGCGCGAGGTCTACGTGTCGTAGAGCAAGACGCCGCGGATGTTCTTGCCGTCGCGCATGTCCTGGTAGCCCTGGTTGATGTCGCCCAGCTTGTAGGTCGTCGTGATCATCGAGTCGAGATCGAGCTTTCCCTCGCGGTAGAGCTTGAGCAGCTTGGGGATGTCGGAGTGGATGTTGGCCGATCCGAAGATGCTGCCGACGATCTGCTTCTCCAAGATGGTGAGCTGCATGAGGTTCATGGTGACCTCCATCTCGGTGAAGGGATGGATGTTGGTGACCACGACGCGGCCGCGTTTGGCGGTGAGCCCGAGGAAGGACTCCATCATGGAGCCCCGGCCGACCCCCATGGCAAGGACGACCTTGTCGCACATGTGCCCCCACGTCTCCTGCGCGATGAGCCCGGTGGCTTCCTCGACTGAGCTGGCGACGTGGGTGGCGCCGAAGATGGGTGCGAGCTCGCGCTTGAGGGGCACGGGATCGATGGCGAAGATCATCTCGGCCCCGGCCAGCCGCGCCCCCTGGATGGCTGACGCACCGATGCCGCCGACGCCGACGACGGCGACGTAGTCGCCCGGGCGCACGTCGGCGGCGTACACGGCAGAGCCCCAGCCGGTGGTGACGCCGCACCCGACCAGGCAGGCCTTGTCGAGCGGATAGTCAGGCAGGATCTTCACGCACGAGGCCTGGTTCACGACCGTGTGCTTGCCGAACGTGCCGAGGCAGACCATCGTCGGGATGTCGTGGTTCCTCGCGTGATGGCGGAGCGTGCCGTCCATCTGGCGGCCCTGCATGAGCACGCCACCGACGTCACACAGGTTGGAATGGCCAGTGGCGCACGACGGGCACTTGCCACAGGCCGGCACGAACCCGAGGACGACGTGGTCGCCCGGCTTGAGGTCGTGCACGCCGGGCCCGACCTCCTCGATGACGCCGGCGCCCTCGTGGCCGCCGATCATGGGCAGCGGCACGGGCATGTCGCCGGTGACCAAGTGCTCGTCGGAGTGGCACATACCGGACGCAGCGAGCGACACGAGCACCTCGCCCTCTTTCGGCGCATCGAGCTCGATGGGCTCGACGCTCCACTCACCGGGTCGCTCCCACAAGATGGCGGCTTCGGTCTGCACTGTGCCTCCCAGGATTCGTGCGCCATGGCGCTGTGGATAACGCTACCGGCTCGTCGGCGGAGGGCGCCGCAACAGCGGCACGAGAAGCGACGAGACAGGGCCGCCACATGCGCCTACGATCCCCCTCGCTTTACAGCACGGGCTCGCCGAACGGGGAGCCAGGATGCGGGGGAGGAACACCATGCGACATCACCCGACGGGCTGGGCCAGACGCTGCGCCAGCGTGGTCTGCGGTCTGGCCCTCGCAGGCGGGGCCGCCACCGTGGTGGGCGCTCCGCCGGTCGCGGCACGAACCGTCCCTGCGGCCACACCGGCCATCGCCCTCTCGGCCGACTCGTCCAGCGGTTCTTCTGGCGAGTCGGCGGTCTACGACGCGGCCGCCACCTTCGAAGGCCCGGTGACGGTCGGGCACATCATTGAGCCCGAGTCGGCGCTCCCGACCGGCGTGGCCGAGCACGACTACGTGGAACAGGAGTACTTCGCGTCGGGGACGGCCCATGCCTTCACGGCCACCGCGGCACCGTCGAGCGGCGACTGGACCATCGCCCCCACGACGTCGGCCGCCTACAAGACGCGGATCATCGTGCGCCGGCCGGCGAACCCGGCCCACTTCAGCGGCACCGTCGTCGTGGAATGGATGAACGAGTCAGAAGGTGAGTCCGCGCCCGACTGGATGTACCTCAATCCCGAGCTCATGAACGAGGGCGACGCCTGGGTGGGCGTCTCGGCGCAGGCCCTGGGCGTCGACGGTGGCACGCCCATCCTCGGATCGATCGCCGGAACCACCGCCGGTCAGGGTCTCGTCCAGCAGGAGCCGGAGCGTTACGGCAGCCTGCACCACCCCGGCGACCAGTACGCGCTCGACATCTTCGACCAGATCGGCGTCGCCCTGCGCTCGACGAGCTCGCACGTGCTGGGCCCGCTGCACCCCCACCACGTCCTCGCCGCCGGCGAATCGCAGTCGGCCTTCTACCTGACGACCTTCGCCGACGCGCTGGAGCCACACGGCCACACCTTCGACGGGATCTTCATCCACAGCCGCGGCGGGACGGCCGCGCCGTTGAGCGGCACCGCCATCACCTCGAACTCGGGGCCGTCGGACGTCCACATCCGGACCGATCTCGGGGTGCCGGTCTTCATGTCCGAGACCCAGACGGACCTGATTCAGCTGGGCTACGCGCCGGCACAGCAACCGAACACGAAGGACATTCGCACCTGGGAGATAGCCGGCACGTCCCATGCCGACTCGTATCTGCTCGGTCCCGCGTCGAGCGTCCTCCATTGCTCGAGCGCCATCAACAGCGGTCCGCAACACGTCGTGGTGCAGGCCGCCTTCGCCGACTTCGTCCGCTGGGTCGTGCACGGGACCCCGCCGCCGTCTCCCGAACCGTTCCGCCTCAGCAGCCAGCACCCGGCGGCGCTGGCGCTCGACCAGCACGGCAACGTGATCGGCGGGGTACGGACGCCAGCCGTCGACGTCCCTGTCTCGACACTGAGCGGAGCGGCGCCGGCCGGCACGTCGACGATCTGCTCGCTCTTCGGCTCGACCACCCCCTTCAGCTCGCAGATGCTGGCGAGCCTCTACGGCTCCAAGGCCAACTACGTCTCCAAGTACACGGCCGACCTCAACCGCGCCACCGCCGCGGGCTACCTGCTCCCAGCCGAGCGGGCGTCGCTGCTCGCCATGGCGGAGCAGGTGCAGTTCCCGGCGTCGTAAAGCAGCGCCGACAGATCTAGCCTCGCTCGCCTGGTGCTGGCGCAGGTCGGCGTTGGGCGGTTGGGTAGGTTCGGCGGCGGGGCGGCTTGGGAAGCCGGGCATGATGAGCACGTGGAGCCGGCTCCCAGCCCCGGACGGATCGTCCATGCTGTCGCACCCATTCGTATCTGTGACAACGGCGGCTGGACCGACACGTGGTTCGCGCGACACGGCAAGGTCTTCAACATCGGTGTCTCGCCCTGTGTCGAAGTCGAGATCAAGACGTTCCCGATCGGCACGCAGGCCGAGCGCGTCGTGCTCGATGTCGTGAACTACCAGGATCGCTATGCCTTCACGCCCGGCGTGCTCCCGGGTCACCATCCCTTGCTCGAGGCGGTCATCGACGAGATCGGCCTGCCCGGTACGACGTCGGTGGAGGTCTCGATCCGCTCGGAGGTGCCGGCTGGCAGCGCAACCGGGACGTCGGCTGCGGTCACCGTGGCCCTCATCGGCGCCCTCGACGCGCTGACCCCAGGCCGTCTGCGGCCCGACGAAGTGGCCGCCGCGGCTCATCGGATCGAGGCCGACCGCCTGGGCGTCGAATCAGGGGTCCAGGATCAGATCTGTGCGGCGTTCGGTGGGATCAACTACATCGAGGTCTCGCGGTACCCCCGCGCCAGCGTCACACAGCTCGAGGTCAGTGCCGATACCTGGGCGGAGCTCGACGCTCGCCTGGTACTCGTTTACCTGGGGCAGGCCCATGTGTCCTCAGAGGTGCACACGCACGTCATTGCTGCGATCACCGCTCGGCGGACCGAGTCGGAGCACCTCCTCGACGAGCTCCGCACCTCCGCCGAGGACGCCCGCGATGCTGTCCTGGCCGCAGACATCCCGGCTCTCGGAATGGCAATGCGGCGCAACAACGAAGCCCAAGCCTGCCTCCATCCTGACCTCGTGGGAACGCAGGCCGGGGCGGTGATCGACATTGCTGCCGCGTGCGGTTCGCTCGGCTGGAAGGTCAACGGGGCCGGCGGTGACGGTGGGAGCATCACATTGCTTGCCGCCAGCGACTCCGGGAGAAGGCGTCAGCTCTTCGACGCGCTGCAGGCGGCAGACTCACGCCTGCGGGTCATCCCGACGTCTCTGAGCCGCTCGGGGCTTCGAGTCTGGTAGTCAGGGCCTTCGATACGACGAACAGCTCCGACGGCCTGTCGTCCGTCACGTTGCGGCTCGGCAGCGGCGATCCGAGCCGAGCAGTGAGTGGGTCGCCGGCGTGCAGAAGTTCGCTGATGCGCGCCATGGGCATCGGTTGGGCGAAGAGAAACCCCTGTGCCCTGGGGCACTCAGCCTCTTGCAGCGCCCGCAGTTGATCTGGACGTTCAATACCTTCTGCGATGACGTCGAGCCCCAAGGCTTCCCCGAGGCGAATCAGCGTGTGGACCAGCGCAGCCGTCTGTACCGATGTCGTCACGGTCGACAAGAAGGACCGGTCGATCTTCAAGATGTCGACCGGGAACTGGCGGAGATAGCTGAGCGAGGAGAATCCCGTGCCGAAATCGTCGATCGCGAGGCGCACTCCAAGTGCCTTGAGCTCGTGCAGTCGGCGTACCGTTGCGTTCGCATCGACCATGAGCGTTGACTCGGTGATCTCGAGCACGAGGCCGGCCGGGTCGAGGCCGCTCGATCGCAACACGTCTCGTACGACATCGACGAACCGGTCCGTCCCCAACTGGATGGCTGAGACGTTCACGGCAACGCTCATCCACGGGTGCGTGCGACGCCATGCGGCGGCGTGCCCACACGCCTGCTCCAGCACCCATCGTCCGACTTCTTCGATGACGCCGATCTCCTCGGCGAGCGGGACGAAACGGTCCGGGGAGACCCATCCAAGTGTTGGGTGCTGCCAGCGCAGCAGTGCCTCGGCACTGCAGAGCGTGAGATCACTCAGATCAACGACAGGCTGGTAGTAGAGGTCGAATTGCCGCTTCGCAACCGCCTCGTGGAGGTCGATCGCCATCTCGAGCCGCTCGTGGACGGCGGATTGCATTTCGGGAAGGAATATGGCTGAGCAGTTCTTTCCGCGCGCCTTGGCTTGATAGAGCGCGACGTCAGCGTTGCGGAGTAGGTCTGCGGCTTCATAGACCTCACCCATCGCGATGCCGATCGATGCCGTCACCGTCACGTAGCGGCCCTCCAGGTAGAAGGGGGTATCGCGAATGACGTCGAGGAGATGCTGCGCGACGATCTCGGGACCCGCAGCAAGGGAGGCACCGCTGACGAGCACGACGAACTCGTCACCGCCGATCCTCCCCACCGTGTCCGCTTC
This sequence comes from uncultured Acidimicrobiaceae bacterium, assembly GCA_963825965.1. Taxonomy (GTDB): domain Bacteria; phylum Actinomycetota; class Acidimicrobiia; order Acidimicrobiales; family RAAP-2; genus Bog-473. The sequence continues at coordinate 179,774 of CAWGUX010000005.1, forward strand.
ACGCACTGCGGTGTAGAGACGAGTCGCGACCGCCTGCAGAAGCTCGTCGCCGACCAGATGACCGAACGAATCGTTGACCTCTTTGAAGTTGTCGAGGTCCAAGAACAGGGCGGCCATCGGTGTCTGAGAACGACCGGCCTGGGCGAGGAGCAGTTCGGCACGCTCCAGGAGGCAGGCCCTGTTCGGGAGGTCGGTAAGCCCATCGTGCAGGGCTTGATGACGCAGTTGATCCTCAAGGACACGCCGTTCCGAAACGTCTTGTGCCATGACCAAGATGCAATCGCGGCCGTCGAAGATGAGGCGATGGGACACGATTTCGACGTCGATGAGGACCCCCGCCTTTGTGCGATGCCTCCACGGCGCCGACGCCTCGAGGCCCTCGCGGCTGACGGCCAAGTTGGCGGCAAGCATCACGTCGTTCTCGGGAGGCCGGATCTGGTCGATCGTCATGGAGAGGAATTCCTGGCGCGTGTAGCCGTAATGGCTCAACGCGGCCTCGTTCACCTCAATGAACTGCAAGGTCCTCACGTCGTACACCCACATGGGGTGCGGGTGACGTGTGAACAGCATCCGGAAGTCCTCTTGCGACTTTCGCAGAGCTGCTTCCTGGTCTTTCCGATGGGTGATGTCGTGGGCGAAACCGTGAAACCTCACGGCATCGGGATCCTTCGTCCGCCAGAAGGCGAGCTCGATAGGAAAGGTGCGCCCGTCCCGGTGTTGCCCGAGGAGCTCAAACCGCCGGCCGAGCAAGGGCTCCTCTCCCAGCGCGGCCAGCTCCGTCAGACCGCGACGATTCCGGTCTGTGTCCCGATCGTGTTCCGGCAGCATCAGTTCCTGACCCAGACGACCTATCGCCTCGCTGTGTTGCCATCCGAAGAGCGCCTCGGCCTGCGAATTCCAGTCCGTCACGATCCCGGTATCGTCGATCTCGACGTAGGCATCGTTGGCGGTCTCGAGTGTCGTCCGCAATCGTTCCTCTGACCGCTGCAGAGACGTCTGCGCTTTGGCGAGGTGTTCCGCGCTGATGCCGAGCAGGCCGATGACGAACAGCGACGCCAACGCGGAGAGCGCTGCGAGGCCATACTCGTCTGGCATCCCGACGAAGCTCGGCGCAAGACCCAGGCTGACGGCAGCCTGGCCCGCGGCCAAGCCTGCTGCCACCCAGAGCGCGATGACCCGCCAGGACAGGTCCCGGGCCACGGTGAGATTGTCGCGGGCGACAAAGACATAGCCCAAGGTGAGCGCCGGCCCCCACCCGGTGAGGTACATGAGGGTGGTGGCAACCGCCACCTGCACGGCGATACGCAGGTGGAGGCGCCCTCGAGATGGCGCGGCGGCGTACACGAGGTGCACGGTCCACGAGCACAGGTAACCGACTGCGACGGCGATGACCAGGAGCCAGAGTGGCTGCTGGGCTACGACGTGGAACCGCGCCAGCCACCAGATGGCAGCTCCCGTCGCGATCACGATGACAAAGACGAAACGGGTGACAGGAAGCGACCACTCGTACCGAACCCGGGCGAGAATTGCGGTTCGGCCCTGGGCCGCGACGGGTTTCACAGTTGTGAGTCGGCACCCTCAGTTTCGGGCCAAAGGGACGACGGGCCACGGATACGCGAGTTGTCGAGAATTTGTGCCCCGGAACCAGGACAAATGTGGAGAAGCGCAGCGCAGAGAGACGGCCGGCACGCGAGCGGGTTGTTGCCGCTCCAAGACCGAGAAGCGTCCGCACGCTCCTCGGGTGGCGGCGGCCCGCCCTGGAAATCCCGATTCCGCTCCACGGAGGGCGGAACCAGCCGAAGCCGGTCTCGAGTCCCTGCGTTCACCCACCCCGTCCAGAGCACACCCGGGCCCGTGCGGCCGCGAGTTTTCGGCCGACTCGATCGCCCTGCTGGCTCGCTCTCGTTCGCGGCAGACTTCAGCTGTCGCAGGTCACCGAGGGCTCAACGAGCGCCAGCGCGTCCTCGGCCGTTTCGAATGGTCCGGCCCGCAAGCGAACCCGGTCCTTTCGATTCCCTCGGGTGCTCCAGAGCGTCACTCGCGCGAGTGCGAAGCCAGCGTGGCGATTGAGCCACTCCGATCGACCCGCCGCTGGCGCCACCTCGTTGCCACCGGCCCATGACCACCATGGCGCAGCCCAACAGAACCAAGACCAGGCCGGCCAGCCACTCCCACCAGAGAAACGCACCGGTGAAAGCAAGTGCCGACGTCGTCACGGCAGATGCGGCTGCGGGCGAGGTCGTGCTGGCCGCGCTCGTTGGTGAGGAACTTCCTGCGGCCCCGGAACCGCCCGAGCTGGTCGATGTCGTCGCCGCGGGACCCGTGACCACGCCGGAGGTGGCGACCACGTAGAAGATGCCCACGCCGGCACCACCGCTCGGCACGGTGACCGCCTCGGTGGCCGTGCTCCCCGACCCATTCGGGGTCGACGAACCCCCACAGACCACGAGCTGGTACCCCGGCGGGGCCGTCGCCGTCATGGTGAAGCCGCCGGCGTTCACCGGCGTCGGGGCCAGCGGATTCGGCGTGGCCGAGAGGGTCGTCGGCCCGCTCGCCGCCAGCGTGCCGCCCGATTCCTCGGTCGTGGTCGGGGTGGAATTGGAGCACAGGTAGATGTGCCCGGCGATGGTCTGGGCAATCGGAACCACGTAGAAGATCCCCACGCCGGCACCACCGCTCGGCACGGTGACCGCCTCGGTGGCCGTGCTCCCCGACCCATTCGGGGTCGACGAACCCCCACAGACCACGAGCTGGTACCCCGGCGGGGCCGTCGCCGTCATGGTGAAGCCGCCGGCGTTCACCGGCGTCGGGGCCAGCGGATTCGGCGTGGCCGAGAGGGTCGTCGGCCCGCTCGCCGCCAGCGTGCCGCCCGATTCCTCGGTCGTGGTCGGGGTGGAATTGGAGCACAGGTAGATGTGCCCGGCGATGGTCTGGGCAATCGGAACCACGTAGAAGATCCCCACGCCGGCACCACCGCTCGGCACGGTGACCGCCTCGGTGGCCGTGCTCCCCGACCCATTCGGGGTCGACGAACCCCCACAGACCACGAGCTGGTACCCCGGCGGGGCCGTCGCCGTCATGGTGAAGCCGCCGGCGTTCACCGGCGTCGGGGCCAGCGGATTCGGCGTGGCCGAGAGGGTCGTCGGCCCGCTCGCCGCCAGCGTGCCGCCCGATTCCTCGGTCGTGGTCGGGGTGGAATTGGAGCACAGGTAGATGTGCCCGGCGATGGTCTGGGCAATCGGAACCACGTAGAAGATCCCCACGCCGGCACCACCGCTCGGCACGGTGACCGCCTCGGTGGCCGTGCTCCCCGACCCATTCGGGGTCGACGAACCCCCACAGACCACGAGCTGGTACCCCGGCGGGGCCGTCGCCGTCATGGTGAAGCCGCCGGCGTTCACCGGCGTCGGGGCCAGCGGATTCGGCGTGGCCGAGAGGGTCGTCGGCCCGCTCGCCGCCAGCGTGCCGCCCGATTCCTCGGTCGTGGTCGGGTTGGAGTTGTTGCACAGGTAGATGTGGCCCGCGATGGTCTGGCCCGGAACGCCGCAGCTGAGCTGGGACAGGTCGTAGCTCCCGGCGTCGGTTGTCGAGAATCCATCCGACCACCTGCTCGAGATGTCGATGCTGATCGTGCCCGAGGCTGTGGCGGGCAAGGTCTGGGTCAGCGTCGTTGAGGAGTAGGGCACTCCAGGCGATGCGGCGATGCTGTAGTTAGTGCTGCTCAGGGTGGAGAGACCGCCGGTGACGGACGTGACGGAACCGGTCTCCGTCTCGTTGAAGTCGTTCTGAATGGTCCAGACAAGCGTGTACCCGCTGCCGGCCGGGCTCGCGCAGCTGGCCGTGGCAGTGACGAAGTCATTGTGGGCGAATGCTGGCGTCGCAAACGCCACCAGTCCCACGACGGCGAGAGCCGAGGCGACGCCTCCTTGGACCGCACGGCGCAGATGACTGGGCTTTCGGCCTGCCCGACGACCCCCCAACGGAATCCATCGCTTCAGGTTCAGTTTCAGGCCGCCGTCTCGTTCCGAGTTCGCCACGCAAGGACCCCCAGTAGGACCGACGCCAATCGCCAAGATGGCGGTGAGAGTAGCAACAACAGAGTCACAATTGAGTGATCGCTGGGCACCAGGCCGGACGGCGTCGAGGCGTGCCGGAACAACTGCGTTCACTCCTCCCAAACAGCGCTGTACTCCGTCTCAGAAGCGGGTCCGGTCGGCTGCCACCACGCGCCAAGAAGGGCGCCGGACCCTTGAAGAACGCATTGCTCGGAGGCGGCTTCTCAGCGGTGGACGGCCCAGGTTTTGATCCCCAGACCTTGGGACGAGGGTTCGGGGGTCTTGTCATCTGTTGGAGTTCTTGGATCCCCCGCCACTGGGGCACGTCGGGTGCGCCGGTCCGGAAGGTCCACTTCAGAGAGCGAATCTGAGGACGAACTCCCAAGTCCCGGCTCCACCCGTCATCGTCCGGCGGCCTGACCCCCGTCGATATGGAGCGTCTCTCCGGTGACGAATGTGGCCCGCTCGAGGTAGAGGACGGCGTCGGCGACGTCACCGATTTCGCCGAGCCGGCCGAGGGGATGAAGTTCTGCCATTCCCTCATAGGACACGGGGTCGTCCTTCGTCCTGATGACCCCCAGGGCCACCGCATTCACCCGAATCCCTCGTGACGCGTACTCAATCGCAAGCGAGCGTGTGACAGCTTCCAAACCGCCCTTGGTGAGGGCAGGCAGTGCGGCGGGTGTTCGGCTGTCGGCCTTGTCCGCCAGGCTGGTGCTCACGTTGACCACGTGGCCGCTTCCCTGCGTGACCATCTGACGCATGACGCGTTGCGTCAGGTGGAAGAACCCGGTCAGGTTCACCGAGGTCATCGAGACATAGTCGTCAAGTGTGTAGTCCGTGAAGGGTTTGCCAATGAACACTCCCGCGTCGTTGACCAGGCAATCGATCCGCGCGAACCGATTGAGAGCTTGCTCCACCACGCCCCGAGCGGTTCGAGCATCGGTGATGTCGCCCCTCACCGTGAGGAAGTCGTCCGTATCGGCCTGACCGATGAAGCGTGAGGTAGCAACGACGGCGTACCCCTCCCGTCTGAACGCAGAGACGAGCCCCGCGCCAATACCCTGGGAACCGCCTGTGACAATCGCGACCCGCCGGCCCGATGGTGCAGCCGGTTGTTCTGTGCTGTCGAGCGATGCGTTCATTCGACGAGGTAGACCTCGTAGATCACGCCTCCAACCTGGCGTCCGCCGACACTGATGAATACGCCCTTGTTCAGCCAGTCCAAATCGGGTGCCGCCGTCTCAATCTGCGTTGACGTTCGAAAGATGTATTGACTCGCGTCGACCTCCTCACCACGACTGAGGCGGGCGAGAACCTCCGCGCTGCCGTGGCGTATTCCTTGCGAACGGACATAGAGCACGTCACCCTGCTCAGTTTGCAATGTGAAGCGGATATCCCCAAGCGCTGTGCCATCCGGCAGAACGATCTGCCAATCGGCACTTGTTCCCGGGAGGAGCGCGCCGTTGAGTGCGGGCCCCGAAAATGTGCCACCGGTCAGGGGGACGATTCGCCGCCGCCCCTGCGCCACATTCCCGACATCGAGTGCTTCTCCCACGCTCGCCTCGAGCCGCAGGATCTTCGTCAGGCGAGGTTCGGGGAGGGACTCGTTCATCGTGCACTCCTGATGAGAGTCATCGGGCTGTGTGCCGCAGGCGTCTGTAACCTAATCATTCGGTGTTCGCTGGGATCCTCGCCGGGTCGTTCGGATGCCCAACGAGCGGCGTGATGGCGGTGTGCATCCATTTGGAGAGCGGCAGAGCGCCCAAGAGTCCGTCAAGCTCTGCTTGCTGCCGGCGCGGTAAAGGCCAAGGACGGTTGCTGGGCCGCTGCCGTGGGATGCCCGCCACAGCCGGACGAGGTGCCCTTGGTCCGCCGACACCTCTGCCGCGGCAGCTTCGGCCTTCTCGCGGTCTTCGATTTCGGAGTGAGCGACACCGACCGGGATGTCCAACTCAAACTCGACGAGAAACTCCATCAGGGTCCTCTCCGTTCGCGCGTACGTCGAGACGGTGGTCGTCTTTCGTTCACGGGACGGGACTACCTCGTCTCACTGAGGAACGCGAGCAGTGCCGTGTTGACCTCCTCGGGGTGGGTCCATGCGACATTGTGCGGACCGCCTTGGATGGGGACCAGGGTACAGTCGGCGATCAGGGCCGGAAGCCGCGCCGACGTCGACTCGAAGGGAAGGATGCGATCCTCCGTGCCGTGTAGGACGAGCACGGGAACGTCGATCTTCGGCAGGTCGGCGCGGAAGTCAGTGAGCCACGTGTCGACGCACGCATACGTCGCATAAGGCGAGCAGCCGGCCGCCACGTTGAAGCTCGCCTGCCACGCGCGGTCGCTGATCCGGGAACCTCCGAGGACGTCGACGTTGTAGAAGTTGTTCAAGAAATTCTCGAAGTAGGCATACCGGTCGCTCACGATGGCGTCCTCGATGTCGGCAAAAACCTTGTCCTCCACGCCCTCGGGGTTGTCGTCGGTCTTGAGGAGGAAGGGCGGGATGGCGCCAAGCAGGGCGGCCTTCCGCACACGCGTCGATCCGTACGTGGCGAGGTAGCGGATCACCTCGCCGGTTCCCATTGAGAAGCCGACGAGGTCGACGTCGCTCAGATCGAGATGGTCAATGAGCGCCTTCAGATCACCGGCGAAGGTGTCATAGTCATAGCCAAGGGTCGGCTGACTCGACCGGCCGAAGCCGCGGCGGTCATAGGTGACCACTCGATATCCATTGGCGAGGAGCTCTCGCTCCTGACGTTCCCACGAGTTGCCATTGAGCGGGTACCCGTGAATCAGAACGATCGAGCGCCCGCTCCCGTGGTCCTCGTAGTGGATCTCTATCGGGGCATGGTTCTCGGAGCCAACGGTGATATACGGCATTGCTTGTCTCCGTTTCTGGGGCCCGCTCAGCGCGGGTTCGAGTTGTGAGGGTTGCGCCCGGGCTGCAGCGTCGGCGTCAGCGTCAGCGTCGGCGACGGCGACGGCGGCGAGGTGATCAATTAGGCGGGAAGGTCGCTCCCGGCCTCCTCCGCGACCATGTAGGAGGCATACCAGGAGGGCCAGTTGTCGTCTTGAGTCGACCGGTGAAGGAGGTGCGACTTTCCCGTGCGCTTCTCGTGCTCGACGTGGGCGGCTTCGGCACGCCACAGCGCGTTCTCCAGGTCTTCCGCGGTCGCGAATGCCGTCTCCGTCGAGTCGATCCGACCCGGGAGCCGAGTCGTGACCTCCTGGACCAGCCACAGATTGCCGTCGGGATCACTGAAGGAGCAGAAAGACCCGTAGCTGGTGTGCTCGGGGTCGGGGCCGGGTTGCCGCGCCTCCACGGGGAACGGCGGGCCGTGCCACACGTCACTCACGTCGATGCCAAGTTTGAGGAGTTCGTCATGAGCCGCCTCGATGTCGGAGACGACGAGAGTGGCCTGGATCCCCCCGGCGGAGCCCGTTGGGAGTCCTAGGCCGAAGGTGATCGAGGCCGGCGAACCCGGGGGTGTGAACTGGACAAAGCGAAGCCCATCCATCGGCGCAACGTCGTCGTCGAGCCGCCAACCCAGTTGCTGGTAGAACCCCTTGGCCCGATCGACGTCGGTCACTGGGACAATGTGGTTTTCGAGCCTTATCGTGACGCTCATAACTCTCTCGCTTCCTTTGGTTCGTCGGTCTCGGGCACATCGAATTGCCGATGGCATGCTTGCGTCGCGAACTCCGATTCGTTCTCTGCTTTCGCAAAGCGAAGTTCGTAAGAACCAGTTAACGCTTGTCCTCGGCTTGGGTCCACGACTTATAACCACACTCTGGTAGGCCCCGCCTATCACCCCAGCGGTACCATCGATCGCGTGGAGCTTCGGCAACTGACCTACTTCGTCGCCGTTGCCGAGGAGCTGCATTTCGGTCGGGCAGCAGACGCGCCTGCACCTTGCTGGACCTTCGCTCTCGCAGCAGATCAACAATCTCGAACGCGAGCTCGGGACCCAGCTGCTCATCCGCGACCGTCGACACGTCGAGTTGACACCCGCCGGGAGTCAGTTCCTGACCGATGCTCGAGAGGTGTTGGATGCCGCTTCACGGGCGTTCGATCGGGCACGCAAAGGAGGCGACGAGTTACCTCTGCGGCTGGGCTATGTCAGTTGGCTTCCCCCGGAGGCAGCAGCAATGCCCGACCTCCGGGTCCGTGTCGACGAATGGGTCCTCCCCTCACACACGCAAGCGGCGCGAGTGGCTGTCGGCAGCCTCGACCTGGCTATCGCATGGATCGAGGAGGAAAACGTGGAGCGACACAACTTGGCTGCGCACCTTTTGTGGTACGAGAGTCTGGAAGCCGTCATGCCACACGCCCATCAGGCGACTCGTTACGAGAGCGTGCCCGCAGCCGAAGTCACCGTGCTCGTCGACTGTGACGAAGCATCGTGGTGGTCATGGAACCGCTACGCGTCGGCCTTCGCGGAGGCGAACCAGGCGTCTGTGAGCAATATCGTCGACGGCGGCATTGCTGGTCCAGCATTCTTCGACCACGTGGCCCGCTTGGGGCGGCCGGTCCTCGATTCGCCGAAGCGCCACGCGGCGCCGATGCCGCCGACGTTGACACGCCGGCCCGTCCGATCTCCGGTGCCCCTCTGGGTCTGGTCGCTTCTTCACCGCGCCGATGACACCCGGCCGATGGTTGCTCGCGCGACCCGGACTCTGATCGACCACGCCTCGGCCCGAGGTTGGCGAACACCTCCCTCCCAACCGCACTGGCCTCCGGCCAGTGCGAAGAAGGCGTGAGACCACACACAGTTCGCGCCAGTGGGTCCATGCGCTGGCGACGAACGGCTGGCGTCACGTCAGATGGCCGCCTACCCCATCTACACTTTCGGTGACTCCAAGAACTCCACGGGTACCCCGTCAGGATCGCGTACATAGAAGCTCTTGAAGCCGTCGACCGGCAGGTGCACCACCGCCGTGGCCCGAATGTCAGGGCGCCGAGCCACCTCGGCGCGTTTGGCGTCGGCATCCTCCACGTTGAAGGAAAGGTGCAGGTTCCCGGCCCGATTGTGACCGGTCACGGCCTTGGAGTTTCCGCCCTGGTAGTACTGGACCAATTGCAAGATCGTCTCGCCGGCTGACAAGAGCACCGCCTCAATGACCGCTCCATCGTTCTCCGTCAAGGTGTCAAACCACTCGCCGTCGGTTCGGTAGCCATGCACGGCGACCTCCATCCCAACCACGTCGACGTAAAAGGTTCGGGACGCCTCGAGGTCGGTCACTGTGAGGCCAATGTGATTCACCGATGTCATTTCCGAACCTCCCTGCCATAACAACCTCTGACATTGGACCACGTCTAATCGTGTCAGAAGTAGCGCTGTCGCGACCTCGGCCGGCAAGTGTCGGTCAGCCTTTTTGGTTCCCTTCGGGGATGTCCGTCCGACACGGCTCACCACGCAGCGTCCCGCACTCCGGCAGGGACGACGTGGGCTTCACGTCCTGAACCTCGTTGACCGTCAACGAGGACGGCGTCACCTCACCGAAGCCGACTGTCACGTGCTGGCCGTGGTCCAGCGTCGCGAACGTCCAGACGGGCCGGTCCCCTCCGGGTGCGGAGATGACGACCCGCAATTCGGTTCCCGCGCGGAACGTGTGCGCGATCGGGTCGATCGGGATCCTGACCAACGTGAAGTGGTCTGGCGACAGGCGCCGGGCCTCGCTCGCCAGATACGTCGGGTTGGTGAAGAGGGGGGTCGAGTCCTTGGCGTCGACCTGGTTGGAACTGCGCAGGAATCCCGAGGTGACGTACTCCTCCTGGCGGGCCTGGGGACGCACCTCCGTCACGGTCGCTTGGAAGTCCTCCACCGGTGCTGCAGCCTTGACCCACAGGTCGATCGTGGCGGGTCCGACGATGGTGGTCGGCGACGTGAAGGGCGGCGTCTGAAAGGCGATCCCATCGTCTGCGGGGACCGGTACCCAGTCCCAACCGGGATCGGCGGCCCACGCGTTCGCACCGGCTGGGAGGCTTGTCGCGTGGTCGGGCTTCGGGGTGCAAGGTGAACGTGGCGCTGCCGTGTTGGGCGGATGGACGGGACCGCAACGACCCGTCCATCCCGAACGAGAAGGTCGTCACGTTGCCCGCTGGCGGCCAGCTGGAGAAGGCCGCGCTGTAGGTCGAGTCGGGGTTCCCCGGACCGGCGGCCCCGGCCCCGGAGTCGAAGAGCACTTCCAGCCGCGGCGTCTGTGCCGCGAACTCCGCCCGCGCGACCGTCGCGGTGGCAGCGCTGGTGAAGCGAAGGGGTGGCAAGGGTGCCTCCGCCGACACCGAGGACGCGGTCGCCGCGAACTCGTCGAGCACGAGGGCGTCGAGACCGTTCGGTTGCGTGGGGACTTTGTCGGCCACATAGACGTCGAGGAACTCGAGCCACCGGCTGATCGTCTGAGGGTCGGCCGAGTCGATGTGACCTCCGTTCACCATGTTGGCGAATACCGGCGTGGTCTTGGGAATGGCGTCGATGAGCGCCGCCGATTGCGGTCCGGTCTGCTCGTCCTGGAGCGCCTCGGAGAAGAAGACCGGGACGCGCACGTGGACCGCCCAATCCAGCATGGACCGGCGGTCGAAGAGCACAGGGCTTCGCCCAGGGCCCTCGCCCGGGGCAACCAGCTTGGGCCCGACCAGGCCGGCCAGGGTCTCGGATTGCTCGTGTAATGCCTGGTTGGCGAGGCACGCCGACGACGCCTCGTGACTGGCTTCGAGCTCTGCGTCGATCTCGTAGTAGGTCCAGGGCTGACCGACGTTGGTGACCGGCGTGTTCGAGCGGGGCCGGAGGCTGCCGTCCCGGGACACGGCGGCCGGCCTGGCATCGTCGATGCGCGCGTCGACCCACTCGGCGGCGAACCCGTTGTTGTAGATCCCACCCGGATACCCCGTCGAGAAGAGATCATCCGTCGGACTCAGTGGCGCGAGAGCGGCGAGCCCGGGCGGATCGGTCCCAGCAGCGGGGAACTGCGAGAGCCCCGAGAAGCTGATCCCTACCATTCCGACCTTGTGGTTTGCGACCCAGGCCTGGTGGGCGACGATCTCGATGGCATCGTAGGCGTCGTAGTCGGACGGGTATCCGAAGAGATCGAACGCGCCACCCGAGCACCCGGTTCCACGCATCTGGAGGCTGACCGTGGCAAACCCCGAGACGCGTGCGAGGACCGCACCAACGTCAGTAGAGGAGTCAGGAAGAAGGTTCCGGTTTCCGCAGGAACTGCAGGGTTCCCCCAACGCGCCGTCGATCAGCGGCGGGATGGGGTCGGTCGGGCCGGCGACGTTGTAGCCGGAGTACTCGATGACCGTGGGACACGGACTGCTCGCCGAACAGCTCTGGCCATAGGGGTAACGAACGGTCGCTGCAAGGGTGATGCCATCCCGCATCGCGATGTAATTGAGCCCTTCGTGCATGGGTTGGTCGCGCGTAGAGGGCGGCGTCGGTCCGTGGGTCCTGGCCGGGTGCGAGTACGGCGAAGGCTGGCGTGCGCCGGCCGGAGCTGTCATCCCGCCAGCTGTACGCGCGGCCGGGGCGGAGGTTCCGGACGATCAGCGACCCCAGCGAGTCGGCGATCCCGGGATTGGCCTCGGTGGCGACCGGTCGCCCCAGCCGCAGGAGGGTGATGCGGTCGCCGGGATGCGCACCGGTGAGCCATGCCTCGTCGATCGAACCGTCGCCATGGAGCGTCAGAGCTGGTCCAGAGGCTTTGGCGAGGGCAGAGACCGGTCCTATGCTGCCGCTGAACGCGGCCACGAAGGCCAGCGCCGCCATCCAACCAGCCGTCCTCAGTGCGAAGATTGCCGACCCCCGTCGCTCTAGACAGCCCGTGTTCTATCAGACGTGACCGAGCGCACCCTGGCGTCACGCCTCAGCGACGAACGCAAGCAAGAGCACCGAGAGCGAAGGGGCGAGCGAGCTCCAACCGAATCAAGTCACGCGGTAGGGCCACCGGTTGGCATGTACCTTTTCCGCGATCGCCTCAGTGGTGCCACGTTCTGGCACGACCGTCCTCTTGAGCACTCGATCTTCTTCGGACGCTGACAACTCAGGCTCGGTGTCGATCGCGGTCGCGGTCGGTACTTCTGCCGGCCGGTGACGGGATTGGGACCGACATGGGCACGGAGCTCCGATTCGTTTCCCAGGAGAATACGGGCAACCCGTCGCGTCACCGCCTGGAAAAGTCATGGGCGAACCGATGGCCAAGTGTCCGCCCATTTCAGTAGCAGGCCAGTAGCAAATCTGCTCTCACCTCTCCGAGAAGATTGATCGGATCGAAGGCCCACCCGCGGCGTACGGTCTCGGTTCTGGGCCGGTCGCCGGCTCCACCGGAGACTCAGAGCGCCTCCACCGGCTCCCGTCTCCGAGCATCTCCGGTTGCGAACGGTCTACCCTGGCGAAGTAGGGCAGAACCGGAGGAGGGAGCCTTGGCGGTCACCGAGACCATCACGGTCCTATTCACCGACATTGTGGGCTCGACCGAGATTAGCTACGCGATCAGCCCGGACGCCGCGGACGAGCTGCGCCGGGCCCACTTCTCGGCGCTACGTCGAGCCATCGTTGCCTCCGGAGGTGTCGAGGTGAAGGGCCTCGGCGACGGGATCATGGTCGTGTTCCGCAGCACCTCTGCCGCCCTGTCGTGCGCCGTGGCGATGCAGCAAGCCGTTCACCATGACAACGTCGGCGCCCGCCATCAGTTGGGGCTGCGCATCGGACTCAGCGGCGGAGAGGTGACGACGGAGTCCAATGATTACTACGGCGACCCGGTGATTGAGGCCGCACGGCTCTGTGCCCACGCCAACGCCGGCCAGATCCTGGCCACAGACACCGTCCGGGTGATGGGCGGCCGGCGCACCCCTTACCTCTTCGAGCGGCTCAGCGCGCTCGAGCTGAAGGGCCTCCCGGAGCCGGTAGAGGTTCTCGACATCCGTTGGGAGCCACTCGGTGAAGTTGCCGCGGAGCGCGGCGTGCCGCTCCCGCCGCGCCTGACACACGTGCCGCTTACCGGAGTGGTCGCCCGCGAAACCGAGGCGGCGCTGCTGACCGACGCCTACAAGCGAGCGGCAGCCGGAGAAGGGCGTGCCGTAGTCCTCGTGTCGGGTGACGCCGGTGTCGGGAAGACGACTCTGATCGCCGAGGCTGCCCGGCGCGCCGCCAAGGAGGGCGCGTGGGTGCTCCTGGGACGTTGCCAGGAAGACATCAGCGCGTCGTACTCGCCTTTCGCCGAGGCGCTGCACCATTACGTGGCGCATGCGCCCGAGCACGCGCTTCGAACCCACGTCGAGGTCCACGGCGGCGACATCGCTTCCATGGTCCCCGCGCTCGGTCAACGGTTGGGGGTCGTTCCGGCACCGACGAGAGCCGATCCCGATACCGAGCGCTACCTCCTCTATGGCGCGGTGGTGGGCCTTCTGACGGCCGCCTCCACGCTCCAACCAACCGTGCTCGTGCTCGACGACCTCCAGTGGTCCGACAGTCAAAGCCTCCGACTCCTGCGTCATGTCGTCACAACAGTCGAGTCAGCACGGCTCCTCGTGATTGGGGCGTTCAGGGACACTGAGCTCTCGCCTTCCAATCCGCTCCGCGATGTCCTCGGCGACCTGCAACGCGAACCAAATATCAGCCGGATTGAGTTGAAGGGCTTCGATGACACGGGTGTGCTCGCCTTTATGGAGGCTGCGGCCGGGCAACCCCTCGAGGAGGTCGCCACGGATCTCGCCCATGCGCTCTTTCTGGAGACTGAAGGCAACCCGTTCTTTGTCGGAGAGGTGTTGCGGAGTCTTACGGAGACCGGCGCCATCTACCAGGACGATCGCGGCCGTTGGACGGCGGCTGGGGAAATGTCCGAGATGGTGCTGCCCAACAGCGTGCGAGAAGTCATCTCCGCCCGCGTCAGCCGGCTCGGTGCACAAGCAGTTCGGGTCCTTTCCATGGCAGCGGTCATCGGACGGGACTTCGACTTCGACCTGCTTGACGCCGTGACAGACCTCAGCCAGGTTGAGATGCTCGACGTCATCGACGGTGCGACCGGCGCCGCCCTTGTGCGCGACGTTCCTGACGTACCGGGGCGCTACACCTTCTCGCACGCTTTGATGCAGCACACGTTGTACCGGAGCCTGCCCAGTGTCCGGCGAACGCTGGCCCATCGGCAGGTGGCCGAGGCCATCGAAGCGACTGTCGGAGAGACGCCGGGAAAGCGAGTGGGTGAGCTAGCCCACCACTGGCTCAGTGCCAGCCAACCAGCCAACGCGACCAAGGCCATCGGCTACGCCCGGCAGGCAGGCGAGGCTGCCTTGGCCGCCCTGGCACCCGACGACGCGGTCCGGTACTTCTCCCGAGCACTCCAACTCGTCGAGATCACACCGGAGGACGACCCCCTGATCAGCTGTGACCTGCGTCTGGCCCTGGGGGAGGCACAACGCCAGGCCGGGTTGCCGGGCTTCCGGGAGACGTTCCTCGACGCCGCACACCGAGCCCGAGAGCTCGACGCAACGGACCGCCTGGTGGCCGCCGCCTTAGGGAACAGCCGCGGCTTCTTCAGCTCGATCGGGGTCATCGACGCCGACAAGGTCGCGGTACTCGAGTCCGCGCTCGACGCGTTGTCCGATGACGACGGGCGCGAGCGTGCGCTCCTCCTGGCCACGCTGTGCAGCGAGCTCGCCTTGGGCACGACCCTGGACCGGCGCCAGGAATTGGCCGACGCCGCCAGGGCGATGGCGCGCCGCTTGAGGGATCCGGATACCCTCATCCGCACCCTGAACTTGGTCTGCGACCCGCTGCAGGTCCCTTCCACCCTCAACGAGCGGATGGTCGATGCAAAGGAAGCCCTGGAGCTGTCGGAGCTCCTGGGTGACCCCGACCTGCTCTTCTGGACCGGCGCGTACAGCCGGTTGGCCGCGGTACAAGCCGGTGACTTCGAGATGGCGCGTCGGTGCCTCGAAACCATGCGCGCCGTCATCACCGGACTACGACAGCCGACGATGATGTGGGTCACCCTCTTCAACGACGCCGCCGATGCGCTCTTGACCGGGGATCCCGACCGAGCCGAACAGCTCGCCACGGCTGCGTTGGAGATCGGCACAGAGAGCGGTCAGCCCGATGCCTTCGGCTTCTACGGTGCCGAGATGATCGGCGTCCGCCGCCAACAGGGGCGCTACGACGAACTCGTCCCGTTGATCGAGCAGATCGCCGCCGAGAATCCGGCACTCCCGGTGTTCCGTGCGACGCTGGCCGAAGGACATATGGAAGCCGGCAACCTCGACACGGCTCGCCAGATGCTCGACGCCGCGGCCGCGGACCTGACCTCGTTGCCCTACGACGTCGTCTGGATCTTCGCGGTGGCGTCCTACGCCGACGTTGCCGCCGAACTCCGCGCCGAGACACCCGCTCGGCTGCTCCTAGATCTGCTCGCGCCTTTCGACGACCAGGTTCTCTTCATCGGGGCGACGGCCGGAAGCCCGGTGGCGTATTACTGCGGCAGCCTGGAGTCGGTACTCGGCCTCTACAATCAGGCCGAGACGCACTTCGCCCAGGCAGCAGAGCTCAACGCCAGGGGTCGGATGGAGTTTGCTGACGCCGTCACGCACCTGCGATGGGGCCGCATGCTCTCGGACCGCGGCGACCCAGGAGATCTCGAACGGGCCCGCGATCTCCTGGCCCGAGCCCGCGACGCAGCCGTCAGCCGGAGGTACGCCAGCGTTGCCCGGCGTGCCACCGCGGCGTTGTCGGAATTGGACTGACTTACGTTGAACCTCAGCACGAACCCTGGGCAGGGTTGTTGATTGCTTCGGTTCGTTGCCGGATCAACTCTTACGCGCGGGTCCAAGAGTTCCCACTGGTAGGCAGCAACTGAGTACCAATCAGTGGGGTTTCGCGGTTGGTCCATTCAGCCATCTGCGGCTCGGTACGTCGGTCGGCGGCCCGGGTCTCGATCCCGGCACCTTGGGATCCGACGATTGGGATATTTAGCAGGTCACGGAAGTTCGTTGCCGCAGTCAGTGATGGTGCGATGTTCGTATGGGTCCATGAAAATACGTCGGAGTTGATTCCCTGGGCTGCAAGTTTGGCTGCAATTTCCGGTAGTACGTTGCCCCCAGCTCAAATGATGGTCACCTACTGACGTCGATGCGTCAAGCAAAATTTGATCGATCCCTATGCCCCCGTACGAAGCAGGCACATCGGGGCTAGACGACGGCACGTCGTCAGGCGCGCGTTATGGGCTACTCCACCGGCGAGCCGCGCTGATGCGACCTGACAGCTGAGGTTGGACAGCAAGGGCCCGAATAGCCCTTGCTGTCTCTTCGGCCCGTGGGAGCGCTTCGCGAAAAGTACGCTGGAAGTCGGAGAGCCGGGAAGCCTGGTCGGCACATCGGAGGTTCGCGCTGAGGAGCTGACGTGTCGCCTGGCTATCCCATCTCTTACACGCCGCCCACCTGCACCTTTGATCGCGTGAATACAGGGTTTGAGCGCCGATGAGCGTGGGGCTCTCCACGGTGGCGTTCGTTGTCGGGGCCATCGTCAGCCTGGCGACGAGTTGGGTGCTCGTTTCTCGGCTCGAGCGGGTGGGCGAGCGCCTCGGCCTCTCCGAGGCCCTGCTTGGGATGGTGGCTGCCCTGGCTGCCGATGCACCCGAGGTCACTGCATCCGTCACGGCATTGGTGCACCATCAGGCGACCGTTGGTGCCGGGGTCGTCCTCGGGTCGAATGTCTTCAACCTGGCTGCGCTCCTTGGGCTCGGTGCGGTTGTGGCCGGCAGCATCAGCTTGCACCGCAAGGTGGTGATCTTCAGCGGGACAGTGAGCATGGCCGTTGGTGCGGCGTGCCTGTTGAGCGTCGGAGGTCAGCTCTCCGCAGGTGCTGGCCTAGTCGTAGTCCTCGCCGTTCTCGTACCTTTTGTCGCCCTGCTCGGCGCTCATCGAACGATCCTGGCGCGGCTGCGACTTCCGAAGAGATGGGCAGCGTGGATCACGGCTGCCATCGTCGAGGAGGAGAGCGAACTCGAAGCCGGCGATCCACCCCCGCCGAGGAACGTCGGGAGACGCCTGGACGGCCGGCGCTGCGTTGGTCGTCGTGGTGGTGGCCAGCGTGGCCATGGAGAAGGGGGCGACCTCACTGGGCGGGCACTTCGGAGTTCCCGAGATCGTCATCGGTGCGCTGGTCCTGGCCGCTGTCACGAGCCTTCCCAATGCCGTCTCTGCGATCTATTTGGCCCGGCGAGGCCGAGGCGCAGCCACGTTGAGCACCGCGCTCAATTCGAACTCGCTCAACGTGACGGCCGGCCTATTGATCCCCGCCGTTGTGATCGGTCTTGCCAAGCCCTCCGGGTCGGGCCTGCTCGTTGCGGGCTGGTACGTAGGACTGACCGCGCTGACGTTGGTGCTCGCCTATCTCGGCCATGGCCTGCGGCGTGCCGCAGGGGCCCTGATCATCGCGACCTACATCCTCTTCGTGATTGTGCTTCTCGCCGTCTCGTAGGAGTCACGGTGCACAGTTGAGCCGAGTAGAGGCGCAACGATGCGCCGATCTGCACCCGCCCGCGGCTCATCGTCGGGTGATCGACTCGATGATCCCGGCCGCCCACGTGCAAGCGATGGCGACCAGCAAGACCGCACCGGTGAAGGCGAACTGGGTGGTTGTGTCCCAGATCCCGTCTGGGAGCGCCAAGAGGAGTGCCAGCCCGACGGCGATCGCCCCGGCCTGGACGCTCGACATCCGCCGGACGCTGAAGAGCGCGCAGCAAGGACCAAGCATGAGAAGCCCGATCAAGATGACGCGCGACCCGAGGAGGGCGTCCGTTGCCGTGATCAGCAGCATGACGGCCACGCTCAACCACCAGAAGAAACGTCGCGTGCATTCACTCACTGCGGCGACCATAGCGATGGGTCCTCACCGGTGCTCCGTCGACATCGCCCATCGCCACGCCGTTTCCGATCTGACCCGGTTCCAACTTTTCACCGATCACGGTCAACTCGTCACCGACGGCGAGCGTGGTGTCCCCGGTCGGAAAGAACACCCTGTCCCCTCGCGAGATCGACGTGACCAGTAGTCCGGCGGGGATTCCGGCCTGGCGCAGCGTCCTGCCCGCGATCGGAGAGCTCTCGGTGACCGTTACCTGAGCCGCGCCCTCCGTCGTTCCGAGATCACTCATCCGTTCGGCACTCGTGACAAGTTCCTGGCGGTAGGCGCGCACAACGTCAGAGATCGACAGCGTTCCGACGACTCGGCGTTCACCGTCGAGGACCGGGACCCAAGACTCTGGCGCGGTGGTGAGGCTTTCGAGCGCGACATCGAGGCGGTTCGAGTCTGAGACGGTGGAAGCGCCCGCATCGACAAGATCTCCCAGTCCGTGGAGCCCGTCGCCGGGCTTGTCGAGTGCCGAACGGGCGACGGTCCCTTCCAGTCGCCCGGCCTCGTCGACCACCGGTGCTCCGTTCAGGCCTGCGTCTGCCAGCGCCCGTCGGGCGCTGGAGATGTTGCTGTGTGAGGTGAGCACCAACTTCGGCACCGCCATGGCCCGGGTGACCGGAATCGCGCCGAGAAGTGGCATGCCGGCCAAGAGCCTTTGAGCGGGTGCATCGGAGCGACTCTTGAGCTGGCTGCGGTACATGGTGTCATCACTGCGGCGAACGATCAGCCAGGAGATGCCCACAGCGATCATGGCGGGCGTGAGGATGGAGAGGCTCCCGGTCATCTCGGCGACCATCAACATGACGGCCAACGGTGCGCGCGAGATGCCGCCGAAGCAGCTCATCATGCCGACGAGCACGTAGGGGGCCGGGTCGTGACCCATGGAGGGGAACACGGGGTCGAAGACCCGCCACACCGCCGCGCCGAGAAAGGCGCCGATGACGATGCCCGGGCCGAAGATCCCGCCCGATCCTCCCGAGCCGATGGACAGACCGGTGGCCAGAATCCGCGCGAAGGGCACGATGAGCACGATCCACAACGGGATGGACTCGATGCCTTGGTGGCTGAGGCACTGTTGCACCCAGCCATAGCCGGTGCCGATGACCTGGGGCACGGCGATGGCGATGGCTCCGACGATGAGGCCTCCGACCGCCGGGGCCACCCACCGGGGCAGAGGGGATCGCTTGAAGAGGTCGGCCAACCCGTAGAAGCTCTTGGCGTAGAGCAGCCCGATGAGTCCGGCCAGCAATCCGATGAGCGCGAACCAGAGCAGCTGGACCGGGTCGCTGAAGTGGTAGGTGGCGACATAGCCGAAGAGGGGCGAGAAGCCTTCGACCGCCCCGAACACCACGAAGCTGACCACCGAGGCGATGAAGCTGGGGAGCAACGCCGCAGGGTCGAAGTCGTCGCGGTAGAGGATCTCTGTGGCCAGCACGGCACCGCCCAGAGGTGCTCCGAAGATGGCCCCGATGCCCGAGCCGATTCCCGTGGCGACCGCGATCCGTCCGTCGGCGGGCTCGAGGTCGAGGAGGCGGGCCAGCAGTGACCCGAAGCCGGCGCTGATCTGGCCGGTCGGTCCTTCTCGGCCACCAGAGCCTCCCGAGCCAATGGTCAGGGCCGACGCGACGATCTTGACGATGACGGCACGGAAGCGCACGCCCCGCGGGTTGTGGTGCACGGCCGAGATGGCGGCGTCGGTGCCGTGCCCTTGCGCCTCGGGGGCGATGCGAAAGACCAGCACCGCCCCGAGCAGCGCGCCGACCCCGGCGATGAGCGGCAGGGCCCACGGCCGGGCGGGTGAGCTCGACGCCGCGAGTCCGCCTTCGCCTTTGGGTGTCGGCACCTGGTAGCCGACGAGGACGTTCATGAAGAAGTGGGTGCAGACGACGAGTGCCTCGTAGAACACGATGGCGCCGACGCCGGCCACGGCGCCGATCACGACACCGAGAACACTCCACTTCTTGAGATAGGACGCCGAGGCAACCCAGCGCCCCGCCCGTGCGCTGAGTCCCCTGGCCCACACGGCGCGGCCGGGGTGGGGGGTGTCGGCCTGCTCGCTCACAGGTCCCACCCCGCGCTCCAATCTTGTTCGGGTACTTCACCAGCGGCCTCGGCCAACTGGCGCAGAGCGACGACGACTGAGCGTTGGGTCTTGGCCGGGACGGCGGACAGGAGGTCAGCGATCTCCTGGCGACGGCGATCGGTCACCGCGTCGACGAGGCCCCTGCCCGATTGGGTCAAGGCGATCTGCACATGCCGTCGGTCGTGGCGGTCGGTCCGTCGACGAACGAGGCCCTTCTTCACCAGGCGGTCGCACAATCGCGACGCGGTGGGCGGAGTCACCGAGACCGCTTCGGCCAACTCCGCCACGCCCTGCGGCCCGCGCGAGGCCAGGACGACGAGAGAGCGGTACTGGGTGAGGGTGACTTCCTCGCCCGCGTCGGCCAGTGAGCGAGCTGCGATAGCCACGAGGGCCCGGCTGGCGCTCAGGACGGCGTCAACCATGGATTCCTCGCTGAGATTGGAGGTTCCCGAAAATACATTCACACAGCAACTATTGCCCAATACAACCTCAACCCGAACCTGCCCCAATCGATCGGGCCTTTGTCACGCCTTTCCGAGTTCCCCCCCCGCTGCTCCCTCCCCGCGTGCGGTCCTAAATCGATCCATTTGGACCGGGACGCGAGACAGAGTGCCAATCGACAGCTCGACTCATCGGCAGACGAAAGTGTCCCAAAACGCGTGCCATCATCTCGGCTGAAGGGTGTCACCTACCGCCGGCCTGGGGTCATGCCGGTCGCGGCTCATCGATCTAGCGTTGGGTGATGGCCCGCAAGTCTGGCCCCAGCGACGACGACTACGACAATGCCTTCCGCCTCGGACTACTCGGCATAACCGCCCACGAGGAAGCGGACGCCGACTCCATCATGGAGCAGCTGGCCGAGTTGCAGCCTCGCAACAACACCTTTCCGGCTGAGGTCCTGCTCGAGTTGGCCGCGGGGGCGATCGAGGAGTCCGGGGCGTCACCGGCGGACCCGATCAACTACGAGGGGATGCGCGATCACTATCTCCCCGAATACCACTTCCGTGGCAAGTACCAGCAGCACAAGAGCAACTATGCCCTCATGGCTGCCGCCATGATCCGGGCCGGCGTCTACCCCGACCTCCTTGACGAGGCCGACGGGTGGGGCATCGACGACATGTGGAAGTTCGCCTTCTACGCCGTGGTGCTCTACGGCCGGGTGGCGGCGGAACGGACCGGTCATTCGCTCGATGACATCGCAGCGGCACTCGCCGAGCGCCGGGGCATAGAGCTGGGGAACTCCTAGCCGCCGGCCACGAAGGCCACCACGACATAGGCCGCATGGCGGTCGAAGTTCTCCCGTCGCCGGTCATAGATGGTCGTCGTCCGCGGATCGGTGTGGCGCGCTGCGATCTGGACGTCACGCAGAGGCACACCCGCATCGAGTGCCGCCATGATGAATGCGGCTCGCAGCATATGGGGATGGACAATCCCGAGGCCGGCTCGCTTGCCGATGGAGCGGATCCAGCGGTGCGCGGTACGTCGGTCGAGTCGCTGACCGTCGTGGCGATGCAGGATCGGTCCTTCGCATCGTTCGCCGAGAACGAGGTCGATCGTCCGGGCCACTCGTGGGACCAGGGGGATCACGGCCGGCTTGTTGCCTTTTCCTATGATGCGAAGGGTGCGATCGCCTCGGTCGAAGCCGAGGTCCTCGGCATCGGTGGCGCAGGCCTCACTCACTCGGAGACCGTTCAGCCCCAGCAAAGCCGACAGAGCGGCGTGGTCGGGGTCGTAGCGCTCAGCTGTGAAGAGGAACCGACCAAGCTCGCCCCGGTCGAGACCACGACCCTCGCTCGGGTAGACCTTGGGCCGGCGGGCGTATTGCGCCGGGTTCAATGGGATCCGGCCGTCAATGTGGGCGAATCGGTAGAACCCGCAGATGGTCGAAAGCCGCCGATCGATGGTCGAAGCGGCAAGTCCCCGCTCCTCCATCGCGCCGCGCCACAGCTCGATGTGGGCCCGTTTGGCCTCGAGCACGTCGAGACCGACGTCGATGCACCACTGGAAGAACGTGCGCAGGTCGCATCTGTAGGTCTCGAGGGTCCGACCGCTGTAGCGGGCCAGATACGCGGCCGCGGCCATCTGGGCCTGGGCGAATGGATCGGCGTCTTCAGCGCTCACCAGCGCTACTGAACTTGGGATCGGCGTGGGCATGGCTTCCTCCTTGTGTCGAGGAGGACAGCAAACCGATACTGCGATCAATGTCCGGGGCGCCCGCAGCCGGCGATAGGGAACTCACCTGACGGACGGATGAGACTTGGACTATGGAACCCGAGGACGAGAGTTACGATTGGACCGACGACTACGAAGAATGGTCCAAGGATGGCCCCGTGCTTGCGGAGATCGGACGCATCCTGTTCTCCCAGAACCTGGACGTGCAGGTGCGGATACCGCGATCGCTGGCGGAACAGGCGGTTGCTAGTTGGGAACGCGAGGACACAGGGATCAGCCTGCCGTCGCCAGAGGTCCAGAACAAGGGAGGATCCGTAGTCGTTCGTCCACCCTTGCCCTGATCGGACTGAGCGTTCAGCAACTTGGCGTTGAGGATGGGAATGAAGTGGTCCTGCCCCTGTGTGCCTGGTACGCGGGAGACGCATTGACCGCCGCCCATGAAGACGGCGGACTCGCCAGTCATTGGCCGCCATACCGGGACTGACATTTGCAGCAGACCCGGCGATCTGGGCCAGTCCGCATGGGTCGGCGGCGTGAGGTGACCTGGTTACGCTTCAAGCTGGATGGGACCACCTAAAGGGGAACCGATGCGAATCGCCACGACATTTACCATCACAGCGGTCGCTGCCATCGCGACAACGGGTTTCGCCATTGGAACGGCGACAGCAAGCGTGGACGCCGTTGGTGTTACGCCTTCTCCCCTGACCGTTAAATGCACAGGGTTGAGTGCTGAGGGTCCAGCTATGACACCTGTCCGCCTTAGCGGATGCTCTGGAACCGGCAAGGGGATAACGGGGTCTTCGGGCTCGGAACTGTTCAACACCCCAGGCCCAGGTACGTCGCAGGTAACTTGGAAGAAAGGCCCAGTGATTCTCGACGAAGACTTGACGTTCAACTACAACGCGAGTCACACGTGTGCGCCGATGACCGGATACAAGTATGTGTCTGCGGTGAAGATAACGGGCGCCGTTGGCGGAGGCACCGGTTCTGCGAGCCAGCTAAATGGAGGCAAAGTCGTCGAGCACTTCTGTCAGTACACCACCCACAACCTTACGAACTACCTCTTCGTTGGGTACGGAACTCAGCAAGAGTAGGGGGGCGTGCGCGCTCCATCTGCTGAATCCCTCTGGCGGGAGAGGAGAGAAGGATCCCGAAGGGCCAGACCGTTACGGCTCCGAGGGTGTCTCACAGACCTGACGATAGGGGGCACCGTGAAGGTTGCCAAGATCCCCCGTCTTAACATTAAGAACGTGACCTCTCTCTCCTTCTGGCTCCGGTCCTGGGACCACGAATGCTGTGGACACGAACGGAGTCAGCGTCAATAAGACGCTTGCTGACAGCTCCCGCAATGAGACCATCCCGCTTGGCCCAACGAAGTCGGACGCTGGCGTACGAACCGTGTACCTACCTCCGTCCGCCCTGGTCCTGGGCTTCCTCCGGTCTGACGGACATCCACCATCAGGGGCAGGGCCCCGGAGAGGATGTCCAAAATGGAGACCATGGAGAGGAAGAAGCCGCGTGCGCGTCGCTCGTTCACTCCGGAGTTCAAGGCTGAGATCGTCGAGCTGTGCCGGCGCGGCGATCGCAGCATCGGCCAGGTGGCCAGGGACTTCGATCTGACCGAGACCAACGTGCGCACCTGGGTCAAACAAGCCGAGATCGACCAGGGTGAGCGCCCCGGCCTCACGACCGAGGAGAAGCAGGAGCTCACCCGGTTGCGCCGGGAGAACCGCTCCCTCAAAGAGGACGTCGAGATCCTCAAGCGTGCGACAGTTTTCTTCGCCAAGGAGACCCGATGAAGCTGGACCCCTTCATCGAGGCGGAGAAGACCGCAGGTCACAGTGTCCAAAGGACATGTGCTCTGTTCGAGGTCTCCAAGTCCGCCTACTACGAGCGCCGCAACGACGTCCCGTCACGCCGTGAGGTCACCGACGCCGAGCTGCTCGAGCTGATCAGCGCCATCCACAAAGAATCCAAGGGGACCTATGGCGCCCCGCGGATCCACAAGGAGCTGCTCCATCGCCACATCGCGTGCGGCAAGCGCAAGGTGACCAGGCTGATGCGCCAAGCGGGCCTCGAGGGCCGATGCAAGAAGCGCTGGCGCAAGACCACCGTGGCCGATCCCGACGCCGAAGCGGCCCGCGACCTCATCCAGCGCCACTTCGGGCCGTGCGAAGAAATGGACCGCCGCTATGTCGGCGACATCACCTACATCTCGACGTGGGAGGGCTGGGCCTACCTGGCCACGGTCATCGACCTGGCCTCTCGCCGGGTCGTCGGCTGGGCCCTGGCCGATCACATGCGCACCGAGCTCGTCGAAGACGCCCTCACCATGGCGTTCGCCAACCGGGCACCACAAAGCGGTGTCATCTTTCATTCCGACAGGGGCTGTCAATATACGAGCGGTGACTTCGCCGAGCTGGCCCGGGCCAACGGCGTCGTCCTCTCCGTCGGGCGCAAAGGCGAGTGCTGGGACAACGCGGTCGCTGAGAGCTTCTTCGCCACCATCAAGCGCGAGCTCATCGACACGCGCTCGTGGCCAACGAGGACCGGACTTCGACGCGGTGTCTTCGAGTACATCGAGGGCTGGTACAACACGCGCCGGCTGCACTCGACGCTCGGTTACCTCAGCCCCGCTCAATACGAAGCTGTTCACCACAACGCCGACCGTCAGGCGGCATAATCAACACAAGCAACCTGTCCGTCGAACCGGATCAAGCCCATCCATCTGGCCCACCACCTAGAACACTTTGTGGGCTTAGAGCCGACAGCTTTCCTATTCACCGGAACAACGGCGCGCCCACTGTGGGCGAAGGCGCTTCGACGCCATTGGCGAGCTGCCACCGAAGCGGTAGGCGTTCCCTGGTTGCATTTCCACGATTGTCGCCACTTCGCGGCGACCGTCGCCGGTCAGTTCGGAGCCACGACAAGCGACCTAATGCAGCGAGGGGGCTGGTCCTCTCCGTCGATGGCGACTCGCTACGTCCACGCCTCGCCCGAGCGTGATCGGCAGATCGCCTTGCAGATGGAAGCACTGGCGGCAGGCGGTCCCACATGGGACATGAGCGGAAGTTCGCGTCTGTTCGCGTCCGCGGCGGGAGAGAAGAAATCCCCACTGGGACACAAAACGCCTACATCCAGCACTGATGGTGGGCCGCCCGGGTCTCGATCCCGGCACCTTGGGATTAAAAGTCCCCTGCTCTTCCGGATGAGCTAGCGGCCCCGGTGTGCACGATAACGCTCGCGAAATTGGTGCACCGAACGATCCCTCATGGCACCGACCGCTCGGGGTTGGACCTCAGAGCGTGGCGAGGCGAGGGAGCAGCGGTCCCCACGTCGACTCGAGCCACCGTGAGGGCTCGGATCCGGTTGATCGCACCACGATCGCGTCCGCACCTGCGGATCGCAGGGCCTCAGCCTCCCGGAGGATCGTGTCCTGGTCGGCGTCGTCGGCGATCATGATGAGCGCAGTGACCTCGATCGCCGCAGGGTCACGGCCCACGTCGTGACAGTGCGCACGCAGGACTTCGACCTTGTGCGCGACGGTGGCGGCGTCGCCGATGAAGTTGCAGGCGTCGGCATAGGTGGCGACGAGGCGGAGGGTCTTGCGCTCACCACCTCCACCGATGAGGAGCCGCGGCCGGGGGGCGCTCAGCGGAGGCGGCGAGCACAATGTCTCGGCCAACTGGTAGTGGGCGCCTTCGTAGGGACCGTTGTCATCACTCCACATCTGGAAGCAGATCTGAATTGTCTCCTCAAGACGCTCGTAGCGCTCCTTGAGCGGAGGGAAGGGGACGCCGAGGCCAAGATGCTCGCGCTCATACCACGCGGCACCGAGGCCCAACTCGGCTCTGCCACCAGAAAGGACGTCGAGCGTGGTGACAGTCTTGGCCAAGAGTCCGGGATGGCGGTACGTCACACCACCGACCAGGAGGCGAAAGCGCAGGCGCTGGGTCTTCGCGGCTGCGAATCCCAGTGTTGTGTAGCCCTCGAGCATGGGCTCTTCCGCCGGCCACATCATCTCCATCTGGAACCAGTGGTCCATCACCGAGAGGGTGCGGACACCGATCTCCTCGGCGGTCTGCGCCAGGTCGCCGAACATCGGGCCGATGGCGGCGACGCCGCCTGGCCACGTGAAGCGCGGCACGTGGATGTCGAGCTGCATGAAGTCCTCCCGTTCTGTGTCCTGACGGTACCCGGCAGGACGCCTCCCTGGTCGTGTCGGGGGACGAGGGTGGCCGTAGGCTGCTCGGCATGGAATTGAGACACCACAAGGCGCTCGCCGCAGTGCTGTGCGTGCTTGCGTCGGCCCCCATCGGTCTCGGACTCATCGCAATGTTGGCGTTGCCCGCATCGGCCCAGGACACGACGACCACAACGACCGCGCCGCCGTCCACGACGACCCTGCCCCCGACCACGACGACCGTTCCTCCGACCACGACGACCGTAGCCCCGACCACGACGACGACGCACCCGACCACCACGACAACCCGGGCACACCCCTCCACGACGACCTCACACCCCACGACCACGACGACGACGGCGAAGTCGACGTCGAGCTCCAAGACCTGGGGTTGGGTCCTGCTCGCGGTGGTCATCGTGCTGGCGATCCTGCTGGTCGCGTTCCTGATCGCCAGGACGCGGCAGGCAGGGACAGGCGGCCGAATGGCGGCGCACGGTCCTCCCGGCCATCACGGCAGCCGAGCTCGCACGCGACCTCGTGCTCTCGCAAACCGAGACCGACGACCAAGAGCGGCGCTCTCACGTCGGCGGTGCAGGTGGACGAGGCGGTTGCGAGTCTGGAGCGAGCGGCCGCATCCGCGCCCGACGACATGAGCAGGGGCTTGTGCACGCGGTGCGCCGAAAGCCTCCGTGGCCTCGCGTTCGCGATCGAGGCGGACCACCTCATGCGGTCGGGCGGCCAGCTCCCGACCGGTGATCAGCTCGCCTCTGCCGACGCTGCCAGGCGACATCGCTCGGCCGAGCTGAACGAGGCATTGCTGGACCTCAAGGCTGCCGTCGCACAGGGCAAAGTCGCACAGGGCAAATAGACCGCCAGGACCCGACGGTCGCGCCAAGGAGCACGACGGGCCACCTGGAGCTACTCGGCCCGGAGCAGGAGCGCGGTCGGGGTTCGTGCGGCGGCCCAGCGCGGGGACGGCGGCAACCACATTGGCCATCACGATGGTGCCCGCTGCCACCAAGGCCATCGAAGAGAGTGAGACCGTTGGGTACGGGACCGCGTTGATCTGGCGGGCGAACAGGTTCCAGAGCCAGCGTCCTGCGACGATGCCCAACGGGATGCCGATGAGGATGCCGATCAGGGCGACGACCGACGCCTGCCACGCCACGGCAGCGGCCAGCTGCCCGCGGACGAACCCGATGGTCTTGAGCAGCGCGAGGTCGCGGCGGCGCTGGCGCACGGAGGCGATCAGTGTGAGCGCGAGCGCCACGACGGCACCGAGGGCCAGGCCCGAGACCAGCAGAGTCGGGGTCAGGCCCATCGTCCGGTAGTTGACGATCTCGGCCGGGCGTTGCACGCCCTGCACGACGATCGCATTGTTCCCGGACCCACCGGGCAGGCTGGCGAGGGCCCGGTTCACGGTGCGCGCGATGTTTCGGAGGCTGGCCAGGGCCGCCTGAGGCGGCGCGTTTTGCTTGAACCGGATGAGAACGAGATTCGGCCCTCCGAGTAGGGGGTTCGTGCCGTTCACGGCGGCGAGAAACCTCTTGGGCAGCATCTGCAGGCGAGACCAGTCCGCCGGTGCCCATCGATGTGTGGTCGGACACTGTGCTGGCGAAGCCAATGGCGGGCAAGGTGGCCGTACCGACGATCTGTAGCCGCGTCGGCGGCACATAAATGGGAGCGTCCTTGGGGCTTCCGAACGACACGGTCACGTACTGGCCCAGGTGTTTGTGGAGCTGCGCCAGGGTGGCTGCTCCCAGGACAACCTGGTGTGACCCGTCGACGCCGTGCCCTGAGAGGACCGGCGGAGCAACGGCCGCGCCGGTGTTGGACAACAGGACCGGTACAAGCTGTCCATCGATCTCGACATCGTCGAAGTCGGTGCCCGTGTATCCCGCGACGTACCTGTCGTGGTGGAGGAGGGGCAGGGCCATCATGCGGGACGTTGCCACCTCCCGACCCCACCGGGTTCAGGAGGTACGACCAGTTCCACCCGTAGAGCGGCGGGTTCGAGACCAGCGTGCCCAGGCTGCTGCCGAAGGTCAGCGTCGCCGCCACCAGTGCCACGGCCAAGGAAGAGCCGAGCAGCACGGAGCGCACGGGAATCGCCCTGCGAGAGTCGTCCCGCTCGAGCGCCATGCGCACGCCAACGACTCCTGGCGCGGGCAGTCCCGCCCGCGCCAGCGACGTCGACGATCCTCGCGCCGGAGGACGACCGGATACGCGGCCGAAGTGCGGCCCGGTGCAGGCGCGCCGGCGTACGCCAGCAGCGCCGCCACCGTCGTGAGCGCAAGAAACACGAACAGCGCGCCCAGCAGCAGCACGGTGGCGTCGAAGGAGAACCCACGCGATGGGTAGACGGACCGGACGGGGCCGAGCGGCGCGACCGGTGACAGTCGCGAAGCCGAAGCCAACCGCGAGCACGCGATCCCGCCATGATCGCTGCCACGACCCCGAGAAGGGCGTCAAGGAGGGTGTCGACCGGACCCTGCGCCGAGCGCCCGCAAGATTCCGAGGTCGCCGGCCTCCGACCGGAACCGGCGCCCGATGACTTGCGTGCCGATGAGGAGGGTCGCCAACAGCGCAACGGCCCCGAAGACGGCCAGGGCGATGGAGATCGGCTTGAGGGCGGCGATCGGCCTTCGTCGCCACCGGCGCGAGCGAGTGCTCGCTGAATGCACGTGAAGCGGGATGAGCGTGGTCAACTCGCGCTCGACGGCGGGCACCGTCGCAGTCCCTCGGTCCGTTGTGATGCCGAAGGTGACGGCTCCGGAGAACCTGCCCATTGTGCGCGAGCACCTCCCGGGCGAACGCAGGAGTCAACGCGACGAACGTCGGGAGAATGTCGACGTCGTCCTCGCACGATCTCGGAGTTCAGCGATCGCGAGGCCGACGAGCTTGAAGTTCACCCGGATCGCTGGCGGCACGGCATTTGTCCCGAACCCCGGATTGCTCTGTTGTGCATGGTCGGTAGAAGCCGTAGGGGATCACCTCTCCGACGTGGAGGCCAGAAGGTTGGCCACCACCGGTGCCATCACGATCTCGTCGGGACGGTCCGGCGACGGCAGGCGCCGCTCGACACCGCCGAGGCGGTCCTGCGTGAAGAAGAGACCGTTGACGCTGGCGACGGGGAAGGCCAGGCCCGGTGACCCTGATTCTCGGCGTGCCATCCGCGGTCAAGGGCGCGCCCGACCAGCACCGAGCGCCGGGCGCGACGTGGCGCACGTCGGGGAAGCCGCGCGATCGCTTGCGTCAGCGTCGGGTCGTAGTTCGGGTTGTCCGCTGCCCGAAGCCGCCGTAGATCGAGACGAGGAGGTCCGAGGGGTTGGTCGCGGCCAGGAACGTCGAGAACGACGATTGGGTGCGCCGGGCGGCGGCGAGGCTCCCGAGGCCGAGGCCGCCGACCAACCCGACCAGGACGACGAGGGAGAGGTAGCCGCGCCCAGCGGCGCCCGAAGGTGGCGCGGAACCGGAAGCGCACGACACCGAGCGCACGTTCGATCACGCACGCCGATTCTCCCGTAGCTCCTCCGCTGCACCGATTTCAGTGTCGCTGACCGTGCCGGGCCGACCAAGGGTGCCACCAGGACCCTCGCGGGGGTGCCACCACCACGGCTCCGACCGCTGGGAGCCGCTGACCTGGGCTGCTACGCCGGTCGCGCTACCGTACGTCACGCGCATGGCGACCATCCGGGTGGTACTGGCGGAGGACAACGCGCTGCTTACGGGAGGGCATCTCGCGGATCATCGACGGAGAGCCCGACCTCGAGCTCGTCGGGCGGGCCGCCGACCTCCCCGAGCTTCTGGAGCTCATTGAGGAGGACTCGCCCGACGTGGTCGTGACCGACATCCGCATGCCACCCACCGGAACCGACGAGGGGATCCAGGCGGCGTCGTGGCTTACGGGAGAACCAGCCCGAGGTCGGGCGTCGTGGTCCTCAGCCAGTACAAGACGCCCTCCTACGCGCTGGCGCTTCTCGAGACGGGGTCGGCGGGGCGGGCCTACCTGCTGAAGGAGCAGGTAGCGGGAGCCGACGAGCTGGCGCAGGCCATCCGCACGGTCGCCCAGGCGGGCTCCATGATCGATCCCGCAGATCGTCGACGAGCTCATCGAGGCCAAGTCGTCACGCCGGAAATCGGATCTCTCGTGGCTCACGCCCCGCGAATCCGAGATCCTGGGGGAGATGGCGAAGGGCAAGAGCAACGCCGCCATCGCCAGCTCGTTGCAGGTCTCCGAGCGGGCGGTCGAGAAACACACCAATTCCATCTTCTCCAAGCTCGGGCTCGACCGAGGAGCGCGACGTCAACCGGCGCGTCAAGGCGGTGCTCGTCTACCTGAGCGACCCCGGAGGAGGGTGACACCACCACCGACGAGGCACGTGGCACCACCCCGGCCACAGACCGGATCGCCGTGCGAGAATGGACGACGTGGGTGATCGACTCCCCGTCCTCATCGTCGACGACCAGGCGCCTTTCCGAGCGGCCATGAAGGCCGTGCTGAGGCGGGCCACCGGAGTTCGAGCTGGTCGGCGAGGCGGCCAACGGGAGCGAAGCGGTGTCACTCGAGCAGAGAGCTCAGCCCGGCGTCTGGTCCTGATGGACATCAACATGCCCGAGATGAACGGGATCGAGGCCACGCGCACGATGGTGTCGCATCATCCCGACGTCGTCGTCATCCTGTGCTCGACCTACGACGCCAGCGATCTGCCGCCGGAGGTGGCGACCAGCGGCGCCCGCGCCTACCTCAACAAGGAGCACCTCGGCGCCGACACCCTGCGCCGAGCTGTGGGAACGGCGCGACGCGAGAGAGTTCATGTCGGCCTGACGCTGCTCTCAGACCAGCGGGACCGAGCCGCGGACCTGCGAGCCCTTCCCGATCTGCGGACTCCCAGCGCACCGTTCCACCGATCGCACCAAGGCGGTCTGCCATGTTGACGTAGCCGTGCCCGCGCTGGGCCTTCTCCGGGTCGAACCCGGGCCCGTCGTCGGTGACAGTGAAGAGAAGTCCGCCGGACTCCTCCCACAGCCGGACCTCGACGCTGGACATCGGGCGCATGCTTGGCCGCGTTCTGGAGCGCCTCGAGGCAGCAGAAGTAGACGGCCGCCTCGGTCTCTGAGGGAGTACCGGCCGATGCCCTCGGCCACGATGTCGACCGGCAGGGGGTTCCGGTTCGCCGCGGCGCGAAGCGCCTCGACCAGCCCGCTGTCGACGAGCAGCGGCGGGTAGATCCCGTGCGCGAGCTCGCGCAACTCCTGAATCGTCTCTTGCACCTCGCCGGCCAGCTGGTCGAGCATCTCGAGACCAGCCTCCTGGTCGTCGACGATGATGTCGTTGGCCAGTCGGAGGTTCACGGCCAGCGCGACGAGGTGTTGCTGCGCGCCGTCGTGGAGGTTGCGCTCGACCCGGCGCCGCTCGGCGTCGCCGCTGGCCACGATCCTGGCTCTCGACTCGCGCAGCGCGTCGGCCTGCTTGCGCACCTCGTCCAGGGTGGTCTGCAGCGCCGTGTCGAGCTGGGAGTTGTGCAGCGCCAGGCCGACTTGGCGCGCCAGGTCGGCGAGGACGCCGGTCATCGTCCTCGGAGAACGTGCTGGCCATCGACGACCGCTCGACGACGATCAGACCCAGCAGCTCCCCGGCGTGGCTGACCGGGGCGACCCTGATCTGCTCCTGGTCCCGGCCCTGCGAGCAGGGAGGGCAGCCAGATGGCTGGCCCACGCCGTGCCCGACACGCCCGGCGCGGGTGACGACCGGGCGCTCCCGGGGGGAAACGACGATGGAGCCGGGCCCGAGATCGGGCACGCGACGCGGTCCGTTCGAGGACCTCTCCCGTCCCCGTGTAGACCTCCGCGCTGGAGAGTCCATCGTCTTGCGGAGCGACTCGGCCAGCTGAAGCAGGAGCTCGTCCATCGGGATGGCCCGGGTCAGCCGGCTGCCGAAGGTGCGCAGCACCTCGTCGGGCGCCTCGCGCGAGCCGTAGACGAACCGGGTGGCGGACTCGAGGAACCGCGCACGCACGGGCACGAAGATCAGCGCCGCCACTCCCGACGCGACCATGGAGAGGGCCAGCGCCTCCTTGTCACCCGTTGTCTTCGGCGCGTGCCCGAGGCCGAGGACGACGACGAGGTAGATGGCCGAGACGACGACGACGAAGCCGAACACCGCCAGGACCTGGACGAGTCCCCGACTGGCGTGGGGCGCCAGCTTCCGGCTCTCGCCGGCCAGCAGGCCCAGCGGGACCAGCACCGTGGCGCCGGCCGCCACCGCACCCAGCGGTCCTGGCCATCCGACGAGGAGATGCAGGACCGTCGCCACCAGGGCGACGGTCGCCGCCAGAGTGACGCCGATCCCGAACCACTCCATGCGCTCGCGCGTGGCGCCGATGCGACGCCGATGTAGCGGGCGCGGAGCGGGGCGATGGCGAGCAGCCCGGCGACGATCCAACTGACGGCCCCGTCGACGAGCGTGAAGGGCTGGTGGTCCACGATGAGGACGATCCCGACCGCCGAGCGCCGCCGACATAGGCGGCCACGGCCAGCCCGCGACGGAGCGAGGTCGCGCAAGACGGCCGTCGGGCAGGGCCAGGAGGAAATGGAAGGAGATCGCCGTCACGACGAGGGCGGCCACGGTCGCGACGTCGCGGGCGCCGCTGGCGGCGTGCGAGCGTCTCCGCCTTGCGGCCCGCCGTGAGGGCCACCATGGCCGCGACCAGCGCGTCGACCCCGGCGAGGAGGTGGTACGGGGACACCAGTGACCCGCCCGCGGTCCGCGCCCGTGGGCGTCGACGAAGCCCACGAGCGCCCAGAGGAGCGTGAGCCCGAACGCAACGGCGTCGACCGGCGCGATGCCGCCGGGGACTGAGATGCGCAGGCCGACGACGACGCCGGCGACCGTGAGCCCG
The DNA here is from genome assembly GCA_963825965.1 of uncultured Acidimicrobiaceae bacterium. GTDB lineage: Bacteria > Actinomycetota > Acidimicrobiia > Acidimicrobiales > RAAP-2 > Bog-473. The sequence continues at coordinate 213,070 of CAWGUX010000005.1, forward strand.
AGGATGAGGACCTGCAGCAGCCGGAACGGGCCCGAAGGCCGTCGAGCGTCGGTGCGCGAGGCGGTCGAGGGCAGGGGTGCTCGCCCACCTCGAGCTCCAGTCGCCTCCGACGGTCACTGGCCGCCGGCCCGCTAGGACTGGACGGCGACGGGGATGTCCGAGTCCTCGTCCACGGCGATCCGGCCGTCACGCATGCGGACGATCCGGTCGGCGGCCGACGCCACGCCGGCGTCGTGGGTCACGAGCACGATGGTCTGGCCGCCGGCGTGCAGCCGGCTCAGCAGCTCGATGACCTCCTGGCCGCCCTCGGAGTCGAGCGCGCCGGTGGGCTCGTCGGCCAGGAGCAGCGTCGGCTCGTTGGCCAGCGCCCTGGCGATGGCCAGGCGCTGGCGCTGGCCACCCGAGAGCATGCCCGGCACGGTCCCCGCCTTGTCGCCGATGCCGAGCAGGTCGAGCAGGTCGCGGGCGCGGCGTCTCGGCCATCTTCCGCTTGCGCCCGGCGATGACCGCCGGCAGCGCCACGTTCTCGAGCACGGTCATGCCCTCGAGCAGGTTGAAGAACTGGAAGACGATGCCGATGTGGCGCCGGCGCAGCTGCGACAGCTCGTCCTCGGTCCGGCCGGTCACCAGCTCGCCGGCGACCGTGATCGTGCCCTCGTCGGCGACGTCGAGCCCGGCGACGAGGTTGAGCAGCGTCGACTTGCCGCAGCCCGACGGTCCCATGAGCGCGACGAAGTCCCCCGACGGGACCACGCAGATTGGCGCCCCGCAAGCGCGCGCACGGGGGCGTTCTCGGCCTCGAAGGTCTTGCGAACCTTGTCCACGACCAAGGCGTCCATGTCAGCTTCCTTCTCTCGTGGTGCGCTCCGCCGACCGGCGATGCGGCCTCCACCAGTTTGTATGCGATCACCGGAGTCTCGCGTCCTTTCACGAGCTGGGGCGGCAGCGCCACCGTCTCCCGGGCGACGCGCCAGGCCTCGGACGGTCGCCTCGGACACCACGGTCTCGCCGGCGTCGGCCAGCTGCTGCAGCCGCTGGGACAGGTTCACCGTGTCGCCGACGAGGGTGTACTCCAGCCGCTCCTCGGAGCCCAGCAGCGCCGCGGCGGCCTCGCCGGTCGACAGGCCGAGCCCGAGTCCGAAGGGGGGCAGGCCCTCCGTCGTCCCACCGGTCGTTGACGTGCGCCTGCTTCTCGTGCATGGCCAGCGCGGCCGCCACCGCCCGGTCGGCGTGGTCGTCCTGGGCGAAGGGCGCGCCGAAGACGGCCATCACCGCGTCGCCGACGAACTGCATCACGGTGCCGTTCTCGCCGAGGATGGCGTCGTTCATCGCGGCGCGGTGCACGTTGAGCTGCCCGGCCAGCTGGCTCGGGTCGGCATGCTCGGCGATGGTCGAGTACGAGCGGATGTCGCTCATGAGCACGGTCACGACGACCCGCTCGGTCTCGCCGATGTGCCGGCCGTCGCGGCGCAGCTTCTCGGCGAGGCCGCCGGGGAGCAGGCGCGAGAGCGTCTCGCCCTGCTCCTCGCGGTCGACGATGGCCTTGTGCAGCAGGCGCAGCCGCTGCAGGGCGCCCTCGGTGCCGGCCGAGACTCCCTCGGCCAGCTTGACGAACACCGCCTCGACCTCGGCGTCGACCGCCTCGGGCGGAAGACCCTTGGCCGCCGCGATGGCCTTGATGGGCTTGCCCTCGGCCACCATGCCGAGCAGCTCCTCCTCGGCCGGCGTCAGGCCGCCGTGGGAGGTGACCGGGCGGACGAGGGCGTCGACGATCGCCGGGTCGAGGGCGTTGCCGCCCGTGGCGACGGCCCGGATGGCGTCGACCAGCTGGTCGCCCTGGGCGATGTGGTCCTTCAGGAGGTACCCGTAGCCGGCGGAGCCCTCGGCCAGGAGCGAGACGGCGTACTCGGGGTCGTCGTACTGGGAGAGGATGACCACGCCGGTCCCGGGATGGCGCTTGCGCACCTCTTTGGCCGCATCGATGCCCTCACGGTTGAACGAGGGCGGCATCCGGATGTCGGTGACGAGGACCTGGGGCTCCAGCGCAGCGGCGCCCTCTGCACCACCTCGTCGTAGTCGGCCGCCGACGCCGACGATCTGGAGGTCCTGGTGGCGCTCGATCAGTGCCCGCACGCCCTCGCGGACGATGAGGTTGTCGTCGGCCAGGAGCACCGAAATCGTGCCGCTAGCCGTCGTGCTGGTCGCTCATCGCCTGTAGTTCTCACACACTCCGGGCCGCGGGAACAGGTGGGGACCCTCCTGGCAACGGTGGTGCTAGGCACACCCTGGAGGCCTGTCACCACACTCGCCAACCTGGGCGGTCCGGTAGACCCTGGACCATGAGCACGCAGACACCTGACCCGACACGAGGGTCTCGTCACCTCGCTGTCGTGGATCCCGACCGAGGCGATCGAGGGCGCCCAGCGCCTGGCCTTCGACTCGGGCATCACCCACTACGACGCGCCCCCGCCCACTGAGGGCATGGACCTGGAGGCGCTCCGAGACGCGGACCGGTTCCGCTTCGCCAACGAGCTCCGCGCCTTCATCACCGTCGACGGCACGGGCCGGATCGTCGACTGCGGCTACCTGGGCGAGCGGCCTCATGGGATCGACGCTGGTGAACCTGCGGGCGGTGAAGCACCGCTTCCAGGCCGTCGCAGCTGCCCGACATCCAGCGCGCGCCCGAGCGGGTGACGGGTGGGTGCGCTTCGTCCAGACCTGCGGCGGCCGCACGGGCATGCCGGCGCCCCGACGGGTGCGCCGCAAGCCCTTCATGCAGTGGCAGGCGCCACTGGTGTGGACGACGCTGACCCT
>CAWGUX010000006.1:0-349870 GCA_963825965.1 uncultured Acidimicrobiaceae bacterium
GACGGGGACCACATGGGAGGCGATGGTGCGCTCGTCGGCCAGCCAGAGCACCGTGCCGGCGGCCGCGCGCCAGCGAGACGCAGCATGACCGGGCCGAGCGCAGCGATCATGACGGGCGTCGGCATGATGTCGGTGATGTCGAGGGGTTGGCGGATGGTGAACAGCTCGTTTTCGACCTCGATCAGCCCCGGACCCTCCAGCGCCTGATCGAGGACGTCGAGGTAGCAGCGCATGGTCGTGGCCTGTCGCTCGTAGGGAAGGCCGAGCATGTCGCCGATGATCCAATGGTGCGAGACCCCGATCCCGAGGGTGAAGCGTCCTTCGCAGACGGCCTGGGCCGACAGCGCCTGCTGGGCCAGCACGATGGGGTGCCGGGGCTGGATCGGCACGACAGAGGTCCCCACCTCGATGCGAGAGGTCACGGCACCCATGAGGATGGCCGCTGCCATGACGTCGAACTCGTCGGGAATCTGCGGGGTCCAGACGGTGTCCAAGCCCGCCTCGTCCGCCCAGCGCGCGTCGGCCTGCAGCTTGTCCACCTTGGTGGCGTAGCGACCTCTGTCTGCGCTCACCTGAAGACCCATGCGCATGCCGGGCTCCTTTCGGTCCTGCGACCTAGGGCGGGTTTCCGGGCGGAAACGGCCCTCTCATAAATAATGAAGCATACTCTCGGTTAGCGCCAGGGACCCTTGACGTAGTTGTGCACTACCACTAACATCCGGCCACTCTACCGGCACCGATCCGCGTGGAGCGGGCCGGTGAGCGGCCGCAGCAGGGAGCTGCACACGGCCGGTGAGCGTCGTCGCGGGCCGTGGGTCTGCAGCGTGCTCTGCTGGGGAGGCACCGGGAGTGAGTACGTCGCAGGTACGCCGGGTTGCGGTGATCACCGGGGGAGCCTCCGGCATGGGTGCCGCCATCTGCCGGCAGCTCGCGGCCGACGGGCACAGGGTCGGCGTGCTCGACGTGACGCCGACGCTGCCGAGCAGGTGGCCAAGGAAATCGTCAGCCGGGACGGAAGTGCACTGGCCGCATCGGTCGACGTCAGCGACCGCGGTGGGGTCGAGGTGGCACTCGACCGGGTGCGCAGCGCCTTCGGCCCGCTCGAGATTCTCGTCACCAGCGCCGGCATCGAAGGGTTCGAGAACTTCCTCGACATCAGCGCCGAGACGTGGGACCGCATGCTGGCGGTCAACCTGTCCGGCACCTTTCACTGCGTCCAGGCAGCGGTGCCCGACATGATCGGGCGGCGGTGGGGACGCATCGTCACGATCTCGTCGTCCTCGGCGCAGTCGGGCACCCGGCGTATGGCGCATTACGTCGCCTCCAAGGGCGGGGTCATCGCGCTCGACCAAGGCGCTCGCGCTCGATCTGGCTCCGCACGGCATCACGGTGAACACCATTCCGCCCGGTGCCATCGACACCCCGATGATGCGCCGGCCGATCGAGTCCGGCTCGATGGCCAGCTGCGACCAGGTCGTCGCACGGGCACCGCTCGGGCGGCTCGGCACGCCCGAGGACATCGCGGCGGCGTGCGCCTTCTTGTGCTCCGAGGAGGCGGGTACATCACCGGCCAGCAGATCAACGTGAACGGGGCTTGGTACCTGTGAGCGTCGCTGGCGACGAGGCGGCTCGAGGCAACCGTCGGCGCCGACATCCTCGGTGTCGGGCGCGAACAGCTCCTGACCGACGACGACGTTGCCGGCGGCCGTGCATGGAGGCGCTCGAGGAGCACGGCGTCCTCGGTCTTCCGCGAGCTGCACATTGACGACGAGACCCAGATCGCCTTCTCCAAGCGGCTCGACGACGTCGGTAAGGCCGAGACCGCGCCGATCCCCCGAACATCTACAGTCGTGTCGCTCGATCCCGGCCAAGAGCGGCCACGGCGCCCTACCTGCTCGGGCACGTTCCACTGGCACATCGACGGCGCGCAGGACGACGTCCCGACGAAGGCGACGGTGCTCAGCGCGCACGTGATCCCGTCACAGGGCGGGGAGACGGAGTTCGCCAGCACGTACGCGGCCTACGACGATCTGCCGCGACGACGGAAAAGGAAGCGGTTGGAAGGGCTGCGCATCGTCCACACGTTCGAAGCGTCGCAGCGGCTGGTGCACCCGGACCCGCCTCCCGAAGAGCTTGCCCGCTGGCGAGAGAAGCCGGACCGAGGAGCACCCGCTCGTCTGGCGACACCGCTCCGGACGCCGTTCGCTCGTGATCGGCGCCACTGCGGACCATGTCGTCGGCATGGGCGCGACGAGGGCAAGGCGCTGCTCGGCCGACCTCTTGACACGGGCGACGGCGCCCGACCGCGTCTACCGCCACGAGTGGACGGTGGGCGACCTGGTCATCTGGGACAACACCGGGCGTGATGCACAGGGTGCCAGCCCTACGAGACGTCCTCTGCCCGCGAGATGCACCGCACGACCATGAGCGGCGACGAGCCGATCCGTTACCGATCCGGTCAGGAGGCAGCTCGATGAGCGACAGCGACCGATCCTGCGGGCCGAGCGGTGGGTCGACGTCGAGGCCGGCGCGGTGCGTTCGCCGGCGGTGATCGTGGTCGACGGGCAACCGAGATCGTCGCCGTGAACCTCCCGGCGGAGCTGCCGAGTCCCGCCGACCGAGATCGACCTGGGCGACGTCACGCTCGCTGCCCGGCCTGATGGACATGGAGCTCAACATGCTCATCGGCGGCCCCGGCGGGCCCGACGGGCCTGCCCGACCCGATGCACGGCGTGAAGGACTCGCCGGTGTACCGGACGCTGCGCGGCGCGGTGAACTGCCGCACCACCCTCATGGCCGGCTTCACCACGGTGCGGAACCTGGGGCTGATGGTCTACACGGCCGGGCTTCCTGCTCGATGTCGACCTGGCCAAGGCGGTCGACAACGGCTGGTTCCCCGGCCCGCGCATCTTCCCGGCCGGCCACGCCATCACCCCGACCGGCGGCCACCTCGATCCCGACCATGTTCCAGGGGCTCGCGCCGGGCATCATGCCCCAGAGCGTGGAGCAGGGGATCGCCAACGGTGTGTCCGAGGTCCGCAAGGCGGTGCGCTACCAGATCAAGTACGGCGCCAAGCTGATCAAGATCTCTGCATCGGGCGGCGTGATGTCGTTCAGCGAGCGCGGCCGGGTGCCAGCAGTACTCCGACGAGGAGCTGGCCGCCATCGTCGACGAGGCCCACCGCAACGGCCTGCGGGTCGCGGCCCACGCCCACGGCGACGCCGGCATCCGGGCCTGCATCCGGGCCGGGGTCGACTGCATCGAGCACGGATCGCTGGCCACCGACGACACCGTCAGCGCTGATGGCGGAGACCGGGACCTTCCTCGTGGGCACGACCGCGCTGGCCGATCACATGGCGGTCGACCGCATCCACCCGATCCTCCAGAAGAAGGCGGCCGAGATCTTCCCTCAGGCCCGCCGCATGTTCGGCAAGGCGCTCGAGGCCGGCGTCAAGATCGCCTGCGGCTCCGACGCGCCCGCCATCCCGCACGGCACCCAGGCCGACGAGCTGATCGCCATGGTCGACCGCGGCATGACGCCCATGCAGGCCCTGCAGGCGGCGACGCTGACCAGCGCCGAGCTCATCGAGCGCGCGCACGACCTCGGCCGCCTGGCTCCGGGCTACCTGGCCGACGTCATCGCCGTGCCCGGGCGATCCGTCCGAGGACATCAAGGTCACCAAGGACGTGCGGTTCGTCATGAAGGACGGGCAGATCTACAAGTCCGTTGACCAGCACCTGCCCGCGATGCTAAGCAGTACGCCCAGCATGCGCTGAGCGGTCGCCCAGCATTGGATCGAACCCAGGGACGGAAATGCCATGACCGACTACGACTCGGTTGACTTCTTCGCCGACGAGTCCCTGCTCGAGGACCCCTATCCCTACTTCGACCACCTGCGGTCCAAGTGCCCCGTCGTGCCGACGGCCCACCACGGCGTCGTCGCCGTGTCGGGGTACGAGGAGGCGTCGGAGATCTACCTCAACACCGAGACTTCTCCTCGTGCAACTCGGTGATCGGCCCCTTCGCCACGTTCCCGGTGCCGCTCGAAGGCGACGATGTCGGTGCGATCATCGACACCCACCGCGACCAGTTGCCCATGAGCGAGCACATGGTGACGATGGACCCGCCCGACCACACCCGCGAGCGCTCGTTGATCATGCGGCTGCTGACGCCGAAGCGGCTGAAGGAGAACGAGGCGTTCATGTGGCGCCTGGCCGACCGGCAGATCGACGAGTTCGTCGCCGACGGGCGCTGCGAGTTCATCCGCGCCTACACCCAGCCCTTCGCCATGCTCGTCGTCGCCGACGTGCTCGGCGTGCCCGAGGCGGACCACCAGCGCTTCCGCGAGGGCTTCGGGCTGAGCGGGTCACCGGGCAAGATCGGCGCCGAGGGCAAAGGGCATGAGCGGCAACGCGCTCGGCTGGCTCGACGACTGGTTCGCCGAGTACATCGAGGACCGCCGGCGCGAGCCACGTGGCGACGTGCTGACCGACCTCGCGCTCGCCACCTACCCCGACGGCTCGACCCCCGACGTGGCCAACGTCGTGCGGACGGCGACCTTCCTCTTCGCCGCCGGCCAGGAGACGACGGCCCGCCTCCTGGCGGTCGGCCTGAAGTACCTGTGCGAGTACCCCGAGCTCCAGGACGAGCTCCGGGCCCACCCGGAGCGCATCCCGGGCTTCATCGAAGAGGCGCTGCGCATCGAGAGCCCGGTCAAGGCGGACTTCCGGCTGGCTCGCCGCGCCACGTCGGTGGCCGGCGTCGACATCGCGGCGGGGACGCCGGTGATGCTGCTCAACGGCGCGGCCAACCGCGACCCGCGCCTCTTCGAGTGCCCGGCGGAGTTCCGGCTCGACCGGCCCAACGCCAAGGTCCACATCGCGTTCGGCCGCGGCGTGCACTCGTGTCCGGGTGGGCCCCTGGCCCGCGTCGAAGGGCGCGTCAGCATCGAGCGCATCCTCGACCGGATGCGCGACATCCGGCTGTCCGAGGAGCATCACGGACCGCCGGGAGACCGGCACTTCGACTACGAGCCCACCTGGGTCCTGCGTGGCCTGCACAACCTGCACATCGAGTTCACCCCGGCCGAGGCGTCGACATGAGCGCCCGGGTCGCCGTCGTGACCGGTGGCGCGTCGGGCATCGGGCTCGGCATCGCCCGCCGGCTGGCCGCCGACGGCCTGGCCGTGGCGCTGCTCGACCGCGACGGCGGCCCGGCGAAGGAGGCGGCGGCCGCGCTCTGCGCGAGGAGGGCATCGCCGCGTCGGGCCACGAGGTGGACGTGGCCGACCGGGGCGCGCGTCGAGCGTGCCTACGCCGCGGTCCGCGACGAGCTCGGGCCGATCACCGTCGTCGTCACGAGCGCCGGTATCGAGGCGTTCGACCCGGTCGCCGACATCACGCCCGAGAAGTGGGACCGGATCATCGCGGTGAACCTGACGGGCACGTTCACCTGCGTGCAGCTGGCCGCTGCCCGACATGCTGGCGGCGCAGTGGGGCCGCATCGTGACGATCTCGTCGTCGAGCGCGCAGTCGGGTGCGCCCAACATGGCGCACTACGTGGCGTCCAAGGGCGGGGTGATCGGCCTGACCAAGGCGTTCGCCCGCGAGCTGGCCGCGCAGGGCATCACGGCCAACACGATCCCGCCGACCATCGTCGACACGCCCATGGCCCGCAAGGGCGAGGCGGAGGGCAACGTGCCCAGCGTCGAGGTCATGGCGCGCGATGGTCCCCCTCGGCCGGGCGGGGACACCCGAGGACATCGCGGCGCGCCTGCTGCGTTCCTTTGCTCCGATCAGGGGGGCTACATCACGGGCCAGATCATCGGCGTCAACGGAGGCATGTACATCTGAGGACGGGACCGTCATGAGCACCACGACACGCCGCGATCGGCACCGAGACGTCGAAGACCCGCAGCTCGCTGCTCGACGCCGCCGAGCGGCTCATGCTCGAGGAGGGCTATGCCGCGGTCACCTCGCGGCGGGTCGCGGCGCAGGCCGGGCTCAAGCCCCAGCTCGTGCACTACTACTTCCGCACGATGGACGACCTGTTCCTGGCGGCCTACCGCCGGCGTGCCGAGCAGGGCCTCGAGCGCCTGGCCCAGGCCCTCGCCTCGCGCAGCCGCTCTGGGCGCTGTGGGACCTCAGTCGCGACCCACGCGGCACGGCACTGACCATGGAGTTCGTCGCGCTGGCGAACCACCGCAAGGCGATCCGCGCCGAGATCGCCGCGTCGGCCGAGCGGTTCCGCGTCCGAGCTGCGCGCGGCGGTGCGCGCTGTGCTCGAGCGCTACGGGATCGACGAGAGCGTACCCGCCCATCGTCTGCGCCGTGCTCATGACCGGCAGTCGCCCAGATCCTCGTCATCGAGGAGGAGTCGCTCGGCATGTCGACCGGGTCATGCCGAAACGCGTCGCCTTCGTCGAGCAGCTCCTCGAGGGCCTGGAAGGCAGTCGCAGCACCCCTGCGGCCGACCAGCATCGGACCTGAGGCTGTCACGGTGAGAACGAGCGAGAGCAAGACGGCCAGAGCCACGAGTGAGGGCAAGGAACAAGGAGTGCCGATGCGTGTCGTCGTCGATTTCGACCTGTGCGAGAGCAACGCGCTCTGCATGGGCGTCGCCCCTGAGGTCTTCGAGGTGCGCGACGACGACTTCCTCTACGTGCTCGACGAGCACCCACCTGAGGAGCTACGCGAGAAGGTGCTGATGGCGGTGCGCACCTGCCCGAAGAACGCCATCTCCATCGAAGAGGACTGAGCACCCGGCCCGGCACGCGCGAGGCGCGCGCCGGGCCGGGTCGAGTCAGGAATAGGTCAGCACTGCACCGTCGTCGTGCCGGGCAGGTCCTTGCCGCAGTCGGGGGTGCTCGAGACGGGCGACGAACCCGTTCTTCTCGGCGATCATGTACCAACCGCACGACTCGGGGAGATCGTGCCCGAAGATCGGTCGAGTAGTTGATCGTCGGGCCAGCAGGCCGTTGCCGTTGTAGCTCTTGAGGTTGCGCAGCGCGTGGATCACGCCGGCCCGGGTCGGGTTCTTCCCGGCGAGCTCGAGGCCCTTGATCATGAGGTCCGCGCCGAGCCACGACTCGTACTGGCTGAAGTTCGGGAACTCACTCGGCTTGAAGTGCTCGTACTTCTCGAGCGCGGCTTGCATCTGGTGCGTCCCGGCGTTGGGGAGCGGGAACGGGCGGAAAGTCGTATCGAAGTAGCCACCCTGCACCGCGGTCCAGGCGGTCGAGTCGACGAGGCTCGGCTCGTAGCCGGTCGGGAAGACCATCACCTTGGGCTTGACGCCCGACTGCTTGAGCGCTTCGGCCAGCGCGAAGTTCGAGTTGTCGTCCAGCCCGGCGTAGAAGGCGTTGCAGCCCTTCTGCTTGGCCACCAGCGCGGGCGTCGTCATCGCCACTGAGCCGAAGGGGATCGAGGTGTCGAGGACGCCCACCTTGCCGCCCGCGTGCTCGAACGAGTCGGCCGTGCCGACCGCCGAGCGCGTCGACGAGGGCGAGATGCCGTAGCCGTAGGAGCAGACCACGGTGCCGCCGTGCGCCTTCATGAAGGCCCCGATGCCGGTGTTGACCGGGTACTTGGGGTCGACGCTCCCGACGTCGGACGCGAACATGTTGGTGAAGGGCTGTGTCCCCCACTCGGGCCCGTCGAAGAACCCGCCGGTGACCGGCACGCCCTGCTGCTTGCGGGTACTTGTCCGCCAGGAAGAACAGCGGGCTGTCCGACACGATGCCGAAGGCGCCCTTGGCCAGCGCGCCCTGGACGGCGGAGACGACGGCCGATGGGCTGGTCTGGTCGTCGAGGACCATGGTGTCGATCTTGTGGCCGTTGACCCCGCCCTCCGCGTTCTGCAGTGCCACTCGGGCGTTGAACCCGGCGGGGGCCTGGCTGAACTCCGATGAGCCCTCGCCGGTGAGCGACGTGACCATGGCGATCGTGATTGGCGCGCCCGAAGAGCTCGACGCGCCGGCGCTGGCCGCCCCAGCAACGCTGGCCACGGTGGCAGTCCCCGCAATCGTCAGGACGGCCAGTCCCAACCGGCCCAGATGCATCCGCGACGGTATGTGCATGTCCGTCTTTCCCTCCCCAAATCATCCGCCCAACGCCATGTCAGGACCCCATACACATACACGCCCGGAGCGAATCAGCGGGGATCAGGACGCTTCGACCTGGAGTAATGCATCCGCCGTTTTCTCAGGCTCGGTGATCATCAGGTCGTGGCCCGTGTCGATGTCCCAGAGCCGGCCTTCGGTCCGGGCTCGCTTCATCAGGGCGCGATCGCGGGTGGCCAGGGTCGAGGTGCACACGATGTGGTACTGCGTGATGGCCCACAGCGCCGCCTCGTTGGTGAGCTCGAGCGATTGCTCGAAACACGCCCAGGGGTGTGGTGTCAACCGCTCGGCCATCCAGGCCAGATCGTCCGGGTCGGTGACCCCGTAGAGGAGACCGGCTTCGGGGCCCGGCAGCAGCACGAGTTCAATTCCGTCGACGACCTCGCCGTAGGGGCGCACCGCATTGATCACCGGGCCGGCCACGTCGACCAGTGACTCGCCGTTGCGCGGGGTAGCGGCATCGAGGTAGACGAGGCGCCCGACCCGGTCGGTGGCCCGGTCCGCGACCCCGGTGATCACCATCCCGCCGTAGCTGTGACCGGCGAGGATCACGTCGCGTAGGTCCTCGTAGTGCAGCAGCGCGACGACGTCTTCGATGTGGCAGTGCAGGTCGACCCGAGCGTCGAGCAGATGGGCCCGCTCGCCCAGGCCGCTGAGCGTCGGCGCGTAGACCTCGTGCCCGTTCGCTCGCAGGATGCGCGCCACCCGTTGGTAGCACCAGCCGCCGTGGCCGCCACCGTGCACGAGGACATATGTCGCCACGTCAGCACCTCCCAGGGATCGGCGCGCCGCCGGCGGCGCGGCCGGCTCACCGTATCGGGTGGCCGGTGTCGGGCCCGAGAATGTGCAGGTCAGCCAACTGCTACCGTGACGTGTCCCAGGGGTTGCCACACCGGCATTTGGGCGACCCGGAAACTTTCGGCATAATATTGACGTCGAAGTTGAAAACCTGAACGGGATCGTCCCCACGGAGGTAAGCCATGTCGAACGTTGTCGACTTTCCGGTCTTTGACGCGGACAACCACATGTACGAGACGACGGATGCCTTCACCAAATTCCTGCCGAAAGAGTACGAAGGCCTCGTCAAGTACGTGCAGGTGAACGGCCGCACGAAGATCGCCCTGCGCAACGTCATCTCCGACTACATCCCGAACCCGACGTTCGAGGTGGTCGGCCGGCCTGGCGCGCAGGAGGCGTACTTCAAGGAGGGCAACCCCGAAGGCAAGTCACGCCGCGAGATGATCGGCAAGGGGATTCGCGCGCCCGAGGCCTTCTTCTCGCCCGAACCGCGGCTCACGCTGATGGACGAGCTCGGTCTCGACCGTGCCCTCATGTGGCCGACGCTGGCGAGCCTGCTCGAGGAGCGCCTGGCCGACGACCCCAAGGCCACCCACGCCGTCGTGCATGCCTTGAACGAGTGGATGCACGAGCACTGGTCCTTCAACTACGAGGGCCGCATCTTCCCGACGCCCGGTCATCACGCTCCCGATCGTGAGTGAGGCCATCAAGGAGCTCGAGTGGGTGGCCGAGCGAGGAGCCAAGATCATCCTCGTCCGTCCGGCGCCGGTTCCGGGGTACCAAGGGCGGCGGTCGTTCGCGTTGCCCGAATTCGATCCCTTCTGGCAGCGCGTCGCCGAGTTCGACATCACGGTCGGGATGCACGCCTCCGACGACGGGCTTACCCGCTACTACAACGACTGGAACGGCACTCATGGCGGCGAGCTCCTGCCCTTCGCGGGCGGCAAGTCGGCGTTCTCGGACATCGCGCACTCCCAGAGCCGGGGCATCTTCGACACGGTGGCGTCGCTGATCGGCCACGGCCTGCTGACGCGTTTCCCGACGCTGCGAGTTCTCCCCGTCGAGAACGGCTCCGCCTGGGTGCGTCCGATCGTCGAGGCGCTCACGCATTCCTACGAGCGCGAGCCCTCCATCTACGACGAGGACCCGCTCATGGTACTCAAGCGCAACATCTGGGTTCACCCCTTCCACGAGGACGACCCGATGGGCCTCATCGACCTCATCGGCGCCGACCGGGTCGTGTTCGGCTCGGACTACCCGCACATCGAGGGGATGTCCGAGCCGCTCTCCTACGTCAAGGAGCTCGACGGCCTGTCCCACGAGGACGTGGCCAAGGTGATGGGTGGCAACCTGGCCGAGGCCATGAGGTTGCCGTTCGCGGCGTGATGCCGGTGTGACCCCGGGCGGCACAGTCCGCCCGCGCCGGTCACGCCCCGATCTTGCGGAAGTCCCAGCTGACGATCTTCCGACGGGGTGACGCGCAGCCACGCGTGCCGGCCGTCGTGGTGCATGTGTCCGTGCATGTGTCCGCCCGCGTACTTGTCGGCGAAGAGCTGCTCCAGCGTGTCGAGCTCCAGCTGTAACCCATCCGGCTCTCCCCGAGCATGTCATGCATGCGGTTCGATCTCGGCAACCGCGGCCGCGGTGTCAGATCCTCAGAACCTAGGCGTGGGGCGCTGTCTCTTCCTGATCCATCCCGAACTCCGCGAGCGAGGCCCGCGGGCCGCTGCCCGTCAGGCGCCACAGTGCGCTGGCGGCTTTGAAGACGCGGGACGACTGGGTCCAGTAGAGCTCGTGCTTGGTCAGTACGACCTCGCGCCGCAGTTGAAGTACGTAGTCCGCCCACGGAGGAGCGGGGGGCAGCTCGGGCGGCTCCCAGGTGGAGTGAGTTCCAGCCCGCTCCGAGAGGATGGCATGGACCTCACGGTGCGCTCCGACGAGCGGCTCGTAGTCGGAACCGTCACCCCGCTGGTGTCGTAGCCGGGTGTCGAGGAAGGTCAAGGCGGCGCTCCTCGAATCGGGGCCGAGGTGGAGGCCTTGCTCCTCGAGGTACGCGCATATGACCTCGGTCCACTTGACCGGATCCTCCAGCATGGCGGCGTAGTCGACCACGAGAGTCCGCGAACCCTCGAGACTCAGGGCGGCGCAGCGCACGTAGCGATCCCAGAGCGCCAGGCCGAGGACCATGGGCAGTTTGTCGCGAGCCTGCAGCGAACGAGCCACCTCTAGGGGGTCTCGCAGCACGAACAGAGTCGGCAGGTTGCCGGGGAGTGCCGTCTTCCAAAGGGGAAGAGTGATGCACAACCGTGGGTCTTTCAAAACGAGCGGCCTGCCGTCAGAGGTGGATTCGAACCATTGAGCCGCCTCGCTTCGTAGCAGGTCGAACTCAGGATCGTTCTCCCAGCCCGATGCTGGCGGTGGCGGCGCGTAGGTGTCGCCTCCCAGAGCGGCCAGCACCTTCACGTTGCACATGTGCACCGACTCGCTCTCCCAGTGACCGCGTTCGTTGCCGTCATTGGCCGGGACAAGATCCTCGACCCTGGGACCAGCCAGACCCAACCCCACGAGCAGCCCGGCTGTGGCGGACGTGCCGCTTCGGTGCATGCCGACGATGGCAACGCAGGCGGGCGGGTTGGGCCGTGAACCTCGCTCCAGCCGCTGCTCGTCTGCATTCGCATCGTCAGCGTGAGGGCGACCGAGCCCGTGGCCGGCCGCCCGGCTCCGGTCGACCTCGGCATTTATGGCACGAATGACCTCAGGGTGGTTGACCAGGTCGACCTTACGTGCGAAGGCTGCGCCCGAACTCCACACGGCCGGCAAATGCTCGAACGTGAGGACCATCCACTTCGGTACCGGCGGTGTCAAACCCATCGGAACATAGGTCACGACGTCCGCGGTGACGACGAGATTGTCGGCGTGGCGCAAGACCGTGTGGAAATACGTTTCGTCGGGAATGTGACCGCGGCGGAACCAATCGGTCACAGCTGGATCCGTCCGAACGATGGTCTCAGCGGCCCGACGGTTGAATGCGATCCACTGGGAGCCTTTGTAGAACACCCAGTTCTTCAGGAGACCACGCGCCCGAGGGCGGCCGAAGAACCACGATTCACGGCGGTGGGAGTACTCCACGGTGTAGAGAGGCGAGATGTAGAGGCCGAGCTTGAAGACCCCGCCTACGGCACGGTGGGCGGCTGCCATGCGGGGCTGGCGCACGGTCACCCACCGATGGATGCACCGTGAAAGAAACATATTTGCGCCTTCATCCGCTCTGCCGAAGTGCAGCCGTTTCGGCAGCGGTTCCGCCTCGACGAACGCGTCGACGCCCGAAGCCACCGACGAGTCCTCCCAAGCGCGGAGATCGACTACCGGCCAGTGTTCACCCGACAACACGACGAACCAGTCGGCGTGCAGTTCCTCGAGCGCGAAGCGGACTAAGCGCAAGGTGGCCTCCACGATCGACCAGTCGCCCCAGAGGACTCGATCCCTCTCGACGAAGTGGACACGGCTGGGCGGTCGACCTCCCCACGGCAGGTCGTCAGAAGCGAGGTCATGGTGGACGACGACCTGACCATGCGGGCTCAATTCGAGGATCCGGGCGGCGAGCGCCTCCACTTGTTGCGGGTCTTTGTGGGTCAGGATCAGGTAGGCGAAACATGGGCCAATCTCTTCGCCGGCCGGTTCCTCTTCCCGCGTGACGGAGCGGAACCCGTTTTGGCGTGGCATCACGAGGGCGCCTCCCTCCGACCTGAGTGTGCTGCGTTCATGCTCACGGTCCTCCCTGGGTGCGTGAGCTTGCTCGGTTTCGACACCCAGAAAGGACCGTGCGCACGGGAGCCCTCTGAGGGCTGGCGCACGGAACCACTCGACGTGCGGCGGGTTCTTGTGGGGGGGATCAGACAGGCACAGCGAGCGGCGGCGGCGTCGGCCGAGCCTGCGCTTTCATCGCTGGACATTGCATTGACCCTCCGACTGCTGCTTGCGTTACTCAGCACCGCCGTCGAATGTGACGAACCGGCGTACACCCGAGCGCCCTCGGTCACAACCTCCGGCGACGCTGATTGTAGACCAGGCGGGATCGGGCGGCTTTACCGGCCAGGCTACGATCGCTCGCTTGTGATCAGCGTGGTGATCCCGGTGCTCAATGGATGTCCTTGGCTTGAGTCCCAGCTCGCCGCTCTCTCCACACAGCGGTGTGAGGAGCCGTGGGAGGTCGTCGTTGCGGACAACGGATCCACGGATGGGACACGCCAGCTCGTCGACCGATGGACAGCTCTCGATCCGAGAATCCGACTCGTGGACGCGTCCGTGCGGCGAGGACCAGCGGCAGCTCGCAACATTGGAGCAGCAGACGCTGCCGGTGATCTGCTTGCTTTCTGTGACGCCGACGACGAAGTCCAGCCCGGCTGGTTGAGCGCCTGCGTCGTCGGCTTGGCCAAGGCGGAGGTGGTTGCGGGTGTCATCGACATGGGACTCCTCAATGGGCAGACTCCGCGGCCGCTGCAACCGGCTGCTTCGGAGCAAATGGGGTTTCTTCCAGCAGGACTCGGAGCCAATCTCGCTGTACGCCGCCGGGACTTCGAAGCATTGGGAGGATTTTCAGAAGACCTGCTCGTGGGTGAGGACATCGACCTCTGTTGGAGATTCCAGTTGGGCGGACGTCGCTTTGCCATGCTTGACGCGGCGATTGTGGCAAAGCGACAAAAGCAGACTCTGTCAGAGGTCTTCCGTCGCTCCGTGTCATATGGCCGAAGCGGCGCCCTCCTCTATAAGCGCTATCGGGACCATGGCGCACACAGACAGCTCCGACGCTGGGTCAGGTCGATCGGATGGCTCATTGCTTCGGTACCCCTCCTGAGGGATCGAAGTGCGAGGGCCCCTTGGGTCCATGGCGCGGGAATGCGAATCGGTCGCGTTTTGGGTTCGTTGGAGAACAAGGTGTTCTTTCCCTGAGGCTCTGACCGAGTGGCAACGCATCGTCGCAGGGAGGGCCCTCAGGGTTTCCCGAAACGAGCAGGCAGTGCGGCGTTCATGCGGCCGGCGCGACGCCGTGCGCCGGTGCCGGCGCTGTGTGGCCCTGCGGGCAGTCCACCCGCGCCGGTCACGCCCTGATCTTGCGGAAATCCCAACTGACGATCTTCCGCGGGGTGACGCGCAGCCAGGCGTGCCGGCCGTCGTGGTGCATGTGCCCGCCCGCGTACTTGTCGGCGAACAGCCGCTCGGGCGTCTCGAGCTCGGGCACTGGTGCGCCGGTCCTCGGGACCTCGCCCACCGTCTCGGCCACGCCGCGCATCTCCACACCGCGCAGCTCCATGAAGTCTGTTCCCGCGTCGACGATCACGCTCACTCTGCTGTCGCGTTGGAGGTCGGTCCAGCGCTGGCTCGCCACGATGGAGGTCAGCCACAGCGCGCGCCGTCCCAGACGAACCACAACGGCGTCACATGGGGCGACCCGTCCCCACCGACGCTCGCCACCCGGCACGTGCGTTCGGACGCCAAGAATGCGTCGCGCTCCGCCCTGCTCATCGCCACCCGCCGTCCCCGGCGTTGCTCCGCCATTGCGATCTGCCCCGACCCGTCCCCGCTCAGTCGCCGAACGTCCGGCCCGTGGCCACGACGCAGAGCCGGTTCTCGTTCCCGGCGTCATGCACCTCAATGCGACCAAGGCCGTGGCGGACCTCGGCCTCGGCGACCGCCGGCCCGACCCGCACGGGTTGGAGGTAGCGCAGGTCCAACGAGGCCAAGGTGCTACCCGGGGAGAGCGAGAGCGCGGCCTCCTCGCAGGCCAGCGCGATCAGACCTCCGTTTAGCGTGTGCGACGCATTCAACGACTCCTCGGAGTGTCCGAGCACCGCCACCCCCGGGGTCCGGACGGCGCAGCCAGCCCGCTCGGCGAAGGGGACCGTCAAGCCCGTTCTCCGTGGGGCGACCGCGGCGGCCCTGTCGACGGTGATCGGGATGTCGAGAGTCAGGCGCTCGTCCGGCGCGGGCACGAAGGAGGCTGCGGCGAAGCCGATCGGGTCGCCACCCTCGGTCGGTGAAGTCGACGCTAGCCACGAACACGGAGCGACCAGCCTTGACGATCCGGCCGACCCCGTTGACCGTCCCCGCACCCGGCGGCGGCACGAAGAGGTGCACGTCGAGCTCGAGGGTGACCGGGACGCGCGGATGAATCGTGAAGGCGGCGAGGTGCCCTGCCACCACGTCGGCCCAGGCGGCCAGAATGGAGAGGCGCAGGTGCTCGGTGCCAGGCACGTGCATCTGCGGGGACGACGCTGGCGGAGCCCACCAGAGTCTCGGCGTCGTCAGCGGCCCGCGTCACGACCCAGCCCAGGTCGTTCAGGACATGGCGCCGCTCGCTCGCGCCGCGTCCGTCTGTCGGCGTCGTTGTCATCGGTCCCTCCTGGCCCGGCGCCGCCGGGCCTCTTACATGCGGCCGAGCAGGAAGCCGGCGGCCGCCGAAGCTGGGGGGAAGGATTCGGTGATCCCGGAGGCCACGTAGCCGACGTCGCTAATCAGCGTCTGACCGGAGATGGCGGAGGCGGCGTCGCTGCAGAGGAACACGAGCGGGTAGGCCTGCTCGAGCGGGGTCGAGGCCTCGATGCCGGTCTCCTCGCGGTAGTCGGCGCCGAAGCCCAGCCACATCTCCGCGTTGGCCTGGGCCAGCGGGGTATCGGTCGGCCCCGGGCAGATGGCGTTGATTCGGATGCCCTGCTTGAGGAGCGAGAAGGCCTGCGCGGGCCACGTAGCCGCACACGGCCTGCTTGGAGTGGAAGTAGTCGGCCCATCCGTGCTCGATGGCCCAGGCCGACGCCGGAGTCGAAGTCGGGCGTGTCCAGGTACTCCTTGACCTGTTCCCAGCTGGCCTCCCAGCCGAGGCCGGCGGCCGAGGAGATGAAGCCGATGGCCGAGCCGCGCGGGAGCATGCCGCCGGCCAGCATGCGCTCGATCAGGTGGCGGTGGCCGGCGAAGTTGATCTTCTCGATATTGGGCGTCCCGTCGGCGACGCCTGCGCAGGCCATCAGCGCGTGCACCGGCCCGCCGCACTCGTCGACCGCCTTGTCGATGGAGTCCTTCTCGGCCAGGTTGACGTGGATGGCCTTGGCGCCCGGGCAGCTTCACCTCGGCGAAGTCCATCACGACGACCTCGGCGCCGGCGTCGAGGGCGAGCTCGGCCGCGGCCGCACCCATGCCGGTGGCGCCACCGACCACCAGGACCCGCTTGCCGTCGTAGCGAAAGGCATCGAACAGTGACATGTGTTCCCTCCTGATTGGATTGATCGGCGTAGGGCCGGCGACAGTGCCGCCTAGCCGACGACGGAGCGGACCTTGAGGTCCACGATGGTATCCCAGTCGATGCCGATCTCTTCGAGGATGGCATCGCCGTGCTCGTTGAATTCGGGCGACCGACCGACCGGCGCGGGCTCGCCGCCGAATTGGATGGGCGCGGCCACGAGTTTGAAGGGCGCGCCCGCCTGCGGTCTCGCAGTCCTGCATGTAACCATTCGCTGCGATCTGCGGGTCGACCGTGGCCGCTTCGAGCGTGTCCTGCACGACGCACCACTGCCCCGAGAAATCCGCCAGCAGGTCCCGCCATTCGCTCAGGGTGTGCTCTACGAACGCACTTTCCATCAACGCCTGCGCGTCGTTGGTGTTCTCCATCAGTGCGTCGTGACCGGCGAACCGGGGATCGGTCCCGGCGTCGGGTCGGCCCACCAGCGTGCACAGCTCGGCCCAGTACTTGCTCGCCTGGAGGCAGCAGAAGGCGAGCTGGCGCTCGTCCTTGGTCACGAAGTTCCGCACCAGCGGGTTCAGGCGCGGTGCGTTGGAGGGCGGCCCCTGCCAGGGCTGGTTCAGCAACAGCGAGAGTGCGTACGCCTGGCCCATGGCCCACATGCCCGAGCTCAGGAGCGACACGTCGACGGTGGTGGCCTCGCCCGTGCGCTCGCGGTGGAACAGCGCGCCCATGATCCCCCCGGCGATCGTCATGGCGCCGATGGAGTCGCCGAAGCCCGGCCCGGGCGGCCCGGGCATGTAGCCCTCCATGTCGGCCGGCTTGACGCCGAGCGCGACCCCGGCCCGGTACCAGAAGGAGAGGGCGTCGTAGGAGCCCTTGTCGGCGTCGGGTCCACGCTCGCCCTGGCCCGTGCCGGCGACGTAAATGATGTTGGGGTTGTGCGCCCGGATGTCCTCGAACTCGATCTTCAGCTTCTTGCGCACCCGCGGCAGCTTGTTGGTCAAGAAGACGTCAGCGGTCGCCGCCAGCCTGTAGAGGATGTCGACGCCCTCGGGCGTACTGAGGTCCAGAGCCAGGCTGCGCTTGCCGCGGTTGGAGTGTTCCATGAGGGGATGGACGTCTCCGGTCATCGGCATGACGCCCGAGGAGGCGAGGCCCCGCATGGCGTCGCCCCGCTCCGTCGGTTCGATCTTGACGATGTCGGCCCCCCAGTCCGCCAGGAGCGCGGTGGCCGCCGGGACGAACGTCTGCTCTGCCACCTCGAGGACGCGCACGCCCTGCATCACTGCGGTCGCGGTCAACGCGTCCCTCCCTCTGTCCGCCGGCCGGAGCGCGTGGGAAGACCGCGGCGACCGTCGTCGGACTCAAATCTGACATCGACGTCGACATTAGTCCGAGGCCTGCACACCCTGTCCAGGTGCGACCTCGACGACCACTTTGCCGAGCGCCTTGCCCTCGGCGACGTAGCGCAGGGCGTCTCCCGCCTCGTCCAGGGAGAACGTGGCCCCGATCAACGGCGCGGCCCGGCCCGAGACCAGGAGGTCGAGCAGCTCGCGGTCGTTGCGCGCCATTTCCCCGGGCCGATGCCGGGCGAAGTCGCCGAATTGGAAGCCCAGGATCTGACAGCCCTTCAGCAGCACCAAATTAAGTGGTATCCGCGGGATGGCTCCTGAGGCGTAGCCCACGGTGACGAAGCGCCCGCCGAAGTGCAGCGCTCGCAGTGCCGGCTCGGCCAGGTCGCCGCCCACCGGGTCGATCACGACGTCGGCCCCGCCGGGCAACGCCTCGCGCAGAGCCTGGCGCAGATCGCCCGCCCGGTGCTCGATCAGGTGGGTGGCGCCCAGGGCCCGGGCCGCCTCGAGCTTTTCGGGCGTCGAGGCCACGGCGGTGACCGTGGCGCCCAGCACCACACCGAGTTGCACGGCCGCCGAGCCCACACCGCCGCCGGCGCCGAGCACGACGAGGTCCTCGCCCTCGCGGAGCGCGGCCACCGAGCGGAGCACGTGGTACGCGGTGCGGTAGGCCACACCGAAGGCCGCCGCGGTGTGGTCATCCACCCCGTCTGGGATCCGCATGAGGTTGGTCGGCGCCACGACGATTTCCTCGGCGAAGGCGCCCACGATGGTCGAGCCGAAGACACGGTCGCCCAGTGCCAGGCCCGTGGCACCCTCACCCAGCTCGATCACGATGCCGGCGTACTCGCTGCCCAAAATGAACGGCACCGGCACAGAGACCTGGTAGGTGTTGGCCACGACAAGCACGTCGGGGAAATTGACAGCCCCGACGTTGATGCGCACCCGCACCTGGCCCGGCCCGATCGGCGGGGACGGCACGTCGGCCGGCTCCACCACCTCGGGCCCGCCGTAGGTGCGGCACAGCGCGGCGCGGATGGACGAACAGCTGACCGGCGCCGCGACGCTCAGCCGGCGCCGGGCGACACAGTCACCGCGTAGTCGGTGGACTCGGCCAGATCCGCGGCGCCTTGCATCAACTCGAGGACGATGGGCCCGAACGCCTGCAGCTTCTCGTCGTCGCCGGCGCGCTGGTAGCCCTGCTCGAGCACGACGGCCAGCTTCCACCTGGCGAGCACGTTGTAGTAGTCGATGTCGTCGACCTGGCGTCCCGAGGTGGCTGCGTAGTGCGCCAGCATCTCGGAGCGCGAGGGCATGCCCTTCATGTCGACGTACCCGCCTGCACGGTCCTCGTCGTCCGAGGTGTCCTCAGGCCACGAGTTGATCACCCAGCCCAGGTCGAGCTTGGGGTCGCCCACGGTGCCCATCTCCCAATCCACGATGGCGGCCAGCCGCGCCGGTGCGCCGTGCTCGAACATCACGTTGGCGAACTGGTAGTCGCCGTGCATGAGGCCAGGGATGTAATCGATTGGTCCGTGCGACCGGAGCCACGCCGCCGCCTCGTCGAAACCCGGGAGCTCGCGGCCCTTGATGCGCTCCAAGAAGGCGGTCCAGCGGTCGACCTGGCGCTCGTGGAAACCGTCGGGACGCCCGAGATCCGCCGAGACCCTTGGCTCGCCAGTCGACGTTGCCCAACAGCGCGATGCCCTCGACCAGCTGGAAGGCGAGGCCGCGCCGCTGCTTCGAGGTCGGTGTCGAAGGGCGCCGGCCATTGGCGGCGAGTCGACATGGGTGACCAGCCGTCCACGAACCCCATGAGGTAAAAGGTGCGGCCCAGGACAGCCTGGTCGGTGCACACGGCGATGGCATCGGTGTGGGGGACGTTGGTGCCCGTCAGCCCCTCGATGATGCGCCATTCCCTGAGGATGCCCTCGTCGCGCGAGGCCGGCGCGCTGCGGGGCGGGATCCGCATGGCGCAGTGCAGGTCACCGCGACGCAACTCGTAGATCTCGTTCTGGCTGCCGCCCGAGATGTAGCCGTGCTCGAGCGGTGCGCCGACTCCCAGGCCCTGGGTGTCCAGCCATGCCGTCAGCGTGTCGACGTCCGCGATTGTCGGCGTGTCGGCTGTCTCTTCGGTGGTGCTCACAGGTTCTCCGACCTCCAGCTCCATGTACTGCGGCGAACTTCGCCTGCGCGGCCTCCTGGCGCTTGGGCAGCCACTGGGTCGGCCAGATGTCGTCGCTCGCCTTGTAGTCGCGCAGCACCTGGCGGGCCACGGTGACCTTGTGGACCTCGGTCGGGCCGTCGGCCAGCCCCATGACGCCCGCGGCGTGGATCATGCCGAAGAACGGCATCTCGTTGGTGGTGCCCAGCGCGCCGTGGATCTGCATGGCGCGCCAGGCGATGTCGTGGAGCACCGTCGGCATGACGACCTTGGCTGTCGCGATGTCCTTGCGGACCCGCTTGTAGTCGTTGTACTTGTCGATCTCCCAGGCCGTGTAGAGCACGAAGAGGCGGAACTGCACGAGCTGCGCGTAGGAATCGGCGATGTAGCCCTGCACGAACTGCTTGTCGGCCAGCAGGCTGCCCTGGGTCTCGCGGCTGAGCGCGCGCTCGCACATCATGTCGATCGCCTTCTGAGCCATGCCGATGGTGCGCATGGCGTGGTGGATCCGCCCGCCGCCGAGACGGGTCTGCGCGATCACGAAGGCCTGCCCCTCGCCGCCGAGCAGCGCTTCTTCGGGGACCCGCACGTCTTCGTAGTGGATCAGGGCGTGCGAGCCCTCGTTGACCCGCTCGCCGTAGAGGCCGACGTTGCGCACGATGTTCACACCGGGCGTGTCCGTCGGCACCAGGAACATCGACATCCCCTTGTACGGGCTGATGTCGGGGTTCGTCACGGCCATCACGATGAGGAACGACGCGGTCTTGGCGTTCGACGAGAAGTACTTCCACCCGTTGATCACCCACTCGTCGCCGTCCTTCACGGCCCGGGTCGTGAAGAGGGTCGGGTCGGCGCCCGCATGGGGCTCGGTCATGGAGTAGCTCGAGAAGCATTCGCCGGTGAGCAGCGGCTGGAGGTAGCGCTCCTTCTGCTCGGGCGTGCCGTAGTGGGCGATGATCTCCGCGTTGCCGGTGTCGGGTGCCTGGCAACCGAAGACGATGGGCGCCCACGACGAGCGGCCCAGGATCTCGTTGAGCAGCGCCAGCTTCAGCTGGCCGTAGCCCTGCCCGCCGAGCTCGGGACCGAGGTGGGTCGCCCACAGGCCCTGGCGCCGCACCTCTTCTTTCAGCGGGTCGATGGCCTCGCGCCGCTTGCCCTCCAGGGGGACGAACTGGAGGTGGGGAAACGCGAGGTCGAGCGGCTCGACCTCCTCCCGCACGAACTCGTCGACCCAGTCCAGCTTCTTCTGGTACTCGGGATCGGTCTCGAAGTCCCACGCCATCGTGCACCCTCCCTCGGTCGTTGCGACAGAATATGATTCTGACTATCGAGAACGCAATACCAGCATACGAGGGGGGCCGGGAACCGGGCTGCCGGCGACCGGCGTCGCCGATCGCATCGTCCGTCGATCCCTGGCCAAGCGGGAGGGCGAGTACGCCAATGAGGTGCGGCGCCTGCTCGACGCCGCGCTCGAGGTGATGCAGCGGTGCGGCACGACGTCGCGCCCGCGGGTGGCCGACATCGTCGCCCAGGCAGGTCTGTCCAACGACGCCTTCTACCGCCACTTCAAATCAAAGGACGCCCTCGTGACGGCGCTCCTCGAAGACGGGGGCGAGCGCCTCCGCAGCTACCTCGAGTACCAGCTGACGAAGGAGGCGACCCCCGAAGCGCAGGTGCGTCGGTGGGTCGAGGGGGTGCTGTCCCAGGCCGTCGGCGCCGTCGCGGCGACGACGCTTGCGGTCATGTGGAACGGCGGCAGTGCCGGCGCGGGACTGGCAGCCGGACGGCACTTCGCCAGCGCGCCGGTGGCGACGCTGCTGCACGAGCCCTTCGCCGCGCTCGGCAGTGCGGCACCCGAGCTCGATGCCATGCTGGCGGCGCACGCGACGTTCGGTCTCTTGTCGGATCTGTTGTGGGAGGGAGCCGAGCCCACCGGCACCGAGGTCGATCGTGTGACCGCCTTCTGCGTGGGTGCCGTCGCGCGCTGAGCGCACGGTCGGCCATCAGCGCCCTGGCGCGTCCTTCCAGAACTGCTCGGGGACCCAGCTCGGAGCCCGCTTCTCCATGAAGGCCTGCATCCCCTCGCGCGGCTCGGGCGACTCGGCCAGCGCCCAGAACATCGTCTGGTAGTCGACGAGCCCGTAGCGCTCGTTCAGCATGCGCTTGGTCTGCGTGCGCGCCATGGGTGGCGTCTGCAGGATCTCGCCCACCGTCTCGAGCGCGGCCGCCCGCAGCTGCTCGTGCGGCACGACGCGCGAGATCACACCGAGACGCTGCGCCTCGGCCGCATCGAAACGACGCCCGGTGAGAAGAAGGTCGCGGGCGACGGCGATGCCGACGTGGGCCGGGAGGACGGCGGCGTACGTCGCATCGGGGATGCCGCGCAACAATTCCGGCACCCGGAACGTGGCGCGGTCGCTGGCGACGGCAATGTCGCTGAGCATCGCGATCAGCAAGCCTCCGGCCTGGCAGATGCCGTTGACGGCGGACACGACCGGGGCCCGGCTGTCACGGATCGTCAGGAATGGCAGGATGTCGGGCCCGATGTCGGGCGTCGGCTCGTCCCCCGGCTCACGGCGGCCGCCGAGATCGCCGCCGGGCGCGAACACGTCACCCGTCCCGGTGATGATCGAGCGCGGCCAAGTCGGGATCCTGATTGACGAGGTGGACCGCCCGCTTGATCCCGAAGTACATCGCCGGCGTCAGCGCGTTCCGGGCGCCGGGCCGGTCGATGGTGCACCAGCCGACGGCGCCTTCGCGCTCGAAGCGCAGCCCGGCCGCACCGAGATCGTCTGCCACGATTTGCCTCCCTGCTCGCGTCGTCCGGACACTACTGTCCTGCCTCGGTGAGCTTGCACGCGAAGGACGGGGGCGGCGATATGACGGTGGGTATTGCGACGGGCGCGGCGCGTGGGATGGGCGCGGCGTGTGCGGCCCGGATGGTCGACATGGTCGACACCTTGCTGGTGGCCGACCGCGACGAAGACGGCGTGCGCCTGACGGCCGAGCAGCTGTCCGCCGGCCGGAACGGGGCGCAGGTCGAGCCCGTCGTGCTCGACGTCACGGACCGGGTGGGCATCGCCGCGCTGTGCGTCCGCGCCGCCGAGCTGGGCCCACTGCGCGCGGTGGCGCATGCAGCCGGGCTCTCACCCACCATGGCCGGCTGGCGTGAGGTCTTGACCGTCGACCTCGTCGGCACGGCGTACCTGGTCGAAGCGTGCCGCGCGCTCGTCCACCCACGGGCACGGCCGTCGTGTGCTTCGCGTCGATGGCCGCGTCGTTGGCCATGCCGGACGCGGACCTGCCCGCCGATGCCGCGCTCGACGACCCCCTGCACGAGGACTTCCTCGGCCGCATCCGAGAGGCGGTCGGTCCTGAGGTCGAGGACCCCGCCATGGCCTATACCTGGGCCAAGCGGGGCGTGCAGCGCCTGGTGCGGCGCGAGGCTGTTCCTTTCGGGCGCCGCGGCGGGCGCATCTGCTCGGTCACACCAGGGGTGATCGACACGCCGATGGGCCGTCAGGAGGCTGACGCGCAAGAGGTCATGGCCATGCTGGTCCAGTCCTCGGCGCTGGCTCGCGAGGGGCGCCCCGAGGAGGTGGCGGCTGCGGTCGCCTTCTTGCTCTCTGACGAGGCCAGCTACGTGACGGGGACCGACCTCATCGTCGACGGTGGGACCGTCGCCGCCATCCGCACAGGAGGAGTCTCACTCACATGACCGGCCCGATCACACCTCGGCCTTCCACAGCTGGGCCGTCCACACCTGGGCCGTCCACACCTGGGCTGTCCGCGCATCGCTCGGAGCCCTCGATGGTCGACGTGCGTCCGCTCTTGGACCCCGAGCTCAGCCCGGTGCTCGGCGCCTTCGACCTTCCTCCCTTCGACGCTGAGGCCGTTGCAACCCTTCGGTCGTCGGCCTTCCCGGCACCCGAGCTCTCGGACGCCGTGGTCCGAACCGAGTACGACGTGCCTTCGCGCGTGGCGGGCGACCCGCCGGTCCCCGTGCGCGTCCACCGGCCGGCCGGTATGGCGGGGCGCCTCCCGGCCATCGTCACCATCCATGGGGGCGGCTACGTCATCGGCAGCTATGACATGGACGACACGGTGCTCGACCGGTGGTGCCCCGCGCTGGGCGTCGTGGGCGTGTCGGTCGAGTACCGCCTGGCGCCCGAGACGCCCTACCCAGGCCCGCTCGAGGACTGCTACTCGGCGCTGTACTGGGCCCACGAGCACGCGGAGGAGCTCGGCATCGACCCGGCCAGCATCGGCACCTACGGCATCAGCGCGGGCGGCGGGCTGGCGGCGGCGCTCGGCTCTGCTGGCGCGTGACCGCGGCGAGGTGCCGCTGGCGTTCCAGCTGCTCGACTGCCCGATGCTCGACGACCGCCAGACGACGCCGTCCATCGGTGCCGCCGGGCTCTACGTCTGGACCGCAGCGTCGAACGACTTCGGGTGGCGTTCGTATCTCGGCGCGCGCTTCGGGACCGAGGACATCTCCGCCCTACGCGGCGGCAGCCCGGGCGACCGACGTGACGGGCCTGCCGCCGACCTGTGTCGTCGTCGGATCGATCGACGGATTCCGCGACGAGGACGTCGAGTTCGCGGAGCGACTGAACCAGGCGGGGGTCCCCTGCGAGCTCCACGTCATCGCCGGACTGCCACACGCGTACCTGCTGGCGCCGGGCGCGGCTGCCGTGCAGCTCGCCGAGCACTGCAAGGAGCACTGGCTGGCGCGCCAGCTCGCCGGTCACGGGGCGCTGAACAAACCGGAACGACAGACCGCGCCCGTGGTCTGTCTAGAGCTTGCCGGCGCCTCCCGAGCGGGCGCGGATCATGGCGTCTTGGACGAAGGACCCGACCAGCCGCCCCTCGAGGTCGAAGATGTCGCCTCGCCCGAAGCTGCGGCCGTGCCCGGTGTAGGAGGCCCACATCTGGAGCAGATGCCACTCGGCGGCGCGGCACGGCTCGTGGTAGGTGATCGTGTGCGTCAGCACACCGGTCGAGAGCGTGACGTGTGCCTGCGACTGGCCGACGCCGGCGTGCGGGCGCATGGCCGTGCCGATGAGGAAGGTCTCGGTCGAGAAGGCGAGGAGGGCCTGGTCGAAGGCGGGGTCGTCGGGGGCGCCGACGAAGCGGGCCCAGACGTCGAGCTCGGGCGGGCCGACCAGATCGGGGTTGCCGACGTCCACGGCACCGACGACCCCGGCCTCCCATGCGCCGTTGACGCGAAGGTCGGCGGCGACGTCGTCGGGGTGCGACGCCATGCGCGGCGAGTCGGCGTGGCGGATCACGTCGGGTTCCTCCGCGCTCAAGAGCGCCGAGCGCCCGGGTGATGACCTGGTCGTCCTGGCTGATGGTCACCGTGCTGCTGGCCAGCGACCGGCCGCTGTGCATGCGGTCGACGATGACGTCGAGCGGCGCGTCGGCCTTGGCCGGCCGGGCGAAGACGGCGTGCAGCGTCTTGACCGCCTTGCCGTCCTGTCCCGGCCAGCGCGCCCATGACGGACTGGGCCAGCAGTTGCCCCCCCACACCATGCCGTAGTCACTCTGCACGCTGGTCGCCCGGTACGGTCCTCGGCGACGGGCTCGAGGGTCAGCGCCTCGACGAACGCGTCCATGGTGAACATCGGGTCTCCTTGTCTCCGTGTGATGGGTTCCGCGTGGTGGGCTCAGGGCGTCGCTCCCGGGGTCCGGCGAGCCCAACAATGCCCCACTCCGGCGGACCGGTCCGGCCTCCTCACCCCGGTCGCGGCAGCGAGGCGAGGCCGATACCCTGCGTCCGGCGCATGATATCGCCATTTTTGACGGCGACGTCAAAGTCAGATACCCTCCGAAACAGCGGCTCGCCAGGCACGACGCAGCGTTGCGTCCCTGATCACGGCCCGGTGTGCCGAGCCCTCGCGGGGGTCGAGCTGAACGAGGAGAGGAAGAGGAACGTGGCCGAGTCAGTGAAGGTCAACCCCGAGCAGCGGATGCTCATTGACGGAAAGCTGGTCGAGGCCGATTCCGGCCAGACCTTCGAGAACGTCAACCCGGCTACCGAGGAGGTCATCGGCGTGGTGGCCGACGCGTCGACGGCCGAGATGCACCGAGCCATCGACGCGGCACGGCGCGCCTTCGACGAGACCGACTGGTCCACCAACCACGCCTTCCGCAAGCAGTGCCTCGAGCAGCTGCACGAGGCACTCCAGGCCGAGCAGGAGGAGCTGCGCGAGGAGCTCATCCTCGAGGTCGGCTGCCCGCGCATGACGACCAACGGGCCCGCAGCTCGACGCGCCGCATCTCCGAGGCGTTCGCCTGGCCGGCCAAGGAGATCGACGAGTTCGAGTGGGAGACGGTGCTGCCCGACGCCACCAACATTCAGGGCTCGGTCGACTCGCGGCGGATCTGGCGCGAGCCCGTCGGCGTGGTGGGCGCCATCGTCCCGTGGAACTTCCCCTTCGAGGTGACCTCGCACAAGCTGGGGCAGGCGCTCGCGACGGGCAACACCATCGTGCTCAAGCCGGCGCCCGACACGCCGTGGAACGCCACACTGCTCGGGCGCATCGTGGCCGAGAAGACAGACATCCCCGCCGGCGTCCTCAACATCGTCACGTCCTCGGACCACCTGATCGGCGAGGAGCTCACGCTCTCGCCCAAGGTCGACATGATCTCGTTCACGGGCTCGACCGCCGTCGGGCAGCGGATCATGGAGAAGGGCGCCGCCACCATGAAGCGCGTCTTCCTCGAGCTCGGCGGCAAGTCGGCCACGATCGTGCTCGACGACGCCGACCTCAGCATCGCGACCCTGATGGGCATGGGCGCCTGCTTCCACGCCGGGCAGGGATGCGCGATCCAGACCCGCATGCTGCTGCCACGCGCCCGCTACGACGAGGGTGTCGAGCTGCTCACCGGCCTCTTTTCCGCCGTCCCCTACGGCGACCCCCAGCGGCCCGACGTGATGATGGGCCCGCTCATCTCGGCCAAGCAGCGCGACCGTGTCCTCGACTACATCGAGAAGGGGAAGGCCGAGGGTGCCACGCTCGCCGTGGGCGGCGGCCGCCCCTCGGGCGACGAGTTCGCCAAGGGCTGGTGGGTGGAGCCGACGCTGTTCACCGACGTCGACAACGCCATGACCATCGCGCAGGAGGAGATCTTCGGGCCGGTGCTCGTCGTCATCCCCTACGAGGACGAGGACGACGCCGTGCGCATCGCCAACGACTCCAAGTACGGGCTCCAAGGTGGGGTCTTCTCGGCCACGCTCGAGCGCTCGCTGTCGGTGGCCCGGCGCATTCGCACCGGCGGCCTCAGCATCAACGGCGGCGCGCCGTACGGCCCCGACCTCCCCTTCGGCGGCTTCAAGCACAGCGGCATCGGACGCCAGAACGGGGTGGCCGGCTTCGAGCAGTACCTCGAGACCAAGTCGCTGGCGTGGCCGGCGGCCTAGGCCCAGTCAGCGAGCGGAGGTCGACGTGACCGTCACCAGGGAGCCGGGGGTCTACTACGACCCCTACGACTTCGAGATCGACGCGGACCCGTACCCGGTGTGGAAGCGCCTGCGCGACGAGGCGCCGCTCTACTGGAACGAGAAGTACGAGTTCTTCGCGCTGAGCCGCTGGGACGACGTCGACGCGGCGATGCTCGACTGGAAGACGTACATCTCGGGCCGCGGCTCGGTCCTCGAGATCATCAAGGCCGGCGTCGAGATCCCGCCGGGATCGATCCTCTTCGAGGATCCGCCCACCCATGACCTCCACCGCGGTCTGCTCTCTCGGGTCTTCACCCCGAAGAAGATGCAGGCCCTCGAGCCCCAGGTGCGCGCCTTCTGCGCGCAGGTGCTCGACCCGCTCGTCGGGTCGGGCCACTTCGACTTCGTCGAGGACCTCGGCAAGTTCATGCCCATGCGAGTCATCGGGATGCTGCTCGGCATCCCCGAGCAGGACCAGGCGGCGATCCGTGACCGCCTCGACGAGGGCCTGCGACTCGAGGAAGGTGTCCCGTCGGAGACCGAGTACGACGCCAACAGACAGTCCGAGGTGTTCTCCGACTACGTCACCTGGCGGGCCGAGCACCCCTCCGACGACCTGATGACCGAGCTGATCAACGCGGAATTCGAGGACGACACGGGCACGAGGCGCACCCTCACCCACGCCGAGATCGTCGGCTACGTCGGCCTCCTGGCGGGAGCGGGGAACGAGACGACGACCCGCCTGATCGGCTTCAGCGGCGAGGTCCTCGGCCGCCATCCCGACCAGCGCGCCGAGCTGGTGGCGGACCGCTCGCTGATCCCGAACGCCATCGAGGAACTGTTGCGCTACGAGTCGCCGTCACCCGTGCAGTCGCGCTACGTGACCAGAGACGTCGAGCTTCTCGGCCAGACGGTAAACGAGGGCAGCGTCATGGTGCTGCTGAACGGATCGGCCAACCGCGACGAGCGGCACTTCCCCGACGGGGACAGCTTCGACATCCATCGCGAGATCGGCCGGCACCAAGCGTTCGGGTATGGCATCCACCTCTGCCTCGGCATGGCGTTGGCCCGCCTGGAGGGCCGGGTGGCGCTCGACGAGGTGTTGACGCGCTTCCCCGAGTGGGAGGTCGACTACGACACGGCGCGGCGCGCCCGCACGTCGACCGTGCGGGGCTGGGAAACGTTGCCGGCGCGCACGTCGTGAGCACCCGGACCCAGAGCTGAGAGGCGAGAGGAGCACGACGTGAACATCGACATGAACATGGACGACATGATCCTCGTCAGCATCGACGACCACATGATTGAGCCCCCGCACATGTACGAGAACCATGTGCCCAAGAAGTGGCGCGAGGAGGCGCCCAAGGTCGTGCACGAGGACGGCATCGACCAGTGGGTGTTCCAGGGGCAGAAGACCAGCACGTCCTTCGGCATGTCGGCGACCGTGGGCTGGCCCAGCCAGGAGTGGGGCTTCAACCCAGGGACCTACTCCGAGCTCCGTCCCGGATGCTTCGACGTGCACGAGCGGGTGCGCGACATGGACGCAAACGGCGTGTTGGGGTCCATGTGCTTCCCCACGATGGCGGGCTGGAACGCGCGCACCTTCGCCGAGGCACGCGACAAGGAGATCGCGCTCGTGATGCTCCAGGCCTACAACGACTGGGCCATCGACGAGTGGTGCGGGACCTACCCCGGCCGGTTCATCCCGCTCGGGATCGTCCCCATGTGGGACGTCGAGGCCGCCGTGGCCGAGGTCCGGCGCCTGGCCAAGAAGGGCTGCCGGTCCATCAGCTTCCTCGAGACTCCCCACGTACAGGGCTTCCCGAGCTTCTTGTCGGGCTATTGGGATCCCATGCTCGGCGCTCTCTCCGACGAGAGCATGGTGCTCAGCCTCCACATCGGCGCCGGGTTCCAGATCATCCAGCGTGCCAAGGAGGCGCCCGTCGACCACCTGATGGTGCTGGCGTGCCAGATCAGCGCCATCACCGCGCAAGACCTCTTGTTCGGGCCGACGCTCAGGCGCTTTCCCGAACTGAAGGTGGCGCTCTCGGAGGGCGGGATCGGCTGGATCCCCTTCTACTTCGACCGGATCGACCGGCATTTCCACAACCAGGAGTGGCTGCACAGCGACTTTGGCGGGAAGCTCCCCTCCGAGGTGTTCCGCGACCACATCCTGGCGTGTTACATCACGGACCCGTCGGGCCTGTTGCTGCGCGACCGCATCGGCATTGACGGCATCGCCTGGGAGTGCGACTACCCCCACACGGACACGACGTGGCCCCTTTCGCCCGAATTCGCCTGGCGCGAGTTCCAGGGCGCCGGCGTCACCGACGAGACCGAGATCAACAAGATCACCTGGGAGAACGCGTGCCGCTTCTACAACTGGGACCCCTTCGTGCACACGCCGAAGGAGCAGGCGACAGTGGCAGCGCTGCGCGCTCGGGCGCCCGACGTCGACGTCACGCGCATGTCGCGCCGACGAGTGGCGCGAGCGCAACGAGGCGGCGGGAGTGGGCGCGCTCTGACTTGCGAAGCCATCAGGCTTTCGCACTAGACCATGGACATGACCCAGACCACTGAGCGAAACAAGGGAGGACGATGCTCGTCGCGTCTGAGCGAGGATCAAGAGTTCTTCCGGGAGACGACGGCGCGCTTCTTGACGCAAGAGGCGCCGCCGGACGCGCTGCGCGCGTTGCGCGACGATCCGGTGGGGTTCGACGCGGGCTACTGGCGCCAGGGCGCCGGAGCTCGGGTGGACGTCGCTGCTGGTGGCCGAGGAGCACGGGGGCGGCACGATCAGCGGTGCCGGGCCTCGTCGATCTCAGTCTGGTCGCGTACGAGTTCGGCCAGCACGCCGCGCCGGGGCCGCTGGTGGCGACCAATGTGGTCGCGTCCGCGCTGAGCACGCACGGATCGCATCCCGACGTGCTGGCCGGCCTGCTGGCCGGGACGGGGATCGCGACGTGGTGCATGCCCGAGCTCGGCCGGTCGCCGGGTGCGTGGCGGACCGGTGTCGAGCTCCGGCGCGACGGGCACGACGTCGTGTTGCGCGGCACGGTGCGTCCCGTCGAGTCCGCCGGGCAAGCGGGCTCCTTCCTCGTCAGCGCGCGTGACGCCGACGGGGACGCGGGCACCTTGACCCAGGTCCTCGTGCCCGCAGCCGCGGCCGGCGTTTCGCGTGGCGCCGATGCAGACGGTGGATCTCGACCCGCCGCTTCGGCGCCGTGACCTTCGAAGACGTGCGCCTCGGCCCCGACGCAGTGGTCGGGTCGCCCGGCGAGGCAGCCGACGACGTCGCGCGCCAGTTCCAGACGACCGCTGGTGCTGCTCGACGCCGAGGCGGTCGGCGCCATGCAGGCGGGCTTCGACATGACCGTCGAATGGTCGTTCGACCGCTACACCTTCGGCCGGCCGCTGGCGTCGTACCAGGCGCTGAAGCACCGCTTCGCCGACATGATGGCGTGGCTCGAGGCCAGCCACGCCATCAGCGACGCCTCCTGCCTGGCCGTGCAGGACGCGCGACCGAGCAAGCCGCCGAGCTGCTGAGCGCAGCCAAGGCCTATCATCGGCCAGTACGGCGCCGAGCTCTTGCAGGACTGCGTGCAGATCCACGGCGGTATCGGTGTGACCTTCGAGCACGATCTTCACCTGTTCCTCCGCCGCTTCACGGTCGACCGCTCGCTGGCGGGCACGCCCGCTGACCATCGCCAGACATCGCCGCCCTCATTGGGCACGAGAGGAGGCTGCGGCATGAGCGCGGTCCGAGCCGAAGAGGCACAGGACGACAGGATGACCTCGAGGATCTCGACAGCTTCCGCCAGCGCGTGCGGGCGTTCCTGCTGGCCAACTTCCGCCAGGTCCCGATGGAGGAGATGCGCTGGGACTTCCACGGGAGCGAGGAGGAGGAGCTGGCGGAGATCGCGCACGAGCGCGGAGCTGCAGCGCGCGCTCTTCGACGCCGGCTTGGCGGGGCTCTGCTTCCCCGCGAGTACGGCGGGCAGGGACTGACGCCCGCCCACCAGCAGGTGCTGAACGAGGAGCTGGCCGGCTACGAGTACCCGCGCCGGATTCAGATCCCGACCTTCTCGCCGTGCGCCACCGTGCTCCTCGAGTTCGGCACCGAGGAGCAGAAGCGGCGGCACATTCCCGCCATCCTGCGCGGAGAGGAGCTGTGGATGCAGTTCCTCTCCGAGCCGAGCGGGGGTTCCGACGTCGCCGGCGCGCTCGACGACGGCCGTGCGCGACGGGGACCAGTGGGTACTGAACGGGTCGAAGATATGGACGACCGGCGCGTGGTGGTCCGACTGGGGCCTCTGCCTCGCCCGTACCAACTGGGACGTGCCCAAGCACCGCGGGCCTCACGTGTTCATGCTTCCCGATCCACCAGCCCGTCTATTGAGGTCCACCGCATTGAGATGCTCAACGGCTCGCGTGAGTTCTGCCAGGAGTTCCTCACCGACGTGATCGTGCCGGACACCGACCGGGTCGGCGACGTCGACGACGGCTGGACCGTGGGCATCCGGTGGATGTTCCACGAGCGCATGCTCTACACGTCGCCCTACGTGACCCACCCTGTGGGGTCGACGCCCGGCCGCATGTACTCCGGCACCGTGCACGCCATCGCCCAGGAGCCGGGCGCATGGACGACCCGTCCGTGCGCGACCTGGTCGGCGAGGCGCGCATGCTCGAGCTGGTGAGCGAGGAGATGTCCGCCCGCGTGGCCGAGCGCATGACCCGGGGCCAATCTCCGACCAGGCCGCCGCCCTGGTGCGCCTCGGCAAGGCACTGGCGCAGACCAGGATCTGCACGCTGGCCCTCGAGGTGGCCGAATCGGCCGGGGCGGCCTGGACCGAGGACACTGCCGCCGCGACAGCGCCGTCAACTTCCTGATGCGCCAGGGCGGCAGCATCGGGGGCGGCACGGTGGAGATGGCGCGCAACGTGGTCAGCGAGCGGGTGCTGTCCATGCCGCGCGAGCGCACATTGGACAGGGACCGTCCCGTTCCGAGACGTGCCCGCGGCGCGCCGAGCCGCGGCGGCGCAGTCGGTCTGCGGCACGTAGCGCAGGACGGAGGGCAGATCCGGCACAGTGGAGGACGGGACATGGCAGACAGCGAAGGTGAACGGGCTCTCGCTCGCCTACGAGACCATCGGAGACGAGGGGGCTCGCCCGTGGGCGATCACCCCGGGCGGCCGCTTCACCAAGGAGTCGCCCGGGCGTGCGCGAGCTCGCCGTGGCGCTGGCCGACCGAAGGGAACCGAGTCCTCATCTGGGACCGCCCCAACTGCGGCGAGTCCGTACGTCTGCTTCGACGGGCTCGTCGGAGTCGGCCATGCAGGCCGACGCGCTGGCCGGCCTGCTCGGAGCATCTCGACATGACGCCCGCCGTCATCTGCGGCGGCTCGGGCGGCGCCCGGGTGTCGCTGCTGACGGCCTCGCGCCATCGCGACGGCGGCGGCCGGGTTGGCCGATCTGGTGGATCAGCGGCGGCGTCTTCGGGCTGCTGTCGCTGGCGACGCACTACTGCGGGGGATCGCTGGCGGCGGCATGGACCGGCGGCATGGATGCGGTGGTCGCGCTGCCCGAGTGGTCAGAAGTTCTGGAGGGCAACGCCGAGAACAAGCAACGCTTCCTCGACCAGGACCCGGCGACGTTCATCGCGACGATGGAGCGCTGGATGTTGGCCTACTGCCCGCGCGACGGCGAGCCCGTGCCCGGGCTCGTCGAGGCCGACGCCCGCGCGCTCGACATCCCCGCGCTGGTCTTCCGCAGCGGCGTCAGCGACCCGCATCACACGCGGGCCACGTCCGAGGCGCTGGCCGCGGTGTTGCCCCACGGCGAGGCTGGAGGAGCCGCCATGGGGTGACCGGGAGTGGATCGAGCGCCAGCAGGCCCACGACGAAGGTCTCTTTGCTCGCTGGCCGCGGCTGGCTCCGCAGTTGTTGGCGTGGCAGAGCCAGGTCGGGCTCGGTTCGTAGGCCGGGTCGGACGCCGACCGCGAGGACGACCACGCGCCCGGCGTCTCGGGCTACTCGGGTTTTCTGTCGTCGAGCCCGAGGGCGCGGACGAAGAGGAGGCTCAGCTGCTCGACGCCCTCGTCGAATGGGCAGTCGAGGAGTCCCTGGACGAACCACATCTCGGGGAAGCGGTACGTCATGGAGCCGAGTGCCGCGGCGGCGATCCTCGGGTTGATGCGGCGGTCAACGAGCCCGTGGCGCTGAAGGCTCCCGATGGACTCCGCGATGGCGGAGAGATTCCTGTTCTGGCGCTCGGCGCGCAGTGCGCTGAGCTCCTGATCGAAGCGCGACACCTGCTCGATGACGCCCATGATGCGGGCCTCGTCCCGGTAGGACTCCATGTTCAGCCGGATCGCCTGTGCGATGCGCTCTGATGGGCTCGCGTGCGACGACGAGTCGAAGATGACCGAGTCGAGCGGCGCGCTCAGCCGGTCGTCGACTTCGGCGGCAACCTCGCGGAACACCTCTTCCTTCGACTCGAAGTAGTGGTAGAAGGATCCGTGCGAGAGGCCGGCGCGCTCGGCGATGTCCGAGATCCTCGCGTCGAGGAAGCCGCTCTCCTCGAAGACCTCCTTGGCTGCACTCACGAGCCGCGCCCGCGTCTCTATCCCCTTGCGCGAACGTGGCCCACTGGGCTTCTCAGTCGTGAGAGGCGCCTGCGACACGTCGTTCTCCTTCTGCACGGATCCCTTGGCGGGCGGTCCCATCAAACTACCGTCGGCTTTACGGTTCGCAGGGGGACGCCGCGTGGTGTGTCCGGGCCGTTCATGCGTCCGCCCGCTGCAGGAGCAACACGCCCGACGGCGTGCCCCCGCCCGAGGTGACGACGGCCGTCCGGGCGCCGTGCACCTGGCGGTCAGCCGGCCTCGTGGCGCAGTTGCGCCACCGACTCGTAGAGGAACCCGAAGCCGTGCGTTCGGCCCTCGGAGAGCTGGCCGCCGTGCGGGTTGACCGGGAGGTCGCCGTCGAGCGCGATCCGCCGGCCACCGTCGAGCCAGTCGTACGCCTCGCCGAAACCGCAGAACCCGAGGCCCTCGATCCACGAGATCGCGTTGAACGTGAACCCGTCGTAGACCAGCGCGAGGTCGACGTCGCTCGGTTGCAGGCTCGTCCGCGTCCACAGGTGCGCGGCCTGCCCGATCACCTGCGGCTCGTGGGTGAGCGTGCCCTGGTCCCACGACACCCGCTCGAGGATCTGGGTTCCGACGGCCTCGATGCGCACCGCCGGGTGGGGGAGGTCGGCGGCCACCGACGGCGTCCGAGACGATCGACCGCGATGGACGCGTCGCACGGGACGTCGCAGTCGTAGAGCCCGAAGGGGGAGGTGATCGGCCGTGCCGAGAGGTAGTCGTCCATCGTCATCGGCTCGCGGTAGATGGCGGCCGGATTGCGCGCGGCGTTGGCCCGGGCGTTGAGCGCGATCAGGCCGAGCATCTCGCGCGGCGCACCGTAGCGGTGCAGGTACTGGTTGCGCGTTCATGCCGATCCAGTTGGCCGCGGACATCGCTCCGAACGGCGCGCGTCCATTCGCGCATCGGGCCCGAGACGCGCTCGCTCCGGCCGCGACCGCCACGTCCACCGCCGCCGGCGCCGGACGCTCGCTGCGCGGCGAGCGTGGCGAAGGTCGACTCCCAGACGGTGCGGAAGCAGAGCACATGGCGGCACAGACCGGCCGCGACCGCCATGGCGGCCGCGATCACCGAGCCACCGGGTCCGGGGAGGTCCATGCCCCCGTTGATCCAGGTCGGGTGCAGGCGCAGCGCCTCCTCGACGGCGGTCGGCCCGCCCTCGGTCATGCTCAGGCCGCCGGCGCCCGGGTAGGTCGAGAGGCCGTCGATGTCGGCAGGGGTGAGCCCGGCGTCGGCGATGGCGGACAGGCAGGCGTCGACGGCCAGCGAGAGCGGGTCCGCCATGAGACGACGCCCGATGCGCGACCGGCC
Organism: uncultured Acidimicrobiaceae bacterium; assembly: GCA_963825965.1. Classification (GTDB taxonomy): domain Bacteria; phylum Actinomycetota; class Acidimicrobiia; order Acidimicrobiales; family RAAP-2; genus Bog-473. The sequence goes on from CAWGUX010000006.1 coordinate 35,071, forward strand.
GATGCCACTGAGGACGGCTCGGTGCTCGAACCGCTCGTCGCGTAGCGGTGGGCGCGGCGTCGGCCGCACCGGCTCGGGGACGCGGTCGACGGGGTCGATCGTCCCCGGTGGGTTCGAAGAGCGGGATCCAGACGTCTTCGTCGGGCTCGAAGCGGACCGCGACCTCCTGCCCGATGCGCACGTCGGCGGGGTCGCACCCGACGATGTTGGTCGTCAGGTGCACGCGGGCGTCCTCGGCGAGCGCGACGTTGGCGATCACGTACGGCGGTTCGAAGGCCGGGAGCCACTGGTGTGCGTTCACCGTGAAGCCGACGATCGTCCCGCGGCCCGGACACTTGCGACCGGCTTGGCCGACCGGCTCCGGCAGTAGGGGCAGATGGGAACCGGCGGGTGCACCAGCTCGCCGCAGTCGTCGCAGCCCTGGATGCGAAGCGTGCCATCGGCCCCCGACGGTCCAGAACCACTCGTTGGCCGGGGTCAGTTCGGGCAGCGGTCTCATCGCGCCCGCCGTCGGGGAGCACGGAGGCAGCCGGCAGTATTGACATCGACGTCGTCGTCGAACATCGCCGCCATGGTACTCACCGCCGGCTCTCGGGGTCCGCTGACCGGGGTCGTGTGTGCCCATCCCCACGTACGGACCGATCATGAAGGGGGCTCTCACCTGCGTTGTCGCCGTCGCAGCCCGAATGCTGTCGCCCGCCCGGTCGAGGAGATCCCTGATATTGACGTCGGCGTCAAAAATGTTAGATTTAGAGCCATGGCACGAACCTGCGACTTCCCCACCTTCGACGCTGACAACCACCTCTACGAGACCAAGGACTCGTTCACCCGGTACCTGCCCGAGCAGTACCGGAGCGCCATCGACTACGTCGAGCTGCACGGGCGCACGAAGATCATGATCCTCGGCACGGTCAGCGAGTACATCCCCAACCCGACCTTCGAGGTCGTGGCCAAGCCCGGAGCTCAGGAGGAGTATTTCCGCAACGGGAACCCTGAGGGCAAGTCCTACCGCGAGATCATCGGGGAGCCCATGCGCAGCATCCCCGCGTTCCGCGAGCCCGGTCCGCGCGTTGAGATCATGAACGAGCTCGGCGTCGACCGGACGCTCATGTTCCCGACACTGGCCAGCCTGCTCGAGGAGCGGATGCGCGACCACCTCGATCTCACGCACGCAGCGATTCACGCGCTGAACGAGTGGATGTACGAGACGTGGACCTTCAACTACGAGGACCGGATCTTCGCCACGCCGGTGATCACCCTCCCGATCGTCGAGAAGGCGATTGCGGAGCTCGAGTGGTGCGTCGAGCGCGGTGCCAAGACCGTCCTCATCCGGCCGGCGCCGGTCCCGGGCTACCGCGGCTCGCGCTCGTTCGGCTACCCCGAGTTCGACCCGTTCTGGAAGGCCGTCGTGGACGCCGACATCCTGGTGTCGATGCACTCCTCGGACAGCGGGTACACCCGGTACACGAGCGACTGGACGGGCCCGAGCGAAATGCTGCCGTTCAAGCTCGACTCGTTCCGCTACATGACGGGCGGTCACCGGCCGGTCCAAGACACCATGGCCGCCTTCGTCTGCCACGGCGTGTTCGCGCGCTTCCCCGAGCTCCGCGTCGCCTCCATTGAGGCTGGTGGCGAGTGGATCCCTCACTTCGTCGAGCACCTCGGCGACACCTACAAGAAGATGCCGAATGCCTTCGACGGCGACCCGGTCGAGCAGTTCGAGCGGAACGTCTACGTCAGCCCGTTCCACGAGGACGACCTGGGCGCCATCATCGACGTGATCGGTGCCGACCACGTGCTCTTCGGCTCGGACTACCCGCACCCCGAGGGTCTGGCCGAGCCGTGCAGCTACGTCGACCACCTGCCCGCAGGCTTGTCCGAGGCGGACATGGCGAACATCATGGGCGGCAACCTGGCCCGGATCATGAAGGTCGACGCGCCGGTCGGCGCCGTCTCCTAGTCGGACCGACCAACGAGGCTCGGCGAGGTGCCCTGTGGCCTCCGGGCCATGCCCGCCGCCGCGCCGATGCGACCGCGGCGGCTCACAATGCGCCCACCGCACTGCGTTCGGTAGGGTCCACCACAATGAAGAAATCGCACCTGACACGGGGAGCCGGAGATGCCTGACTACAAATTCGTGCTGTACGAGACCCTCGACTCGGGCAGAGTCGTGCGGATCATGCTCAACCGGCCGGAGGCCCGGAACGCGCAGAACCGCGGACTCCTCGTTGAGCTGCACGACGCCTTCATGCGCGCCGAGGCCGACGACGAGGTGCGCGTGGTCATCTTGGGTGGCACGGGCCCGATGTTCTCCTCGGGGCACGACCTGGGATCGAAGGCGGCGCGGGAGGAGTGGACGCCGGGACCGGACCAGCACCCGTCGCACACGATCAACGGCGCCACCCGCCAGGGCGCCGAGTCGCTGATGCTCCAGGAGTGGCACTACTTCTACGACAACACACGGCGGTGGCGGAACCTGCGCAAGATCACGATCGGGCAGGCGCACGGCGACGTCTACGCGGCCGGACTGATGCTCCTGTGGGCATGTGACCTCATCGTCTGCAGCGAGGGGACCCGTTTCGCCGACGTGGTCGGCACGCGTCTCGGCATGTGCGGCGTGGAGTACTTCGCTCACCCGTGGGAGTTCGGACCGCGCCGGGCCAAGGAGCTGCTCTTGACAGGCGACTCAGTCGACGCCGACGAGGCCTACGGGCTCGGCATGGTGAGCAAGGTGTTCCCCGACGACGAGTTGGCCGAGCGCACCCTCGAGTACGCGCAGAGGATCGCGCAGCTGCCCACCATGACGGCCCTGCTGATCAAGGAGTCGGTGAACCAGAGCGTGGACAACATGGGCTTCTACAACGCTCTGAATGCATGCTTCACCCTGCACGAGTTGAACCACGCCCACTGGGCCTGGGTCAACGACGACAATTACCCGATTGCCAAGGAGGACGCGGGCATTCCCAATTGGAAGGAGGCCCCGCCGATCGTGCCCGCGCGCAAGGACAAGGTGCGGGCGGACTCGTAACGAGTCGTCACGCGGTCCGCGTGGACCTTGGATGGCACACTGAAATCCCAGTCCAAGGTCCAATTCGGCCGTCGTGCACCGGCTGGTCCGCCTCGTTAGTATCAGAATCGACGTCGATGTCAGAAATGCCGCGCTCGATCTGATCCGGCCGGCAAGCAAGAAGGGGTGGGTCCCGCAGGATGCTGCAATTCGTGATCGCCGGATTGGTGCTGGGCGGGATCTACGCCATCGCCGCGGCAGGTCTGGTGATCACGTACACCTCGTCGGGCATTTTGAACTTCGCCTTCGGTGCGATGGCGTACTTCATCGCCCGTCTCTTTTATTACCTTCACACGACGCAGAACTGGGGCATTGCACCGGCTGGGGTCGTCTCGATCCTCGTGGCCGCGCCGGCCATGGGCGTCGTGCTCTACCTCGTCTTGTTCCGCTTCCTCCGGTTGTCGGCCCCCCTGATCAAGGTGGTGGCGACCCTCGGCCTCCTCGTGGCCATCCCCGCCCTGGCGGATTCGCCCTGGATCTTCGGGAACGGCGCGATCTCGCAGGCGCCGGGGCTCGCGCCCAACCCGAATGCCGTCTACCAATTCCTTGGCGTACCGATCGACCAGAACCAGATCGCCGTGTATATCTGCGTCGTGTTGACGATGGTGGTCGGCGCCGTGGTGCTGCGCTACACCGAGGTAGGGCTGAAAGTCCGGGCGATGGTCGACTCGCCGGCCATGACGGACCTCTCGGGAACGAACCCGACGACGATCTCGCTCGGTGTCTGGGCGGTGAGCACGCTCTTCGCAGGGCTGGTGGGCGTGCTGGCCGCACCAATCAACGGGATCGACTCCGCCAACTTCGTCCTGCTGATTGCCGCCTCGCTCGCCGCCGTCGTCGCGGCGAAGCTGCGCAACCTGCCGGTGGCCGTGCTGGTCGGCCTCCTCATGGGGGTGGCCACCTCGCTGATCCAGCGCTATCTCCCCTCGAACAGCCAGTGGACGACGGGACTCATCGACGCCATTCCGTTCATCGTCGTGGCACTGTTCTTGATCTACAGCCTCTTCCGCGGGGGAAGGATCGGCGAGACCGAAGGGTGGGGGGCGCGCTCGACCGTGCGATCACCCCCCAGGGTGAGAGCAAGCTTGCGGGCTCGACGAGCAGCGTGGTGGAGACGGCGTCCCTCGGCTTCGTCGGGAGGTATGGCGGCCCGTTGCTGCTCATCGCGGCCGTCGCGATCGTGCCGCTGCTCGTCAGCAGCTACTGGGTCGGGCTGTTCCCCTCGGCCGTGGCCCTGGCCGTCATCGCCCTGTCCTGGACCCTGGTCACAGGTGAGGGAGGCATGCTCTGGCTCTGTCAGATCACGTTTGCCGGCGTCGGCGCCATCACAACCGCCCAGCTGGCCAACAACCACGGCTGGCCGGTGCTCGCCGCCGCCGTCGTGGGTGGCCTCATCGCCGGCGCTCTGGGCGCCATCGTCGGATTCTTGAGCATCCGGCTGGGGGACCTGTACGTCGCGCTGGTGACGCTGACGTTCGGTCTGCTCATGGAGAACCTCATCTTCACGTTGCCGAGCTTCGTGAACCAGGGCATCGGGCTCTCGCTCAACCGGCCGGGGTTCGCCTCCACCGACCTCGGTTATACCTACCTCTGCCTCGTGGTGTTCGTGATCATCGCACTGTTTATCGTCAACTTCCGACGATCGACCACCGGGCTCGCCCTGAATGCGGCCCGGTGGAGCGAGGCCGGCGCCAGGACGTCGGGCATCAGCGTGGTCCAGATGAAGGTGATCGCCGGCTCACTCGCCGCGCTCATTGCCGGCATCGGTGGTGGGTTGTACGCCATGGCTCAGACGACGTTCCAGCCCAGCGAGTTCGCCACCTTCGCCGGGGTGGTGTGGCTGGCCGTCCTGGTGACCATCGGGGTGCGTTCGACGGCCGCCGCGCTGATCGCCGGTCTGGTGCTGGTGTTCCCGGACGCGATTTTCTCCTTCTACTGGCCCTCGGCGACGTGGCTCACCTATGCGCTCCAAATCGGCTTCGGCCTTGGTGCCATCTCCGCGGCCAAGTACCCCGATGGCGCACTGGCCGAGCAGAGTCGACGTCTCCAGACCCTGATCCTGCGGCTAAAGCCGGCACGCCCGGGCGATGAGTTGGTCGGCGATCTGAGCGCGCCGGCGGGCGTCGAGGCGGTCGACGGCGCCCCGCTGATCACCGAGCGCGTGTCGTGACGACCACCGAGGCCTCGCACGCGGCGAGTCCGGTCGCGAGCGTGGACACGGTGGCCGCGCTGGTGGCAAAAGACATCACCGTCCGCTTCGGCGGGCTGTTGGCTCTCTCCGAGGTCTCCATTGAGGTGCCACCCGGCGGCATCGCCGGCCTGGTCGGCCCGAACGGCGCCGGCAAATCGACGCTTCTCGGCGTCCTGTCGGGGTTGCAGCGCCCCAACGCCGGCCAGGTCTGGCTGCGAGGTGAGGACGTTACCCATGCCTCCGCACGGGCGCGGGCGCGGAGGGGACTGGCCCGCACGTTCCAGCAGCCGGAGCTCTTTCAGGGGCTGACCGTGCGCGAGCACCTCGTGCTGGCGCACCGCGCCCGGGTGTCACGCCATCGTTTGTGGCGCGACATGTTCGACCCGCGCTCGCTGCTTCCCCCATCGACGGCCGAGACCGAGCGTGTGGACGGCCTGCTCGAGATGCTCCGGCTCACGCGGGTGGCGAAGGCGCCGGTCGCGGCGCTGCCGCTCGGGATCCTCCGCCTCGTCGAGGTGGGCCGCGCGCTGGCCAGCGAGCCCCAGGTCCTTCTTCTCGACGAGCCCTTGTCCGGCTTGGACATCAAGGCGTCGGAGAACCTGCTCCGAGTGTTTCGCCAGATCGTCGACGAGGCCGATCCGCCGCTGTCCGTGGTGATCGTGGAGCATGATGTCGCCGCGGTGCTTTCCCTCTCGGACAGCGTGTTCGTGCTCGACTTCGGGGAGCGCATCGCCACCGGTACACCTGAGGAAATCAGGAAGGATCCGGCCGTGCGCGCCGCGTACCTCGGCGACACTGACCAGTCGGGCCAGCCCGGCCAGCCCGGCCAGCCGGGCCAGCCGGGCCCGGTGATTGAGTCGACTCCCGCGAGCCCGACGCCACCGTCGCCAGCAGGGGACAAGGACGAATGAGCGAACCGATCCTCGAGGTGGAGAATCTCGACGTCTGCTACGGCACGTCGCAAGCGCTCTTCGGGGTGTCGTTGTCAGTTCCTGCCGGGTCGGTGCTCGCCGTGCTCGGTACGAACGGTGCGGGCAAGAGCACGTTGGCGCGCACGGTCTCGGGACTGGTCCGGCCGGTTTCGGGCCGCGTGCGCTTCGCCGGTCGTGACGTGACCGGTCTGCCTGCGCACCGAATCCGCAAGCTCGGACTGACCTATATCCCCGAAGGGCGCGGCATCTTCCCCGGTCTCTCGGTCAACGACAATTTGCGGATGGCGGTGGCCCAGGAGCGCCGCCAGGACCGGCTCTCCGCCATCGACCGCGCGATCGAACGGTTCCCCATCCTCGGGCGGCGCCGTACCCAGCGCGCCGGCAGCCTCTCAGGCGGCGAGCAACAGATGCTGGCGTTGGCCCGCGCGCTCGCCGTGTCCCCCAAGCTCGTCATCGCGGACGAGATGTCCCTCGGTCTCGCGCCGCTCATCGCCGAGTCGGTCTTCGAAGGCCTGGAGCAAGCGCGCCAGGCCGGGATCACCATCGTGCTGAGCGAGCAGTTCGTCCACCGAGCCCTGACGATGGCCGACAGTTGCGTCATCTTGACCAGGGGCCACGTGGGATGGTCCGGCCCGGCCGCCGAGGCCGGGCAGGAGGTCATCGACCGGTACCTCGGCGAGGCGGAAACCCCGACCCCCACCGCCGTTACGAATGGGTTAAGGTAACGCTGCTCACATAGGGCGAGATGAACGTTCTCTCAGCTGAGTAGCCCATTCACACAGGCGGTTGACAAGGGATCCGCAAGGGGTCCGGGGAGGGAAATTCTCGATGCAACCGGGAGCGACAATCAGTAGTGGTGTGTGTACCGACCGTTCGGGATCTTTGCGGGCCGCCCCGCCGACGCGGCAGCTCACCCGCCGGTACCGGCGTGCCGGCACCGTCATGGCGGCCATGGTGGCCGGTCTGCCGCTCGCACTCGTCGCGACGTCGCAGACACCCGCAGCCGCGTCGCCCGCGCCGATCACCATCGCGTACATCAGCTCGCTCACGGGCACCGGTGGCTCCGAGGACGGGGACTCCCCGGCCGGCTTCGAGGCGCGACTCGCCATGCAGAACGCCGAAGGCGGTGTCGACGGGCACAAGCTCGTCCCGCTCGTGCTCGACGACCAGACCAATCCTGCGAACATTGCCGGCGTCGTGCAGCAGGCCGACGCCAAGGCCTTCGGAATCGTCTCGCAGAGCCCGCTGTTCTTCCTCGCCGCCAAGTACCCGAACGAGCAAGGCGTCCCCGTGACCGGCTCTTACGACGACGGCCCCGAGTGGGGGACGCAGCCCTACACCAACATGTTCGCCTCGGACGAGGGAAGCGTGGACCCGAAGTACCCCGTCAACACCCAGATCGGGAACTTCCTCAAGGCGCACGGTGGCACGGTGCTGGGGTCGTACGGCTACGGGATCTCGCCGTCGTCGAGCCGCGCCGCCATCGGAACGGCCGACTCCTTCCAGCACGCCGGCGGCAAGGTCGGGGTGCTCGACACCACCGTCCCCTTCGGCAGTGTGGCCTTCACCAGCCTCGCACTGGTGGCCAAGCAGAAGGGCATCAATGCGATGGTGCCGGCCATGGACGCCAACTCGAACTACGCGCTGGCCGAGGCGCTGAAGCAATCAGGCGTGAAGCTCAAGGCCACGCTCTTCGCTGCGGGCTACCAGCCTTCCGTCATCAACTCGCCGGCCTGGAGCACGGTGCAAGGGAGCTACTTCCTGACGCCGTTCCGCCCGTGGGCGCTGCCCAACGCGGGCACCCAGCAGATGCAGGCCGCGATGGAGAAGTACGCCCACTTCACCAAGACCCAGTTCCCCGACCTCGGTCAGTACGAGGCGTGGGCGGGTGCCGACCTCATGATCAAGGGCCTCGAGTTGGCCGGACCCAACGCGACCCAGGCTGCGGTGATCAAGGATCTGCGGGGCCTCAAGTCCTACACCGCCAACGGGCTCCTGCCTCAGAGCATCGACTACGCCACCATCTTCGGGCACGACCCGGCGAAGACGTGCGCCTGGGTGATGCAGGCCGAGAAGACGGGGTTCGTGGCCACCTCCTCGCAGCCCGTATGCGGGACGGACCTCCCCGGCACGTCCACCGCCAGCTCGTCATAGCGGTGTTGCGTCCCGCCGGCGGCGCACGCCGGCGGGATGTGCCCCGCTCGGATCGACAGCGCCGGCACAGCGCCGGCATCGTGCCGACGTGTGATCAGCCGAGCGAGCTCGTCGCCGTCGAGCGCTCGAGCATGCCGCCCGCCGTCTCGCCGTCCCAGCTGTAGCGCACGATCGTCTGCTGGAGCCGCATTCCCTCGCCCACGTCGGGCGGCATGACCATGAAGGTCGAGGCAGTCGTCTCGCCTGCGATCGTCCACGATCCTCCCGTCAACGGTCTCGAGCACGCACGACACGTCCTCACCAGAGGGCGTGAGCGTCGTCGAGCCACGGCGCACGGATCACGCGGGCGGGGACCAGTTCCCCGTCGCCCTCGAAGATGTAGCCCTCGTTGTAGGTGTCCTTGCCGTCCGCACGCGGGGGGTAGGCGATGTAGCCGAAGCCGCGTCCGCTCGGGAACAGAGCCGCCTGCCAGGCATGGCCGCGGAACTTGGCCAGGCGCCTGATGCTCTGCCGTCGGATCCGATTCGCGCCGCCATTGATCGCGTGGGTCTCGCCAGCGATGCGCAGTTGACCCGTGGCCCGGCACAGCTGCTCGAAGCGCCACGGATGGCCCATGAGGTCGCCCTCTTCCTGGGTGTCGAGCACGAGCCGGGCCTCGGGGAGCAGCGCGCCGTTCATGAACGGCGGCACGGCCGGACGGAGGTCGACGTCGATCTCGACCGGCACCGGGTCGCCGCGACCCTGGAGCGCACCACCGATCTGGGCGTCGACAGAGGTGGGCACCGCCTCCCCGCGGACGCGCATCGTGAGATGGCCGTAGGGCTCCTTCAGCTCGAACGACAGGGGCCCGGCACCGAGCACACGCGGCCGTCGGTCGGGTCCGAGCGGTTCGTGGATGGCGCCGGAGCCGTAGACGTTGAAGACGCGGCCGTCCGCGAAGGCAATGTTGACCTGAATGTCGTGGGTGTCCCACTGGTCGGCCATGGCCTCGACGCCGACGCGCGGCAGGCCGAACGACGCGTTGTCGTCCCAGACCCACGCGTTGACCGACTCGCGCAGCTCGTGATTGTCGGGTTGCTCGGCGAAGACGAACTCGAGCTCCTCGCTCAGCCCGCCGCTCACGTCAGTCGTCACGTCGCCCTCCCCAATCATGCCGGCTGCAACCGGCACACCCTAGCGGTGGCGGATTCGGGTCTCGGGGGCGTCAGCCGGCGCGGGCAGGTCGTGCTCCACCGTGACGCGGGTCTCGTCGAAGCTCACGAAGTGCCCGAGCGGCGCGGACTCGGGGAGCGGGTCCTCGTAGCTCCAGGCGACGTCGCGTACGTGCGCGTCTCCGATGCTGGGCGGACCAGTAGGTCGCCGTCCCTTTGTAGGGGCAGTAGGTCCGGGTCTCGCTCGGCTCGAGCACGTCGGTCGCGCACGTGGTCCGGGTGGACGTAGAGGCGTGGCTCGAGCGCCGTCTCGAACACCGCCAGGGTCTCGGTGGTGTCGACCAGCGTGACACCACCGGCCTCGACGTGGAGGCGGCGTCCCGAGCGCAGGCAGTCGACGCGATGGTAAGGGTTCCGGGTGTGCCCGAAGACCTGTTCGTCCTCTTCGAACCATGCATCGGCGGCGTCCCACTCGACCGTCACGTAGCCCGGCAGCATCCGGCGCGGGCTGCGCGGCAAGACCGTGCACGTCGCGTTCGGGGATGGCGTAGGCGGGTGGATGGCCGGGCCGGTGGACCAGGAGCACCCGCTCGCTGTCGATGCAGCGTCCGTCCGTCTTTCGTGGCACGCAGGCGTCGGCGGAAGGGCTCGATGTAGGACACCTGCTCGGGCATCGGTGCGGTGAACCGCCCGGCCGGGCGGCCGCTGAGGGGCCCCCGTCCCGTCGACAGGCTCACAGGGCGGTGCGCTCGTCGCGCACGGCGGCATCGGGAAACGCCCGGACCATGGCCTCCACGCTAAAGGAGGCGAGGAGCGCGCCATCCTCGGCATGGACCCGGCACTCGGCATGGGTCATACCGTCTCCGGCGAAGGTCGAACGGTGGTGATAGAGCATCCAGTGGTCGGCGCGGATCTCGCGGTGGATGGAGAGGTGGATGGCGTTGATCCCCATCGACAGCGTCCGGTGTGCCTGGTCCTGGCCGATGCCGGCGTGGGGACGTAGCGCCGCGGCGATCGGCATGTGCCCGGCGAACTGGGCCAAGAGCCCCGCATGGAGCGCCTGGTCTTCGGGCACGTGGCGGAAGCGGACCCAGCAGTCCAGCGCCGACGGCCCGACGGGCGCATCGGAGTCGTTGGTGTAGGCGTCGTCGACGACCCGGAGGTCGCGGCCCGTCACCGCCATGTCGTGGGGCGTGCAGTCGTACGGCCCCGGTACCTCTGGCGCATCGGCGGCGTGGTCGATCAGCGTCGGGGCCGTGGCGTCGAGGAGGAGCGTGCCAGCGGCACAGCACCGGCCGTCTTGGAGGATCCGTACGGCAAGACCGGTGAACGTCCGTCCGGCGCTCAGTTCTTCGAGCTCGAACGCCAGCGGACGACGGGCGTCGGCCGGCCGGACGACCACAAGCTCGGCCGAGACGGCGCGGCGGTCGGGCGCATGGCGGGACCCGGCGACGATCGCCTGCCCCAGCATTTGGCTCGCCTCGACCACGGGCCGTCGCCCGTCGGTGTGGACGCCGCCCACGAACCGGCAGTCGCCGTCGGGTCGCACGTCGAGGAGATCGATGAGATGCGTGGCGTCACCCCAGGTCGGAAAACGTTTGAGCGTGACGTCGCGTGCGTCGGTCGTCGGGCTCTGCGTCGACCACCTCCACGCACACCCGGTCTGGCTCGAAGGTGCCGTGGGCTCGCAGTGCGTCCAGCCCCACGGTGGGTTCGGTCACGAGGCGCAGCACCTGCTGCCCATCGGCGGTCCACAGCTCGGATGTCCCGGCGCCACCCGGCGCGTCGTCACTGCCGTTGGCACGAAGGTGTGACCACACGATGTCGTCCTGGGGGAAGTAGAGGACCGAGGGCTCTCCCTCGGTCTCGACGGAGAGGCATGCGGCAGACTCGGCCAGCAGGGTCTGGCCCGCCCAGACCCGTGCCGCGTACCGATAGCGCTCGATCTTCACCGCCTGATCGCGCTCCGCGCTCAGCTCCGGATGCGAGCCCGCACCGCGCGCGCCGGTGTTCACCCGAGGCGTGGCGCCGGCGCGGACGCAGGCGTGGTCCGCGGTGCCACCGTGACGGACGGCACGCTGAGGCTGCCACCGTGGCGGATCAGCGAGTCGACCACGCTGACCAGCTCGTCGACTTCAATGAGGCTGTCGCTCAGGTACTTGCGAGTCGCCCACTGGGTGCCGAATGCAACAGCGCGCTCGTGGTCCCAATCGTTGGCGAACCCCGTCATGGCGTCGCCTTCGCCGCCGGCACAGTCGCCCACGACGAGACGGGTGAACCCGACTGAGGGATGCTCGGCGCGCCAGGCCTCGACCAGCTTGTCCATCGCCGCCTTGCTCACGGCGTACGCGCCCAACCCGGGCCACGGTGGCGTCAGCGACGCGCTCACCGAGGAGAGGTAGACGGCCACGCCATTCGTCGCTGTCAGGTGGGGGATGGCGGCCGTCGTCACCAACGCCGCGCCGATCACGTTGGTGTCGAAGACACGGCGCCAGGTTTCGGCATCGGTATCCACCAGGCTGGCCAGCGGTCCGATCGCCGGCGTGTAGACGAGTGCATCGATGCCGCCCAGGTGGGCCGCGGCCGCGTCGATGGCCGACTGGCAGGACTCGGTGCTCGTGACATCACAGGCCAGTGCCAACGTCCCGGGGCCGGCTTCCTTGGCGGCGGCTTCGAGCCGATCGACGCGGCGCGCCAGCAGTGCGGTCTTGAGCCCCTCGCTGGGTCAGGCCGACGCCGATGCAGCGCCCCAGACCGCTTGATGCACCAACGACGACGGTGCGCAATTCCGGTTCCTCCCCTTCGACGATGACGGTAACGATGTTAGTCAGGTTACGGAATTGGCATTTACTTTGACGTGAAAGTAATCTGAGTGCATGGCCGACCGGCACACGTGGCAGGACGAGTTCGATCGCTCGCCTCGGCGTGCGGCGCGCTTCGAGACGATGTCCGGCCTGCCGCTCCAACCTGTCTACGGGCCCGAGGGTGCCGAGCTGCCGGGACAGCACCCCTACACCCGCGGCCCGTATGCCTCCATGTACCGCTCCCGGCTGTGGACCATGCGCCAGTTCGCCGGGTTCGGCAGCGCCGAAGACACCAACGGCCGCTTCAAGGCGTTGTTGCGCGCCGGAGGCGACGGCCTCTCGACGGCGTTCGACATGCCGACGCTGCTCGGGTGCGACAGCGACGATCCCCTGGCCCGGGGCGAGGTGGGACGGGCTGGTGTGGCCGTGGACACCCTGGCCGACATGGACACCTTGTTCTCGGGGATCGACCTGGCCACGGTCTCCACCTCCATGACCATCAATTCCGGCGCCGCTCCGGTGCTCGCGATGTACATCGGCGTGGCCGATCGGACCGGGGTGGCGCGCGCGGACCTCTCGGGCACGATCCAGAACGACATCTTGAAGGAGTACCAGGCCCAGAAGGAGTACGTGTTCCCGCCGCGCCCCTCGGTGCGCCTGGTGACCGACGTGATGCGGTTCTGCAGTGCCGAGCTGCCGCGCTGGCACCCGGTCTCCATCTCGGGGTACCACATCCGCGAGGCCGGGTCGACGGCGGCCCAGGAGCTCGCCTTCACCCTGGCGAACGGGTTTGCCTACGTGGAGGCGGCACTGGCGGATGGAATGGAGGTGGACGCGTTCGCACCACGCCTGAGCTTCTTCTTCAACGCGCACATCGACTTCTTCGAGGAGATCGCCAAGTACCGCGCCGCCCGTCGCATCTGGGCCCGCTGGATGCGCGATCGCTATGGCGCGTCGGACGGGCGCTCCACCCAGCTGCGCTTCCATACGCAGACTGCCGGAGTGTCGCTCACCGCCCAGCAGCCCGAGGTCAACCTGATCCGCGTCGCGGTCGAGGCGCTCGCCGGCGTGCTCGGCGGCACCCAGAGCCTGCACACCGATGCGTTCGACGAGGCGCTGGCGCTCCCGAGCGAGCACGCCGCGCGGCTCGCGCTACGGACCCAGCAGGTCATCGCCGAGGAGACGGGCGTCGTCCACGTCGCCGACCCCCTCGGGGGCTCGTGGTTCGTCGAGGCGCTCACCGACACCATGGAGCAGGAGGCCGAGGCCGTCTTCACCCATCTGCTCGAAGCCGGATCGGGATCCGTGCTCGAGGGTGTCATCGCCTGCATCGACGACGGCTGGTTCGTCTCGGAGATCGCGGACGCCGCCTACGCGTTCCAATCCAAGATCGCCCGCGGTGAGTGGCGGCAGGTGGGGGTCAACGCCTACGTGGAGGACGACGGGGTGGCGCCCTCCACACTGACGATCGACCCCACGGTGGAGACGGCGCAGCTCGAGCGCCTCGCCCAGGTGAAGCAGGACCGGGACGACGACGCCGTGCGCCGTTCGTTGGCGCGCCTGGCCGCGGACGCGGCCGACGCCGAGGTCAACCTCATGCCCGCACTGATTGAGGCCGCGCGTGCGATGGCGACGCTGGGCGAGGCGATGGGCGCGCTCGAATCGGTGTTCGGGATCTACACCGAGCGCAACGTGGCCTGAGCGTGCCCAACGACGAGCGGCCCCTGCGGGTGCTGATGGCCAAAGTCGGGCTCGACGGCCACGACCGCGGCCTGCGGGTGGTGGCGCGGATTCTGCGCGACGCCGGGTGCGAAGTCGTCTACGCCGGGTTACGTCAGTCTCCCGAGACCATCGCGGCCATGTCGGCTCAAGAGGATGTCGATGCGGTCGGCGTCTCCATGCACAACGGTGCGCACCTCACACTCGCTCCCGCCGTGGTCGATGCGCTGCGCGCCGCCGGTCTGGAGACCCCGGTGGTGATCGGCGGCATCGTGCCACCCGACGACGTCCCGATCCTGCTCGAGGCCGGGGTCGCCGCCGTCCTCGGGCCCGGCGCGTCGAACGAGGAGGTCGTAGCCACCGTGCGCGGCGCCGCGGGCAGAGCAGGTCTGAGGGATCGCCGCCTCCATGACCACCCGCACCGCATCGGATCGCTTGCCTTTCGACCCGATCGCCGAGGCAATGCGGCACTGGCGGGCTCACGGGTGGGCTGAGGCGACGCGGGGCATGGGCGTCGTGACCTCTGTCATCCGCGCCGAGCAGGTCCTTGCGGGGCGAGCCGAGGAGGCCGTCCGTCCGCTCGGCCTGACGTTCGCTCGCTACGAGGTCTTGATGCTCCTCCTCTTCTCCCAACGCGGCGAGCTGCCCCTGGGCAAGATCGGCCAACGGCTTCAGGTGGGCGCGGCCAGTGTGACGAACGCAATCGACCGGCTCGAGCGCGACCGGCTGGTGCGCCGGCGGATCAATCCCAACGACGGGCGCGGCGTGCTCGCCGCGATCACCAAGCGTGGGAGGGACCTGGCCCACGAGGCGACCGTGGCGCTGAACGAATCCGTCTTCACCGGACTCGAGCTCTCGCAGGCCGATGCGGACGCGCTCTTCTCACTCCTCGGCAAGCTCCGCCAGCGAGCCGGCGACTTCGACTGACCCGTCCGCCACCCGCCACCGGCCGTCACCCGTCACCCGGCGGCCGCGCACGACGGGCTGACCAGGGCAAGCGAGCACCTGAAGCCGCCTGTGCGAAGTGCTACTCTCCGTGGAGAAGAACGCGGTTCTCACACAGGTGCGACACCGCAGGCCACAGCCGAAGGAGCGTTGATGGGGGAGTTCGACGACATCGATTTCTTCCGTGGGAACGAGCTCATCGGGGACCCGTACCCGTACTTCGACTTCATGCGGGGGAAGTGCCCGGTCCAGCCCGAGCCGAACCACGGGGTGGTGTTGGTGACCGGCTACGACGAAGCGGTCTCGGTCTACACCAACACGACGACGTTCTCGTCGTGCAATTCGGTGACGGGCCCCTTCCCGGGCTTTCCGGTCCCGCTCGAGGGCGACGACGTCAGCGACCTCATAGAGCAGCACCGCGACGAGCTTCCCTTCAGCGACCAGCTGACCACCATGGACCCGCCGAAGCACAAGGCGCACCGCGGGCTGTTGATGCGGCTGATCACGCCGAAGCGGCTCCGCGAGAACGAGGACTTCATGTGGCGTCATGCCGACCGCCAGATCGACGAGTTCATCGAGCGTGGTGAGTGCGAATTCATCCGGGACTTCGCCGGTCCCTTCACCCTCTATGTGATCGCCGACCTGTTGGGCGTGCCCGAGGAGGACCACGAGTGGTTCCGCGAGGAGCTCCAAGGCGGGGGTCGCCAGCGTGAGCAGGCGCTGGGCAGCACGGGGTCGCGCACGATGGGCCATTCGCCGCTCGAGTTCCTCTACGAACGGCTGACCACCTATGTCGAGGACCGTCGCCGCGAGCCGCACGAGGACGTGCTGACCGGTCTGGCCACGGCCACCTTCCCCGACGGGTCGCTGCCCGAGCCGATCGACGTCGTCCGGGTGGCGGCCAACGTGTTCTCCGCCGGGCAGGAGACGACGGTCCGCCTGCTCGGCTCGGCGTTGCAGGTGATCGGCAGAGCGTCCTGACATCGCGCAGCGCCTCCGCGACGACCCCACCCGCATCCCCGAATTCGTCGAGGAGTGCCTGCGCTTCGAGAGCCCGGTGAAGGGCGACTTCCGGCTGGCGCGCACCGCGGCCACCGTCGGCGGTGTCGACATCGCCGCCGGCACCTGCGTGATGGTCCTCAACGGGGCGGCCGGCCGCGACCCCCGTCGCTTCGACCGGCCCGACGAGTTCCGGATGGACCGCGCCAACGCCAAGGAACACCTGGCCTTCGGGCGCGGGCCCCACGCCTGCCCCGGTGGTCCGCTGGCCCGAGCCGAGACGCGTATCAGCATCGAGCGGCTGCTCGCCCGCATGGGCGACATCCGCATCGCCGAGTCGTCACACGGCCCGGCGGACGCCCGTCATTACGACTACGTGCCCACGTACATCTTGCGCGGCCTCACCCGTCTCCACCTGGAATTCACGCCGGCGGGAGAGACGCATTGACGCACCGAGGCACCGGCGCCAACGCCGACACCGACCGCGCCGTCGCTGTGCTCAGCCCGCTAGTGACGACGCACGTAGAGGCTCGATCACGCCGGCCCCGAACTCCGCCAGCGTCTCGGCGGGGGCGAAGTCGGTGAACCAGGCGTAGACGCGCTCGACATCGCGTTCGGCGAGCGAGCCGAAGTAGTCGACGAGCTCCGTGGCCGTCCCCGCCACGACGCGATCGCCGAAGCGGCGCCGGGCCGTGCCGTCGACCTCCTCGCGGCTCTGGCCCGATCCGACGAACGCGACCTGGACCTGGAGCGAGCAGCGTGCCGGGCCGGCCAGCGGGCGCATCTCGTCGAACCTGTCCAAGATGCGCGATGTGGACGTTCCACCAGTCGGCGTAGGCGGCGACCAGCTCCATGGTCTTGCGCCCGGCGCCGCCGATGACGAGAGGGATCCGGTCCAAGGGCACGGGCTGCTGCTGGGCGCCGTGGAGGTGGAAGTGCTCGCCCTCGTAGTCGACGACCTCGCCGCGCCAGAGGGCGGTGATGATCTCGAGCGACTCCTTCAGCCGGCTCACCCGGGCCCGCGGCTCGGTCGACCCGATGCCGAAGGCCTCGAACTCGGCGGTCACCGACCCCCAGCCGAGGCCGAGCTCGAAGCGGCCACCGGAGGCGTGGTCGAGTGTGACCGCCTCGCGGGCGAGCACGACGGGGTGGCGGAACGAGTCGCACAGCACGAGCGATCCGACGCGGAGGTCGTTGGTGTGGGCGGCCAGCCACGTGTTGGCCACCATCGCTTCGAACATCGGGGAGGCCTCGGCGAGGGGTGGCGCGAGATGGTCCATGCCGGCGACCCCGGCGAACCCCGCCGCCTCCGCCCCCTGGGCGCGCGCCACCATCTCGGGCATCGTCATGCGCATCTGGGGCACGTAGAGCCAGAACTCGGGAGCGGCCATGAGTGCACGACACTACTGAGCGCGCCCGCGTCGCCCCGAGTCGTGTGTCAGGGGGGACCCGGGTTGGCGGCGACCTCGAGCGAAGCCCGGTCCCACGCCGCGAGCTCGGCGGCCGCGTCGTAGGTGCTCTGGAAGAAGCTGAGCAGGACTGCGTCCGGGTCGCTGGCGCGCCGGACGACGCGGTACGGGAGCAGGAACTCGCCGAGCTGTTCGTCGAAGTACGCCTCGGACGGCTCGACCGCGCCAGGCGGAGAACCCCTCGGGGACCGGGTACGCGTAGGCGTAGAACGAGCCTTCCTCCGACCCGCCGGGCCAGAAGCCGCAGCTGCTGACTTCGTGGCTGTACGCGAGTTCCTGCACCCAGTCCGCGCAGTTGGGGACGCCGCCGGGGTGCTTGGGCGCCCGGCGACCCGAGAAGCGGGTCACCGCCAGGTCGGCTGCGCCCCAGAAGAAGTGCACGGGGCTGACCTTGCCCTGGTAGCGGGCGCGGAAGACACCCATGACCCTGCTGATCTGCACGAGCGCCAGCCAGAAACGGTGCGCCGCAGCACGGTCGTAGGGCGCGTACGGCGGTGTCCTCGAGGAAGGGTGTCGCGTCGGCGAGCTCGACCGGTCGTGCCAGCATCTCGACGAAGACCCCGATCTCGGCGAGAGCGGCCATCGTGGCCGAGTAGAAGTCGGCGACCGAACACGGTTCCAGCGGGACGCGGCGGTGCTGGCCGTCCGTGCTCGTGATGTCGAGCTGGTGCTCGACGAAGTCGAACTCCATCTCGAGCCCCCGGTGCCCGTCGGGCATGAGCGAGGTGGTGAGGCCGCGGGCCGAGACATAGAGCGGGAACCTGCCACCAGTGGTTGACCATGGGCGCCAAGGCGAGGCGCACCTTGCCGACCACCTGGGTCCACAGGTGCAGCGCGTCCTTCGTGCCCTCCCAGGCCGCGAGCGTGAGCTCGGGCCAGGTGCCCTCGCCGGTCGAAATCCTCACCGACGGTTCCTCCCTGCTGCGCCCGCGTCCGTGCGCGCTCCGGACCGCCCGTCCTTCGCTGCGCTGCGCCTGGTCGCAGGACGCGTCGATGGCGTCCAGGTGCACGCGCCTGGTGGCCTCGTCGAGGAACGCGCCGCTGAAGCTGTTCCGGGCGATCCGCGCCACCGCCTCGATGTCGAGGCCGAGCTGGCCGGCCACGCCCTCGTAGTTGTCGCCGATGTACCCACCGAAGTAGGCGGGGTCGTCGGAGTGGACCGAGGCCAGGAGGCCTCGATCGAGCAGGGCCGCGCAACGGGTGGTCGGCCAGGGTGTCGACGACGCGTAGCCTGACGTTGGAGAAGGGGCAGACGGTCAGCGGCACCTGCTCGCGGGCGAGGCGCGCCGACGAGCGCGTCGTCCTCGAGGCAGCGCACGCCGTGGTCGATCCGCTCGACGCCGAGGAGGTCGAGCGCCTGGCCAGATGTACTCGGGCGGCCCCTCCTCGCCGGCATGGGCGACCGCGTGCAGCCCCTCGCGCGGGCCCGCGGCGAAGACCCGCTCGAATCCTGCCGGGGGGTAGCCACGCTCGGAGGAGTCGAGTCCCACGCCGACGAAGCGGTCACGGAAGGCCAGCGCGTCGTGGAGCGTCGCCATCGCGTCGTCCTCGGGCAGGTGGCGCAGGAAGCACAGGATCAGTTGCGCGTCGGACGCCAAGAGCGGCGCCGTCGTCGAGGGCGCCGGCCAGTCCGGCGAAGACCGTGCCGAGCGCGGATGCCGCGGTCGGTGTGGGTCTGGGGGTCGAAGAAGATCTCCGCGTGGCGGACACCTTGACTCGAGGCCTTGCGCGAGGTAGGCGAGGCCGAGGTCGTAGAAGTCCTGCTCCGTACGCAGCACGTCACAGGCCCGGTAGTAGATGTCGAGGAAGGACTGGAGATCGGTGAACCGGTAGGCCGCCCGCACCTCGTCCACGCTGGTGTAGGGCAGGGCGACGTCGTTGCGCCGTGCCAGCACGAACATCAGCTCCGGCTCGAGCGTGCCCTCAACATGGACGTGCAACTCCGCCTTGGGCACGCCGACAGGCGAAGGCACCGAGCGCGGGCCCTCCGATGACGATCAACTGGCGGCGACGCGACTAGCTGGGTTGGGGGACGATGCGGATGTAGGGCTTGGGCTCCTTCCAGGTGCCGTAGATCTCCTTGGCCTCGTCGTTGCTCACCGAGCCGGCGATGATCACGTCCTCGCCCGGCTTCCAGTTGACCGGGGTGGCGACCCGGTGCTTCGCCGTCAGCTGCAGCGAGTCGATGACGCGCAGCACCTCGTCGAAGTTGCGACCTGTCGTCATCGGGTACACCAGGATCAGCTTGATCTTCTTGTCCGGCCCGATCACGAAGACGTTGCGGACGGTCTGGTTGTCGGCCGGGGTGCGCGACTTGGCGTCACCCGAGGTGCTGGCCGGCAGCATCCCGTAGAGCTTGGCCACGTTGAAGTCGGCGTCGCCGATGATCGGGTACGTGGGCCGCGCTGCCCTGGGTCTCCTCGATGTCGTCGGCCCACTTCTCGTGGTCGCCGGTCAGCGTCGACGGAGAGGCCGATGATCTTGACGCCCCGCTTGGCGAACTCGGGCTCGATGCGGGCCATGTAGCCGAGCTCGGTCGTGCAGATCGGCGTGAAGTCCTTCGGGTGCGAGAACAGCACCGCCCACGAGTCGCCGATCCAGTCGTGGAACTTGATCTTTCCCTGGGTGGTCTCGGCCTCGAAGTCCGGTGCCGTGTCGTTGATGGAGAGTCCCATGTCCTTCCTTTCCCTGGTGGTCCTGTCGTGCTGCGCGGCGGAGGTGCGTGCCGGTTTCGTTCCCCCCACCCGGACCGGCGGCGCCCCGGCTCGCGCTGGCGTGCCGCCCCGGGTGCGAGGTGTGAGGCGTCGGATGGGGACACTAGCGTCGACCTGCGATTTCATCTAGTCAAATATCTTGGTCATCAATTTTCTGGACCTACGCCCGAACGTGCCCGTCAGCCGAACCGCCGCGCCACGCGCTCGGCGTGCGCCCGGTAGCTGCCCCCGAAGAGCACGGTGTGGACGAGCAGCGGGTAGAGCTGGAACAGCTCGACGCGCTCCTCCCAGCCGTCGTGCAGCGGGCGCACTTCGCGGTACGCCGCTCGTAGCCGCGCCGGCACCGAGCCGAACAGCGCCAGCATGGCGAGGTCCTCCTCGGGATGGCCTCCGTGCACCGACGGGTCGATCAGCCACGATCGACCGTCGGCTCCCGAACACCACGTTGCCCCACCACAGGTCGCCGTGGACCAACGCGGGTCCGCCCGGAGGGAGCAACGCGGGGAGCCGCTCCGACCACGCGTGCCACGACCGGCTCGAGCCCGCAGCGCGCTGCCAGCGCGAGCATGCGGGCGCCGTAGAAGTCGGCCGCCGTCGCGGCTGCGGTGCCGGGTCGACCCGGCAGGCTCCGATCCACGAGGAGCCGCCGCCCCAGTGCGGGTAGCGGCGCGTCGTGCAAGGCGGCGAGGGTGCGGCCGAGCGACTCGTCGTGGGTGCCGGTGCGCGGGCCCTGCTCGACCGCGGTGGTCACCAAGAGGTCGTCCGTCGGCCAGCACCACCTCGGGCACCGGTGGTGCACCGGGCACCGCGCCGAGGCGTCTGCAGGCCGTCGGCCTCGTCACGCGCACCCGGACCAAGCTTGGCGACCAGCGCCGCGCCGCCGCGCGTCGACCAGCGTGGCCGACGCCGCCGAGCGCCCGCACCGGGCGTGCCGGGCCCACGACTGCAGACGAGACGCGGCCAGCCAGGACGGTGCCGGCGGGTCCTCGTGCACGGCACCATGATGGGGCCATGACCAGCGCCCGTGTCGCCGGCCTCGTGCTCACCCCGGGGGCGAGCGCCGGGCGGGACCACTCGGGGCTCGTGGCGATCGACCACGGCGGTGACGGCCACCGGGCGGTCGGTGGCGCGGGTCGAGTTCCCCGGGCCAGGCAGCAGGGAAGCGGCGCACCGACCCGCCGGCGGTGTGCATCGACACCGTGCGCGCGGCGACCGCCGCGCTGGCGGAGCAACTCCATGTCCCGACGCACCGCCATCGCGGTCGGCGGACGTTCCTTCGGGGGGCGGATGTGCTCCATGGCGGTGGCGGAGGGGCTCCCTGTCGCCGCACTCGTCCTGGTGAGCTATCCGCTGCACCCGCCGGGGAAGCCCGAGCGGTTGCGCACCGAGCACTTCCCCGCGCTCGACGTCCCTTGCCTCTTCGTCTCGGGCCGGCGTGACGCGTTCGCCACGCTGGCCGAGCTCGAGCGCGAGACGGGTGCCATCCCCGGCGCGGTGTCGCTCGTCTTCGTGGAGGGGGACCACTCGCTGCGCAGGAGCGAGTCCGAGGTCGCCGAGGTGGTCGCCGCGCTGGCTGGGCGATCTGCCCTGAGGTCGCAGCCGGTGAGGTCACTGGCGGTGCAGGGCGGCGAGCATGCCGGCTTGTGCCGCCGTGCGGCACGCGGTAGGCCATTTGGAGGAGGAGTGCCATGGCCGACCCAGAGACTTCTGCCGTTCCGGACACAGCCGGCGATGGTGGCGACGATCCCGACCGCGACCGCGTCGACGAGCAGGAGGACGAGTCCTTTCCGGCGTCGGATCCCCATTCGGACTGGGCGGGTGGTCCACCCGAACCTGCCGGCACCTAGTCGGGCGGGTCGTTCCCCGGCGGCGATCCGGGCCAGCAGGGCTGCGGTGGATCCCGGCGCCGCCAGCATCATGTCGTGCCCCGTCACGAGGTCGTGGTCTTCCCACCCTGCAGCGAGAGCGGCCTCGTAGAAGGACTCCAGGCTCGCCATCGGCGCGTCGGTGTGACGGACGTCGACCGTGCGGAGGCTCGCGAGCGGGCCGGGTCGAAGTCGGTGGGCTCCGTCTGGCAGCGGAAGGGTAAGTCGGTCAAGCGGGACCGACGACGGCACGCAGCTCGGGGCCCCGGACGCCCCACCGCTCCAAGAAGGCGTCGGACGCCGGCAGGTACCAGCCCTCGCCGTCCTCCACCGCCTGGCGGCGATACCGGTCGGCGACGTCGGGCGGTTCGACGTCGAGCAGGGACGGGCCGGGTGCCGTGACGAACGCGCCGAGGAACACGACCGACGCGGGCCGGTCGTGCGCGCGCTCGACGAGCAGACCCGCCAACACCCCGCGTCGCTGCGGAGCACGAAACACCTCGAGCAACGGCTGCACACCACCTGAACAACCGCTCAATCTGGGCTGCCGATCTGCCGTGAATTTGGGTGATGGGAGTCGCAGTCGTGGCCCGCGCCGGCGAGGGGATCGATGTCCTTCGCCAGGCGGGAGAGGACCACGACGGGCCCGGTGCGGACGCGCCGGATTCGGCCTCGCCCGGGGCCGGCTCGCACGCGGTCGACTCGCCCGCGACGGCGGGACTCACGCGCCCGCTCGACCGGCGCCTGCGATGGGTCTTCGGCATCGCCGGTGCGTTGGTCGTCGCACTCCTCGTCTCGCTGATCGTGCGTCCCATCGGCTCGAATGTCACTCCCCTCGACGGCTGGGGCGTCGACGCGCTCGGAGTTGACGATGGGCGCATTGTGCCTCGCGGCGCTACTTCGAGGGCTCCTGGCATGCCAGCACGTCGGTGGCTCGGGCCTTCCCGCTCGTGATCGGGATCGCGTGCATCTCGTGGGGCATCGGAGACGTCGTGCTGACCATTGAGTCGCTGGGCGGGTCGACGCCGCCGGTCCCGTCGACCGCGGACGCCTTCTCCTTCATGTTCTTCCCACTCTGCTTCATCGCGTTCGCGCTCCTGATTCGGCGCGGGAACCAAGGCTCACTGCTCCAGACCTCGCTCGACGGTCTTGTGGCCGCCCTCGCGGCCGCGGCCTTCTCCGCGACGTTCGTCGTGGCAGAGGTCCTCAGGGTCACCGGTGGTAGTGCGCTGGCAGCGGCGACCCACCTGGTGGATCCCCTGGCGGACGTCCTGCTCCTGGCGCTGGCCGTCGGCGGACTCGCCGTCTTGCCTCGCGCCTTTCGCCCTTTCTTCGCCCTCGTCTGCATGGCGCTCGCCTCCAACGCCATCGGCGAGGGGTTCAACCTCCTTCAGCCCGCGAGCCGGTTCGGTTACATCAGCAACGGCGCAGCCTGGCCGGTCTCTCTGACCCTGCTAGCCCTTGCCGTGTGGCTGATCCCCGCCGATGTCGAGTACCCGGGGACGGACCGGAGTGCCGGGTTCGCGCTCCCCGCCTTCGGCGCGCTGGTCGGCATGGCGATCTTGCTCACGGCCAGCTTCGGCAACGTGGGCAAACCTGCCATCGCGCTGGCGACGATGACGTTGCTGGTCGCCGGCGTCCGGCTCGCCCTCACCGTGCGGGAGGCGCACGCGATGAAGACGGCGCGTTTCCGGTCCCTCATCGACAAGACCTGGGACCTGATCACGGTGACCGAAGCGGACCTGCGCATCGCCTACATCACGCCGTCAGCCGAGCGTGTGCTGGGCTACTCCCAAGCAGAGCTCGAGGGCAAGCCGTTCACCGAGTTCGTGCATCCCGACGACTCGCACCTCGTGATTGAGCACCTGACCGGGCTGACCAGCGAGGCCTCTTCAGCCGTGTTCGAGGTCCGCATGCGCCATGCCAGCGGAGCGTGGCGGCTCATCGACTGGAACGCCGCCGACCTGCTCGAGGACCAATCGGTCAACGGCTACGTGCTCAACGGCGGTGACGTGACCGAGGCGCGCCAAGCAGCCGAGGACCTGGTGGCAGCCCGTGACGCCGCCCTGGTGGCGTCAAAGGCGAAGTCGCAGTTCGTCTCCATGATGAGCCACGAGATCCGTACGCCGATGAACGGCGTGATCGGGCTGACCGAACTGCTCCTCCAGAGCCGATCTCGACGATGAACAAGTCGAGCTGGCGGCTGGTGTGAAGGTGTCGGCCGAGAGCCTTCTGGTGATCATCAACGACATCTTGGACTTCTCGAAGATGGAGGCGGGCCGGCTCGACATTGAGGAGTCCGACCTCGACGTCCGCAACGTCATAGAGGACGTGGGCCGCATTCTCGGCGGGCACTGCGCACGGCAAGGGCGTCGAGCTGATCATCGACATCCCGCCGGACGTCCCCTCGGGGCTCCTCGGCGACCCCACCCGGATCCGCCAGGTGCTCGTGAACTTCGGCGCCAACGCCGTCAAGTTCACCAACGAGGGCGAAGTCGTCATCCGGGTGACGGTCCTGCATCAGAACGCCGAACGCGTGGCGCTCCACTTCGACGTCGTCGACACGGGGATCGGCATCGCTGACGAGGATCAAGAGCGCCTCTTCTCGGCGTTCGCGCAGGCGGACTCCTCGACCACGCGCCGGTTCGGGGGTACCGGTCTCGGACTCACCATCTGCCGGCAGCTCGTGGAGCTCATGGGTGGCCGGCTCGGGCTGGTCAGCGAGCCGGGGACGGGGTCGACGTTCTGGTTCGAGTTGTCGCTCCGGCGCTCCGACGAGGCGCCGGCAGCCGAGAGCGGGGAAGACCCGCGCACGCTCTCGGGCCAGCGGGCGCTGGTCGTCGACGACAACGCGACGAACCGCCGCATCCTGCGCCAGCAGCTGCTGTCCTGGGGGGTCGAGGCCGTGGAGGCCGCCGACGGGGACGAGGCGCTCGAGGTGGCCGCGGCCGCAGCCAACGATGGGCGGACGTTCGACCTCGGCATCGTCGACCTCAACATGCCGGGCATGGACGGGATCGAGCTGGCGCGTGCGCTGAAAGACGACACGTCGACCGCAGGCACCATGCTCTTCTTGCTGAGCTCGTCGGGGTACCACCTCGAGGCGGCCGAGTCACACCTCAACGGCTTCGCGGCCAGCCTGACCAAGCCCGTCCGCTCCTCGGAGCTCTTCGACTGCCTGATCACCAGCCTCAACGCAGGGTCCGTTCCCGAGCCGCCGGATGTGCCGGCCACCGCACGCGCCGATGCGCCGGACCCTGAGGTCCGCGGCACGATCCTGCTGGTCGAGGACAACAAGGTGAACCAGCTCGTGGGCTGCAAGGTGCTCGAGAACCTCGGCTACCACTACCACATCGCCAACAACGGCGTGGAAGCCGTCAGCCTCTTCGGGTCGCACGAGTACGACGCGATCCTCATGGACTGCCAGATGCCCGAGATGGACGGGTACGAGGCCACGGAGGCCATCCGCCGTCGGGAAGCAGGGGCCTCGGGGGGAGGGCCGCGGCATACCCCGATCATCGCCATGACGGCGGCCGCCATGGAGGGAGACCGGGAGCGCTGCATGGCATCGGGCATGGACGACTTCATCACCAAGCCGGTCCGACTCGAGGCGATCGGTGCCGTGCTCGAGCGGTGGACGACCCGGCTCCCCGATGCCCACGAGGCGTCTGCACCGGCCGGTGCGGACGGTCCCGGCGTCGAGGTTGCGGCTGCTGTCGCGGGCGACGCGGGCACCGACGGCGCTGATGGCACTGACCGCGAGGACGACACGGACGATGATGCAGCTGCGCCGACGACCAGTGGGGACGATCCGCTCGATCGTGCACAGATCGAGCTCTTGCTCAGCCTCGACGACGGGCAGGGTGAGGTACTGGCCCAGATCGTCGACGAGTACATCCGGGTGGCCACCGAGGGGCTCGGCGAGCTCCTGCGCGAAATCGACGAGTGCGACAGCGGCCAGCTCGAGCGGACGGCCCACACCCTGAAGGGCGCCAGTGCCAACGTGGGTGCGAGCGGCATGGCCCACCTGTGCGCCGGGCTCGAAGCTGCGCGGGCTCGGCAGGCGCAGCTCGACGACGCGGCGGTGCTGATGGAGCAGTTCGAGCCGGAGTTCGCACGGGTCCGAGGCGGCCCTCCAGGTGGTAGCGGAAGGAAGCTGACATGCGCATCTTGATCGTCGACGACGACGCCACGAGCCGAGCTCCTGCTCAAGGCCATCGTGACCAAGTTCGGTCACGACGTGCCTGGTGGCCGAGGACGGCACGAGCGGGTGGGAGCTGCTCACCAACGGCGGCGTCGACGTGCTGCTTAACCGACTGGATGATGCCCGGGACTGGACGGGCCAGAGCTGTGCCGCCGCGTGCGCAGCGAACCGGGCGACCGCTACATCTACATCGTCTTGACGACGGGGCTCGACCATCCCGAGCACATCTTGGAAGGCATGAGCGCCGGCGCCGACGACTATCTGACGAAGCCGGTCGACTCCTTCGCGGTGCGGACCCGCCTCGTCGCGGCCGAGCGGGTCACCGGGCTGCATCGCAAGCTCGCCTTGACCCAGGCGAGAGCTCGAGCGGGCCAACCTCGAGCTGCTGGAGCAATCACGCACCGACGAACTCACCGGTCTCGGGCAATCGCCGCCGGATGGAAGAGGACCTGGCGCGCACCCACGCGCGGGCCATGCGGCGTCGGCCGCACCTACGGCGTCGCGCTCTTCGACATCGACTACTTCAAGTCCTACAACGATCACTACGGCCATGTCGCGCGGCGACGAGACGCTGCGGCGGGTGGCCGCATCGATCGACATGGTGGTGCGGGCGGGCGAGTGCGCCTACCGCTACGGCGGCGAGGAGTTCCTGCTCCTCATGCCGGACTGCAGCCAACCGACTCGATCTTCATCACCGGTGAGCGCATCCGCCAGGCGGTCTTCGAAGTCGGCATCCCCCACGCCGCCCGACCCTCTGGATCCGCCGTTCGTCACACTGAGCGGCGGGGTGGCGTGCTGGACGCCCGGTTCCCCGCTGTCGCTTCGTCGAGGTGCTCGAAGAGGCCGACGAGGCGCTGTTCCAGGCGAAGTCGGCCGGGCGCAACCGGGTCTACGCGGCGCCCTTCCGCGTCGACGGGCTGTGATCCGATCGGAGGCCGCCGCCGCCACCATCGGGATCGCGCAAACTGCCCGACGACTGGCGTCGGGCCGACATGACGTCGCGCGTCCAGTGCGGGTCAGGTACGGGTCGTCAGCGCGGTGCGGAGCGCCCGGAACCCGTCCGACGTCTGGTGCACGAACTCGTCGTCGCGCCCGTCGTCGCCGCGTTCGAGCCAGGTGAGCGTCGCCTCGACCAGCCAGCCGAAGAGCACGTCGGCGCGCCAGGCGTCGAGGAGCTCGTCGCCGGTGTCGAGCGCGGTCAGCTGGCGCACGACGGCCACCGACACCGACGCGGAGCTCGGCTGCGTACGCAGCGAACTGCGGTTCGCGCGCCGCATGCCGCCACAGCAGCGTGAACGCAGCCGGATCGTCGCGGGCGACGGTGAGCAGCGTCCGTGGACCGAGACCGCTGTGGCTCGGCAGGGCGAGCTCGGCCCGCAGCTCCTCGCCGAGCTGGTCGAAGACCTGCTGGAGGATCTCGCGGTAGAGCTCCTCCTTCGACTCGAAGTGGCGGTACACGATCAGCTTGGTGACGCCGCAGGCGGCGGCCACGTCGTCCATGGAAGTGTCGGCGAATCCCGACGGCGGCGAAGGCTCGCGCGGCACCACGCAGGATGGCGGCGCGGCGCTCGGCCCGGGGCAGGAGCTTGCTCTCGATTTGTATACGTGAAAGTATACACTGTGCAGTACACACTTCCGGGATGACCACCCGGGGACGTGACGGGAGGACCAGCCATGAGCGACGGCGCAGGTGGAGTTCACCGAGACCGAGCTCCTCGCCGACGTGCCGGTCGCCGAACCGCTCGTCGCCGGCGGCGTGCGCTGCCACGGCGGCTTCGACGCCGACGGCCGCTACGTCTCGCCCCGCACGCAGGTTCCGGGTGCCGGCCATCGCCGCGTGGGGCGAGCAGAACTGCGCGCGCTTCTCGACCGAGCTGATCGACGTCCCGCTCGAGTGGTGGGAGCGGTCGTACCCAAGTGTCGACCAGGCGCGCTTCCTGATCCGGCGCCGGCGTGCCCGAGCCGCTCATGGCGACGCTGACGCGGATCGGCACCGTCGAGGGATACGGCGCCAACATCCGCCTGCTCAAGCCGAAGGACCTGCAGCGTCACTTCGTCGAGGACGTGCAGCGGGACGGCGATCGACCATCTCGGGCGGCGGGCTGTTCGAGGCGCACGGCCGCGACGAAGCGGGTTGGGAGAGCCGAGGCGGGCCACAAGGACATGTGGTTCGCCGCACGCGACATCGCATTCGAGCGGCCGTGCGAGGAGCTCGACATCGAGGCCATGCTGGCCCGGATGGGCTTCGGGCCCGGGAGGCCCGGCGCGGCGCCGGAGCGACTGCTGCCCGACGACATCCCGCCCGAGCTCGAGATGATGGTGACGCTGATGGTCCGCGTCCTCTTCATCGAGATCTCCGCCTTCCACACCTTCGCCTGGGCCGAGGAATGGATGTCCGACACCGAGCTGGTGGCGGGCGACGGCGAGGCCGCCGCGCCTCGTCTCGCTACATCCGGGCCGACGAGACGCCGCACGTCGGCTACCTGCGCACCGCCCTCTCCGAGATGCGCGACCGTACCTGGGTCGGCGCGGAGGGCAAGACGCACGCCGGCACGGACATGATCGGGCGGATCTGGGAACCCCTGCTGGCCCACAGCCTCGGTCCCGCCCGGGACGAGGCCCGGCGCGCCACCTGCGGCGAAGTCGAGCACTGGTGCGCCACGCGCGAGAACGGGGGCGACATCCTGGCGGAGTTCAACTCGCTGGGTGCGCGCATGAAGTTCGGCATCTTCTACGAGCACCAGCTCCCGCGGCCGTGGGAGGAGGGCGGCGAGTACCGCGCTCATGCAGGATGCCCTCGAACAGGTCGAGCTGGCCGACCGCCTCGGGTTCGACGTCGTCTGGGAGGTCGAGCACCACTTCTTGGAGGAGTACAGCCACTCCTCGGCGCCCGAGGTGTTCCTCGGCGCCTGCAGCCAGCGGACCAAGGACATCCGGCTCGGGCACGGCATCATTCAGACCGCGCCCGGCTACAACCACCCCGCCCGCACGGCCGAGCGCGTGGCCACCTTGGACCTCGTCTCGGGCGGCCGGGTCGAGTTCGGGTCGGGCGAGTCGGGCTCGGAGGCCGAGCTGGGAGGCTTCCTGGTCGACCCGGCGACCAAGCGGGACGCCTGGCTCGAGGGACTGCAGGTCGCGCTCCGCTGCATGACCGAGACGCCGTTCACCGGTGTCGACGGGCGCTTCGTGCAGATGCCACCGCGCAACGTCGTGCCCAAGCCGATGCAGAAGCCGCACCCGCCGCTGTGGGTGGCGTGCTCGCGGCGCGACACGATCCTGCTGGCGGCCGAGAAGGGGATCGGGGCGCTGACCTTCGCCTTCATCGACCCCGAGGAGGCGAACAAGTGGGTGTCGGACTACGAGCGGACGTTGGCCGAGCGCTGCGTCCCCGTCGGGCTGGCGGTGAATCCGAACATCGCGTGCGTCACCCAGATGATGTGCCATCCCGACGAGACAGGTGGCGCTCGACCGCGGTCTCGAGGGTGGCAACTTCTTCGGCTACTCGCTCGGGCACTACTACGTCTTCGGCGAGCATCGGCCCGGTTCGACCGACGTGTGGCGCGAGTACCTGGAGCGTCGCGGCGAGCGGGGCTACTCGCCCGAGGTGGAGACGGCGCTGCGCCAGGAACGGCTCGGGGCGAAGCTGGCCGCCGGTGACCGCACCGGCCTCCGCGGCGCAATGGGTACGCCGGCGCAGGTCCGCGAGTTCCTCGAGCGCTTCGAGGAAGCCGGCGTCGACCAGGTCATCTTCGTCCTGCAGGCCGGCCGCAACCGTCACGAGCACATCTGCGAGTCGCTCGAGCTGTTCGGCGCCGAGGTGCTTCCCGCCTTCAAGGAGCGCGACGAGGCGCAGCGTCAAGGCGCAAGGCGGCGCGGCTCGCCCCAGCGCTGGAGGCGGCCCTGGCGCGGAAGGACCGCGAGCCGCGCGCCACCGGCGCTGCCGCCGGACTATGCCTTCCCCGCCATCCCCCGCCGGTGGGCCGACGAGACCGGGAGCGAGGAGATGCGCGAGTGGCTCGAGCAGTTCGCCGAGGCGCGCGCCAAAGGGCTGCAGCAAGAGGGACTGGGGATCCTCGGGAGCTGACGCGCCTCGGCGGCGGTCGGCCCGGCGAGCGTGTCCGCCGAACTCGATGGGCACCGAGGGTTCCTCGGTATCCTTCGGCCATCGTGGCCACGACGGGATCGACCGACCAGCCGAGACCTGAGGGCTGGCACGTGCTCGTCACCGGCGCGACCGGGCGGGTCGGCTTCCCGGTTGCCCGCGCGCTGGCCGAGCGCAACACGGGTGTTCGGACTCGCGCGCTGCCACGGCGACGACGACCGTGCACGCCTGGAACGAGCCGGGGTGGAGCCCGATCGTGGGCGACGTCGCAACAATGGACCTCGAGCGGCTCCCCGACGGGGATCACCCATGTCTTCCACACGGCGGCGCGGCTCGGCCGCGAGGCGCAAGACGCGGACTGGCAGCAGGTCTTCGAGACGAACGCCCAGGCGTCCGGCCGACTCGTGGCGGCATGCCCCGGCGCTGCGTTCGTCTACTGCTCGACGGGCTCGGCCTACGCCTACCAGGGCCACCGACCGCTGCGCGAGGACGACCCACCGGGCGTGCACCTCGGCGCGTACAGCCTGTCGAAGATCGCGGGGGAGGCCGTCGTCCGTTACGCGGCGGTGACCTCGCGGCAATCCTCTGACGATCATCAGGATCTTCTCGACGTACGGGCCCGAGGGTGGTACGCCGGTCAACCGCCTGCGCCGCATCCTCCGCGGCGACGACGTCGTCCTCCACCCCGACGCGCCCGAACAACTACAACCCGATCTACGAGGACGACTACGTCGACCTCGCCGTCCGAGCCCTCGAGGTTGCGGCACCGGATCCGGTGGTGGTCAATTTCGCCGGCAGCGAGACCGTCAGCGCCGAGGACTACTGCGCGTACCTCGGCGAGCTCGTCGGCCGCCCGGCGCTCATCCGCTACGACCCCGACGCCCCCTGGCCGATCTGGCCCGACGTCACCCATATGCACGAGGTGCTCGGGCGCACCCGGGTGCCCTGGCGAGAGGGCATGCGACGGGTGGCCGAGGCCTTCGGCTGACCGCCCTCCATCCGCACGGCGCTCGTCCCGCTGACATGATACCCTAGGGGGGTATTAACGAAGGCAGATCGGAGGCGCCGTGCAGCCCGGCTACATCGACAACAAGGACGCGATCCAAAAGCGGCTGCGACGGGTAGAAGGCCAGGTCAGGGGCCTCCAGCGCATGGTGGACGAGGACCGGTACTGCATCGACATCCTGGAGCAGGTGTCCGCCGCCACCAAGGCGCTCCAAGCCGTGGCGCTGGAGCTGCTCGACGACCACCTGGCGCACTGCGTGTCCGACGCCGTGCGCAAGGGTGGGGACGACGCCACCGAGAAGCTGCAACGAGGCGTCGGCGGCCATCGGGCGCCTGGTGCGCTCCTGAAGCACGATGGTCGGCGACCGCCACCTTCCTGGTGGACATCGGGCGCTCGCTGCGCGAGGGGTTCTTCATGTTCTGGGAGACCCTGTGGCCCCTGGTCCTCGGGTTCGGGCTCGCCGGTGCGGTCCAGGCCTTCGTCAGTCGTGACGCCATGCAGCGACGACTGGGCAACCACCGGGCCCGGCCGTCGTCCGCGGCCTCGGGATACGGCATGGTCTCGTCGTCGTGCTCCTATGCGGCGTCGGCCATGGCCAAGTCGCTCTTCGCCAAGGGCGCCGACTACGTCGCGGCCATGGTCTTCATGTTCGCGTCGACCAACCTCGTCATCGAGCTCGGGCATCGTGCTCGATCGTGCTCATGGGCTGGCAGTTCGCGGTCAGCGAGTTCGTCGGCGGGATCATCATGATCGTCCTGCTGGCGACGCTCGGTGCGCTGTGGCTGCGCGGTCGCCTCGTGGTCGCAGGCACGGCGAGCGGCTCCGAGGCGCGAGCCGGGCCGACCACGAACACGGGCACGGTCCGGCTCGCAGCGACGCGAGCACGCGGCCCTGGTCGACGCGGCTGCGATCGGTGGCCGGATGGGCCGACAGCGCCACCTACACCATGTCCGATCTGACCATGCTGCGGCGCGAACTGGTCATCGGCTACACGGTGGCCGGGTTCCTCGCCGTGCTGGTGCCGACTTCGGTCTGGCAGGCCGTCTTCATCACGGGGCACGGGTTCTGGACGAGCGTCGAGAACGCGATGGTCGGGCCGTTCATCGCGATGATCAGCTTCGTCTGCTCCATCGGCAACGTGCCGCTGGCGGCGTCGTTGTGGAAAGGAGGGATCTCGTTCGGCGGCGTGATCGCGTTCATCTTCGCCGACCTGATCGCGTTCCCGCTCCTCATGATCTACCGCCGCTACTACGGCACCGGCTGATGGTGCGCATGCTGGTGGTCTTCTGGGCACTCATGTCGACCGCGGGGCTGATCACCGAACTGCTGTTCCGAGCGGCCGGCCTCGTCCCGACCGTACGGCCGGTGACTGTGGCGCCCGCGCACTTCTCGTGGAACTACACCACATACCTCAACCTGATCTTCCTGGCTGTGTTCGCTGTCTTGTACTGGCTCTACCGCAACCGGGAGCGGCTCGGCGGCGGCGACCGCTACGCCCGCGACCCCGTGTGCGGCATGCAGGTCGAGACAGCGCACGCGCCCGCGTCGCTCGAGCACGACGGACAGCGCTACTACTTCTGCTCGGACCGCTGTGCCGAACATTACACCGCGGGGCCTCGTCCACAATCACCCGACGACACGGAAAGGCACTGTCAGTGAACCAGCAACGCATCAATGAGCAACTCGACACCATGGTGGCCTCAGGCCGCATTCTCGCGGATGGGGCGGTCCGCCTGCGTGCCTGCCAGGGAACTGAGCGAAATTCGACGCCATCCTGGTGGGCATCAGGTCCCGCCACGCCCAGGTCCTCACCGTCGCCCCGGTCGCCGGCGGCACGATGGATCGAGAGGGCCATGGAGATACCTCTACCTGCGAGGCGGCGAGCACTCGCGAATTGCGCCCGCACACCGGTCCGGGCAGGCGCTCAGCCGATTTCGCCCTCGCCTTGACCTCGGCGCCGATCCTGTCCATCTCCGTTCGTGGGCTGCCACCTCGGGATCGAGCTCGAGGGCCTCGGCCGCCGCTGCCTCCTCGGCAGTGGGTGGCCTGTCAGCGGTATGCGGCGCCGTCCCCTCCCGCTCCTCCTCGTTCCTCGTCGCCTCGTCGATCCTCTCGGCTCCGGCGTCCTGCGACTCGTTCGCTGACTGGCTCATGCTCCTCCTTTGTCCAAGAGTCCCCTGCAGCAGGTGCATTGCCCGCGATCGGTGCGTCTAATCATCGGGTCCCGGAACCGGATCGGTGGGGGCGGAATGGCGGCGATGGTTGCACGGACCGGCACAGGCGTCGCGACGGTCGCTACAGTCCCGTCCCTATGCCCGACTACGACGCCATCGTGATCGGCGCGGGCCACAACGGTCTCACCGCCGCCGCGGTCATGGCGCGGGGCGGCCTGCGCGTCCTGTGCCTGGAGAAGAACCACTTCATCGGCGGGATGGCCTCGACGACCGAGCTCATCAGGGGCTACCGCTTCGAACTGGCGGGATCGATCCAGTTCCCGGTGCCCGAACGAGATCTTCGAGGACCTGGACCTGGGGTCCTGCCCGATCTACGAGCCCGAGGTGCAGTCGGCCAGCATCGGCGACGGCGACCAGCCGCCGATCTTCCTCTACTCGGATCCCGGAGCGGCTGCTCGAGCACCTGGGCGAGACGCTTGGGATCGAGGCCGTCCTCGGCATGGCGGAGGTCGCGGCATGGGCGGAGGCTCCGGCGCGGGCCATCGGCCGCTTCGACGTGCGGCGAACCGCCGCGATCACTCGACGAGATGTGGGCCTGCGCCACCAACGAGACGGAGCGTGAGGCCATCCGCATGGCGATGTTCGGCAGCGTGCTCGACGTCGTCGACCGCTACCTGCCCGACCGCTCGAAGCACGCACCGGTGCGGAGCATGCTCAGCTTCCTCGCGGTCAACTCCACCTTCCGGGGCCCGGCCTCTCCGGGGAGTGCGCTGTGTCTGGCGTTCGCGTTGGCCTCGCCGGGCACGGCGACCATGTCGAAGGTGCGAGGCGGGCTGGGCACAATGGCCGACCACCTTCTGGCGCTCTTCGAGCAGCACGGCGGCGAGCTGCGCCGCCACGCCAAGGTGTCGCGCATCGTGGTCGACGCGGGAGCGGTCCGGGGCGTCGAGCTCGGCGAGGGCGAGATCGTCGACCGCGCCGATCGTCGTCTCCAACCTCGACCCGACAGCCACGTTCACCCAGTCTGCTCGACCCCGAGGCTCTCCCCGAGGCGTTCGCCCGCCGGGTCGCGGCCATCGACCACCGGGCCGCCTACTTCCAGGCGCACTTCGCCCTGCGACGGGTTGCCCGAGTACCGCGAGCCCTATGAGGCGCTCAACGGCACGACCTTCGGCCGCAACGTGACCTTCTTCGGTACGGCCGAGGAGATGCAGCGCGACTTCGAAGGGTGCGTTCGCGGCGAGGTGCCGCGCTCGCCCAGCTTCAACCTGCAGATCCCCTCGCTCGACGACCCGAGCCTGGCGCCCGAAGGCATGCACGCGGCCAGCAGCTTCGCTTTCTACCTCCCCATCGGCGCCGATCGCGAGTCGCAGGGCCGGCTGCGCGACGAGATGGCCCAGCGCATCGTGGACAAGATCGCCGCGGTCGGCACCGAACTTCCCCGACCTGATCGAACGCCAGCTCAATTACCCGGCCTACACCTACGAGCTGATGTTCGGGTGCACCGGCGGCGACTTCACCCATGGACTGCTCCAGCCCGAGTTCATGGGGCCCTTCCGGCCCGGGCCGAGCGGCTGGCCCGACAACCCGGTACCGGTCGAGGGTCTGTATCTCTGCGGGGCCGGGTGCCACGGCGGCCCCGGCGTCACCTTCATCCCCGGCTACAACTGCGGCTACGCCGTGTTGGAGGGAACGAGCGCACGGTTGTAGCGGAGCTGGCGTTCCATGAACGCGAGGAACATCGCGATGGAGAAGGCCAGGCTGGTGAAGAGGCTCATCACGAAGAAGATCCAGGCCCAGCGCAGCCCGCGCCGAGTGCCCTCGACGATGGTCCACAGCGGCATGAGCACCACGTTGACGATGATGTAGTCCTGGGCGGCCGAGTCGGCCGCCCAGTTGGTGAACAGCATCTTGGTGTAGTTGAAGTAGTTGGCCCGGTGGCCGTACAGGTGGGTGTAGCGGACGTTGAAGTACCAGCCGAGCACGATGGAGCACACGCCGACGACGTAGTAGACGCCCTCGAGCACCGAGACCCGGCCCCGGTGCCACCGCCCGGAAGAGATGCCGGTTGACGGCGAAGGCGACGACCGTGCTCGCCAATGCCGAGGACACCGAAGATCAGCAGCTGCGATGTCATCTGGTCCTCCTCCTCCGTGCGCATGGCCCCGGAGGCGGCGCGCCAAACGTCCAAACCCTAAAGTGCGACGCGGCGGGCCGGGGGACGCTCCGCGGGGCTCAGAGGAGCTCGAGAACCCGTTCGGGTGGCCGGCCGATGACGGCCCTGTCGCCGCTGACGAAGATCGGCCGCTCCAAGCAGGATCGGGTGCCTGGTCATGGCGTCGAGGAGCTCGTCGGGCGATGGCCTCATCGAGCTGCAGCTCGGCGTACACCGGCTCGCCCGTGCGCATCATGGCGCGGGGGTCGTCGATGCCGAGCAGGTCCATCATGAGCGGTCGAGGTCGGCGCGCGTCGGGGCGGTGTCGAGGTAGCGGACGACCTCGGCCTCGATGCCGCGCTCGTCGAGCAGCGCGAGCGCGGAGCGGCATTTCGAGCACGAAGGGTTGAAGTAGATCTGGGTCACACGGCTCCACACGAGGAGGGCCGCGGCGTGTGGTGCAACTGCGGGGCGATGGCAGCGCGGCAGCGACCTGTGCCCAGCTGAAGACGAAGGACCTGGACCGGTGTCTCCGACGACGGCGAGAGTGACGGCCATGGAGGTGCCGCCGCGGTCGCCGCGGTGGGTGTCGGCGCGAGGTGTCGACGGCGGCGCCCATCACACGTTGGCGCCGGTGCCGAAGTCATCGAGGATTCCCTTGCGATGCCCCCAGCACCCGGCGGCGCCACGGTGGACGCAGTCGAGATTGCCGCTGTCGTAGCCGTCCTCGTACATCCAGCCGTACACCGCATCGAGCCCGTTGGAAGACCCGCCGGCCCACTCGGCGTCATCGAGCGCGTACGCCACGCCCGGGGTCCGGTGGGTCGTTGGCGTCGTCCGCCCCTCGCTGCGCGTTGTCGTCGAGTGCGGTCGTCAGGCCGGCCGAGGGGTGGCAGGTTGCGGTCGACACGTTCGAGGTTGACGGCCACGAAGAGCTGCTCGGGCACGGTCATCTGCGCGAACCCGGCCGGCAGCACCATGGGCCGCACCCCCTCGAGCGTGTGGGCGTGGTTGATGGCGGCCAGGACGGCATTGATGCAAGCAGGGGAATCGTCCACGCCGGCGGCCGCGCAGATCCGCGTGTAGTCGGGCACCGGCGCGACGTTGCTGAACGGGGTCCGCGATGCCTGTGTCCGACTCCGTCGCGGCGATGGCGTGGAGTGGCTGCAGCGTGCCGGCCGCGGTGGCGGCCAGCGCCTGCCGCCAGGTGTAGGCGTAGCTCACATGGCGCGCCGTGTCGGCGGCCAGCGTGGCCGCCAGGGACGACCCGCCGCGGTCACCGGCGGACGTGTCGCCGTCGGGGTCGTAGCCGACACCCATCACCAGGGAGGTGCAGGCGCCGCGAAGCGGTTGAGCACGATGCCGCGATCGGCCCAGCAGCCCGACGTCTTGCCGCCGTGCAGCCGGGGACGCCGCTGTCGGGCCCGTCGTCGTACATCCACTGGAAGTCCGCATCGAGCCCGTTGTCGACAGCACCGATCCATTCTGTGCTGACGGCGTTGAAGGCGGGCCCGGGCGCGCGGGGCAGCTGCGCACGGTCCGCGCCCTTGCTGCGGCTTCGCGTCCAATGTGCGAGTCGAGTCCGGCGAACGGCGCGAGCCCGCGGTCGACCCGCTCGCGGTCGATGGCGACGAAGAGCTGCTCGGGGACGCTCGAGGCTGGTGAAGTCGGACGGCAGCATCATGGGCCGCAGGCCTTCGTTGGCGCGTGCGGTGTCGATGGCCCCCAGCGTGAGCCGCAGGCAGGTGCTCGAAGTGTCTGCGCCCACGGGCGCGCACACGTTGAGGTAGTCGGGGGAGGGGGCGACGGACCGGGTCGGGTCGGTCAACGCCCTGCTTGCCTGGGTACCGCCCCCCGCACCACAGCCGGCCAGTAGCAGTGCCACCACGAGGGCAAGGACTGCTGCGAGGGCCACAGTGGCCGAGCGCTCGCGCTCGCTCGTCACGTTGCCCGGCCCACCATCAGGCCTCCACGGTAGCGAGGGCGCATGCTGCATCAGCGTCGGCACGACAGGTGTCCCGACGGCGCTCTGCGGGGACGACCGAGGCGTCCACCACCGTCGTGGCAGGCCTGATTGACGACGCCGGGTTCGTCCCGATCGACTTCGGTGGTACCGCCACCTGTTCGGTCATGGAGGCGCCGCGGCGCGACGGGCGCGGCGTTCCGGGCGGCCGACGCCGCAACAGTCGTCGAGGCGGTTCGCGGCGGGCGTTCGCTTCCGCCGACGCCCCGGTCCGGATGATCGGCTGAACGGCTCATCGGCGCCGGTCGGTCGCTCAGGTACCTAGAATGTCAACCATGGTTGTCAGTCTGGCTGCGAAGGCCACATGACGGAGGGGAGTCAGACTGGCCTCGGCGTCGCCTTGCGACAGGCATGGGTGGGGTACCGCCGACGCCTGGACGACGAACTGGCCAAAGCCGGTTTTGGTGACCGGGGCTTTCCCGACGGCCGGGTTCTTGCCATCTGCTCGAAGCAGTCCGACGTGACGATCTCCTCCATTGGCCGCGAGCTCGGGATGACCCGGCAGGGGGCCAGCAAGCTCGTGGCGAGCCTGCGGGCGCGGGGCTACGTCACCTTGCATCCCTCGGGCATAGACCGCGTGGAGAAGCTCGTGGCGCTGACGCCACGGGCGCGCACGTTCCTGCGCGTCCAGCAGGACGCGGCGCGCCGAAATTGAGCGCCCGACTCGCCTCGGACATTGGTGCCGAGGCGTTGGACGTGCTGCGGCGCACGCTGGACCTACTGGGTGGCGACCAGCAACCGCGCCTGCGTGACTACTTGAAGGAGTCCCAGAACCGGGGCGGGGCCGCGAGCCTGCGGGACTAGCCGACCTGGGAGCGCAACGCGGTCAGGGTCCCGGCGTCGCCGCCGCCCCGACCGTGAGCCAACACCAGGGCTTGGGTCCTTGGACGTACTGCTGCTCGCTGACCTCGAGTTCGAAACCCGCGTCGGTGACCAGGGTGGTGGCGTCACGGGTCAGATGACAGCCGTCGGCGAGGCGCCGTTGGAGCGGGTCGAGCCGGTGTTGCCAGCGCGCAACTCCGGGGTCGGGCGAGAGTGCCGTGCTCGAGGAAGTGGAGCGTGCCGCTGGGCCGCAGTACCCGTCGCACCTCGGCCAGCGCGCTGCGCCGGGTCGGGGACCGTGCACAGGGTGAACGTGCAGAGCGCGGCGTCGCACGACGCGTCCCCCAGTGGGATCCTCTGTCCGTCGAGCCCGACGTGCTCCACGGCGCCACCGACTCCTCGATGCGGCGCCGGGCCAGCCGGCGTGCCACCGTGGCCGGGTTCGACGGCCAGGACGAGGTCGACCTCGGGCGGGTAGTGCGGCAGGTTGAGGCCCGAGCCGAAGCCGATCTCGACCACGCGTGCCCGACAGTCCCTCCGTCGCCCGCGCCCGCCAGCGGTCGAAGCCGGCTGTACCGCACGCGAGGTCAACGAGGCGGGGCACGACGTGCTCGCGGTACAGACCCACCGGCGCGGACGCTAGCGGCGCAGTGAGCGCGGGCAGGGCGCCATGAGGAAGAATCGCCCGATGGACATTCACGGGAGCGCGCTCGTCACGGGTGCCAGTCGCGGCATTGGAAGGGCGGTCGCTCTCGAGCTTGCCGCCCGAGGATTCGACACGGTGGCGACGATGCGAGACCCAGCGGCAGGGGCCACCATGGCATCGGAGACGCACGGCCGGATCACAGTCCGGCGTCTCGACGTCACCGATCCGTCGACGCTTCGACCTCCCTGGGGACTTGCGTGTCCTTGTCAACAATGCAGGCATCGACACCGACTATCTGCCAGTCGAGCACGCCGTCCTCGACGACTGGCGCCGGCTGTTCGAGACCAACGTGTTCGGAGTCGTGGCGCTCACCGCCGCCGCCATCCCCACCCTGCGGGCGAATCAGCCTTCCGTCGTGTGCACGATCACGTCGTCGTCGATCATCGCCTCCGTCCCTTTCTATTCCGCCTACCGGGCGTCGAAGGCTGCAGTCTCTGCCTTCGACGACAGCCTCCGAGTGGAGGTCGCGCCCTTCGGCATCCGGGTCGTCGAGATCCTCCCTGGACCGATCGACACCGACATGTTCCGGCTCAGCACCGGCGAGCAGGATGCCGCACGCTTCGAGCACTACCGGGCACTGGCCGGGGTTGCCGAGACGCTGCGCCGCCAACACGCCGACCCCCGTGTCGTGGATACCGGCGGAGGCGGCACACGCTGTCGTCGATGCCATCGTCGACTCCTCGGGGCCGATGCGTTACGGGTGCGACCCGGTGTCGCTCGAGCTGCTCGACCTGTGGCGCCAGTGCGACGACGAGACGGTGTTCACGATGACGGGGCGCTCGATGCTCGATCAGGCGGCTGCCGCCAACGGCGGAGGTCTGGCGGCGGGCTAATCCTTTCCGTCGATGCCGCGTCCGCCCGGCGCCTCGGCCAGGAGCGCCGCCTTGGCCTCGTGTTCCTGACGTCGCTGCTCGGCCGGGACGGATGGGAATTGCGGGTTCAGATCCTCGAGAGCCTCGAGCAGCACCGCGCTCGACGCAGAGGCGGGCGAACCACTTGTGGTCGGCCGGGACGACGTACCACGGCGCCCACCTCGTACTCGTGTCGGACAGCACCTCCGAATAGGCGTGTTGGTAGTCGTCCCAGTACATGCGCTCGCGGATGTCACTCGCTGAGAACTTCCAGTTGTGATCGGGGAGGTCGAGGCGGCGGAGGAAGCGGCGCGCGCTGCTCCTCCTTGGACAGGTTGAGGCAGACCTTCAGCACGCGGATGGCGTTGTCGTTGACGTAGCGCTCCCAGTTGTTGATTTCCCTGAAGCGACGTTTCCAGAGACTTTCGGTGTCGTGCTCGCGGGTGCGACTGCTGGCTGCGACAAGAGCTCGGGGTGCACCCGGACCACCAGCACCTCCTCGTAGTGCGACCGGTTGAAGACGCCGAATTCGCCGCGCGCGGGCAGGCGTTGGGCGTAGCGCCACAAGTAGTCGTGCCTGAGCTCCTCCGTCGATGGTTCCTTGAAGCTCGTGACGCGCACCCCTTGCGGGTTTACGCCGCTCATGACGTGGCGAATCGTGCTGTCCTTGCCAGCGGCGTCCAGCCCCTGGAGGCAGAGCAGTACCCCTTGCGCGTCCTCCGCGGCGAGCCGCACCTGATACGAGGAGACAAGCCTGACGCTCTCCTTGAGCAATCGGGGAGCGTCCTTCTTCTCGACGAAGTCCGCGACAAAGGCGGGGTCGAAGTCCTCGCCAAGTCGCACCGTGGCGCCTGGTTCGACCCGGAGCAGGCTTACCAGCTCTCGTACCCACTGTGGCTTTTCCTGGCTCACCTCTGCCCCCCGGACGCCTTCAAACACGACGGTGTGGTGCCGGTGTTCAAGTTATGCGATAGCGGGTGCCGTGACGTCGGTCGGGACCACCCGGCACGCTACGTTCGGCACCCAGAACCGCGACAGAAAGGTCGCTGTGCAGCTCGACGTCATCGTTGCCGTCTTCCCGATCATCTTCTTGGGCGAGCTCCCGGACAAGACGATGTTCGCATCATTGGTCATGTCGACGCGCGGCCGCCCCTTCATGGTGTGGCTGGGCGCGGCGACCGCGTTTGCCGTCCACGTGGTGATCGCGGTCACTATCGGGGTGGCGCTGTTCCATCTCCTCCCACGGCGCGCTCTCGACGCCTTTGTGGCTGCCATGTTCATCGCCGGCGCCGTCCTGGCGCTGCGCGAGGCCGACCAAGCAGCGCGAGGAGGAGGAGTTGGTCGAACGCGAGGTCGCCTCGCACCGCCGCACCGCCATCACCGCCTTCTTCGTCATCTTCTTGGCCGAGTGGGGCGACCTCACGCAGATCCTCACGGCCAACCTGGCCGCGCACTACCACGACGCCCTTTCGGTTGGCATCGGTGCGCTGCTCGCCCTCTGGACCGTCGCCGGCCTTGCCGTGGTCGGCGGGCAGAGCCTCCTGCGGCGTGGTGAACATCGCCACCGTGCGCATCGTCACGGCCATCGTGCTGATGGGGTTGGCGGGCTGGGCGATCTGGGAGGCGGTCCGCTGAGAGCGGCACTCGGCCGGTGTCGGACCCAGGCCGAGTGCCGCAGTGGCGTCGGAACGGCCGCCTCCGGTCGGCTAGGCGGCCGCAGGTGCCGCGAAGCGATAGCCGATGCCGCGAATGGTGGTGATCCACCGTGGATTCTCCGGGTCCGTCTCGATCTTGAGCCGGACGCGACGGATGTGCTCGGTGACCGTTGAGCGACCCTGCCACCGTCCGTTCGAGCCCCACACCCTCTCGAGCAGGTCGTCGCGCGAGAAGACCCTCCCGGGGGCGGCGGCCAGGAACGCGAGCAGGTCGAACTCCTTGCGTGTCATCAGGACTTCGGACTGGCCGACGGTGACGGTGCGGGTGCCCTGGTCGATGACCAGGTCTCCGTGTTCGAGGGTCGTCGTCGGCGCCCCAGTTCCGCGGCGCAGGACCGCCCTGATCCGGGCCTCGAGCTCGGCGAAGGAGTACGGCTTGGCCAAGAAGTCGTCGGCACCCAGATTGAACAAGTTGACACGGTCACGCTCGGACGCCCGGCCTGAGCACACGATGACGGGGACCGAACTGTTGTGGCGGATCCTCGACAAGGCCTCCGAGGTGCCGCCATCCTGGTCGAGATCCACGATGACGAGGTCCGCGTGCTGGGCGACGGCCTCGAGCGTCGACGCGACGGTTGCAGCCTCGCCAACGGTGTAGCCCGACCTGCGCAGGAAGTGCTGGAGGGCTCGGCGACAGGTGGGGTCGTCCTCGGCCACCACGATGGTGGTTCCGACGGCGGGTACTCCGACCAGCAAGGGGTCGGGTTCTACCGCGGCGGAGCGCCTCGGCGAAGTGCCGAGGTCGGCTGGTTACGTCAAGGGATACCGTCATGCGCCACCTACTTGGGTCCGATGCCTGCCTACACAATGTCGGCTCGGTCGGGCAGCGCCTCCATAGGCCTTTTGGACCAATCGTTGCGGTGGTGGTGACACGATCCGGCGAGGTAGCAAGCGCGTCGAAGTACTCGCCACGCTGGCGACCGAGTTCCGCGGGAGTCCGCTGGGAGTCAGCGGGTTAGGACTCGGGCAGCGAGAAGCGGTAGCCCACGCCGCGCACGGTCGTGATCCATTGCGGGGAGTCGGGATCGGGCTCGATCTTCAGACGGACACGCCGTACGTGCTCGGTCACCGTCGAGCGGCCTTGCCACTCTTCGGTGGAACCCCAGACCCGCTCCAGGAGGTCTTCACGAGTGAAGACCTGGCCCGGCGACGCAGCGAGGAAAGCGAGAAGGTCGAACTCCTTGCGCGTCATCGGGACGACCTTGTCCCGAACAGTGACCGTGCGGGTGTCCCGGTCCACGACGAGGTCACCGTGGTGGAGGCATGAGGCAGCGGGTTCCGCGCCACCGCGGCGGAGCACCGCTCTGACCCGGGCCTCGAGCTCCGCGAAGGAGAAGGGCTTGACCACGAAGTCGTCCGCGCCCAGGTTGAGCGTCCGGATCCGGTCCTCTTCGGAGTCCCGCCCCGAGCACACGATGACGGGGACGGCGCTATGCCGGCGG
Source organism: uncultured Acidimicrobiaceae bacterium (assembly GCA_963825965.1). Classification (GTDB taxonomy): domain Bacteria; phylum Actinomycetota; class Acidimicrobiia; order Acidimicrobiales; family RAAP-2; genus Bog-473. Next base: position 78,281 of record CAWGUX010000006.1, read on the forward strand.
ATCTTCGCGAGCACGTCGGCACCGTCGAAACCCGGAAGGCCGAGGTCGAGGATGACCAGGCTCGCCGAGTGTTGGAACACCGAGCGCAACGTCGACGGCCCATCCGTTGCTTCCGTCACCCGATAGCCGCTGCGTTCGAAGTACTGGTGCAGCGCGCTGCGGCAGCTGTGGTCGTCCTCCGCAATGAGGATGGTCCGCTCCGCCGCCGCGGCACCGTCGGGTTGGTATTCCGCGACGCGAGAGCCGTTGGGTGCGACAGCGTGTGGCACGCGTTGCCTGGCCTGAGCGCGGGCGGGCATGTCGGTCGCCGGGTTCATCCCGCGCAGATCTCAGTGGTCGGTGCAAAGCACCGGCCCCCGCCCGCTCTCCGACCAGTGTCGCCATGGTCACTATGTCGGTCGCGGTCCAGGGAACCTTGAGGGAATCGCCGGCGCAGCGCAGGGAGCGAGGTGACACGGGCCTTCCCGCCGTTCTTTCTGGTGCACCGCCTGGGTCAAAAGGCCTACGTTCCCGCCGTGTCGCGCCGACCGCGTCCGCACACCTCGAGTCTCCACGGCGTTTCGATTGACGTCTGGCGCGTCGCGTGCCGCGCACCCTTCTTCGTACGACGTCGAAGGTGCAAAATGCGTTTGTTGCGCAACGGTTGCGTATCCTCTGCAACCTTTTGACAACGATCATGCAACTGACCTGCTAGTACGCGATCAATTAAAGTGTCGCTACTCCTGTAGATGCGAAGTCCGCAGGGTCAATCTGGATGGGAGTGGCACCAGTCGGATGGTGCCAAATGAGGGAGGGGGGAGCCATGGGAACGACGGATCGTCAATTTTCCACGGCAGAGGAGTGTGCCCAGCGGGGCATCGAAAGCCTGTGGTCGGAGTTCAAGAAGACCGGCGCACAGGAACTGCGGAACCAGCTGATCATCTACTACTCGCCGTTCGTCAAGTATGTAGCCGGGCGCGTGTTGGCCGGGCTGCCGCGGCACTTCGACGAGGAGGACCTGATCAGCTACGGCATCATCGGGCTCATCGACGCCATCGAACGGTTCGAGTTAGACCGCAACCTCCGTTTCGAGACCTATGCGATCCCGAGGATCAAGGGCGCCATCATTGACGAGCTGCGTTCCATCGACTGGGTTCCCCGTTCGGTGCGGACCAAGGCTCGCGCCGTCGAGCAGGCCTTCACCCATCTGGAGGCGACGCTCCGTCGCACGCCCAACGAAGCCGAAGTCGCAGCCGAACTCGAGATGAGCGTCGGCGACTTCCACAAGGCGCTCCGCAAGATCTCGACGGTCGGGGTAATGGCCCTCGACGAGGTGTTGCGCGGCGGCGACCGTTCCGAGCGCTCCACCCTGGGCGAGACCCTGCCCGACTCGTCGAGTGGGCCAGTCGACACATTCGAAGCCAAGGAGTCCAAGGAGGCTCTTGTCGCTGCAGTCGACGGCATGCCCGAGCGGGAGCGCACCGTGTTGATGATGTACTACTACGACGGCCTGACCCTCACCGAGATCGGTAACGTCCTCGGCGTCACCGAGAGCAGGGTGTGCCAGATCCACACGAAGGCCCTGCGCCAGCTTCGCTCGAAGCTCGCCGACCGTCCCGAGCCGCGACGCGCGGCACCTGCGGTGTCTCGGTCGTCGGAGCGCACGGCCACGCGCCCGCCGGCTTCCCGGCCGCGGCTGCAGCTCCTGGCGTCCTAGTCGACGGGCAGGACGGCGTCCCCGCCTCGGGCGGTGGGCCTGTGCCCATGTCGGCCGGTACGGTAACGGCCCGACACCGCTGCACTCGACCAGACAAGGGGCGTGCCATGCCGTTGCACAAGAGGGAGTCCGTCCGAGAGGAAATGATCGATTCGGTCTACGCGGACCAGGCCCTGAAGGCGCCGCTGCCATCGACACATTGTCCCAGCGCAGAGATGGAGCCGACCGATGTGATGCAGGCGATCACCGACGAGCTCATGCTCGACGGCAACGCCCGCCAGAACCTCGCCACGTTCTGTCAGACCTGGGAGGAGCCGGAGGTCCATCAGTTGATGGACCTCGTGCATCGACAAGAACCTCATCGACAAGGACGAGTACCCCCAGACGGCCGAGCTCGAGCGGCGGTGCGTCCGCATGCTGGCCGGCCTGTGGAACGCGCCCGAGAGCGCGGAGCCCGTCGGTTGCTCGGCCATCGGGTCGTCCGAGGCCTGCATGCTCGGCGGCATGGCGGCCAAGTGGCGCTGGCGGGCCAAGCGCCGGGCAGCCGGGAAGCCGACCGACTCACCGAACATGGTGTGCGGGCCGGTCCAGGTCGTCTGGCACAAATTCGCCCGCTACTGGGACGTCGAGATGCGGGAGATCCCCATGTCCCCGGGGCGCTACCAAATGGACGTCGAGCAGATGCTCGAGCGGGTGGACGAGAACACGATCATGGTGGTGCCGACCTTCGGGGTCACCTACACCGGGTCCTACGAGCCGGTGCTCGAGCTCTCCCAGGCGCTCGACAAACTCCAGGAGGACACCGGCCTCGACGTCGACATCCACGTGGACGGAGCCAGCGGGGCCTTCCTGGCCCCGTTCTGCGCACCCGACATGGAATGGGATTTCCGCGTGCCCGCGCGTGAAGTCGATCAGCACGTCGGGGCACAAGTTCGGCCTCGCGCCGCTCGGCGTGGGGTGGGTGCTGTGGCGGGACGCGGCGGAGCTGCCGGACGACCTGATTTTCCACGTCACCTACCTCGGCGGGGACATGCCGGTCTTCCAGATCAACTTCTCACGGCCTGCCGGCCAGATCGTGGCGCAGTACTACAACTTCGTGCGTCTGGGCCGCGACGGCTACCGCAACATCCACGACGCGTGCTACCGCACGGGCCAGTTCCTGGCCCGGGAGGTCGTCAAGCTCGGCCCGTTCGAGCTGCTGTGCGACTCCGATCCCCAGACCGGGATCCCGTCGGTGGCGTGGCGCATCCAAGAGGGCGAGGACCCGGGCTACACGCTTTACGACATCGCCGACCGCCTCCGCACTCGGGGCTGGCAGGTGCCGGCCTACCCCCTGACAGGGTCCGTCTCCAACATCTCGGTCCAGCGCATCCTGGTGCGCCAAGGTGTCAGCCGCGATCTAGCCGGGCTCCTGCTCCAGGACATGAAGGACTCGATCGCCCACTTCGACCGCCATCCGGTCTCCGTGTCGATGACCAGGGAGGAATCAGGCGGCTTCAGCCACCTGTAGGCCGTACCCGCACCGACCAGTCCACCCGGAGTGGGCGCCTGCGCAGGAAGCGCGGGCGGCCCACGTGTGCCGGACGATCGGTCGTCCACGGGGCCGGCGGCCCCGCGTGCGATTCCCGCCAGCGCCCGTAGCGGCTGGTCGTAGGTGGAGCGGATCCAGGCGAAACGGTGCCAGCCCTCGTCCTCGTGCCGGGTCTCGAACCCGATGATGGGCGCAACGGCCGCCAACACGGTGTGGTACTCCTCGCGGGTCACGCTGATCGGCGGCGGCTCGTCGGTGCCGCGATCCGTGATCTCGACGACTCCGACGGCAGGAGGGAGGGGGATGCTGGCGGCCCGCGCGATGCGGTCGATGGCGGCGGTCCCGTAGACCAGGGCCATCAGCGGGCCCCTCTCCTCGTCGGCGAGGACGCGGCTCGGCTGCGCCTCCGATGCGGAGACGATCAGGGCCGCCGCGTCGAGGATCACGCCGATGGACGCCACCCACGACGGGTTGCGGTCCGCCTCGGGGAAGTAGGTCAGGATCGGAAAGGCCGTGTGGGTCTGCTCGGCGTCGACGATCCAGTCGACCTGGCGACGCCAGAAGTCCTGGCCGTCGAGGGACCCGGTCCGGTGCAGGGTCGCGACGAGGTCAGGGACCTTGGGCGGGACGCCGGCGATCGGGTTGAGCAAGATGATGCCCGTTCGCGACCGTTGTAGGCCGAGTAGATCGTCGGCAAGTAGCTGATCAACAGCGCGACGAGGCCCAGCCCGATTGTCGCCTCGACGAAGGCGATCACGATCCTCACCGTCGATGAAGGCTCGGAGAATCCGAGGGTTGTCAGCGACGAGACACTGACCTCGAACGCGTGCTGCCAGTCGAGCGATCCCGTGCCCCAGAAGACGAACGAGAACCCGAGGGCGATCATGATCATCCAGACCAACGGAAGGCTGACCAGCGCCACAGGTGCATAGAGGCTCCGCAGAGCCGAGGTCCTCGTCTCGTCGTCCCAGCGGCGAACCATCAACCGGTGCACCAACGCGAAGACCGCTTGCGCCAGACGGGGGAAACCCTCTAGGGGCAGGACAACCGTCTTCAACGCTGACCCCAGCACGGCCAGCACGACGGCGGCACCGAAGACGAAGGACAGGACGTGGAGGACGGACATGGGTGTCGGCGCGCGGCAGGGACGATGGTCGCCGTCACGCTACTCCCTGGTCACACCTGATCCCTGCGCTCGGAGGCGACCCTCGAGGGTTCCTTGGTTGCGTCGGTCACCCCGCGCCATGCGTCAAGAGACGCTCTTCGCAGCCTCCTGGACGGCAGCATCCACGCCCTTCTTGTCGACAGAGAGCTCCTTGGTGACCTTCTTGGTTGCTTTGAGCTGTGCCTTCTCGAGCGCCGCCTCAATCGCCGTCTCGCCCACAACACGAGCGCGGCCTCGCCGGCGTCGATCGCCTCGCCGAACTCCTTCACGTCCGTGCGCGACATGCCCTTCCACAGGTGACCGCTGACTCCCCCGATGGCCGCGCCGACGAGCGCGGTACCGATGATCGACGGTGGGAACAAGATCCCGATGAGTGCGCCCGTCGCGGCGCCGCCCCATGCACCGTGCCTCGTCGTCGTCTCGTCCTTGTTCACGTGGATCTTGCCCCTGTCGTCCTTCGTGATGACGGCCGCGTCGTAGGTCCCGACCGCACCGAGGGCGTGCAGGTCCTTGACGACGTCGTAGTCCGACCGGGCGTCCACCTCGCTGGCGTAGGTCCCGATGTAGATGAAGACACCATCGGCTTTGGACATGGCGCGCTCCTTTCTGCCACGCCGGCTCTTCGCCCGGCGGGACGCCTACTCGGGCCGTGACGCTGGTGGCCCGGTGCGTAGCGTAGGCGGCGCCTGTCAGGGTTCAGGCGGGCACTCGACGGCCCAGCCGGCTCCTTCTGGCATGATCGAACTCGTGCCAGTGCCCCCCGCCATCGAGATTGCGCGGCGGGCGACGCTGCGGCCGATTGGCGAGGTCGCGGCAGCCATGGGCATCGCATCAGGGCTGCTCGAGCCGTACGGCGCGTACGTCGCCAAGGTCAGTCTCGACGCGGTGGGCGCCCTCGCGGACCGGCCGCGTGCCCGCTATGTCGTGGTCACGGCGGTCACCCCGACCCCGCTCGGCGAGGGCAAGACCACGACGACGGTCGGCCTCGGGCAGGCGCTCGCCTGCATCGGGAAACAGGCGACTATTGCCATCCGTCAGGCCTCTATGGGGCCGACCTTCGGGATCAAGGGTGGCGCGGCCGGTGGCGGTTACAGCCAGGTCGTCCCCTTCGAGAACCTGAATCTGCACCTCACCGGCGACCTCCACGCGGTGACGGCCGCGAACAACCTGTTGGCCGCAATGGTGGACAACCATGTGTACGGCGGCAACGTGCTCGGGCTCGACCCGCACGGCATCACCTGGAAGCGGGTGCTCGACGTCAACGACCGCTCGCTCCGCGGCATCGTCAGCGGGCTCGGCTCGAAAGAAGATGGCGATCCGCGCCAGACGGGCTTCGACATCACGGCCGCATCAGAGGTCATGGCCGTGCTGGCCTTGGCACGATCGTTGCGCGACCTGCGCGAGCGGATGGGCCGGATCGTCGTCGGCTACACGGACTCCGGCGAGCCGGTGACGGCCGAGCAGCTGAAGGCGGCTGGAGCGATGACGGTGATCATGCGTGACGCGATCAAGCCGAACTTGCTGCAGACACTCGAGAACACACCTGTCCTTGTCCATGCCGGGCCCTTCGGCAACATCGCCCACGGCAACTCCTCCGTGGTGGCCGACCTCATCGGGATCCACGCCGGCGAGTACCTCGTCACCGAGGCGGGCTTCGGCTCCGACATGGGGGCCGAGCGATTCTTCAACATCAAGTGTCGCGCTTCGGGGCTGAGGCCCGATGCTGCAGTGGTGGTGACGACGGTGCGGGCCATGAAGCTGCATTCGGGCCGCCACCGTGTCGTGGCGGGCCGGCCCCTGCCTGCCGCCATGCTGGAGGAGAACCCCGAGGAGGTGCAGCTCGGCGCAGCGAACCTCCACGCTCACCTCGCCATCGTGCGTCGACACGGGGTCACTCCCGTCGTCGCCATCAACGCGATGGAGGGCGACTTCTCGTCCGAGCACGCCGCCATCCGGGAGATCGCGGCATCGGCCGGTGTGCGTGCCGCGGTGTGCACGCACTTCGAGGATGGCGGCAAGGGCGCGGTGGAGCTGGCGGAGGCGGTGGTCGAGGCGGCCGCAGAGCCGGGCACGTTCCAGATGCTCTATCCCGACAGCGCCACATTGCGCGAGAAGATCGAGACCATCGCGACGGAGATCTACGGAGCAGACGGTGTCGACTACCAGCCGGCGGCCGCGCGCCATCTCGACAACTATGAGCGGGCGGGCTTTGGCCGATTCCCGGTGTGCATCGCCAAGACCCATCTCTCCATCTCGTCGGATCCCGCGCTGCTCGGTGCCCCGCGGGGGTGGCGATTGCCGGTGCGCGAGGCACGGGCGAATGTCGGGGCCGGATTCGTCTATCTGGTCAGTGGCGACATGCGCACCATGCCTGGGCTCTCGCGCAGCCCCGCCGCCGAGCGCATCGACATCGACGACGATGGCAACGTCGTCGGCCTCTACTGAGGGTCCAAGGAGGCGCATATGACCATCGATTGCACGCTCGCTCCCGGGCACGAGGAGATCAAGACCCGTGTGCGCGCCTTCATCGCGGAGCGCACCATCGCCGCCTACGAGGACACCGGCTCGACCTGGTCCGCGACCGGCGGGCTCCCCCTCTGAGCGATGGGCTGCATCGTCGCGCTCGTGGCGGCTTTCTCCGCCCGCTTTGCCCTCTTCTTGGTCTGGATCTTCTCCGATCGACTGAGCGTCGCCTTCCGCTCGGGATGGGAGGGGCTGCTCGGGTTCATCTTCCTGCCTTACACGACGCTCTTCTATGTCCTCGTGTATGCACCGGGGCACGGCGTCGACGCCTTCGGCTGGTTGATCGTGGCGTTGGGTGTCGTGATCGACGTGTCGTCGCACCTCTTCGGGTCCACGGCTCGACGGCGCCGGTCGCGCCGGGCCGTCACCAAGGCCACCTAGACGAAGCGCAGCCGCATGTCGGGCTCGGGACCGAACGCGGTGTCGCTCGGTCCCACGGCAGCGAGCTTGTGCCAGCCAGCCACCCCGATCATGGCCGCGTTGTCCGTTGCCATCGACTGGGGTGGGATCAGGAGCCGCGTGCCGAATTCCTCAGCCAGCACGTGTGCACGCGCCCGCAGGATGGGGCTCGCCGCCACCCCGCCGACGATGGCGAGCGCCGGATCGCCGAACTCTTGCAAGGCACGCCGCAGCTTGGTCACCAGCACATCCATGCAGGCGGCGACGAAGGATGCGGCCACGTCCTTCTCGGAGAAGCCGGGGTGTGCGCGCACGTAGTTGACGACGGCGGTTTTGAGGCCCGAGAACGAAAAGGTGTATCCCTCGGCCAGCATGGGCCGCGGAAAGTCGAGCACGTCGGCGCCCTCCGCGGCGAGGTGATCGAGGACCGGCCCCCCGGGGTACCCGAGTCCGAGGAAGCGGGCCACTTTGTCGTAGGCCTCACCGATGGAATCGTCCACCGTCTCGCCGAGCAGCTCGTAGCGCCCCTGTGCCGTGGCGCGCGTCAACATGCAGTGTCCGCCCGACACCAACAACGCGAGCTGGGGGAAGGGGACGGCCGGATCGGCCAGATACACACTTGCGAGATGACCCTCCAGATGGTTGACGCCCACCACCGGCACACCCCAGCCGAGCGCGAGGGCCTTCGCCGTCGCGATCCCGACGAGCAGCGCGCCGACGAGACCCGGGCCACAGGTCACCGCCACCCCGGCCAGCTCGGAGCCGTCGACTCCCGCTTCGGCCAGCGCACGATCCACGATCTGGGTGATCGTTCCCATGTGCGCCCGGCTCGCCAGCTCGGGCACCACACCACCGAAGGCCGCGTGCAGGTCGATCTGGCTGGCGACCACCGAGGAGCGCACCGCCAGGTCCTCGTCGACCACCGCGGCGGCCGTCTCGTCGCACGAGGTCTCGATCGCCAGCAGCACCCGCGTCACGTCATGGCGTCCCGGCCACCGTCGCGGCCACCTCGGCTCTCGAGATCGCACCCTCCCTCTCCACGACCGCCTCGCCGACGCGCACGTTGACCAGCGTCGACGGGACATCGGTCAGCGTCCCGCCGTCGACGACGACGGCGACGTCCACGCGGAGGAGGTGCGACACGTCCTGCGCGGTCAGGGGGGTGGGCGCGCCGTGAGGATTGGCGCTCGTCACCAGGAGCACCCCGGTCTCGCGGAGCAACACGCGCAGGAACTCATGCGCGGGGATGCGCACTGCCACCTCGTCGCGGCCGGCCAGCCACTGGGGCCTCGCTGCGCCCCGTTCGAAGCCGAAGGCCAAGGTGAGGGGGCCCGGCCACCACACGCGTGCCAGCGCATCCGCGTCGGGTGTGAAGTCGACGCCGAGGGCGCGGACCTGCGCGACCGACGCGGCCAGGACCGGCAGGTGCATCCCCTCGGGCCTGCCCTTGGCCCGGAAGACGGCCCGCACCGCGCCGGGGTCCGTCGGCCGTGCTGCGAGGCCGTAGACAGTGTCGGTCGGGACGACGGCCACCCCTCCCGACGAAATGACGTCGATGGCGAGCGCACGCCGCCGCGTCCGCCCGCACGGTCTCCACCTTGCTCATTGCGTCACGCGGCGCCAGCCGGTGCGGCGGCTCAGAGTCTCAGCGGTTTGACGGCGGAGCCCACGAGTGCGGGGTCCGTCCGCCAGTCCACGCCCGGGACGTCGATGTAGAGCTCGATCTCGTTGCCGTCGGGGTCGAGGATGTACACGCTGTGGGTCACGGTGTGATCGGATGCACCGACCACGGTCGCTCCCGCTGCCTGGACGTTCGCCAGTGCGGCGCGCAGGTCGTCGTCGGTGTCGCCGACGTTCAGCCCGAAGTGATAGAGGCCAACCCGGCGCCCTTGTGGGATGGGTGTGGCGTCGGTCCCCACCTCAATGAGAAGCAGCTCGTGATGTGTGCGTCCCGAGGAGAAGGCGGCGGCGCCCACCGGGTCTTGTCCCGGCTCGGGCAGGATCTGGCGCCAGCCGAGGACGTCCCGGTAGAACGCGGCCGAGCGGGAAACGTCCCGGACGTAGAGCACCAGGTGGCCGAGTTCGCGGACTGTCATGCGCTCACGCTACCGGTCGCCTCGCTCTGGATCGCCGCCTCGCCCGTCGCCAGGTCCTCCCCTGCGGCGCGGATCCAGTTCGCCGTGTGCGGCATGCCCGGACCGAGATGGATGGGCACGTCGAAGGGCTCGGGCTCGAGCCCGGCGGCCTCCATCAGCTCGCTGACCGCGTGCGGGACGGCAGCCGCGATGTCCCACAGGCGCGGGACGGCGCGGGAGTCAGAGGCCAGGCCCCAGTAGAGGACGCCGAGGTAGCTCATGATGGTGATGTTGAGCCCCATCCCGTCCATCACAGGGCCGAGCGGGAACATGCCCAGAAGCTTGCTGCCCCCGAGATAGAGCGGGAAGTCTGGACCGGGGACGTTGGACACGACCAGGTTGGCCACGGGTCGGTGACGATCGGCCAACTTCATCCCGGTATAGAGGCGGGCCGCCGCGGCGAAGACGTTGGGCGACGCGTGCTCGGCCCAGTTCTGCAACGTCGCTGCCCCCAGCGCCTTGTGCTCTTCCTTGGCGCCCTTGGTGCCTTCGTGGATCAGCCGGAGGCGCTCGAGGGGATCGTCGACCTGGCAGGGCAGCTGGACGAACATCGCGGAAATCTTGTTGGAGCCCGTGAGCTCGGCGACGTCGGGCGTGACCGAGACCGGCACCACAGAGACAAGGGGGACGTCGGGGAGCTCGTCGCCCGCCAACAGGTACGTGCGGAGCGCGCCGGCGCACATCGCCAGCACGACGTCGTTGACCGTGGTCCCCATCGCATTCTTCAACTTCTTGACGTCGGCCAGACTGGCTGCTGCGAAGGCGACCCGGCGGCGCGCATGGACGGCGACGTTGATAGACGTGCGTGGCGCGGACAATGGAAGCGCCGCCTTGGCCGTCAGACCCTGCCGGATGCGCCGCACCCCCAAAATGCTGATCGTCGTGCGCGCCAGCATGCGCCCGATCTCGAAGGGCGCGACGACGGTGCCCATCATCGACTGGGAGACCAACTCGCAGCCCGATGGGATGCGCGTGTCGAGCTGGCGGGGCGTTAAGTGCGCCGTCTCGGGCGGATCCGGCTCCAGATCGAAGAGCACGCCGAGCAGCTCGGCACCCGACACGCCGTCAATCGTGCTGTGGTGCATCTTGGCGACGAGGGCGATCTTGCCGTCCTCCAGGCCCTCGACGATCCACATCTCCCACAGTGGCCGGTCGCGATGGAGCTGGCGGCTGATGACGTCAGCCGCGAAGTCGCCCAGCTCCCGCATCCCGCCGGGCGAGGGGAGGGCGGCCCGCCGCAGGTGGTTGTCGATGTCGAACTCAGGGTCGTCGACCCACACGGGGTGGCCGAGGCGCAACGGCACCTCGACGAGGCGGCGCTGGAACACAGGTGCCAGCGGGATTCGGTCGTTGATCAGCTGGCGGATGCGGCGGAAGGAGTAGCCACCCGGGACGGTGGAGGGGTCGAAGACGGCTGCGATCGCCACGTGCATGTGCAGCGTGGGTGTCTCCATATACAGGAAGCTGGCGTCGAGGCCGCTCAGCCGTTCGGGGGTCATCGACTCTCCTTGTTCCTGGTCCCGCGTTCCCTGCATGCACTGCTGACACGTGCATAACCTCGCGCCAACTCGGTGGCAGAGCAAGCGGGGATGTGCTCCGACCAGGGGCGGACCTGTGCCGCCGGCGGCGACAGGGAATGATGGTGGGGTGCCGTACGCCTTCTTGGCCGTGAGCGTGACAGGGGCCGTGGCCGTCGCGCTGGCCTACCGCCCGATCAGGCGCGAACCCTTCACGGTCGTGAGCTTCGTCGCCGGCTGGATCGCCGGCGAGCTCGCGTTCCAGAACATCGTGTGGCAGGTGATCGCCACCGTCCTCTTCGTCACCTACGGGGCCCTCGACGGATGGGCCGGCTGGCTCGGGCTGGCCGTCGCTGGCGTCGGATGGGTCGGCTTGGTGGGACTCGGGATCGCGGGCCTGCGTACGGCCGACGTCACCGCGGCCGCCGTGGCCGAGGTGCGCAGCCCGTCCTTCCCGGTGCCCGCCGATCCCACCGCGCCCACCTGGGGCCGCTGGTGGCGCGTCACCCGGGCCATCCCGTTCAAGTCACGGGCGGTTGAGGCCACGATGAACCTCGACTACTGGGGCGATGGGAGCCCTCTCCACCGTCTCGACGTCTACCGCTCCCGGCTGGCGCCTCCACGAGCAGCGCTCCGTGATGGTCTACATCCACGGGGGCGCCTGGGTCATCGGGGACAAGCGCGAACAAGGCAAGCCGATGATGTTCGAATTGGTGGCGCGGGGGTGGGTCTGCGTCGCCATCAATTACCGGCTGAGCCCGAAGGCGACCTGGCCCGAGCACATCATTGACGTCAAGAGCACACTCGCCTGGGTGAAGGAGCACATCGGCGAGTACGGGGGCGACCCCTCCTTCGTGGCGGTCAGCGGCGGGTCGGCGGGCGGTCACCTGTGCGCGCTGTTGGCGTTGAGCGCCGGTGATCCCAGGTTCCAGCCCGGCTTCGAAGCGAAAGACACCTCGGTGCAGGCGTGCGTCCCGTTTTACGGCGTCATGGACATGACGAGCTCACCCGAGGCGTCCCTCTTCGGACCGGGCCTTGTCGAGATGCTCGAAAAGACCGTCATGAAGGAAAAGGAGTCCGAGCACCCCGACGTCTTCCGCGACGCGTCGCCCACGTTCCGGGTCCGCCCCGATGCACCGCCGTTCTTCGTCCTGCAGGGCGTCAACGACACGCTGGTTCCCGTCGAGACCGCCCGCGCGTTCGTGTCACGCCTGCGCGCGGTGTCCCGGGCGCCGGTGGCCTACGCCGAATTGCCCCTGGCGCAACATGCGTTCGACGTGCTGGCCTCCCTGCGCTGCCAGGCCACGACCTCCGCCGTCGGAGACTTCCTCGAGGGGGCCCGCGCCGCCCACGCGGCACGTCGTCCGGCTGTCGTGGATGTCACCTCCACCCGAAATGGTTCTGAAATAGAGTCCCCCGGGAATCTGACTTCGCGTCAGATCGGGCCGGAAGGTCCGACCGTGCGTAAAGACGGGGACTAAGAGGAGAAGGGTGGGGCAGTGGGGAACACCAAGGACGACCCGATCGGACGCGGCGCCAGGGCCGATGGAGCTCCGTATCGAACGGGAGGGATGAGAGCCATCTTGAAATCGAAGGGTCGGTGCGTGCTCACCTCCGGTCTCGCATTGACCATCGGGTCCGGCGTACTGGCCTTGTGCACCGGCCCCGCAGCGGCGGCCGCTGCCGCCTCTTCCGCTCCCGGCGTGACGGCGACCTCCATCACGGTGGGCTCCATCAGCGACATCTCGGCACCCATCGCCGGCTTGTTCGAGGGTGCCAAGGTCGGCACCCAGGCCTACTTCGCCATGATCAACAGCGAGGGAGGGGTTAGCGGGCGCAAGCTGGTGATCAACGGGATGGACAGCGCTTTCTCGTCGGGCACGGTCACCAACGAGGCGAAGAGCATCGCCGCCAACGACTTCGCCTTCGTCGGCGGTTTCTCGCTGCTCGACGGCGCCGAGCAGCCGGCCATCGACGCGGGCAAGGTGCCGGTGATCACCCAGGTGCTGAGCCCCAACCTCTACACCGACCCCAACCTCTACGCCGCCATTCCGTTGGTCACCGGTGGTGAGGCCACCGGCCCGTTCAAGTGGCTCAAGAGCAAGTACCCCCAGGACATCAAGGCCGTCGGGGTCATCGGCTCCAACTCGGCCGCCACCGCCGTCACGGCCGAGCACACGTTCCACAACGTGACCGACAGCCTCGGGTACAAGTGGGTCTACGACCGTGACGCCAGCTTCACCGAGACCAGCTTCCTGCCCGACATGATCAAGATGAAGAACGCCGGCGTGAAACTGCTCTTCGAGCCCGCCCAGCAGGGTGCGTACATCTCGACCATGGCCCAGGAGGACAAGCAGGAGGGCCTCAACGCGCTGTTGTTCACCGGAGCAAACTCCTACGAGGCCGGCTTCGACCCGGGCTCGGCCGGCAACGGGACGCTCGTCAGCACCGATACCGCGCTCTACATGGGCCAGGACGCCAAGGTCGTCCCGGCCGTGGCCACCTTCGACAAGTGGGCCAAGAAGGTCGACCCACAAACCCAGCTCGACCTCTACACCCTCTACGGGTGGATCAACGCCGGAGCTCTTCGTCCAGGCGCTCAAGGCGGCCGGCGCCGACCCGACCCGGGCCAGCCTCGAGGCGCAGCTGGACAAGATCACCTCCTACGACGCCGGCGGCTTGATCTCGACCCAGGATCCGGCTCAGAAGATCCCCGGGCAGTGCTGGATCGTGGCCCAGTACGACAACGGGACCTGGAAGCGCATCCCGCCCGACCCCAAGTCGGGCTTCGTCTGCAATCCAGGCGGCTTCTACCCGAGCAGCTACAAAGGCATCTCCCGCTAGGCCGCGGGTCGCGCCGACACTCGCCGTGGTCGAAAGAATGACTGACGTGCAGCGATCGTGAACGAGTTCGTCAGCTTCGTGGTGGCCGGGGTGGTCACTGGGTCCATCTACGCCGTGACCGCCAGTGGCCTCGTGGTGACGTACAAGTCCACCGGGGTGTTCAACTTCGCGCACGGCGCGGTGGGCATGGTGTTGGCCTACCTGTACTGGCAGTTGTGGCAGGGCTGGGGGTGGAACCCCGTGCTGTCCCTGGTCGTCGTCCTGCTGGTCGTCGCCCCGGCGTTCGCCCTGATCGTCGAACGCGTCCTCATGCGGCCGCTCTACGGCGCCGCGCTCAGCACCACGATCGTGGTGACGCTTGGGTTGTTCCTCGTGCTCTACGGGCTGGTCTCGACCGTGTGGGACCAGACGATCACGCGCAACCTGCCCGAGTGGTTCGAGGGCGACCAGGTCGGCGTGCTCGGCGTCAACCTCACCTACGAGGAGCTGATCACGGTGGGGTGCGCCGTGGTCGTCGCCCTCGCCCTCTGGCTGCTCTTCAAGATGACGCGCGTGGGCGTGTCCATGCGGGCGGTGGTCGACGACCCGAGCCTGGCCTCGCTCACCGGAGCCCGCACGAGCCGCATCGCGGGCTTTGCCTGGATCGTCGGGTTCATGCTCGCGGGGCTTGCCGGCATCCTCTTGGCACCGGGGTCCGGCATGAGTATCGCCATCCTCTCGGAGCTGGTCATCTTCGGCTACGCGGCGGCCATCGTCGGGCGGCTGAGCAGCTTGCCGCTGACCTACCTCGGCGCCATGATCCTGGGCGTCTCCGAGTCGCTGGCCGTCGGGTACGTCCCCGCCAGCTACCTCAACGACGTCACGGCGATCCTGCCCATGGGGCTGCTCATTGTCGCCCTGCTCCTGTTGCCCCAGGCCAAGCTCACGGTCGGCCGGGTGGTGCGTCTGCGCGCGCCGAAGCCGGCCAGCCTCCGCTCCACCCTGGTCGGCGGTGCCCTGGTGGTCGTGGCCGCCCTGCTGGTCGGGGCCTTCGTCACCGGCACCAACCTGTACACGCTCGGGCTGGCGCTGACCATCGGCCTGGCAGCGCTCTCGCTGGTCTTGCTGTCGGGCTACGGGGGACAGATCTGGTTGTGCCAGTTCACCTTCATGGGGTTGGGCGCCTGGGCCATGACCAAAGTGGACGGGGGCGATTCCGCTCTCGGCGTGCTCGCCGCCATCGGGCTGTGCGCGGCCGCCGGCGGGATCCTGGCCCTGCCCGCGCTCCGGCTCCCGCGCTGTACATGGCGCTCGCCACGCTGGCTTTCGCCGTCCTCATGGACCAGCTCTTCTTCACCAACGCGTCCATCATCCCGAACGGCTCCATGAACGTGGGGCGCCCCGACCTCTTCGGCATGCACTTTTCGACCGACCGCGCCTTCACGGTGCTCATCGCGGTGGTCTTTGCGCTGTGCCTCGTCGGCGTGGGTGCGCTGCGCCGCGGTCCGTTCGGCCGTCGCCTCGTCGCCATGAGCGACAGCCAGGCCGCCTGCGCCACAGTGGGCATGAACATCACCCGCACGAAGCTCGTCGTCTTCGTGATCGCTGGTGGCATGGCCGGATTGTCGGGCGCCCTCTACGGCGGCATGTCCCGGACGGTCTCCTTCTCCCAGTTCAGCTTTGTCAACAGCCTCGTGCTCTTCGTGGCGGTGGCCCTGGCTGGCATCACCGTCCTCAGCGGCGCGGTGCAAGCGGGCCTCGGAGTGGCGCTTTTGCCCCTCATCGCCACGCACATCCCGTCGGTCTCCGGGTTCACCTACATCCTGTTCGGGGTAGGCATCATCGCGGTGGGGCGCAATCCCTACGGTCTCGGCCTGGCCTACACGTACCTGGGCGAGTGGTGGGAAGCCCGTCGTGCCCGCAGCGGGGTGGGTGGCGGTGTGACGGGCGGCCCGCCGACCCCGGTCCCCGGTCCGCTGTATCCCCCCAAAGTGTCCTCCGTTGGCTGACTCGGATCTCTCCGCCCCTCCCGCGCTCGCCGTCGAGGACGTCTCGGTGCGCTTCGGTGGATTGCAAGCCCTCAATGCCGTTGCGCTCGACGTGGCCGCCGGAGAGGTTCACGGACTGATCGGGCCCAACGGGGCCGGCAAGACGACGCTGTTCAACGTGATCGCGGGCCTGCAGCGCCCGACGCGCGGTCGCGTGCACCTGGGTGCACACGACGTGACCAGGTCCAAGCCCCACAAACGAGCCCGCTTGGGCCTGGGCCGGACCTTCCAGCGCCTGGAGCTGTTCGGCACCTTGTCCGCACGCGACAACGTGCAGATGGCGGCCGAGGTCCAGCAGCACAAGCTCTCGAGTGGGCGGACCCCGACTGAGGAGGCGGACTACCAGTTGGCGCGGGTCGGGATCTTCCACGTCGCCAACGAACCGACCGACTCCCTCCCCACCGGGCTGGCCCGCCTCGTCGAGATGGCACGTGCCCTCGCCACTTCTCCCTCGGTCCTGCTGCTCGACGAGCCGAGTTCGGGGCTCAACGCGGAGGAGACCCTCGGCGTCGGTGCCGTGCTCCAACAGTTGGCGTCTGAGGGAATGGCCATCCTCCTCGTCGAGCACGATATGGCTTTGGTGATGGCGATCTGCGCCCAGGTCGACGTGCTCGACAACGGGCTTGTGATCGCCGCGGTGACGCGGCCACCGTGCAAGCCGACCCCGTCGTGCAGGAGGCCTATCTGGGCGGGGGGTCTGCATCGGCCCCGGCGCCAGCCGGGGCGCGACCGGTCTCGGCGGGCGCGGGCAAGATCGCCCCGTCGAACGGCCGGCCGGCCGGAACGGACGCAGCGGTGGCGCCGGCCAAGGCGGCCCTCGCCGCCGTGGACCTGCGGGCCGGGTACGGACGCATTGAGGTGCTCCACGGGATCTCGTTCGAGGTCCGGTCGGGTTCGGCCGTGGCGTTGCTGGGTCCGAACGGTGCCGGCAAGACGACCCTGCTCAAAGCGATCTCCGGACAGCTCGCCCTCACGGCCGGGACGGTCGAGGTGACAGGTCGCCGGTTGGGAAGGAACGCCACCGAGCAATTGGCCCGGTCCGGCGTGTGCATGATCCCCGAGGGCCGATCCATCTTCCCGAACCTCACGGTCTCGGAGAACCTGTTGATGTACACGTTCCGCCGGCCTGGGCTGAAGAGTGCCTGGGTGGAGGAGCGCGCCTTCGAGCGGTTCCCCGCGCTAGCCGATCGGCGCAAGCAGCTCGCGGGCACGCTGTCGGGCGGCGAGCAGCGGATGCTCTCCATGGCCCGGGCACTCACCACCGACCCCCAGATCCTCTTGCTCGACGAGCTCTCCATGGGTTTGGCCCCGATCATCGTCGACCAGCTCTACGAGATCGTCGGCCAACTGGTCGCATCGGAGGGACTCACCATCGTCATGGTGGAGCAGTTCGTCCAGACGGCACTCTCGTTCGCGGACGAGGCGGCCATCATGGTCAACGGCGAGTTGGTGAAGCAGGGCAAGCCTTCTGACATCCGGGCCGACGTCGTCGGCGCCTACCTCGGTGCCGAGACCACTGACGCGGCACCGTCCTAATCGTCGGCGAGCCGCACCTCCACCGTGAGCGCGTCGCCCGGCGCGACGACCAGCTCGTCCACCCCGCCGGCGTCGGTGATGTCGCCCCGTGCTGCCTCGACTGCGGCGCACGTCGCCACCGGGGCGTGCACCACGAGCAGAGCCACGCGGGCTCGCATGGATCGCTTGTGTTCGGTCTTCTCGCGGCGTACCGCACCGAGCACCTCGGCCGCGACCATCAGCACCTCGGTGTCGGCGCCCGCGTGTAACCCGACCTCGCCGACCTCGGGCCAGCGCGCCGCATGGACCGAACCGGATTGCCACCAGCTCCACACCTCTTCGGTGACGAAGGGCATGAACGGGGCGAAGAGGCGGAGGAGCACCGAAAGCGCGAACGCCAGCGTCGCCCGCGCCGAGTCTGCGCCCGCCGCGTCCGCCTCACCGTAGGCGCGGGACTTGACCAGCTCGACGTAGTCATCGCAAAAGGACCAGAAGAAGGACTCGGTGAGCTCGAGCGCCCGGGCATAGTCGAACCCCTCGTGGGCCACCGTGGCCGCCTGAATGAGCGTGGCCAGCCGTGCCAGGAGCGCGGCGTCGAGCGGGGTCTGCACGGCGTCGATCGCCGGGGCCGGGCCCCCGCCGAGCCGGCCCAGCGCGAATTTCGATGCGTTGAGGACCTTGATCGCCAAGCGCCGCCCGATCTTCATGACGCTCGTGTCGAGCGCGGTGTCGGTTCCGGGGCGGCCGTTGCAGGCCCAGTAGCGCACGGCGTCGGAACCGAACTCCTCGAGGGTCGCCATGGGCGTGACGACGTCGTTGCCCTTCGACTTGGAGATCTTGTTGTGGTCCTTGTCGAGGATCCAGCCGTTGATGGTGGTGTGTCGCCACGGCAGGACGCCGTGCTCCAGGTGCGAGCGCAAGAGGGTCGAAAAGAGCCAGGTGCGAATGATCTCTGGTCCCTGGGGCCGCAGGTCCATCGGGAACGTGGCCGCGAACAAATCGGGATCGTCCTCCCAGCCGCAGACGATCTGGGGCGTGACCGAGGAGGTGGCCCAGGTGTCCATGACATCGGGGTCGCCGGCAAACCCACCGGGAACGCCCCGCTGCACTTCGGAGTAGCCCGCCGGCACGTCGGTCGTCGGATCGACGGGCAGGTCTGCCTCGACCGGGACAATGGGCGACGAGTGGTCGGGTGTGCCGTCGGGCCCGACGGCGTACCAGACCGGGACGGGCACTCCGAAAAAGCGCTGGCGGCTGACGAGCCAGTCGCCGTTCAGCCCCTTGACCCAATCGTCGAAGCGGACCCGCATGTAGGGCGGATGCCAGTCGAGCTGGTCCCCCCGCTCGAGCAGCTCCCCACGGAGCACGTCATCGCGTCCACCGTTGCGGATGAACCACTGCCGGCTCGAGACGATTTCGAGCGGACGCCGTCCCTTCTCGTAGAACTTCACCGGATGCCGTGATCGGTCGCGGATCGCCGACCAGATCTCCCGACGCGGCAAGCATCTCCACCATCGCTCGCTGGGCCTGCTTCACGGTGCGGCCGGCGATGGCACGCCACGGCTCGCCGTCGGCAACCCCGGACGGCGGTGTCTCTGTGATGTGGCCCGACCGGGTGATGATGCTGCGCGTCGGCAGGTCGAGCTCACGCCACCACACCACGTCGGTGACGTCGCCGAAGGTGCAGATCATTGCGATGCCCGTCCCCTTGTCCGGTTCGGCCAGCTCGTGGGCCAGCACCGGCACCTCGACGCCGAAGAGCGGCGTGCGCACGGTGGAACCGAAGCGGGCGGCATACCGAGGGTCGTCGGGGTGGGCGACCAGGGCCACGCAGGCTGCGACCAATTCGGGTCGGGTGGTCTCGATCTCGATGTCGTCGAATCGCAAGCGGTAGTAGGCGCCGTCCTGTTCGCGGTCCTCCATCTCGGCTTGGGCGACAGCGGTCTGGAACTCGACGTCCCACAGGGTCGGTGCCTCGGAGGAGTACGCCTCGTCTCGGGCCAGGTTGCGCAAGAACATCCGTTGGCTCGTTCGCCTGCTGCGGTCGTCGATCGTGGCGTACGTACGGCCCCAGTCGACCGAGAGGCCGACGTACCGCCACAGGTCCTCGAAGGCCCGCTCGTCCTCGGCCGTCAGCTGGTGGCAGAGCGCGACGAAATTGGGCCGGCTGACCGGGATGTCGTCTTTGCCCCGCTCTTCGGGCAGCGTGAAGTCCGGGTCGAAGGGGAGCGAGGGGTCGCAGGTCACCCCGAAGACGTTCTGGACCCGCCGCTCGGTCGGCAGCCCGTTGTCGTCCCAGCCCATCGGGTAGAAGAGCTTCCAGCCCCGCATGCGCCGGTAGCGGGCGATGGCGTCGGTCTGGACGTAGCCGAAGACCGATCCCATGTGCAGTGATCCCGACACCGTGGGTGGCGGCGTATCGATGGAGAACACCTCGTCGCGCGTGGCGTCAGCGTCGAAGCGGTAGATGCCTGCCTCGTCCCATGCGGCGGCCCAGCGCTCCTCGAGTCCCTCGAGTGTCGGCTTCTCGGGGACGATCGGCGTAGCTGCCACGGGGCTCGACATGATCGGGTTACCGTACCTGGGTGCTGCGCCTCCACGACACCGCTACGGGCACAATCCGCCCGCTCGAGCTCCGCTCAGAGGGCGAAGTGTCGATGTACGTGTGCGGTCCAACGGTCTACGACCTGCCCCACATCGGCCACGGCCGCTACAACCTGGTGTTCGACGTGCTGCGGCGCTACCTGCTCTTCTGCGGGCTCGCCGTGCGCTACGTCTCGAACATCACCGACGTCGACGACAACATCATCACACGCGCCAACGAACAGGGCAGGACAGAGCCTGAGGTCGCGGCGGAGTTCGAGGCGCGCTGGTGGGAGGCCATGGACGACCTGGGCGTGTTGCGACCCGACGTCTCGCCCCACGCCACGGCGTATATCTCCGACATGGTGGACCTCGTCGCCGACCTCCTGGCCCGGGGGGTGGCCTACGAGACGTCCGATGGCGTCTACCTCAACGTCGACCAGGTGCCCGGGTACGGCCTGCTGGCTCGCCAGAGCCTCGACTCGCTCCGGGCCGGCGCCCGCGTCGAGGAGAACGAGGAGAAGCGCTCGCCCCTCGACTTCGCGGTGTGGAAGAAGGCCAAGCAGGGCGAGCCCGCGTGGGAGGCGCCCTGGGGGGCGGGGCGCCCGGGCTGGCACACCGAGTGCGTGGTCATGTCGCTGGACCTCCTGGGTGACGGCTTTGACCTCCACGGCGGGGGCCAGGACCTCGCCTTTCCGCACCACGAGAACGAGCGGGCACAGGCCGTCGCCGAGGGCCGGCCCTTCGCCCGCCACTGGGTGCACAACGGCTGGGTCGAGGTCGAGGGCACCAAGATGTCGAAATCGCTCGGCAACTTCACCTCCTTGACCGACCTCCTTGCGCGGTGCGATGGGCGGGCATATCGGCTCCTGGTCCTGCGGGCGCACTACCGCTCACCGATTGAGGTGACCGCGGGCACCATCGCGGACGCCGAGAAGGCGCTCGAGCGCCTCGACACGATGGCGCGCCGTTTCGGGATCGGTGACCTGCTGGCCGGGAGTGACGGTGGCTATGTCGTCGAGGCGAGGGACGGCGCTGACGCCGATCCGGACGCGCTGGCAGTGTTCCACGCCCGTATGGACGACGACATGGACACGCCGGGCGCCCTGGCGGGCATTTTCGAGCTGGTGAGCGCAGCGCATTCGAGTGCGGACGCCGGGGACGACGAGGGGGGCCTCCGCTCGGCCAGGACGGCCGCCCTGCTTGCCGCAGCACTGGGCGTGCCGTTGCGTGCCGCATCGGCCGAGGTGGATGAGGCCGCCGCCCGGCTCGTTGCACAGCGCGACGAGGCGCGCCGGTCCAAGGACTTCGCCCGGGCCGACGCCATCCGCGATGAGCTGGTCGCCCTGGGTTGGACGGTCGAGGACACAGCCTCGGGCACCGCCATCCGGCGCTGACGTCCGCAGGAAAAGGCCAGTCCAAAGCAGCATTTCTGCCTGCGATGGTCCGCTTACTCTTTCGTAGGTTACTATTGAGTAACAAGCAGGAAAAGGGGAAGGCCGCACACCACGCGACTGGACGGTGCGCCAGCACGTGGAACCCGCCCCCATGAGATGAGGTCCCGCCCGCGGCCGGGGACAGCCCAAGGAGTGCAGTCATGTCCGACTACTCGCTGGAGCTGAACGAAGACCAGCTCCAGATTCAGAAGTGGGTCCACGAATTCGCGGAGAACGTCGTCCGCCCCGCCGGTCGCGAATGGGATGAGCGCGAGGAGACGCCGTGGCCCATCATCAAAGAAGCGGCCCACAACGGCCTTTACTCTTTCGACTTCATCGCCCAGTGCTTCTCCGACCCGACGGGCCTCCTGATGTGCTTGGTCAACGAGGAGATGAGCTGGGGTGACGCAGGCATCGCCCTCGCGATCTTCGGCTCGACGCTCGCCGTGGCCGGGATCTTCGCCAACGGCACGCCCGAGCAGATCGGCGAATGGATCCCCCAGTGCTTCGGGACGCCGGAGGACATCAAGCTGGCTGCGTTCGGTGTGTCGGAGCCCGACGCCGGTTCCGACGTCTCGTCGCTGAAGTCGCGGGCTGTCTACGACGAGGCCAAGGACGAGTGGGTGCTGAACGGGACCAAGACCTGGATCACCAACGGCGGCATCGCCAACACCCACGTCCTCGTGCTTTCGGTCGACCACGAGCTCGGCAGCCGAGGCCAGGCGAGCTTCGTGGTGCCCGAGGGGACGCCCGGTATTTCGCAGGGGCAGAAGTTCAAGAAGATGGGGATCCGCGCCTCCCATACCGCTGAGGTCGTCCTCGACGACTGTCGCGTGCCGGGGCGTTGTCTCCTCGGAGGCAAGGAGAAGCTCGACGAGCGCTTGGCCCGTGCCCGCGAAGGGAAGAAGACGTCCACCCAGGCCGCCATGGCGACCTTCGAGGCGTCACGCCCGATCGTCGGCGCGCAGGCCGTCGGCATCGCCCGGGCCGCGTACGAGTATGCGCTCGACTACACGAAGGAGCGCAAACAGTTCGGGCGCGCCATCATTGAGAACCAGGCCATCGCCTTCAAGCTGGCCGACATGAAGATGCACACCGATGCTGCCCGGTTGCTCGTGCACCGGGCCGCCAACATGGCTGGCACAGGCAAGAAATTCGAGAACGGCGAGGGTTCCATGTCCAAGCTCTACGCCGGCGAGAACGCCGTGTGGGTGACCGAGCAGGCCATCCAAATTCTCGGCGGCTACGGCTACGTCCGCGAGTACCCGGTAGAGCAGTGGCACCGCGACTCGAAGATCTACACGATCTTCGAAGGCACGTCCGAGGTACAGCGATTGGTGATCTCCCGGGCGATCTCGGGCATCCACATCAACTGAGCGACCAGGGATAACAGGCTGCGCAACTCAGTGCGGAGTGGCCAGCTTCGGCGGAGTCCCAAATCTGAAGGTCTGCGCGTCACGAACGACGTCTGTCGCGCACCCGTTGACGGGCTGCAGCGCCTGAGTGCGCCATCTGGCAGGGTTGGCACGCAAAAGATGTGAAGGCCGCCTCCGGGGACCTTCGATGCGAAAGGAAGCAGACTCATGCCCGACGACTCAGTCGCTGACGCTGGCTCCTCAATCGACAAGCGCCACCTGCTGCTGGTCGGTGCCGGGCCGGGTCTTGGAATGGCCGTGGCTCGACGTTTCGCCGAGGGCGGCTATCGGGTGACCTTGGTGGCTCGCAGCACGGACGGACTCCGCGGTCTGGCTGACGGCCTGGCTGACACCGGAGCCCGGATTGACACGATCGCCGGGGATGCCAGCGACCCCGAAGGTCTGGGAGCTCGGATGGCTGAGCTCTATAACCAGCAGGGTGCGCCGGGGCTCATCATCTACAACGCAGTGATGGGAGCTCCGGACACGCTCCTGAGCTCGAGCGTCGAGCATCTACAGACCGCCTATGCGGTTGACGTCATCAGCGCCATCGTCGTGACGCAGGTCGCCGCACCAGCCATGCGGGCGGCCGGCTCCGGCACCATCATCGTGACGGGTGGCGGTTTCGCCGATTATCCGATCCCAGCCCTCGCCACCATTTCCATGGGCAAAGCAGCGCTCCGATCCGCCGCCACCATGCTCGGAGCCGATTTGGAGCCCGATGGCATCCGCGTCGCGACACTGACGATCATGGGGCAGATCGTCGCGGGCACCGCCTTCGATCCTGAGAACATCGCAAAGCGCTATTGGGAGGTTGTCGACTCCGACGGTGCCTGGCAGGCGGAGTTTCGCTTTACCGGCGAATAGGGCTGTGGCGTCTGAGCGAGTCGCAGTCGGGGCGCCGGTCCGGCTCTTGAACTGACGGAGGCGCTTTCCCGGGCCGCGATCAGAAGCCGAGGGCTTCGTGGACGAGGATCGCGGTAATTCGGTCGGCCGCGACAGCGTGGTTGATGATCAAAATGTTGTTCACTCCACTGGGAACGCCGTACGCCTCTCGTGCCCGTCGATCCTCGAGCGGGAGCGAGTATTCGAGAATTCGCCGGATCCCGGTTTCGAGGTCGGCAACGACCTTCTGGCCCCCGATCACGAGGATCACGTGTTCAGCTCCCGACACGATGGGACCCAACTGGCTTCCACTCGCGGACGCAATGAGTAGGGACCCTCCCTCGGTCACGGCGTGCACGCTTCCGACGACATAGTCGGGTGCAGCCGCGATGATTCTCATCTCGCGGGCCTGCATTTCCCGGTCCATCTGGAAGAGCCGGACACGGAGTGGCTCGTAGCGCCCGGATCGCTCGATCTCATCTGCCACGCCGATTGCTTCGAGCGTGCGCGACGTGTTGTTGAAGACTTCGGCTCCCTGAGGAAGCAACGACGTCACTGCCTGCCTTGCTTCATCGCCCGACTGAACGACCAACGCTCGAATGCCGTTGTCTTCGAGTGCATCTGCCACCGCGGCGAGGCGATCCGTGGAGCTGAGTTGAGCGAACTCGGCAACAGCCTGCTCACTCACGTCGGGAGGCAGCGCGGTGTTACTCACCACCGACCTCCGCCAGCCTCTGGTGGACCAGGGCAACGGACATTGAGCCCTCCCCGACAGCAGCCGCACACCGCTTGATCGATCCTCGCCTGACGTCGCCGGCGGCGAAGAACCCGGGGAGACTCGTCTCGAGGGGGAGTGGCGGTCGAGGGACGTCCCAGCCGCTTTCGACGTGGGCGAACGAGGCAAGTTCACTTCCGGTTGGAACGTAGCCCGCATCGTCGACCACGAGTCCGGTCCCACTCACGGCGCCTGTTCGCGGCTCGCCCCCAATGCAGATGAACAACGCATCGGCGCGCAGGGGTTGCGCAGTCTTGCTTTCTGACGACGTGACGAGAACCTCCCGCAGCTGACCGTCGGTTGTGACGTCGACAATCTGAGTTCCAGTCCGCACGTCGACATTGGGAATACGCGCAATCGAATCAATGAGGTATTTCGACATCGAGGCGGCGAGGGCCGGGCCACGTACCAGGAGCGTGACCTGGACCGCATACGCGCGAGAACCGCACGACCGCCTGCCCTGCGGAGTTACCGCCACCAACGACGACCACATGCGATCCGGCACAACTCAGGGCTTCGCTGGGGCCAGCTCCGTAGTAGACGCCGGCCCCGAGCAGCTCATCGATTCCGGGGACGTCCAGACGTCGCCATTCGACCCCACTCGCTAGCAGGAGTGCCCTCCCACGCACGCGTGTCCCATCGGACAGGATCGCGTCGTAGCCCGAACCGTCCGCCGAAATGCCGACCAACGACCGTGCCAGGAGTATCTCTGCTCCGAATCTGCGAGCCTGTGCCACCCGCGGGTGGCCAACTCGCTTCCGCTGATGCCATTGGGGAAGCCCAGGTAGTTCTCGATCATGGAGGTCGTGCCCGCCTGGCCGCCGGGTGCGATCGCCTCGAGGACCAACGTCCTGAGGCCTTCCGATGCCGCGTAGACGGCGGCGGCGAGACCGGCCGGGCCCGCGCCCACAATCGTCAGGTCGTATTCCGAACGCGAGGGCCCAGACACCATCCCGAGGCCGGCCGCGACCTGCTCGAGCGTTGCGGGGGAAAGCTGGGTGCCGTCGGGGAGCACGCAGATCGGGAGCGACCGTGGGTCGAGTTCTGCGCTTCCGAGAACCGACCGCACTCTCTCTGCGTTCGTGACGTCAACCCATTCGTACTGGCAGCTGTTCCGACTGAGGAAATCGCGTATCCGGTACGCCGCCGCCGATGTGCCCGTGTCCACTAAGACAACCCCTGGTGTCGCGGGTCGCGTGTCGTAATCGAACATGGACATGGCAGCGGGCGCCTAAGGATGCGAAGGGGCGGGCGGCGCTCCTTCGAGCTCGAATGCAAATTCGTCGACGTAGCACCAATACCAATCCTCGCCGGGTTCGTAGGATCGGATAACCGGATGGGCGGATTGCGAAAAGTGCGCTGTGGCGTGCCTTCCCGGCGATTGATCACAACATCCGACGTGACTGCATTCCTGGCACACGCGCAAATGAACCCAGTCGTGACGACCTGAAGCCAGGCACTCCTCGCACCCCGAGGGCAACGTGCCCACGGGGTGGACGTGGTCAAGATGGCTGCAGTTCGTGCCCATAGCGATTCCTTGTCACGATAACGGCTCGGATGTCGTCCGGCCTCGGGACGGTCGTGCTGCTCGACGTGCAGGGGTGGATCGGAGACCCTGCACCCAGGCCGAGCCGCGCCTCGACTGCGTGCTCTTGACGGTCGTGGTTCGGGTGACGGGAGCGCTGCGGCCCCGGTCGCCGGTGTGCGGTCGCCATTCACAACCGTCCCAGACGTTCTGGCCGTGTTCGCCCAGCAGAAACGGGGGTCGGTGGCCGAGAGCGCTTCGTCGGCGCGGTCCACGCGCTGCGAACCGTACTAGAATATCATTGCGTTGGCAAGCAAGTGACGGCTACCGTTTCGACGGGCCGGGGGACCGGTTCATCGATGAGGAGGCAGGACGCATGACCAGTGAGCCCATCCGTGATCCGGTGACGGACCCGCTGTTGACCCCGCAGAATGCCGCCGTTCTCGTCATCGACTACCAACCGAGCCAACTGGCCGCAGTGACGTCGATCGACCACGACCTCTTGATTCGGAACATCGTCAGCGTCGCACGACTTGCGAAGACCTACGACCTGCCGATCGTGCCACCAATGGTCAACCGCCGACACTTCCCGAGCTGAAGGGGGTTCTCTCGGACAACAAGGAGATCGATCGCACGCAAATCAACTCATGGGAGGACCTGGAGTTCAGGCGGGCGGTCGAGACAACAGGCCGAAAGAAGCTCATCATGGCCGCGCTGTGGACCGAGGTCTGCCTCGCCTTCCCATCTCTCGATGCTCTACGCGATGGCTACGAAGTCTTTCCGGTCGTCGATGCCGTGGGCGGCACGTCACCTGAGGCTCACAGAGCGGGACTGGAGCGCATCGTCCAAGCCGGGGCCCAGCCCATCGGATGGGTGTCCCTCGCCTGCGAGCTGCAGCGGGACTGGGCAAGAACCGACACGGTTCCCGACGTAGTGGACATCGTGCTCACGTCCCGACTGCCGAAGGGACTGTAAGGACGGCATCCGCCGGCTAGCGGTCTTCGAGCTGATCGGCCACACCGGACAGTGCCGCAGCAACGAGCTTGATCGTCGCCGTGTCCATGTGGTCGAGGAATCGCGAGCGAACGCTTGCCAAATGAACCGGCCACGCTGCCCGCAGCTTCGTCATGCCTCGGGGCGTCAATCTGGCCACGTTGCCCCGGGCGTCAGTCGAGCTCGCCACCTTCGTCACCAAGGAACGTGATTGGAGATCGTCGACCAGTCTGGTCATCCGGCTCGCTGACAGTCCGGTCGCACTGGCCAGGTCATTCATCCGGAGCTCACGATTGGGTGCCTCAGAGAGATGCATCAGCGTGGTGTAATCGCTCGCGCTGAGCCCGATACCGTGCATGAGGTCGGAGTCAAGGTGGCGAGGAAGCACCTTGACAATGCGCATGGTGGCGCGCCACAGAGTTTCCTCCGCCGGGGAGAGAGGTTCGGCCTTCCTCATCGGCCTCAGGGTAACTTGCTTTTTGAAGCAATTGTTGGAGGGTCGGACCACGGGAGTGCTCGCAGAACCGTCTTCCGACGTTCGTTGCCGTCAAGGTGACGTGCCACGGCGGACAAGGACTCAGCGAGTTGCGCGACGGAGGATGCGTCGATGTGACTGATGAGACGGTTGCGAGCGCTCTGGAGGTGGGTCTGCCGGGCGGACCTCAGCCTTGCCATCCCTTGTGACGTAATTCGTGCGCGGGTGCTCCGCGCATCTGCGGAACTTGCCACCTTTCTCGCCAGACGGCGCCCCTGCAGGTCGTCGACGAGACGGGTTGTGTGGCTCGCTGACAGTCCTGTGGCGTGTGCGAGGTCGGTCATTCGAAGTTCGTGACCGAGAGCCTCGGAAAGACTGACAAGAGTTGCGTATTCGCTCGCGGTCAAGCCGGCGCCGCGCATCAGGTCGTCGTCGAGGTAACGGGGAAGAAGGGTGACGATGCGCATCGTCGCCCGCCAGAGCGATTCCTCCATGGGTGAAAGCAGTCCGGCCGGCGTGAGACGCATTTTCAAGAACTAAACAGTATTTTGCTTGCGAACGCAAGTTCTGTGGAGTAGCGTGAGCATCGTGACAGCGGGGTCGAGGCCACGGTCCGGGTAATGGGGTTCGGCGTCACCATGTTTCCCGGCAGGCCCTCGACGTGAGCCCTCCCATCGCGGTCGTCGTAGGGGCGGGGGGACAGCTCGGTCACGCCACGGCGGTGACGCTGGCCGCGGAAGGATCGACGGTGGTTGGTGTCGATCGGGATGCGGGCAACCTCGAGAAACTACCGGATTACATCCGGCGCGAAGTCGCTGATGTCACCGATCCATCCATCGTGACACCGCTGATTGATCGAATCGCGGCGGAGGTGGGTGCCCCGGACGCACTGGTGAACGCCATCGGTGCCTTTCTCCCAGCGAGTGCATCCGACACCTCTCCGGACCTTCTTCAGACGATGCTCGACGTCAACCTGGGCGCAGCGTTCTGGCTGAGCAAAGCTGTCGCTCCGCACATGCAACGTCGGCGGTCCGGAGCGATCGTGCACGTCACGGCGCGTCCGGGCATAGAGCCGACGTACGGAATGGCTGCCTATGCCGTGAGCAAGGCTGCCCTCGCATACCTGACTCGCCTCCTCGACGTTGAGCTCCGGCCGCTTGGGATCCGGGTGAACAGCGTCGCGCCCCAGCTCCTTGACACAGCGAGCAACAGGGCGGCTCTTCCCGATGAAATGCTCGCGCACGCAGTCGCCCCTGAGGCGATCGCGGACATCATTGCCTTTCTGGTGAGCGATGCCGCTGCGCCGATCAGTGGAGCCATCCTGCCGGCGAATGGATAGCTGAGATCGACGTCGTGGGGCTTGAGAATTGCGCCCAGTCAACATGGCCGGCCGACGCCCGACCATTCGGGCCCTATTCGGTGTCGCCCATCGGGTTTGGAGCGATGCGGCTCACGGGGCCACACGTGTTCGGGCCGCCCGCAGATAGGGCTGGAGCCATCGCCTTGTTAAGGGAGGCCGTCGACAACGGCGTGGATCACATCGATACGGCCGAGTATTACGGACCGAGAGTCGTCAACGAGCTGATCCGAGAGGCGCTCCATCCGTACCCACGAGAACTCGTGGTGGTCAGCAAGGTCGGTGCAGCGCGGGGGCCAACGGGCGAGATCTTCGCTCACGATGAACCAGGTCAGCTGCGGCGCGGAATTGAGGACAATCTCGCATCACTTGGCGTCGAGACGCTCGCAGTGGTGAACCTCCGGCTCATGCGGGCGTCGGCGCCTGATGCCTTCTTTGACGACCAGCTCGACGCCATGATCGCGGCTCGGGACGACGGACTTATCGGTGCGGTGGGCCTGAGCAATGTCTCGCGGGCTCAGCTGCAGTACGCCATGAAAACCGTCGACGTGGCGTGCGTCCAGAACGCGTTCAACCCTGCTGACCGCTCATCCGAACCGGTGCTCGAGGAATGCACGCGCCAAGGGATCGCCTTCGTCCCCTTCGCTCCCCTCGGATATGGCTCGACCTCCCTCCTGACCAACCCCAGCGTGGCGAGGATCGCAAACCGACTGCACTGCACGGCCGCCCAGGTGTGCCTCGCCTGGGAGCTGGCCATCGCTCCCAATGTCTTGCTCATTCCCGGCACTTCGTCGCAGGTTCACTTGCGCGAGAACCTGGCCGCAGCAAAGGTCCAGCTTGACGCCGACGCCCTGCGCGACATATCCGACATGGAACAGGCCCGCTGAGCTGCGCTCAACTCTTCCACGCGTGGACAGCGCGCATCATGGCGGTGCCTGGAAGTCGCCGGGCTCGACCGCAGCGGAAAAGAGGTAGGACGTGGCAAGGCTTCGAAACGGTCGCCACTTCTCGGCAATCTCGAGAACCTCGTCTTGGCTGGGCAGATGATCCAGGTGATAGGCACTGCGAATCGCTTTGCGCAGGGCGAGATCACCGGGCAGGACGACATCCTCGCGCCGGAGGGCGACGAGCAACGCGCCTTGTGCGGTCCATGGTCCGATGCCCGGAACGGCCGTCAGTTCGGCGATGAATTCGTCGTCGGGCAGATCGCTGAGACGATCCACGTCAAGTCGACCATCCGAGAGACGTTCGGCGAGATCTCGGAGGGTGTTGACCTTGCGCCAGGAGAGACCTGCAGCCCGCAGGTCAGCCGGCTCTGCTGCCAACAACTCGTCGGGCGAAGGCAGGTGACCTCCAAAGAGCGCTGTGACGCGGGCAAGGGTCCGTCTGGTCGCAGCGACTGACAGTTGTTGGCCGGTGATCTGAAAGAGAAGCGATCCAAACAGGTTCATCGGAGGGAGCTCGTCGAGCCACGCGTGGGGATCGAAGTCGGGGCGTCGCTCAATCAGTTGTCCGATTACTGGATCCACCTGGCGGAGGTGCTTCTGGGCTTGCCGAAGCTGCCGTAGCCGCCCGTCTCCGCCGGATCGACGGGCCTTACTCGCTGACACCGGCGTTCACGACTTTCACGCGGGCATTGGCCGTCTCTGCACAACGGAACGAGTACCCCACTCCAATGAGTATTTCACCGAGTGCGGTGTCGAGCATCTGGGCTTGGTGCTCGCCCGGCTCGAGTCAGCATGGATCCGCCGTTCTGCGACCTTGGGCAGCCGTGCGCGAGCTGCTCGCCGCGCCGCCCAGGTTGGATGCCTCCCAGGACATGGCCGATCCGGGTCACGCGAGCTCCTCCTTGCTGCCAGTGGCACTGGAGAGCCATGTCCTTGCTTCTACAAGCAAAACGCTTGGACCAGGGTGATCCGAACGGACGAGG
The DNA here is from genome assembly GCA_963825965.1 of uncultured Acidimicrobiaceae bacterium. Lineage (GTDB taxonomy): Bacteria > Actinomycetota > Acidimicrobiia > Acidimicrobiales > RAAP-2 > Bog-473. Next base: position 109,007 of record CAWGUX010000006.1, read on the forward strand.
GTGGTTCGTCCTCCGTCGTAAGGGAGCGAGGAAGCGGTCAGTGAGCTCAGGTCTGCGGGAGAGTTTCGACCGCGGGTCAGGCGCCGGCGCGCTCGCCGCCCGCAGGGAGACCAGTTCGCAGATATTGCTTGCCAACGCAACTACATTCCTATACGCTAAGCCTCGACCACTCGAGCCAGACCGGTGAAGCGCATGACAGTCCTCGACATCCCGCCCTCGACAGACCACGCAAAGCACGTCGTTGGCGCCACTCGGACATGTACGGCACTGGGTCCAACGGAGCTACCTCGAGCGGCCACACGAGACGAAGGAGAACAATCATGACCAGCGACCTGGGTGTCTGGACAGCTGACGACTGCGCCTTGGTATTGATCGACTACCAGAAGGAGATGTTCGAGGTCATACGATCGGAAACGAACGCCGACTTGGTTGAGTTGCACGTCCGGCTGTTGGCCAAGGCCGCGAAAGCATTCGATATGCCGATCGTCTTGTCGACGGTGGGTGTTGGATACGGGTTCAACGGACCCACCCTGCCGCCCATCCTGTCCGAACTCGAGGGAATCGACCCGATCGACCGGTCCTCAATGAATGCCTTCGAGGACGAGGCGTTTCGAGAGGCCGTCAAGGCAACGGGACGCAAGCGACTGATCATCGGCGGGTTGCATACAGAGATTTGCCTCACGTTCGCAACCGTGACAGCGCTGAAGGACGGGTACGACGTGTTGTATGTGGCCGACGCGGTGGGCGGGCGGTCCGAGGTTGCGCACCGCACGGGGATCGAACGGCTGGCGCATGCAGGCGCAGTGCCGACGACTGCACTCGCCGTCGTCACCGAGCTCTTCCGTGACTGGGCGTCGCCACTCGCCGCGCCCGCGCTCGAGGTCATTCACTTCTACTTCAACGAAGTTCCCAAGCACACCGATGAGGTGGGCGTGGCGGAAGCGGAGAAGCTCGCCGCAGCCGGTGAGGGTGGTGGCTGAGATGTCAGACCGACGAGCCGGAAAGGCCTGCGTCACCACAGGAACCGGTGGTGGGGCTCCGCCCTGACGACTCCATGGCCATGCCGCAGGACGTCCGGATCGTCGACACCATGATCGGTTTCCACGCCCGGATATGAAGGAGGCCGTCGCCCGAACCGGTCATCGCGAGTGGGGGCGGGCCGGAGGTCCGGCGGTAGCGTCACCCGGTGCCTCCGGTCCCGCTCCGGCGCAATCGCAACTTCGTGCTCCTCCAGGCCGGACAGTTGCTGTCGAACGCGGGCACGCAGGTCACCTCAATCGCGTACCCGCTCCTCGTGCTGGCCCTGACGCACTCGGCGGTGAAAGCAGGCATCGTGTCCTTCGCCCGTGCGGCCCCCATGGCGGTGCTGGCCATCCCGGCGGGCGTGGCCGCGGATCGTTGGAGCCGTCGGGCCCTGATGATCGTGTCCGACGGTGTGCGCGCGGCCGCCCTGGCCTGCTTGGCGCTCGGCTTGGTGGTGCTGCACGTGGCCTACTGGGTCATTCCGGTCGTCGCAGCTGTCGAAGGGGCGGGCAGCACGATGTTCGCGGCCGCGCTGCCCGGTGCGCTGCGTGCCGTCGTGCCGACGGAGCAACTCCCCGAAGCCGCGGGAGCCCAGACGGGCCGGCAGGCCGTGGTCCGCATCGTGGGCCCGCCGGCGGGTGGTGCACTCTTCGAGGTGGGACGAGCCATTCCCTTCCTCGTCGACGCCTGCTCGTATGCGTGCTCGACCCTGTCGCTGCTGCTGATGCGCGTGCGGTTCGAGGAGGACCGGCCACGCGAGACATCGCCCGTCCGGGTCCGCATCCGAGAAGGAATGTCCTTCACCTGGCACCAGCCCTTTCTCCGCATCACGGCGTTCCTCTACGGGCTCTTGAACTTCACCGCGCCGGCGCTGCTCTTCTGCATCGTCGTCATCGGTGAGGACCAGGGACTGTCCGGCGGCGCCATCGGCTTGCTGACCGCTGGCTTCGCCGTCAGCGTGCTGCTCGGCTCGCTCATCTCGCCGTCGCTGCGGCGCATCCTCAGCGTCCGCGCCGTGCTGCTCTTGGAAGTCTGGGCGTGGCTCGGGTGCGCTGTGTTCCTCGTGTGGCCGACGGCGCTCGCACTCGCACTCGGTCTGGTCCCAGTCGGGCTGGCCATTCCGTCGACCGACTCGGTCGTCAACGGATACCGGATCGCCATGACGCCGGACCGGCTGCTCGGTCGGGCCGAGTCCGTCCGCAGCGCGATCGCTCTGTCCATCAGCTCGTTGGCGCCCTTGGTGGCGGGTCTTCTGCTGCAGCACACCACGCCGCGCTGGACGGTCGCCTTCTTCACGGCGTGGGCGTTCGGCTTGGCGCTGTGGGCCACCCTGAGCGGTGCGTTGCGCGTCACGCCGACCTCGGAGCCTTGGGCCGGCCAGCACGAGTCTTCACGTACCCGGCGCCGTCGGGCGCCGTTTCACCCTCCTGACGAGTGACGTGGGAACGGAGCGCTCTGGGCGCTGGACCAGGTCGGTGGCCACGAGCTGGGGGGCAATAGTCTCGGCCCCCCATGCGAGGACCTGCCCGACCCGTTCCGGCCCCATTGCTCCGGCACGCCACCGATGTCACCACGGCCTGGTTGACCGCGGCCCTCGACGGTGCCGGCGTGCTGACGCCCGGGGCTCGGGTCGTCTCGTTCGAGACCGAAGCCATCGGCACGGGGCAGATGGCCGACACGACGCGCTTCTCCCTCACCTACGGGGAGGACGGTAGTGGTCCCGCCAGCGTCGTCGGCAAGTTCGCCTCTGCGGACGATCTGAGCCGGGCCACCGGACTGGCGTTGCGTGCCTACGAGATCGAGGTGCGCTTCTACCGCGAGGTCGCCTCCCGCCTCACAGCGCGCGTCCCGTTCGCCGTCGTGGCGGAGGTCGAGCCCGAGACGGGCTGGTTCACGCTCCTGCTCGAGGACGTCGTCGGTGGTCGCCAGGGCGACCAGATCGAAGCCTGCACGCCCGACGTCGCCGCCGCGGTCCTCGAGGAGATGGCAGGGCTGCACGCGCCGTGCTGGGAGGCGGAAGACCTGGCCGCGCTGGAATGGCTGCATCGCGCCACGCCCGAGTCCGATGCGTTGGTGACCGCACTGGTGACCTCGCTGCTTCCCGGCTTCCTCGAGCGTTACGAGGACACGCTGGCCCCCGCCCATCGTGACGTCTGCGTCCGCTTCGTCGAGAGGCTGCCGGCCTGGTTGCAGCTCCGTTCGGGGCCGCGGACCGCGAGCCACGGCGACTTCCGGCTCGACAATCTTCTCTTCCAGCCCGAGAGCGCCCGCCCCGTGGTGGTGGACTGGCAGACGGCGGCGTGGGGCAGCGCGTCCATCGACGTCGCCTACTTCGTCGGAGGATGCCTCGGCGTCGAGGACCGCCGCGCCCACGAGCACGACCTGGTGTCGCACTATCACGACGCACTGTGCCGGCGCGGCGTGCGGAGCTACCCGCTCGAGCAACTGCGCGCGGATACCCGGCGTGACATCTTCGGTGGCCTCCTCATGGCGATCGTGGCGTCCATGGTCGTGCAGCGGACGGAGCGAGGCGATCTGATGTTCCTCACCAGCACGACCCGGCACGCGCAGCACGCGCTCGATACAGAGGCGCTGGTCCTGCTCGACTCCGCTTCATGACGAGCCTGCTCGTCCTCTGCACCGGGAATGCGGCCCGGTCGGTGATGGCGGGCTTCATGCTCGAGCACCTGCACCACGAGCGTGCAGGAGAGCCGCTGCACATCGTCACCGCCGGCACGCACTCCGTCGACGGCCAGCCCATGGGCATGCGCACGCGCACCGCGTTGCTCCGCTTGCCGGAACTGGCACACGCCGACTTCCGTGGACACCGCAGCCGTCAGGTGCACGGGATCGACCTCGTGCACGCTGACCTCGTGGTGGTCATGGAGGCCGACCACGTGCGGTTCGTGCGCCGTCAGTTTCCCGACGCCGCGGCCAAGACCGGCACGCTTCGGCGCGTCTGCCGTGACCTCGCCGCGCCCCCGCCCGCACTCGTCGAGCGGGTGGCTGACCTCGCATCTCGACGGGGTCGAGGTCACCGACGACGAGGACGTCCTCGATCCGGCCGGGCAGGAGGCCGACGTCTATGCCGCGTGCGCCGACGAGCTCTGGGCGCTGTGCCAGCGACTGATCACGCTCCTGTGAGGTCGGCCGTCAGCGTCCTGGGCTGTCACCCACTAGTCCGCGTGGACTGAGCGCAGGCCGGCCCACGCCAGGTCCGCCATGCGCGCGGCCAGCTTCTGGGCCTCCTCGTCGAGGGCCGTGTCGGACTCGGGTCGCTCCTCAGTGAGCCGTTGCTCCATGAAGCGGCGGCTCGCACCCTCGGCCATGCCGACGATGCCGTAGGCGAGGAGTCGGCGGTGGTCAGCGTCGAGCCCGGCGTCGATGAGCGGGTCGATCGCCTCCGCGATCGCGTCTTCGACGGCGCGCAGCGCACGACCGAGTTCCTCGTCGTCGGCGTCGTCGCGTCCGTACAGGATGCGGAATTCAGCCTCGTGGCTGACGACCAGCCGGAAGTAGGCGGCGAAGCCGAACTCGACCTGCTGGCGGGGGCCGTCAGCCTCGGTGACGGCCCGGCCGATTGCCGTCAGCACGTCCTGGGCGATGGAGTCGACCAGCTCGAGGTAGAGGGCTCGTTTGGAGGAGAAGTGCTGGTAGAGCAGGGGTTTCGTGACGCCCGCCGCCTCGGCGATGTCGTCCATCGTCGTGGCCCGGTAGCCCCGCTTCGCGAACAGCTCGAGCGCGATGGCGAAGAGCTGGTGTCTTCGCTGCTGCGCGGTCAGCCGCCGTGAGGCCGTCTGCATCGTCCCTGCCATCGGACTCACGATACCGAAGGGTCATACGGAGGTGGGGAGGCCCGGGACCTGCGCCAGGATCCGGGCCAGGCGGCCGGGCAGGTCGGCCAGGTTGAAGTTGGTGGCAGCCACCCGGTGGTTGTGCTCGACCAGACCGGGGTCGGGATCTGCCAGCCACGTGGCGAGGGGCGAGCCGTCTGCGGCGTCGAACCAGCGGAAGCCGAACGCGGCCAGCTCGGCCGCCACCGGGTAGCTGCCGATGGCGAGCGGGCGACGATGCGTCGCTGACTCGACCGAGGGGTTGCCGAAGCCCTCCCATGTCGAGGGCAACACGACGGCGTCACACGCGGCGTAGGCGTCGCCGACGGTCCAGTCCGCGTCGGGCGGGCCGAGGAGCACCGGGACAGCGCGCACGGGCCACCAGTCGCTCGAGTTCGGGCCCGTAGCCGTCCTCGGCGGGGCCGAGCAGCCAGTAGGTGCCACCCACCGCCTCGGCCAGTGCGATGGCGACGCCGACGTTCTTCCGGGCCAGCGCGCGCGGTCGGCTGCAGGAGGAGCCGGGTCGTTGCCCCGACACCCAGCGCGTCGCGGGTGGTGTCGCGCTCGCCCGTGGGCGGCTCGGGATCGAACGTGTTGTAGACGGTGGTCGCGCCGATGCCCCTCGCCGCCAGCTCCTGGCGGCTGCGGTCGTTGATGGTCACGTGCGCCCAGGCCGCGTCGTCCGGCGGTGGGGGATGGTGGGCGAGATGCGCCCGTTGCCATGGCAGGTCGTGATGGTGCAGCACGGTCGGGCGTCCGCGGCAAGCGCCGGCGACCACGTCGGCGGCCGGCGGGTTGAGGGGGAGCGAGCACAGGTTCTCGACGATCACCAAATCGGCGCTGGCCAGTGCAGCGCGCACCTCGCGTGCGCTCGGTGGTTCGCCCGCGTGCATCGCCAACCCCGGTAGGACGAGGTCGGCCGCACCCTCGCCGGCGAGGGTGCGGACGTCCCACCCGAGGACACCCAGCGCAGACGCCCATTTGGCGGCCTCGACCGCGACGCCGTCACCGCCGCCCAGACGGAAGGAGACGATGGACACCGTCGGCACGAGCGCACCCTACGCGTGCAGGGGATCCCGTTCGCCCGTGGACTAGCGTTGCTCCGATGGCGAAGCGGGCACTGATCACGGGTGTCACCGGCCAGGACGGCTCGTACCTGGCGGAATTCCTGCTCGAGCAGGGCTACACGGTCATCGGCATGGTGCGCCGGTCGAGCACGCTCAACTTCGAGCGCATCGCGCACATCCAGGACCAGCTCGAGCTGGTGGCGGGCGACCTGCTCGACGAGGTGTCGCTCATCAATATCCTGCGCGACCACCGGCCGACCGAGGTCTACAACCTGGCCGCCCAGTCCTTCGTCCAGACCAGCTTCAGCCAGCCGGTCCTGACCGGCGAGACCACGGCGTTGGGCGTGACCCGGATGCTCGACGCCATCCGCCTGGTCGACCCCGAGATCCGCTTCTACCAGGCCAGCTCGTCGGAGATGTTCGGCAAGGTGCACGAGACCCCCCAGCGCGAGACCACGCCGTTCCACCCCCGCAGCCCCTATGGGGTGGCCAAGGTGTACGGGCACTGGATCACCGTCAACTACCGGGAGAGCTACACGCTGCACGCCTCGTCGGGCATCTTGTTCAACCACGAGTCGCCGCGCCGCGGCCTCGAATTCGTGACGCGCAAGGTGACCCACGGCGTGGCGCGCATCGCCCACAAGCTCGACGACAAGATCTCGCTCGGCAATCTCGACGCCCAGCGCGACTGGGGCTACGCCGCCGACTACGTGCGTGCCATGTGGCTGATGCTCCAGCAGGACTCGCCGGACGACTACGTCGTCTCGACCGGCCAGACCCACAAGGTGCGCGAGCTGTGCCGGCTTGCCTTCGAGGTCGCCGGTCTCGACTGGGAGCAACACGTCCTCATCGACGAGCGCTTCCTGCGCCCGGCCGAGGTCGACCTTCTGGTCGGGGAGCCCACCAAGGCCCGGGAGGTGCTGGGGTGGAGCCCCGAGGTCGACTTCCCCGCGCTGGTGACGATGATGGTCGAGGCCGACATGGACCTGGTCCGCAAGAGCCTCCGATAGTCGGGGGGCATCGCGCTCCCTCTCTCTGCAGCACCCGCGGCCATCTCGGCCGATCCGGCAGGCGCTCTGGTCGCCTTCGGCGCCGGCATCCTCTCCTTCGTCTCACCGTGTGTCCTGCCCCTGGTGCCGGGCTACGTCTCCATGGTGTCGGGGCTCTCGGCCAGCGAGCTCGAGGCGGAGGGAGAGGGGGCTACCCCCGCGGCGGCGCGGCGCCCGGTCCTGCGGGGCATCGCCCTCTTCGTCGCCGGCTTCACGATCGTGTTCGTCGCGCTCGGTGCGACGGCCTCGAGCATCGGGCGCCTCCTCAAGGCGCACGAGGTCACGTTGACGCAGCGTCAGCGGGATCGTGATCGTCGTGCTCGGCGCCGTCATGCTGCTGAGCGCGCTGCCCGAGCGGGTGTGGGTCAAGGCCGGCTCGGGGACGCTGAGCATGGTCTCGCGGGTGACCGGCGAGCACCGCTTCGACGTCCGGCCCTCCAAGCTCGGGGTCTGGGCCGCGCCGTTGATGGGCATGGCCTTCGCCTTCGCCTGGACGCCGTGCATCGGGCCGGTGCTCGGCGTGGTCCTCGGGCTGGCCGGGCACAACGGCACCCTGGCCGGTGGGGTGGCGTTGCTGTTCGCCTATTCGTTGGGCCTCGCCGTCCCCTTCGTGCTCGTCGGGCTGGCCTTCGGCCGGATGACGAGTGCGCTCGCCCGGGCCCGCCAGTGGCTGTGGGCGGTCGAGTTGGTCGCCGGCGCGATCCTCGTCGCGTTCGGGTTCCTCCTGCTCACGCACAACGTGAGCTGGGTCTCGACGCGCCTGTCCAGCTTGCTCGACGACATCGGGTTGGGCCGGCTCTCGACAAGCTGACGGGGCAGCCGTGCCACTACGACCGTTAGCCATCCCCCTCGGCGAGCACCGCGGCAAAGGTCCGGGCGAAGGTGTGGGCGTCGCCGGGCCAGCGCGCGGAGACGTAGGACCCGTCTCGTATCACCCACGCGGGGCGCGCGTCAGCGGGCGTGTCGCGGGCGCGGCCACTCGTCTTGCGCCGGAAATCGGGCGTGCCCTTCTCCACGTCGAGGAAGTCGGACTCGTCGGCCAGCGCGCGGGTCACCTCTTGTTGCACCGACATGTAGCCCCACCGCTGTCCGGGCTCTTCGGGGTAGGTCCGGTAGTAGGTGGAGTCCCAGAAGCGCGTCCAGCGCGTCAGCTCCGACGCCCGGCGCTCGAGCGCCCACGTCAGCGCGGTCGTGCGCCGGCCGTACAGCACGGAGCGGCCGGTCTTGGCGTCGATGGCGCGCGCGGCCACCAGCACGCCGTGGCAGATGGCGCCGACCGGCTTGCCGGCGCCGAACGCGTCGATGGTGATCTGGTGCACTTCGGGGCTCTCGAGATAGGCGCGCATGCCACGGGCGCGGTGCCCGCCGGGAAGCACGAGCGCGTCGAACGAACTGCGCCGCGCCGCGCCCCAGTGCAGCGGGGTGCGGAATGCCTCATCGGTGAGCAGCGCTGTGTACGCATGCCGCGCCGCGGCGTCGGCCCGCAAGATGCGGCCGACCACGGTCACGTTGCGCACCAGGGGGATGGCGCCCCACGGATCGAGGCCGCGTCCGGTGACCATCAGGTCGTCGGCGCTGCCCACCTGGCCCGAAGGCGTGGCGAAGACCACCTCGTGCCCTTCGCTTCGTAGCGTCTCCCAGGTGACGGCCACCTCGGTGGGGTCGAAGTCGAGAGCCGGGATGGGCAACAAGACAGTGGCCATGGCGTGCGCGCACGCTACCGGGGCCGAACGGGCCTGGCTCAACGCCACGGGCTGGGACGAGGGACCACGGTTGCCCCAGAGTGCCCCGGGTGCGCGGACCGCTCCGGGGGTATCGTCGGAGCCGTGAGCGACACTGGTACCGACGCCGAGAGCCCTCCGGTCCCGTCGCCGATCTTCTCGCTCGAGGATCCGATCGACGAGCTGTGGGTGAGGGCCTATCAGGGCGAGGTTCTCGGCGAGGCGCTCTTCGGGTGCATCGCCGACAGGCTCGAGGATCCCGACCGCGCCGCCAAGATGCGCGTCCTGTCCACCCTCGAACGCAAGACCAAAGAGGCCATCGTCCCGTCGCTCGAGCGGGCGGGCATCTCGACCGACCCCGACCCCGAGATGCTCGCGCTGGCCGACACGCTGGCGGTGGACATGGAGTGGAGCGAGTTCTTGGCCGCGACGCAATCCATCACCGAGCAGTACATCCCGCTCTACGAGCGCATCGGCGAGCTCGACTCGTCGGAGCAGGCGGCGTCGGCCCTCCTCGTCGCGCACGAAGCGGCGCTGCGCACGTTCGCACGGGCCGAGCTGGCCGGGGACACCGCAACCTCGCTCGACGCCATCAACGCGCTGGGCCACATGCGCTAGGGCCCACCGGGCCCGACGTCCACGGGTTCGCACCGGGCGGGTTGGTCGCCACGGAGGCCCCCGCCCATCTCCCCTGAGCACGTGGAGGCGGGCGAGGAGGCGGGCGTGGAGGCGGGCACCACCGGGGGATCGGTGGCCGTCGAGCTGCACCATGGCTGGTCGGGGAGCGATGCATCGGCCTGGAGCCCCGCTGGGAGCGCCCCCGGCCCGGGCCTTCAGCGCCCTTGGGTCTGGCCGGCACGCCCAGCGACCGAGCCCGTGCGGGGCCGGCCCCGCTTGGAACCCAGGGACCCACCCCCCCTACCATTGGGGCGAAGGCCATGGCCCCTGTTGTTCACCTCCGCGCCGCGGTCGCACTCGCCGGCCGCTTCCCCGCCCTCGCCGGGGTCGATCTCACTCTCGACCAGGGGGAGGTCGTGGTTGTCACGGGCGCGAACGGCGCCGGCAAGACCAGCCTGCTGCGTGCGTGTGCTGGGCTTTTGCCCATCACCGCCGGCGAAGCGATCGTCCTCGGGGTCGACCTCACGACGGACCACACCACGGTGCGCCGCTACGTCGGGCTCTTGGGACATGCCGCGCCTCTCTACGACGACCTCAGCGCGGCAGAAAACGTCCGGTTCGCCGTGCGCGCCCTCGGCCTCGCGGCCTCGAGCGCCGACGACGCGCTCGAGCGGGTCGGTCTGACCGGGCGGCTGCGCACCACGCCGGCGGGCCGGCTCTCGGCCGGGCAGCGGCGCCGGGCGGCCCTGGCGGCGCTCGTGGCACGCCGGCCGGCGCTGTGGCTGCTCGACGAGCCGCATGCGGGCCTCGACGCCGTCCTCACGCGCCCTGCTCGGGCGGCTCATCGCCGACGCGGTGGCCGACGGCGCGACAGTGCTGCTCTCCTCGCACGAGCCGCAGCTCTCCGTCCCGCTGGCTGACCGCGTCCTGTCCATGGGCGGCGGACGGGTCACCGGCGAAGAGGCGGGCGGCCGTCGCGCCACGCTCACGGCCGTGCCGGTCGCCGCGCCCGACGAGGCGACCAATGTGGCGGGTGCGACGCATGTGGCATGACGCCCTGCTGGTTGCGGGCAAGGACCTGCGCATTGAGGCGCGCTCGCGCGTCGGCCTGTGGCAGGTCGTCCCCTTCGCGTTCCTCGTCCTGGTGCTGCTCGCGTTCGCCATCGGCCCGGACCAGTCCTCCCTGCAGCACGCGGCACCCGGGATCTTCTGGGTCGCCCTGCTCTTTTCGACCGTGCTCGCCATCCAACGAAGCGTCGCCGTGGAGTCGGGGGAGGGGACGCGCGACGGGCTACGCCTCTCGGGCATCGACCCCGCCGGCATCTTCTTGGGCAAGGCGGCGGCCATCGGGCTCCAGCTCCTCGTCCTCCAACTCGTGCTCTGGGTCGGCGTGACCTTCCTCTTCGACGTGCGGGTGCACGTGGTGTGGCTCGCCGTGGTCGCAAGCCTGCTGGCCACGGTCGGGCTCGCCTGTGCCGGCGTGCTCTACGGCGCGCTCTCGGCCGGGCTGCGCGTGCGCGACACCTTGCTCCCGCTCCTGGTGCTGCCGGTGCTTGCACCGGTGCTGCTGGCCGGTTCCAAGGCGTGGCAGGCCGCGCTCGCCGGCACGGCGTCCTCGGGCACCCAGTGGCTCAAGATCCTGGCGCCCTTCGCCGTGATCTACTTCGTCGTGGGCCTCGTCCTCTACGGGCCCCTGCAGGAGGCGGCGTGAGCACCATCGACATCCCCGATTCCGCGACCGTCGTCACCGCTAGCATGGCGACCGGGCCCCACGTGGCGCGGCACTGGCGCCCACGCTGGTTGAGCGTGGTCGGCGTGCTGGCCGTGATCTCGGTCGCGCTCACGGTCTGGCTCGGGCTCTGGGTGACCCCGCCGGACCAGGTGCAGGGCAACCTGGCGCGGCTGCTCTATATCCATCCCGCCGTTGCGACCGTCGCCCTCTACTGGGTGGGCATCGTCGCGGCGGGCGCCAGCCTGCTCTATCTGTGGCCGCGGACCCGCTCGCTGTTTTGGGACCGCCTCGCCGCCTCCGCCGTCGAGGTCGGTGCGTTCTTCTCCGCCCTGACCCTGGTGACGGGCTCGCTGTGGGGCCGCCCGGTGTGGGGTGTGTGGTGGACCTGGGACGCCCGGCTGACCTCGACGGCCCTGTTGCTCCTGCTCGAGATCGGCTACCTGGCGCTGCGGCGCGTCCCGGCCGACCTGCCGGTGCGGGCCCGCCGCTGTGCCGTCGCGGCGTTGCTCATTGCGATCGACATCCCGATCGTGCACTTCTCGGTCGACTGGTGGAACACGCTGCACCAAGGCGGCACCATCGTGGACCCCGGCTTTCAGCTGCACGTCCACGGCTCCATGCTGTGGGCGATGCTGCTCAGCTTCGTCGCGTTCTCACTGGTCTTCGTGTGGTTGCTGGCCGTGCGCTACCGGATTGAGGTGCTCGAAGACGCCGTGGGCGACCAGGAGCTCGAAGTGTCGCTGGCCGAGCGCTGGAGCGAGGACGCCGACGGGCCGAGCCAGACCGGCGGTGCGGCGTGAGCTACGTCGACGCCGGGTATGTGGTGGCGATCGGCGGCACGTTCGTCTATGCCGTCAGCCTGGTGTTCCGCCGCCGCCGCTGGGAACGGGCGCTCCGCGTGCGTCCGACGTGTCGCACGAACCCGAGACCATCGCCGACGACGAGCGGTCGTGACCGGCACCGCAACCACCGCCTCGAGCCCACCCACCCCGCCGCCGTCCGAGGCTCCCGCGGGCCCGGCCGTGCCGCCGGCGAAGCGGCGCCGGACCAGCCGGCGCGTGCTCGTCGTGTTCGTCTTGCTGGCCGTCGCTCTCGTCTTCTTGCTCGTCGAGGGAGTGGGCAGCTCCCTCGACTACTTCGACACCGTCGACCAGGCGCTGGCCCACAAGACCTCGCTCGGCACGCAGACGTTCCGCCTCGAGGGCACGGTGGTCCCGGGCAGCATTCATCCCACCTCGACGGGCACCGCCTTCCTCATCTGCCAGGGACCCACGTACGTCCATGTGACCAACACCGGGAGCCCGCCGCAGCTCTTCCAACCCCGGATCCCCGTGGTGGTGGTGGGCCACTTCGCCTCGGCGGCCTCGTCCGCGTTCGAGTCCAACTCCATCATGGTCAAGCACTCCGAGACGTACACAGCCCAAAACCCGAACCGGGTCAAGGTGAAGTCGACGGGCTCCGTCTGCTGATGGTCGACGCGCAGCTCGGCACGATCGGGATCTGGCTCGCCTTCGTCGCCTGCCTCGTCGGTGCCGCGATGACAGTGGCCGGACTGGCCCGGCGAGGGGGCGCTCCCGCGTCCCGCCGCACAGGCGACGGCCGGCTCTTCGCGCCCGTGGTGCTCGCCGGTGCGCTGCTGGCCACCGGGGCCATGGAGCACGCGCTGATCACGCACAACTTCGCGCTCGTCTTCGTGGCCGGGAACAACAGCACCGTCACCCCGCTGCTCTACTCCATCACGGGCATGTGGTCGGCCCTTGCCGGCTCCATCCTCTTGTGGGGCCTCATCCTCGCCGTGGTCAGCACCATCTTCGTGTGGCGCTACCGGCGCCAGGCTGCTGACCCGGTGATCCGCTGGGCGACGCTCGTCCTCTACCTCGTGTCGGCGTTCTTCTTCGGTCTGATGGTCGGGCCCGCCAACCCCTTCGTCACCGCATCGGGCGTCACGCAGGGACTCGGTCCGAACTCGCTCCTCCAGGACAATCCACTGGTGGCCATCCACCCACCCCTCCTCTACGTCGGCTTCGTGGTGTTCACGGTCCCGTTCGCCTTCGCCATCGGCATGCTGGCGACGGGGCGGGTGGGTGACCGCTGGCAGATCGAGTGCCGGCGCTGGACACTGGTGGCCTTCACCTTCTTGTCGGTCGGGATCGTCCTCGGCGCCTGGTGGTCGTACCAGGTGCTCGGCTGGGGCGGCTTCTGGGGCTGGGACCCCGTGGAGAACGCCGCGCTCTTGCCGTGGCTCTGCGGCACGGCCTACCTGCACTCGGTCCTCGTCCAGGAGCGGCGCGGCCTCATGCGGGTGTGGAACCTCTCGCTGTCGATCGCGACCTTCGCCCTCACCATCCTCGGGACCTTCTTGACGCGCTCTGGGGTCATCACCTCGGTGCACTCGTTTTCGGAGTCCTCGCTCGGCCCGCTGCTCATCGGATTCTTCTTCGCGGTGGTCATCGTGGGCTTCGGGCTGATCGCCTGGCGCGGCGACCGGTTGCGCTCGCCGGGCGGGATCGACGCCCCGCTCGGCCGCGAGGGCGCGTTCCTGCTCAACAACGTCGTCTTCGTGGGCTTCGCCTTCGTCGTCCTGCTCGGCACGGTGTACCCGCTCCTCTACGAGGCCGTCACCCAGCAGCAGGTCACGGTCGGAGCCCCGTTCTTCAACACGGTCGCCATCCCCGCCGGCCTCACGCTCCTCTTCCTCATGGCCGTGGCACCCGTGTTGAGCTGGCGCAAAATGAGCGAGGCTGTGCTGTGGCAGCGTCTCGCCGTCCCCGTGTGGGTCGGTGTCGGCACGGTCGTGCTCTGCGTGGCCTTCGGCCTGCGCGGCTTCGCCGCCCTCATCGGCTTCGGCCTCGCCGCCATGGCCGCCGCGACGGCCGCCCGCGCCCTCGTGCTCTCGGTTCGGGCCGCGCGCGCCCGTCGCGTCGGCTGGTGGCGGGGCTTGGTCGGTCGCGCCAACGGCGGCATGGTCGTGCACCTCGGCGTGGTGGTCTTGGCGGTGGGTGTCATCGCCGCCACCTCGTACCGGCACCAGACCGAGCTGGCGCTCCACCGCGGTGAGGTGGTGACCTACGACGGCCATCGCTTCCAGTTCGAGGGGGTGCGTACCGTCACGTCGCCGTCTCGCACCGCGCAGGAGGCGGTCGTGAAAGTCGACCACGGCGTGTTCACTCCCGCGACGACCAGCTTCGGCAGCGGCCTGGCCGTCGTCGGGACGCCCGCCATCGACTCGGGGTTCTTCGACGACGTCTACCTGACGTTCGACGCCGTCGGCGGGCTCGGGAACACCTCGGGCAACCTGGCCATCAACAACCTGCCGAGCGGGTCGGTGGCCATCGGCGTCGTGATCGAACCCCTGGTCGCCTGGCTGTGGGCCGGCGGACTCCTGATCGGGGTGGGCGGCCTGCTGGCGTTGGTGCCGGGCACGCGGCGCCGGGCCACCGATCCGGCCTCGGCCGCGGCTCCCATCGTCACGGAGGCCGAGCCGGGTGCGTCGCGCGAGCGTGCGAGCGCGCACGAGCCGGTCGGCGCGCTCGTCGCGCGGGGTGTGGAGCCCGCATGACCGCCGCGCCGCCGTCACACGACCCGCTGGGTGGCGGGGGCCGTTCTCTCCGTCCTCGTCGTCGTGGGCATCGTGCTCGCCACCCGGACGCCGCAGGAGGCGACCGCCGTGTCGAGTCCGTTGGTGGGGCAGGCCGCGCCCGCCTTCTCGGGCCGGAACCTCGCCACCGGCGCGTCCGTCGCGTTGGACGCGCTGCGCGGGCACTACGTCGTGCTCAACTTCTTCGCCAGCTGGTGCGCGCCGTGCCAGCAGGAGGCCCCCGACCTGTCCCGGTTCGACTACGAGCAGGCGCACCGCGGTGGCGGGGCCGACATGGTGAGCATTGTCTTCCACGACTCGGACGCCGGCGCACGCACCTTCCTGCGTGAGAACGGCGACCTGTGGCCGGCCATCGGGGACCCCGGCGGGACGATCGCCGATCACTACGGGGTGACGGGCCCGCCCACCACCGTCGTGATCGACCCGTCGGGCCGCGTCACCGCCGTGCTCCAGGGGCCGGCGACGCAACAAAACCTGGACACGGCCCTCACGGCTGCCCGCGCCACGCAGGCGTCCGATGGCTGAGCACCGTCCGTTCCTGCCGCTGTGGGCGAGGGTCGGCCTCCCGCTCGTCGTCCTCGCCGTCGCACTCGTCATCGGCAGCGGCGTCTTCGACCGGGCCCCGCAGAGCGCGGCGCAGCGTGCCGCCGCCATTGAGACCGGGGTGCGCTGCCCCTCGTGCACCGACCTCTCGGTGGCCCAGTCGAACGCCTCGACGGCGATCGCGGTGCGGAACCAGATTGAGGGCATGGTGGCCGAGGGCCGGTCCACCACGGCCATCGATCAGGTGCTGGTCTCCGAGTACGGCCCTGCCATCCTCTTGGTCCCGCCCGACGCGGGGGGCGTGCCTCTCATCTGGATCATCCCGTTGGTGCTCGGCATCGCGGTGGTCGGCGGCGTCGGCATCTTCTTCTGGCGCCGGAGCCGCGCCTTCGACTCCTTGCGCGTGGACTCTGCACAGGGACCGGCGGAGCCGCGCGAAAACGAGCCGGTGCGATGAAGGTGGACGACCCACCCGTCAGCGGGCACCGCCCCTCGCAACGCGACGAGCACTGGCGCCTCGCCGACGAGCGGGACTTCCTGCGCCGGTCCCTCGAGGACGCGCGCGCGCGAGCACGAGGCCGGCGACCTCTCCGACGAGGATCACGCGCTTCTCGTGGCGCGCGACTCGGCCCGGCTGGCCGAGGTAGAGGCCGAGCTCAGCGCCCTCGCCGGTCCTGACCCCGCCGGCGGCTCCGACGACGCGGTTCCCGCCGTCTCCCCGTCGGAGGCGGACGGTGCGCCACTCCCGGACCCGCCGAAGAGGCGGATGCCACTGTGGCGCCGGATCGGGATCGTGGTCGCCTGCGGCTTCATCGTGCTCGGCGCAGTCATCTTGGTGGCGCACTTCGTGCAGGCGCGCCAGCCCGGACAGGCGTCGTCGGGGAGTGTGACCGTGTCGCAGGCCCAGCTGATCGAAAACCAGCTGCAACAAGCCCTAGCACTCAACAACCAGGGCAAGCTCGAGAGCGCGCTCGTGCTGTACAACAAAGTCCTCGGCGAGGATCCGTCCAACCCCGCCGCCCTGGCCTATGCCGGCTACCTGGAATGGAACCAGGGTTCGCGCGCACACGTGCCGTCGCTGGCGCGCATCGGGCGCGCCCAGATCCAGACCGCCGTCAAGAACGCGCCCACCTATTACCAGGCCCACCTCTTCTACGGGTTGGTGCTGGCGAACCAGGACCACAACAACAGAGCAGCCGTGGCCCAGTTCAACGACTTCCTGGCCGACGGCCCGCCGGCGACTGAGCTCGCACAGGTCGAGCCCCTCGTCCTCGGCGCCTATGCGGCGGTGGGCGTCCCCGTGCCGGCCGACTTCACGGGCTCCGCCACCCCGACCTCAGCCCCGTAGCGACCGCAGGTCCTCCACGACGCGCGGGAAGGCCGTGGCGAACGCGCCGCAGTCCTCTTCGGTGGTCGACCAGCCGACGCTGACTCGCAGCGAGTGGCTCGGGTCCACCCCCATCGCCTCGAGCACCGGCGACGGCTCAATGCTTTCCGACGAACAGGCCGACCCCGAATGGACTGCCACACCCGCACGGTCGAGACCGATCAGCACGGGCTCGGCCTCGACGCCGTGCACCCCGAGACAGACGAGCGAGGGGAGGCGGTCTTCGGGCGAGGCGGGGCCGACGATATCGACCCCCTCCACGACGAGCGCCGCGCTCGAGTACCTGATCAATGAAGCGCCGGGCGGCGGCGGCTTCGTCCCGCACGGCCAGGCATCCCGCTGCGGCCAGGGTGGCCGCGGCGGCCCCAAACGCGAGGAGCGCGGGAACGGCTTCCAGTCCGCCGCGGCGTCCGCGTTCTTGCTCGCCGCCGACGAGCAGCGGCTCGAAGCGACTGCCCCGGCGGATCACGAGGGCGCCCGCACCTGGTACCGCGCCCAGCTTGTGCGCGCTCACGCTGACCAGGTCGGCATCCAACGCACCGAGGTCGGTGACCAGGTGGCCGCAGGCTGCCGCGGCATCGACATGGACGATCACGCCTGCCTGCCGGCACAGATCGACCACCTCGTGCACGGGCTGGAGTGTCCCCACCTCGTGGTTGGCCCACTGGCAGTGGACCAGGGCGGGTCGGGGCAAGGACGCGGTGCTGAGGCGCTCGCGGAGGGCGTCTACGTCGATGTGGCCGGCGCCGTCGACCGCGAGGGTTTCGACCGGCGCGGCGCGGCGTCGAGGCGTCGCGTGCCGCTGAGTGCTCGACCGCGGCGCACAGCACCGGCGCACCCGGCATGGCGCGGGTCGCACCCCAGACGGCCGCGTTGATCGCCTCGGTGCCCCCCGAGGTGAACACCACCTGGCGCGGCGCCACGCCGAGAAGTTCCGACACCTGTGCGCGCGCCGTCTCGAGCGCGTCGCGCACCGTACGCCCTTCCTCGTGGATGCGCCCGGGATCACCAGGCGGCAGGGCGGCCCAGGCCGCCAGCGCGGCGAGCGCCTCGGGCCGGGGCAGCGTGGCGCTGGCGTGGTCGAGGTAGGCGCGAGCCACCGGGGCTCAGGCAGAGGCGGTGCAGGTGTCGTCGCCCCGCGCCCGTGATGAAAGGATCACCGGCAGCGCCCGCTGCGACGCGGTGCCGCACAGGCCGGCCAACAAGCCCTTCACCATGCCGCGGTCGACGGCGCAGAGCACCGGATTCGTGCTGCTGGCATCGCCGAAGGGACACTGCTCTGCGATCACTGCGGTGGTCTCGCCCCGGTCCTCGGCGTGGGCGGCGAACCCATGGGCGGTCAGGGTCTCGGCCACGACGTGCATCGCTGCCCGCACCGTGCGCTGGCCCTCGGTCGGCGTCATGCGGGACGCGAGCGAACGGCCGTACTCCTCGCCGACGAGCGCGGCCATCTCCTCTGCCTCGGCTGGCCCGAGCCGTCGCATGGCCTCACCGAGGAGACGCATCAAGAGATCGTCGCGACGCTGCATGAGGCCGAGCGACAACTCTTCTTCCACGCAGAAGTACCGCTTGGATGGCCGCCCGGCGCCGGCCGCAGTGCGACCGGTCTCGACGCGGAGGTAGCCCCCGTCGACCAAACGCCCGAGGTGGTGGCGCGCCACGTTCGGGTGGAGAGAGAACGTCGTCGCAACCTCCCGCGCAGTGACGCCGGGCACCGCGCGCACGTGCAAGAAGATGTCACGCCGGGTCGGGTCACCGAAGGCGGCGGCGACCGCCGCCACCGCCGCGCTGAAGCGACCGTCGTCCGCGCCGGCCGCACGCTCGGCCTCCGTCGGCCCTCCGAACCCCTCTGCGCGGACAGTCTCGACGGTGCGCTCGGGCTCCACTGTGATCGGAGCGGTGCTCACGGTGGGTAGTCTACCGGGGGATCGGCCCCCGGAGCTGGGGCGACGCGGACGGAGCTGCCCGGTGTCGGGCCGCGTGTCGCGGATCGGGTCCACGACAAGGAAGGCCATGGCATCAGACCACGCAGCGCTCGAAGCCGCGGTCAACGCGGTCACTGAACCCGAGCTGGGTCTGTCCGTGGGTGACCTTGGTCTCCTCAAGACGGTGCGGCCGCGCCGGCGCCGGGTGTACCTCGAGGTGGCTCTTCCCGTTGCGGCGTGGCCCGGCACGGACGAACTCGCCGAAGAGATCCACCGGGCCGCCTTGGCGGTCGACGGCGTCGAGGAGGTCGACCTCGAGTTCGTCGTGATGAACGAGCAGGAAAGGGCGGCGCTGCGCCAGCGCCTGCGCGCCGGCATGCTCGGCGCAGGCGCCGAGGCCGACGGGGAGCCCGACGAGGCGGGAGACGCCCATGGTCACGGTCACCAGCACGCCGCCTCGGAACCGGTGCCCGCGTTCCTTGCCGCCGACGCCGCGACGAGGGTCATCGGCGTGTCGTCGGGCAAGGGCGGGGTGGGCAAGTCGACGGTCACGGTGAACCTGGCCATCGCACTGGCGCGGGCCGGCCACTCGGTGGGTCTCCTCGATGCCGACGTCTATGGCTTCTCGGTTCCCAAAATGCTGGGCACGGACCACGACCCGGTGATCATCGGCGACATTGTCATTCCGACGTCGGCGCATGGCGTCCGCTGCCTCTCCATGGGGTACTTCGTCCCCGACGACCAGCCGGTCATTTGGCGGGGCCCGATGCTCCACAAGGCGATTCAGCAATTCCTGACCGACGCCTATTGGGGCGAGCCGGACTTCCTCCTCGTCGACATGCCGCCCGGGACCGGAGACGTGGCACTGACGCTGGCAGAGGTCATGCCCCGGGCCGAGATCGTCGTGGTCACGACGCCACAGCCTGCCGCGCAGCGCGTGGCGCAGCGCTCCGCGTTCGCGGCGCGGCGCCTCAAGTTGTCGGTGCGCGGGGTGATCGAGAACATGAGCTGGTTCACCGGCGACGACGGCAGGCGCTACGAGCTCTTCGGTTCGGGCGGGGGCGCCGTGCTGGCCTCCGACCTCGGCGTCCCGCTGCTCGGCCAGGTCCCGCTCGTCAACGCAGTGCGCCTCGGTGGCGACGAGGGCCGGCCTGTCATGGCGGTGGATCCCGAGAGCGAGACGTCACGGTCCTTCCAGGCGATCGCCGACAAGCTGGCCGCGCTCGGGCCCGCTCGGGTCTACCGGCGCGAGCTGACGCTGCGGTGACGTCGGGAGGATCCGGAGCGTGAGGGGACGTGCACCGCGCTGAACGTGGTGCCCACGTCGGTGCCGGGGGTTCGGTATTGCTGACCCACAACGATGATCTTTGGCGCGTGGCCGGCTTCGACGACTCGGATCCGCTCGGCTCGTCGCTCCCCCTTCGCCGCACGAGTGGGACACCGCCCGACCGAGGTGACTGCAGTCCACCGCCGCCTCGCCGAGCGGCCGAGCCTGCTCTTTCTTGTCAGACCTATCCTGCGTTGAGGCGAGAGCCCCGATTGGGGTCGAGTCCCCATTTCTGATTCGCCAGGTCGCGGGCGTTGCCGCGGTAGACGACGACCTGGTCGCGTCCGTGCCGCTTGGCCTCGTACATGGCGTTGTCCGCGTCGCGCAAGAGCGCTGCGGGCACGGCGTTGGCGTCTGCGGTGACCACGATGCCCACACTGGCCGTGATGACGAGCTGCGCGTCACCGATGGTGACGGGCTTGCTCAGACCGGCCCGGATGCGCTCGGCCATGTCCACCGCGTCGTCTTCGTGGTCCACCTCGGCCAGCGCGACGAATTCGTCGCCACCGAAACGGGCCACCACGTCGACACCACGCGTCATCGCGGTCAGCCGTGTCGCCATCTCGTTCAGCACGATGTCGCCGGCGGAGTGGTCTGCCCGGTCGTTGACCAGCTTGAAGCGGTCGAGGTCGACGAACAGGACGGCCAGTGCGTTGCGCCGCCGTCCAACATGGGTCAAGGCCTCCTCGAGCTTCTCCATGAACAACGTGCGGTTGGCCAGGCCGGTGAGCCCGTCGTGGGTGGCCTGGAACGCCATCTGCTCGGCCATCTCGCAACGCTCGATGGCGAGGCCTACCATGCCGGCCAGCTGGTCGAGCTTCCGGAGCTCCTCACTCCCGAAGTAGGGCATGTAGGGGCTGATGCGCACGGCCAGCTCGTGGGTGGCGCCGCTGTGCGTGCGTACGGTAATACGGTTCCGCCGCGCTTCGGTTCCCTCCGCGTCGTCCCACTCGTCGAACCAATCGTCCGCCGCGCCGTCCGTGGTCCAGGCCGGATACCGGGCCACCACAGTGCCGTCGCTCGCCAAGAGCGCCGCCTTGGACGCGCCGACCAACGCGCTGACGTGCGGCAGGAGATGTTCGGCCACGTCGCGTGAGTCGCCCGCGGACACCAACTCGCCGACGGCGCGACGGAAAGCAAGGTCCTCCTTGCGGCTGAGGAAGACCCGCACGAAGGAGGGGAGGACGAGGGCGACGAGGAACAACAGCCCCATGAGCACCGTCAAGGCCCGGGTGACCAGCTCGACCGTCGGACCTTGGAGCATCAGCGCGGCGACGACCACCTGCACCTCCAGCCCCGCAACGGCGATCGCCAGCAGGCGCATCCGCGTGGCGGCGATGGGCGGTTCGCCGCGGCCTGCGACAAAGAGGCTGATCACCACATAGCTGAAGAGGAAGGCGAAGCTCACGGCGAAGGCGACCCGATAGGCGAGGTAATAGGGCGGCGGCGGCGCTCCGGCCACCGGCAGGTAGTCCAACCAGAAGGTGAAGGCGACGATGGCAGCCGTGACGACGACGGCGGCGTATCGGACACCGGCGTTCGGCCGGCGAAAGCTGGTGGCGAAGCGGAAGAGGCAATAGGGCATCACCAAAAGCAAGGCGATGAGCGCCTTCGCCACGTTTTGGTTCGTCACCACGTGCGGGTCGATCTTGACGGTCAAGAAGAGCCCGCCGAGGATGGCGAAGGACAGCGCGACCCACCCGGCGCCGCGGATGCGGTGGCGGATCCACTGCAGTGCGGTCAGCGCGGCGAGGGCGACGAACTCGACCAGCGAGACGTTGGCCAGAGCCTGCGTCCAGTGCGTCACCGAGCGATCCCCTCCTCCGCCGCATCACACACGTCGCCAAGGCCGGCGGCGGCCCCCTCTGCGGATTCGCCAGACCAGAAATGCATGCGTGACTCTACTCCTGGCCGGAATGCCGAGCCGGTATTCCACGCCACCTTTCACGGCGTCACGATCGCGGCGGTGCCGTCGCGGTGCAGCGGTCCCGGTCCGTCGTCATCGCCCGCGTCCATCACGCGAGATCGCCCGGAGCGGCGTGCGTCGCCGGCTCGGTACGCTGGTCGTGGCGAGGAGGTGCCATGGTGCAGGACTGGGCGAGGCCCGTGGTGCACTGGGAGATCGAGGCCAAGGACCCCGAGCGCCAGAAGGCGTTCTACGCCGACCTGTTCAACTGGAGGATCGGCGACGGCGCCATCATGGACATCCCGGCCGGCGTCGGCGGCCCGGAGCCCGGCCCAGGCGGGCATATCCGCCAGAGCGGACGCGCCGGCGTGACGCTCTACGTGCAAGTGGCCGACCTCCGGGCATCGCTGGACACGTCGGTGGCGCTCGGCGCGACGATCGTCGCGGAGCCATTCGACATCCCCGGTGGTCCCACCATCGCCGGCATCACCGACCCCGAGGGCAACCCGCTCGTGTTGGTGCAGGCCTGAGGTGTCGATCGTCGAAATCACAACCTTCCAGCTCGCAGAGGGTGTCACCGCCACGGACTTCCTCGCCCTCGACAAGCGGATCCAGAGAGAGCTCGTCCCCAACCAGCAGGGGTTCTTGCGCCGGACCACCGCGCGCCACGGCGACGACTGGCTCGTGATGACGCTCTGGGCCAGCGATGCCGACGCGGCGAGCTTCCAGCGCAGCGTCCAAGGACATCCGTTGCAGGCCGAATTCGAGCACGCGGTCGAGGCGGGGTCCCTGCACCTGACCCGGTACACGACCCTCGACTGACGTGGAGCTCGGCGACCTCAAAGTGACACGCTACGAGGTGCGTGACCGTGTGGCGACGGTGACGCTGCATCGGCCGGAACGGCTGAATTCGTGGACGGGACGCATGCACGCGGAGTACCGCGCGCTGCTCGACCGGTCGGCCCGCGACCCCGAGGTCCGGGTCATCGTGGTGACCGGATCGGGCCGAGGCTTCTGCGCCGGGGCCGACGCCCGCGCCCTCGAAGGTGAGGCCGAACGGGGTGCCTACGATCCGGGACTGGGGGAGGACGTCGCCATGCCCGGGTACGGCGTGCGTCCGGAGTTCGACGCCGACTTCGCATACCACTTCGGGATTCCCAAACCGATCATCGCCGCGGTGAACGGGCCGGCGGCAGGTGTCGGGCTCGTCCTGGCCTGCTACTGCGACCTGCGCTTCGCGGCGCACGGGGCAAAGCTGACCACCGCGCACGGGCGCCTCGGGTTGCCGGCGGAGTTCGGCCTGTCGTGGCTCTTGCCGCGCCTCATCGGCGTCACGCGTGCCGCCGACCTCCTCCTTTCGAGCCGGGTCGTCCTCGCCGAGGAGGCCGAGGCACTCGGCCTGGTCAACCGGGCGCTGCCGCCGGAAGAATTGTTGCCCTTCACCTACGACTACGCGGGACGCCTGGCGTCCGAGATCGCACCGTCGTCACTGGCCGTCACGAAGCTGCAGCTCTATCGCGACTTGCACCGCGACGCGGCGTCGTCGGTACGCGACGCCGGCCGGCATCTGAGCGAGATGATGGGTCGCCCCGACTTCGCCGAGGGCGTCGCGGCCCTCACGCAGAAGCGCCCGCCCTGCTTCGGTGACAGCAGCGCCTGACCGCGCATCCCGCGAGTGATGGAGATCGATGCCGCGAGGCTTGTTCAGCTGTCCACGCCGACAGGGAGCTTGGCCGGGTCCCAGCCCAGGAGGGCCACGGCCTGACGAAAGGCGAAGCGATCCGTCATGCCGGCCACGTAGGTGACGGCGGCGCGGATGGCATCGACGCCCCCGGCGACCGCGTCGTTGGTCGCTGGTGCGGCCCGGTCGATGATCAGATGGGGACGGTCGGAGAAATGCTCGACCAGCGCGCGCAGCACGGCGATGACCGCGTCCCCTTGACGCAAGGAGGCGTCGCGCAGATAGATGCGCTCGTAGTTGCAGGCTCGGAACGCGGCGAGCGCCTCGGCCGCTTCCTCCTCCATCCCGACCTGTCCGGTCCGGAGCGACGCCGACGCGACGCCCGCGATGAAGGCGCTGAGCTGCACGCTGCGCCGCTCGCCGCACAAGGAGCGCACGACCGCCGGCAGCTGGTGGGGTGCCACGATGCCGGCCAGCACGGCGTCCTCCCAGTCGTGGCACACGTACGCGATCCGGTCGGCCCAGCTGACCACCTCCCCCTCGGGCGTCGAAGGCGCGGGACGCGACCAGCTGTGATTGGCGATCCCGTCGAGGGTCTCGGCGCACAGGTTGAGCGAAGCAAGCGAGACGTGGGCACCCCACGGCGCGTGATCGAAGCCCCCCGGCACGTAGGGGTCGAGCGCGTCCTCGCTGGCGTGACCGCCGGGCCCGTGCCCGCAATCGTGGCCGAGTGCGATGGCCTCGGTCAGCGCGACGTTGAGTCGACACACGCGCGCGATTGCGGTGGCGACCTGTGCCACCTCGAGGGCGTGGGTCAGGCGCGTCCGCTGGTGGTCCTGGGGGAACACGAAGACCTGCGTCTTGCCGGCCAGGCGCCGGAACGACGTGGCGTGCAGGATCCGGTCGCGGTCGCGTTCGAAACACGTCCGCCAGGGATCGGGCTCTTCGGACAGCGCGCGGCGGCCCGCGTCGGCGGCGTGCGTGGCACCGGGCGCCAGGAGTTCGTGCTCGAGCTCCTCGCGCTCGGCGCGCCCGTTCGGGACGGCGTCGAGGTCCCACGCCGCGTGCGCCGCGGCCTCCGCCGGCCCGACCCGGGCACGGGAGTCGGCATGGGCCAGCCGGACGGGGCCCGAGTAGCCGGCCATCGTCGCTGCCCAGCGGGCACCGCGCGGCGTCTCGCCGGACGTGGGCAGTCCGCTCATGTCAAGCAGTCTGCCCCGTCGCTGTAACGTCCTGGTGGCCCCAGACGCTCTGACGGGCTCGTGAGAGGAGACAGACCAGGTGGACGTGCGCATCGGCATCACCCACACACCCAAGGAGCTCGAGGTGGAGATGCCCGACGACGCCGACCGCGACACGGTCGTCGCCGAGATCGAGAAGCTGTTGCAAACCGGCGACGGCGTCTTGTGGCTCACCGACCGCAAGGGCCGGCGCGTGGGAGTGCCCGTCGTCAAGGTCGCCTACGTCGAAGTCGGGGCCCCCACGGGGGAGCGGCGCGTCGGGTTCGGGGCCCCCTGAGCGCGTCTGTGACGGCGAGGTAGGCGCAGGGGCGGTGAGCGGCACACCCGGCTTGCTCGATCTGCGGCTGGTGTTCGTCACCGGCAAGGGCGGTGTCGGCAAGACCACGGTGGCGGCGGGGCTGGCCCAGCTCGCGGCCGAGCACGGGAAGCGCGTCCTGGTCTGTGAGGTCGACGCCAAGGGCGACGTCACGGCGCTCTTCGAAGCACCACCGACCGACTTCACCCCACGCGAGGTGGCGCCGGGGGTGTGGTCGATGTCGATGGACACCGAGGCATCGCTACGCGAATACCTCAAATTGCACCTGCGCATCCCGGTGGTCGGCCGGATCGGCCCCTTGGCCAAGGCCTTCGACTTCGTGGCGACGGCGGCCCCGGGTGTGCGCGAGATCCTCACCGTCGGCAAATTCTGCTGGGAGGTGCGCGAGTCGCACTACGACCTCGTGGTGGTCGACGGGCCCGCGAGCGGGCACATCATCGGCCAGCTGGCCGCACCCCAGGCCATCAACGACCTGGTCAAGGTGGGCTTGATCCGCAGCCAGACCGATTGGATGCTCGACATCCTCTCGGACCCTCGCCAGACCGGGCTGGTTGCAGTGTGCACGCCCGAAGAGATGCCGGTGAACGAGACCCTCGAGCTTGTCCAGCGGGTGCGTGAGGAGACGACGGTGCGCACGTCGGCCGTCGTGGTCAACCGCGTGTTGCCCGAGCTCTTCGGCCAGCGCGAGGAGGAGATCTTCGAGCAGCTCCGCCAGCCCGGCACCGAGAACATCCTTTCGGAGCGAGCCGGGGATTCGGTTGCACCGGTGCTCGAGGCGGCGCGGCTGGCGGTCACGTTGCGGCGCACCCGCTCGACCCACCTGCAGCAGCTGCAGGCCGGGTTGCCCGAAGGCCTCCCGGTCTTGTTGTTGCCCTACCTCTTCGCGCGTAGCTTCGGGGCGCGCACGACACGCCAGGTGGCGCACGCGCTCGCCGAGGAGCTCGGGCTGTGAGCGCAGCCGGCGCGCCCGTGGTCAAGACTGTCGGCCAGCTGCTCGCGGCCAAGGACATCGTGATCGCCTGCGGGCCGGGCGGTGTGGGCAAGACCACCACCGCGGCCGCGCTCGCCGCGACCGCGGTGGTCGAAGAGGGTGGCCGTGTGCTCGTGCTCACGGTGGACCCGGCACGCCGCCTGGCCGACGCGCTCGGGCTCAAGGGCATCGGGAACGACGAGGTCCGCATTCCCGATGATGTGTTCACCGGGGCGGCGGCCCATCCGAGGGGTGAGCTCTGGGCCGCGATGCTCGACATGAAGCAGAGCTGGGACGACCTCATCCGGACCCACGCGCCCGACGCAGCGACTCGCGAACAGATCCTCGCCAACCCGCTCTATCAGAACATCTCGGCGCGCTTCATCCAGTCCCACGACTACATCGCGATGGAACGGCTCTACGAGATCCACTCCGAGGGGAAGTACGACCTGATCGTGGTCGACACGCCCCCCACGCGCAACGCGCTCGACTTTCTCGACGCGCCTCAGCGCATGGCCGATTTCTTCTCGTCTCGCCTGTTGCGCTGGCTCATTGTGCCCTACCGGTCACGCTTGGTGAACGTGGCGTCGCGGCCGTTCTACCAAGTGGCCGACCGCATCCTCGGCACGCAATTCCTGGCCGACATCTCCGAGTTCTTCATTCTCTTCCATTCGATGTATTCGGGGTTCGTCCAGCGGGCCGAAGCGGTGACGCGGCTACTTTCGGACCGGCGCACGACGTTCATGGTCGTCTCGACGCTGGAAGCGACGCCCGTTCGCGAGGCCGAGTTCTTCTCGTCCGAGCTGACGGCGCGCAAACTGCACCTCGGCGCGGTCGTGCTCAACAAGGTGTTGCCCGAGTACCTGCGCGACGCCAAGAGCGACAAGCTGGCCCAGTCGATGCGGAGCCGGGCGACCGAGCTGGCCGACGGGCTCACCGACGACCCCGTGGTGGCCGCCCGCGTGGTGGGCGAAGTGGCCGAGAGCTTCCTCAACTTCGGCGTCGTCGCCCGGCGGGAAGCCGAGCAGCAGGCCGAGCTGCGCGGGACGCCCGACGTCCTCGTGACGGTGCCGTTCTACGACGCCGACATCTATGACATGAGCGGGCTCCTCCAACTCGGCGCGCAGGTCTGGGGCTGAGAGCCCGGCTGACACCAGCCCGCCCGGCCCCGGGAGCGGGCGCCCGGCGCAGGCAGGGCGCCTACCATCGGTTCATGGTCCAGCTCATCAACCCAGAAGTCCTCGAGTACGCGGATGCGCACACCACGGCGCCGCCCGGGCACCTCGAAGCGGTCGACACCTCGACCAGGGATGACTTTGCCGGCTGGGGGATGATGGTCGGCCGCCAGGAGGGGCGGTTCCTCGAGCTCCTCGTCTTTTCCACGCAGGCCACCCGTGTCCTCGAGATCGGGACGTTCACCGGCTACTCGGCCATCGCCATGGCGGCGGGCCTGCCCAAGGACGGAGCCATCATTTCGCTCGAGGTCGACCCCCACCACGCCCAGGTGGCGCGCGGGAACATCGCCGCCGCCGGACTCGAGAGCCACATCAGCGTGATCGAAGGGCCGGCGCTGCGCTCGCTCGAGGAGCTCCAGGGCCCCTTCGACCTGGTCTTCATCGACGCCGACAAGGTCTCCTACGACGCCTACTTCGAAGCCGTCCTGCCCAAGCTCGCGGCCCACGGCATGATCGTCGTGGACAACACGCTCCAAGCCGGCGGCGTGCTGGCGTCAGAGAAGCAGCCGCACGAAGGGGCCCGGGCGCTGCGCGCCTTCAACGACAAGATCGTGAACGACCCGAGGGTGGTCTGCGTGCTCACGACGATCCGCGATGGCGTGACGTTGATCCGGCGGGCCGGGTCGTAGCGGATCCCAACGGAACGGACGGCGTGCTCGACTACCACCTCCACCTCTGGCCGCACTCGGAGCACGAGACGCCGCTGCGTCTGGAGCAGCTCGCTGACTACTGTGCCCACGCCCAGGCGGCCGGCGTGACGGAGCTGGCCGTCACCGAGCACCTGTTCCGCTTCCGCCAGGCCGACGCCCTGCTCGGCGGCTTCTGGGACGAGCCGGGTGTTCCGGCCGCGCTGGCCGAGTCGATGGCGCAGTACTGGAAGTTCCACGCCACCGCCGACCTGGACGCGTACATCGAGTGCGCCCTCGAGGCGAAGGAGGCAGGCCTCCCCATCGTCATCGGCCTCGAGGTCGACTACTACGAGGGCCGCATGGACAAGGTGGCGCGCCTGCTCGCGGGGTACCCGTTCGACGTGCTCTTGGGCTCGGTGCACTGGGTGGGGGCATGGCGCTTCGACGACCTCAGCGACCCGGTGTCGATGGCCGAGTGGTCGGCGCGCGACGTCGACCTCTGCTGGGAGGCCTACACAACGGCGATGGAGGAGCTGGCCGCGTCAGGCGCCTGCGACGTCCTCGCCCATCCCGACCTCATCAAGGTGGCGGGCCACGTCCCTGATGCCCCCGCCGAGTGGTGGGACCGCATCGCCGAGGCGGCTGCGGCGTCGGGGATGGCGGCCGAGGTGTCATCGGCGGGCTGGCGCAAGCCGGTCGCCGAGCAGTATCCGGCGGCGGGCCTGCTGGAACGGTTCGTGGCGCGCGCCGTGCCGCTCACCACCGCATCCGACGCGCACCGGCTCGAGCACGTGGCCGACCGGGCCGACGACCTGCGCGCCGTGCTCGCGGCGGCCGGCGCAGGGACGCTCCAGGCCTACCGGCGGCGGCGGCCGCATCTCGTCCCGGTCACCGCCGGGCCGGGGTCACTGCGCCAGGGAGGCGATGTCTGATGCCGACACCGGCTGAGCTCGCACAGAGCCACACCGACCTCAAGCCCGACGAGCTCGGGCACCTCCAGCGCCTGTTGGGCAGCTGGAGCGTGCTGGCCGACCTTTCCTTCTCGGACCTCTTGCTCTTGGTGCCCGTCCACTCCGCCGGCGTGGACGAGACCAACGGCAGGGCCGCCCGCACCGGCGGCGCCCGCACACAGGACGAGGACCCAGAGCTGGTGGTGCTCGGGCAGATGCGGCCGACCAACCGCCCCACGCTGGTGGACCAGGACCTGGTGGGCCAGACGGTCAACGAGTCGCAGTGGACCCTGGTCGCTCGTTGCCTGCACTCAGGCGAGATCGTGCGGGGCAGCATCCACCACCCCATCCTGGGCGAGCAGGTGCCGGTGGAGAACATTCCTGTCCGCTTCGGCGGTCGCATCATCGGCGCGCTCCTCCGGGTGTCGCTGGCGCCGCTCAAGGGGCCGACGTCGATGTACGAGCGCACCTACCTCGACGTGTTCGAGCGTCTGGCCGACATGGTGGCCCAGTCAGCGTTTCCCTTCCCTGACGAGGACGTGGGGACCGAGGAAGCGCCGCGTGTCGGCGATGGCGTGGTCGTCGTCGACGCCGACGGACGTGTCGAGTTCGCGTCGCCCAACGCCCTGAACGCGTTTCACCGCATGGGGATCTACACCCAGCCCGAGGGCCGGCGTTTCGGCGACCTCGACATCGAGGAGTCCGCGGTGGAGTGGGCTCTGGCCACCGGGCGGCCCGTCGTCGAGGAGGTCGAGCGGCGGCCCGACGTCATGGTGCTGGTGCACTGCATCCCGCTGCTCTCCCACGGCGTGGTGACCGGCGCCATGATCCTGCTCCGCGACGTCACCGACGTGCGCCGGCTCGACCGGTTGCTCCTGTCGAAGGACGCGGCCATCCGGGAAGTCCACCACCGGGTCAAGAACAACCTGCAGACGATCTCGTCATTGCTCAGCCTGCAGGCCCGCCGGGTCGGCGACCGTGCGGCGCGGGTCGCCCTGCACGAGGCGGAGCGGCGCGTGCGTTCCATCGCGCTGGTCCACGAGATCCTCTCGCGCGACCCGAGCGATCAGGTCCCCTTCGCGGAGATCGTCAGCTCGTTGGTGCAGATGGCCGAGGACTCGGTCGTCTCCTCCCAGCCCATCGTGATCTCGGTTCACGGGGACCTCGGTGAAGTGGCGGCGGACGTGGCGACCCCGCTCGCGGTCACGGTGGCCGAGCTGCTTCAGAACGCCGTCGAGCACGCGTTCGACCCCGACGCCGCCGCGGGCAGCGACGGGGCGGCCGGCCTCGAGGGTGCGGGCGGTGCGGCCGGCTTTGCACCCGTCGGACACGTCGACCTCACCCTGTCAGGGGACGAGACGGTGTTGGAGGTGGAGGTCCGCGACGACGGACTCGGCATTCCCGACGGCTTCGACATTGAGCACACGACGAGCCTCGGGCTCTCGATCGTGCGCGACCTCGTCGTCAGTCAGCTCGAGGGGACGATCTCCATGACCGGGCTCCCCGCGTCGGACGGCGGAGGAACGAGAGTGGCAATCTCGGTGCCGGTGCGCGCCCCGCGATGAGCGGTCCGCGACGAAGATCTCAGACGGCGGCGCGCTGCGAACGCCGCGCCGCGAGCCACGCCTTGCGCAGCTTGCGGCGTTCCTCCTCGGAGGTACCGCCCCACACACCTGATTCCTGGTTGGTGGCCAACGCGAAGTCGAGGCACGCTTCGAGCGCTTCGCAGGAACGACAGACACGCTTGGCCGTCTCGATCTGGTCCACCGCCGGGCCAGTCGTGCCAACGGGAAAGAAGAGGTCCGGCTCGGTGTTGCGGCACGCGGCCATGCGCCGCCAATCCTCCGCGTCCCAATCGACGGTCCGGTTCCACATGAGAGCCATCGGAATGTGCCTCCACCAGCATTGTGATCCTTTTCACATGATCGAACCCAACAGGTGTCCGTCAGTGAAAAGCGGGTTAACGACGAAAAGGGTAATGGCCCGCCGGAGGCCTGGCAAGGAGTTTTTCGTGAAAATTCGGACACCTCCGCCGTGGAATCGTGAAACCGGCGTGACACAGCGACTGTGACAGCCGTCTTCGCACATAGGGGTTGCACCCAGAACGGGGCGGTAGAGAACTCGTTGGACGCCTTCGCGGAGGCGCGCCGGCTGGGGGCAGCAGGGGTGGAGCTCGACGTGCGCCTGACCAAGGACGGGGGCCTTGCGGTCCACCACGACGCCGAGATTCCCGGTGTGGGCGTGATTCCCACGCTCGCGGTCTGCGACCTGCCGCCCACCGTGGCGCTCCTGGCCGACGTCCTCGCCGTGTGCGAGGGCATGACGGTCAACGTCGAGATCAAGAACGCGCCCCAAGATCCCGGCTGGGACCCCGGCGAGGCCGTGGCCGCTCTGACCGCGGCGACGCTCGACGAGGCCGGCTGGACCGACGGGGTCATCGTCTCCTCCTTTCAGCCCGCCACCCTGCGCGCCGCCCAGGCCGCGGACGGGCGGCTCGCGCTCGGCGCGCTCTGGAGTTTCGGCAGGGATCCCGGCCCCGGCATCGACGAGGCGGCCTCGGCCGGGTTCCGGGCGGTCCACCCCTTCGTGCTCTCGGTGACGCCGGACCTCGTGACACGGGCGCACGCGGCCGGCCTGGCCGTCAACGTCTGGACCGTCAACGACGTCGACGATCTCGAGCGCATGGTCGACCTGGGCGTGGACGCCGTGATCACGGACCGGTTGCGGGAGGCGCTCGGGGTTGCAGACCGAGGCGCACCGAGCGGGTGAGCACGTGACCCCGTGCCGGCCGGCCACGACGATGCCGGTCGGCGGGAAAGTGCCCTGTCACCGGGTCGAATGGCGAGGCAGGTCCCGAGTCCACAAAGATGGTCGGCCATGAACGTCGTCGTGTGCGTCAAGCAAATCCCCGACCCGGCCGTGCCGGGGTCACTGAATCCGGACACAAAGACCCTGGACCGCTCGGGCAAGCTCATCATGGACGACTCCGACAACTACGGGGTCGAGATGGCCCTCCAGCTGGCCTCGGGCGACGGTGACGAGGTCACCTTGGTCTCGATGGCCCCCGGGGGTGAGACCTCCGGCCTGCGCACCGGCCTCGCCATGGGCGCCGCCAAGGCCATCTTGATCAGTGACGACGCGCTGGCCGGGAGCGACGCGCTCGGGACGGCAAAGGTGCTGGCCGCCGCGATCAGGCGGGCCAACCCGGATCTGGTCGTGATGGCCACCGAGTCGACCGACGGGTACACCGGGACCTTGCCGGTGCAGGTCGCCGAGCTGCTGGGCCTGCCCTCGGTCACCTTCTCGAAGGCGATCGCCGTCGACGGCACTTCGATCAGGGTCGAGCGCCAGACCGAGGCGGGCTACGACGAGGTCGTCTGTCCCATGCCCGCGGTGGTCACCGTCACCGCCGGCGTGGTCGAGCCCCGCTACCCCTCCTTCAAGGGGATCATGGCGGCCAAGTCCAAGCCCGTCGACAACCTGACCGTGGCCGACCTCGGGATCGACGCCTCGCAGGTGGGCGCGGCCGGCGCAGGCCAGGAGATCACCGAGGTGTCCGAGGCCGAGTCGCGCGGCGGGGGAGATCGTGGTGGACGAGGGCGACGGCGCCGAGCGCGTCGTGGCCTTCCTCGAGCAATTGAAGGTGGTCTGAGATGGCGATCGACAAGGTGTGGGTCCTGGCCGAGGCGGCCGAGGCCGGCAAGCCGACGCCGGTCACGCTCGAGCTGCTCACCGAGGCCCGCACCATCGCGTCGACCGTGGAGGCCGTCGCCTGGGGCGCCGACGCCGCCTCGCTGGCCGGACCCGTCGGGGAGTACGGCGCGAGCACCCTCTACGACGTCGGCGACCTCGGCGACGTGCTGCCGGGCGTGCCGGTGGCAGCGGCGCTGGCAGCGCTGATTGAGGGCGGCAACAAGCCCGACGCGATCCTCCTCGCGGCGACCTACGACGGCCGCGACGTCGCGGGCCGGTTGTCGGCCAAGCTCGACCGCCCGGTGCTGACCAACGTGACGGGACTGGTCGAGACCGACGGAGGGCTGTCGAGCCAGCACCCGGTGTTCGGGGGCAGCCTCATCGTTACCGCGCGACTTCACGGGTGACGGGCCCGCCATCTTCGTCATCCGGGCCAAGTCCTTCGCGGCCGAGCCGTCCGGGGGTGGTGCCGCGTCGGTGCGTCCCAGCACCGGTGCCCGATGTGGCCGCCACCAACACGGCCAGGATCGTGGAGCGCCACGTCGAGGAACGCAGCGGACCAAAGCTCGACGAGGCCGCCGTGGTGGTCTCGGGCGGCCGCGGGCTGGGAGAGGCTGCCAACTACGCCATGATTGAGGAGCTGGCCAAGCTCCTGCACGGCGCGGCCGGTGCCAGCCGCGCCATCGTGGACGCGGGGTGGGTCCCCTACTCGCACCAAGTGGGCCAGACGGGCAAGACCGTGAAGCCGACCGTGTACATCGCGTGTGGGATCTCGGGCGCAACCCAGCACCTGGTCGGCATGAAGGGATCCAAGAACATCATCGCCATCAACAAGGATTCCGAGGCGCCCATCTTCTCTGTCGCCGACCTCGGGATCGTCGGCGACGTGCACAAGGTGCTGCCGGCCCTGATCGAGGCGCTCAAGGCCAAGGGCTGAGCCCCCGCTCGGTCTGCGCCGGGCCCGCCCGGCCCTCTCCCCCAGGATTTGGGAGAGGCCGACGCACCTGGCAGAGTTGGCCCCGTGAGCCGGCTGTGCCGGGGCCACACCGGGCTCTCGTGCACGGCGCGTGCGCGTCCTGACGGTGCGACCGGCGGTACATTCGGCGCGAATCGCTAGCCGCCCCGATGCTCTTCCCAACCATCGACTTCGCCATCTTCTTCGCCGTCGCGTTCACGGTGAACTGGCTCTTGAACCCCTACGCGGGCCCGTGGAAGCTCTCGATGATCGCGTTGAGCTACGTCTTCTACGGCTGGGTCGGGTGGAGCTACTGCCTCTTGCTGCTGATGACGACGGTCGTCGCCTACACGGGTGGCGCCTGGGTGGCGGCATCGCACAACGAGCGAGGCCGCCGCATCGCCATGGCGTCTTCGGTCGGGCTATTGCTCGCCATCCTCGGATGGTTCAAGTACTACGGCTTCGTCTCGGTCAACCTCGACAACATCACCCACGCGGTGGGACTTGGCCGCGCCGTCCCGCTGCTCCAGGTCGGCCTGCCCATCGCCATCTCCTTCTTCACGTTCATGGCGATCAGCTACGTGGTCGACATCTACCGCCGCGAGCTCGAACCGGCCAAGCCGCTCGACTTCGCGGTCTACATCTCGTTCTTCCCGCATCTCCTGGCCGGGCCGATCGTGCGCGGCGAGCGAGTTACTGCCCCAGATCCGACGGCGACGGGACCCGAGCTCCATCGACTACTCCCGCGCCTTCTGGCTGATCCTGGCGGGCCTGTTCAAGAAGGTCGTGATCTCCTCCTACGTCTCGAGCGCGATCGTCACGCCGGTCTTCACGTCGCCCACGCAGCACTCGGCACCCGAGGCGATCTTCGCCGCATGGGGCTACGCGGTGCAGATCTACTGCGACTTCAGCGGCTACACCGACATCGCGATCGGCCTCGCACTTCTCCTCGGCTTCCGGTTCCCGCAGAACTTCGACGCGCCCTACACCGCTCGCAACCTGCAGGACTTCTGGCGCCGCTGGCACATGACGCTGTCGCGCTGGCTGCGCGACTACCTCTACATCCCGCTCGGCGGCAGTGCCGGCGGCCAGGCCCAAACGGTGCGCAACATCATGATCACCATGGTGCTGGGCGGCCTCTGGCACGGCGCGGCCTGGACCTTCGTGTTCTGGGGGGCGCTGCAAGGGCTGGGCCAGAGCTTCGGACACCTCCGCCGCACGAGCCGGCAGCGCCGCGGCTTGGCGCCGGTGGCCGACGGACCGGCGCGGGTCTGGGTCCAGCGCTTCCTCACGTTCCAATACGTGTGCCTGGGCTGGGTGTTCTTCAACGCCACCGGCCTCTCGCAGGCCTTCGCCGTGCTGGGACGGATTGTTCAGCGGGTGGGGCCAACCATCACCCCTGGTCACGCCGCTGCTGGTGTTCACGGTGCTCGGCACCCTGGCCGCCCAGTATCGTCCCGACGCTCAGCGTGGGGCGCCTGCAGGCTGCGTTCTCCCGCCAGCGCGCCGCAGTCCAGGTCGGGCTGCTCGGGTGTGCCCTCCTCGCCATCACGACGTTCGGCCCGGTCGGCGTCGCGCCGTTCATCTACTACCGCTTCTGATGACGGACCAGCGCACACCGCCGCACCACGTGGAGTGGGAATCCCCAGCTGAGTTCAGCGCTCGCCCGCACGCCGAGCTCGCCCGCGCCCGACGATGGCCGCGTCGCGTCTTCCGTGGACACGCGTCATGGCACTCGGCGTGGGTGCGTTCGCGCTCGTGGTTCCTGTTGTTCGCACCGACGCTCCAGCACGACGCCCAGGTCTCGCCGGTCGGCACCCGGCGCACGGTCAGCCTCGACATCACCGGGCCGGTCGCCGCGCTCAGCCGAGCGCTGCAGCTGTCGCATCTCGTCTCGATCACGGGCCGATCGAACCGCCTCCCGGGCGGGACGGTCGGACTGACGGTGTCGGGCCCCCGTCCCACGACGATGCCGCACGCCAAGTCCGGCGAAGGGCACG
Organism: uncultured Acidimicrobiaceae bacterium; assembly: GCA_963825965.1. GTDB lineage: Bacteria > Actinomycetota > Acidimicrobiia > Acidimicrobiales > RAAP-2 > Bog-473. The sequence continues at coordinate 144,406 of CAWGUX010000006.1, forward strand.
TCGCCCAGGGGCCGGACCGGACCGACAACGCCGACGACGGCACCGCCGAACCCCAAGCTGCCGACGGCGGCGGATCCGCTCCGCGTGCTGATCGTCGGGGACTCCATCGGCCTCGACCTGGGCGGGCCGCTCCAATCGGACCTGGCCCAGACTGGCGTCGTCAACGCCGCCCTGGACGCGCGCGAGAGCACGGGGCTGACCCGGCCCGACTACTTCAATTGGCCTGCCGAGCTGACCTCGGACCTCAAGACGGTGGAGCCCCAGGTGGTCGTCATCATGATGGGGGCCAACGATGCCCAGGACTTCTTGGGACCACCCGATGTGCCCTACACCTCGCCTGCGTGGAACACCCTGTACGCGCAGCGGGTCTCCCAATTCATGCAGATCGCAGCGAGCGGCGGCGCCCTCGTCGTGTGGGCGGGCATGCCGCCCATGCAAAACCCGGGGCTCAATGCACAGATGACGGACCTCAATGCCATCGTCCAGCACCAAGCCGCCGCCGCGCATCCCGCCGTCGAGTACCTCAGCACGGACCACTCGCTCGGCACCGCACAGGGCGGCTACACCGCCTTCATCACGAACGCGGCGGGGCAGGTCGTCAACGTCCGGACGCCCGACGGCACGCACCTGACCCCGAGTGGCGGCGAGGTCGTGGCCCAACAGGTCGTCAACGAGCTGCAGACGCTCGGCTACCACATTCCCTAACGCAGCACGTGTGACCGTGCGCGTGCGGTGCGAGTGCGGCAGGAGTGCGGCCCGGTGGCCGCGTGCTACGTGCCCGAGGGCGAGCGTTCCAGGTGGACGTCTCCGTCGCGTTCGGCCGGCGGTTGGCTGACCGGCAGCGTGGCCAGACCGGCCCGCCTCGGCCGCAGGTAGGCCAGCCAGAACACGCCGGCGGCCAGCAGCACGACGCCGAGCGTCCAGCCGAGGGCCGTGGTGCCGACGCCCACGTACTTGAGGCCTGACGCAAAGATCACGAACGTGATGGCCGGGCGGATGTAGCGGTCCGGCGCCCGGGACGAGATGAGCGATCCGACGAGCACGGCCGGGACGCTGCCGATGACGATTGAGGCCGTCACGCCGAATTCGACGTGGCCGAAGGCCAGCGCGCCCAGGGCCGCCGCGAGAGTCAGGGGCACCGCCTGGGTCAGGTCGGTCCCGACCAGCTGGTTGGCGCCGAGCACCGGGTAGAGGAAGAGCAGCAACACGATCATCAGCGAGCCCGAGCCGACCGAGGTCATCCCCACGACGAAGCCGCCGACGACGCCGATGCAGACAGTGGGGAAGGGGCGGACGACCACCTCGCCGATCAGGCCGTGACGGGTATGGCCCGAACGGCGGTCGAGCCCGTAGCGCAGGACCATGGCGGCCGCACCGACCAGGAGGGCCGCGCCGAGGATGATCTGGACGTTGTTCTCGGCACCCTTGGAGTTGCCCAAGAGGTGGAGCACGTAGGCGCCAAGGAGGGCGGACGGCACCGAGCCGAGCACCATGAAGCCGACCAGCGGGTAGTTGACCGTCTTCTTGGTCATGTGCACGACCGCGCCGACGGGCCGCATGAGCACGGCCGCAACGAGGTCGCTCGAGATCGCCGTCGACGGTTTGACGCCGAAGAACAAGATCAGCATCGGGGTCATCAGCGCGCCACCGCCGGCTCCCGTCAGGCCGACGAGAAAGCCCACGAACGCGCTGCCCAGCACGATGTATGGATCAATCGACATGGGAGCGCTCTAGCGAACGGTGCGTCGCCAACGACTCATAGCGGAGTCATAGTAGCTATGCATCTAGTCAAGAATCAGGGCCCGGCCTGACCAGGGGAATCTCGCAGCCCAGCGGAGTGGGGCCCGGCGGTTACACCAGGGGCCAGGGATACGGCGGCCAGCCTCCGTCGTCGACCAATTCGGGCAGCGCGCGCAGGCTCAGCAGCCAGGCGGCGCGGTCGAGGGTCGCGGCGACCTCGGCCGGGTCCAGCAGCGAGGACAGCGCGTCGGGGACACCGTCGTGGGCGAGGCGGGCGAGATCGGCCTGCACGTCGGCCTCGAGCGCCTCGCCACCGAAGTCCCAGATCACGGTGCGCAATTTGTCGTGCACGTTGAAGCACAGACCGTTGTCGATCGCCCAGAGCCGGTTCTCGGCCAGCAGGACGTGGCCGCTCTTGCGGTCGGCGTTGTTGGCCACCACGTCGAACGCACCGAGGCGCATCAGCACCGGATGCCACTGTGGGTCGTCGCGCAGCGTGAAGTAGTGCGAGATGCCGTCCTCGTGGACGAAGCGCTGCACCGAGCCTGGCCCGAAGGGACCTTCTTCGCGCGCGACCGTCTCGGGGACGAGCCCCCACCCCAGGATCTCGGAGAGCACGTACGCCGCGACCTCGCGCCGGAACAGGCCACCGGGGAAGTCCCACAGGGGACGCTCGCCCTTTGATGGCTTGTAGACCGCAAGCAGCTCGTCTCCGCCGAGGCGGCACGTCACGAGCAGGGTGGCGTTCGAGCTCCCGGCAATACGGCCGTGGACCTCCATCTCACCGTCGGTGAGTACGTGCGCAACCGTTGCGTCGGACACCTGAGTCAGGATGCCGGGGGCCGGTGCCCGTTGGTGCGCGGGCAGTCGTGGCCCGCGGGGTCCAACGGCAGCGAGCACAACGGGCACGGCGGTCGGCCCGCCTCGACCAGACTCGTCGCGTGGATGGCGAAGGCCGCCGCCTGCTCTCTCGTCATGGCCACGCGCAGCACGTGCCCGTTTTCGGGCATGCTCTCGTCGTCGTCCTCGTCGTCGACGCCCACCTCCTCGAGGACCACGATGATGCGGTCGAGCTCCTCGTCGTAGGAGACGCCGATGGTGCCCACCACCCACTCGTACTCCTCGGTGCCGTAGAAGTCGAGGTCCTCGGGCAGGTGCCCGGGGCGGCCCAGCTCCTTGACGATGCGTCCGAGATAGCCGGCCAGCACCGCCATCTGCTGCTTCTCGACTTTGACCGTCATCTCGGTCAGGCCCTGGCGGCAGTAGAAGAGGAAAAGGCGGTTGCCGACCTCGCCGAGGACGCCCAGGGTGCAGTGGTCGGGTGCGTCGAAGTCGAATTCGTCGCTCATCGGCACCGCCTCCTCACGAGGGCGCCAATTCGTCGAGCGCCGCCGTGGAGTTCACACAGAGCACCACGGGGCCTCCGCCAGTGAAGAGGATGGCGGAGATGGAGCACGGTGAGACGACCAGGCGTTGCATCAGATCGAGCGGCATGCCGGCCGACGCGGCGACGATGGCCTTGATGTTGTCCGCGTGCGACACGGCGACGATCGTCTGCCCCGGGTGCTCGGCCACCAGTCCGAGCACGGTGTCCATGGCACGGACCGACATCTCGGCGAAGGACTCCCCGCCGGGGAACCGAAAGCCCGACGGCCAACGCTGCACCGTCGGCCACTCCTTGGTCTTGAACAAGCGCGCCAGCGGCTTCTCGGTCCACTCGCCCACGTCGAGCTCAATGAGCCCGGCAGCGGTGCGCACGCGCAGGCCGAGTGCCCGGGCGATGGGCGCCGCTGTCTCGCGGGTCCGCTCGAGCGGCGAGGCGTAGACCGCGGTGGGCGCCCTCGTCAGGGTGGCGATGCGCCCGGCCGCCGCCTCCGCCTGCGCCTGGCCCTTCTCCGAGAGATGGAGCCCACTGGCCTGGCCCGGCAGCATCTTGCCGGTGGTGGGCGTCGCGCCGTGGCGCACCAGCAGCACGACGGTCGCAGGGGGTGCCTTGCGGCTGCGCCGGGCGGGGGTGCGTGCGGAGGCGGATCGAACCGAAGGGGGCACGAATGACCATCGTAGGCTGTGCGCCGTGGCGTCCAACCGTGCGCCGATGGACTCCGTGGCCGCGGTACAGCGGGAGGTGGCGGCGTGCCGGCGCTGCCCGCGTCTGGTCGCCTGGCGTGAGGAGGTGGCGCGGACAGGCCGGGCATCGTACGCGGGCCAGGTCTATTGGGGACGCGCCGTGCCCGGCTTCGGCGATCCGCGGGCGCGTCTCGTCATCGTCGGCCTGGCGCCGGCGGCGCACGGTGCCAACCGGACCGGGCGCATGTTCACCGGTGACCGCTCCGGGGACTGGCTCTTTGCCGCGCTGCACCGCGCCGGGTTCGCGTCGCAACCGACGAGCACCTCCAGCGACGATGACTTGACGCTCTCGGGGGCATACATCACCGCGGCGGTGCATTGCGCGCCGCCCGCCAACAAGCCGACGCCGTCAGAGCGTGACGCCTGTGCGCCGTATCTCGCCCGTGAGCTCTCGCTGCTGCGCGATGCGGTGGTCGTGGTGGCCCTGGGCCAGTTCGCCTGGCAGGCCGTGGCCGCTCAGCACGGCCTGCGGCCCCGTCCCGCGTTCGGCCATCTGGCGGAGGCGTCGTTGTCCGGTGGGCTGACCATGCTCGGCTCGTACCATCCGAGCCAGCAGAACACCTTCACCGGCAAGCTGACGGTGTCGATGTTCGACGCAGTCTTCGCCCGGGTCCGACACCTCGTCGCCGGCGCGGCCGCTCAGGAGGCGAAGTCGTAGAGGAGCCGGCAGAACCCGATGCGGTCCGCGGCGCCTGGGCTGTGCGACTCGGTCGAGCCGGGTGCGCCGGGCATGCGTCTGAGGTTGGAGGCCGCATCCCGGCCAACGGCTACCGTCTCGGCCACGGCGCAGGGAGGAGAGTGTGCACGAGCCCGACGACGTGACACCGTGCGATGCAGCCGAGATCGCGCGGTGGGAGGACATCGCCGACGTGATCGTCGTGGGCTTCGGTGCCGCGGGCTCCGCGACCGCCTTCAGTGCGGCCGAGGCCGGCGCGCGGGTGCTCGTCGTCGAACGGGCCGGCGGGCCGGGCGGCGCGGCCGCGCTGGCCGAGGGAATCGTGTACCTCGGCGGAGGCACCCCGGTCCAGACCGCCTGCGGGTTCGAGGACAGTCTCGACGACATGTACCGCTACATGATGGCCGCCTGCGGCCCTGATCCCGACGAGGCAAAGATCGCTCGCTACTGCGACGAAAGCCTGGCTCACTTCGACTGGCTGGTGGCGCGCGGCATCCCCTTCGACCCCACCTTTTGCGCCGACACCTCCATGGCCCCGACGGGGACCGAGGGCCTCGTGTACTCGGGCGGCGAGGACGCCTACCCCTTCAACGAGATCGCCCGGCCCGCGCCCCGCGGACACCTGGCCAAGACGGCCCGCTCGACGGGGTGGTTGCTCATGCAGCATCTGGCCGCGGCCGCAACCGATGCGGGCGCGGCCGTCTCCGTCGACACGCGGGTGGACCGCCTCATCGTCGACGACGGGCGCGTCGTCGGCGTCCAGGCGCAGCGCTTCGGCGAGACCGTGTCGCTCCGGGCCCGCCGCGGCGTCGTCCTGACCGCGGGCGGCTTCATTTTCAACGACGACATGTTGCGCCGGCACTGCCCGCCGCTCGTGCGCGGGACCTTCAAGGTGGGCACCGAGGGTGACGACGGCCGGGCCATCCGGATGGCGCAGGCCATCGGCGCCGCGGTGCGCAACATGTACGCCGGCGAGGTCTCGCTGCCGATCACGCCGCCGCGCGGCCTGATCCACGGGATCCTGGTCAACGGTCGCGGGCAGCGCTTCATCAACGAGGACACCTATATGGGGCGGGTCGGCCAGTCCGCGCTCTATGAGCAGGACGGCGAGGTCTATCTCGTGGTTGACGAGGCGTCCTACGAGGTGAACTGGATGGGCCTCGCCGCCACCTGGGTCTGCGAGACCGCGGCGCAGCTCGAGGCCGAAATCGGCCTGCCCGACGGATCGCTCCGGGCCACGCTCGACCTCTACAACCGCCACGCGGCGCGGGGCGAGGACCCCCTCTTCCACAAGGGCGCACCCTGGGTCAGGCCGCTGGTGCCGCCGATCGGCGCGATCGATTTGCGGATCGGTCCGGCGCCGTATGCGCCCTTCACACTCGGCGGCCTGGAGACGTCGGTCGAGGGCTCGGTGCTCGACCTCGCGGGTCACGCCATCCCGGGACTCTTTGCCGCGGGCCGGACCACCGCGGGGGTGTGCTCCTTCGGGTACGCCAGCGGGCTCTCCATCGGGGACTCGACGATCTTCGGCCGTCTCGCCGGAGTGAGTGCGGCCGCGTCGCCGGCTGCGGGCTGACGAAGTGACGTGCTCCTCGCGACGTGTACGACATGTACGTACTTGTACGTAGTCGGCATCGAGGTAACGGACGCGGTCACACATCGGCGTGATGTGCAAAGTTCGCGGATCTGTCACTGACGCACGCGCTCGCTTTCCTGCGGTGATGCAATTCCGTTTGTCCGGTGATGCAATTCCGCTTGTATCGAGCAGAGGATCGTCCTAACATCCCGCCAAGCCTCCATTCACGGGGCAGCGTCTTTGGCGAGACGTGTGAGTAGGTGGCCCCGCAACCTTTGAGCGATCAGGCTTCGCCCAAGTTCACGTTCAGGCTTCGCCCAATGTCTAAAGGGGAGTACCAGACATGATCTCGTGGAAAAGATTCGCTGCAGCCGCCGCTATCGCATTGGCACCGTTGGGGTCGGTCGGCGTCGCCACCGTCCTCTCATCGTCGCCGGCTGGCGCGCTGCCGAGCTGTACGGACAACTGGCAGGGTCCGGTGACCGGGACGACCAACTGGAACGCCAGCGCAGGGAACTGGAGCACTGGCTTCCCGACCAGCACGAGCGTCGTCTGTATCGGCTTGGCCGGCGCGTACTCGGTCGACCTGACCGGCAGCGCCACCATCAACACCCTCGAGCTCGGGGGAGGGGGCACCGGCACTCAGACCCTCATCGTCGACGGGAGCGCGACCAGCGTCAGTTTGACCCTCGCCACGGGCACCTCGAGCGAGGTGGAGAGCAACGGGGACCTGCAGGTAAACCCGAACACGAACGGCTTCGCCGAGCTCACCGGGGGGACCGGCCTCACGGTCGCGTCCGGCGGCACCTTGTCCACCAGCGGTACGCACAACATCGCGTATCTGCGGACACCGATCACGAACGCGTCCGGGGGAACGGTGACCATCGGCGCTACGACCACCAACCAGGACTCGACCACGGCGACCACCAACTCGGGGTCCTTCAGCGTGTCGAGCGGCGGCGGGTATACCCTGAGCAGCTCCAGTACGTTCACCGACTCGGCCGGCACGCTCGCGGTGGCCGGATCGATGCTCCAAAACGGCGGCACCTTCACCCAATCCGGCGGCACCGAATCGGGTAACCCGGTGCAGGTGGCCGGAAGCGCAACGTTGACAGACTCCGCCGGTAGCGGCGGGTTCGACATCGTCGGCTCGAGCACCCTGTCGGGCACCACCATCCCATCGGGCCAGACGGTGAACGTCGACGGATCTGGCACCAGCGTGGAGCTGACCGTCAGCACCGCGATCACCGTCGACGGCACGCTCGACCTCAGCCCGACAACGAACGGGTTTGCCATGGTGCTCGGGGGCGGCAGTCTCACCGTCGCGTCCGGCGGCAACCTCTCGACGGTGGGTGCGTCCAACACGGCGTACCTGCGGGTACCGATCACGAACCAGTCGGGGGGCACGGTGACCATCGGCGCCACGACGACCAACCAGGACCAGAGCACGGCGACCACCAACCAGGGAACCTTCACCGTGTCGAGCAGTGGCGCCTACACCCTCAGTAGCAGTAGCTCCTTCACCGACTCGGGCGGCACGCTCACGGTAACCGGATCGATGGCCCAGAATGGCGGCTCCTTCACCCAATCCGGCGGCACCGAATCGGGCAATCCGGTGCACGTGGAGGGGAGCGCAACGTTGACCGACTCCGCCGGTAGCGGCGGGTTCGACGTCGTCGGCTCGAGCACGCTGTCGGGCACCATCCCAACGGGACAGACGGTGAACGTAGACGGATCCGCCACCAGCGTAATCCTGAGTGTCAGCGGTGCCGTGACCGTCGACGGCACGCTCGAGCTGAGCCCGACAACGAACGGGTACGCCATGCTCTCCGGCGGCAGTCTCGCCGTCAACTCCGGGGGCAACCTGTCCGTGAATGCTGGGGCCAACACGGCGTACCTGCGAACTCCAATCAAGAACAAGACCGGCGGCACGGTGACCATCGCCGCCGCGACCACCGACCAGGACAGCAATACGCTGACCACCAACCAGGGGACCTTCTCCGTGGCGAGTGGCGGCGGGTACACCCTCAGCGGCGGCAGCTCCTTCACCAACTCGGCCGGCACGCTCACAGTGACAGGGGCAATGGCCCAGAACAGCGGCACCTTCACCCAATCCGGTGGCACCGAATCGGGCAACCCGGTGCACGTGGAGGGGGGCGCAACCTTGACCGACTCCGCGGGTGGCGGAGGTTTCGACGTCGTCGGCTCGAGCACGCTGATGGGCACCATCCCAACTGGACAGATGGTGAACGTGGACGGATCCGCCACCAGCGTGAGCCTGAACGTCGGCGGCGCGGTGCCGGTCGACGGCACGCTCGACCTGAGCCCGACAACCAACGGGTACGCCCTGGTTTCTGGCGGCAGCCTCACCGTCGCCTCCGGGGGCAATCTGTCCGTGAATGCCGGGGCCAACACGGCGTACTTGCGGACTGCGATCACGAACCAGTCCGGCGGAACGGTGTCGATTGGCGCCGCGACCACCAATCAGGACAATGGCACCGCGGACTCCAACAGCGGGACGCTGCAGGTGCTCAACGGCGGCCACCTGTCTCTCAGCGGAGGTTCGACCCTCACCACCACATCGACGGGGACGCTCGGCGTGACGGTCAACGGCACCGCCGGGGGCATCTCTGGTGCAGGCGTGACGGATGCCGGGACCTTGTCGGTGAGCACCGTCGGCACACCGACGACCGGCACGATGTTCACGCCGATCAGCGGACCGAGCGCGACAGGCACCTTCTCGGCCTTCAACTTCGAAACCGACTCCTACACCGTGACCTACCCGTCGGGCACCGTGGTGCTGACTGCCCAGCAAACGTTCACGCTGACGCCGACATCGTTCAGTCCCAAGGAGGGCGGCCAGACCGGACCGGTCCAGGTGGCGGCCATCAGCAACGCCAACCTGGGCACCGGCACCTACTCGGCCACGGTCAACTGGGGTGACGGCAAGCCGACGCAGGCGGCCACCGTGAACATCACGGGGACCTCGGGGACGGTCACTGCGCCGACGCACAAGTACAAGGCGGCCGGCGTGTTCACCGTCACCGTCACAGTGGCCAACACGGTTGGGTCCGCCGTGACGAGCGTGACGACCACCGAGAACATCACCGTCACCGGCCCCACCATCACGAGCATCAGCCCGACGTCGGGCCCGGTCGGAAAAAAGGTGACCATCAACGGCACGGACCTCGCCGGAGCGACGGTGAAGTTCGCCATCGGCCACGTTGCGACGATCGTGTCCGACACCTCGACCCAGATCGTGGCGAAGGTCCCCAGCGGGGCCGTCACCGGGAAGATCAAGGTCACCGTCGCGGACGGCGCGGGTAAGAGCCCCGTCGTCTTCACGGTGACCTGATCCGATCTACGTCGCCGGAGTGAGAGCGACCGGACCAGCGAGGATGCCGCTGGTTCGGTCGGTCCGGCCTCGTGGACCGGGTTCACGTGTACGGCGTCACACTCGAAGTGCGGCGTATTCGGCGACGCGCGCCAAGACCTCATCGTTCGACTTGGACACTGCTCCGCAGTCGAACGGCGGCTGCGGGTCGTACTCGACCATGAGCTGCGCCGCCTCCGCGGCGGTGCGGTCGACGAGCAACTCGACCAGGCGCAACGCCATGTCGATGCCGGCCGACACGCCGGCGGCCGTGATGATGCGGTCGTCCAGGTGCTCGACCACCCGCTGGGCGACGGGTGTCGCGCCGTGCGCCTCGAGCTGGGTGGTGCAGGACCAGTGCGTCGTGGCTGTCTTGCCCTCGAGGAGGCCGGCGGCACCGAGGACGAGCGATCCCGTACAGACCGACGTCGTGTACCGCGTGCGCGGCATGCGCGGCGCGCACCCACTCGAGCACCAGCTCGTCGTGCTCGAGCGCCCTCGTCCCGACGCCACCGGGGAAGACGACGACGTCGGGTGCCGGCACCTCCCCGAAGATGGCGTCCGTGCGCAGCCCGAGCATGCCGTTCTCGGTACGAACCTCGGTGCGGTGGTGGCCGACGAAGACGACGTCGAGGGTCGGGATGCGCTGGAGGACCTCGTAGGGGCCCACCGCATCGAGCGCGGTCACGCGAGGGAAGAGGGGAATGGCGACTTGGAGGCGACCGGCGGACTTCGGAGTCATGCGGGTGTCCCGTCGATGGCGGTGGCGCGGAAGCGCCGGCGGTAGGCGTCGGGCGAGACACCCAAAGAGCGCTGGAAGACCCGGCGCATCGTCTCCGCGCTGCCCAGCCCGCAACGCACCGCCACTACGTCGAGCGTGTCGGCGGTCTCCTCGAGGTCACGGCGCGCCGCCTCGAGGCGGATTCGCTCGACGAAGCGGCTCGGGCTCTCGCCGACCTCGGTGCTGAACACCCGGGTGAAGTGGCGCACGCTCATGCCGGCCGCGGCGGCAAGCGCGGGCAGGCGGTGGTCGCCGGCAGGGGCTGCTTCCACGAGGCTCTGGACCGCCCGGATCGTCGACCGCTCGGCGCGGGGGACCCAGACCGGTGACGCGAACTGCGTTTGGCCGCCGGGCCGATGGAGGAACATGACGAGCCAGCGCGCCACCGTCTGCGCGACATCCACTCCCAGGTCCTCTTGGACCAACGCGAGCGACAGGTCGATCCCCGCCGTGACGCCTGCGCTCGACCAGAACTTCCCGTCGCGGACGTAAATGGGTTCGCTGTCCACCGTCAGCTCCGGGTGCTCGTCGCCGAGCTGGCGGGCGCGCGCCCAGTGGGTCGTGACCCGCCGCCCCGACAGGAGTCCCGTCGCGGCGCCGACGAAGGCGCCCGAGCACACGGTCGCCACCCGCCGGCAGTGCGGGGCGACGGCCCGGATCCACCCGAGGAGTTGCTCGTCCCGGGCGGCCGCGTCGGCACCGGAGCCGCCCGCAACGATCACCGTGTCGATGCGCTCGGCGACATCCGGGAGGACGACGGTGCCGAGCTCGAGCCCGCTTTCGGCGCGCACCGGGCCGCCTGTCCCCGAAGCGAGGGTGATGCGGTAGCGTCCCGCTGCGGCCGAGGGAGGCGGCGGCTCGCCCGGCACCGGCGAAGACCTCGTGGGGCCCGACCGCATCGAGGGGTTGCACGCCGTCGAAGACGACGATGACGACGTGGCGCTCGCGCATGCATGACACTCTGCGGCCGGCCGGCTCTGGCGTCAATGACATAGTTCCCACAGATTCGGCCATGGCGCCGGCGGGGCCGGGGCCCGCTGGCGCTCTGGGCTGGTCGGTCAGGCGGGGCGGGGTCGGCCTCAGGCCGTGCGGGCCCGGCGCGTGCCGCGGGCCCGCACCCAGGCCAACAGGTCGCCGGCGCGCCCGCGGCGCACCGTGCCGGTGAAGATGTCCTCGCGTTCGGTCGAGATCTCGCGCCGGGCCTCGGCGTAGAGCTCGTCGCCGATGGCGGCCGGGCGGAGGTACTCGACGAGGACCGAGGTGATGATGCCGGAGCTCTCCTCGTCGTTGGCTGCGGCGGCGACAGCCGCCCCCGCGACCGCGTAGAACACGGCCCCATGGACCGTGCCGTGCGGGTTGGCGTGCGCTTCGACGGTGGTCAGCGTGGCGATCGTGCGGCCGGGACCCTCCCGCCGCACCGCAATGCCCAACAGCGCGGCGAAGCGGTCGGCCTGTGGTCCCGCCACGCCGGCCCGCTCAGGAGGCGGACGCCGGGAGGCGCCCGGGCATCGGCACCGCGGTCGCCGGCCAGCGCTTGCGGCTGATCCGGCTCAACTTGTTGAGCAGCGTGACAGCGCCGGGGTCGTCCTCGATCGGCCGTGTCTCAATGACCCCGGCCTTCTCCATGTCGTCGAAGAGCGCCTCGCCTTTCTCGGTGCGCAGCAGCGTCAGCGTCCAGTCCCCGAAGGCGCCGATGCCCCCGGTCGAGATGTCGGCGTGCTCGGCCGCGAAGTCGGGACAGCTGGTGCAGCCCTCCCGGGTCCAGGCGTGGGCCTCCTTCAAGGGGACCTCGTGATAGCTGCCGTCCTTCATCCAGACCTGGAACACGCCCTTGATGTTCATCTTGACGATGTCGGCGCGCGCCAGCCCGTACTTGGCCTCGAAGAGCTCGGGGAAGATGGCGTCGTCGAACGTCTTCGAACAGAGCAGCCCGATGGAGAGGGTGAAGCGCCGGGCGATCTTGCCCGCCTTGCGGGCCTGCATGATCGGGGGCGCAGAGGCCTGGCAGCCCATCCCGACCAGCGCAATGCGCTCGGCTCCTCCTTCGATCGCCTCGGGGTAGGCGAGCGGGTTGGCCGAGTAGGTGTAGCGGGAGCCCGCCGTGGCGAGGACGTCCTCTTTGTTCCACGCCACCCGCGGCACGGCCTTCCAGGTCGATCCGTCGCCCTCGAGCCCCGACACCAGGGCGGCGTCGATGACGTCGTGCTCGAAGGCCCAGATCAAGAGCGCGGACACGAGGCCACCGTCCTGGCCCACGCCTGCGACGTCGGTGTCGGCCGCCCGGGCCAGCACCGTGCGCCGGGCAATTCCGGCGACCTCGTCGTCGGTGCGCGGGCGGCCGAAGATGTGCGTCTCGATCTCGGGCTCCCAGGTCCGAAAGCGAGGGCAAGCCCTGGTGCAGAGGGTGCAGCCCTTGAGCCCGTGGGTGCAATTGTCAGGGCCGCCGTCGGCGTCGACGTGAAACGGCCTGTAGACGCCTTCGCTGTCGTCGTAGCCCAAGACGTCGTAGGGGCACGAGATGACGCACGCCGAGCAGCCGGTGCACAGTCCGGAGGTCACGACTTCGGTGAAGAGCTCGGCCCATTGCGGCTTCTCGGGTGGCATTCGACCCACCATATTCCGCCACACCGCAGGGGTCGGATACCGTGCGCCGGTGCCCGAGATCCTCGAGGTGGAGCTCTATCGGGTGTGCGCCGAGCAGGCCTTGAGCCGGCCGATCGAGAAGGTCTGGATGGTCGACTCCCGCTACGGCCGGGGCGGGACCACGCCACATCGCCTGCGGGCGGCGCTGGCAGGTCACTCCTTCACCGCGGCGCGGCAGGCGGGGAAAGCTGCTGTTGCTCGACACCGACGGGGGCCCGACGTTGGGCCTGCGCTTCGGGATGACCGGTGGAATCGTGGTCGATGGTCACGAGGCCCTCGACCGCCTGCGCTACGGGCCCGGAGTGTTCGAGGAGAAGTGGGTCCGGGCGCGCCTGACCTTCGTCGACGGCGGCACCCTCCTCATGCACGACCCGCGGCGCTTCGGCTCGCTCGAGCTCGCACCGGACGAAGGGCGGCTTGGGCCCGATGCGTTGACGGCGACGCTGGCGGACGTGCGCGGGGCGCTCGCGGTGACACCGCGAGCCGGGCCGGTCGCGCCGCTCAAAGCACGTCTCATGGACCAGGAGCGCCTCGCGGGCATCGGCAACCTGCTGGCCGACGAGATCCTTTGGCGGGCTGGGCTGGCGCCGGGGCGCCGGACGCCACTGCGCGACGACGAGCTCCGCGAGCTGCATACGGCGTTGCGCGCCACGCTGCGCCAGCTGTCTCGGCGCGGTGGCTCACACATGGGCGAGCTGATGGAGGAGCGCCACGACGGAGGCCGCTGCCCACTCGACGGCACCGAGCTGCGCCGCGAGACGGTCGGCGGGCGCACGACCTACTGGTGCCCGGTGCACCAACACTGAGCTCGGTGACGATGTGCCCTGCGTCGCCGACCCGTCAGTTGAGGCGCCGCACCCACCACACCGTGACGGCCGCGACCGCGAGAGCGGCGGCGAAGAAGATGGCGGTCTCGTACATCTGGAAGGGCCAGTACCGGCTGGCGGGCTGGTAGGTAGTGACGTTGGCGAGGTGCAGTTGGTTGACGCACCGCGCCACGAGGGGGTTGACTCCTTGAAAGTCACCCGGTGGGGGCGTGGGCGCCTTGAGGTTCGGGCACGATCCCACGCCTTCGATGGTGACGCCGCTCGGCCCGACCGCAGTCTGGCCGCCGAGCAGGCCGGGGATGCCACCGACGGACCGCCCCGCTCGGGTGACGATCGATTGCGACACGATCCAGGCGCCCTTTGGGAGATGCCCGCCGACCTGAATGCGCCGAGGAGTGGTGATGGTGAACGGGCGTGCGTGCGACGAGAGGGGACATCAGGTGTGGCCGCACCCATTCGGTGACCGCGACGCGCACGCCGGTGAAGACCACGAGCGTTGCCCCCATGGCCGCCACCGTGTTCCGGATGAGCGCGCCAGCGGCGACGCCGAGAGCGAACGCGAACGCGGCGTAGCCGATCGGCACGATGCCGCGGGAATCGAAATGCGAGAAGGGCCCGGTTCCCGCCGCGAGGTCGAGTGAGCTCGACCACCAGGTCACCAAGAAGCTGCACAGCCCGGCGAGCGCGCATGCGGCCAGGCCGAGCAGACCCAGCTTGCACAGCGTCCAGCGAGCCCGCGAGATGCTCTGGGTCCACGCCAGCCGGAAGGTCCCGCTCTCGAGCTCGCGGCGCGATGAGCGGCGCTCCCCAGAAGACACCGACCAGGCCCGGGACCACGAGGATGAGGCCAGTCAGCCACTGACCCATCTCGAGCGACGTGGTCGCGCTCGTGCTCGCAGCGAGTGGTGATCCACCACTGACCGCCAGCCCGACAAGCAGGGCGCCCGCCACCGCAGCCTGGAGGCGGAATTGCCGGAAGCTCAGCCAGAGCATTGTTCCGTTCCTTCCGCGCGCGGCGCCATCAGCTGAAGCGGTGGCGGACCCACCAGGCGCACCCGCCCGCGAGTGCCAGCGCGAGCACGACGAAGAGCGCGGTCTCAATCGTCTGGAACGTCCAGAAGCGGCTGGCCGGCTGATAGGTGACGACCGCGTGGTATTTCGCGCTGAGGGTGTTGATGCACTGGTTGAAGGTGTTCTGTGCGCCTGATGGAGCCTGGGTGACGGAGCGGTGCACGCCCAGGATCCCGCCTCCGCCCGGCACCTTGAAGGAGCCAGGGGGCGGCACGCTCGAGTTGATGTTCGGGCAGACCTGCGTGATGTATGCCGAGCTCGGTGCCTGGCCCGCTTTGTCGACGATGCTCAGGCCCGTCACCAAGTCGTTGGGCAGGTTGGGAGGCTGTGCGTTGAGCTGGAGCGGGCTGCCAGGACCTGAAAACCCGAAGCCGACGTTGGCTTGGCTCAAAGGAAGGTCGAGCGTGGCCGGGCTCATGTAGTGCGGCCGTACCCAGTAGGTCACGGCGAGCCGTACGGCGATGAAGCCGGCCAGCGTCACCGCCATCGCGGGCAGCGTGCGTCGCATGAGAAGCCCCACGGTGGCGGCGAGGGCGAAGGCGAAGACCGCGTATCCCGCCGGTACGAACCCGTGCAGCGCGAAGTTGGACGGGCTGAACCGGTTCTGGCTCACCTTGTCGAGCGGGCTGGCCCACCATGTCACCATCAGGCTCAGCGCTCCGGCAACGACCATGCTGGCCAGCCCGACCAGGCCGAGCTTGACCAACAACCAGCGCAACCGGCTCACGCTCTGCGTCCAGGCCAGACGGAACGTGCCCGTTTCGAGCTCGTGGGCGATGAGCGGCGCACCCCAGAACATCCCGATGAGCGCCGGGACGACCAGCACGACCGCCATCACCGCGACCTGCAGCCCCTTGTCGGTGGCGGTGACCGGGTTGAAGCAGGCCGAGCTCCGCCCGCCGGACGCCTTACAGGCGGCGACCGCCGTGTCGTAGACGCTGACCAGATGCGGCCCGGTGACGGCCAGGACGATGGCGACCACGACCAGTCCGGCGATGCCAACCGTCGCTTGCGAACGGAACTGGCGCCAGGAGAAGGCGATCACCGTGCCACGTCCAGCGTGGTCACGGTGTGCTTTCCTCCGGCGGAGCGCCGCCGCCGGGTGCCGCTGCCCGCCTGGCCCATATAGGCCAGCACGAGATCCTCGAGGTCGAGCTCCTCGACGGTCCACGTCGGGTCGAGGACTGGACCGTCGCAGCGCACGAGCAGCGTGCTCTGGCGATCGGTGTGGCTCTCCTCGATCACGTGCTGGTCGCGTGGCAAGGCGTCCGTGTCGTGGCGTGGCCCCACCAGACGATGGTGCGAGGCGAGCAGCTCGTCGACCTCGCCCGCCACCTGGACGCGCGACGCCACGAGCACCACGAGGTAGTCGCAGACCCGCTCCAGGTCGGCTACCAGGTGTGACGACAGCACCACGCTGACCCCCTGCTCCGCGACGACCTCCATCAGGCTCTGGAGGAACTCGCGCCGGGCCAGAGGGTCCAGGCTGGCCACCGGCTCGTCGAGGATCAGGAACTCGGGCCGCTTTGCGACGGCGAGGGTCAGGGCCAACTGGGCCCGCTGGCCGCCCGACAGCGTGCCGGCACGCTGCTTGGGGTCGAGGTCGAGGTCCTCGATACGCCGGCGCGCCACGTCGGCGTCCCAGCCCGGGTTCAAGTGCGCGCCGAGCGCGAGATGGTCGTCCACCGTGAGCCGTGCGTAGGTCGGTGTGTCCTGGGCGACGAACCCGACCCGTGCCAGCTGCGCCGGGTCGTCGCTCGGCGTGTTCCCGAGGACCTCGATCTTTCCTGCTGTCGGCGTGAGCAGGCCGACGGCAAGGTGCAGCAAGGTCGTCTTGCCCGCGCCGTTCGGGCCGACGAGGCCGACGACGTGGCCGGCCGGGACCTCCAGATCGCACTCGTTGAGCGCCCAGCGCCGGCCGTAGCGCTTGCCCAGCCCGCTGGCACAGAGGACCGCGCTCACGCTATGTCCTCCTCAGCGGCGGCCCGAAAGGAGTCCCGGAAGAGCGCCTCGATGCTCTCGTCGTCCAGCCCGGCGCGCCGCGCCTTGACGATCCAACGCTGGAGCGCCTGGCGGAGCGGGCCGTGCGCCGCCAGCGATCCGCCACCGAGCGTTCCGCTGACGAAGGTCCCCACGCCAGGACGCGCGCTCGCCAGGCCCTCGTGCTCGAGCTCGCGGTACGCCTTGAGCACCGTGTTCGGATTGATGGCCAGCTGGGCCACCACCTCCTTGACGGTGGGGAGCTGGTCGCCTTGCTGCAGGACGCCGAGGCGCAGCGCCTGGCGGACCTGCTGGACGATCTGGAGATAGGGAGACACCCCGGAGCGGCTGTCGAGATGGAATTCGATCACGCAGGTACCTCATTCATCTAGGTGACTAGATGAATAGAATCATTCCGACCCTCCGGTGTCAAGGCGCCCCGGTCCTTCGGTCCGGCCGTCCGGGCCGGTAGCCTCAGCTGGTGAGAGGCGGCAGCCCCTTGGCGATCAGGTCGACGCCGAAGACGAGGAAGAGCACCGCCAGGACGGCGGCGTTGTGGGCGGTCAGCCAGACCTTGGCGGCGTCGAGCGACGACCTCGCACGCGCCCCGCCGACCAGCGCGTAGAGCACGGGCCCCGCGATGGTGAGGCTGGCGATGACGACGAAGACGACGATGGCGACGACGGCGTCGGACGTCGTCAGACCCTTCACCTGCGCCAGTCCCGCTGCGGCGCCGAGCGTGAGGATCAGGTTCTTGGGGTTCACGGCGGCCAGGACGACCGCAAGCCCGAAGGCCTTGACCGGCGAGACCGACTCAATGGTGGCGAGCCATGGTGGCATCTGCGGCTCGTCGCCCGGGCCGGGGCGCGTGCGCCAGTTGCGGCGGGCGAAGCCGAGGAGCAGGACGCCCAGGGCGATCTTGCCCCACGACACCGAGTCCGACGCCGTGCTGTTCGTCGCGACGTTGCCGTCGTGCGCCACCACGTAGACCACGGTGCTCACCACGGCCAAGGCAAGGACCCAGCCGAACAGGAAGGCCGGACCGTTGACCTTCGCCCGCTGGGAGAACAGCATCAAGATCACGGCGATGATCGGGATGGGGCTGATGGCTACCCCGATGGCGAACGTCAGGATCTCGCTGATGCCTTGTCCCACGTGAGCTCCGCGTCGTCGTCGCTGTCGCCGCCGGTTCAGCCCTCGCCGGCGATCTCCTCGAGCACCTTGGCTGCGTGCCCGTCGGCCCGGACGTTGATACCAGGCGCGCTGCACCTTGCCATTGGGTCCGACGAGAAACGTCGAGCGGATGGTGCCGACGGTCTTCTTCCCGTACATCGTCTTCTCCCCCCAGGCGCCGTACTTCTCCATGACCTTCTTGTCGGCGTCGGTCAACAACGGGAACTTGAGCGTGTACTTGCTGCGGAACTTGACGTGCTTCTCCGCCTTGTCGGGCGAGATCCCGAGGACCGCGACCCCGGCCTTGTCGAAAGCACGCAAGTTGTCGTTGAATTGGCAGGCTTCCTTCGTGCAGCCTGGCGTGTCGTCGGCCGGATAGAAGTAGACGACCACGCGCTGGCCCTTGTAGTCAGAAAGCTTGACCGGCTTGCCGTCCTGGTCAGGCAGGGTGAACGCGGGGGCGGTCGAGCCCACCTCGAGTTTGGCCATCGTGCTCGCACTCCTTTGCTTCAACGAGACGGCTTCCTTGGACACGCGGCATACGCGCCGCGACCGTCTTGGGCTGGTACAATAGGCCCGCGACCACCGGCGGGGGCCGGTGAGTCGGGGTCGACCCTTCACTCCTCTGGACGGCGCACGGCCCCGCCGAAGACAGAGAGAGCCGCAATGACAGTTGATGCCCTGGCCGGCGCGGGAGCCGGGCCGGACGCCACCGAGGACGCTGATGTCTCCGGGAACGTGACGACCGACACATACGAGACGAGCAGGACCTTCGAGTCCCTCGGCGTCTCCACAGAGCTCACCAAAGCGCTGGCCGATGAAGGCATCGTCAGCGCTTTTCCAATTCAGGCCCTGACCGTGGCCGACGCCCTGGCCGGCCGCGACGTCTGCGGCAAGGCCAAGACCGGGTCGGGCAAGACCCTCGCGTTCGGGGTGCCGCTCTTGCAGCGCGTAAAGGCCACCCGTGACGCACAAGGCTCCGCGGAGCCCCGCTCGGCCGGCGCGCCCGCTCGCCCTCGTGCTGCTCCCGACGCGTGAACTGGCGGTACAGGTGCACGACGTGCTGGCGCCCCTCGCGCAGAAGCTCGGTTTGCGGGCAGTCGCGGTGTACGGCGGCGCGGACATCGACCGTCAGGTCGCCAAGCTGCGCAAGGGAGCCGAGGTCGTCATCGCCACGCCCGGCCGGCTCATCGACCTCGGGGACCGCGGCGAGGTCGCGGTCGACGGTCTCGAGACCCTCGTGCTCGACGAGGCCGACCGCATGGCCGACATGGGGTTCATGCCGCAGGTCGAGTGGGTGCTGCGCCGCCTCGACCAGGACCATCAGACGCTGTTGTTCTCCGCCACCCTGGACGGTGCCGTCGACCGGCTGGTCAAGCGGTACCTGACGGACCCCGTCTTCCACGAGGTCGCCTCGTCAACGCAGACCGTGACGCTGATGGAACATCGCTTCCTCCAGGTCCATCAGATGGACAAGGTCAAAGTGGCGGCGGCCATCTGCCGCGGCCAGGACAAGTCGTTGCTCTTCGTGCGGACCAAGCGCGGCGCCGACCGCCTGGTCGAGGCCCTGACCAAGGAGGGTGTCCGCGCCGCGGCGATCCACGGCGATCTGCGACAGGCCAACCGCGAGCGTGCCCTGTCGGACTTCTCGAACGGCAAGCTGCCCGTCCTCGTCGCGACCGATGTCGCCGCCCGCGGCCTCCACATCGAGGGTGTCGACGCGGTGATCCACTACGACCCCCCCGAGGACCACAAGGCCTATCTCCACCGTTCGGGCCGTACCGCGCGCGCCGGCAAGGCAGGCGTGGTCGTGAGCCTTTCGTTGTGGAATCAGCTGGTGGAGATGGAGGTCATTCAGCGCAGGCTCGGACTGCGGATTCCGATCGTCGAGATGTTCTCCAACGACCCGCGTCTGGCCGACCTCGTGGCCTGGACGCCCCGAAGCGAAGAGAGCGTCCTCTGAGCGACGCCGAGGCCGTCCCGATGTGGTCGCCCGATGACGGTGTGACGCGGGTGCTGGTCGTGACCGCCCATCCCGACGACGTCGACTTCGGTTCTGCCGGCACCATCGCCGCGTTCACCGCGGCCGGCGTCGCGGTCACCTACTGCATCGTGACGAACGGTGACGCCGGCGGATCGGACCGGTCGATGCCGCGTGCGGAGATGGCGGCGTTGCGTCAAGACGAGCAGCGGGCGGCGGCCGCAGTGGTCGGCGTGCACGACGTGCGTTTCCTCGGCCACCCCGACGGCATGGTGCAGGCCACGGTCGAGCTGCGGCGGGATATCAGCCGGGTGATCCGCCAGGTGTGTCCCGAGCGCGTCATCACGCAGTCGCCCGAGCGGAATTGGGACTTCATCTACGCCAGCCACCCCGACCATCTGGCCGCCGGGGAGGCGGCAGTGTGCGCGGTGTATCCCGATGCCCGAAACCCGTTCGCGCACCCTGAGCTGTTGCAGACGGAGGGGCTCGAGCCCTGGACGGTGCCCGAGCTGTGGATCATGGGCCCGGGCGGGCAAGGAGCGGGCGTCGCCGTGGACACGACGACGACGCTGGAGCGCAAGGTGTCCGCGCTCATGTGCCACAAGAGTCAGATGCCCGATCCCGAGGGCATCGCCCAGCGCATCCGTGACGCGGGCAGCGCCCTTGGTGAGTTGGCAGGGCTCCCCCAGGGTTCCACTGCCGAGCTGTTCCGCGTCACCCGTATCCCCTGAGGGCGCGGTGGCCGCCGGCGACCCCTGGGTGCTGATGCAGCACGTCGCGTTCGAAGGTCCCGGTTCCGTCGCGGCCGCAGTCCGCGCGTCCGGCGCCGAGCTGGCCGTCGTGCGCATCGACCGGGCCGAGCCGGTGCCGGCGCCGGCGGCGGTGCGCGACATGGCGGGACTGGTGGTCATGGGCGGCCCCATGGGGGTGCACGACGCGTTCGACTGGCTCGAGCCCGAGCGCGCCCTGCTGCGCGCGGCGGTGGAGGCCGGACTCCCCGTCCTCGGCGTGTGCCTCGGCGCCCAGCAGCTCGCGTGCGCCCTGGGAGGCGACGTCGTGACGGGTGCGGCGCCCGAGCTGGGCGTCGGCGAGGTCCACCTGACCGCCGCGGCGATCCAAGACCCAGTGTTCGGGCCCGCGCCAACGCCACTGCCCTGCGTGCACTGGCACGGCGATACCTTCACGCTGCCCGAGGCTGCGGTCCGTCTGGCGGGCAACGACGCCTATGAGAACCAGGCCTTCCGCGTCGGGTGCCCGGGCCTACGGCCTGCAATTCCACGTCGAGGTCACCGCGAGCCTCGTCGCGCGCTGGGCCTCGCACCTCCCCGCCGGCGTCTTCGTACGTACGTCGGACGTCGCGCACGTCGCCCGCGCTGGCGAAGGCATCGTGCGGCGCATCATCGCGCTGGCGGAGGCCGGGTGATGGGGGTGCGGCCCGGCACCGTCCGGCGGATCGCGCTCGAGTTTCCCGAGAGCGTCGAAGCACCGCATCACGACATGACCTCGTTCCGCGTCGGGGGCAAGATCTTCGCCACCATGCCTCCTGCGGGGGGCCACCTGCACGTCTTCCTCGACGCGGACGAGGTGGCCGCCTCTTGCGCAGAGTTCCCCGACGCCGTGCAGGAGCTGTGGTGGGGCACGCGGCTCTCAGGGTGTCGGGTCCAGCTGCGGTTGGCGAACATCGGGCTGGTGCGAGAGCTGCTCAGCGAGTCGTGGCGGCGCCGGGCACCCGCGAGGCTGCGGGAGGATTCGGGAGCCTGAGGCTCAGGCCTGCCGAGCCATCTGGCGCAGCACGTACTGAAGGATGCCGCCGTGGCGGTAGTACTCGGCCTCCATCGGTGTGTCGATGCGGACGATGACGCGGAACTCGGTGTCGTCGCCGTCGTCGGTGGTCGCGGTGACGGTTACTTCCTTCGGCAGCTCGCCCTTGTTCAAGACCTCGAGTCCCGTGATGCTGAAGCGCTCGCGACCCGTGAGCCCGAGGCTGGCGGCGGAGTCGCCCTTGTAGAACTGCAAGGGGACGACCCCCATGCCGATCAGGTTGGAGCGGTGGATGCGCTCGAGGCTTTGCGCGATGACCGCACGCACCCCGAGGAGCGCCGTGCCCTTGGCCGCCCAGTCGCGGCTGCTCCCCGTGCCGTACTCACGGCCGGCCAGCACCACGAGCGGCACCTGGTCCGAGGCGTACTGCATCGCCGCTTCGTAGATTGAGGTCTCACCGCCATCGGGCAGGTGGACCGTCACGCCACCCTCGGTGCCGGGCGCCAACTGGTTGCGCAGGCGGACATTGGCGAACGTGCCCCGCATCATCACCTCGTGGTTGCCGCGTCGCGCTCCGTACGAGTTGAAGTCCTCCCGCCCCACGCCGTGTTCGGTCAGGTAGCGACCTGCCGGCGTCGTCGGGCCGATGGATCCGGCCGGAGAGATGTGGTCGGTCGTCACGCTGTCGCCCACCATCACGAGCACCCGCGCGTCAACGATCTCGGTGACCGGCGCCGGCGTCATCGTCATCGACTCGAAGAACGGAGGGTTCTTCACGTACGTGGACGCGTCCTGCCAGGCATAGGTTTCGCCTTCGGCCACCGTCACCTGCCGCCAGTACTCGTCACCGTCGAAGACTGCCGCGTACCGGGTCCGGAACATGTCAGAGGTCAGCGAGGCGCGAATGGTCTCGTTGACCTCGTCCATCGTCGGCCAGATCTCCGACAGCAGGACCGGGTTGCCGTCCGCGTCGTTGCCGATGGGCTCGCTCGTCAGGTCGACGTCCATCGTCCCCGCCAGCGCGTAGGCGACGACGAGTGGTGGTGACGCCAGGTAGTTGAGCCGGACGTCGGGGTGGATCCGCCCCTCGAAGTTGCGGTTGCCCGAGAGCACTGCCGCCACCGAGAGATCACCTTCTTTCACGGCCTCGCTGACCCCCTCGAGCAGTGGTCCGGAGTTGCCGATACAGGTCGTGCAGCCGTACCCCACGAGGAAGAAGCCGAGCTCCTCGAGCGGCACGGTCAGGCCGGCCCGCTCCAGGTAGTCCATGACGACCCTCGAGCCGGGCGCCAGGGACGTCTTGACCCACGGCTTGGCGCGGAGCCCACGCGCGATCGCCTTCTGGGCCAGCAACCCGGCGCCGACGAGCACCTGTGGGTTCGACGTGTTGGTGCAGCTGGTGATCGCGGCGATGACGACGTCGCCGTCAGCCATCTGGTGGTGCGGGGCAGCCGCCGGCTCCGTCGGCGCGGTTGCCGGTGCCCGGTCGATCGCCACGCGGAACGAGTCGCGCGCGCTGGCCAGAGCCACCCTGTCCTGGGGCCGGGACGGGCCGGCGAGCGAGGGTTCGACATCGGCCAGGTCCAGCTCGAGGTGCTCTGAGTAGACGGGCTCGGGCGCGTCGGGGTCGTGCCAGAGGCCCTGCGTCCGGGCGTATGCCTCCACCAGGGCGAGATGGTCTTCGTCACGGCCGGTGAAGCGGAGGTAGTCGAGCGTGACCTGGTCGATCGGGAACATCGCGCAGGTGGCCCCGTATTCGGGGCTCATGTTGCCGATGGTGGCACGGGTCTCGAGCGGCAGTGCCGGCACGCCGGGGCCGTAGCACTCGACGAAGGCGCCCACGACGCCGTGGTCGCGCAGCAGTTCGGTGACGGTGAGGACCACGTCGGTCGCGGTGATGCCGGGTTTGGTCTGGCCAGAAATGCGCAGGCCGACCACCGGGGGCAGAAGCATGGAGAGCGGTTGTCCCAGCATGGCCGCCTCCGCCTCAATCCCGCCCACGCCCCACCCGAGCACGCCGAGCCCGTTGACCATCACGGTGTGCGAGTCGGTACCCACGAGCGTGTCGCAGAAGGCGCGGCCGTCGTCGGTCGCGAACACGAGCCGCGAGAGGTACTCGAGGTTGACCTGATGGCAGATACCCATCCCCGGCGGCACGAGTCGAAAGTCCCTGAAGGCGCCCTGGGCCCAGCGGAGGAGTTGGTAGCGCTCCAGGTTGCGCGCGTACTCGATCGACACGTTGGCGTCGTACGACGCGGCAGAGCCCGACCGCTCGGCGATCACCGAGTGGTCGATCACCAGCTCGACCGGGACGAGTGGGTTGACCAGGGTGGCGTCGCCGCCCAGGCGGGCGAGTGCGTCGCGGATCGCGGCCAGGTCGACCACGGCTGGGACGCCGGTGAAGTCCTGCATCAGGACGCGCTCGGGCGTGAAGGCGATCTCGTGGGCCGACGCGCCCGCACCCTGCCCGTGCCCTTCGGGATTGGAACCCCAACCCGCCACTGCCACGATGTCGTCGGCCGAGACGTGCGGGCCGTCTTCGTGGCGCAGCAGGTTTTCGAGGAGCACTTTGATGGAATAGGGGAGCCGATCGATGTCGTGCCGGTCGGCCAGCATGGATGCCTTGATGTGGAAGATCTCGTAGGTGCGGTCGCCAACGACGAGATCGGAGCGGGCGCCGAAGGTGTCGGGGTGCGCTGCCGCGGGAGAGGAGTTCGGGCTCATGCGCCCATTCTGCCGTGGACCTGGAGGGACCGCCCACCGGGCCGGCCGGGGACGCCGCGTGCCCCATGGGCGCGAGCGAGGGACGACACCCGAGTTGACCACCGAAGTCGTAACCACTTCGTAACGGCTTCGGCCCCCGAGGACCGAACCCAGCGAGCAGAATCGACCAGTGCGCGGACGGGGAAGCGCGAGGGGAACGATCGGGACGGCCTGTACCCGGCGGAGACGGCGCACGGCGCTGGCGTCCTCGGCCGTCATCCTCGTCGTTGCAGCGGTGCTCGCACCGGCGGTGCTGGCGGTCAGCGCCGTGACGGTGTCGGGACCGGCCGGCGCGGCGCAGCAGCCCCACGTCTACCAAGACGGCGGGATGATCGGATTTGGCAACGTCAGCCTCACCAATCCGCAACTGCCCCAGCCGCTCAACTCGCCCGTCTTCTCGGGCATCGCGACGCCCGACGGCGGCGGCTACCTGCTGGCCAGCGCCGACGGCGGCGTGTTTGCGTTCGGCGACGCAACCTTCGAGGGATCAGCGGGCGCGCTCCCGCTGCAGGGTCCGATCGTCGCCATGGCCACGACGTCCGACGCCAAGGGATACTGGCTCGGTGCGCTCGACGGTGGCGTCTTCGCCTACGGCGACGCCCAGTTCTACGGGTCGATGGGTTCGTCGCACCTCAACCAGCCCATCGTCGGTATGGCGTCGACGCCCGACGGCAAGGGCTACTGGCTCGTCGCGGCCGACGGCGGCATCTTCGCCTACGGCGACGCCGGCTTCTACGGCAGCACGGGGAGCCTGAGCCTCAATGCCCCGATCGTCGGCATGGCGGCGACGCACGACGGCAAGGGCTACTGGCTCGTCGCGGCCGACGGCGGCATCTTCACCTTCGGGGACGCGGGCTTCTACGGGTCGGCGGGCAGCCGCGAACCTGCCCGACTCGGTCGTGGGCATGGTGGCCTCCCCGACGGCGGCGGCTACCTCATCGCCACCGCCAACGGCGTGGTCCTCCCCTATGGCGACGCCCAGGCCTTCGGGGGTCTCTCGCTCGACCCGACGGCGACGCAGATCTCGGCCATCATCGGCAACAACCAGGGGACGGGTTACTGGTTGCTCGACCCTCAGGCGTGGCAGTACAGCTTCTCGACCGCCACGCCCGAACCCGATGTTCCCCCAGTCGGCGGCGATCGCCGACGCCGTGGCGTCCCAGATCGGGCCCGACCCCGACACCCAGGGCCCTACTGCAACCCGTACGGGCCATGCGAGGAGTGGTGCGCGCTGTTCGCCACCTGGGCCTGGCAGCAGGCGGGCATCCCCATTCCTCGCTACGCCTTCACGGGGGACATCTGGGGCTGGGCCCGCACCTACGGCGCCGTCCTGCCGCCGACCGCCAAGCCCGCCGTCGGCGACGCCGTCTTGTACGGCACCGGGCCGTGGAGCACCGCGACGTCGGTGCACGTCGGCATCGTGACCCAGGTCTGGCCCGACGACGCCATCATGACGGTGGCGGGCGACGCGGGACCCGGGCGCGACGGCTATCTGTCCGTCGCGCTGGACGGGCCGTTCCTGCCGTGGGACTCCGAGTCCTACAACGGGGTCGGCATCTACGCATTCGCCCAGCCGTAGACACGCGGGCGCGGCGTCGGAGCGGTCATCGCGTAGGCTGCCGGCGGAGGTCCACCGTGCCCGTCTACGAATTCCGCTGTTCGACCTGTCACGCCGTCTTCGACGAGCGCCGGCCCATGGCCGACGCTGACGCGCCGGCGACCTGTCCCGACGGTCACGTGGGTGCGCGGCGGCTGCTGCCCGGTGTTCGCCACGACCGGACTCGCCGCCGAGCCCGCGGGCGCCGGCGCGTGCGGGCGCCCGGTGGCCGGCGGCTGCGGCAGCGGCTGCGCGTGTTGCTGAGCGACCGGCATGACCCTCTCCTCCTTCGACGACTACCCGGTCCATCAGGCATCGGAGTTCATCGCCCATCCCGGCCACGAGCGACCGCAACTTCTACGACCGGTACTACTTCAACATGCACCCGTGCTCGGGTGACTGGTTCGCCATCTTCGGGCTACGGCCAGTACCCGAACCTCGGCGTCGTGGACGCCTTCGTCGACGTGCGTCATGGCGGTTCCCAGCACATCGTCCGGGCGTCGGCGCCCCTGGTCGACCGCGGCGACCTCGCGGTCGGGCCGATCCGGGTCGAGGTGCTCGAGCCCCTGCGCCGGCTGCGCGTCGTGGTCGAGCCGACGGAGCACTCCGTTGCGATGGACGTCATCTGGGAGGGCCACATCCCCGCCGTCGCCGAGCCCCGCCAGTACATGCGCAGCAAGGGCAAGGTCGTGTTCGACACCCAGCGCCTGGCCCAGACCGGGTACTGGACGGGGACGCTCTCGGTCGGCGGCACCGACCTGTCCGTCACCCCCGACCGGTGCTGGGGGACCCGGGACCGCTCCTGGGGTGTGCGGCCGGTCGGCGAGCCCGAGACCGATGGCATCCGCCAGGGGGAACTCGTGCTCGGCGGCATGTGGAACTACTTCCCGATGCAATTCGATGACCACACCATCATGTACATCTGCCACGAGCGCGACGACGGCGAGCGCCCGCTCGTGCAGGCCGAGCGGGTGTGGGTCGGATCCCGATCGCGGGCGTCGAGGACCTCGGGCCGATCCGAGCACGAGCACCACCTCATCCCGGGGACCCGGGTCATCGACCGTTCCGTGGTTCGCTTCCCCGAGGCCGGGATCGCCATCACCTGTACACCGTTGCTCGCCAACTTCGTCTCCATCGGGACGGGGTACGGCATCGACGCGGACTGGCGTCACGGCATGTACCACGGTCCTGAGCCGGTGACCCAGGGACTCGTGCTGGCGGTCGACGAGGTACAGGGGCATCGCGCAATACGGCATCGTCGACCACGTCGCCGAGTTCTCCTACGACGGGCGCGTCGGGTACGGCCTCCTCGAGCACGGCTTCTTCGGCCCCTACCGCCGCTACGGCTTGCTGGACGGGGGCATGGGGGCGCCCGCCGACTGAGCGGGAGCAGCCGGCGCACGCCGGATCACCCGCGCGTCGGTGCATGCGAGAATGCGGGATGCCCGACCCCGCCGGCATCCTTCTCGAACGGCTGCAGGTCGCGTTCGACACCGTCCGGCCTGGTGCGGACCCGGTCCTGCGGGCGTCCGACCGCGCCGACTTCCAGGCCAACGGCGCGCTGCGCGCTGGCCAAGGAACTGGGTGGATCGAACCCCCGCTCGGTAGCCGAGCAGGTCGTGGCGGCGGCAGTCCTCGACGACGTCTGCTCGGCGGTCGAGATCAGCGGCCCGGGCTTCATCAACCTCACCCTCGTCCGACGAGTTCGTGGCCGGGCTGGTCGCGTACGCTCTCAGCCGATCCGCGGCTCGGCGTGGCGCCCGCCGCCAGCCCCGAACGGGTCGTGATCGACTACTCGGCACCCAATGTCGCCAAGGAGATGCACGTCGGGCACCTCCGCACCACGTTGATCGGTGACGCGCTCGCCCGGGTGCTGGGGTTCCTCGGGCCACGAGGTGCTGCGCGAGAACCACATCGGCGACTGGGGCACTCCCTTCGGCATGCTGATCGAGCACCTCCTCGACGTCGACGGTGCCGAGCACGCAGAGTCCTTCAGCGTGCGGGACCTGAACGACTTCTACGCGGCGGCACGCGCGCAATTCGACAGCGACCCTGCCTTCGCGGACCGGTGTCGCCACCGCGTCGTCCTGCTCCAGGGCGGCGATCCTGAGACCATGGGTCTTTGGCGGATCTTCGTGGCCGAGTCGCTGCGTCACGCCCAACAGGTCTACGACCTGCTCGGGGTGCTCCTCACCCCAGACGACATCGTGGGTGAGTCCTTCTACAACCCGTTCCTCCCCGAACTTGTCTCCGAGCTCGACGCCAAGGGTCTCCTCGTCGAGGACGGCGGCGCGCTCTGCGTCTTCCCCGAGGGATTCGAGAACCGCCAGGGCGAGCCGCTCCCACTCATCGTGCGCAAGTCCGACGGCGGGTACGGCTATCCGGCGACCGACCTTGCGGCTGTCCGCGACCGAACCGGACGGCTCGGCGCCAACCGCCTCGTCTACGTGGTCGGTGCCGAGCAGACGCTGCACCTGCGGCTGGTCTTCGCGGTGGGGGTCCTGGCCGGCTACCTGCCGGACGCGTCCTCGGCCGTGCACGCCGGGTTCGGGCTCGTGCTGGGGGCCGACGGCAAGAAGCTGGCCAGCCGCAGCGGCGAGTCCGAGCGACTGATCGACCTGCTGACCGAGGGCATCGACCGTGCGGGCGCGGTGCTGAACGAGCGCGGCAGCGAGGTCCCACCCGAGCGCCACGCCGAGATCGCACACGCCTTGGGTATCGGCGCCATCAAGTACGCCGACCTTTCGACCGAGCGGATGCGCGACTACGTCTTCGACTGGGAGCGCATGCTGGCCACCGACGGCAACACCGGGCCCTACTTGCAATACGCGCACGCCCGTATCCGCTCGATCTTCCGCCGCGGCCAGGTCCAGCCGCCCACGCCCGGCATGGTGCCGCTGCTCGACGAGCCACAGGAACGTGCGCTCGCGCTCGAGCTGCTGCGCTTCGCTGAGGCGATCGAGTCGACAGCCGAGACGCTGAGCCCCTCGAAGCTGTGCGCCTATCTCTTCGAGCTGGCGACGGTGTTCACGTCGTTCTATGAGGCATGCCGCGTGCTGGTGGAGGACGACGCCCTGCGGACGTCACGTCTCGGCCTGTGCGATCTCACCGCTCGGGTGCTCGAGTTGGGGCTGTCGCTCCTCGGCATGGAGGCGCCTGAGCAGATGTGACCAGGCCCGCGCCTGCCCCCTATTCTCTGCGGGCACGTCTGGCGCCGGTGATCCGCCGAGTGGACCCGCAGCTCCGAGACGACAGGAGGAATCACAGCGAGATGGATCTCAACGGCACGTCGGCGATCGTGACGGGTGGCGCGTCCAGGCCTGGGTGAGGCCACGTCGCGCCTGCTGGCCCAGCGGGGAGTACACGTCGTGGTGGCCGACCTCCAAGAGGACAGGGGCGCACCGCTGGCCAAGGAGCTCGGGGGACTTTTCGTCCAGACCGACGTCACCAACACCGAACAGGTCATTGCCGCCGTCGAGGCCGCCCTCGAGATGGCGCCGCTCAAGTCGCTGGTCAACTGCGCCGGCATCGGATGGGCGACGCGCACCATCGGGAGGGATGGTGACTACGCGTCGGCGCACGACCTCGATCTCTACCGCCGGGTGATCGAGATCAACTTGATCGGCACTTTCAATTGCATCCGGCTCGCCGCCACCAAAATGAGCCTGAACGAGCCCGACGCCGACGGCGCTCGCGGCGCCATCGTGAACACGTCGTCGGTGGCGGCCGAGGACGGCCAAATCGGCCAGGCCGCGTACTCGTCGTCCAAGGGTGGCGTCGTCGGCCTCACGCTCCCGGTGGCGCGAGACCTCGCCGTGGTCGGCATCAGGGTCAACACCATCCTGCCCGGGCTGATCGACACGCCGATCTACGGGGCGGGGGAGGGCTCCGAGGCCTTCAAGAGCAAGCTGGCGCAGGACGTGTTGTTCCCGCACCGCCTCGGGCGTCCCGACGAGTTCGCCACGCTCGCCGTCGAGCTCCTGGCGAACTCGTACATGAACGCCGAGTCCATCCGCATCGACGCCGGCATCCGGATGCAGGCGAAATAGGACGCACGGACGCAGGATCCGACACGGGGGAGGGCACACGATGATCGACCCGGAGCTGGCCGCCTTCGTCGAGGCGATGCCCGTCTTCGACCTGAACGACCCCGTGGCCGCGCGGGCCGGCTTCGAGGCCATGATCGTGGCGATGGCCCGCGACCTCCCGCAGGCCGACACACTCGACATCGACGACCGGATGATCCCGGGGTGGGCGGGTGATCCCGAGGTCAAGGTGCGCGTGTACCGGCCGAAGGCGGGCGCCGGCACCCCCGTGCCCGGCATCGTGATGATCCACGGGGGCGGGTTCATCGTCGGCAGCATCGAGACCGAGCACATCGGCGCCGTCCTGACGGCGGCAGAGCTCGGTGCGGTCCTCGTCTCGGTGGACTACCGGCTGGCGCCCGAGCATCGCTACCCGGCCGCGTTGCACGACTGCTACGCCGCCTTGACCTACATCCACGCCGAAGCGGATGCGCTCGGCGTCGACACCAGCCGCGTCGCCGTGATGGGCGCGAGCGCCGGCGGTGGTCTCGCCGCGGCGACCGCCTTGTTCGCCCGCGACCAGGGCGGGCCGCGCGCTGTGCTTCCAGATGCTGCACATTCCCGAGCTCGACGATCGCCTGCAGACGCCGTCCATGCAGGCGTTCGTGGACACGCCGGTTTGGAACCGCCCCTTGGCGGAGCACAGCTGGCGCGCCTACCTCGGGGACCGCTCGGGCTCGGCCGATGTGCCCATCTACGCGGCGCCCGCCCGTGCGACCGACCTGGGCGGGTTGCCGCCCGCCTACGTGTCCACGGCCGAGAACGACCCCCTGCGCGACGAGGGCATCACCTACGCGCTGGGCTCTCCTGGGTGCCGGGGTCTCGGTGGAGCTGCACCAGTTCCCCGGCACGTTCCACGGCTCGGCGCTGGTCATGACCGCGGCCGTGTCGCGGCGGGCCCAGCAGGAGTCCGCAGTCGTGCTGCGGCGTGCCCTCGGCGTGGCCGAGCACGGCACGGGACCCGCCTAGCAACCCTGCGATCAC
The DNA here is from genome assembly GCA_963825965.1 of uncultured Acidimicrobiaceae bacterium. Lineage (GTDB taxonomy): Bacteria > Actinomycetota > Acidimicrobiia > Acidimicrobiales > RAAP-2 > Bog-473. The sequence continues at coordinate 175,544 of CAWGUX010000006.1, forward strand.
TGGTCAGTGCAGGCCCTCGGCGACCACCACGCCGACGGCCGCTGCGATGGCGAGCGGTGCGCTGGCCAGCCCGAGCAGGCTCGCCCGCCTGATGTCCGGGTGCTCCCCGGCACCGCGCGGCGCGGAGCCAGAGGATCCAGGCCAACGAACCGGTGACGAAGAGGTTGGGGCCGACGTTCAAGCCGACCAGGAGCGCATAGGGGTGCGGCGGCCGGCGTGCCGCTAGCAAGGAGGCCGCGGGGAGGTTGTTGACGAGGACGCTGGTCAGCGTGGCCACGGCCGCGGTGCCCCAGGTGTTCAGGTGCGCAAGCATCGTCGCGGGTCCGTCCCAGGCGCGGCCGAGTGTTCCGAGCGCCACGGCCAGCCCGAGCAGCCCGACGAGCACCGGCAGGCTTAGGACCTCGAAGGCGCGGCGCAACGCGGACGGACTGGTCGCGGACCCGGCCACCCCCGAACCTCGCCCGTGGAGCAGGACGGATCCGACACCCACCGCAGCGACGGGCACGGCAGGCGCGCGCAGGACGACGACGAGCACCGTGACTGCGGCGACGGCAAGCAGGCCGAGGCCGATCGTCGCATGCTCGGGTTCGCCGACCGGCGCGATCGTCGTGCGCAAGGAGCGGTGATGCCACACGCCGACGACGAGTGCCGTCACCGTCGCAGCCGCCAGGGCTGGTAACGCCATGTGCCGAAGAACGCGCCGCCCGAGAGGTGGAGGTGGCCGAGCACGATGAGGTTGGTCAGGTTGGACCCGGGCAGCATGAGCGATCCGGCGTTGGCGAGCAACAGGCAGGCGTAGACGAGCGGTGCCCGCCCCTCGCCCCTGCTGCGCGCCGCGTACACGAGCACAGGGGTGAGGAAGGTGACCGCGGTGTCGAGGTTGAGCAGTGTCGTGACCGCGACGACGAGGATCGCCGTCCCCGCGTAGAGCGCCACGCCGTTCGGTGCGAGGCGGGCCAGTGCGTGGCCGCCTGTGGCGAAGAGTCCGTCTTCCTCGGCCACCAGTCCCACCAGGAGCAACCCGGCAACGAGGACGAACGGTGGCCAGTCCTGCGCTGCGGCCGCCCGCGCCTCGTCGGGTGCCGCGATCGCCGCGGCCACCAGCGCAGCGACGCCCAGCCCGGCCAGCCACCACGACGGGTGGGTGTGCCGGCCCGAATCTGTGCCGGCACGTCCGGTCGTGTCCGTGCCTGCTGTCGTTCCCGAGCCGGACACCATCGACCCGTGCCCCTACCCAGGCCGAGGCAAACCGGCGCTCAGGCTGAAGCGGCCCGGGCCTGTACCTCGGAGGACTCGTCCGCGCTGCTGAGCGCCTTCCACAACGCCCAATAGCTCGGGTAGGTGATGGTGTCGGTGACATAGCCGGCTTGCTCGAGCTCGGCGTGGTACGCGGGCAGGTTGCGCCACGGCACGCCCATGTCGACGTGGTGGGCGAGATGCCACCCGGTGTTGTAGGGCACGATCCAAAAGCGCGCTAGCCACGACTGGCGTACGTGGTGCGTCGTTGCTCTCCGGTCCGGGCTGCGTTCCATGCCGCCGTGCTCGGCGATGGAACGCAGGCGGTTGATGCACGCGCCACTCGGTCATCCAGGGGAGGAACCACAGCAGCGGGTAGATCCACCAGCGCCCGGTGGCGGCCCACATGGCCGCCCACAGCACGGCCTGGACGGCGAAGATGGAGAGGCCGATCGGGCGGAACGGCTTGTGCAGCGTGTTCTTGACGAGCGGGACGAAGTTCTTCCAGCCGCTGATGCCCACGGCATCGCGGACGAGGCGCCGGTACAGGGCCCGGCGCGTGCATGGATACGGCGAGTAGAACGCCATGTCCGGCTCGTCGGGCCCGAACTCGTCCTTGTGGTGGGCGAAGTGCACGCGCCGGTAGAGCTGCACCGGGGTGAAGACCGGATAGGCCACCACCCACTTGCCGACGACGTCGTTCCAGCGCTTGTTGGTGAAGAGGAGCTTGTGCGCCGCCTCGTGCATGAGGATGGCGAAGCGGGCGTACATCGGCCCCATCAAGACGAAAGCGATCAGATAGCTCCACCACTGGTCGATGAAGACGGCACCGCCGATGATCAACGCCACCCAGAACCACACCGCCAGCGACCGAGAGGGCGTTGCGCCCGTTGTCGATGCGGCGCAGGTCCCCGCGCAACCCCGGGATGGCCATGCCGTTGGCCAGGAGGCGCTCACTCGGGAGCACGTCCGGCCGGTCGGCGGCGTCGGGCACCATGGTTGCGGCCATGCGGACATATTACGCTATTTTGTCAACTGATGCAACAACGTAATACCGCCGTTGCGCCGGACACCCGGCCGCTCACCGCCCGGTCCGTCCTGGCCAGCGCGCTGTTGGGCATGGAGCCGCCCGAGCTGCCCGTGGCCCAGCTCGTCCGCTTGAGCGGGCTCTTCGGCATCAGCGAGAACCGGGCTCGGGTCGCGCTCAGCCGGATGGTGGCCGCCGGCGAGGCGACGACAGACGGGTCCGGCGGCTACCGGCTGGCCGGTCACCTCGTGGCCCGCCAGGCGCGGCAGTCGGTCAGCCGCTCAGGGACGACCGTGCCCGACGACGGCAACTGGTGGCTGGCCGTCGTGACGACGTCGGGCAGCAGCGCCGAGGTCCGCGGCGGTCGGCGCCGCGCGCTCGGCTACGCCCGGCTGGCCGAGGTGCGCGAGGGGGTATGGATGCGGCCGGCCAACGTCGCGCGTCCAGCTCCCCGACTCCCTGGACGCCGACGTCGAGGTCATGACGGCACGTCCCGCCGACGCGCGGAGTCTCGCCGCTCGGTTGTGGGACCTGCCGGCCTGGGCCGCTACGTGCCGACGACCTGCGGCGTGCGCTCGACGCGCTGGCACCCGAGCGGCGCCGAGGCGCTGGCGCCGGGGTTCGAGCTCTCGGCCGCCGTCCTGCGCCACCTCCAAGGTGACCCGTTGCTCCCCGCCGACCTGGTGCCTGTCGAATGGCCGGGTGCCGCACTGCGCGCGGACTATGACGACTGGGACACGCGTTACCGGGCCACGCTTGGCGAGTGGAGCCGGGCCTGACGCCCGAGCGGCAACCGACGTCGATCGTCGGATGCTGAGCTCGGGTGCCCGGGGCAGGCGCGTCCTCCCGCCCCGGGCGACCCGGCAGACTGCTGCAGCGGTCCGGGTTCTGCCCGGCCCGGCTCAGTGCAACAGGTCGAGCGTATTGGCCGAGCCGTTGTCGTCCACGAAGAGGACGCCGTTCCCTCCGGGCGCGATGGCCAGCCCGAACAGGTCCCCGCCACTCTTGAACGGGTCGATCGTCACGGTGTCGACCTGGGTTCCGAACGGGCTGACCTCGACCGCGTTGCCGTCGTTCCCGTTGACGGTGATCAGGTCGCCATTGGGTGCCAGGGCGAGCCCGAGCGGCGCGTTGAGGCTGCCACCAGCGCTGAGGGTGAAGCCGCCGCCGAAGGCGGGGAAGAAGCGGAGCGTCGCGAACGGGACGGCAGCGATGCGGCTGTGCACCGTATCGGCGACGTAGAGCGTTCCGTCATGGCCGAGCGCGACGACCCGTCGGGCCGAGAACAAGCGCGCTCGAGTTGAGTTCCTCGGCGAAGCCGGTGGCGATCGTCGTCGAAGCAAAGAGGAGAGGGGGTCGACCCGGCGGATCGAAGACGCTGAGCCGTTGCACGGTGCCACGGTCGACCTCGTTGCCCCCTGCGGCCACTGTGCCATTGAGCACGTTCGTGACGAACAGCTCGGCGAACGGCCCGAACACTTGCACAGAGGTCATGTCCCAGGGTCCGTTGATGCCGTTGCCGGCCCAGGTCTCGACGGGTACGCCGCTGCTGTTGAGGACGATGAGGCACCCGGCCTCGGGCGTCCCGCTCCCGTCGTCGGTCACCGGGAGGCTGCCGACGACGACGTAGCCGTCGGCGAGGACGCTGAGCGCCGTCGTCAGGCCGACGCCGCCGGGGCATCCCGGCAGGTTCGGATTGAGCTGGGCGAAGAGGCCGGTCTGTCCGTCCGGCGCGACTTGGACGATCGTGGTCCCGGTCCCCTGCAGGTTGTTGCTCGAGTTGAAGTTGCTGACCAACGTGTCGCCGCGCACCAGCGTGCCCGTGCTGAAGGGCACGGTGGCGACGCCGTAGGGGTTCACGTCGCCGTTGCCCGGCACGGTGGACCCGACGACGCTCATGGAGCTGAAGTGTGAAAGGAAGGGGACGGGCGCTGCGCCGGCGGGCGCCGCCCCCAGTGCGCCGGCGGTGACCGTTGCGGCCAGCGCCGCGAACGTGGCGACGGCGGCCGTCACGAGCCGAGCTCGACCACCCGGCCCGTGCGCCGATGTCTGAGCGAAGTCCGCTGCGCGTCCCGATGCCGATGTGGACGCGCGCGATCGTCGCCGTGTGCGTGTCGGGTGTCCGTCCATGTGCCTGACCCTCCTTCTCGCTCCCGGACCCGTTGGAGGTCAACGGACCGCCCCCTCACCGCGGTACGGCCGGGCCGGGCGCCGGGATTGCGCGGCAGTAACGTCGCAGCCCATGGATGTCGAAGTCGCCTTCACCGCGGTGCCCGTCTCCGCGCTCGCCACCGGCCAGGCGTACTTCGAACATCTGTTCGGCCGTCCTCCGGACATCGTGCCGAACGAGCGCGAAGTCATGTGGCGGCTGACCGACACCGCCTGGCTCTACGTGGTCATCGACGAGGCACGGGCCGGCCTGACGACCGCCACTCTTTCGGTCGGCGACCTCGACGCCACCCTCGCCGAACTGGCTGCGCGTGGGCTCACGCCCGTTGGTGTCGAAGACGGTCGGCACTGCGGGGCGCAAGGCGACGCTGCAGGATCCCGACGGCAACACCGTGGCGCTCATCGAAGTGCAGTGACCGGCCACCCACCGACCGTTCATGACGGCGGCGGGCCCACCTTCTCCCACACCGAAACGTGGCTGGTGCTGGTGTCGTCAAAAAGGGATCTGTCCCAGTCGTTCCAGCGTCGCGCAGCGCCAGCCCGGCGAGCCGAGCCATCAGGTCCAGCTCGGCGGGCCAGACGTAACGGAACGGCGCGCTGAAGGTCTCCATCACGCCGTCGTCGCCGAACCAGTAGTGGTGCGACCACGAGTGCTGTGTCGCAACGTCGAACTCGTCGACGCCGACGTGAGAAGGAGTCACCATGAAAGGCCGGACGGTCGTGCCCGGTGGGAGGCGCCGCAGCTCGGGCACGATCACCTCGGCGACGAAGTGCCCTCCGGGGCCAGATGGGCAGCGGCGTTGGCGAAGCAGGCCACCTGCTCGTCTTGGGTGGTCAGGTTCATGATCGTGTTGCGGACGAGGTAGACGAGGGTGCAGGACCCCAGCGCGCCATCAACCTGTGCCGCAGCGAAGTCGCCGATGGTCACACCGATGACGTCGGCTCCCTCATGGGAGCGGAGGACGGCCACCATGTCCGCTGACAGCTCAAGGCCGTAGACGCGTACACCACGCCGGCTGAGTGGCAGGGCGAGGCGCCCGGTGCCGATGCCGAATTCGAGGACTGGCCCGGGTCCGGCGGTCTCGGCCAGGAAGTCCACCGCCGCGTCCACCACGGCGGGCTCGAAGAGACTGGGCCACCTGGTCTCATAGTTCGAGGCAATCGAGCCGACGAAGTGTTCTCGGGCACGGCCGTCATCGTGCCAGAGCCGCGCCGACAAGGCGCCGGCACCCATGTGCACTCGCAGCTGGTGGGAGAGCAAGATGAGCACCTGGGTCATACCAGGCTCCCAGGCGAGGGTGGCGCGGCCTCAGGCCGCGTGTGACTGCGTGATCCAGGTCTGGTACATCTCGGCGTAGTGCCCGCCGAGGGCGACGAGCTCGGCGTGCGAGCCGACCTCGAGGAGCCGGCCGTCGCCGACCACCACGATCCGGTCGGCCCGCATGGCCGTCGAGAGCCGGTGCGCGATCAGCACGGCCGTCCGGCCCTCGAGCAGCACGTCGAGTGCCGCCTCCACGAGCGTCTCGGACTTGAGGTCGAGGTTCGACGTCGCCTCGTCGAGGACCAGCACCCGGGGCTCGGCCATGAAGGCCCTGCCCAGCGCGATCAGCTGGCGCTCGCCCGAGGAGAGCGACTGGCCGCGCTCGTGGACCGGCGTGTCGAGGCCGTAGGGAAGGCGGTGCACGAGCTCGCCGAGGCCGACCTGGTGCACGGCGTTCCACACCTCGTCGTCGGGAGCGCCCGGCCGGGCGAACGAGATGTTGTCCCGGATCGTCCCCGCGAAGAGGAACGGCTCCTGTGGCACGACGCCCAGCTGCGAGCGCAGCGACTCGAGGGTGACGCGCTTGAGGTCGTAGCCGTCGATGAGCACCCGGCCCGCGGTGGGGTCGTAGAAGCGGGTGACCAGCTTGGCCATGGTCGACTTGCCCGCCCCGGTGGCGCCGACGAAGGCCACCGTCTCGCCGGGCTCAATGGTCAGGTCGACGTCGTGCAGCACCGGCACCGCAGGGTCGTAGCCGAAGGAGACGTGGTCGAAGCGGATCTCGCCCCTGATCTGGGGCAGCACCACCGCGTCGGGTGCCTCCTGCACCGACGGCTCGGTCTCGAGCAGGCCGCGCAGCTTGAACACGGACGCCTGGCCCTGCTGGAAGGTGTTGTACTGCTGCACCAGCAGCTGAATGGGCGAGAAGAACCGGTTCACGTAGAGGAAGAAGGCGGTCAGCTGGCCCAGGTTGATCTCCTGCGGGTGGTGCAGGTACATGGTGCCGCCGATGCCCAGGATGAGCAACTGGCCGAAGACGCTGATGACCTGTGACCCCGGTCCGTAGACGCCGTTGATGCGACCCGTGTAGTTGTTGGCGTCCCGGTAGGCGCCGACGACGTCGCGGTGGGTCTCGACGTTGTAGCGCTGCCGGTTGTGCGCCGTCACGATGCGCACGCCCTGCAGGCTCTCGGAGAGGTCGGCCAGCACGAGCGCGATGCCGTCGCGGACCTTGTCGTAGCCGCGCTCGGACGCCCGCTTGAACCAGATCGACATGATGACGAGCGGAGGCAGCACGGCGAAGACGGTGATGGCGGCCAGCTTCGCGTTGGTGGCGAAGAGGAAGACCGTGATGACGACCATGGTCAGGCCCTGAATGGCGAACTGGGCCAGCCCGTCCTGGAGCAGCTGCTGCAGGTTCTCGATGTCGCTCGTCATGCGGCTCATGACGACGCCCGCCTTCTCCTCGGTGAAGAAGTCGAGCGAGAGCCGCTGCAGGTGGCGGAACACCTTGATGCGCAGGTCGTTCATGACCCACGAGGCGAGGCGGCCGGTCACCCGTGCCTGCCCCCACTGCGCGCCGCCCGAGACGACGATCGACACCAGGTACAGCACCGCCATGAGCACCACGACGCCGTAGTCGTAGTGGGGCGGCGTCAGGCCGTGGTTGATGGCGTAGGAGACCAGGCTCGGGCCGAGCTGGGTGAACAAGGCGATCATCCCCACCAGGAACCCGGCCAGCGCGCACATGCCCGGGTACTCCATGAGCAGGCTGGTGAGCGTCAGCTTCTTCGACTCGTGCTCCGTCGGCAGCTGGGTGAAGACGACGTCCGGCTCGCCGCGGTCGGGCTCCTCCGTCGAGGAGCAGGTCGACGCCCGCCTGCAGCTCGTGCGGGATGCCGCCGAAGGGCAGTCCCGCCTGGGCCGAGCCCGGGGCCCCTCCGCCGCCCATGGGCGGCCCGACTCCTCCTCCGCCGAACATCAGATCGCACCCCCCTCGGGCTCGAGGACGTCCGCGTCCTCGAGGTCGAGCCCCAGCGTCTCGTTGCCGGCGTCCGCGGCTTCCTCCGCCTCCTCCTCGCTGGCCGCCTGGGCCAGCACCTCGGAGTACAGCGGCGTCGAGGCCAGGAGCTCGGCGTGGGTGCCGTCGGCCACGATGCGCCCGCTGTCGAGCAGCACCACCCGGTCGGCCAGGCTGATGGTCGAGAGCCGGTGGGCGATGATCAGCGTGGTGCGCCCCTCCATCAGGACGCGCAGCGAGGAGTGGATGCGCTGCTCCACCTTGACGTCGATGGCGCTGGTGGCGTCGTCGAGGATCAGGATGGGCGGGTTGACCAGCAGGGCGCGGGCGATGGCGATGCGCTGGCGCTGCCCGCCCGAGAGCGTGTAGCCCCGCTCGCCCACCACGGTGTCGTAGCCGTCGGCCAGCCGGTTGATGAAGCCGGTGGCGCCGGCCGCCTCGGCTGCCGCCTTGACCTCCTCCATGGAGGCGTCCGGCCGGCCGTAGGCGATGTTGTCCCGGATCGACACGGAGAAGAGGAAGGGCTCGTCGAGGACGACGCCGATGTTGGCCCGCAGGCTGGTGAGGGTGAGGTCGCGCACGTCGTGCCCGTCGACGCGCACGGTGCCGCCGGTGGCGTCGTAGAAGCGGGCCAGCACGCGGGCCACGGTGGACTTGCCGCTGCCGGTGCGCCCGACCAGGGCGATGGTCTCGCCCGGGTGCAGGTGCAGGTTCAGGTTGCGCAGGATCTCGCGCTGGACCGTCGTCCCCGCCCGGCTTGGAGAGCAGGCTGTCGTCGGCGTAGGCGAAGCTGACGTCGTCGAACTCGACGTCACCCTTGCAGTCGACCAGGTCGATGGCGTCGGGCCGGTCGACGATCGTCGGCTGCTCGTCGATGATCTCGTAGATCCGGTCGGCCGAGGCCGAGGGCGCGCTGGCCCATCATGATCAGCATCCCGAGCATCATGAAGGGGGCCTGCATCATCACCAGGTAGAGGTTGAACGAGACGATGGACGCGACGGGCAGGTGCTCGTGGATGACCATCCAGCCGCCGACGAGCAGCACGAGGACGAGACCGACCTGGGAGAGGTTCTGCACCAGCGGAGCGAAGCGGGCGCGCAGGTCCGCGTCCTTGATGTAGCCCCACTGGACCCGGTCGGCCGCCTTGGCCAGCTGGCCGCAGCTGCTGCTGCTCGGCGGCGAAGCTGCGCACGACGCGCACGCCGTTGACGTTCTCGTCCACGACGGTCGCCACCTCGGCCAGCCGGGACTGGATGAGCCACGACACCGGGAAGAGCGACTTCCGCATCTTCACGCCGACGATGTAGATGAACGGCATGGACGCCATGGCCACGAAGGCCAGCGGCACGCTGATGGAGAGCATGAAGGCGAAGGCGACGAGCGCGATGGAGCACTGCACGAGGATCATCGGCGCGAACGTCAGGTACATCTGCACCGAGCGGATGTCCGAGTTGGCCCGCGAGATCAGCTGCCCGGACTGGACCCGGTCGTAGAAGGGGAAGGACATCCGCGTGAAGTGCTCGTAGAGGATGTTGCGCAGGTCGAATTCGATCGCGTACGCGACCTTGAAGAGGTTGGTGCGTGAGATGTAGCCGAAGACCCCCGTGAACAGCGCCAGCACGGCGATCAACTCGACGTAGTTGTGCAGCGGCTGCGTCTTGTAGGATCAGCGAGTTCGTGATGCCGTTCTGGAGGATCTTGGGGATCCACACCTGGATGATCAGGCCGAGGAACGAGAAGATCGAGCGCGCTGAACAACTGCAGCTTGTGCGCCATGACGATGGGCGCGGCCCGCTTGATCCACGACTTGGAGCGGTCCGGGTCGACGGTCGCCTTGGGCGCCTCGTAGCGGCTCAGTGGCGCCCATCGGGACGTAGGCCGCCAGCGGCAGTCCGCGCGCCGGCCGTCCGTGCGGCTGCCGCCGGCGTCACCGTTGCCGTTGCCGGCGCGTCCGGCGGTCGCCGCCGGGTCGAGCCGGTCCTCGGTCTTGCTCATCGGCCGGGCCGCTCCTTCGCGCCGCGTCGGCCGTCCTTCGGGCCCCTCGCGCGACGCGGCCATGGCGCGGCCCCACAGCTCGAGCGAGCGCAGGGCCATGGCCTCGTCCTTGCCCGGCAGGTGGCCGGCGATGGAGGCCAGGTAGTCGTCGACCGCCCGGTCGGCGTCGGCCAGGATGCGCGCGCCCTCGTCGGTCAGGCGCAGCGCGACCCGCCGGCGGTCGGTGTCCTCCTGGCGGCGGTCGACCAGCCCGCGGGCGACCAGGCCGTCGATGATGGCCGTGATCGACGGCCGCCGCACGGCCAGGCGGTCGGCCAGGCCCGAGGCGGCCGACGAGCCCTCGGCCAGGATCCCGAGCACCCGGAACTGGGGCAGCGTGAGGTCGACGGTGCCAGCGCCACCTCGACGCGCTTGGACAGCCACGCCGCGACGCGGCCGTAGGTCCCGAGCACGGGGTGCGCGCCGGTGGCGGCGCTTGCTTCGGCTCGGTGGCGCGCGGTCTTGGGGGGGGAGGTCACGGACACTTCGACCATCATACAGTTAGATACCCTAACTACGTGCGAGTGCGGACCGCCGCGGCGCGCGGGCGTGGCCGGGACCGTCGAGCCCGCGGTCAGGCCTGGCGCGACCCCCACTCGGGGTCGAGTTGGCGCAGGAACAGCGCGCAGCGCTGCTCCTCGTCGGTCTCCCCGATGGCGGCGGCCGCCAGCTCCAGGGCGTGGAGCGGAGCGCAGGAAGCCCTGGTTGGGCTCGTGGCGCCAGCGCACGTAGCCCGAGCCGCGCCACCCGGCGGCCCGGAGCGCGTCGAGGCCGCGGTGGTACCCGACCCGGGCGTACGCGTACCGCTCGATCGGGTCCCGGCCCAGCTCGGCCAGGTCGGCCCAGGCCTGCCAGGCAGCGCGGATCCTGCGCCGCCACGGCGGCCACCGCCTCCCGACGGCGATCCGGCGGGAGGGACCGGGCCGCCTCGAGGGCGGCGGCCACGTCGGGTGCGAGCGGGTCCAGCACGGTCTCGGGGCTCCCGGAGGTGAACTGGACGGAGTGTTCGGTGGTCACCGGGCCATGTTACGAGCGCACACGCGGCGACCCTGCGTGCACCGTGGCCGCGAGCGACGCGCACGACCCGTCGAAATGTCGGCGGCCCCGGAGCCCGGCGGTACTGTTCGCGCCGTGCTGAGCCACGACCCGCGGCCCACGTCCTTCGAGAACCACCCTGGGCTGCGGGGCCGCGAGCCCGAGGCTCGGGAGCTGGCCGACGTGTTGCGCCGCCTCATCCGCCTCTCGGTCAGCACCGCGCCGCCGCCCGCCGAGACGGCTGCGGCTGACGGCGCAGCTGGCGGCCGTCGCCGACGAGCTCGAGGCGCACCGTGCCCGAGGTGCCCGTTGCCGCGCTTCATCGCGCCCGACGAGGACGGGCCCCCCGAAGCAGATCCCGCTCGGGAGCGCCATGCCCTACGACGTCATCGTCGGTCCCTTCAACCCGGTCGCGCCCGCCGGTCGTGCTCGACTTCGATCCGCCCAAGGCGCTCGGCCGCGCCGTCTTCGACGTCACCTACGAGGGCGCGCCGGGTTGCGTGCACGGCGCCGTCCTGGCGGCCACCTTCGACATCATCCTGACCGCGGCCAACGCCATCGAGGGCGCGACCGGGCCCACCGTGCGCCTCGCCCTGCGCTACCTGCGTCCGACCCTGACCGACGAGGAGGCGGTCTTCGAGGGATGGGTGACCGAGGTGACGGAGCGCCGGATCTTCAGCAAGGGCCGCATCGTCCAAGGACGGGATCGTCACCGTCGAGGCGGACGGCGAGTTCGCCATCTTCAACACGGGACGGCGTCCAGCGCATGGCCGACTCGCGGCGCGCACCTTCGGGGCCGGGCGGCGCAAGCCGGAGGCGCGCCGAGACGGGTCGGGCGGCGAGGACGCGGAGGCCGCCGCAGGCGGCGACCGTCCCGATGGGGGAGTAGCCGGCCGAGCGTGGCTCGCCTGTCCCTGCAGCCGTCGCGGGACCCGGCCGACTACACGTTCGCCCACCGGCTGCGCACCCGCTTCGCCGAGACCGACGCCATGGGCATCATCCACCACGCGGCGTACCTGCCGTACCTCGAAGAGGCGCGGGTGGAGTACCTGCGCGCGATCGGGCACCCCTACGACGCGGTGCGCGCCGGCGACGACGGCGACGTGCCGGGCGGAGGCGGCAGCCGGGAGTTCCCCGTGCTGGAGGTGTCGGTGCAGTACCGCCGGCCGCTGCGCTTCGACGACGAGGTCGACGTGTCGCTGCGCGTCGGCGCCGTCACGCGGCACCACGTTCCAGATCGCCTACCTGCTGTCGGTCGGCGGCGAGGCCAGGGCGACGGCGGTGACCGTGCACGGGTGCGTCGACGGGCGCGGCCGCCCGGCGCGGCTCCCGACTGGGTCGTCGGGAGTTCGCGGCGGCGCGCTCGAGGAGCTCGACGACCGAGACCAGGCGCGCGAAGGACTCCGCCATGGCCTGCTTGGCCGCGGCCGGGTCGTCGGCCCGTGCCACCACCATGCCCGGCCTGCATGATGGCGCCGAGGAGGAGGTGCGAGAGCGGCTCGACGGCGGACTGCGTCGATCCGGCCCGTCTCGGCCGCCACGCCGAGCACGGCCTTGAGCGTGCCGAAGGCGTAGCGCTCGTCGAGCTCGTGCCAGGTGTCCCAGCCGAGGACGGTGGGGCCGTCGAGCATCACGATGCGCTGCACCTCGGGGTTGACGCACTGGTCCAAGAACGCGTCGAAACCCAGCTCGAGGATCCGCATCGGATCGGTCTCGCCCCCGGCGGTCGCGCGCTCGAGGACCTGCGCTGTCACCTCGTCCTCGACGGCTTCGAACGTCGCCTGGAACAGGTCGGTCTTGCTCGGCGAAGTGGTGGTAGAGGGCGCCGCGGCTCACCTCTGCCTCGCCGAGGATCTCCTCGGTCGAGGTGGCGGCGAAGCCCTTCTGCGCGAAGAGCCGCCGGGCCGTCGCGATGAGCCGGCCCCGGGTGGCCTCGGTGCGTTCTGCCTGCGTGGGCACGGCGGAGATCCTACTCCCTCTTTACAAACAGACAGTTGGTATGTAGAGTGCGAGAGCATGACCCCCACCACCAAGACAGACCGGACACCCTCCACCCGGCACGTCGCCGACGGTGCTGCCGCGCCAGGTGATCAGCCTGAGCGGCGGCGACATCGCGTACGTCGACCACGGCGACGGCAACGGCGGCCCGACGCGCCCGCCGCGCTCTTCGTCCACGGCGTCCTCGTCAACGCGGACCTGTGGCGCAACGTCATCTGGGACGTCGCCGACGTGCGGCGCTGCATCGCGCCCGACCTGCCGGCGCACGGCGCGTCGCCCGCATCCGACGGGACGTGACGGCGCCGCGCCCGACCTCTCCCTCAACGGGCTCGCCGCCATGCTGGACGAGCTCTGCGAGCGCCTGGGCCTCGACCAGGTCGACGTCGTCGCCAACGACACCGGCGGCGCGGTGGCCCAGGTCTTCGCCGCCCGCTACCCGCAGCGCATCCGCACGCTGACGCTGACCAACTGCGACGTGCACGACAACTTCCCGCCCGAGGCCTTCAAGCCCTTCGTCGCGCTGGCCGAGGCCGGCGAGTTCGGCCCGATGGTCGCCGCCATGGCCGGCGACCTCGTGCTCGCCCGCTCCGAGATCGGGTTCGGCATGGGGTACGCGCATCCCGACGAGCTGCCCGACGAGCTCCTGACGAGCTTTCTCGGGCCGTTCGTCGCCGACCAGGGCAAGGGGCTCGAGCGCTTCCTCACCGCCTCATCGGCGGCGGAGCTGATGGCCGTCGAGCCGCTGCTGGCCGAGCTGCACGCGCCGGCACAGGTGGCGTGGGGGACGGGCGACATCTTCTTCGAGCCGTCGTGGGCCGAGCGCCTGGCCGACATGATTCCCGGCGTCGAGCGGGTCACCCTCGTTCGCGACGCCATGCTCTTCTGGCCCGACGAGCGGGCAGCCGACCTCGTCCCCCTGCTCCGGGACTTCTGGGAGGCCCACGCCTGAACCGCCGGGCCACCGCCTCGGCGCGTCCCCCCGCGCACCGGGGCGGTACCGTGCTTCGTGGTGAGCTCGAGCGAGCGGGTCGCGCTCGTCGCCAAGGGCATGACCTTCTTGTCCGAGCCCGCCGAGCGGCCTTACGGGATCGAGGCGACCTTGCGGGACGACTCGGGCACCATGATGAGCCTGGTGCAGCCGCTTGCCTTCGAGGCGGCGCGCCACCGTCGTGACGGGTCTGCCCGGTCGGCCCCGTTGCGCTACGCCGGGTGCCCGGGCTCCAGCGGCGGTGCGCTGCGGTAGGTGAGGAGGCCGGCGTGGCCTCCGGCGACGGCCCGCACGGCTCGCACCAGGAAGGCCTCGTGGTCGCCCACGGAGAAGTGGCCGAGGACCTGGCCCTCCATGCTCACCGCCGCGTCGACCAGCAGGGGCGCGCCGGTGGAGCCGAGCCGCCAGTCGACCGACGCGAACTTGTCGACGACGTCCCCGGTCTCCTCGCCGAAGAGGCGGGCCAGGTCGCACTCTGGTCGGCTCCGAGCAGGTGGAGCCCCATGCCCGGCGAGCGCTCGGCGACGGCGAGGGTGTGGTTCACCTTCGAGATGCAGACGAGGAAGTTCGGCGGGTCGATGCTGCACTGCGTCACGAAGCCGGCCAGGCAGCCGCTCATGTCGTGCATCGGGCGCGCGGACCGTGACGACGTAGAAGGGGTAGTCGACGAGGGCGAAGAACGCCGTCGAGGTCGCCCGGGCCGTCGTTCGCCGGTGGTGCGCCGGATCCGCCGCCCCGAAGCCCACCGCCGGTCCTCCACGCCTTAAACCGAGCACCACCGTCCATGAGCACGTCCGAGCGGTGCACCGCACGAGCGCGGCATCCCGCTGACCAGCGCTCGGCGGCACCCCGTTGCGGTTCCAGTACCCGTCCTGCGGGTAGGCAAAACTCATGGAAATGATCTGTGTCGTGACGCGGGCTCCGGCCCGACGCAGGCGGGAGGGACTCGCACTGCTGACCGAAGGCGGCCAAGGGCGCCGCCGTGCTCCACGGGGTCGACGGGGCGCCGCCCGGCTTCGACATCAAGAAGGGCGGGCTCGGTTCGGCCGCCCAGGCGCTGGCCCTGGCCACCCTGTGCGCCGTCCTCTTCCTCACCTTCCTCGACAACACCATCGTCAGCGTCGGGCTGGCCAACGTCCAGAGCGACCTGCACGCCGGCGTCACCTCGCTGCAGTGGGTCGTCAACGGGTACGCATTGACCTTCGCCAGCTTCATGCTGGCGGCGGGGATGCTCGGCGACATCCTCGGGCGCAAGCGGATCATGCTGGCCGGGGTCGCCATCTTCTGCGCCGGCTCGGTCGTGGCCGCCCTGGCGGGCAACGTCGACTGGCTCATCGCCGGCCGCGTCATCATGGGCGTCGGCGCCGCCGCCAGCGAGCCGGGGACGCTCTCCATCATCCGGCACGTCTACCCCGACCGCGAGACCCGCGCCGACGCGCTCGGTGTCTGGGCGGCCGTCTCGGGCCTCGCCCTGGCCCTCGGGCCGGTCATCGGCGGCGCGCTGGTGGGGTTCTCGAGCTGGCGGGCCATCTTCTGGTTCAACCTGGGCTTCGGTGTGGTCGCCTTCGTCCTGGCCGCCGTCTGCGTGCCCGGAGTCCTCGGACCGGCAGGGTCGCCGGATCGACGTCCTGGGCTTCCTCTTCGGTGCCGCATTCTTGGGCTGCATGTCCTTCGCAGTGATCCAGGGCGAGGAGTCCGGCTACACCGACGGGCTGGATCCTGGCCCTCTTCGTGCTCTGCGGTGTCTCGGGCGTCGCGTTCGTCGTCACCGAGCTCAAGGTGAAGAGCCCGATGCTCGAACTCAGCATGTTCCGGCGCGCCCCCTTCTCCGGCTCGAACTTCGTCGCCTTCGCCGCCTACTTCGGCACGTTCTCCATCTTCTTCTTCACCGCCCTGTACCTCCAGGTCGTCGTCGGCGCGTCGGCGTACCAGACCGCGGTCGACTTCTTCCCCATGGCGGCCGGCCTGATCATCGTCTCGGCGCTCACGGGCCCCTGGTCGCGCGCATCGGCCCGCGCTGGCCGATGACGATCGGGTGCCTGCTGGCGGGCGGGGGCATCCTCGTCGCCGCCGCGGTCCTCGGGCCGCACGTCGACCTTCGCCACGCTCGGATGGGTGCTGCCCCTCGCCGGCATCGGCATCGGCATGCTGCTGGTCCCCGTCACGTCGGTCCCCCTCACGGTGGTGCCGCCGGAGCGCTCGGGCATGGCGGCGTCGGCCACCAACACCAGCCGGGAGATGGGCGCGGTGTTCGGCGTGGCCATCCTCGGCGCGATCGTCAACGCCAAGCTCACCGGCGATCTGGCGGCGCGGCTCAAGGCCATCGGCATCCCGCCGAACTTCCAGAGCCTGGTCCTCCATGCCGTCCAGACCGGGGGCGCCTCGAGCGGCGGAGCGGCCAGCAGCGCCGAGCACTCGAAGAACGCGGCGGTCGCCCGCATCGCCACCAAGGTCGTCAACGCCGCCTACGAAGCCTTCGGCTCCGGTCTGCACGAGGCGCTTGCTCTTTCGGGAAGCCTCATCCTGGTCGGCGCCGTCGTGGCCTTCTTCACCATCCACCGCACCCGGGGCCAGACATTCGACCTCTAAGCCGTGACGCCGAGAGGCCGGGTACGAGCACCGCCGGCTCCGTCCGGCACGGCGTGATGCCCGACGGACGGTGTGCCGGCGCGATCCACACCGCGCGCCGCGCGCCGCGTGTCGCTCAGTCGTTTCGCGCCACCTGCGGTCCCGTGATCCGGTTCAAGAGAGGGAAGGTCGAGGCGATGATCGCGAGCGACGCCGCGAGTCCGCCGAGGACGGTCACCCAGTACGTCAGACCCGGGAGGCTGAACGCGAGGCCGACCTGGGAGCTGAGGTAGAGGGCAGCCGAGACGAGGCCCACCGCGATCGAGACCGCTGCGACGATCAGGAGCGGCAGCGCACTCTCCAGCGCCACGACACGATGCAGAAGCGCGGTGGGGACACCGGTGAGCCTGAGCAGGCTGAACGGTCGCTTGCGCTCGCCCAACCCGGCGGCGATGCTCACGGCGAGGCTGCAGGCGGCGATGATCAGACTCGCCACGACGACCACCTCTGTCATGTCCTGGATCATCAGCAGGAGCCGCGCGTCGGACGGCTCGAACGCCTCGACCGCGACCGGCGTGCCCTGGAAGGGGAAGGCCCGCTCCAGCGCGGTCCGTGCTCGTTCGAGGGAGGCCGGGGATCCGTTCGTGGCGACGACGACTGCATCAACGGGAAGACGGGCGGCCTTCTCCACTGAGAGACGGGCGGTCGGCCACACCGTCGACGACGCGTTCGAGTTGTGCCCAAGGAGGTTCGAAAGGAAGTAGCCGATGCTCGCCACGCTCGCTCCCGGAGCGCACGCGCCGATCGCCGGCGTCCTCGACAGCTGGTTGCATGCGACGACCCCAAACGAGTTCCTCAGCGAAACTTGGGACGCGCTCGTCGTGGACCACCGTCACGCTGCGCACTCCGGGCGTCGTGCGGAGCTCTGCCAGCACCTGGCCCGGCACGGACGGAACTTGGGCGGCGGCGGAACAATTCGACGTCGAGAAGCTGCAGAACGGGTCAGCGAGGGTGTCTCTCCCCGTGCTTCCACCGCTGAGGCTGGTGGCGGCGCTGATGGAGCTGAGCGCCCCGATGGCGGCGCTCGTGATGAAGAGGGCGATCACGAGTCCGCTGACGAACCGGAAGGCCGCCTTGGGATTGTCAAGGAGCCGGCGACCGGCGATGAGCGTGGCGGGTCGGCTGGCCCGCTTCGTCATGAGTCGAGAGCCCGCCGTCGTGAACCACGGTCCAGCGAGAACCAGTCCCACCATGATGAGCGCGAAGCCGACGAGCAGTTCCAGAAGCTGGCTGCCGTTGCTGCCCGGCTTACCCGTGGCGTCGTAGTAGGCGAGCAGCGCGACGCCGGCCAGGAGCGGGATGATCCGGACAATCCGCGGCGGGGCGGACGATGCCCGTCGGCTCACGCCGAGTGGCGAGATCTGGACGCGGCGGAGTGCGACGCGCGCGGACACGACCGCAGCGATCGGGACGCTGATGACGACGAGTACGACGTCGATCGCGTGGAGCGAGAGGTCGCCCGGTGCGAGGGGCACTCCGGTGAAGGGCACGCGGTAGATGAGCGGCCGGAACAGATAGAAGAGGGCGAAGCCGACCGCCACTCCCGCGACGGCCGCAACCACTGCTTCCACCGCCGAGATCACAGAGATCTGCCGCGGCGTGGCGCCGACGAGCCGCATGGCGGCGAAGCGCTCCTCTCGCCTGGCGGCCGACAGCCGGCTTGCCGTCGCGATCAGGATGAGCACGGGCAGCAGGAGCGCGATAGCCCCACCGGCGAGGATCCACTGCAGCACCGCTCCGCTGCCCTCGCCACTCGGGCAGCTGTAACAGTTACTACTCGGTGTCTGCTGAATGCCTCTGACCTCGACTGCTCCCGGGATCTGCGAGAGCTGGCCCGGGCCGTGGCCGATGACGAGAACGAGCGAGGCCGGGGACGGCAGTGCCGCCGCGTCGATTGTCCCGATCTGGTGACCGGGAAACCGGTCGGCGAGCTGGCCGGGCGGCGTCGACGCCACCAGTCGTTCGAGCGCGGGCGAGGCGTAGTACTGCCCCGGACCGGGCAGGCGCGGGATCCCGGGCGGCACCGGCGAAGTCGGTCCCGGTCGCGGCAACGTCCACGCGGTCGATGGATTGGTTGCCGAACTGGTCGACGGTGAGCAGCCACCAGAGCGGGTCCGATGTCGAAGATTCCGGCGTCGACGGAGACGTCTGCGGCGACGTGTTGAGCCACGCACCGCGCTCGGTCTGGGCGCTCAGCCCGTTCATGCCGGCCAGGACGATCAGAAGCAGGCTGACGCCGAGGGCAACAGCGGCCGCGGTGACCAGTGCGCGCAACACCGCATCGCGGCCGCCTCCCAGCGTCAAGCGGAGGCCGAGCCGGATCATCGCAGCAGGGCCACGGTCGTCGTGGTCACCTTGCCGTCGCGGACGATCACTTCCCGGTCGGCATAGGCGGCCACGCGGGGTTCATGGGTCACGAGGATCACCGTCGTTCCCTCTTCGCGTGCGGCGCGCGTCAGGAGGCCCATGACCAGCTCCCCGTTGAGCGAGTCGAGCGATCCGGTCGGTTCGTCGGCAAAGAGCACGTCGGGATGAGACACGAGGCCGCGCGCGAGCGCGACGCGTTGCGCTTGGCCTCCTGACATCTCGCCGGTGCGGTGGCCCTCCATACCCTCCAGGTCGAGCCGTTCGAACCAGCTCCGCGCGGTGTGGAGGGCCTCGTTGCGGTGGGTGCCACTGAGCAACAAGGGGAGTGCGACGTTCTCATCGGCGGTCAGCTCGGGCACGAGCTGACCGAACTGAAAGACGAACCCGAAGCGATCACGCCGCAGTTTCGAACGATCGGCCTCTCGCTTCGTGTCCAGGCGCTGACCGTCGAAGTAGACCTCGCCTGCGTCCGGGACGAGGATCCCTGCCAGGCAATGCAGCAGCGTGGATTTGCCCGAACCGCTCGGGCCCATTACGGCGACGATCTCACCTCTGTTGACCGAGACGTTTGCTCCGCGCAGGGCCGGGGTTTCGCCGAAGGAGAGCACGAGGTCTCGCCCCTCGATCAGGGCGCCTCCGACCTCGAGTGAGGAGGAACCGGATCCGTTCGTCCCCCTCATGACGCCACTTCGGCTGCGAGCGGCGCCAGTCGCGCGGCGGTGAGGTCGATCCAACGCAGGTCGGCCTCCAAATGGAAGAGACCGTGGTCTGCGAGGAGGGCGTCCACCAGGCTGTCGCGTTGTTTGAGCTCGGTGAGCTCGCGCATTCGCCGGAGGTGCGCTGCGCGTTGCGCGTCGAGGTACTCCTCTGCCGGGCGACCGAGCATGAGGGAGAGGACAACCTTGACGAAGAGGTCGGTCTGGAGGTGGGGCTCGGCGGGGATGGGCTCCGCGAGCCACGCCTCGATCTCGCTCTTCCCGGTCTCGGTGATGGTGTAGCGCTTGCGGTCCGGACCCGATCCGGGCTCCGCGTCCCCGGCAATGGCCTTTCCGTCCCTCGCCAGACGGGCGAGGGTGGCATAGACCTGGCCGTAAGGAAGTGGTCGGCCGCGGCCGAAGTACGCGTCGTAGTCGCGTTTCAGGTCGTAGCCGTGGCTTGGTTCGCGATCGAGGAGCCCGAGGAGGGTCATGGGGACGCTCATACCCTCATATATACACTGAAGGTATACCTGCGGTCAATAGCTAGCCGTCCCTTTCACCCGCCTCGAGGCCGGGTCGTTTCGTGGTGGCAGCCGCACGTCGAGCACGAGCGGCCTGGCCGCCGACCGAGGTCGGCTCGACGTCGGGTTGGATGCGCGGGGGCGTCGTTCCGAAGGGCGGTCCGCACGCTGCGGGGTGAGTGCTCATCGTCAACGGATGAGACGCCCATTTGTCGTTGGCGGGTCGCCAGATCCGTCTACGACGGTCTCATCCCGTGACTGGTGCGGCGACGACAGAAAAGGTGCCGCCGAGATGCGCCGGGCCGTGCATGCCGTTCCCCGTGCCGATCGTTGCCGGATCGAGCGGGTTGCCCGTCGCCGGGTTCAGTTGTGGCACCTCGCCCGAGTAGAAGTACAGCGGCCTGCCCTCGAAGGTCAACTGCTTCGTGCCGTCGGCACGTCCGATGACGCCGAGCGCGCTCTTGGAGACCCCCGTGCCCGCCTGCGGAGGCGCCGTCGTCAGGACGGGCATCCACGTCAGTGCGCAGGACCCGATGCAGTCGCTGTGGTCCTTGGAGTCTTTGCTGTAGCTGTAGACGATGATCGGAATAGTGCCCTGGCCCTGGAACATGTCGGCCGCCAACACCGTCGAGCCGTCGGGCTGCTTTTGCGTCGTCACCGGGATGGGGCCGACGACGGGAAGGCCGTTCTTGGGAGACACCAGTCTCCACACCCCGTGCCAGGGAGGCAGGGGGGGCGCGGTCTCCAAGTAGTTGGCGCCGGTGAACTGGTCGGGCTTGGGGTCGAACAGGTACAACAGCTTGCCGGCGTAGGTGACTTGGTCGGCGCCGATGTCCTTGCGGTACACCGTCCCGAGCAGGTGTTGGTTCACGCCGGCTGCAGCTACCGGCTTGCCAACGGTCGTCAGCGTGGGCCAGTCCGCGGTCTTGTCCGTCTCGCTGCCGGTGCAGGCGATCGCCATGTTCTGCACCGTGACGCTTGTCGTCGTGCATGCGCTCGGCGTGTTGCGGTCGAACTGGTAGAGCGTGAGTCCGACGAACGGGCCCGACCCGACCACAAGCGCCCGGCCGTAGGGGCTCGTTTCGGCCGATACGACCGTGCCCGTCGACGCCGCAGGCTTCGTCGTCGTGGTGGACGCGTCTGCAGGCGCAGCCAAAGTGGACGTCAGTAGGACGGCGCCGGCCGCAAGTGTGATCGAAGCAGTAGCCCCGCTGATGATGCCGGACCGAAGTGTTCCGGCTCGTGCCCGTCGCAGGCTTCTCACGCAAGTGTGCATGACGCCATTCATGCAGATCGAAGCGGTGTTGCACAGGGTGCAGCCATGTCGCCGGACGTGTTGCCACCACCACCCCGGCGCGTCGGGTCGTGCGACAGCACGACGGAGCCTCTCGGCGTGATTGCAATCCGTGTCAACGCTCGTCGGATGGCCCGGTGCTTCTGTGCGTGACCGCTGGTTTACAGGAACGGACGGCCACCGGTCGGCCGGCGTCCTCCAAAAACGTGCAACAAAGGGTTGCATATGGGCCGAAGATGTGCTACCTTTGGTTGCACATTGAACCCGACGGGAGGGCCATGGCGAACTTCGAGATAGAGCGGGAGGTCGTGATCGACGCTCCGGTGGACGTGGTCTGGCGCACCATCACCGAGCCCGACCAAATCATGCAGTGGTTCGCCGACCGGGTGGAGCTGATCGCCGAGCCGGGCGGGCATGGCGCCATGTACTTCGGTGACGGGGACGAGGGTGGCCCGCTCGTGGTGGAGGTCGTGGAGGCACCGACCCGCTTCTCGTTTCGTTGGAACCACCCGGAGGGTGAGGACCCTGTCGGCGAGAACTCGTTGCTCGTCGAGTTCACGCTCGTTGCCGAAGGGAGCGAGCGGACACGGCTGCGCGTGGTGGAGTGCGGCCTCGACCTGCTCGCCTGGCCGGACGCCGAGAAGGAACGGTACGCCGACGAGCACAACGGCGGCTGGGCCACCTTCCTCGGGCGCCTGGTCGCGCTGCTGGCCGATCGCCCGAGGGGATGAGGACGGCGTCGGACGACGAGCTGTGGTCCGCGATCGCCGACCCGTCCCGGCGCAGGGTCCTCGACCTTCTGGTCGACGGGGGTGAGGCGAGCGCCAGCACGCTGGCCGGGCGGGTCCCCTTCACCCGCCAGGCCGTTTCCAAGCACCTGGTGGTGCTCGAGAGGAGCGGGCTGATTGGCCGCCGCAAGCAGGGTCGCGAGGTCCTGTATCGGGTGGATGCAGATCGCCTGGACGAAGCGACGAACGCGATGGCCGAGCTCGCCCGGCAGTGGGATCAGCGACTCGACCGGATCAAAAGACTCAGCGAAGCAGCGCACGCCCGCACCACAGCAGAGAAACGGAGACCCAGGATGAAGACACCCCCGATCGTGTCAAGCGAGGAGTGGGAGGCCGCGCGCGAGGAACTGCTCGTGAAGGAGAAGGCGCTCACCCGCGCTCGTGACGCACTGGCCGCCGAGCGACGCAGGATGCCGTGGCTCGCGGTGGAGAAGGAGTACATGTTCGAAAGGTCCGAAGGGAAGGCGAATCTGGTCGACCTCTTCGACGGCCGCCGCCAGCTGATCGTCTACCGCGCGTTCTTCGAACCGGGCGTGCACGGGTGGCCGGAGCACGCGTGCATTGGATGCTCCATGGTCGCCGACCAGGTGGCCCATGTGGCCCACCTCAACTGCCCGCGACACCACGCTGGTCTTCGCGTCTCGTGCGTCGCAGCCAGATATTCAGCGGGTCAAGGCCCGCATGGGTTGGGAGATCCCGTGGGTGACGATGACTGACGACTTCGACAAGGACCACGGCGTGGACGAGTGGCATGGGACAAACGCCTTCATTCGCCAAGGTGACGACGTGTTCCGCACCTACTTCGTCAACAACCGCGGTGACGAAGCCATGGGGAGTACTTGGAGCTACCTGGACATCACCGCGCTCGGGGCGCCAAGAGGAGTGGGAGGACTCGCCGGAGGGCTATCCCAAGACCCCGCCGTACGCATGGTGGTTCTGGCACGACGAGTCCAAGGCCGCGAACGAGAGGGAAGAGGTGGAGCGGCCATGACGCAACGCCTCCTCACCACGCCAGGAGTCAGGGCGATGTCGATCGTGCTCGCCGGGACGTTGGGCCTCGCGGCCGCATCGTGGGTCGTCGCGATCCACCAGATGAATGGTATGGACATGGGAACAGCGACCCAGCTCGGGTCTTTCGGGTTCTTCATGGCCGTGTGGGTAACGATGATGGCGGCCATGATGCTGCCCGGCGCGGCGCCAGCGGTCGTGCGGCACCTACGCACGACAGGGCGCCTCGGAACAGTCCCCGTGTACGTCGCGTCCTACCTGGCGATCTGGACCGTTGTCGGCATCGCCGCCTACACGTTGTACCAACCGCACGGGACGGCGGCAGCCGGCGCCATCGTGATCGCCGCCGGGGTCTATGAGATCACACCGCTCAAGCGATACTCACGCGTGCGTTGCCAAGAATCCGTACGCACTGGGCTCGGCCTCGGTGTCGCCTGCCTCGGATCGAGCATCGGACTCATGGCGATGCTGCTGGCTGTCGGAGCAATGAGCATCAGCTGGATGATCGTGATCGGCGGTGTCGCTGTCGCTCAGAAGCTGGTTTTGCCCAAGGTCGCGATCGATTTCCCGCTGGCGCTGTCCATCATTTGCCTTGGAATCGTGATCATCGCCTCGCCGGCGACGATTCCGGGACTGATGCCCTCAATGTGACAAGCCGTAAGCGCAACACCATGCGGCTGACAGACAACAGAAGGACAGTATCGGCTGATCACAAGATTGGAACACAAGAACAGTGGCTGGTCGCACGCGGGAGCTGCTGAAGGCCGAGAAGGACACGACCGGGTATCCCTTCGGTACGCTTCGGTTGTGGCCGCGGCCGTCAGCCGCGGCCTTCTTCAGGAGCCGGAGAGGCGATGGGAACGGACATGCAGGGCCTCAGTTTCACCGGCTCCGCCGAGGCGACTGTCAATTATGACCGGGCGCTGGGTCATCTCGTGCGTTTCCAGCCCGAGGTGGTCGAAGCACAGGCGTCGGCACGTGCCGCCGACCCTCGATGTGCGATGGCCGGAGTCTTTGGGGCGTACCTGTCGCTGATGTCGACTGAGGCGTCCAGCGTCGCGGACGCCGGAGCCGCCCTCACAGGCGTCGCGGGAAGCCCCGACGGGCTGGCTCCCCGAGAACAGGCCCATGTGGCGGCCGCAGGGCGTTGGTTCGCCGGTGACATGGCCGGGGCAGGTGCAATCCTGGCGGACATCTCGTTGCGGTGGCCTCGCGATCTGCTCGCCCTCTTCGTCGGCCACCAGATCGATTTCTTCACCGGCGACGCAGTCAGTCTCCGTGACCGAATCGGCCGGGCGATGTGGGCTTGGACGCCCGATGATCGGTTCTTCGGGTTCGTCCAGGGCCTGTACGCGTTCGGCCTCGAGGAGTGCAACCTCTACGGGCTGTCCGAGGAGATGGCCCAGCGTGCCGTTGAGACGAATCACGACGATGTCTGGGGGATCCACGCCATGGTCCACACCTACGAGATGCAGGGTCGGATCGCAGAGGGCGTGCGGTTCATGAGGGCGCGGCACGCGAACTGGGCCAGGGGGAACTTTCTGAACGTCCACAACTCCTGGCACTACGCCCTCTATTTGCTCCAGGGGGACGACGTGCCCGGCGCGCTCGGCGGTCTATGACCGAGTGTTGCATCACGACGGTTCGGGCGATGTCGCGCTCGAGTTGGTCGATGCTTCGGCCCTGCTCTGGCGCCTCCATCTCGAAGGCGAAGCGGTCGGCGATCGTTGGAGCCCACTGGCCGATGCTTGGGGCAGGGTGTTGACGCCAGGGTATTACCCGTTCAACGACATGCACGCCACCACAGCCTTCATCGGTGCCGGGGACCTCGAGCGCGCCCGAGACCTCGTCGTGGACCTCGAGGGCCTCGTCGAAAGGGGTGATTCTGAGACCACGAGTTGGATCATGACGAGCACGATCGGTCTTCCGGTGTGTCGCAGTCTCGTGGCGTTCGGAGACGGTGCGTACGAGCAGGTCCTTGACGAGCTCTGGCCCGTACGGTCCCGGCTTCACGAGTTTGGCGGCAGCCACGCGCAACGTGATCTCATGGAGCGCACCCTCCTCGAGGCAGCCATCCGCGCTCCACGGATGGACGTTGCCCGTGCGCTCGTGAACGAGCGCCTCGGGGTGAGGAAATCGAGCACCTACACGTGGTCGAAGTGCGCCGAGGCTCTGACTGGTATGGGCGATGAGTCGGGAGCCTCGGCGGCCGCGAATCGGGTCGGTGTGCTGGCCGGCGAGATCCTGGCTGCGGCGAAGTCCTCGGCGAGTAGGGATTGAAGGGCCGAAGAAACCTACGCCGCCGAGCGGGAATGGTGGCATCCATCCTCGCTCGTTCCTTGACACCGCACCGATTTCGATTTCTCGTGCGGCAGTTGTCAATCCCCGCTCGACGAGGTGCGACGATTGAGGAAGGCGGTCAGTTCGACGATGAGCTCTTGGGCGTCGACTCCGCCCCCGTCGATGAAGCTCGACTTGCGCCGGCGCAGGAACGGGGATCCGAGCAGGAACATGCCGGGTGAGTCGACGACGCCTCCGTCGTGCCGGATCATCCCCTTGCCGTCTAGGACCATGACGTCGAGCCATGAGTAATCCGGGCGAAATCCTGTCGCCCAGATGATGGTCTCGATCTCACCGCTTGTGAGATCGAGCCCGAGCGGCGGCAGCTCGTCAACGACCGTCGGTGAAAACCGGTGCGGCGGCGGGGACGAGTCGTCGAGGCCATTGGCGGACGCCCATTCGTCGATGGTGTCGAGCAGTCGCCCGAGTTTGAGGTCCGCCAGCTCGCATTTGTTGCGCAAGGAGCCCGAGAACTGCGCCCGTCCCTCACTGATGCCAGCAAGTCGGCCGACCAGCTTCACGCCCAGGCTCGTGAGCGCATTGAGGTCGAACGTGGCCCGTTCGGGTGTGCCTGCCAGCTGCATGGATGGCACGCCCCGCGCCCGTACGATGTCGTCGACCTCGTCGTAGCGTTCGTCGAGCACTCCGGCCGCTTCCATCCACCAGTGGATGTCCCGGTCCCGGTACACGCGTGGCCCACGAACGTGCTCTCCTACAGCGAGAGTGACCTGGCGGCCGGAGCGCTGGATCTCGGCCGCGATCTGCACTCCAGTCGCCGATGCGCCAACCACGAGCACGCCGCCTTCGCCCAGCTGCTCCGGGTTGCGGTACTCCAGCGGGGTCAAAGTTGCCACCGACGACGGGACCGCGTCCGAGAAAGCAGGCACATGGGGCACGTTGAAGGCCCCCGTGGCCACGACGACCGTCTCGCACCGCCATTCGCCTTGGTTCGTGGTCACGCGGTACTCGCCGTTGCTGCGGCGCACAGAAGAGACCGGCGTACCGGACTGCACCGGTGCTGCGATCAGCGCCGCGTAGTCGGTGATGAAGTCGACGACCTCCGGCATCGTCATGAAACCGTCGGGGTCACCGCCGCAGTAGGAGTAACCGGGTAGTCGGCATTGCCAGTTCGGCGTGAGCAAACGCAACGAATCCCAACGCTCGGTCCGCCACGAGTTGGCGACCTCGCTCCGTTCGAGGACGACATGGTCGATTGAGCGCTCAGAGAGGCACATGCTCATCGCTAACCCGCTGTGACCTGCCCCGATGACGACGGTTGTGGTGTGCACGGAACCGACCTGCTCGTCCGACGCCGATTGTGGTCAGAGAACCTGGACGCTCACATTGGTGGGGTTCGTGATGATGTCGTAGACAGCCGAGCGCTTCTGCGACTGTGCGACCAGCGCCTTGATGTCATCGGGCGACGCGTCGGCGTCGATGTTGTAGGTCACCTTGATGTCACTGAAGCCGTTACGCACATCGCTGTCCATGCCGAGGATGCCTCGCACGTCCATACCGCCTTCTATCGTCGCCGAGACGCTGCGCAATTGGATCTCCCGGTTCTGCGCCACCGCGGCGACACCCGCAGTCAAGCAGCTGGCGAGAGCAACGAGAACGTATTCGACGGGAGTCGCGCCATTGTCTTCGGATGCGAAAACCTGTGGGTGATCGGCGTCAAAAACGTACCGGGTGCGGTGGCTCTGTTCCTCGCCGAGACCGAAGAATCCCTCGACCGCCGAGCGGCTGTGGGTGCCGTTCTGCCACTCACAGGTTGCCCGCCACTGGAACTGGGCCGCCTGGGGCGCATCGGTGAGCAACCCGCGAGCGCCCAAGAGGAACTCGACGTTGACGCCATTGTTTACTGGTGTATCCGTAGTGGTCATGTGCTTGCTCCTTCCTCATTTGCCCGCGGAGGATGTCCCCGCGGCGTTACAACACCTGCTCGGGCAGCGCGGATACTCACGCCCGAGAGTCACGAGGTTTGCCCGGATCGACGATGCGGGCCTCAAAAGAGGCGCTCTTGCGAATCGGCCGTCTGCCTACTCATGATCAGGCCCTATCGGGCGGCCGAAGGTAACGGCGGAAAGAACAGCTGCCGGCGTCGACGTGCCCAGTTGGGCGTCTGGGGCTGCCCCCAGCGCGTCATTGATTGTCGAGAAGGCCAGGCGGAGCGCCACGAAGGTCGTGATCGGCGAAGATCTTCGCCTCGTCAAAGCCGGCGTCCCGCAAATCCTGGACGTCCCTGGCGCCGATGGCGTTGGGGTCGGTGGCCACCGCTCGAGCCCAACGGGCCAGCGCCCGCTCTTCGGCGTCCAGACCGTCGTCGGTGCCTCGAATGACCGCTGCCGCAACCTCCGGTCCCAACTCCGCCGCGAGCTTCTTGCCCCACGCCAGCGAGCAATAGGAGTCACCCAGCGTTGACGCGGCGGCCGTGACGAGGACAGCCCGCTGCCGAAGGCTGAGTGAGCTGGCCTGCGTCACCTGGGCCATGAGGTCGGACAGGCCGTCGAGCGTCGTCGGCATGTATGCCCACAGCCGCGACACGTTCGTCACGTAGCCGACGCCTTCCTCGTCGTGGTCGAAGAGGCGCTGCGCATCTGGCGTGTGCCTCGGCGCTGCGAGGAGGCCTGCACCCAACTCGTCGGCTCGGAAGGTCGCAGTGTCGCTGCCGCGGGGGACCGGTACGGCGGGCTTGCTGGCGATGTAGCCCACAACCGCAACGGGCGCCCGGAGTGGGAGGCCGTCGCGGACCTTCGCACGGGCCAGTTCAGCCGCCGCCTGCAAGAACGCGACCTCGCCAACCGCCTCCATGGCCTCGAAAGCCGGACCGGTCGACGCCAGCGCCCGTGCATACAGCTCTGGATCGGCGAACTCGAAGACGAAGGGGATGTCGATGCGTTCAACGTCGGTGAAGCCGGCGTCGTGAAGCAGTCTCTCGCCGGCGCCGGGCCGGCCGAGCGCGACCATGGCGGCCTGGTTCTCCACCTTCGGAGCCGTCGCCAGCGAGAAGGGCGCGAGCGCCCAGGCGCCTGGCGATGCCTTGATGTGACCCCACACGGTGAGCCCCAGTCGGCCTCCGGGTACCAGGACCCGGCGCACCTCGCTCATCACTGCCGGGGTCGTCCCCCAGATGCCCCGGAAACTGGTCACGACGTCGAAAGCGGCGTCCTCCCATGGCAGGGCGTGCATGTCGCCGACCCGCAAGTCGGCGGCGGGGTTCCGGTCCCGCGCCACGGCGATGAGGCGCTCCGATGCATCGATACCAGCGCAGTGGGCGCCTCGCACGCCGGCGAGCTCAAGCGCAAGACCAGCACCGCAAGCGATGTCCAGCAGGGTGTCGCCTGCGCGTGACACCCAGGCGCTGGTGTAGAGCGACGTACTCGCGGCAGTTGGATGGTTCGCTGAGGGTGGAAAAGTCAGCGGCCAGCCGGCCCCACCCCTCATCGACCCCGCGCCAGCTCTCATCGAGCCCGGTTCGAGACCGCCTCATTCCCGGTCACGGTCGTGACCTCGGCAGTGGCCGGGCCAGGGATGACCGGCAGCTCCGACAGCCCTCGAAGAACGAGGCCGTCACCATGCCCCCAATGCAGGTCTGATGCCGGTACTGCGAGGGAAATCTCCGGGTATCGGCGCAGGAGCGACTCGAGGGCGATGTGGCCCTCGAGTCGGGCCAGCGGCGCACCGAGACAGTGATGGATGCCGTGCCCGAACGCGAGATGACGGGCCTCGTCCCTGTCGAGGTCGAGCTCTTCGGGGCTGGTGTATCGGTTCGCGTCCCGGTTCGCCGCGGCCAGGCAGATGATGACCTGTTCACCGGCGGGGATAGCCACACCACCGAGCGTGAGCGGCGCGGCCGTGTATCGAAACGTTGAGTGAGGGACCGGTGCGTCGTAGCGCAGGAACTCCTCCATGGCCTTGAGGATGCTCGTAGGGTCGGCGCGGAGCTCGGCCAGCTGAGCAGGGTTGCGCAACAACGCGACGACGCTGTTCCCGATGAGACTGGCTGTTGTGTCGTGACCGGCGACGATCAGCTGAAAGATCGTCGAGAGCAGTTCTTGGCTGTCGAGGCTCTCTTCCCCGTCGCGGGCGTTGATGAGAGCGGAGACGAGGTCGTCACCGGGGTCGACCTGCTTGGCTTCGACGAGTGTCCTCAACATGGCGACGACCTCGTCAGACGCCTCCTTGGCCGCCGCATACTCGGCCGGCGTGGAAGTCGGGACCAGCAGCCTGGTGAAACCTTCACCGAGCGAGGCGCGCTCGGCGGGGAGGCACGCCGAGAAGTTCGCAGATGACTGTGAAGGGCAGTGGGAAGGCGAAGGTTGCAATCAGATCGATCCGGCTGGTGGGTGCTTGCCGCGCGATGTCATCGAGCAGATCGTCCGTGATGGCCTGAATTCGAGCGTGTAACGCCTCGACCCGCCGCACTGAAAAGGCGGCCGAGACGAGCCGCCGCAGCCGGGTGTGATCGGGTGGATCCACCGTCAGCATGTGCCGGGCGAAGGCCGGTCCGGGTAAGCCTTCGGCCACGACGCCGGAGTCCGTTGCCAGGGCCGCGTGCATGTCCTTGGAGAGCCGCGAGTCGTTGAGGGCGGCACGCGCCTCCTCGTAGCTGACCACCAGCCACGCGCTATGCCCGTCGGCCAACGTGACGGCATGCACCGGGCCGAGGTCGCGGACCTGCGCGAACAACGGGAACGGGGCGTCGAGATCGTACGAACCCCACGCTGCTAGTGCCTCGGTGATCGTCACCTCTCACCTCCCCGCGGAGACTTTGCGCGGACCAATCGACGCTCTCGGGTCCGGCGTGGCCCGAGGCCGTCGAGAGGTGAGCGCTCTCCTCGATGTCGCCGGCAGCGACTGTCCGGCGGTAGCCGTTCCTCGCAGACGAACCGGCATGGATCGCTCCAGTTGCCGTTGGCGTCTTCCTGATCGAAGCATCCCACGTTTTCAGTCCTATTTCTCTGCCTAGGACCCTCCGGCCGAGTCGCCTCGCCTGCCATGACACAGAAGAATGGCCCGACGAGTCAACCGACTTAGGCTAGTATCCAATACGAGTGACTAACCGTCAAGAGGCTGGAGGATACGCCCCGACGCCTCTGGCCGTCCCGACCGGTTGCTGATGGCCCGAACCTTCGAGCCGCGGAAGACTTCGGACGCGCGCCAGCAGGCGACCGTCGCGTTGATGGACGCCGCCGAACGTCTCCTCTACGAGGTCGGCTATGCGGGGGTCACGACGAGGGCCGTGGCTGAAGAGGCGGGCGTCAATCACGGGCTGGTCCACTACTACTTCGGATCGATGGAGGAGTTGCTCACCCAGACCCTCGCCCGCTTTGTGGAGCAACTGGCCCTGGCCCTCGAAGGCCTCTATGCCGACGCGAACCTGACCTTCGCAGAGAAATGGCGTCTCGGTGCGCGATTCTGGGTGGACGAACCAACCTCCCGGTTTCCCAAGATCCTGCTCGAGCTCTTGGCCATGGGTTGGAACAAACCCGAACTACGAACACGTCTCACCGAGGTGCACGCCCGGTTTCGCGGCATCTTCGAGCACTACTTCGGTCAGGCGATGCGCGAATACGGGCTCAATGAGTCGCAGTTTCCGTTGAAGGTCATCGTGGCTGCCGTCACCAGTTTCCAGTTAGGACTGATCGTCGAGGGACTCTCCAGCGTGGACGAAGGTCACGCGGAGCTTTTGGATTGGATCCAGAATTGGGTCGACTCACTGGAGGCCGCCCGAGCCCGCTCAGGGGCCCCAGGCGTCGGTGAGGCGTAGGTCGCAGTCACCCGTTGCGCGTGGTCACTCTCCTCGTCCCGAGCTGGTCATGGCTGAGGAGCAGCGAAAAGCGATCGTGAAGCAGAGGATTCACGTGGTGCTCGCTGCTCCAAGTCCGCGAGGACGCGCCGATACACGGCGACGTACTCGTCGACCATGCGGTCACTGCTGAATCTTCGGACGCCTCGTCTCGAACCGTCTGCCGGTCGAGTTGGCCGACGCCCTGATGGCTGCGGCGGCCGAAGGCGACGTCAGCCACGACAGAACCCGTCATGCCGTCGTCGATGATCTCCGACATGGAACCTCGGTCGAAGGCAATCACGGGTGTGCCACACGCCATGGCTTCGACGACCGAGAGCCCGAACGGCTCGTCGAAGTCGATCAGATGGAGGAGGGCCATGGCCCCCCCAGGAAGGACGAGCGATCCTCCGCTCGGACGGGCCCGACGTAGTGCACGCGGTCGCCGTCCAGGCGGGGCGCGATCTCCCGCTCGAAGTACGGCTCGTCCTGAATGATTCCGGCGATCCGCAGGGGATCCCCGTCACTTCGGCGACATCGATCGCGGCGACCAGTCCCTTGTCCGGGTGGATACGTCCGAAGAACGCCAAGTAGGAACCGGGGGTCGGGTCGAAGGTGAAGGCGTCCGTGTCGATCCCGTGATGGATCGTTGCCACGATAGTCGAGAGCGGGATGCCGGTCGGCATCGCTGATCGCGACGTAGAACGTGCTGTCGTTGTACTTCGCGTACACCGGCACAATCTGTGGCGAAGAGAACCCGTGAATCGTGGTGACGACCGGCGTCGAGATCAACCGCGGAGTAGGTGAGCGGCAGGAAGTCGAAGCTGTTGTGGATGACGTCGAACTCAGACGCCCGCTCGAATACCTCCGATATGTGCAGGCACTCGGCAACCTTCGGGTCGATGCTCGGGTCCTCCGACCAACCCTCGGGACCACGCTGCACAGACGAGCCGACGTTTCCGAATCACCGGTGGCGAAGAGCGTCACGTCGTGCCCCCTGGACACGAGTCCTTCGGTCAGGAGTGAGGCAAAGAGCTCCCACGGTCCGTAGTGGCGCGGCGGGACACGCCAGGCAATCGGTGCGAGGACCGCAATGCGCACCGGGCGTCAGCGCCCCAGACCCAGGTCGATCGGCCTTCTTGCTCTCGGCTCTCCCGTTTCTCCTTCTTCGCTTCCCGTCTTCTCCTTGAGGGACTTGCCGGGCTTCTTTCCGGCAGGTTTCTGGGGTGATCTGTCAGGCATGGTGTTCTCCTGTCATTCGTGGCGATGCGTGAGTCAATCGGGGCTGGATTCGAGAGACGGCGAGAAGCTCGTCCAGAGGCACGGTCGCCACGCCGATCGCAGAGTCGCCGATTCCGTACGGGATGACCAGGGTGCCCGCATGGAGGAGGGCGCCGCAGGAGTAGACGACATTGGGCACGTAGCCGTCCTGCTCGTCGTGCAGCCGGGCTGAGCAGCGGTTCACGAAGCTGGCCGATGATCCGAGTGGGGTCTTCGAGGTCGAGCAAGATGGCGCCGATGTTGTAGGTGCGCATGGGACCGACGCCGTGGGTGAGCACCAGCCAGCCGGCTTCGGTCTCGATCGGTGACCCGCAGTTGCCGAGTTGAACGACTTCCCAGGATTTCGTCGGCGTCTGGCATGCCAGCCATTCTTCCCAGCGATCGCGGATTCTCCGAGTAGGCGATGGTGTTCGACTCCCGATCGCTCCGGGAAAGAGCAGCGAAACGGCCGCCGATCCGGCGCGGGAAGAGCGCGAGACCCTTGTTGGCGGCGGCCGCTCCGACCATCGGCGAGGAGGTGAAGTGCACGAAGTCCTTGGTTTCGAGCAACTGCTGGCCGATGTCGGTGCCGTTGTAGGCCGTGTAGGAGGCGTAGTAGGTCACGCTGCCATCGTCTTCGACGAACCGCACGAACCGGGCGTCTTCCATGCCCTTGGACTCCGCGCTCATCGCCGGCATGAGCACCCGCTCACTCAGCGGTGTGCCCTCTTCGAAGCGGACGCTGTAGCTCCGCTCGGCGATCCTGCGCATGAGGCCGATGGTCCTCTTCGCCTGTTTCCGGGTGGCCACATGGTCCTCGAGGAGTCTGAGCCGTACCTCCATCTCCGCCTCGGTGAACCTCGGTCCGAGGTGACCCAGCACGTAGTCGGCGTCATCGCCGCCTCCACGGAGCCGACGGAGCTCTGCCTCTGAACACCTCTGCCTCGAGCATCGCCCCGTCCCGCCGTCCCTTCGATGGCAAAGGTCGGAGTGGGATCGAGATCGACCTCGCCCGAACCGGTGATCGTCCCCGTCCGGAAGCCGATGGAGGAGCTGTGGCCCTCGCCAATGGCGCGGACGCTCATCACGAACCGCAGGCTGCCGCGGCTGACTCCCGGTCTGGTCAGGGTGCATCACCATGCTCGGATTGCAGAGAGCGGCACCCTCAATGGCGTATTCGCTGGTGAAGGTCGCGCCAAGCAGCAGGCGGCGGGTCGGGGAGAGTTGGCGTTCCGGGTCGAGGCGATCGGAGAGCTCGTCGGCGTGCCGGAGGAACGTCTCGGTCAAGCCGTGATGCCGACCCTCGAACCGCGCACGCACATCGTCGTAGCTCCGCTGAACTTCGTCGTCGGAGAGCGCCAAGACGCGTTGCAAGACCGCGGATGGATCGGGACTCTTGCTGGTCGAATCCCTCGTGTCCCGGCACGAACAGGCGGGTCACCACTCGCGACCTGTCGGCCGCAATGTGGACCGGGCTGCGACGGGCCAGGCTGCGAGGCTTGCACCGTCATCGCAGCAAGACGCTCACGGAGGACCGTGCGTGCTGCAGCGTCGAAAGGAGGGCGAGCGTCGACTCGGTGCCCTGGTTGAGATTGGCACCGTCGATTCTCCAAGCCGTCAAAGGCGCCGCCGGTTGCGGGGTCCCACATGACGACCCCCGCGTCGTTGTCACCGAGAAACCAATCGGCGGCAGCGGTGATCCCGTCCGCCCACCGTCGGTTGCCGTCAACAGCCTCGGCGCGGGCACAGGCATCGGCCAGCGCCGCCACCTCAATGGGCTGTTGGTCGAATCCCGGGCCGTCGTCGTCGGGACCACTGCCTCCCGCGGGGGTGACCGAGAGATGGCCGTGTCGGTTCTCGCGGTCGAGCAGCCATTCCAAGAGGTCCAATCCGCGCTTCAGGAGGACCGGACGCTCGAGCGCGGAGCCCGGCGGCGATCATCGCTTCGGGGAGGGTGGCGTTGGCGTAGGTCAGGCGCTGTTCGGGCCACGGCCACGCCGATGTCGTTGACCGGGTCCGCTCATTGCAGTCGGCGGCATCGGACAGAAGGGCGCGGGCAGACACGTTGTCGGGATCGACGCTGAGCACCTCGGCTGCGCCCGAGCGCAGCGAACGCCATGGCCCTCGGCCACGGTGAGCGCTGCCTCATCGCCCGCTCGAGCCCCTCGATGGCCAAGTGGCGAATCAGGTGGTCGTCGCTGTGCGAGACGGCCGTGCCCAAGCCCCAGATGCTCCTGCCCCAGCAGTCATCGAGTGCCGGCGGATCCTCCCAGGCACCAGTTCGGTTCATTCGATTTCGACACTTGCCCTGCGAGTCCAACGCGTCCTGAAGGAATCGCAGGCTGAGCATCGCGAGGTTGCGCATCGCCGGTGTGGCGCCTCGTTCCCGAGTGGCCACGACGAGCACGCGGGCCATGTCGTCGGTGCAGTAGCCGTGTTCGGGTCTGGGCTCACTGAAGAGGGCGTGCTCGAAGGTGCCACGCTCGTCGGTCATGGCGATCAGGTGGCCGAAGTCCGGCTCGGGAAGCTGCGGCGACGAGCTCACACCAATGCGAGTCGCTCGGTCGAGGAGGCGATCGGCCAGGTGCAGGTACTCGCCCGCGACCACCGACCATCCGAGGCTCGGCGCGAGCCGGGACGCTTCCGCGGCCATCTTGGCGGCCAGCTCCGGTCTGGTGAGGACCCTCCGCAGGGCACGCGCCATTGCATCGGGGTCATCGTGGTCGACGACGAGTCCGGCGCCGCTCGAGAGCAACTCGACGGCGTGCGGAAATGCTGTCGCCACCACCGGTCGTCCGGCCGCAATGGCGTCGACGAGGACGCCCGACGTCACCTGGTCCTTGGAGTCATAGGGCAGGACGACCACCTTGCTGGACTGGATCAAAGCCGTGAGCGACGCCACGTCGCGATAGTCGGCGTCGAAGATCGACGGACGAGGAGATCCCGTGGCGCTCCGCCTGCTCCATCCGGTCCTGACGGTACGACTCTCCGTGCGTGGCCAGCACCTTGGGGTGGGTCTGGCCCGCCACCAGATAGCGGGGCCGCATCGGGAGATCGTGCAGCGTCCGCATGGCCTCAATGGCCCGTTCGATTCCCTTGCCCGGTCCGATGAGGCCCCAGGTCAATATGACGGGCCGGCTCTCCGCTCGGGCACGATCCGTGCAGCAGGGATGGCGGCGCCGTGGGCGATGGTGGCCAACTTGGACGGGTCCACGTCGAAGCCGTCGCACAGCCGCACCCGGGCCGCCTCTGTCATGACGACGACGTGGTCCGCCAAGGCGGCAACCTCGTTCAGAACGGACCGCTGATGTGGCGTCGGATTGGCCAGGATCGTGTGGGCGATCACGATGGAGGGGACGTGGAGACCGCCGAGGATCTCGAGCACCTCGTCTCCGTCGGTGCCCCCGTAGAGCCCGTACTCGTGCTGCACCACCGCCACATCGAACTGGTTCAACGTTTCCGAACTGGCGACGAGGGAGCGCCGCGATCCGTTGACCAGTTCGCCGACGACCCGATCGCTTGTGCGGGTCTGTCCGGCGGTGTCGACGACCCGCACGACGCCGACCTGGGCGTCGTGCGCCGCCATTCCGGACGCCAGAGCAGCGGTGAACGTGGCCAGACCGCACGCAGTCGGAGGGAAGGAGCTGAGAATCCCGAAAGAGCGCCGCGCTCGTCGAAGGGGCCTTCGATAGGCAGGTTCGCGACGCGCACAGATGCTCCTCAAAGAGGCTCGGTCGAGGCGTCGAACCTGCACGGGGCGACGTCGGCCGGCACGGCCGTCCTGCCCAAGCGAAGCGACTCTCCCAAGGGGACGAGAACACCCAGTCTATCGCGAGGGCAGTCGATACCGAACTGCGCTCACTGAGTCCGCAGGAGCTGTCCCACCGACCGTTTGCGCGCCGAGGACACAGCCGGGATGACGGCCAGCACATTGGCGACCACAAGGACGCCGAGCGCCAGGACGACGATCGTCAACCCGGGCACGGCGGCGACCGGCACAGCACCGAGGTTGGTGGCAAAGGCATTCCAGACGACCCGGCCGACGACGATGCCGAGAGGGACGCCGACGACGATGCCGACCAGGGCAACCGTTGTGGCCTGCCAGAGCACCGTCGCGCCGACCTGCAGGTTCACGAACCCGAGCGCCTTGAGCAGTCCCATCTCCCGGCGCCGCCGGACGACGCTGACGACGAGCAGATGGAGGAGGGTTGCCACACCGAAGAGCGCCAGGACACACCCGAGGATGAGTGGGAAGTTGACCGCTTCCCCGAAGTTGACCAGGGAGGTTGGGACGATCGGCCTGGTCGCGCTGTCCTGGGCGACGTAGCGGGCGATAGCAGCCTGACCCTTCGGACCCGAGGTTGCCCTCGCCAGGACGACGAAATTTTGACTCGCCGCGAATGACTGCCGGCACCTGCTCACATCACGACCGGGCGGGCATACTGCGTTCATGTAGCCGGCCATCGTGAAGGCCGACCCGGTGCCGAGCCCACCGCCTCCGGCGTCGCTGGGGAACGACGCCGTCCCGACAACGTGAAACGGAACGGTGCGGGAACCGCCGGTCGGCAGTTGCACGGTGACCCGCACAACCGACCCCACATGGGCACCGACCCGGTGCAGCGTCGTGACTCCGAGCGTGACGTCGTCTTCACCAGTCGGAAGACGGCCGTCGACCCTCGACAGCAGCATCGGTCCACGCACAGTCTTTCCGGCAAGGGCGAGGACATCATGCCCGTTGATCGACACCTCATTGCTGGCCGTCACCATGATCGCAGTGATGGAGTGGTCGTGTTGCAAACTGGACACCCAAGACGTGGGGTTGCCCGGCCCCCCGTTCGAGTGCTCGAGAAGGACAACTGGTAGTCGCTGCCGTAGAGCGCGGGAGTAGCCGTGAGGTGCGTCAGACTGGCTGCGAAGACGACCGTTGCGCACAGGGCCATGACCGCCAATACCGATCCGAACAGTGCGGTGCCCACTGGGACCGAGGCAGCGCCACGTCCACGTTCCAAGGCGTGACGGACTCCGATCACCGCGCTCGGCGGGGCGCCCGTGGCGGCCACCTTTGCCACGATGGAGGACGGGTGAGCGTCTAACGCGCGGTCGACGCCGACGCGTACTCGCGAGGCGCGGACCGCCGGCCACATGCCCAGGACCAGAACCACGAGCACCGTTGCCAACGCTCCGAGCAGGAGGACCAGCGGATCGAAGGCAAGGCCAGTCGAAGGTTCCGCCAGGCGCGCCTCGCCGACCGGTGTCAGGGGGGACAGCGCAAAGGCGACGATGACGGCACCGGCCGCGCCGACGAGAGCCACCAGGAGATTCCGCGCCATGCCGAGCACCACGAGGTGGCGCCTCGGCAAGCCCAAGGCCACCAAGGAGGGGTACTCCTCGCTCTCGACGACGCTCTGCCGCCCGAGCGCCTGGCCGATGACGGCGAGTCCGACAAGCGCGGCCAGGACGGCGAGCACCCACCAGCCCACGGCCTGGGGGTGGATCGATGCCGCCACCGCCGCAGCAGCGGTGGCCTGATTCGAGACATAGACGAGGTGAAGAGGGCCTGCGGCCGCAGCGAACCGAGGGAGGCTGGCGGTCCCGTGACGAAGCCGAACGAGGTAGACGGAAGCGTGCGGAACGCTGTTGTTGATGGCACGTGCAAATGCCGGCGTCGTGAAGAGGTCGTATTCGGGTGTCGATCCGGATGGAAACTCCATTTCGGCCGCACCGATTCCCACGACATGCAGGGCAACCGTCGGCCCGGACGGCGCCACGTTGGCGCCGCTGCCCAGCGCCGACAACTGAGACGATGCATACAGCGGCGCATGAATCACCGAACCGATGTGCACGCCGTAGTCCTGTTGGAGCGTGAAGGAGGCCAGCACGTCATACGGTGACGAGTCGGCGGGCATGTGGCCGGCGACTAACTTCACCACCCGCCTCAACGCAATCGGCGACAGCTCATTGATGTAGAAGTTCGACGGGTTGATGGCATGGGTGGTGCAGGCACATGTCGGTTGACCGCTCGCAGGGTTGCCGATTGCCGTGACAGAAGAAACCCCGGGCAGGCTGCTCGAGTCCCGGAACGGGTTTTTGATTGAAGATATAGACGTCGTACCCGTGAGAGGCGACAAAGCGCGGAAAGGCGCGTCGCCGTCCGGCGCCCGGCGGCTGCGGCGGCGAGAACCAATCCGGCCACGACGGCGATCAAGACGACCAGGATCAGCCAGGACCGCCACCGGTGGCGAAGCTCGGCGCCGAACACCAGCCTGACTGCGCCCATGATGACCTCCCCGGCCCAGTGTTGTTGACGGACGTCGGCGCGTCCAAGGTGGTCAGCCCCTTTGACGGGTAGTGGTAGCACCAACCTCAGGCAACCAGACCGTCAGTCGCTCGCTGCCTGAAAGAAGGGCGATGTCAGTCGTCTTGCGATCACCGATGAACCGAGAAGACAGAAGTATGGAAGAAGGACGCCATCCTCGGGATGTGACGGGAACCAGCGAGCGCCACGCGAAAGGGTCCCCGGCACGAAAATTTGGCGCCCCCGGCAGGACTCGAACCTGCGCCACCGGCCCCGGAGGCCCGTTCGGGATGTCCAACGGGTCCGGGCCGTCTCGTGCAGTCCCGTCGAGCAGGGTCTCCCAATCCAGGCAGTTCGTGACGGTCTCCTCAGTCCAACCTGTTCGATTGCCAAACGGATTGCAAATCGGCAGCTACGCAGACTGGATGAGCGAGCCCACTGACCCTGTCTCATATCGAGCAGGCACGAGTGGGCACCCCGTCCACCCTCGTGGGCTACCCCCGCGGCGTTCAGTCACAATGAACATCACAACACGAGCAGGGGTGCCGCCAGGCTTCGTGCAGAACCGTGAACGCCCCTAGCGAGATTGAGGACGAACGGGTAGCGTTGCCGCGTAGCTCTGGACGGTTCTGAATCCCTTTTGACTTCCCGAAAGTGGTTCAACCAAAGCGGAAGGGGTGACTCACAATGGACCCCAAACAAGTCCCCCAGCGCGGCCCGAGTTTGCGATCCGCGGCGGCTCGAGCGCTAAGCGAGCAGGATGGGCCGCTCGCCGTTTCTGCTCATCGGGCATCTGCGTTGCGATCGTTCGTCGTTGCTGTTGCTGCCGTCCTGTGTGTCGGGCCTGCTTGGGCTCTCGTCGGCGGCAGCACGGGAGTCAACGCAGCGCCGACGGCCAGTGCCGCCACTCCCGTCCTTGGCCTCATCAAGCTTCCCGATGCAGGAGGTGGTTTGAGCGGGGTCTCCTGCTACACGGTGAACTCCTGTGTTGCCGTCGGCACCAAAGACCAGGAGGGCTTCGTCGTTTCGATTCTCGACGGCGTAGCGGGTGCCATCAAATTCGTCCCAGGGACGCTAGGGCTGACGTCGGTGAGCTGCCCGAGTGCCACGAGCTGCTGGGCCGCCGGTACCACGCCCTGGCACATCAAAAAGAGCCCAGGGGGGACGGCTGGCGCGATCGTGCCGATCTACGACGGGGTTCCAGAAGGCATCTCCGGCTTGGTGGTCGGGATCGGAATGGTCTACACCAAAGATTCTGCGAGCCTGTACGGCATCAGCTGCTCGAGTACGACCTTTTGTATGGCCGTGGGAGACGACTTTTTTATGGGTGGCGTGGTGGCACCCATTGTCAATGGCTCCACGGGGAGTCCGACCAGCGTGAGCCCACAGTCGATGTCGGGAATCGAATGTGAGCTCAAAAACTGGTGCATCGCGGATGGTCAGGACTATTACAGCGGCGACGCGGTCTTCTTCAAAGGAAGCAACTTGAAGTTCTTTAACTATGAGACCGACTCTTCGATCGTGGAACTGGTAGCGGGAGCATGCCAGGAGCGGTCGATTTCGTTGACTTGTATCACCGCCGGTACGGCTGCTGCGGGTGGTGGGGTGATCTATCCGATCGTCGACCAGATCGCCGGTACAGTCCAAGATATTGCTGGGACCACCGGCTTGAACGGTGTGGCCTGCGGGGGAACGGAGTACTGCGTCGCGGTAGGCCAGAATTCATCCGACGAAGGCGCGCTCGTCGACACGATTGGCGAGACGCCACAGGCACCCCAGGCGGTGTCAGGGACCACAGAGTTCAGCAGCGTCAGTTGTGCCAGTGCCAAGTTCTGCATGGCCGTCGGTAGCAATAGGTCATACAGGGGTGTCGCGTACACCTTTTCACTCACGAGCTGACATCGTCGGTCGCCATAGGACTCCGAACGGGGTTGAGGCGCCTGAGGCGTGAGGTTGCCCAGGGTGCCTCGGTTCGCCGGGTCAGTGTCGGTCTCTCGGCTCCACAAAGAATCGCTCGACGGTTCAGCTCCTTGGCGTCTTGACTCGACGTCAGAGGGATCGAATGCTCCTGCGAAATAGACCGGCGTCAAATGGGTCCGCATCACGGTGCAACTTCGAACTGCCGAGTCTTCGGAATCGGAACACAAAGACCGGCCTTGTCGTCAGGTTCTCCAACCCTGGCGAAATTGCTTGCTCTGAAGTGGCCTCTATACGAAGATGCACCTTACTTCCGGGTCGGCCGCGAGGGTTCGGCCCACGGGGGGAGGACCGATGGCCTTTCTGCCCAGTCGACGTGGTGCTTCGTGGCGACATCAGAAGCTGGCAAGACTGGCTCGGTGCCTGGTCCATGCTTTTGGCTGGTGTCCTGGTCGGCACGCCTTCCTCGGGGGCGACGGGTAACAAGGGCGGGGTTGTGTCCAACTTCCCAAGTGACATTGCCTCCCCGTATGAAATGGCCTCTGGACCCGATGGCGCCCTGTGGTTCACCAATATTGCCAACAACTCGATCGGGCGCATCACGACCTCAGGGGTGGTGACGGACTACAGCGATCCCAGTATCGGCGGCCCACAGGGGATCACGACCGGACCCGACGGCGCCTTGTGGTTCACCAACGAGGGCAACAACTCGATCGGGCGCATCACGACCTCAGGGGTGGTGACCAACTACTCCGATTCCAGCATCGACGAGCCCGAGAGGATCACGGCCGGATCCGACGAAGCCCTGTGGTTCACCAACGCGGGTAACAACTCCATCGGGCGGATCACCTCTGCCGGAGTGGTGACGAACTACACCGACGCCAGCATCGTCAATCCCATCGGCATCACCTCCGGACCCGATGGCGCCCTGTGGTTTGTCAATTTGGGGAAACAGGTCGATTGGGCGTATCAGTACCAACGGCGCGATCTCCAACTACACCGGCACCGGCATCGACAACCCGTTAGCGATCACGGCGGGTCCCGACGGCGCCTTGGGTACGGGGCGCGGAAGTGGCTATCTGACCGGCCTGAACGCTGCACGGACCTCAGTCGCGAACAGTTCGGGCTCCTCCCAGGCGGCGAAGTGTCCGCCCTTGTCCACCGCGTTGAAGTAGACGACATCGGGGTAGGCCTTCTCGACCCAGCTGCGCGGGGTCCGCCAGATCTCACCGGGAAACGTGGTGAAGCCGACCGGGATCGATACGGGCGTCGGAGTCCGCTCGGCCGCACGAGCGTTTTCTTGTCCTTCCTCCCAGTACGAGCGCGCCGCCGAGGCGCCGGTGCCCGTCAGCCAGTACAAAGTGATGTTGTCTAGGACATTGTCCCGGGTGAGATTGCCCGAGGGCTTCCGGTGCCGCCGATTTCCGAAACTCCCCAGCGGCGATCAACGAAATGCCCCACTTGATGGACCGGTGAGTTGTGTGTTCTGAGGCTACTCCTTGACCTTGGTGACCCCCTTCCGGAGCCCTTCGGTGCGGGCCCGATGCGAGCGCATCCTGTAGCTCTCGCCATCGATGTTGAACACGACGCTGCGGTGCAGTAGACGGTCGAGCATGGCGGCAGCCACCATCGGGTCGTCGAAGATCTTCCCCCACGACCCGACGCCGAGATTGGTTGTCATGACGATGGAGCTCTTCAGATAGCGCTGGGTGATGACCTGAAACAGCGCGGCAGCCGCTTCGCTCTGCAGTGGCAGGTAGCCGACTTCGTCGATGACGAGCAGTCTCGGCCCAGCGAAGAAGCGCATGGTGGTGGCCCAGCGCCCCTCGAGGGCGGCCCGATGACAACGAGCAGCCAGGTCGGCGGCCGTCGTGTAATAGGTCCGATAGCCGGCGTTGATCGACGCCCGGGCCAGCCCGACAGCGAGCATGGTCTTGCCGACACCGGGCGGTCCGATCAGCAGCACGTTGGTGGCGTCCTCGAGGAATCGCAAGGTCTCCAGTTCGCTCATCAGCTTCTTGTCGACCGAGGGCTGAGCGCTGAAGTCGAAGTCGTCCAATGTCCACGGGGACGGCAGACAGGCGAAGCGCTCGAGCCCGGCTCGGCGTCTGATCTCGGTGGCCTTGACCTCGACGTCCAAGAGACGGTGCAAGAACTCGGAGTGGCCGAGTTTGTTCTCCCGGGCGTGGTCGAGCTCTCCGGGCAGCGCTTCGGCGGCAGCACCCAGACGCAGATAGGCGAGGTGGCTGCGGATCTCTTGATAAGTAGAGGATCCGCTCATCGGGCCACCTCGTCATAGACGGACAGGTCGACAACGGGCTCACG
The DNA here is from genome assembly GCA_963825965.1 of uncultured Acidimicrobiaceae bacterium. Taxonomy (GTDB): domain Bacteria; phylum Actinomycetota; class Acidimicrobiia; order Acidimicrobiales; family RAAP-2; genus Bog-473. The sequence goes on from CAWGUX010000006.1 coordinate 218,542, forward strand.
CCCGATCGGTCCGAGTAGGCGAGCTGCTTCTTCGAGCGCCTCTTTGCCCGGTGGGCGGTTCGCCTTCTTGTCGCACGGGCGCGCCGTGGTGAAGGCGCTCAGCACGGCGGCCTTGAGCGCTTCACGGTGTTCGACGCTGCGCACGAGCGCTCCGGATCCCCCAGGAGCGAGGCGGTGGGTGACGAGTATCGCTCCCGACGGAGCCACCACGTCGATAGTCGGAGACGACAAGCGATGCCGGACGAGCAACGTTGTCCCGCTGAGTCCGGGCGGCACCGAATAGCGATTGCCAGAGAATGCGACGCTGGCGTTGTCGGCCACCACGCGTTCGACCTCGGTGGTGGCCGGGAACGGGGCCGGCGGAAGGGCGAGCAGCAGTTCGGTGTCGGCCAACGCACCAACCGTGGTGCGTTGACCGTTCGGACCCCGGCGTTCACGGTCATCGCCGATGGTGGCGCAGAAGACGTCGAGGGAGCGCTGGGCGTCTTCGGGGTTGGTCGCTCCCATGGTGCGCCACCAGCGTCCAGAGGCGAACCGCACGGAGGACTCGACCGCACCCTTGCGATTCCCGCGCCGAGGCGGACAGGGTTCGACAACAGCGTTGTAATGCTTGGCGACCGGAGCGAAGGAGGCCTGAACGTCACTGGTTCCCGGCACGATCACCGTGGCCAGACGATCGGTGCGCCACACCCGTGCCGTCCCGCCGAGACGCCGCAGCACTTCATCGATGGCCTCGATGAGATGGGCCTGGTCCATCTTCTCGGCCAGCACGCCGCGCACCTTGCCCGAATGCGACAGCGTGCCCAACAGCACGTAGGCCGTGCCGCCCCATGGGGCGTTGCGTCGCTCGAACCAGTCCCACTGGATCTCTTCGCCCGGTGGATGCTCGATCTCGATGGTGTCTCGGCCTTTGACCCCCGAGCAGGCCTCGCAGTGCGGCCGGAGCCCCGCCGCCCGGATCTGGCGGACGAAGCTCGGGTAGCTCAGCGGATAGCCGAGCCGTTTCAACTCGTCATAGAGGGCCGAGGCCCACACGTGCGGATCGTCGACGAACCGCGCCGCCAGGTACTTGGCGAACGGTTCGAGCGGGTCCGGCGCCGATCGGACCCGGACGCCGGGAACCCTCTCCCCATTGATGTAGGCCCGGACGGTCTTGCGGTCCCGACCGAGGTGCCGGGCGATCGCCGAGATCGTCCAACCCCTGCTTCTCAGTGCATGTGCTTCCACGTCTTCCCCATGTGTGAGCATGCGGAGCGGGACTCCCTTCGAGCTGGCTGGCTTGGTCGCTCGTCAGCTTCGAAGGGGGCCCACCGCCGCGGGTGGATGGTTCAGCTCACCGGGACAGGGTGGGGAATTTCAGCCGGTCGACAAAAGCGCGGGCGATCTTGTAATAGGCATCGGTGTCGTGGTCGAGCATCCAGGCGGCCAGAGCGATGGGTGAATCCAAGAGGGCATAGCCAATCGTCTCGGGGCGCGTTGCCTGCTCCACGAAGTACCCAACTCCGGTCGCACGGAATGTCGCGAGCGCGTCGAGCGCGGCTCGTTCGTCGCTAGAGGGTGGTGATCCGCTCAAGGCCTCGGTGTCGCCCAACGCCGGCGTGAGGAGGTTGGTATGGATGCCGATCAGCCCTTCGAGTCCCAGGCGGCCCATCGCGTCGGTGACCTGGGAGCCCACGTCGCCGCCCTGCGCGACGTACCGGGCGTAGCCGAGGCGCTGCATCAGCCCATCCCACGCCTGTCCGATGCGGATGGGACCCCAGCCGACTTCGGTCGGCTCGTCGGAGAAGCCGTAGCCGGGGATGGAAGGCAGCACGAGGTGGAACGCGTCCTCAGCGCGCCCTCCGTGATTCGTCGGGTCGGTGAGTGGGCCGATGGTCTCGAGCAGTTCGACGACCGAGCCTGGCCAGCCATGCGTCATGATCAACGGCAACGCGTTTTCGTGCGCCGACTCCACATGGATGAAGTGGATGTCCAGCCCGTCGATCTGTGTTTTGAACTGCGGCAGCGCGTTCAGTCTCGTCTCACACCGACGCATGTCGTAATCGGATGTCCAGTAGCGAGCCAGTTCCTGGATCGTCTCCAGCTGTACGCCCTGCGATCTGTCCGTTACGAGCTCGCGGCTAGGCCAGCGGGTCGCCGCGATGTGGCGGCGCAATTCGTTCAGATCCTCTTCCGGGAAGTCGACGCGGAACGGTCGGACATCAGTGGTCGTCCTTGTATTCATAGAGCTCATGGAACCCCTTTCACAGCGGTCTGTTCAGTGTCGCACCGGGCACGTCGGTTCGCCCCCCGTGAATGACCCTGGTTGGTCGCTCAGCTCGTTTGCTGCATTGGTCCTCATGACAGCCCTCCTGTCGGTGACGTGATTCGTCCCCTAAGTAGCTATGGCCTTGATGGGAGGGAAGTATCGAACGAACAAACTCCAGGTCACTGCACCAAGAATCGGCACGCACGGGGATGATCTGTTTTCACAGCGCTCACCAAGAGAGGTGAACGAGGACCAACGAGTTAGAGGAAGCAAGAAGGCGCAAGGCGGACGCGGGCAACGAGGAGGACGGCGAAACGGGGACTCACACGGAGAAGTAAGAGGAGCGAGAACTGGGTGCGGTCGGGTGAGGGAATGAGGTTTCAGTCAGACTCAAATCCGAGCGAAATGTCGCGACTCTTCAGTACGACATCAAGGTCCTGCGGGTGGCGGCGGGCCCCGAGGCGCTGATTGCCAAGTGGCCGATGTCCAAAACACAAGTTGATAATCACCGCCCGTTGCATAGGGTTATGCCTGGTGGCCAGTGCATCGGCCGACCAAGGAGGCACGTGGCCATGGGGCACGACTCGAGGAAAGGCTCCAACAGCCTCGTACTTGGGCGAAATCGAGAGCTGGGCGTCTTGGAGGATCTCCTGCAACAGGTCTCGGTCGGCGGGGCAGCCCTACTGATGCTGGGGGAGCCGGGGATCGGGAAGACAGCCCTGCTCGACCGGACTGCAGACAGGGCTTCTGCGCTAGGAATGCGGGTGTTGCGTGCCTCGGGGACCGAGTTCGAAACAGCAATGCCCTTCGCAGGGCTCCACCAGGTGCTGTTCCCACTGCGTGACTCTTTTGCGAAGAGCGGGCCAAACGTCTCAGAACCCCTGGAGGTTGCATTCGGGCTAGCCGTGGGCTCCACCCCCGATCGTTTGGTCGTGGCAAGCGCCGCCCTGTCGGTCCTTTGCCAGGTAGGAGGTGACCAGCCCACTCTTGTGGTAGTCGACGACCTTCAGTGGCTAGACAGGTCCAGCGCCACAATCCTCGCGGTCGTTGCACGCCGCCTGGCAGGTAGCTTCGTGGGGTTTCTTGGGGCCACGCGTTCAGAGGAAGACGACTTCTTCGAGCATGTCGGGCTGCCGGCGCTAATCGTGCCCCCGCTCGATGCGGTCGCTGCTAGTGCGTTACTGGACCACCGGTTTCCTTCCATACCCTCTGGGGTTAGACAAGGCGTCCTGGCCGAAGCTCAAGGTAACCCCTTAGCCCTTCTCGAGCTGCCAATTGCCTCTGAACTTACCGGGGCTGGCCTTCCGAAGAGCCGAAGCCGCGGCAAACTCGATGATCTATTCGCTTCGCGGCTCTTGCCACTCAGCGACGGGACCAGGTCGCTTCTCTTGCTCGCCTGCTTAGAGGGGTCAGGTGACCTTCGTGTCCTAAAAACAGGCTGCACGACGCCGAATGGCCTCGCTGATCTCCAGGGTGCGGTGGAAGCGAGACTGGTAACTGTCGACACCTACTCGAACCGTCTTGACTTCCGACATCCGCTGATCCGGACGGCCGTCGTGTCAAACGCGACCGATGAGAGTATTCGTGAAGCCCATCGCGCGCTGGCAGTAGCGCTTCTCGATAGTCCGGATCGAAGGGCATGGCACCTGGCAAAAGCTACGATCGAGCCGGACGAAAGCGTTGCCTGCCTCTTGGAGGACACGGCTCACCGCACACTCCGCCGCGGCGATGCTTCGGAGACGGTGGTCGCGCTGATCCGCTCAGCTGAACTCACGCCCGACCAGATCGCCCGAGGTAGGCGACTGGCCGAAGCCGCCTACATTGGATCGAACTTGACCGGGATCCTCTCCGACGCATCGAGCCTCCTAACTGAGGCCCGCCGCGCCGCTCTGGAAGGGGCAGGTTCCCTCTATGCCGCGTCGGCAGCCGCGTTCATCATGGTCAACGGTGACGGTGACGTTGAGACGGCGTACCGCCTCCTCGCGGCCGCCATTGATGTACACCTCGAGGGCGACGAGATCGATCGAGCGGCACTCGAGGAGGCCCTGCACGCCTTACATCTGATGTGTTACATGGCGGGGAACTCCGATATGTGGGAGAAGTTCCACGAATATCTCAGGTGGTTCCCGCCTCCTCTTCCCGAGACCCTTTATCTGATCGCAGCAATCTTTGCTGATCCCTGTCGAGCGCGGCCGGAGGCGGTGGCTCGTCTTGACCAAGCCATTCAAGGGCTCGGCGAGGCCGACTCGATGACCAGCCTGCGGATTGGCAATGCCGCCGTATTCGTCGACCGACTTTCAAAGTGCAGAGAGGCTTTATGGCGAGTCGTGCGTGACGGCCGAGCAGGTGGGGTGGTCCCTCTCGCAATTTCCGCTTTGGCCCTGTTGTCAACAGACTGCATGCAGACCGGGCGATGGGACGAGTCGGTCAAACTCCAGAATGAAAGTCTCGAGTTGGCCAGGCGGCTCGGTTACGGCCTACTAGCTTGGTTTCCGCTCCAGACCTCCGCCATGCTGGCGGCATGGCGCGGCGATCACGAGAAGGCGCGCGAGCTCGCGACCGAGATGATGCAGTGGGCGACTCCAAGGCGAGTTCGAACCGTGCACACCTTTTGGAACATGGCGCTGCACGCCTTGGCGTTAGGCGAAGGGGACTTCGAGACCGCATACCAACGTGCCTCTGCCATTACGCCCGCAGGAGAACTCACTCCCTACGTATCAACTGCGGTCTACATCCTTATGGGACTCGTCGAAGCGGCGGTACGCACCGGGCGCCGAGCAGAGGCGGAGGCTCACGTGCGAGCGATGGAACAGGCGGAGCTCCAGGCAGTCTCTCCTAAGCTGGCCCTGCTCGTAGCGGGCTCCCAAGCCTTGGTGGCACCGGAGGAGCGAACCATCGAGATGTACCGCCGAGCTTTGGCTGTCCCTGACGCTGACAGATTCCCCTTCGATCTCGCCCGCATACGGCTTGTCTACGGTGAATATCTCCGCCGCCATCGCGCCATCACCGATGCCCGCATTCAGCTGAACGCGGCCAAAACGGTCTTTGATGCTCTGAACGCCAGACCGTGGTCCACCGCGAGCCGACGCCGAACTCCGCGCCACGGGTATAGGCGTCCGGCGCACGAAAAGCCAAGGGCCTAGCGAGGCTCTCACCGTTCAGGAGAGACAGGTCGCTTCACTGGCCGCCACCGGCCTTACAAACAAGGAGATCGGCGAACAACTGTTCATGTCACCGCGGACGGTCGAGTCGCATCTGTACCGGGCATACCCCGAAATTGGGCATCGCCTCGCGAGCCGCCCTACGAGACGCTCTGGTAGCGCAGGAGAGCCATTTCGAAGGTTAACCAGAGTCACCAACCACGGTCGGGACGGTGCTCAGCCGGGCGGACGCGATAACTCGGAGCGTATGCGTCTCGGATCCAAGCGTTGTGTTGTTGCTCTAAGCCAGCACTGCAAACCCCTCCATATCGGGCAACGCGTCACGCAAGTCACGTCTGGAGCGGATCCCGAGCTTGGTGAACACCTTACGAAGGTGCCACTCCACTGTCCGGTCGCTGATGAAGAGCCTCATTCCTATCTCCGAATTGGTGTACCCGGAGCTCGCGAGCCGTGAGATCTCCACTTCCTGTGAAGTCAGTTTGTTGAACGCCTCGACGCTTCGTTTCCGAACTGTCTCACCCGTCGCCAACAGCTCGCGTCTTGCTCTGCCGGCGAACCCTTCAAGACCCATGGTGCTCAATATCTCGTCCGCGATCCGGAGCTCGTCGCGTGCGTCGACGCGACGACCAGCTCGCCGCAGCCACTCGCCATACAGGAGGTGGGCACGGCCGAGTTCGACGGGGACTCGCGTAAGGCCGAGCCTTTCGATCGCCTTGAGATACAGTTGCTCTGCCTCGTCCCCCTTGCTGAGCAGGGCCTGACAGCGCGCCTCGATGCCCGCGACCCAGTCACTTCTGTTCCCCTGCGTCGACGCGCGGAGTTGTTGAAAGGCCATGGTGGCCTGGGCTATACGCCCTGACCTGACTGCCGCTTCGATGAGCTCCACAATCGACCAGCTAGCCATGCCAAGGTCGTCCGGGTAGTGGCTCCCCTGCTGCGCCGCGGCCAGCGCCTCCTCATAGCGGCAACGACCGTTGTCCAGCCATGCGAGGCGGGCGTCTATTCGCTGTGGCGCTCGCATCATGTTGGCTCCTTTCGCCGTCCATCTCCTGAGCAAGTTTCTTCGCGAATGGGGCCTCAAAGCATCAGTGATACCACTGTGCCTTGTCGGGCTGAACGACGCGGTGCCCCAAATTGTTGAATCGGCCTGGGTTTCTTGGAGGCTCCATACCTTGGAAGCGAGGATGGAGTCATGGAGAAGAAGGCAACATCGAAGCGGTAGTCGAATGAGTTGAAGGAACGGGCCGTGCGGATGGTCCGAGACCTCCGCCATCAGGACCCAGGCGACCGGGCGGTGATCTCGAGGGTGGCGCGCCAACTGGGCGTCGGCGACGAGTCATTGCGGGCCTGGGTCAAGCAAGCCGAGGTCGACGACGGACAGCGGCCGGGCCGAAGTACAGCCGAGCAGGCGGAGCTCAAGCAACTCCGCAAGCAGAACTTTGAACTCCGCCGATCCAACGACATCTTGCAGGCGGCCGCGACTTTCTTCGGGGCGGGGCTCGACCTCCGACACAAGGAGTAGTCGCCTTCATCGACGCCCACCGCGACAACGAGACCGGTGGGCGTCGATGGGGGGTCGAGCCGATCTGCGAGGAACTCGCAGTCGCTCTCGCCACTTACTGCGACGCCAAGTCCCGGCCACCGTCGGCCCGGGCTATCCGTGACGGCGAGCTGGGACCCGCCCTGGTCGATCTGTGGAAGCACAACTACTCGGGCTACGGAAGGCCAAAGCTGACCAAGGCGGCCCGTCGGGCCGGCCACGAGGTCGGTCGGGACCAGGTGGCGCGCCTCATGCGCCACCTGGGCATCCGCGGGGCCAGCCGGTCCAAGAAGCGCTTCACCACTAAGTCGGACCCCACGGCGGTCCGTGCCCCGGATTTGGTGAACCGCAACTTCAGCGCCGCTCGCCCCGACGAGCTGTGGGTGGCGGACTTCACGTATTGCTCGACGTCGTCGGGCATCGTCTACGTCGCCTTCATCATCGACGTGTTCTCCCGGCGCCTCGTCGGCTGGAAGGCGGCGCGGTCGATGACCACGACCCTGGTCCTCGATGCGCTCAACATGGCGGCATGGACGCGGCGACACACGAACCTCGACGGGCTGACGTGTCACACCGATGCCGGCAGTCAATACACATCAATTCTGTACACCGAGCGACTCGACGACGTCGGAGCCCCACCTCAATCGGCACCATCGGCGACAGCTACGACAATGCCATCGCCGAATCGGTCATCGGGCTCTTCAGGGCCGAGCTGCACCCGCAATCCCGCCGCGCTGGCTCAAAACGGCGGACCGTCGAAGGGCCTCGATGACCTCGAGATCGCCACCTGCGCATGGGTCTGGTGGTTCAACGAGGAGCGGTTGCATTCAGAGCTGGGCGTGAGAAAACCAAACCACCGAGCCTCCGTTAAACCCAGGCCGATTCAGTTCTCCGAGTTGTGGATCTCCCAGATGGAGACTGCGATTGCGGCAATCGCGCGGTCGTTAGCCAACGAGTGCCTCGATTCTGGACTTCCCAACAAGGCGGATCGTGCCGTGCGCCGGGGTCTGTTGGCGGCCCCATATGACATCGCGTTGTGGCGGCTGAGACTCCGGGTCGCTTCGGCCATTGGCCCCACGGAGCTTGCCCGAGCGAAGGCAGATGCAATGGCCGCCCTAGACCCCGATCTCCTGTCCTCCTTGGACGATCTCTCGGATACGTGACGAGGTGAATCGACGGAGCATCGGCATTTCATAACAAGTTGGCCGCGCAACCGCCTGCCACAATGCAGGAATGGAACCTCGTCAAGTTCGAATCAAGGCTGATGCTGATCCACTTGGTTCGGCCAGACCTGCCCTTTGTGGCGTCCTTCCTCAGAAGGGCTGACAGACCCGGAGGTTCGAGGAAATAACCTCAAGGTCGGAAGGTTCGGTGTCGGTGCTGTCGGGCGCTCACGTGACAGCCTCGGCCGCACGATCGGACTAACCGACCAGCTGGAACTCGACCGCGTCCAGACTTGAGGCACCCAGAGCCTCGATGGAGTCCATGGTCCCGAGCGCTTCGCCCGATTCTCCGAGCATGACCAGGTCGTGCACAGTGGCCGGCGCGCAATCGTGCCCCTCCGCCGTCCATCGCAGCGCCGCGGTGAGCGTGGCGAATGGGGCGCTGTGACGGGTCTCTCCGTCAAAACACATCACTTCGTACTTGTGTGGCATTGGCGTTTTCCTCCTCCGCGTCTAGTCGAGAGCTCAGCGAGTTCTGGCTCTCAGATAAGTAGTAGTGCCACAATTGCGGCGATGATAAGCAGCACCTCAGCTCCCAGGGCGAGTACAACTGAGAGCCGGAGCCATCCGTGCAGCCGTTTGGCGTTTCTCCACTGACGACCTACGACGTTCAAAGGCCATGGGCCAAATTCGTCGGACTGCACGAGGTAATCCGTATTCGTTTCGGAGCCATCCCCTACCTGTTTCATTTCACGCTCCTTTCCCCGAATGCAGGGACATTTCAGAATGACCCACATTCGAATCATCCGCTTAACCCAAATGCATCACACCCTGGAGTCCTACCGGTTCTGGTTCTCAGGTTCGACGAGGTCTCCCGTTGCTCTGTGAAGCTCCATTGGGTCAATGAGTGGTCAGTGCGTGGCCCCCATCGATATCTCATCGACGCTCCAACGCCGCCAACGAATCGCGCCGTGAGATGCACCGGTCAACGGGATGAGGGCTGTCCGACTCAGAACCGCTACGACGCTCGGCAATAGGCCGGAGAAAATGGACCAGGGTCTCCCACGGGTGCGAGCTGATCGAGTATCGAGCGAACCTATCTACGAGAGCACTACCAACCGGACCGCAGGAGCCGCACTGAACAAGCCTGAAAGGAACGTCGGCAAATGTTTGCCAGCAATGTGTTATCGCGAAGACTGCGACTCCGGCGGCTCCGCCGCTCAGTTGCACGCTTCGAGCCAAAACTCTCCGCACAGGAAGGGCTGGCGGATTTCGACGACATGCTAGGAGAGTTGTGCCAGTGGGCAACCGGTATGCCGTGGGTCGTCGAGAAGGCGGGTACCGCAGGGGAGACATTGAAGCTCTTCCTGGTCAGCTGCAACGCCTTGTCATGTCATGAGCCATGGTTTGCGATCAGCGCGTTCGAGAACGACCTTGACAATGGACCTGGCATTTTCGTAGTCCTTCCGGATGTCGTCGCAGATCGAGCCGCGGCGATTGGCTGCGCAGCGGGAATCGAAGCTATCGGGAGACGGCGCTCGATCACCGCGATCGGACTACCAACCTCTGAAGGAGAATTCGAAGCCTTGCAGCGGTTACTGGAGGTCACCTACGCCGCAGCATTCGATCCGTCGAACTGATGATGGGAGCGCGCCGTCGATTCACGTGAGCTGACGGATCGGGCGTTCGGAACACACAAGCAGGCATTTGGGATCGGTCCGAGTGGAACTACAAGCTCCCACGGTGAGAACCATCCGGGTTGGGGTGCTCAGTTCTGAGAATGAGACGTGTGGTCGCCGATCGGGCATTCTCACGACAGCGAAGCTGGTGCTTCATCACGTAGATCGAAGTTCTGACCCGAGGACGCAACCAAGATTCTGCGCTCCGATGGCACCGAGGCTTCCACGATTCTAAGTCTGTTCTGCGGTATCTGGCGGGACCTGATTGGTCATCGGACGAGGATCGATCACAGCACACGCCAGTTCGGCTTGCCGGCTTACACCAGCGCTCGTATCCGGTAGTTCTCGAAGTTGCAGAACCCGAAGCCGATCAGCGTGATCCGGCGGATCAATTTGTTAGGCGCCTAGCTGGGTCGGTTTGAGACTCGGGCCAGGAGGAAGTTGGCCATCTGGTCCAACGAGGCTCTCGGTGACATTCGCTGCCCGACCTGGGCTGAGCAAGGTGTCGTTGTCGACATCACGCCCGTCGGTGTCACCGGATCTCGGGTCGTCTTTGTCGCAGTCTCGTCTACTGCGCTGATCCTCGACGAACTGAATCGTTCTCTTCGCACCCCCTCTGGGGTCCCCTCACGCTGGGGTTACCTTCCGTGCAGAGGTTTCCGAAATCCTCGCACATCTTCGAGATAGCCAGTGAGGTTTCCCACCTGTGCTCGATTTCAAATGACGGTGAGGATCTTCTGACTGGCACGATGGCGCTGCGTAACGACGCAACACCAATGAAGCGCCTACCTCGCCGACCGACCGCACGCGATGGCACGGTAAGCACAGAGACTAATTGTGCTCGAGCATCTGATGACCGAGACGGATTCCTGTTTCAGCATCATTTCGATTTCGCTGCCGATGTTGACGCGTTTCTTTCAGATTGACGCTATCGAACCATTCAAGGAGCGAGGCTCCCCCTGCCTCAACAAGCCCCGCAAGGAACTGCAAACGTTGTCAGGGGTCGACTGCTTTGCTTCGTGAGGGATCAGCGTTTCTGTCACCTGCAAGGTGCATGGTCGCTGAGGCCGCTACGTGATCGCTTTGTGGGTCGGACCGATCCAGAGTGATGAAGCGGCAGACCAGTGAGATCCACGGATGCAAAGGCTGACGGACATCTTCACACTGACAGCAGCCGCAAATGGCACCAGCGCCGAAAACGCCAGAGGAGCCTATTTGATGGTACCCAACCTATGAGGCTCCAATCGGAGCGAGGAGGTTCACTCCACGATGTTTGAGCTGATCTTGATCCTTATCCTCGTCGCGCTGCTTCTAATCGGCATTTGGGCCGCCTTCAATGGGCTTATCAAGCGGCGCAACCGCACTCAGGAGGCATGGTCCCAGATTGATGTTGAACTCAAGCGGCGTCATGACCTCGTCCCGAACCTCATCTCGACCGTGCAGGGCTATGCCACACACGAACGAGGTACCTTTGAGGCGGTTACTCAGGCTCGCGCAAATGCGGTGTCGGCAGCAGCGACCGGCGATCCGGGGCAGATTGCGCCCGCGGAAAATGCTCTGTCCGGGGCTCTCCGCTCATTGTTCGCGGTCGCGGAGAACTATCCGCAGCTGAGGGCCGTCGAGAGCTTCCTGCAACTGCAAGAAGCCCTTACTGCCACCGAGGACAAGATTGAGTACGCACGTCGCTACTACAACACGAGCGTCCGGGACTACAACATCGGATTGCAGACCTTCCCGCGCAGCATCATCGCGGCATCTCTTCCACTTCAGGACGGCCTCATTCTTTGCCGCGCAGGAAGACGATCGAGTGGTCCCACAGGTGACTCTGTCCAGTTCCGGTGCAAGTGCGAACGGGTCCGAAGCATCGAACCAGCCTGCTGTCGACGCCGAGATTCCCGGCCCGGGCATCTGACTGAGCGAAAGACTGGACCAAAGGGACAGGACGGTGTACGGCGAAATCACAAGCAACAAGCGACGGAGCGCCATTGTGGTCGGACTGTTCGTCCTGGCCTGGCTCGTCGTCGGAGCGGTTCTGGGGTTCCTAGTTGCAGAGCTCACACATCACCCAGCCAACGGTCTGGGGCCGGTTCAATCAGCGGGGGAGATTTGGACCGCCGTCATCGTCGGCGTGGTCGTGGGAGCGATTGTTGCCCTTTCGGGGATCCTGTACTCACTGATAGCCGGGACGCGACTGGTGTTGCGGACCTCAGGCGCGGTGCGGGCGGACTCAGCTGAGTACCAGCAGCTAAATGATCTGGTCAACGCGTTGGCGATAGGGGAGGGCATTCGCCCGCCAACGGTCTATGTCATCAAGGACCCATCCCCTAATGCCTTCGCCACGGGTATCAGTCCAGATAAGGCGGCCATCACCTTCACATCGGGACTGCTCGCCATCATGAACCGTGAAGAGCTCGAGGGCGTCATCGGCCATGAAATGAGTCACATCAAGAACCACGACATCCGGCTTCTCCTGATCGTGGGAACGCTGATCGGACTAGCGGCCCTCTTGGCCAGCCTTCTCTGGCGAACCGCCTTTTGGGGAAGCATCACGGAGGGCGAGGACAACGGGGGAGGTCAGCTCCTGGTGGTCCTCGCGGCGGCGGCAGCGCTTCTCACGGTCGTCGGCTTCGTCTTTGGCCCGCTTATTCGCCTTGCCCTCTCTCGTCGTCGGGAGTCTTTGGCAGATGTGAGTGGCGTCGAACTCACCCGCAATCCCGCCGGGCTCTTGAGCGCATTGAGGAAGCTCCAAGCTAATGACAAGCCCTTCAAGGGCATGAACCACGCGACGGCCGCCATGTGCATCGATGACCCTCTGCGCCACCATGAGGCTTGGTACCACCGCCTGTTTGACACACATCCCCCTATTGAGGAGAGAATCGCCGAGCTCGAAAAGCTGGCCGTGGGGCAAACGGTTTGACCTTGGTCCAATCGCCTTTCGAGGTGGGGCTACGGAGTAAGACATCCCGAGGCCATGGTCGGGTTGTCCGTCGGGGCGAACGACGGGGCTGATAAGAAGCAAGGTCTTTGTCGTGCTCACGAGCGCGTCTGAGGTTATCGAAGTCGAGGCTCGCCACTCTCCAAGTGATCGGAGACCGATGGAGGAACCACCATGCCTACTAAAAACCTCCCCTGAGGAGTGGACTATTCGTTCAACATTGGTCGCTGTAGCCGACCTAGACCGATCCGTCGCCTTCTACCGGGAGCTCGGCCTTTTCAACGAGACCGTTCGCGAGGACGCAGTGGCTGTGCTCGGTGAGATGTCGACCGGATCCAATATTCTGATCCGGCGTGAAATGCGGGGCATTCTTCAGACTCGCCATGGCCAACAGTCGCTGGGTCCGCGGACGATTCACTTCAAGGTCGGATCACTCGGCGAGCAGATCGGATCGAGTCCGTACCGCGTGGCCGTGAACTCTTCACCGCCCGCCGCGAGATCGCCGACGGCGCGTAGGATCTCCTGACCGGACGCGACCCAGACAACTTGCCTGTGGTATTCGTCTACTTTGGCAAGGAAAAACCGCTTGGGCCCGACTATTTTCCGAGCGATTGTTCCTCTGGTCTATTCACTGGACGTCTGACACCTCCACCTGAGAGCCCGAAAACCGAATCGGCGGCGGCCTGTTGGAGCCCTCGGATCCCACGAAGCGCGTCATTGTCACCACAACGGGAGATCTCTGGCCACACTCCGCAGTGCCGAAAAAAGTCCGCTTCGGCGTTGACCAATTTCAGCGCGAGCGACAATGGAGGCGTTTGCGGAGCGCGCCCGTCGGGAGCTGTTGGCGACAGGCGAGCGAGACGCGAGCGCGTGTCAGAGCCGCGTGCGACCTGACGCCTCAAGAGCCCAGATCGCCCAACTGCCGGGACCCGGGCTCTCCAATCCTGAGATCAGTACGCGGCTGTTCATCAATCTACGCAGCGTCTAGTACGACTTGAAACGTGTCTCCGAAGCTCCGCATTAGAAAGCACAAGAGCCTGCGAGAGTACTTCAACGCTCGGTGATTAGCTCCACTCGCGGGGTCGCCCGGTCTCGGGCAAACGTGGGCGGTACTGCCCGCGGTTGCGTCTACGACGCGCGCGGACCCGACTAGGGAGTCCCACTGGTGCGATTTGACCCCAGTACACGGACGATGATGCGGACCGTCGATGGTCGTACGCCAGCGGTGGCTTGAGCTGAAGAGGCAAGCGCCCTAGCTCGATGACATAGATCCCAAGGGAGTCCTCTCAATGGGATTGATATTCGATCAACAAAGAGACCAAGGAGTAGTAGTGATGAGACGATTCAAGCGGATCGGACGAGATGGACTCACCGAGACCTCCGTGCGCAAACGATGTGGCGCGCTGTCCCTAGCAGGTGTTGCGGCCGGTGGACTGCTGGCCGGATCGTTCGCGGCTATCGGAGCATCTGCCGCGACAGTGACCCACGATGTTCCGGGTGGCATCACGTCGTTGATCAACCAGCCGATCGCCTCGGTCGTGGCACCGAACGGCGACAGGAACCCATTCGGCATCGCCGTGGTCCCGCTCACCGAGGGCAAGATGGTCAAGGGCGACGTCCTCGTGGCCGACTTTGGCAATGTCGATGGCACCTTGCCGGGAGGCACATCGATCCTTCAGATCAATCCGTACACCGGGCAGACCACCGTCTTCTTCAGTGGGGCACCGGTGGCGGGACCGGTCGGACTCGCCATCAATCCGGTCAACGATGCGGTGTGGGTCGGTGACTACGGCTCGGCGCAGGACGGAACGGCAACCAACGACCTCGTCATATCCGCCACCGGAGCTCTCGTCGCCAATTTCAGTGATACCTCGACCGCTAACGCAGCCTCGTTCCTCGGAGTGTGGGGTCAGGGGGTAAGCCAGGCCGCAGGAAAGGTGTCGTTCTATTACGGCAACGCGGGCAACGCGACCACCGGGACAGGCGGTGGCGACGTGTGGCGCATCGATCCCCATCCGAACGGCCCGGCCAACGGACAACCGCTCAACTCGACATATGTCCAGATCGCCAATGGTCAGGCCCAAACTGCGGCTGGCGGGAACGCGACAAGTGCGGCAGGGCCCCAGGGGCTTGTCTACGACAACGCAACCGGCAGCATGTACGAGACAAACGATGCGTCCAACGCCCTCTATGCGATTCCGAACGCTGCGACTGCGTCAGGATCACAGACGCCGCAGGTGATCTATCAGGGCCCCGCGCTTTCGAGCCCAGAGAACGTCGTGATCGATCCCATTAACGGTGATCTCCTGGTTGTCAATGCGGGAAACAACAACTTGGTGGAGATCAGCCCCGCAGGCCAGCTCGTGGCGACCGTTGACCTCGCACCCTCGCAGCCCGCTGGCGCGTTGTTTGGTTTGGCGGCGGGCACCGCACCGGATGGATCGCTCGTGGTGTACTACACCAACATCGAGAGCAAATCCCTCGACGAGCTCTCCACGTCGCCGGCCATGGGCTATCGACTCGCCGCTTCGGACGGAGGTGTGTTCACCTTCGGTCGTGCCGCCTTCCACGGCTCCCTTGGCGGCACCCATCTCAACGCCCCCGTGGTCGGCATGGCGACGGCTCCAGACGGCGGGGGGTATTGGTCGACGGCTGCAGACGGAGGCGTCTTCGGCTTCGGTGACGCCACCTTCCACGGCTCCCTTGGGAGCACCCACCTCAACGCCCCGGTGGTCGGGTTGGCGGCCACGCCAAACGGCCAGGGCTACTGGTTGACGGCCGCAGACGGAGGTGTCTTCGCCTTCGGTAACGCCACCTTCCATGGCTCCGAGGGCGGTACTCACCTCAACGCCCCGGTCGTCGGCATCGCGACGACCCCGGACGGCCAGGGGTACTGGTTGGCCACGTCGGACGGCGGTGTGTTCGCCTTCGGTGACGCCACCTTCAATGGCTCCCTTGGCGGCACCCACCTCAACGGCCCGGTCGTGGGCATGGCGACGACCCCGGACGGCCAGGGGGTACTGGTTGGCCACGTCGGACGGCGGTGTGTTCGCCTTCGGTGACGCCACCTTCAATGGCTCCCTTGGCGGCACCCACCTCAACGCCCCGGTGGTCGGTATCGCAGTGACGTCGGACGGCGAGGGCTACTGGTTGGCAGCGTCGGACGGCGGTGTGTTCGCCTTCGGTGACGCCACCTTCAATGGCTCCGAGGGCGGTACCCACCTCAATGCTCCGGTGGTCGGGGCGACGAGTTGAACCTCAGTTACTACGCTTGCGCTACGTCGGTCAGCTGCCGGCGTAGCGCAAGCACGAAGAAGTGAACTGGAGGTTCCCCTCAACGACAGGCCGAGATCCATCTCGCTCTCTGGAAATTCTGCTACCGAGCGATGCTCGCAACGCGGGATGGCGCATGGGACACGGAGAGCAACCAATGACACTGAGAATCGAGAGTGTCCAGAGCAGATGGGACTTCTCCAAGGAGGGATCATGCGACGAACCGATGGACATGAAGGCCGCGCGGAGCGAAAAAAGGCCAACTCCTGGCCGAGCAAAGCATCCGTGCTGTTCGCCGTCGCTGTGATAGCAGCAAGCGCGTTCGAGGCGGGTCTCACGCTATGGGCATCGTTTGCAAACCCCGTCCGAAAAGACCTTCTGAGCTGGAGGAATGGAGAGCGCCCCCGGCAGGACTCGAACCTGCGCCACCGGCTCCGGAGGCCGGTGCTCTATCCGCTGAGCTACGGGGGCGGGCGCTCACTCGTATCCGCACACGAGCAAGGAACGATGGTACTCCTCGGGCACGAGAGCGGGTCCGGCCGCCACGGGTCATGAGAAGGCTGCCGTATCCTGCATCTCCATGCCGGCGACCGACCACGACGTGGCGACCGCGCCTCTGGAGCGGCATCTCCTCCCGCGCACGGCCGAGATCGACGAGAAGGGCCACCTGCGCGTCGGCGGCATCGACCTGCTCGAGCTGGTCGCAGGAATTCGGGACGCCGCTCTTCGTCTACGACGAGGAGCACCTCCGCCAGGCCTGCCGGGAGGCCGTCGCCGCCTGGGGCGAGGGCGTGGCCTACGCGACCAAGGCCTTCTTGTGCCGGGCCATGGCGCGGCTGGCCTTCGAGGAGGGTATGCACCTCGACGTTGCGTCGGGAGGCGAGCTGCACGTGGCCCTGGCGGCCGGCGTGCCACCCGAGCGGCTCGTGCTCCACGGCAACAACAAGTCCACCGACGAGCTGGCGACGGCCCTCGAGCAGCGGGTCGGGCGCATCGTCGTCGATTCCTTCGACGAGATCGCCCGCCTCGGCGGCCTCGTCGAGTCCATGGCGACCGGCCCGGTACGGCCCGCGTGTCTTGGTGCGGGTGACGCCGGGGGTCGAGGCGCACACCCACGAGTTCGTGCGCACCGGGCAGGAGGACTCGAAGTTCGGCTTCTCCGTCTCCTCGGGCGCGGCCGGCCGAGGCTGTCGCCGCGCTCGAGCTGCATGCCCGGCGTCGAGCTGGTCGGGGTCCACGCGCACATCGGCAGCCAGGTGTTCGAGGCCTCCTCGTTCGAGCAGGCGGCCGAGGTGCTCGGCGCGTTCTTCGCGCCCCTCGGCCTGCCCGAGCTGGTCGTCGGCGGCGGGCTCGGCGTCCCCTACGTCAACGGCGAGTCGGCGCCGAGCCAGGCCGAGTGGGCGGCGCGCCACGCGTGCCGCCTGCGCCGAGGGCGGGCGTCGACCCGGCGCACGCGCATCTCGGCCGAGCCGGGACGATCCATCGTGGCGACGGCGGGCATGACGCTCTACACGGTGGGCACGGTCAAGCACCTCCCGGGCATCCGCACCTACGTGAGCGTCGACGGCGGCATGAGCGACAACCCGCGGCCCGTCCTCTACGGCAGCGGGTACGAGGCCTTCTTGCCCCGGGCCACCGACGCGCCACGGCCGCGGCCCGTACGCGTCGTGGGCAAGCACTGCGAGAGCGGTGACCTCGTCGTGCCCGACGCGTTCGTCCCCGAGGACCTGACGGTGGGGGACGTGTTGGCCACACCGGTCACCGGGGCCTACGGCTACGCCATGGCGTCCAACTACAACAAGGTGCCGCGCCCTGCCGTCGTCTTCGTCTCGGGCGGCACGGCCCGCGTCGTCGTGCGCCGCGAGACCTTCGACGATCTCGACCGCCTCGATGCCTGAGCACGCTGCGCCCGCGGGACCGGCCGCAACACGGGCAGCGGTTAGCGTTTGGAGGTGACTGCGGAGAAGGCCGCCGGCCGGGGGAATGCGCACGCTGAGGCAGCGGGACACGCGCGCGTGCACGCGGAGCCGCACGCGCACCCCGCCCCGACGGTGCGCGTCGGCCTGCTCGGCTGCGGCAACGTCGGGAGCGCCCTCGCCGAGATCCTCCTCACCCGCGCCGACGACGTCGCCGCCCGCACGGGCATCCGCCTGGAGCTGGTGGGGATCGCGGTGGCCGATCCGGCCAAGCCCCGGGCCGCCGTCATCGACCGCGCGCTCATCAGCGGTGACGCCGCTGCCCTGGTGGCACGCGACGACGTCGACGTGGTGGTCGAACTCATCGGAGGCCTGCACCCGGCCCACGAGCTGGTCGAGAGCGCACTGGCGGCCGGCAAGCCGGTGGTGACCGGGAACAAGGCGCTGCTCGCCACTGCTGGTGCCGAGCTGGCCGAGGTGGCCGCCGATGCGGGCGTCGACCTGTTGTACGAGGCGGCGGTGGCGGGCGCCATCCCGGTGATCCGCCCGCTGCGCGAGTCGTTGGCGGGCGAGCAGATCGTGCGCGGTCATGGGCATCGTCAACGGCACGACCAACTACATCCTCACCCGGATGGAGGAGGAGGGCGCCAACTACGACGACGTGCTGCGCGAGGCGCAAGAGCTCGGGTTGGCCGAGCGCGATCCGACGGCGGACGTCGAAGGCCACGACGCCGCCGCCAAGGCGGCCATCCTCGCCTCCCTCGCGTTCGGCAGCGACGTCGTCGACGCCGACGTGCCCCGCGAGGGCATCAGCGGGGTGCACGCGGCGGACGTTGCCTACGCCAGCCGCCTCGGCTACTCGGTCAAGCTCCTCGCCGTGGCCGAACTGGTCGACGGCGGCCCTGAGGTCTCCGTGCGCGTTCACCCGGCCATGGTCCCCAAGACCCATCCGCTGGCATCGGTCCGTGGTGCGTTCAACGCGGTCTTCGTCGAAGGCGCGGTCAGCGGCGAATTGATGCTCTACGGGCGTGGGGCGGGGGGTGGCCCGACGGCCAGCGCCATGTTGGGCGACCTGGTGGACGCGTCGCGCAACCTGCTGGCCGGTGCACCTGCGCCGGCGCCCAAGCGCACCAGCACCACGATGCGCTCGCAGAACGACCTGCGCTCGGCCTTCTACCTGAGCATGGACGTGGCCGACCGGCCCGGCGTGCTGGCCGCCGTGGCCAAGATCTTCGGCGACCACGACGTCTCCATCCGGGCCATGGAGCAGGTGGGTCTGGCCGAGGAGGCCCGGCTGATCTTCTTGACCCACGTCGGCGCGCGAGGGCGACCTGCTGGCCACCATCGACGCGCTGCGCAACCTCCAGGCGGTCGACCGGGTCAGCGGCGTGCTGCGGGTGATCGACGTCGGGGACGATGCACCGTGAGGGCGGCGGGCTGGCGCGGCGTCATTGAGGAGTACCGCAGCTTTCTCCCGGTCGACGAGTCGACCCCGGTGGTCACCCTGCTCGAGGGCGGGACGCCACTGGTGCCGGCGCCGCGCCTCTCCGAGCGCGTCGCGGCCGAGGTCTGGCTCAAGGTCGAGGGCGCCAACCCGACGGGGAGCTTCAAGGACCGCGGCATGACCATGGCCATCTCCAAGGCGGTCGAGGAGGGGGCCAAGGCGGTGGTCTGCGCGTCGACGGGGAACACGTCGGCCTCGGCGGCCGCCTACGCCTCGCGGGCGGGTCTCGCCTGCGTGGTCCTCATCCCCGAGGGTCACATCGCCCTCGGCAAGCTGGCGCAGGCCCTCATGCACGGCGCCCGAGTCCTGCAGGTGCGCGGCAACTTCGACCAGCTGCTCACCATCGTGCGCGACCTGCCCAACCACGCACCGATCACCGTGGTCAACTCCGTCAACCCGCACCGGATCGAGGGGCAGAAGACAGGCGCCTTCGAGATCGTCGACGTGCTGGGCGACGCACCCGACGTCCACTGCATCCCCGTGGGCAACGCCGGGAATATCTCGGCCTACTGGCGGGGTTATCTGGAGTACAAGGAGGCTGGGAAGGCCACGCGACTGCCTCGCATGCTCGGTTTCCAGGCCGCGGGTGCGGCGCCGATCGTGCTGGGGCACCCCGTCGAGGAGCCCGAGACGATCGCCACGGCGATCCGCATCGGGAACCCGGCCAGTTGGTACGCGGCCACGGCCGCCGCGTCCGAGTCCGGCGGCTCCATCACGGCGGTCACCGACGACGAAATCATGGACGCGTACACGTTCCTCGCCTCCCAGGAGTCCGTCTTCTGCGAGGCGGCCTCCTCGGCCTCGGTTGCGGGCCTGATCAAACACGGAGTGCCCGAGGGGTCCAGGGTTGTCTGTGTGTTGACGGGGCACGGGTTGAAGGACCCCGACCTGGCCATCAAGGCCATCTCGGTGCCCGAGGTGATCGACCTGGACCTCGGGACCGTCCTGGCCGAGATCTCGCTGTGAGGGCGCGCAGCGCCTGACCTGACCCGCTGCCAAATCCGGGGGTATGTTGGCACGACTGACCGCTCCCGACTACAATGAAGACATCCCCACTGCGCTTCTAGCGCTCTCCGCGGGTACAAAGCGGTCTCGGGAGGGCATCACGCAGCGGTGAGCCGGGGAAGGGCATTCACACGCGAATCCCTTCTCGTCCCTGAAATTCCTTCGCCGTGCGCGGGACAACACCCACGCCGGCGACGACCCTCGAAGATGAGGAGCCCGATGACTGCGGAACAGCAGCTCGAACGATCGGTTCTCGAAGGCAAAGAGCGCGACGAGCTCAGTGCCATCGCTCAGGCCATGTCGCTCAAGACGACGAGCCGGACCAAGAAGGCCGACATCATCGACCAGATTCTCGACGCCACAGGTGTGACCTCGGGGTCTGGCGCGTCGACCAACGGCGACGGCAACGCCGGAGCCGACGGCGCCCCCAGGCCCACTCGCCGCTCCCGTGCCAATGCGGCCGGCTCCGGTGACGATGCTCGGGGCGCGACCGCCGACGGCGCCGGTGCCGCATCGGTCCCGGCGACGGGCGCGGACGACGAGACGGCGCCAACCCCGGGCGAGACCGCCCCGGCGGCCACCACCACGGCAGAGGCGGCCGGCGTCGGCGACGCCGGACCGGCGATCTTCGTCGAGCCGCCCGAGCTGGCCGACGGAGCCGATCCCGGGCCACGCCAGAACGGGCAGAGCCAGAACGGGCAGAGCCAGAACGCGCAGAGCCAGAGCGCGCAGAGCCAGAACCAACAGGGCAACCGCACTCGAAACCAGAACAACCAGAACCGCGGCAACCAGGACAACCAGAACAGCCAGAACCGCGGCAACCAGGACGGCGACGTCGGGAACCGCCGCAGCCGCCGCCGCCGCGGCCGCGAGCGCGGCCAGAGCGGGCGAGCTGCAGGGCGGCGGCCAGGAGCAGCCCTACACCGGCGAGATGGTCGAGGTGAAGGGCCTGCTCGATCTGCGCGACGAGGGCTACGGCTTTCTGCGCTGCGACGGCTATCTGCCCTCGGCCAAGGACGTGTACGTCTCCATCAGCCAGGCGCGCCGGTTCGCGCTCCGGCGGGGCGACTACGTCGAGGGCGCGTGCAGGCCTGCGTCGAACAACGAGAAGTACCCGGCGCTGCTGCGCATCGACTCGATCTCGGGCCTCGATCCCGAGGGGGCACGCAACCGGCCCCGCTTCGAGGACCTGACCCCGCTGTTCCCCGACTCGCGGCTCAACCTCGAGATGGTGGACGAAAAGGGCGACAAGGACAACCTGACGGCACGCATCGTCGACCTGATCTCGCCGATCGGCAAGGGCCAGCGCGGCATGATCGTTTCGCCGCCCAAGGCCGGGAAGACGAC
Source organism: uncultured Acidimicrobiaceae bacterium (assembly GCA_963825965.1). Classification (GTDB taxonomy): domain Bacteria; phylum Actinomycetota; class Acidimicrobiia; order Acidimicrobiales; family RAAP-2; genus Bog-473. The sequence continues at coordinate 240,313 of CAWGUX010000006.1, forward strand.
GGTCATGAAGCAGATCGCGCACTCCATCGAGGCGAACAACCCCGAAGTGCATCTCATGGTCCTCCTCGTCGACGAGCGGCCCGAAGAGGTGACCGACATGCGCCGTTCGGTCAAGGGCGAGGTCATCGCGTCGACCTTCGACCGCCCGGCCGACGAGCACACCCAGGTGGCCGAGCTGGCGATCGAGCGCGCCAAGCGCCTCGTCGAGATGGGCAGGGACGTCGTCATCGTCCTCGACGGCATCACCCGCCTGGCCCGGGCCTACAACCTGGCCGCGCCGGCGACCGGGCGCATCATGTCCGGTGGCGTCGACTCGGGCGCGCTGTACCCGCCCAAGAAGTTCTTCGGTGCGGCACGCAACGTCGAGGAGGGCGGCTCGCTGACGATCTTGGCCTCGGCCCTCGTCGAGACGGGCTCGAAGATGGACGAGGTCATCTTCGAGGAGTTCAAGGGCACCGGCAACATGGAGCTGCGCCTCGACCGCCGGCTCTCGGAGCGCCGCCTGTACCCGGCCATCGACGTCAACGCCAGCTCGACCCGCCACGAGGAGCTGCTCTTCGAGCGCGGCCAGCTCCAGCAGGTCTGGAAGCTGCGCCGGGTGCTCAACGCGCTGGCCAGCGACGGCAAGGATGCGGCCGGCCTCGAGCTGCTGATGGACAAGATCCGTACCACGGGCAGCAACGACGAGTTCCTGGCGGAGATCGCCAAGGGGCCGGGCACCTGATTCCGCGGCGGCCCCCGGCAGGACGAACGCGCCCGCGCCGCCCGTAGACTGTTTCGATCACTCGACTGGAGACACCATGAAGACCGACATCCACCCCGACCTACGTAGACGCCACGGTGCAGTGCTCGTGCGGCAACACGTTCACGACGCACTCGACCAAGGCCGATCTCCACGTCGAGCTGTGCAACGAGTGCCACCCCTTCTTCACCGGCAAGCAGAAGCTGGTCGACTCCGGTGGCCGGGTGGAGCGCTTCCAGCGCCGCTACGGCGAGCGCAAGGGCAAGGCCAAGCCCGCCCCGGCGGCGCAGGACTGACCCGGCGCCGGCGGGCCCGCCCGCCGCGGCCAGGCCGAGTGCCCGACACCCCGATGAGCACGTTCGACGACCGCGTTGGCGCGCTCGAGGCCGAGTACGACGCCGTCGAGCGGGACCTGGCCGACCCGGCCACGCTGACCGACTCCGACCGCGTACGCGACCTGTCGCGCCGCCACAAGGAGCTCGGCGAGATCGTCCGCACGTGGCGCGACCTGCGCGCGGCCCGCGAGGACGTCGCCGACGGCGCGCGAGATGCTGACCGAGTCGTCGGGGGACGACCGCGAGCTGATGCGCCAGGAGGCCGACGACGTCGAAGCGTCCCGCGTGCGCGAGCTCGAGGATCGCCTCCAGACGCTGCTGCTCCCGAAGGATCCCAACGAGGGCCGCAACGTGATCATGGAGATCCGTGGCGCCGTGGGCGGCGACGAGGCGAACCTCTTCGCCCGCAATCTCTTCGACATGTACCTGCGCTACGCCGCCATGCAGAAGTGGAAGGTCGAGATCCTCTCGGAGGACGCGTCGGACAAGGACGGCATCAACGAGGCCGTCTTCTTGGTGAAGGGGCCCGACGCGTATGCCCGCCTGGAGCACGAGGGCGGCACCCACCGGGTACAGCGGGTGCCGGCGACCGAGGCCAAGGGCAGGATCCACACCTCCACGGCTACCGTGACGGTGCTGCCCGAGGCGGAGGAGATCGACGTCGCGATCGACCCGAACGATCTCAAGATCGACGTGTACCGCTCGACGGGACCGGGCGGGCAGTCCGTCAACACCACGGACTCGGCGGTGCGCATCACGCACATCCCGACCGGGACGGTCGTGGCCATGCAGGACGAGAAGAGCCAGATCCAGAACCGCGCCAAGGCCATGGTCGTCTTGCGCTCGCGGCTGCTCAAGGCCGAGCAGGACCGCCAGGCGGCCGAGATGTCGGCTCAGCGACGCGGCCAGGTCGGCGTCAGGCAGCCGCACCGACAAGATCCGCACCTACAACTTCAAGGAGAACCGCGTCACCGACCACCGGATCAACCTGACCCTCTACAAGCTCGATCAGGTGCTGGCGGGCGACCTCTCCGAGCTCACCGACGCGCTGATGGCCGACAAGCGCGGCCGCCAGCTCGAGGGAGCCGAGGGCGCCGGCCCGTGAGCCTCGCGGCCGGCGTGACGCGAGGTGCGCTCGTCGCCGAACTGGCCGTGGTGGTGGGTGCCCCCCACGAGGCGCGGTTCATCGTCGAGGAGGCACTCGGCCTCGGGTTGACCCTGGGCCGTCCCGCTCCGCCGACTGGTGCGCTCGACGGCGACGTCGTGGCGTCGGCGCGCGCGATGGCCGCCCGCCGGGCGGCAGGCGAGCCCCTGCAGTACGTCTTCGGGCACTGGCCCTTCCGCTCGCTCGACCTGCTCGTCGACCCGCGGGTGCTCATCCCGCGGCCCGAGACCGAGCAGGTGGCCGAGGTCGCATTGGGCGAAGCCCGGCGCCTGCGCGCCGCGCCGGGAGCCGGGGCGCTCGTCGTGGTCGACGCCGGCACCGGGACCGGCGCCATCGCGTTGTCGGTGGCGGCCGAGCTCGGGCCCGCCGCGGTGCGCGAGGTCTGGGCCACCGACACGAGCGTGGACGCCCTCGACGTCGCGGCGTCGAACCTGGCGCGCGTCCAGGCGGCGCACGACGTGCTGCCGAGGGTCGAGCTCGTGGCCGGGAGCTGGCTCGAGCCGCTCCCGGCCCGGCTGCGCGGCACGGTGTCGCTGGTCGTGTCCAACCCCCCGTACGTGAGCGAGTCCGAGTGGGTGGTCCTCGACCCCGAGGTCAGGGCAGAGCCGCGCCAGGCGCTGGTCGCCGGGCCGGGACGCGACGGGACGCCCGGCCTGGCCGACGTCGAGGCCGTCCTCACCCAGAGCCGGGACTGGGTGGCGGACCGCGCCGCGGTGATCGTGGAGCTCGCGCCGCACCAGGCCGATGCGGCCGCGGCGCTGGCCGGACGACTCGGGTTCGCCGAGGCCCTGGTCATGCCGGATCTGGCGCGTCTGCCGCGGGCGTTGCTCGCCCGCACGTGAGCGAGGGCCCGCTCACACGGCCATTGGGATCCACGGACGCGGCAGCCTGGTGCGGCAGCCTGGTGAGGACGGTGGGAGAGATGAATGGGTACACACGACGTCATGGCGGACAGGGCAGGATCTGAAGAGGGGGCGGGGGAGCCGGCGGCTGGCGCCCCGGATCCCTCCGTGGAGCCGCCCGTGGTCGCGAGCAGTGCCGCGGAGGTGGTGGGTGCGCTCGACGGCGGCGCCATCATCGCCGTGCCCGGCGTGGGTGGGTACTGCCTGGCCGTACGCACCGGGTCCCACGATCGGGAGGTGCGTCTGGCCGAGCTCGCGGCCGACCCCGAGGGCCCGCACTATGCGGTGGGGCACCGCGACGACGTCCGCGCTCTCGACCTCGGCCTGGGACGACGAGCTGCAGCGGCTGCTCGAGCGGTGCTGGCCCGGTCCGGTCGAGGTCTTCTTGGCGCGCACCGACACCGGCGGGCCCTACGACGTGGAGGCGGACTCGGGGGGCTGGGCCGTCACCGTGGGCATGCCCGAGGGCCGTGTGCTGCGCAAGCTCTGCCGCGAGCACGGGCCGTGGCGTACCGTGCCGCTCCGGTTGACCGAGGCGCACGAAGTCGCGCACGCGTTTCGCGCCGCCGACGTGGCGTGCGTGGTCGACGGCGGGCGCCGTGAGGGCGAGCCCCCGACGGTGGTGGACGCCACGGTGACGCCGGTGCGGGTGCTGCGCGAGGGTGCGCTGCCGTCGAACTTCATCGAGGCCACGATGGCCATGGGCGCGCGGCGGCGCTTGTTCTCCCGGCGCCCGAAGGACGAGTGAGCCGCTCAGCCCTCTGAGCGTCCCGGCGGGCACAATGGGCCATGTTCGATCGTTCGGCCGAGATTACGACGCGATCTACGACGCCATCGGCAAGGACTATGCGGCCGAGTCGGAGACGGTGCTCGCCCATGTCAGCGCCCGCACGGCGCCGAGCCCGCCACGCTGCTCGACGTGGCCTGCGGCACGGGCCGCCACCTCGAACACTTCTCGAGGACCACCTCATGTGTCGGACTCGACGTCGAGCCGGGGCTCCTCGCGGTGGCATCCGCGCGTTGCCCCGCAGCCGAGTTGGTGCTGAGTGACATGACGGACTTCGACCTCGGCCGGACCTTTGACGCTGTGACCTGCCTCTTCTCGTCGATCGGCTATGTGCGCACTCTCGAGGGCCTCGGTCGCGCCGCCGGCTGCATGGCAGCGCATGTCGGAGAGGGCGGTGTCGTCGTCGTGGAGCCCTGGTTCACGCCTGACCTCTGGACGACTGGGCACGTCCAGGTCGTTCGGGCCGAGGGTCCCGGCTTCACCGCGGTCCGGATGATGCACTCGGCGCTCGAGGGCCGCCTCTCCGTGCTTGACGCGCACTATCTCATCGGGCGGCCCGCTGGCGTCACCCACGCCAGAGAGCGCCACGAGCTCGGTCTGTTCACCCTCGAGGAGTACGCCGAGGCCTTCGCTGCCGCCGGGCTCACCGTGTCCGTCGATCAGGAGGGCCTGATCGGACGGGGGCTGATCACCGCGGTGCGCTGAGCCTCGACGGCGAGCTCGAAGGCACGGCCGGGACCGGCTCGACCGCCGGCAGCCTGCTCACCGAACGCTTCGCCTCCCAGTGGCTGCGCCCGAGAGCGGCGAAATAGGGCGGTCGATCGCTCGAGCGCGTAGGTGGCCAACCACAGTCGCTTAAGTGGCGCTTGTACCCGGCCGCCACGTCGTCTTCGTAGGCCGTGCGGCCGTGGAGGACGTGATAGTTGTTGATGAACTGCATCTCGCCGGGCTGCAGGTCCATGTAGACGTTGAAGTCCGGGTCGTTCGCCATCGCCGACACCATGGCGATGGCCTCGCGCGCGCGTCTCGCTGAGGCCGCGGCGCGTCAGGGTGTCGTTGTGACGCCAGGATGTACTGCGGGATGAAACGGACGAAGAGCCGTCCGTCGTGCTCCGTGAACCCCGGCACCGCGTAGAAGGCCTGCGCGCCCTCCGCCTGCTCACCCCGCGTGTCGTAGGGCATCGGCTCGTAGAGCGCCGCGGCCAGGTCCGGGCGCTCGCGGACCAGCTGGTTGTGGATCGCCACCGCATTGGCGACGCAGGAAAGGCCGCCCGAGCGCGCCGTGCGCAGACAGAGCAGGCCGACGAGGTCCGAGCCGTCGGTGTGGTAGTCGAGCGCGATGCCACCGAGCTCGTTGCCGCGTACGGTTGGATCGTCGATCGTCTTGCCCTGATCTGTCACGTCGCCCAGCACGTGGCCGTGCTTGTTCTGGGCCCACGGCTCGCCGAGATGCAGGCCGATGCCCCAATAGAGCAGCGTCAGATCGTCATCGCTCGTATCGCGACGCGTCGAGCGCGGCGATGCGCACGAAGCCGCGGCCGTTGAGCGAGGACGTCGACCACGCCGGCCAAGGTCGTCGGCCAGGCCGTCGAGAGGGAAGTCCTCGCGTGTCAGCTCGAGCGGGTCGGTGCTCTTGCGCTTCGCCGTGGCGAGCGCCTCGTCGAGCTCGGTCTGGTCCGAGCGGCGCAGATGCACCGTCCACTCCTCGGGGTCGGCGACGTCGGCAGCCCGCCACTCGGCCTTGGGCTCGAGCTCGTGCAGTGCTCTCGTGCCCATGTCCGCTCCACGCGTCCTTTTTCGTCGCCTGTGGTTTGGTGCCACCTTGTGCTCAGCGACCGGCCCGGACGAGCCGTCCCGGCAGTGCGCCGGTCGCTTCTCCGTCTCGATACGTCACCTCACCCGCGACCACGGTGGCGCGGTAGCCGCGGGCACGCTGGAGCAGACGCTTGCCGCCGGCGGGCAGGTCGTAGCCCATCTCGGGCGCGAGGCAGGTGAGGCTGTCGAAATCGATGACATTGAGGTCGGCTCGCATGCCCTCGGCCACGACGCCACGGTCGCTGAGGCCGACCGCCCGTGCCGTCGAGCTGGTCAGCTGCTGGACGACCTGGCCGACGGGCATGCGGCCGCGAGCTGCGGTCGCGGGCCCAGTGCGACAGGAAGTACGTCGGGAAGCTGGCGTCCGCGATGAGGCCGACGTGGGCACCACCGTCACCGAGCCCGAAGACCGTGTCGGGATGGGCGAGCATCTCCCCGCAGGCGTCGAGGTTCCCGTCCGCGTAGTTGGAGAAGGGCGTGTAGAGGAATCGACGGCCCTCGTCTTCAGCGAGCAGATCGAGCGTCAGCGCCGCGGGGTCGACGCCTTGGGCCGGGCGAGGCGTTCGACGCTCTGCTCAGGTGGTGGCTCGTAGTCGGGTACGTCGTCCAGCGGGAAGAGGCGGGCGTAGTCGATCAGTCGCCGCCGCCCGCCGCCCTCCGCGCCGTCGTCGTCTGGGAGCTCGGCGAGGAGGCGGTCGCGGAACGTCGGGTCGCGCAGCGCCAGGGCCTGCTCGGCCACCGGCAGGCCGGCGATCTCACCGAAGGCCGGGAAGCGCAAGAAGGGGTGGTAAGACGACTGCAGCCCCACCAACACGCCGACCGCGCGCGGCGCCACCTGGGCGCGGATGGGCAGGCCCTCGGCCACGGCCCCCTCGATCCGGTCCAGCACATCACGCCACGCCTCGGGCTGGCGGTGGTTCTGCGCGAGCGACAGCGAGAGCGGTACCCCGGTGCGCGCCACCATGCCTCGTACGAGCTCGAACTCGCTGTCGGCATCGGGCCAGAAGTCGGAGATGAGCTCGACGACGCCGTGACCGGAGTCGGCCACGCCGAACGCAATGGCCTCGAGCTCGTCCGCACGCGCCCGCAGCGACGGCGTCGGGTCGCCGCTCGCCGTGCGGTGGTTCAGCGTGCGCGACGTCGAGAACCCGATGGCGCCTGCCCGCATGGCCTCGGTGGCCAGGCTGCGCATGGCCGCCGCGTCATCCTCCGTTGCATCCTCCAGGCGGGCGGCCCGCTCGCCCATGACATAGAGACGGAGCGCGCCGTGGGGGAGCTGGGCGCACAGGTCGATGTCGTGGGGCCGTTGCTCGACGGCGTCGAGGTACTCACCGAAGCTCTCCCACGTCCACTCGATGCCCTCGTCGAGGACGGCGCCGGGGATGTCCTCCACACCCTCCATGAGCGAGATCAGCCGGTCGTGCGCGTCGGAGCGCACTGGCGCGAAGCCGACGCCGCAGTTGCCCATGACGGCGGTGGTGACACCGTGCCAGCTCGACGGAGTCATGCGGGAGTCCCACGTCGCCTGGCCGTCGTAATGCGTGTGGATGTCGACGAATCCCGGCGTGACGAGCAGGCCGGTGGCGTCCATCTCTTCTCGTCCTCGGCCCGGCACTGCGCCGACCGCGGTGATGGCGCCCTCGGAGATTGCGACGTCCGCCTCGAAGGGGTCCGCACCCAGTCCGTCGGCCACCTGGCCGCCTCTGATCACCAGGTCGTGGGCCGTGCCTGCGCTGCTCGCCATGCCGTGTCCTCGCTTCCCACCCGATCGATCCGGAGAGGGCTCCGGAGGAGATAGTTAGATCAGTCTAACTATATGCCCCACGGGCGCATCTGACAAGGGTCTCATGCGTCGGGCCGGAACGCCTCGCCGAATCGCTCCTCGCGCGTCTCTGCGTGCGCGGCGTACAGGTCCCGCAGGAAGACCCTGGTGGTTGTGCGGTCGACGCCCGGCAGCAGCGCCTCCATGCGATCGGCCAGCTCCTCTTCGAATTGGCCCAGGCGCTTGCGCCCCGCCGGTGTCAGCTCAATCCGCGTCACCCGTGCGTCGCCCGTCTTGTCCTCCGCGTCGGTCACCCAGCCCTGTTGGCGAAGGCCGTTGATCATGGAGGAGGCGGTCGGCTTGGTCACGGCGTTCGCCGCCGCCAGCTCGCCGGCCCGGCGCGAGCCGGCGAGCAGGTACAAGAGCGTGCGGTACTGCGCCATGCTCATGTCGCCTCGACGGGCCACCTGCTCGAACTCGCGGTAGAGGGACACGACCAACCGCACTCCGGGCACCCTCTCGTTCGTCGCAGCGGCCATGCCGAACGATAGACACCCGGCGGCCCGCCAGGACCACCCGCGGCGCGGAACGTGAGCTGTCGGCCCTCAGGAGCGCAGCCCGATGGACCCGTCAGCCTGCAGCGTCGCGGTGCTGCCGATCGGATCTCCGGCACAGAGGGCGCGCAGCACATCGGGGTCGACGGTCGAACCCCAGGCCCGCGCGTCGTCCTTGGTGCGGCACACGACGATGCCCCGCTCGGGGGTGCCGTCGCGGTCGAACGTCACGGTGTAGGTCTCGACGCGCACCGGACCGCTGGCGTCGGGATCCACGGCGCGTTGGGGCAGCGCGTCCACGTCGGGCTGGACGTCGCGCCAGGCGAAAGGGCCGTCATGTGCGGGCGGCTGCGAGGCGTACACACCGACGGAGTGCTTCGTCGCATACCACCCCAGCCCGGTCACGAGGGCAGCGGAACCTGGGGCCGCACGCACGGCACCCACGGCCTGGGCGATGCCGTGCGAGGTGTAGTTGTTGCCGGGCCCGCCCCCGAACGTGAGCCCGCCGGTCAAGGTCAGTGGCCGGTCCGGGTCGTCGACGCGCAGTCCGAGCTCGCGCGCGGCCATCTGCACGACCGCCGGGAAGCAGGAGTAGAGATCGACGAACGCGACGTCGTCGATACCCAGCCCTGCGAGCTCGAGTGCGGCCTGACCGGCCAGGCGAATGGCGGGGGAGCGATGGAGTTCGTCCCGGTTGGAGATGTACCAGTGGTCGTTGCCGTCCGCGCCCGACAGCGGGAAGACCCATCGGTCCTCTGGCACGCCGGCGGCCCGGGCCGCCTCCACCGAACAGACGATGTAGCCCGCGCCCTGGTCCACTTGCATGTTGGCGGTGCACAGCTTGGGATAGGGAAAGGAGACCATCCGGTTGAGAGGGGACGGCGTCACGATCTCGTCTGCCGTACGCGCGGTGCGAATCCAGGCGTTGGGATTCGCCGCCGCCACCTCGCTGAAGCGCGACCAGAGGGCACCGATGCGGGCTGCATGCGCGTCGAGGCTCCAGCCATTGGCCGCGCGGAGCGCGTTCTCGAAGAGCGGGTAGGCATGAATGGGGAGCAGCACGCCGCGGTTCACCTCGAGCTCGCTGGCCCCGAGCTTGTCAACCCCGAACTTCACCGGGGCCGGCGCATCCGCATGGAGCTCGGCCCACGCCAGGAGCGCTGCGCCGGGGTCTCGACGCGACGAGCGAGCGCGCGTACATCGCTTCGGCCCCGGTCACCAATACGACGTCGCGGGCTCCCGAGCTGATGGCCAGGCACGCGTCATGCATGAGGGCTTGTGGCATGTTCCCGCCGACGGCGGAGAGCATGAGCTCAGTCGGTTCGTCCCCCTCCGCGAAGCCGAGACGGCAGGCCACCTGCAGGGCGGGGTTGGCCGAATGCCACCCGAGAGGGACGACCACACGCAGCGAGTCGGCGCGCCGCAGGATGGCGCTGCCCGACGGCGACGCGCCGCCGGGTGACGCGCCGTCACAGTCCTCGACCGCGGCACGCAGCGCCATGACCATGAGTGCGACCGGCTCGGGCCGCTCCGACGGTGCGAGCGGGGCGCCGGCCGGCGTCATGGCCTGTCCGACGCCGACCACGACAGGGGTGCGCGGGTCCAGGACCATGGCCCGGGCAGCGTACCGGTTGCGCCCCAGGGCTCTGCGGGCCCGCCGGTAGACTCGGTCCGCATGCGCGCCGAAGAGACCACATGAGCAGCTACGAGACAGCGCTATCCGCCGACGCAGACGTCGCAGGCCTGATCGGCAAGGAGCTCACCCGTCAACAGACGACGTTGCAGCTCATTGCGTCTGAGAATTTCACCTCGCCCGCGGTGTTGGCCGCCTCCGGCTCGGTGTTGACCAATAAGTACTCGGAGGGCTACCCGGGCCGGCGGTACTACGGGGGCAACCAGATCATCGACGAGGTGGAGGACCTGGCCCGCGATCGCGCCACGGCGCTCTTCGGCGCGGACCACGCCAACGTGCAGCCCCATGCCGGGGCCAACGCGAACCTCGCGGCGTACCAGGCGTTGCTCGAACCCGGGGCGACCATCCTCGCCATGCGGCTCGACCACGGTGGGCATCTCAGCCACGGATCACCCGCCTCCATCGTTTCGAAGTGGTGGCGCTTCGTCTCCTACGGCGTGACGCCCGAGTCGAGTGACCCGTCGAACCCGGGCGAGGTGATCGACTTCGACCAGGTCGCCCACCTGGCCAAAACCGCGAAGCCGGCGCTGATCGTCGCCGGTTCGACTGCCTACGCCCGCGTGATCGACCCCCTGCCCTTCCGCGAGATCGCCGACTCGGTGGGCGCGCTGTTCATGTTCGACGCGGCACACCCGGCAGGCCTCATTGCCGGCGGTGCCCACCCGAACCCGGTGGGGATCGCCGACGTCGTGACCCTCACCACCCACAAGACGCTGCGCGGGCCGCGCGGCGGCGCCATCTTGTGTGGGTCCGACCTGGCCAAGAAGATCGACAGCGCAGTGTTCCCCGGGTTGCAAGGTGGCCCGCTCGAGCACGTCATTGCAGCGAAGGCGGTCGCATTCGCCGAGGCCGCGAAGCCCGAGTTCCGCCAGTACGCGGCTCGGGTCGTGGCCAACGCCGCCGCCCTGGCCGACGCGCTGGCCGCGCACGGCTTCCGGCTGGTCTCCGGTGGCACCGACAATCACATGCTGCTGGTCGACCTGCGCGCCTTCGACGAGGAGCTCACCGGCAAGGAGGCCCAGGAGGTCCTCGACCGAGCGGGCATCACGTGCAACCGCAACACGATCCCCGACGACCCCCGGTCGCCCTTCTTGACGTCGGGCCTGCGCCTCGGGAGCGCGGCGGAGACGACAGCGGGCATGGGCGAGCCGGAGATGCAGACGATCGCGGACCTGATCGCGCGCACGCTCAGCGCCAGGACGGACGAGGGCGAGGTGGCCGCGGTCCGCGCGGAGGTGGCCGCGCTGTGCGCCGGCTTCCCTCCGTATCCCGACCTCGTGGGATAGCGCGTGCCCGACATCGGCTGGTACGGCCTGGTGCTGGTGATCGCCGCGGTGGCAACGGCGGCACTGACCATCCCCGCCAAGCGCATCGCAATCAGGGTGGGCTACGTCTCACACCCCGGGCCTCGCTCGGTGCACGACCGGCCCATCGCCTACGGGGGCGGCGCGGCCATGCTGATGGGCTTCTTGGTGGCGGTGCTGGCCGCCGCCGCCATCCCCGCTTTTCGGAGCATCTTCACGGACTCGCCGGAGATGATGGGGGTGGTGCTGGCCGCCGGCGCAATGTTCGCGGTCGGCCTCATTGACGACGTGCGCGACATGTCGGCCCCGGCCAAGATGGCAGGGCAGGTGCTGGCGGCAAGCATCCTGTACTTCAGCGGCGTCACGATGTACGAGCTCAAGATCCCATTGGCCGGGTTCTTCGTGTTGACCCCGGGCATCATCCCGCTCATCACCGCGATCTGGGTGATCTGCCTGACCAACGCGGTCAACCTGATTGACGGCCTGGACGGACTCGCGGCCGGCGTGGTCGCCATCGGCGGTGGCGCGCTCGCCCTCTACGGCATCCGCCTCACGGGGCTCGGCCTCCTGCCGAGCGACAACATCGGTGCGTTGGTGGCGGTGATCGCGTGCGGGATCTGCCTCGGATTCCTGCCCTTCAACTTCAACCCCGCCCGGATCTTCATGGGCGACGCCGGCGCGCACTTTCTCGGGTTGCTCATGGCCGCATCGACCATGGTGATCGGCGGCCGGGTCCCCACCGCCGTGCCGATCAGCGGCGTGACCTACTTCTTCTTCGCACCCCTGTTCATCCCGATCCTCATTCTGGGCGTCCCCCTCGTCGACATGGCTTTCGCCTTCGTCCGGCGCACGGCGCGCGGGACCGGCTTCGACACCCCCGACAAAGAGCACATCCACCACCGCCTGCTGCGTCTCGGGCACGGGCCTCGCCGCAGCGTCATCATCCTGTGGGCATGGACGGCGATCCTCTCGAGCTTCTTGCTGTTCCCGCTCTTCGTCCACCAGGTCAACGCCTTCATCCCGATCGGGGCGGCGGCCCTGGGCGTGGGCCTCTACACCTTCTTCCACCCCGGGCTGCGCCGCGGCAACGGCGACGAGGAGGACGAGCGCCCCCACCAGGGCATTCCAGGCGTCTCCCAGGGTGCCGAATCCCTCAGTGAGGTGGTGAGATTCCCCTCGTGACCGTTTGGACGCGAAACGGGCCGGGATGCGATGATGAGGGCTGTGTACCCCGTCCACCTCGCCTCGTCCGATGCTGCCCACGCGGCCCCGTGGACGATGGACTCCGGCGCGCCACGCACCGCATAAGGACGCAGCAGTCGCATGCGTGGTTCTGTAGGCGTCGTGGTGCGCGCCCACACGGGTGAGCGACCCGGACGAATCCTCCCAGCCAGAGGGCACCAAACCCCTTCCGGGTGCCGTGGCGTTCCTTTCCATGGGTCTGGCAGCCGCGGTCTGCGTGGGCATCGGTGTCGGGCTCGGGCTCTGGGTGGACAGCGCCTTGGGGACCGGACCGGCGTTCCTGCTGGTCGGGCTGGCGCTGGGAGTGACGCTCGCCGCCGTGAGCGTGGTCAAGCAGATCCGCACGTATCTCTAGAAGGCGGGACATGAGCATGCTCGACGGGCTCTCGGGCCTCGAGGGCAACGCGCTGGCCAAGGTCCTGCGCCGCACGATCGTCTCGGCGATCATCGTGGGTGCCGCCGCCGTCCTGATCGCGTTGCTGCTCTCCGTGCCCTGGGCGGCCCTCGGTCTTGTCATCGGGCTGGGGCTGGCGATCGTGAACTTTCGCTTTCTCGACGCCGGTGTCGCCAAGGTCCACACCGACGGCGAGGTCAACAAAAAAGTGTTGCGCCGTGCCATGGGCACCAAGAGCGTGACCCGTCTCGGGATCATCACGCTCATTTGCATCGGCCTGCTGTTGTTGAACGGCGGCCTGGGCATCGGTGCCGTGGCCGGGCTCGTCATCTTCCAGCTGCTCTTCGTGGTCAACGTGGGGCGTGTGGTCATGTCGCAGGGGATCCAGTGAACCCGCACCACTTCATCCTGGCCAGTGGCACCATCACGATCGGCCAGCACCACGGCGTCGTACACGTCTTCGGCCTCACCATCTTCTTGGACGTGGTGTGGACGACACTGATCGCGGCCGCCATCGTGCTCGGGCTCGGCCTGCGCATGCGGGCCAAGGCGACGTCGGGCGTCCCGGGCAAGCTGCAGCTCTTCTGGGAGACGGTGGTCGAGCAAGTCTCCGATCTCGCCTTGTCGGCCATCGGGCCCGAAGGCCTGCCCTTCGTCGGCCTCGGGGTGACGATCGGCCTGTTCATCCTGGTCTGTAACTGGATCGCCTTCATCCCGAGCGGCGATCCGGGCTACCTGGCTCCGCCCACCGGCGACGTCAACCTGCCACTGGCATTGGCGCTCATCGTGTTCTTCACCGTCCACTACAACTCGGTGAAGGCCCGGGGCATCAAGGGGTACTTCAAGCACTACGCCGAGCCCTACGCCGCGCTGACCCCGATCAACATCATTGAGGAGATCACCAAACCGATCACGTTGACCTTCCGACTCTTCGGCAACATCTTCTCGGGCGTGCTGATGATCGCCGTCATCGTGACCCTCATTCCGCCCTTTGCCTCGTGGATCGGGCTCTTGGTCTGGAAGCCCTTCGACGAGCTCTTCATCGGAGCAATCCAAGCCTTCATCTTCGCCCTGCTGACGATCATGTATCTCGGCCAGGGCATGAGCCGGGACACCCACTAGCGATGCCCCGCCCGGCACGAGCGACCGACCGACAACGGAGAGATCTCGAAAAAGGAGAGGAAACATGGCAGGAACAACTGAAGGTGCGATTCGTATCGCCGGCGCGCTCGTCGGTGGCGGCCTCGCACTCGGGGGTGGCGCAATCGGTGCCGCGGTCGGTGACGGTCTGGCCGGGTCGCAGACCATCGCGGCCATTGCCCGGCAGCCCGAGATCGAGGCAAAGGCCCGTCAGTACTTCTTCCTGACGGTCGGCCTGGTGGAGGCCATGTACTTCATCAATCTGCTTTTCATGGTGGTGTTCGTCTACGTCTTCGCCGCCAAGAGCATCACGGCTTAGGGCCGGCCATCCCCTCGGCTCTCTGACAGGGACAACCAGGAGACAAAGAGCAACATGACCACAGCAGGCATCTTCCTTCTGCCCAACGGGACGTTCTTCATTGAGCTGATCGTCTCGATCGTGCTGATCTTCCTCATCTACAAGTACGTGCTGCCTCCCGTCAACAAGGCGATGGAGGAGCGCCAGGAGAAGATCAGGGCGTCGCTCGAGGCAGCGGACCAGGCCCGCGCGGACGCCGAAGCGGCCGACGACCAGCGCCGCACCGTGCTCGAGGAGGCCCGTCAGCAGGCGCGCGAGATCGTCGCCACGGCCAACCGGACGGCCGAGCAGGTGCGCACCGACGCGCAGGCACGCGGCCAGTCGGAGTACGAGCGCATCGTGGGCAATGCCGACGTCGAGATCTCATTGGCCCGCCAGCGCGCGGTCGAGGAGGCGGCGTCGCGTATGGGCGAGATCGTGATGGAGGTCGTCGAGCGGGTGATCGGGCGGGAGATCGACGCCGAGGCACACCGCGACCTCATCGACGAGGCCGTCGCCGCCTTGCGCGCCGACACGACCGGTGGCGCGGCAGCCGGGGCAGGGGCCCGTCAGTGAACCCGACGCTCCAGGGGTACACGGCGGCGGTGGCCCAGGCCGCCGGCACGGCCGCGCTCGGGGACATCGCGGGCGACCTCGAAGCGGTTGAGCAGCTAGTGCTCTCCAACGCGCAGCTGCGCGCCGCGTTGAGCGACACCTCGGTGGTGGGTCCGGCGCGCCGGGCCGTGATGCTGGACCTCCTGGAAGGGAAGGTCTCGGACGGCGCGCGGCGCCTCGCCGCCTTCGCCTGCGGCGCCGTGCCGGCGCAAGAGGTGGTCTCCGCGCTGAGCTGGCTGGCCAACCGGGTACGCCATCTCGCCGAAGGCCAAGACGACGAGCCGGGGCTCGGCCTGACCCAGTCCCGCCAGCGCGTGGCCGGCTTCGCCACCGCGCTGTACGAGGACATGGCGACTGCGGAGCTCGAGTCGCTCGAAGACGACCTCTTCCGCTTCGCTCGCATCGTGGCGGCGACGCCCGCTCTGCGCAGCGCGCTGACCGATCGTGACCTCGACGCTGGCGGCGCGCCAGGGCCTGGTGACCCAGCTGCTCGAGGGCAAGGTGCCGGCGACCACCGTGGCGCTCGCCACCTATACCGTCGCCGGTGGCCGCGCCCGCGACTTCGTGGGGACACTCGACTTCTTGGTGGAGCAGACGGCGCAGGCCAGGGGATGGCGCATCGCCCGGGTGCGGGCCGCGGCGCCGATCGACGAGGCCCAGCGGGGCCAGCTGACGGAGTCACTCGGTTCACTCGCCGGCGGCCCGGTGGAGTTGCAGGTGGAGTTCGACGAATCGCTGCTCAGCGGCGCCCTGATCCGCATCGGCGACCTGCAGGTGGACGCAACGGCGCGGGGGCGTCTCGACGCCCTACGCGAGCACTTCGCTCCGGCGGACTGGCAGTCGTCCTCGAGGTTCGGCCGCCGGGGCCACAGTTCGACAGACGAGACAGAGGGAGCACAGTGATGGCAGAGCTCACGATCGACGCCAGTGAGATCACGCAGGCGCTCGAGCGCCACGTCGAGGAGTACACGCCGGCTGTCGGCACCGAGCAGATCGGCCGCATCGTCGAAGTCGGCGACGGCATCGCCCGTGTGTCGGGACTGCCGGGTGCGGCAGTCAACGAGCTGCTCGAGTTCGAGGACGGCACACTCGGCCTGGCCCTCAACCTCGACGAGGACACCATCGGCGCTGTCGTCCTGGGAGAGGTCGACAGCCTCGAAGAGGAGCAGACGGTCAAGGCGACCGGGCGGATCCAGACCGTCCCTGTGGGCGACGCCCTCCTCGGGCGCGTCGTCAACGCCCTGGGCGAGCCGATCGACGGCAAGGGGCCGATCCACACCACCGAAACGCGCCGGATGGAGGTGCAGGCTCCCGGCATCGTCGGACGCCAGCCGGTGAGCGAGCCGCTGCAGACCGGCACCAAGGCCATCGACGCCATGACCCCGATCGGGCGCGGCCAGCGCGAGCTCATCATCGGGGACCGCAAGACGGGCAAGACCACGGTGGCGGTCGACACCATCATCAACCAGCGCGGTCAAGGCGTGAAGTGCATTTACGTTGCGGTCGGCCAGAAGAACTCGTCGGTCGCGCAGACGGTGGCCACACTCGAAGACCACCAGGCGCTCGACTACACCGTCGTGGTCGTCGCTTCCGCCGGGGACCCCGCCCCGTTCAAGTACCTGGCGCCCTATGCGGGGTGTGCCATGGGCCAGCACTGGATGGAGAACGGCGAGCACGCGCTCATCGTCTACGACGACCTCTCCAAGCAGGCTGAGGCCTACCGGTCCGTCTCGCTCCTGCTCAGGCGCCCACCGGGCCGCGAGGCCTACCCCGGCGACGTCTTCTACCTGCACTCGCGGCTGCTCGAGCGTGCCGCCAAGCTCTCGGACGCAATGGGAGGAGGGTCCCTGACCGCGCTGCCCATCATCGAGACCAAGGCGGGCGACATCTCGGCGTACATCCCCACCAACGTGATTTCGATCACCGACGGGCAGGTCTTCTTGGAGACCGATCTCTTCAACTCGGGCATCCGTCCCGCTATCAACGTGGGCAACTCGGTGAGCCGGGTGGGGAGCGCGGCGCAGGTCAAGGCCATGAAGCAGGTGTCGGGGACGCTCAAGCTCGACTTGGCCCAGTTCCGCGAGCTCGAGGCGTTCGCCACCTTCGGCTCCGAGCTCGACAGGGTGTCGCAGGCCCAGCTGGACCGCGGGTACCGGCTGACCGAACTGCTCAAGCAGCCCCAGAACAAGCCGGTGCCGGTCGAGGAGCAGGTGCTGGCCATTTACGCCGGCACCAAGGGGTGGACCGACTCCGTGCCCGTGAGCGAGGTGCAACGTTTTGAGGCGGAGCTGGTTGAGTACTTCAAGGCGAACCACCCGGCCGTGCTCGAGACCATCCGTGCGACAGGCGCCATGCCCGACGGCGACGAACTCGACAAGGGCATGACCACGTTCCTCGAGGGCTTCGACACGGGGAAGGTCGACTGACGCATGGCCGGAGGCCAAGAGCGCATCCTGCGGCGTCGCATCCGCAGCGTGCAATCCACCAGGAAGATCACCAAGGCGATGGAGCTCATCGCCGCCTCGCGGATCGTGCGTTCCCAGGCGCGGATCGCGGCCAACCGCCCGTTCCGCGACGGCATGGAGCGGGTCCTGCGCCTCACCGCGGCCGCCGATTCGCGGGCGGCCGAGAAGCTGCTCGGCATGCCCGAGTCCCCACGCCACGTCGGCATCCTGGCCATCGTCGGGGACCGTGGCCTCGCGGGCTCCTACAACTCCGGGGTGCTGCGGACGACCGAGCGGCGGGTGGCTGAGTACCGTGCGGCCGGTGTCGAGGTGACGCTGTGGTCGGTCGGCAAGAAGGCACCGTCGTACTTGCGCTACCGCGGGCTCGAGTGGCCGAATCGTTCGTCGGGCTTCGCCGACCGACCCGAGTTCGCCGACGCACGCCGCATCGCGGCCGTTGCCGCCGCGCCCTTCGTGGCCGGTGAGATCGACCTGGTCGAGATGGTGTCGACCCGCTTCATCTCGGCCGGGATCCAACGGGTGGAGCGGATGCAAATGCTCCCCTTGCCCCTGCCCGAGGCCAAGGCGTTGGACCCAGATGAGCACGTCACTCTCGAGGACACGCCGCTCGAGGGCTACACCGAGTTCGAGCCCGAGCCGGAGAAGCTGCTCGTCGAGCTGGCGCCACGTGCGCTCGAGGCCGAGATCTTCGCGGCGCTGCTGGAAGGCGCCGCCGCGTTCTTCACGGCCCAGCAGCGGGCCATGGCCGCCGCCACCGAAAACGCTGACGAGCTCGTCCGTACCCTGACCCGCGTCATGAACCGTGCCCGCCAGGACGCCATCACCACCGAGATCATGGAGATCGTCGGCGGGGCCGAGGCGCTCCGCCAAGCGAAGGGAGCTTGACCCCAATGACCACCACCGCATCACCCCCGAGCGCGGCACCCGAGACGCGTCGAGGACGGCCGCGTCGTCGCCATCGCCGGGACCGGTGATCGACGTCGAGTTCCCGCCGCACGCGCTGCCCGAGATCAACCACGAGGTCGAGTTCGACATCGAGCTGGACGGCACGACCAACACCATCGCCGCCGAGGTCGCCCAGCAGATCGGCGACGGCCGGGTGCGCTGCATCTGCATGCAGCAGACCGACGGCCTGGTCCGCGGCACGGCCGTGCGGAACCTCGGCCACGGCATTGAGGTGCCGGTCGGCAACGCGGTGCTCGGGCACGTCTTCAACGTGCTCGGCCAGCCGCTCGACACCGATTCCATCGGCAAGCCCGACGACTACTGGGAGATCCACCGCAACGCGCCGGCCTTCGACCAGCTCGAGCCGCGGGCGCTGATGTTCGAGACCGGCATCAAGGTCATCGACCTGCTCGAGCCCTACGTCCAGGGCGGCAAGATCGGCCTGTTCGGCGGCGCGGGGGTCGGCAAAACCGTCATCATCCAAGAGATGATCCACCGGGTCGCCCAGCAGTTCGGCGGTGTCTCGGTGTTCGCCGGCGTGGGGGAGCGGACCCGCGAGGGCACCGACATGTGGCTCGAGATGCAAGAGTCCGGGGTCATCGACAAGGCGGCGTTGGTCTACGGCCAGATGGACGAGCCGCCGGGCGTGCGCCTCCGGGTGGGCCTGGCCGCCCTCACGATGGCCGAGTACTTCCGCGACGTGCAGAACCAGGACGTGTTGCTCTTCATCGACAACATCTTCCGTTTCGTCCAGGCCGGCTCCGAGGTGTCGACGCTGCTGGGCCGCATGCCCTCGGCCGTGGGCTACCAGCCCACGTTGGCTGACGAGATGGGCGAGCTCCAAGAGCGCATCACCTCGACCAAAGGGAAGTCGATCACCTCGATGCAGGCGGTCTACGTCCCGGCGGACGACTACACCGACCCGGCTCCCTTCACGACGTTCACCCACCTCGACGCCACCACCGAGCTCTCCCGCCAGATCGCCGCGCTCGGCATCTACCCGGCGGTGGACCCGCTGGCCTCCAGCTCGAACATCCTCGCCCCCGAGGTGGTCGGCGATCGCCACTACGCCGTGGCCCGGCGCGTGCAGGAGATCCTCCAGCGCTACAAGGAGCTGCAGGACATCATCGCCATCCTCGGCATGGACGAGCTCTCCGAGGAGGACCGCGTCACCGTGAGCCGCGCCCGAAAGGTGCAGCGCTTCTTGTCTCAGCCCTTCTTCGTGGCCGAGGTGTTCACGGGTGTGCCGGGGATCTTCGTGCCCATCGACCAGACGGTCGAGTCCTTCGAAGCCTTGGCCAACGGCGACCTCGACCACGTGCCCGAGCAGGCGTTCCTCAATGTCGGCGGGGTCGAGTCGGTGCTCGAGAAGGCCCAGAAGCTCGAGGCAGAGGCCGGCTAGTGGCCGACGACATCTTCGGTATGGAGGTCGTCACGCCCGAGCAGTCCCTCTTCGCGGGCGGCGCCCGCTCCGTCGTGCTGGCCACCTCGGAGGGCGCGCTGACGGTCCTCGACGGCCACACGCCCCTCGTGGGCGACGTGGTGCCGTGCGAGCTCAAGGTCGAGCAGGAGGACGGCACGCTGGTCCGCCTGGCCGTGCACGGCGGCTTCATTCAGGTCGACACGAGCCCGGGCGCCGCCGAAGGGTTGGCCGAGGGCGACGGCCCGCTGCCGGGCCTCTCCACCCGGGTCACGGTGCTGGCCGGTGTTGCGGAGCTGGCGGAGGAGATCGACGTGCCGCGAGCAGAGCAGGCCAAGGAGGCGGCGACCCAGCGCGTCAACGAGCTCGGGGGCGGCCGGAGCGGCTCCGCCGAGGAGGACGAGGAGAACGTCGCGCTCAGCGAGGCTGAGCGCTCGCTGGCGCGCGCCGAGCTTCGTCTGGCGGTGGTGTCGGGCACCGCCGCATAGGAGTCCGGTGGCCGGCAGGCGGCGGTCCACCCGGCGCGTTCAGGAGAACGGCGCGCTCAGGAGAACGAGATCGAGCTGAACTCGGCCAGCTTCTTCAGCGCGTGGCTGGCGTCGATCTTGCGCACCGTCCCCGACTTCGAGCGCATCACCAGCGACTGGGTGGTGGCGCCGAACTCGTGGTACTGCACGCCCTTGAGGAGCTCGCCGTCGGTGATCCCGGTGGCGGCGAAGAAGCAGTTGTTGCCCCGCACCAGGTCGTCGGTGCTCAGCACGGCGTCGAGCTGGTAGCCCGCGTCGACGGCGGCCGCCCGCTCCGCCTCGTTCCGCGGGTAGAGCTTGCCCTGGATCTCTGCACCCATGCACTTGAGCGCCGCCGCGGCGATCACGCCCTCGGGCGTGCCGCCGATGCCGAAGAGGATGTCGACGCCGGCGCCGGGCCAGCCGGTCTCGATCGCACCGGCCACGTCGCCGTCGTCGATGAGGCGGATGCGCGCGCCGGTGGCCCGCACCTCGGCGATCAAGCCCTCGTGGCGGGGCCGGTCCAGGATCACGGCGGTGAGGTCCGGCACCTGGCGCCCCAGTGCCTCCGAGAGTGCGTGGAGGTTCTCGGTCGGAGTACGACGGATGTCGCAGGCGCCCTTGGCGCGGGGCCCGACCGCCAGCTTCTCCATGTACACGCACGGCCCCGGGTCGAACATGGCGCCCCGCTCGGCCACGGCGATGACCGCCAGCGCACCACCCCGGCCCTGCGCCGTCAGCGTCGTCCCGTCGATCGGGTCCACGGCGATGTCGGTTTGCGGCGGCGTGCCGTCACCGATCTTCTCCCCGTTGAACAGCATCGGTGCATTGTCCTTCTCGCCTTCACCGATCACCACGATCCCGTCCATCGGCACCGAGGAGAGCACCGTCCGCATGGCCTCCACCGCGGCACCGTCGGCACCGATCTTGTCGCCCCGGCCCATCCAGCGGCTGGCCGCCATGGCGGCCGCCTCGGTGGTTCGCACGAGGTCCATGGCGAGGTTCCGATCGGGGGCTTGGGGGGACGTCACCACGGCCATTGACCATAGTGGCTGACCGGCGGCAGCCTCCCGAACGGGCCACCCGCCAGCGGCGATACTTGATGGCGTGGACGAGATCGTCGTCGAGCCCAACGGGCCGCTGCGAGGGACGGTGAGCGCAGGCGGAGCGAAGAATTCCGCGCTCAAGCTGATGGTGGCCTGCCTGCTCGGCGGAGGGGACCACCGTGCTGTCGAACGTGCCGCGCATCAGCGACGTCGACTCCATGGCCAACGTGCTGCGCGCCATGGGCGCACGCGTGGAGCGACACGACAACGGGGACGTGAGCGTGACGACACCGCCGGCGCGCGAGCTGGTGCCCGAAGGCCCCTACGAGCTCTTCGAGCGGATGCGGGCGTCGGTCGTGGTGCTCGGCCTCCTGCTGGCGCGCTGCGGTGCGGTGCGGGTTCCCCTGCCCGGCGGGGACGACTTCGGGGCGACGACCGATCGACTTCCACATCAACGGGCTGAGCGCCATGGGCGCCCGCTTCGAGTCGTCCCACGGCGACGTGCGCGGCAGCGTGCCGGGCGGACGTCTGGTCGGGACGCGCGTCGTCCTCGAGTACCCGAGCCACACGGCGACCGACAACCTGTTGATGGCGGCCGTGCTGGCCAAGGGGACGACGGTGATCGAGAACGCGGCCAAGGAGCCCGAGGTGGCCGACCTGGCCGCCATGCTCGGCGACATGGGGGCCGTCGTGCGCGGGGCGGGGACCTCGCGCATTGAGATCGAAGGCGTCGACGAGCTGCGGCCCACGCGCCACGCCGTCGTGCCCGACCGGGTGGTGGCCGCCACCTACGTGGCCGCCGTCGGCATGGCGGGCGGCGAGGTGACCATCGCCGACGCCCGGGCAGACCACATGGAGAACCTGCTGCGCAAGGTGCAGCAGATGGGTGTCTCCACCGAGATGACCCCACAGGGCCTGCGGGCGAGCGCACAGGGGCGCCTGACGCCGGCGGACGTGGCCACGCTGCCCTACCCCGGCGTGGCCACCGACTACAGCCCGCTCCTGGTCGCCATGCTCACCGTGGCCGACGGCGTCGGCATCTTGACCGAGAACCTGTTCTCGGGGCGCTTCCGCTACGTCGAGGAGTTGCGACGGATGGGCGCGGACATCCGGACCGAGGGTCATCACGCCGTCGTGCGCGGCGTGGCGCGCCTCTCGGGCGCACCGGTGCGCGCGCCCGACATCCGCGCCGGCGTGGCGCTCGTCCTGGCCGGCCTGGTGGCCGAGGGCCAGACGACGGTCAGCGGCGCGCATCACATCGGCCGGGGCTACGAGGACCTGGCGGGCGCGCTCTGCTCGCTCGGCGCCAGGGTGACGCGCCGGTGAGCGGACCTGCCCGCGCCGCCGATCCGGCGGCGCTCCTGCGCGACGCCCGCGGCGGGGACCGGGTGGCCCTGGCGCGCTTGCTCTCCCTCATTGAGGGCGGGGGTGAGGCGGCGACGGCCGTGGCGCGCCCTGGCCTACCGTGCGACGGCGCCCTACACGCTCGGCCTGACCGGCGCGCCGGGCTCGGGCAAGTCGACGCTCACCGACGGCCTCATCAGCGCCGCGCGCGGCGGATGGCCCGAACCAGACGCAGAGAGCGTGGCGCAGGTCGGCGTGCTGGCGGTCGACCCGACGTCGCCGTTCAGCGGCGGCGCCATCCTCGGCGACCGTGTGCGGATGGGCCGTCACGCCCTCGATCCGTCGGTCTTCATCCGTTCCATGGCGACGAGAGGGCACCTCGGCGGGCTGTCGCTGGCGGTCCCCGACGCCATTCGTCTTCTCGGCGCGGCGGGCGTCCCCGTCGTCATCGTCGAGACGGTCGGCGTCGGCCAGATGGAGGTCGAGATCGCGTCGGCCGCCGACACGACCGTCGTCGTGGTGACCCCGGGGTGGGGCGACTCCATGCAGGCCAACAAGGCCGGGCTCTTGGAGGTGGCCGACGTGTTCGTCATCAACAAGGCGGACCGGCCCGGCGCTGCGCGAGGCGCGCCGCGACCTCGAGCAGATGCTCGACCTGGCGCGCGCCCGGCTCATGGCGGCCCGACATCATCGACACCACGGCCACCACCGGCGACGGCGTGGCCGAGCTCTGGGCGGCCGTGGCGCGCCACCGCGCCCACCTCGCCTCGTCGGGCCAGCTCGCCGTGCGCCGCGCCGACCGGCTGGCTCAGGAGCTGCGCCGGGTGCTGCTGGCGCGTACAGAGGTGCGCGTCGACGAGCTGGTGGCGGGGGAGGAGTTCACCACTGCCGTCAAGGCGCTGGCGGCCGGCGAGCTCGATCCCTACCAGGCCGCCGACCGGCTGCTGCAGGCATGACGCGGCCTTTCCCGCTCGATCCTCGCCTCGGCCGGGTTCCGGTACGGTGCGGCCATGCCTGAGACGTTCGTCAGCGTGGAGCGCCGGCCCGACAACGTCGCGCTCATCAGGCTGGACCGGCCCAAGGCCAACGCCCTGTCGGCCGCGGTCCTCGACCAGCTCCACGACGTGGCCGCGTCGCTGCACGACGATCCGCCCGGGGCGGTCGTGCTCTGGGGCGGGCGTCGGATCTTCGCGGCCGGGGCCGACATCGTCGAGCTCGACGGGTCGGGGGCGGCGGCCGTCGGGCGCCAACTTCGCCCGCTCCCTCGGCGCCCTGGCCTCGATCCCCCGGGCCACCATCGCGGCCGTCAACGGCTACGCCCTCGGGGGCGGGCTCGAGCTGGCGCTGGCCTGCGACTTCCGTGTCTGCGCCGAGGACTCGCGCTGGGGCTGCCCGAGGTGCTGCTCGGGGTGATCCCTGGCGGCGGCGGCACCCAGCGCCTGCCGCGGCTCATCGGTTCGTCGCGGGCCAAGGAGCTGATCCTCACAGGGCGCCAGGTGCGCGCCGAGGAGGCACTCTCGATCGGGCTTGTGAATCGCGTCGCGGCGCCGGACTACGTGCTCGAGGCGGCGCTCACCTGGGCCGGCGAGCTGGCGGCCGGCCCGGTCGTCGCGCACGGCCTGGCCAAGGCGGCGGTCGACCGCGGGCTCGAGGGCACACTGGCAGACGGCCTCGCCATCGAGCAGGAGGCCTTCGCGGCCGTGGCCCGCACCGAGGACGCCGGCGCGCGGGATCGCGTCGTTCAACGAGACACGGCCCCGGCAAGGCCACCTTCGTCGGGCGGTGACCGATGAGCTCGCCACCCATCCCGATCAGCTCCGGTGAGGGCGCGTTCGACCCCTCGGTCCGGTGGTTCCAGCACGCCGTCTTCTACGAGGTGCTGATCCGGGGCTATCTACGACGCCAACAACGACGGGACCGGGGACCTGCGCGGGCCTGCGCGAGAAGCTCGACTACATGGAGTGGCTCGGCATCGACTGCATCTGGATGCTGCCCTTCTACCCCTCGCCGTTGCGCGACGGCGGCTACGACATCAGCGACTTCTTCAACGTCCACCCCGACTACGGCACGCATCGGCGACCTGGTCGCGTTCCTGGAGGACGCCCACCGCCGCGGCATCCGGGTCATCGCCGACCTGGTGATGAACCACACCAGCGACAAGCATCCGTGGTTCGTCGAGTCGCGCTCGTCGCGCGACAACGCCAAGGCCGACTGGTACGTCTGGAACGACGACGACCAGAAGTGGCCCGACGCCCGGGTCGTCTTCACCGACGTCGAGCGCTCCAACTGGACGTGGGACGACACGCGCCAGCAGTACTACTGGCACCGCTTCTACCACCACCAGCCCGATCTCAACTACGAGAACCCCGAGGTCGCCGACACGATGATCGACCTCGTGCGCTTCTGGCTCGACCTCGGGTTCGACGGCTTCCGCCTCGACGCCGTGCCCTACCTGTACCAGCGTGACGGCACCTCGGGCGAGCACCTGCCCGAGACACATGCGTTCATCAGGCGCATCCGCAAGCAGATCGACGCCGACTACCCGGGGCGCATCCTCCTGGCCGAGGCGAACGGGTGGCCGAGCGACGTCGCCGACTACTTCGGTGACGGCGACGAGTGCCACCTGTGCTTCCACTTCCCGCTCATGCCGCGCCTGTTCATGGCGGTGCGCCGCGAGCAGCGCTACCCGATCACCGAGATCCTGGCCCAGACCCCGGTCATCGACGACGCCTGCCAGTGGGCCATCTTCTTGCGCAACCACGACGAGCTGACGCTCGAGCAGGTCAGCGAGGAGGAGCGGGACTACCTCATCGCCGAGTACGCCAAGGACCCGCGGATGAAGCGCCACATGGGCATCGGGCGCCGGCTGGCCCCGCTGCTCGACAACGACCGGCGGACCGCCGAGCTGCTCTACGCCCTGATCCTGTCGCTGCCGGGCAGCCCGGTGATCTACTACGGCGACGAGCTGCTGATGGGTGACAACATCTACCTCGGTGACCGGGACTCCGTGCGCACGCCCATGCAGTGGTCGCCCGACCGCAACGGCGGCTTCTCCAAGCGGACTTCGCGCAGCTCTACCTGCCGCCCCTCATGGACCCCGTCTACGGCTTCACGCGCGCTCAACGTCGAGGCCCAGCTGCGGAACCAGGGTTCGTTCCTGCACTGGCTGCGGCGCATGCTGACCGAACGCCGGGCGCTGCCGGTGATGGGCGTGGGCACGATGGAGGTGCTCCCCTGCGCCAACCCCTCGGTGCTGGCGTACATGC
The DNA here is from genome assembly GCA_963825965.1 of uncultured Acidimicrobiaceae bacterium. Classification (GTDB taxonomy): domain Bacteria; phylum Actinomycetota; class Acidimicrobiia; order Acidimicrobiales; family RAAP-2; genus Bog-473. The sequence continues at coordinate 266,092 of CAWGUX010000006.1, forward strand.
GCTCAGGGGAGGTGGCCGACATCCTGACCACGACCGGCGCTCGACCGGTCGCCGTCGGTCGGCTCGCAGTGCCGACGGTGCGCGCTCGACTGGGGCCACGCCACCGTGCTGGCCCGGACCGTCCCGGCCGGGAACGAGAGCGAGGGCGACGAAGTCGTGCACCGGCACCAGGCCGTGCTGTGCGTGCACAACCTCAGCCGCTTCGCGCAGCCGGCGGAGCTCGCGCTGGCCAAGTGGGCGGGGTCGACGCCCTACGAGGTGCTGGGCCGCGTCCCGTTCCCGGTCATCACCGAGGAGCCCTACACGATCACCTTGCCGCCCTACGGCTTCTTGTGGTTCGACCTGGCCCCCGAGGACAGACCGGTCGGGGAGTGACCATGTCGCCCGAGAGGCCCGAGCCGCCCGAGAGGCCCGAGACGCCCGAGCCGATCTGAGCGCGACCGCGCGTTGCGGTCCTTGGTCGAGGCGTGGCTGGGCCTGCGCCGGGTCGCGCCTGACGGCGACATCACCATCGAGCGGCGCCGAGCTGCTGCGGGACGGACGTCCTGGGCTGCTCGACATCGTGGCCCGTGTCGGGCAACGCCAGGCCCACGTGGTCGCGGGCTTGCGCGGCGTGCGCCGACGAGCCACACTTCCTGCGGCCCGGCGAGGAGGCGGCACTCGGATTGCTCGACGATGAGCACGGACTGGCCGTGTGCACCGATGCACTGCGCGATGCGCAACTGGCACCGCTGCTGTTGGCCACGGTGCGCGGCGTCCCTACCCGCCCGGGCCCCGTCGCCGCTCTGCGCGACGACGAGGACGCCACGGTGCTCGACTGCGGCGACCGTGGCGACCTCACCGTCTTCCCGTGGTTGGACGCGATGCCGCGTCCGGATGTCGACGTGATGGTCGCCCTCGACGAGGCCGGCTTCAACCACCTCGCTGCGCCGCTCGTGCGGTGGGTGTGGGAGGGACGTGACCTCGGAGTCGTGCAAGAGCCGCTGGCCGACCGCTCCGGCGGCTGGGCCCTGGCGATGACCTCGCTGCGTGACCTCTACGCGAGCGGAGGGTCGCCCGAGACGGCCGGGGGCGACTTCGGCGACGAGGCGCGCGCCCTGGGCATCATGACGGCTCGCATGCACCTCGCTCTCGACCGCGCCTACCTGCGCCACCACGAGCCAGTGGTCGACTGGGTGAACGAGGCCGAGGCGCACATCGCCGGGGCCGACGCCAGCGTGCTGGACGCGCCCGGTGTCGCCGATCTGCTCAAGTGGCTGCGCGAGGCCGAGAGCCGGCTCCCGGTCATCCGGACACACGGCGACTTCCAGCTCGACCCGCACGGCGCGCACCGACCAGGGCTGGGTGCTGAGCGACTGCGAGCCCGGCGGGGTGCTCCCTGGCGGCTCGTTACCGGGCCGCCGCTCCCCGTTGGCCGACGTGGCCGACCTCCTGTGGTCGATGCACGAGGCCACCCGGGCCGCCGCGGCCGAGCGGGACCCGGCGGGCCGGCTCGGGCTGGCCTCGCTCGGCGCAGCCTGGGAGGCCAGGAACCGCCGGTCTTTCGTGACCGGTTACGTCGGCACCCCCGGGATCAGCGGGCTCGTCGGGCCGGACCGTGACCTGGTGCGGCGACTCGTCTCCTTCTTGGAGTTGGCCCGCTCGGTGCGCGCGACAGCCGACTAGCGCCAGGCTCGGGGTTGCTCTGGCGGGATCGCCGGTTCAGAGCGCGAGGGCGGAGACCTTGAGGGTCTCTGCGGCCTCCTCGGGGGAGACCACGTTGATCGCCACCCCGGTGCCCAACTCGAACCCGGCGGTGGTGGTCGCCTTCGGCCAGACGTGCGCGTGCCAGTGGTAGGGCTCGCCGACCCGATACGGCGCGGAGTGGAAGACGACGTTGTACGCCACGTCGCCCATCGCCTCGGCGAGCTGCTGGAGGGTGCGCCGGATCGCCTCGCCGACGGCGATGAGGTCTTCGGTCGGACTGCGGTGCAGGTGCGGGTTGTGCTCCCGGGGCATGACCAACATCTCGTAGGGGACCGCGCTCCAGAAGGGGCACACGACCACGACGCGATCGTTGGCGTAGATCACGCGTTCGGTGGAGTCCTCCTCTGCTTCGATGGTAGTGCACAGGAGGCACGACCCGACGAAGCGGGCGAAGCGTGCTTGCTCCTCGGCGAGCTCGCGGGGAATGAACGACAGGCCCAGCAACTGACCGTGGGGATGCTCGAGTGACGCGCCCGCCTCGCGGCCCGAGTTCACGATGGCCTGGGTGTAGCGCAGGTTGGGCTGCGGACGCGTGCTCCTCCAGCCGGTCGCGCAGCGCCGCCATCACGAGCTCGACCTGCTCCTGGCTCAGCTGGCCCAAGGTTGCGTCGTGCTCGGGGGAGAAGATCAGGATCTCGTGGATACCGCCCGCGGAGGCCTGGGTGAAGACCGGGCCGCGGTTGGCCACGACGAAGGGCTCGTCGCCCTCGAAGGCGGGGTAGAGGTTCGGCACGACCCGGACGAGCCAACTCCCGGTCGGTCCGTAGGTCTCGAGGGCGGGCGGGGTGTCCTCCTCGTTGCCGGGGCAGAACGGGCAGGGGCGGCCGAGCGCGTCGGGCGGCTGCGGGGTGCGGGTCACGAACGAGTAGGGCCGCTCGGAGCGGCCCGGGCTCACGACGACCCAACGGCCCGACAACGGATCGAGGCGCAATTGGTTCATCGGAGCGCTCTCTCGGGCGCCTGTCGCCCTGTTTGCCTTCGCAGTCGTGCTCATGGTTTTCCCTCCACCTCTACGGTACAGGTTCCGCTGGGCCCAGCAGCGCCACCGCCACGGTTCTGTCACCTGGCGTCCGCGTGCATCGGAGAACATGGCGGCCATGCATCACCAGCCGGACGGCGCCGCGTTCGACGTCGTGCTGCTGCTCCACGTCGCCTGCGTCGTCGTCGGGCTCGTCACGACGCGTCACTGCTGCCGCCACCGCCTCCCGGCTCCGCCGCCTCGTCCTCGCGGCGCGCACCCCTGCCCGAGGCGCTCCGGCGCTACTTCCGGCCCGGTGTCAATTGGGCCGGCCGCACCGATCTACGGCATCCCGGTGTTCGGCTTTGCCCTCCTCGCCATGAGCCAGGGTGCCTACGCCCTGGGCGACGGGTGGGTGCTGGGCGGCGTCGCTCTCTTCGCCGCCGTGGCGCTGCGTGGCGGAGGGCGTGCTGTGGCCGGCCGAGCGGCGCCTGCAGACGGCGGTGGCCGCTGCCACGGCGTCCGGCCCGGTCCCGGGGAGCTCGGGGGCGCGCGGGTCCAGTGGGGGCTCCGAGCGACCCGGGGGCCGACCTCGCTGCGCTGTCGGGCGATGCCGTCGTCATGGCGCGCGCCGCAGACGTCGCGCTCGTCCTCCTCCTCGCAGGTGTCGTCTTGATGATCGCCCAGCCCTAGATCACGGACCGCGACAGGGCGGGACCGGTCGGCCCCGCCCTGTTGGTGAAGGTCATGCGGCGGTAAGGTCCGGTCGCATCCCGGAGCTCAGCTGCAGCCCCTGCCGCCGCCAACCGGAGGTGGTTCGCTGTAGCCGCCGCCACATCCACCACCGCCACCGCAGGGTCCGCCACCCCACCGCCGCCACCACCGCCGCAGTCGGAGACTTTGACACCGCGCCGAACTACTCGAGGCCGGCGTAGGTCGGTGTTCCCGGCGTACGAAGACGGTGACCGTCACCGTGCCCGAGACCTGGTTCACGGACTCGATGATGCACGAGGCGGAGCCCGACGAATTGGTCGTCGCGTTGCAGCTCTGCGCCGATCGCCCTGTGCCGAGCGTCAACGTCACCGGCTGGTTGCTCAGGGGAGTCCCGTTGCTCGTCAACGTGGATGACAGTGTGAGCGACTGACCGTTGGTCACCGACGTGGCGCCGGTGTAGACGATGGTCGTCGGCGCCCAGTTCACCACCACCTTGTTCGAGCCGTTGCTGCCGCCCAGCTGAGGCGAGGTGGTCGTGTTGCCGGCGAAGGAGCCGGTGACCGGGTACGTACCCGACGGCTCGGTCGGCGTGACGGTGCACGACCCCTTGCCATAGCTCCCGGTGGTGGCCGTGCACGTCTGGGTGCCGTTCAGCGTGAGCGTGATGGTCTGCCCCGTGATGCCCTGCCCTGTCACCGATTGGTCAAGGTGCCGGTCAGCGTGACCGGCTGGCCGTACGTGGCCGTCGTGGCGCTCACCGACAGCGTCGTGGGGGTGATCACCGTCACCGATTGTGACGTGCTCGACGACGAGTAGTACGTACTGCCCCCGTAGGTGACCGTCACCGGCAGGGGGCTGGTGCTCTGGTTGTAACTGCAGATGCTGCAGCTCGCCTTGCCAGCGGCGTTCGTCGTCGCGGAGCAGTGCTGGGCCCCGTTTCCGGTGCCCACCGTGAAGGTGACCGTTTGGCCCGGCAGCGGCGTACCGCTGGCCGTCGTCAGGGTGGCAGAGAGGTTCGGTGGCTGGCCCGTGGTCGTCGAGGTGCTGCCGGTGTAGGTCACGGTGGTGGGTGCCTTGCTCTCCACGAACGTGCTGGAGCCACTGGAAGAGAGGAGCACCGGTGCGGTCGAGGTGTCACCACCGAAGGAGCCGGTGAGCGAATACGTCCCCGGTGGTTCGGTGGGCGTGACCGTGCACGAGGCGACACCGCTGGCGTTGGTCGTCGCGGTGCAGGTCTGCGACCCGTTCAACGTCAACGTCACCGGCTCGTTGGTCACGGGCTGGTTGGTGTAGGTGTTGACCAGGGTGCCGGTGACGGTCGTCGGCCCGTTGTAGGTGCCCGAACCCGGGCTGACCGACAGCGTCGTGCCCTCTGGGAGGTTGACCGTGGAACTGGCGCTCGCCTGCTGGTAGTAGGCGGTCCCCGTGAACGTGTCGGTGACGGGGATCGGGCCCTGCGGCTGGTTGGCCACTGCGATGGTGCACGTGACCGAGCCGGTCGAGGTCGTCGTGGCGGTGCAGGTCTGCGCACGCGAGCCGCTCCCCAGCGTGAAGGTCACGGGTTGGCCGCCGAGCGGGGTGGCGCCCTCGTCCGATGTCAGCACGCCCGAGACGGTCAGTGGCTGCGCCGTTCTGGGCGACCGTGCCGCCGGTGTAGGTCAGCTCGGTCTCCTCGAGGGTGACGACGAAGTTTGCCGACCCGGTCGATGACGTCAGCTGTAGCGGCAACCTGGAGTCATCGCCGAAGCTGCCGACGAGCGTGTACGTGGCGGCGGGCTCTCCCGGCGTGATGGAGCACGAGGCGGTGCCGGTCGGGTCGGTGGTGCCCTTGCAGGTCTCGGTGCCGTTCAGCGTGAAGCTGACCGGCTCGTCGGCGATCGGCGCGTTGGTGTTGGCGTCGGTGAGCACGCCTGACACCGTGGTGGCGTCGGAGTAGTCGCTCGTGGCCGTATTGACCGTCAGGACGGTCGGTTCGGTCACGGTCGCCGGCGTCGAAACCGTTGCCGGTGTGTCGTAGTTGTCCCCGGTGAAGGTCGAGGTGATGGTCACGTTCGTCAGTGGCTGGTCGAGCGAGGGGATGGCGCAGCTGACGTCGCCGTTGGCATCGGTCACGGCGTTGCACGACTGCGCCGTCGAGCCCGAACCCACCGTGAACGTCACCACCTTGGTCGGCAGCGACGTCCCAGACGACGGCGTGTCGGTGGTGAGCGTGCCCGTCAGCGTGATGGGTTGCCCGTTCACACCGGTGGTCGGGCCCGTGTAGCTCAGCGAGCTGGTGTCGGGGTTCACCGTGAAGGTGCTCGAGCTGCTGACCGACCCGATCGGCTCGGAGGTTGTGGTATCGCCGGGGAAGGACGCGTTCAGGGTATAGGTGCTCGAGGGTTCGTTCGCTGTGAGGTCACAGGTCGCGGTTCCCGTCGAGTCCGTGTCGGCGGTACACGACTCGGAGGAGTTCCCGTTGAGGGTGAAGGTGACCGGCTCGTTCACGATGGGCTCACTGGTGCTCGGGTTGGTCAGCACGGCCGAGACCGGTGTCGGCGTCGAGAAGTTGCCCGTCACCGGTTGAATGGTCAGGGTGGACGGGACGGTGGAGGTCGTCTGTGGCGGCGTCGCCACTTCGAGGTTGCCGGCGACCGAGAGCCCGAACAAGAGGCCCTCGTGTGTCTGGATGGTCTGCATCAGGGCGCCGGTGGCGATGTTGATCTGGTAGATGGCACCCGAGGCCGAATCCGCTGTCCAGAACGACGTGCCGCTGGGGTCGACGCTGAGTGCGAAGAGCTGTCCACTGCAGTTGGGCAACCCCGAGCACGGATAGGTCTGGACCAGGTTGCCGGTGGAGTCCAATTCGAGGATGGCGTTGGAGTCGGCGACGAGGACGTCGCCGTTGGCCAGGATCTTGAGCTGGAAGGCGTTCACCGAGAGCCCGGTGGAGGGGTCGACGGATGGGAAGGGCACCTTGTTGAAGGTGGGCCCCTGGGTGCTGGTGCACTTGTTGTAGGTGAAGATGTCGGTGCCCTCGCTCGTGTAAGAAAAGGTGCACTCGTCGCTCGAGAGATCGATCCAGTCGTCGCCATAGAGCTCCGTCTGGAGTGGACCGATGTCAGCCAAGCGTGTTCCGTCCGGCGCGAACTCCGCGATGTAGGGCGTCGTCTGCTGCCCGACGTACATGTTCCCCTGGTTGTCGAACACCATCGAAATCGGGTTCGACAACCCGGTGGCGAAGGTGGGGAGCGGGGTGCCGTCGGGCGCGAACTCGCTGATGTCACCGGCCAGGTCGTCGGCGACGAAGAGGTCGCCTTGGGAGTTGAACGCGGTGCCCACCGTGTACGGCTCGTCGGTGTTGTCGACCAACGAGTCGAGCAGGTTGCCCGAGCTCGGGTCGTAGACGTTGACGGTCGAGTTGCCGACGGAAGCGAAGACCTGTCCCGATTGGAACACCGTCGTGTCGGCTCCGGCGGGTTTGGTGGAACCGAGGAGGACACCGACTGAGCCAACGACGAGTACGAGCGCCAACAGGAGGCTCATACGACGCCATCCAAACCCGTACGTGACGAACGCCGCCTCGTCTCGGTTCTTTCTCGATCCGTCGATCGCAAGCCCCGTCCCACTCGTGTGCCCTCGACCAATCGACAGTCGCATTACGCCCCCTCGCGCTGCGTGCACGTTCCGTCCGTGCCGTGGTGGTCATGTCGTGTCCTCGCACCCGCGGTTGTTCCAATGGCAGGGAGGACGCGTACCTGGGCACTCGAATCCCTTGTTGCATCGTGACGACCGGAGCGGTGCTGACATCCAATATGAGTGGCAGCCCCCGGTGCCGACAGGGGCAAAAGGACTAGGCGCGGCGCGGACTGCCGACTTTTGCGACCTTGTTGTGGCGCATGTCACCGAGTGGGCAACGGAGACCCACTGACCGGTCAACGGCGCTCCCGTTGGGAGTGTGTTGCCGTTCAGCTTTTCGACGAGCGCAGGAGACCGGCACGGCGCACCGGCGGGCGTTCACCCGGTGCGCCGTCTCTCCATCGACTCAGCAGATGGTGGCGATGATTTTGCCGTAGCCGTCGTGGCCGGGGGCCGGGCCGTATCCCGGTGAGACCGACACAACGACCAGGTGCTTGATGTTGCCGTACTCGGTCGAGCCCGACTGGTTGATGGAGCTGGCAACGACAACCACCATGTTGACGGGGATGGTCGAGGGCGGGTTCGAGCTGTTGCCCGGGTCCGAGGTCCAGGCCGCGCCGCAGGTGTAGCTCGGTGCGTTGTCGATGTAGCCCTTCATGGACGCAGGGGCGTCGTTCACGCCGCTGAACTGGTTGGTCTTCCAGAGCTGGGAGCCCCAGAAGTTCACCTGGGTGCCGACGGTCGGCTTGCCAGCTGAGATGTCACCGATGACGAACCCGCCGCCGCCGGACGGCGGCGCGGCCGTGGTCTCGGTGCTCGCGGCGCTGGCGGGCCGGTAGTAGGCGTCCCCGCCGAAAGCGACTGTGATGGGCACCGAGCCCGCAGTCTGGTTCACGTTGGCGATGGTGCAGCTGGCGTTCCCCGCAGGCGCTGGTGGTCCCGGTGCAGCTCTGGGCCGTGGTGCCCGAGCCGAGGGTCATGAGGACCGAACGGTTCCCCAGCGGGCTCCCGTCGGTCGTCAGGTTGGCCGACATGGTGAACGACATCCCACTGACGGCGATGGAGGGCCCGGTGTAGGCGATCGCGGTCTCCTCGAGCGTGACGATGTAGTTGTTAGAGCCCGTGCTCGCCAGGAGTTGGGGCGCCTTTGCAGTGTCCCCGGCGAAGGACCCGGTCAGCGTGTAGGTGGCAGCGGACTCGTTCGGTGTGATGGAGCACGACGCCAGACCGCTGGCATTGGTCGTCGCCATGCACGACTGTGTGCCGTCCAGTGTCAAGGTGACCTGCTCGCCACCGATCGGGGCGCCTGTGACCGAGTTCGTCAGCACGCCTGAGACCGTGCCGGCGTCGGCGATAGTCGCTCGTGCCGGCGCTCACCGTCAGCGTGGTCGGCGTGTGAACCGTTGCTGTCGAAGCCGCGGTGGAGGACTGGTAGTAGTTGTCGCCGCTGAAGCTGGCCGAGACGCCGGCCGTCCCGCTGGTCTGGTTCACGTCGGTGATGGTGCAGCTGGCTGCGCCCGCTGGCGTTCGTCATCGCGGTGCAACTCTGGAGCGAGCTCGCCCGAGCCCAGGGTGAAGGTCACGGTGCGACCGGAGACGTCTGTGCCGGGCGATGGCTCGTTGGTCGTGAGGACGCCCGAGAGCGTCGCGTTCTGCCCGTTCGTGACCGAGGTGGTGCCCGTGTAGGTGAACGTCGTCGGTGCTTGCGTCACAGTGAAGGTGCTCGACACCGCTGGTCGGGAAGCAGCTGCGGCATGGAGCCGTGTCGCCCGGGAACGAGCCTGTGAGTGAATAGGAGCCAGCGGACTCGGTCGGTGTCATAGAGCACGAGGCGATGCCGTTCGCGTTGGTCGTCGCGCGTGCACGCCGGTGTCCCGTTGACGCTCAGCGTCACCGGCTCGTTCGGCACCGGTTGGTTCGTGTAGGTGTTGACGAGCGTGCCGGTGACCGTGCGTCGAGCCGTTGTAGGGGCCCGAGGTCGGGCTCACCGTCAGTTGCGTGCCCTCCGGCAGGTTGACCGTCGAGGCCGCACTGGCCATCCGGTAGTACCCGTCGCTGGCGAAGCTGGCGACGACCGGGATCGGGCCCGGTGACTGGTTGACCGACGGCAATCGTGCAGGAGGCCGTCCCGTCGCGGTCGGTGGTGCCCGGGCAGGTCTGGGTCGACGAACCGGAGCCCAGCGTGAAGGTGACCGTCCGGCCGGGGATTCCCGTGTCCGACCCGGGATCGTCGGTGGTCAAGACGCCCGAGACGTTGAGCGGCTGCCCGTTCTGCGCCGTCGTCGCGCCCGTGTAGGACAGCCAGTCCTCTTCGAGCGTCACGACGAAGTTGGACGCACCACTCGACTGCAGGAGCTGGAGCGGTCAGACCTGTGTCACCACCGAAGGTGCCCGTCAGTGAGTACGTGCCGGCCTGACTCGCCCGGGCGTGATGGTGCACGACGCGGTTCCCGTGGCGTCGGTGGTCGCCGTGCAGGTCTCGGCGCCGTTGAGGGTGAGCGTCACCTGCTCACCTGTGATCGGGGCGTTGGTGACCGAGTCGGTGAGCACGCCCGACACGGTCGTGGCGTCGGCGTAGTCGCCGGTCGCGGCATTGACCATGAGCGAAGTCGGCTCACTGACCACGCGCCGACGTCGTGGTCGACGTCTTGGTGTCATAGTTGTCGCCGCTGAAGGTGGTGGTGATCGTGACGTCGCTGCGGGCTGGTCGACGGAAGCGATCGTGCAGCTGGGCGTCCCCGTTGGCGAGCGTTGTGCCGCTGCAGGTACTGCGATGTGGAGCCGAGCCGATGGTGAAGGTCACGACCTTGGTGGGCAGCGGGGTGTCCGGAGTCGGCGTGTCAGTGGTGAGCGTACCCGTCAGCGTGGTGGGCTGCGCCGTTGACCGCGGTCGTCGGCCCGGTGTAGGTGATCGAGCTCGTGTCGGGGTTGACGGTGAAGGTCGAGGAACTACTGTCCGATCCGATCGGGGTCGACTGCGACGAGTCACCGGGGAACGACGCGGTAAGGGTATAGGTGCTCGACGGTTCGGTCGCCGTGATGTCACACGTGGCCGTCCCAGTGGAATCGGTCGTTGCGGTGCACGACTCGTCGGAGTTTCCGTTCAAGCGTGAAGGTGACTTGCTCGCCTTGGATCGGGCGCGTTGGTGGAGGAGTCGGTCAAGACGGCGGACACGGGGTGGGCGCGGAGAAGTTGCCCGAGACCGGCTGAATGGTAAGGGCCGTGGGCGTCGCCGGCACGGTGGTGGCCGTCGTGGCCACGTTGATCTCACCGGCCACCGAGAGCCCGAACAGAGAGTCCCTCGTGGGTCTGGATCGTCTGCATGAGGGCGCCCGTGGCGATGTTGATCTGGTAGATGTTACCCGAGGCGGAGTCGCCGTCCAGAACGAGGTGCCGCTGGGGTCGACGCTGAGAGCGAAGAGCTGGCCGCTGCAGTTGGGCAAGCTCGAGCAGGAGTAGGTCTGGATGAGGTTGCCGCTCGAGTCGAGCTCCAAGATGGCGTCGGAGTCGGCCACGAGCACATCGCCGTTCCCAGGATCCTGAGCTGGAAGGCTTCACCGAGAACCCGAGTGGGGTCGAACCGACGGGAAGGGGACCTTGTTGAAGTTCGGCCCCTGGGTGTTGGTGCACTTGTTGTAGGTCACGATGTCGGTGCCCTCGGTCGTGTAGTAGAAGGTGCACTGGTCGCTCGAGAGGTCGATCCAGTCGTCGCCGTAGAGCTCGGTCTGGAGCGGGTCCGATGTCGGGGAGTCGTGTCCCGTCGGGTGCGAACTCTGCGATGTAGGGCGTCGTCTGCTGGCCGACGTACATGTTCCCCTGGTCGTCGAACACGATGGAGATGCGGGTTGGACAGGCCCGGTGGCGAACGTGGGCATCGGGGTCCCGTCGGGGGCGAACTCGCTGATGTCACCGTTCAGGTCGTCGGCGACGAAGAGGTCGCCCTGCGGCGTTGAACGCGGTGCCCACCGTGTAGGGCTCGCTCGTGTTGTCGACCAACGAGTCGAGCAGGTTGCCCGAAGTGGGGTCGTACACGTTGACGGTGGAGGTTCCGACGGAGGCGAAGATCTGTCCGGAGGCGAAGACCGTGCTGGCGCCGGCGGGCTTCGGCGCACCCGTGGTCAGCGCGACACCGACCGTGGCGAAGACGATGAGCGCCGCCATCACTGCGGCAGCGCTGTGCCGCAACGTCAGGAGGAGACCGTGCGTCCTCTGCCGAGAGTGCTCCGGACGTCGTGACACGACGCGTTGGTACGATATCCCTACGATCGACAGTCGCATTCGCCCCTGCCGCGACCGGCCGAGTTCCGTGCGCATCCAGTGGATTCCCATGCCGTCCCAATCGGTCGCACGTCCGACGTCTTCGGACCCTTCGTACCGAGCCTCTCAGGTGTCGCCCTCAGCACGCTCACGGCTCCGGGACGCGGCGGCCTACATTACCGGCTGCCTAAATATGGGCCAAAGGGCTGCAGAGGCCCGACAGGGGCCAAAAGGACTACTGGCCTGTCGCGCTCTTCGACAATTGCCTGGGCGTTGTCCAACTCTCCGGCGGCAACCAAGTCCGGCAGCGGGCCCTCGAGCAAGCCGGCCCAGTCCACCGAGCTCGCAGGCACGCCCTGCCGGCGCAGCCGCTCCCGCGCGTCGCCGAGGATCTGTGCCAAGGTACCCAGTCCCTCTCCGCAGCGTGTCGCAACGCGGCCGCGAAGCCACGAGGCGAGTGCCGGGCTCAGCCCGCCGGTCGACACCGAAACCGTCACCGCACCGTCGCGGTGGACCGCGGGGAGGATGAAAGACGAGTGGTCGAGGTCGTCGGCACTGTTGACCCATACTCCCGACGACTCTGCGTCGTCGTAGACGGCGCCGTCGACAGCGGGTCCCCAGTGGCGGTCACGCACGAGCCGGAAACCCGACGCGTCGCCGGATTCGTAGGGGCGTCGCTCGATCGCGTGCAGCGACGGCACGAGCGACTCCATCTGCTCGCTCGAGTGCGGTCGCGATCACTGTGACGATGGCGCCGCACTGCACGAGTGCGCGCGCCTTTCGGGCCGCTACCGGACCACCGCCCACGACGAGGCACGAGCGACCGGAGACGTCGAGGGAGACCGGGTAGAAGACGAGGATGATCGCTTCGCTCAGTCATGGAGCCGGGGAGGCCCGACCATGCCGGCGGCGATCGTCGCGAACGAGCGCTCGTCGATCAGGACGAAGCTCCCCGTGATGCGATCTGCTTCATAGGGGTCGACGGCCAACGGTGTGGCTGTGCGCAGCTTGACCACGCCGATCTCGTTCTCCTTGAGCTCGCTGGCATCGCTCATCGTCAGCTCGTTGACGTCAAAGGTTCCGGCGATGCTCTCGACCACTGCCGGCGTGACCCGCGTCGTGTGCTTGATCTTCAGTCGATCGCCCACCGAGAGCGGCCGGTCCTGGAACCAGCACACGGTGGCCTCGAAGGTGTCCGTCACTTCGGGCGCACCCTCGGCGGCTGCGATCAAGTCGCCGCGCGAGATGTCGAGGTGGTCTGCCAGGCGGAGGGAGACGGACAGCCCGACCTCGGCCCGCTGGAGCGGCCCGTCAGCCGTCTCGATCGCCCGGATGGAAGTCGAGGCGCCCTGCGGGAGCACCACCACGGCGTCGCCGACGCGGAACGGACCACCGTTGACCATGCCGGCGTAACTGCGGCCGCCTGCCGGGCTGGCGGAGCACCCATTGCACCGGCATGCGGGCTCCGGTGCCGAGGTGCGCTCGGGCCCTGCTGGCCATGGTGAGAATGCTGGGCCGCCCACCCGCCGGCCTGGGCCGACTCGAGGGCGTCGAGGACCGTGGGGCCGTCGTACCACGGGGCGGCGTCGGACCGATCCACGACGTTGTCACCGTGGAGCGCGGAGATCGGGATCACGATGCACGACGAGATGCCGAGCCGGCGAGCCAGCGCGTCCATCTCGTCGGCGATGCGCTGGTAGGCCGAGCGGTCCCATCCGACGAGGTCCATCTTGTTGGCGCAGACGACGAGCTGATCGACGCCGAGGAGGGCGGCGATGCACACGTGCCGGCGCGACTGCTCGCGGAGGCCCGACGTCGCGTCGACCAGGACCAGCGCCAGGTCAGCCGTGGAGGCGCCGGTGGCCATGTTGCTGCGTGTACTGGACATGGCCGGGGCAGTCGGCGATCACGAACTTGCGGTGCGGCGTCGCGGCGTAGCGGTAGGCGACGTCGATCGTGATGCCCTGCTCCCGCTCGGCGCGGAGGCCGTCGGTGACGAAGGAGAGGTCGACCTCGCCCAGGCCGCGGCGCTCCGATGCGGTCTCGATGGCAGTCAGCTGATCGTCGAAGAGCTGGCGGGTGTCGAAGAGCAGCCGGCCGATCAGGGTGCTCTTGCCGTCGTCGACCGAGCCGATCGTCGCGAACCGCAGGAGGTCCATTGTGTCCGCGCCGAGCTCGGTGCCGCCGGCCGGCGGCGAGCCGGGCAACGTGGTCATGGGTCTAGAAGTACCCCTCGCGCTTGCGGTCCTCCATGGCCGTCTCCGAGAAGCGGTCGTCGGCCCGGGTCGCTCCTCGTTCGGAGATGCGTGACGCCGAGATCTCCCGGATGATCTCCTCGACGCGAGTCGGCGTCGGAGCGCACGGCTCCGGTGCAGGTGGCGTCGCCGACGGTGCGGAAGCGCACCGTCTCCTTGCGCACGTCCTCGCCCTCTTCGGGCGTGACCCACTCGCTGAGCGCCAGCAGCATGCCGTCACGCTCGATGACTTCACGCTCGTGCGCGTAGTAGATGGAGGGCAGTTCGATCCGCTCGCGCCGGATGTACTGCCAGATGTCCAGCTCCGTCCAGTCCGACAGCGGGAAGGCGCGCAGATGCTCGCCCGGCCGCACGCTGCCCTGGTAGAGCTGCCACAGCTCGGGACGCTGCCGCTTCGGATCCCACTGGCCGAACGAGTCGCGGAACGAGAGGACGCGCTCCTTCGCTCTGTGCCTTGTCCTCGTCGCGCCGAGCGCCGCCGAAGGCGGCGTCGAAGCCGTTGGCGTTGATGGCATCGAGCAGTGTCGTGGTCTGGAGACGGTTCCGCGAGGCGATCGGCCCCGGGTCGGCCACCCGGCCCTGGTCGATGGAGTCCTGCACCTTGGCGACCAGCAGCCGTGCGCCCTCGGCCTCCACCTGCGCGTCCCGGTACGCCAGGACCTCGGCGAAGTTGTGCCCGGTGTCGACGTGGAGGACGGGGAAGGGGATCCGCCCCGGCTTGAAGGCCTTCGCGGCCAGGTGCAGCAGGACGGCCGAGTCCTTGCCTCCGCTGAAGAGGAGGACCGGGCGCTCCGACTCGGCCGCCACCTCGCGTATGATGAAGATGGCGAGCGATTCCAGCAGGTCGAGGTGCCCAAGCGGGTGTTCGACGGGCCTGACCAGGGCGGTCACCGATCCGCCGGGCCGCGTCGCAGCGGGGCTCGCGGCGGGGCGGTCCTGATGGGAGCGAAGGGCGGCGGCGGTGTCCATGGAGGCCTCTCAAATCATGACCATTTTGGTCATGTATACTAAAGCCTGCATTCGGACGGGCGTCAAGCGCCGGCGGCGGGCCCCGGAGAACGGCCCGATCGCCACTCGGAAGAAGGTGAGGATCGGTGGCCGAGACCTATGTGAGCGATCAGCCCCTGACCAGCGAAGAGCTCGCCGCGCTCAGCGCCGGGTTCGAGTCGGCACCGGCCAGCGCCGTCGATCCGCTGGGCGGTCGATACGTTCGGCGACTCCCTCGTCCTGGCCGCGTCCTTCGAGGACATCGTGCTGATCGACCTGGCGACCAAGGTCGCGCCCGACATCGAGGTCGTCTTCCTGGATACCGAGGCGCATTTTCCCGAGACGCTGTCGTTCGTCGACGAGGTACGGGCACGCTATCGAGCTGAACCTCACGGTCACCAAGCCGGGCCCCGATGCGGCTGCGCACCCCTGCGGCACGCGAGCAGTGCTGCCAGTTCCGCAAGGTGGAGCCGCTGCGGCGGGCGATCGAGGGCACGACGGGCCTGGATGACCTCGCTCAAGCGGTCCGACGGGCCGCACGCGTGCCGACGCGCCGATCGTGAGCTGGGATGCGGCGTTCGGTCTGGTGAAGATCAACCCGTTGGCCACATGGACCGATCGCGACATCGCGTCGTACCTGGCCGATCACGACCTGCCGGTGCACCCACTGGTCTCCCGGGGTTACCGCTCCATCGGGTGCGCGCCCACGACGCCGTCCGGTGGCCGAAGGGGAGGATGCCCGCGCCGGGCGCTGGTCTGGTCTCGACAAGTCCGAGTGCGGTCTGCACGTCTAGTGCCACGTGACCTCGACAATCCCTATGGGATGGAGTTCCGTGGTCGGCGAGACCGCGGGCTGAAGTTCATCCGTCCGTATCGCAACATCGGCGAGCTCAACACCGTCGAGCAACTGAAGCTGGCGCGCCACCCGTTCGAGGTGGCACAGGCGGTCATCGACACGTACTCCAAGCAGGGCCCGGGTTCCATCGCCAAAGTGCCGGGCGAGCAGGAGCGGCTGAAGTGGGTCGGGATGTACCCGCAGCGCCAGGGCGGCGATGCCTTCATGCTGCGGATCAAGGTGCCGGGCGGGGTGATGACCGCGGCCCAGGTCCGAGAGATCGGTGTGGCGGCCGATGCCTTTGCCGAGGGACCGGACGACAGCCCCGTCTTCGGCAATCGCTACGCGGACCTCACCACGCGCCAGGACGTGCAATTGCACTGGATCCGAATCGCCGACGTCCCGCGGATCTGGCAGCGGTTCTGGGAGGTCGGGTTGACCACGGTGCAGGCGTGCGGCGATTCGGCGCGCAACGTGTGCTCGTGCCCGGTGTCGGGCATCGACGCCAAGGAGGTCGTCGAGGCGTACCCGGTCGCGCAGGCGATCTCTGCCTTCTTCACGGGAAACCGGGAGTACGCCAACCTCCCCAGGAAGTGGAAGATCGCCGTGACCGGGTGCACGGAGGATTGCGCGCGGGTCGAGATCAATGATGTCGGTCTGTGGCCGGCCGAGCAGGCGGACGGTTCCGTCGGCTTCAACGTCCTCATCGGCGGCGGTCTCTCCGACGGGGAGCGGATGGCCTCGGACATCGACGTCTTCATCCGTCCGGACCAGGCGGTCGAGCTCTGCCGGGGTGTCGCCCAGGTCTTCGGGGAGCTGGGCAACCGCGAGAACCGCGGCCTGGCGCGGATGCGGTACCTGGCGCAGGAGCTGGGACCCGAGGGGTTCCGGGCGGCGCTCGACGAGCGGACGAAATTCGCCCTGGAGCCGGCCGGCCGGGAGCTGACCACGGCCTTTCGGGGTGACCACGTGGGGGTCCACCCCCAGAAGCAACCGGGCCTCTTCTACGTGGGCTGCTCGGTGCCGGTGGGACGGATGCACGGGATCGACCTCGTGGAGCTGGCTCGGCTCGCCGAGACCTACGGCGACGGGGGCGTGCGCATCGGGATCGACCAGAACTTCATCGTCTCGGGCGTTCCCGAGGAGCGGCTCGACGACCTGCTGGCCGAGCCGCTCATACAGCTGTACTCGCCGTTCCCCGGCCCCTTCGAGCGCGGCGTGGTTGCGTGCACGGGTTCGGAGTTCTGCCGCTTTGCGGTGGTCGAGACCAAAGAGCGCGCCGTGAAGTGGGCCAGGGCGCTCGACGCCAAGTTGTCGGTCGCCGACCCGGCGGACGCGCGCCGACGCAGGTGTGATCCGCATGCACTTCTCGGGGTGTTCGGCATCGTGCGCCCAGCCCCAGATTGCCGACATCGGGTTCCGGGGCGACATCGCGCACGTCGAGGAGCACATCGAAGAGGCGGTCGACATCGGCCTCGGCGGCTCGCTCGGGCCTGATGCCGCGTTCATCGACTGGGTCGTTGGTGCGATGCCGGTGGACCAGGTCCCCGACGCCCTGGTGCGGGTGGTCTCGCAGTACCGGGAGGATCGCCGTCCCAACGAGCCCTTCCATCTCTGGGCACGCCGTAGCGCGCCCGAAGACCTGCGCGCGACGTTGATCGGAGCGGTCGAGGCGGTCACGCCGTGAAGCGGTACCGCCTGAGGGAGCAGATGAACGGGATCACCGAGCCGCCGGGCAAGGTCTGGTTCTGGGAGCTCGAGGCAGGCGTCATCCACGCGGACCGCTGCATCCAGTGCGGCACGTGTGTCGCGGTATGTCCCTCCAACTCCATCGGGATCGACGAGGACACGAACCTGCCCGAGTTGGTGAAGATGTGCACGGGGTGCTCGCTGTGCTGGGACTTCTGCCCGCGGGGAGGATTGCGCTACGAGGCGCTCTGGCCGCCGTCGACGGTCGTGGCAGGCGAGGACGCCGATGTGCAGCCCTCGCAGGTGCGATCGGATTCGTCCGACACGTACTGGAAGATCAGCGGCGGCCCGCCAGCTGATGGTCTGGGTGCGGTGATCGAGTCCTACGCCGTGCGGGCCAGTGCCCAGCTCGACGACGTGCAGGATGGCGGGGCGGTCAGCGCGTTGCTGATCGGTCTGCTCGCCGCCGGTGAGATCGACGGCGCGCTGGTGTCGAAGCCCAGCGCGGATCCAGACGAGCAGTGGAAGGGTGTCGCAACGATCGCGACGACGGCCGACGAGATCCGCGCCGCTGCTGGGAGCTTCTACAACCAGACCATGGCGCTGGCGGAGCTGGATCTCTCCGCGTACTCGCTTCCTGCCTCGCCACGTATCGCAGTGGTCGGCACCCCGTGTGAGGTTCAGGGGCTTCGAGCGATGCAGGCGCGGCGATGGCCGACCGGCGCCCATCGCGTCGATGCCGTCGTCCTCACGATCGCGCTCGATGTGCACGAAGAATTTCGATTACGAGGCGCTGACACTCAAGGAGCTGCGCGACAAGCGTGGCGTGGATCTGGACCGGGTGTCGAAGATGGATGTCATCCGCGGTCGGATGATCGTCGAATACCGAGACGGCGAGCTCGCTGTCGACGAGCCGGTCAAGGACTTCCACGGTGCCGCGCTGAAGGGATGCGACGAGTGCGCCGACTTCCTCGGTCGCTCGGCCGACATCTCCGTCGGCAGCGTCGGCTCCATGACCGGCTGGACCAGCGTGCTCGTCCGCACGGAACGGGGCCGGCTCGCGTTCCAAGCGGCCCGGGCCAAGCTCGACGTGCGCGGCCTCGACGATCCGGCGGCGCTGCTGCGCCTGGACGCGCTGGACAAGAAGATCGCCAACCGGTCACTCCAACGCAAGCTCGACCCCGACGCGGCGCTCTTTATCGACTTCGAGGAGCATGTGCGCGCATACGACGGCACAGACCGTCAACCCGTTTTCATCCGACATTGACCGTGACGGCTGCACCCGTGCTGCACGTGCCCGACGAGCCAACCGGGCGAGCCGAGCGATGGCTCGCCGCGGTGTTGGACGGGCGCGAGCTCGACGACGTGTTGGCCGGCGAGGACGGCGTCGTCGATTGGCTCTGGACGAGGTGGCGATCACTGGCGTCCGCCGGGCTCGAGCGAATCCGACCTGTGCACCATCGTCCTGGCGTACCGGCGGGAGATCTGGCTCTGGCTCGCGGGCGAACGCACATGGGCTCAGTGCTGCTCGGGTCTCATCGGACGCATCTCCCGGCGCATCGCCGAGCGCGACCGCGCCAGCGTGTGAGCCCCCGGGATCGCTCCGAGTCCGCGCCCGTCATCTCGCTCGCCGGCGTCACGGTCCGGCGTGAGGGGGTGCCGGTGTTGTCGGGGGTGGACTGGCTCGTCGAGACGGGAGATCGCTGGGTCATTCTTGGCCCGAACGGGTCGGGGAAGACGACGTTGTTGCAGGTGGCCGCGGCGCGGCTGTGGCCGACGGCCGGCACCGTCGAGATCCTCGGCGTGCGGCTCGGGCGCGTCGATGTCCGAACGCTGCGGCCACGTGTCGCGCTGGTCAGCGGCGCCGTGACGAGGCAGCTTCGCGCGGATGTCCCTGCCCGTGACGTCGTCGCCAGTGGACGCTACGGCGCGCTCGAGACCTGGTGGAACCGGTACACGCTGGACGATTGGGAGAAGGCAGACCGGCTCCTCGCCCGCGGCGGCGTCTCGGAATCGGGGACCGTCCCTTCGGCGTGATCTCGGAGGGCGAGCGCCAGCAGGTCCTCCTCGCTCGGGCTCTGATGAGCGACCCCGAGATCCTGATGCTGGACGAACCCTTTGCGGGACTGGACCTGGGCGCACGCGAGACGGCTGCTGGTCCAGCTCGGGGTCCTGGCGGCCGATCCCGACAGCCCGCCGATCGTCCTCGTGACGCACCACTGTGAGGAGATCCCGCTCGGGTTTACCCACGGCGGCCTTGTGTCGAGCGGCGCCTTGGTGGCGTCGGGTCCACTCTGCGACGTCGTCACCTCGGCCCGCGTGTCTTCGTGCTTTGGCGTGCAGGTCTCCGTCGGCTGCACCGACGGGCGGTGGTGGAGCCGCGCCACCTGATTCTCGTCTGCTGAAGCGCGCGGACGCGGTCGAGCCGCGAAAGGGTCTTGATTCATCACGGCCGCGCGGGTACAAACGAACGTGCGAGGAGAAGTGTCGACGGGGGTCGGCGCTATGGCATTTCCCCAACCATCCACCATTTGCAATTAGCCGCTCATTAGGCTTTTCGCGGAAAGGCGAAGGTAGGTCGTCGGGGAGTGACGATTTTGATCCTGCTGGTCCTCGTAGTGCTTCTATGGGTGGCAATGCTGGCTCCGAGCGCATGGCGTCGCTTCGGAGCACATCAGGGGGTGGGTTCCATCGATCACTTCCACCACCAGTTGCAACTACTCGAACACGCCGGCCCGAAGACGGTTGCGCCTGCGTATCGCTTGCATACGGCGATGCCGAGCGCCGGGGCTGTCGTCCCACCTGCAGCTGGGGCGGACACATCCCGGCCCAAGCTGGTGCTGGTGCGTCCGACCGCCGATGCGGACGTCGCCGACGTGGACGACAGCGACGGCGTGCACTACGAACGCGTCGGCGTATTGGACCGCCCCGAGCCAGCGTGTCTGCCGGAGATCGGTGCTGACCTCCCGGCGTTTCGCCGGGAAGAAGCCCGCCGCCGTTGCACCGTCTTGCTGCGCTGCCTGTGGGGTGTGGCACTGTCCACCGGCCTGATCGGGATATTTCCAGGAATGCACCTGGCTTGGGTGTTCACCGGGTTGTTCGGCGTGGCGGCGCTGGGACTCGTCGGGCTCATGGCCTACGCCAAGGAGCTCGAGGCTGAGCAGCTGCGTCGCCGGGCACGACGGGGCCAGGCCGACATGACACCTCGTGAGCCGGTCGACCCCGATGGGCATCCCGCGATGGACCCCGCAACGACCGGCTACCCGGGCGGCTGGGACGACGATGAAGACCAAGAATTCGACGACGAGTTCGAGGTGCTGAGGTCGGCCGCTCGCTGAGCATCTTCGGCGCCGCCGCCAAGGAGGGTCGCGCCGGCCCGACTATCCTGAGAGATCGCCCCGGGGGTGTAGCTCAGCTGGAAGAGCGCTACGTTCGCAACGTAGAGGGCGAGGGTTCGAGTCCCTTCACCTCCACTCGGCGGAAAGTCCAGGTCAGAGGCCCAAAGTGTGATCCCCACAGGTTCACAAAGCGCCAGTGGAGCGCTACGTGGCTCTGCGTAGAGGTTGTTCGGGCGAGTTCGTCTGCTTCGCTATAGCCCAGCTTCACCGGCGCTGGACTGTCCGGGCGCGTCGTTTTGCGTCAAGACAAGCGCTGGTTTTCGGCATCTGCAGGATGCCGCCGCATCGATTGACTCATAACTGGGTGGTCGGTCGTTCAAAGTCCGCCCCCGCCACCATTGAAACGCCGGTCGGCGCCTCTCGTGCATAGGCACAGGCGCCTGGCCAGCGGTTTCTCGTTCCGGGCAAGGTCGAAGATCGGGGTTTCTCGGGGCTTTTTCTCGGGAGCTTCTCACCGGTGCCCTATGCAGCCCTATGCAGGGTGGTCGCCGCGCACGCGGCCCGTACGCTGCGGCTTCGCGGTCGGCTTCGCGTTCGACTCGGCGGTGCATAGGGAAGCACTGGGCGTGCCCTATGCACCTGCCCTACTCAATGTCTTTCCGACACCTCTTGAATCGGGGTCGCCTCCGTGGCTGGGCGGGACCGGCGCTCGCACAATCGCTCGACTCGACAGCTTGGCTGCCCTAGCGTCCGTCTCTGGGAAACGCGCGGTGAGGTCCGGCGGGGCAAGCACTTGACCTTGAACCCGCTTCGGGGTTGCAAGATGGACGCATGCAGAGCCAAACCCCCAGCAACCTATGTCCAGGGCGGGTGTCCCTCAATTGGCGATTGACGCAGTTGGCCTGGCCAGTTCCGTCGGCAGTCAGGCGGCGCTCACCCACCTCGATCTGGCGGTCCCGGTGGGTTCGGCCACGGCGCTGATCGGCTGTGCAGAGGCGATATCTCGCCGTGCCCCGTGGGGAGCACGCCCCGGTCCTGGTGCGCTACGCGCTGCGCCGCACACTGGCACGACCGCGCAGATGCAGACCCGTTGACATGGGACATTACGCAGATCCGGCGAGTGGTGAACGGTGGCGGTGGCGTAGGTGCTGCCGCTGCGCAGACGCGTTGGGACTTTTCCGAGTCCATCGGAGATGTCGCCCTGAGGAGTTCGGTTGCGAAACCGTCGAGGTGTGGCTGCACATTGCATGATCGGCGCCCGCGCAGCTGGAACAAGGAGAAAGCGTCTACCGGTAACCACGCTTGAGTAGATACTTGGCACCCTCTTCAAAACCCTTCTGGTCGAGGAGCTCGAAGTCGAAGGCGTTTGCTAGTCGATCGGTTATGTTGAATGCGAACCCTACGGCGAGTGCGTCGAGAATTTCCTCTGACGAAACGCCAGCCGCGAGCACTCTGCGCATGAGGGCTGCGCTCACCGCGCCTTCTCGGGTCAATGTCGCGAGCATGCGGAGCGTTTCCCGGAGCGGCGCCCGGATTGGAGCGGTATCGAGATCGGCGAGCACCGCAGTGACGAGCATACGGTCGTCATAGGCGCGGGTTGCGGTCGCGCTGTGGGCGGCGACACAGAAAGGAGAATCGTTTACCTTTGATACGTACGCGGCCATCAGCTCGCGTTCGCCTACTGACCACGCTGACGGGCCGCGCATGGCCGCATGGGTGAACGACTTCGCGAACTTCCCGTAGAAGTCTGGCCGGTAGAACGTCAATTTGGCCGCATCCGGCATGGGCCGTCCCGACAAGAGGCGTACGAGGACGAACAGCATTTTCGTGGTCGTCCGGTAGCCGCGATCGAGAACGGTGGGGCGCATCAGACGCCTCTCTGATCGGCGGTGGCCTGACCCAAGGCGGCAAATCCGGCGTCGTATCGCCGTTTCGCTGCTCCAACTGCGGCTGAAATCACCAGCTCGAAGAGCTCGTCGTCGCTGAAGCCTGCTGCGAGGGCTCCGGCGAAGTCGGCGTCGGTGACCTGCATTGAGCGTGTAGCAACCTTGTCGATCAGACCGCGTAGCGGCTCGGGAAGATCCTGGTTGTTGAAGGCATGTGCCCGCAGGATGGGTGAAGCCTTTCCGTCTCCCCTGAGGATCCGGTCGACCATTGCCCGCGGAGTGTTCATGTTTTCGCTCACGGCCCGGTTAGGCGGCCGCATCACGTGCCACGGTGGTCGTGGTTCCTGAGAGCGTCGCCGGAACTACAGTCGGCCAGAGGGGTAAACCACCAAAGCGAAATCATCCTTTTGCCGACGCTAGTAGAGCGGTACCGAAGGCAGCGTTGAAGTGGTCGATGTTCAACGACCCGCAGAAACGCCATGTTCGCGACCATCGGACAAACTCCGGCTTCCAAGGCTGGTGGGATGACATCGCGTCGCCAGATCCTTTTCGCATCGCCGCATCGCCGCCACCGGAATGGCTGCTCGTCGGGATTGATCCACTCATCGCATTAGAAAGACCGGTACTCGCCAACCACGGAGAGCTGCTCCATCGATGGCGCTTCGGCCAGCCATCCTGCACGAAGGTCCTCTTGGAAGCTCTTCACTGCGGCGATGTCGAGCAGCGGGTTCTCAACGCCTTCTTGGAGCTCCAACAAGATGACGAAAGCTGGGCTGCCGCCGACCCGGTATGCGGTGTAGCGGATCCCTTCGGGTTTCTCCTCCTTGATCGCTGCAAACATCCTCGCCGCAGCCGGTTCGATCTTGTCTACATGCTCAGGGTTTGCATTGGCACGCATCATCACAGTGGTCATCGGTTAGCTCCCTCGCTGGTCTCTCTTACCCATTAGACACGTGGGAGGCGGCCGATGTGACATGCCGAGGAGCCGAAAACATCCGCGGCGGCGACGATCCCCCGGTCGAGCGCCGCAGTGGATGCCGGGTCGGGCTTCTCGCCGAGCAGGACAGCGACGAGGGTGTGGACGAACAGGGCCCGGCGGGTCAGAGCGTCGGGGCCGGGGGCGAGGTCGAAGGGTTTGACCCGCACGCCGGGGGCGCCGAGGTGGACGTAGGCGCCGCCGACGGTCTCGGCCAGGCGCCGGTACTCGTCCTCGGGGTCGACGACCGCGATCTCGATCCCGGCGTACAGCGAGCGCAGCGCTTCGAGCTTGGCCAGGTAGGACTTGCCTGCCCCGGAACGGGCGAGGATGACCGAGTTGTGGTTGTCCTGGGCGAAGCGGTCCCACAGCACCCGTCCCGACCCGTTGGTGGTTGTGCCGTAACAGCATCATCACGACTCACGGTGCATTGTGAGTCTCTTTATTTCCGCTTCATCACCGAGTCGGCGGTGGTGTGGTGTGGGAGTTGATTCGTCGCTCAGTTGGGCTGGCAGTTGGGCGTGTGGAAAGGAGCGCCGCTGTCCGTCTGCCCTTCCGACGGTAGCGGTCGCAGGATGCAGAGCGAGCGCCGTAACGGACACTATGAGGCACACTATGCGGGGATGAGGTTCGGATGACCCGCTTCAAAAGCCTGACGTGAGGTTAGGCAACCCGGCCGTGCACCCGCCACAAACAGAGCCCCACGAGGAGCAAAGCTCCGGTGAGGAATATCCCGTGGAAAAGCAGCTGCTCTCTATGCCGGTTGGGCACCAAGGCCGTTCGCCGTAGACGCATAAGTGGCTACGAAGCCTTGTCGCCAACTCGGGTAGCGCAGCGTCCATGCCAGCTCGCGTTTGGCCTTGGCATTCGAAGCGCCGCGGGCCTGGGTCTGCCCCATCACAACGTCTTCGCCCAGAATGACCCGGATGAGCCCGGTTGGGATGTGGTGGGGTGGTTTGGCGCCGAGCGCTGTGGCCAGCGCGGGGAGCCACTCGCTGGACGGAGCGGGTTCGTCGTCGACGATGTTGTAGATGCCGGATCCGTCGTGCTCGACTGCCAGGACAGTGGCAGAAGCGGCGTCATCGAGATGGATCCATGACGTCCAGCCCTCACCCTTCCCAATCATGGGGAACCTCCGTTTGCGCACCATGTTGATTACCTGGTCATTCGGGTTGCCATAGAAGCCGCCGTAGCGGAGCGCGATCCCCCCAGCGTCGGTGACCGCTTGATCGACGTAGGCCATGGCGGCATTCGTCTCCTTCGCCGCCGCGGGCGGGGCGGAGTCGAGCGGATCGTCTTCGGTCTTGATCATCCCTCCATCTCGGGCGTAGCGGTAGGGGGCGAAGCTCTGAGCGACGAAATGCTGCACGCCCGCTTCTCGTGCTGCGGCCAGGAGGGCGTCGGTGCCTACGGTGCGGAGCCGGTTGGTCTGGGCGAAGGTCTTGTCGAGTTTCCGGGAGAAGCCGCCTCCGGCGAGTGCGGTCGCCTCGTGGACGATTGCATCGGGTGTGGCGTCGAGGATTGCCTTGCGCACGGCCGCAGCATCGAGGAGGTCGAGGGCTAGCGCCTCAGCACCCGTCGCCCGGAGTCTCGCCTCTTTTTGAGGAGACTTAAAGGTGCCAATCACCTGGTGACCACCGTCAATGAGCTGGGGTACGAGCCGGGTACCGATCGCACCGCTCGCCCCTGCGACGAAGACTCGCACTGTGTTCTCCTTCCGGTTTCTGGTTGGCTTGTCACACCGGTCGTGTTCTAGGTGTCATTGATATAGACACCTGCGGTCGGGAGGATGTGACCGATGGACGAGGACCACCAGTGGCTGGCCGACCGCTTCGAAGAGGAGCGCGGCCATCTCCGGTCGGTGGCCTACCGGATGCTCGGCTCGCTCAGCGAAGCGGACGACGCCATCCAGGACGCCTGGGTCCGGCTCAGCCGGTCGGGGACGGACGAGGTCGAGAACCTCAGCGCCTGGCTGACCACCATCGTCGCCCGCGTCTGCCTGAACATGCTGCGTGCCCGCAGTACGCCGAGGACGAGGAACCCATTGAGGTGCATGTGCCCGACCCCGTCATCAGCCCCGTGAGGGAGCTCTTGCCCGAGGAGGAGGCGGTACTGGCCGATTCGGTCGGCCTCGCGCTCCTGGTCGTGCTCGATACCCTGGCTCCGGCCGAGAGGCTGGCCTTCGTGCTCCACGACATGTTCGACTTGCCCTTCGAGGAGATCGCACCCCTGGTTGGTCGGACCCCGCCGGCGGCGAGGCAACTCGCCAGCCGGGCGCGACGCCGAGTGAAGGGCGCAGACGTCCCGGCGCCGGATCCGGGACCTCGCCCGCCAACGAGCTGTGGTCGACGCCTTCTTCCGAGCAGCACGAGGAGGTGATTTCGACGCCCTCGTCGCCGTGCTCGACCCCGATGTCGTGCTGCGCATCGACGCCGGTGCCGAGCGCCCGGCGGCCTCGATGGTGGTCCATGGTGCCGAGGCGGTCGCCAAGCAGGCACGGATCGGGTTGCGGGTAGTGTTCGCGCGCCCAGTCGTGCACCTGCGGCCCGCCCTGGTGAACGGATCAGCCGGCGTGGTCGTCACCTTGGGTGAGGAGCCCATGACCGTAATGGGTTTCACCGTCGCCGGGGGCAAGATTGTCGAGATCGACGCCATCGCCGACTCCGAACGAGTCCGCAGGATCGCTGCTGACTTCTTGGTCGAAGAGTAGATCCAGCCTCTGGAAGACGTTGGCGCAAATCGCCGTCGTCTCCTCTGGTAGCCCGTCACATCTATAGCCCGCCAGGTGTCATCTAGATAGCCCCAGTTTCCGGGGATCGAGAATCGAAAGGAGGCCACCAGTGGCCCCATACCTGCCCCCGGTCGAGAAACCGGGTCTCATGATGAAGATGCTGTATCGCCTCACCCGCCGCCAGGTGGGCAAAGTGACAGCGCCGATCAGCGTCTTCGCCGCGCGGATGCCCTTGGCCTTCGGCAGCTTCTACGGCAAGGTTTCGAGACTCGACAAGAAGCTCAAGCTACCCAAGGAAACGGCCCACCTCATCCGCGAGCAAGTCGCGTCGACCAATTCCTGTCTGTGGTGCATGGATGCCACCAGATGGTTTGCCCTGAAGGGCCCGAAGGAAAACCTGGTACGGCTCGACGCACTGCCCGAGTACAAGACGAGCACCCTATTCACCGACGCCGACCGTGCCGCACTTGACTACGCGAAGGAGCTCACGGGCACCAAAGCCGTCAAACCCGAGACGTTCGCCAGGCTCCAGCGCCACTACAGCGAACGGGAGATCTGCGATATCGTTTGGCTGGTTGCCAGCGAGCACATCTACAACATGACCAACGTCGGTCTGGGTATCGGCTCTGAGGGCCTCTGTGAGCTGAGCCTCCAGCGTGCAAAGAGGGGGTCGAAGTCGTCAAGCAATGGCAGTCCGTCTGTGTCGGCCATCTCGCGCGTAAGTCGAAAGGCTTTGGGGAGAAGCTCGTCGCAGGCATCGATGGCGCCATCTCGAACGTCGTCAACCTGAAGGACCTTTTCGGCTGAACGCTCTTCGGGTGAATAGCTACGCGCCCACGCTAAACACGCCGCCATTCAGCAAGCCGCGCGTTGATTGCCTCGGACTCCGCAACCAAACATCGCGCCGCTGAGGACCGGCCCTGCCTACTTGGTTATCGAAAGGATGGAGGGTGCGAGAACCCTGGACGTTCAGCACCGGCATCGGCGGGGCGTCGTTGAGCGTCCCGGGGCAATGGTGGCATGTGCAACCTCGCAAGCGGTGTATGCCTGGCATCGCAAGGGGCGATGTCAGGTCGTTCTTTTCACGCCGTGGTTTGCGGTGCTGCTTCGGTTGGATCATGGCTAGCGCGACACCTTCGCGGTGTCGCCACCGGCTGAGACAGCGATCCAGCGGAGCTGACTATTAGACCCCAGGCGCAGGGGTTACTCAGTCTCGGGGCGCAAAGCGGCTGCCATAACGACATGAGCTTCCCCCGCCTGGGCGGACACCGAACGTGAGGCGCCGAGAGGCGTCGCTTGGAAGGATGTCCCTATGCCAGTGCGCTACCCAGACGAGTTCCGCCAGTCGGGTAGGTGGCCCGACGGATCACATGAGCCATCGGGGGCGGACGAGCCCGGTTTCGTAGGCGAGAACAACGAGTTGGGTGCGGTCGCGGGCGCCGAGCTTGGTCATGGTGCGGCTGACGTGGGTGCGCGGCGGTTGCGGGGCTCATGTAGAGCCGCTCGGCGATCTCGTCGTTGGTAAGCCCGCCGGCCACGAGGCCAAGAACCTCCCGTTCGCGGTCGGTGAGCACCGCGAGCTCGGTCGCTGGCCGGGAAGGCTTGGCTCGCGCTGCGAACTCCTCGACGAGTCGACGGGTCATGCCCGGCGAGATGAGCGAGTCGCCGGCCGCCACCACCCGCACCGCGGTGACCAGGTCGGCGGGCTCGGTGTCTTTGACGAGGAACCCGCTAGCCCCGTAGCGCAGGGCGTCGAAGAGGTACTCGTCGAGGCCGAAGGTGGTCAGGATGACGATGCGCACCTCTGTGAGGCGGGGGTCGGCGGCGATCTGGCGGGTGGCTTCCAGGCCGTCGAGGTCGGGCATGCGGATGTCCATGAGCACGACGTCGGGCACGAGCGTCTTGGCAAGGGACACGGCCTCATGGCCGTCGGCCGCTTCGCCGACGACCTCGATGTCGTCCCGGGCATCGAGGAGGGACCTGAACCCGCCGCGCACGAGGGCCTGGTCATCGGCGAGCAGGACCCGGATCACGATGGGCCTCCGAATGGGAGGTGCGCGGTCACGGCGAACCCCCCGCCGGGGCGGGGTCCGGCCTCCAGTCGTCCGCCGAGGGCGCCGGCACGCTCGCGCATTCCGGCGACCCCTGACCAGTCCCCGGGGAGGCCCCGTTGGCGGCCGGGGACTCGGCCGTCGTCACACACCTCGATGTCGAGCCCGTCGGGGCCGTGGGTGAGGCGCACGGTGGCCGTGGCCGGACCGGCGTGGCGGGCCACGTTGGTCAGGGACTCCTGCACGATGCGGTAGGCGGCCAGGTCGACTGCGGCGGGCAGCGACCGGGCCTCGCCGACGGTCTGCACGGTGACCGGGATGCCCCGCGGCGCGGGTCAGCTCGACGAGCTCGTCGAGCTGGTCGAGGCCGGGCGCGGGGGCGCGTGGGGCGTCCTCTTCGCCTTGGCGGAGGGCGGCAAGCATGGTGCGCAGTTCGTCGAGGGCGTCCTTGGAGACCGCCTTGATGGCGGCGAGCGCGGCGCGGGCCTGCTCGGGCTGGCTGTCCATGAGGTCGAGACCGACGCCAGCCTGGACGTTGATGAGCGAGATGTTGTGGCCGATCACGTCATGGAGGTCCCGGGCCATCTGCAGCCGTTCCTCACTGGCCCGGCGGCGGGCGTCGAGCGCCCGGGTGGCCCGGGTCTCGACGGTCCGCTCCCGGCGCAGGCGGACGACCTCGGCGGCGATCACCAGCACGGCCAGCCACCCGGCCAGCGCCAAGGCAAAGGTGAGTGAACCAGTGGGGTTGCCGTAGGCGAGCGGGGCCAGCCACACCGAGCAGAGGTAGCCGACCACGATTACCACCCAGGCGGCACGGCGGTGGCCGGAGGTGGCGGCGAGGAAGAACGCCACGATGAGGCTGAGGTTGGCCGACCATGCCCCCGACTGGGTGAGGGTCGCCGCAAACGCCACCCACAGCACGGCCACAGGCCAGCGGCGCCGGAAGACCAGCGCCAGCGGGCCGACGACCAGCAGGACCCAGTCGGCGGGGCCGAGGTGTGTGGTCGGGCTGTGGTGGCCGGCCACCGTCGCCGCCGCGCCAGCCAGCTGCACCACCAGCAGCACCGCCGGCAGGGCCAGGTCACGAGCGGCAATCGAGCCCATCCAGCCATCCTGAGAGCCGGCCGGTGCGGTTGCCAAGGCCACGAGATGGGTGGTCCACGTGTGTCCATCCTGGCCCCAACGTACCGACCCCATTCGCACGCCGCATCGGCCCCCAAGCGGCCTCTGGACTGCGCTCACCGACGTAGCCCGAGGCCATCAACTACGCCCGCCGACGTAGCCAACAAATCGCTCCCCGCCCCACGACGCAGCGGAGCCAAGCCGACACCATGATCGTCATGGACCATCACACCCATCGCTATGACGCCAGGTGGCGGTCGTCGCCATGGCAGTGATCGAGATCGACGGACTCACCAAGCGCTTCGCCGGACTGACCGCTGTCGACCGGGTGACCTTTACTGTCGAGCGGGGCCGTGTCGTCGGATTCCTCGGCCCCAACGGCGCAGGCAAGACCACCACGCTGCGCATGCTCCTAGGCCTCGTGACCCCCACCTCGGGGACAGCGAAGATCAACGGGCGCCGCTACGCCGACCTGGCCGATCCGCTGCACGTCGTAGGTGCGGCATTGGAGTCGTCTCTCGCCTATCCCGGTCGCAGCGCCCGCAACCACCTCCGCATCGCCGCGCTCGTCGGCGGCGCCGAACCTGGACGGGTCGACGAGGTGCTCGATCTCGTCGACCTGACCGGAGCCGCCGATCGCCGGGTCGGTCAGTTCTCCCTCGGGATGCGCCAGCGGCTGGCGCTCGCCACCGCGCTGGTGTGCGACCCGGAGATCCTCATCCTCGATGAGCCCGCCAATGGTCTCGACCCCGAAGGCGTCCATTGGCTCCGTACCATGCTGCGCCGCCTGGCCGAGGAGGGGCGGACCGTCCTCGTTTCCAGCCACATCCTCGCTGAGGTCGCCCAAACCGTCGACAGCGTCGTCATCTTGGACCGGGGTCGGCTGGTCGCCGAGTCCACCCTCGCTGATCTCACTGCCGGAGGCACCCACGTCGTCGTGTCCGCACTCCCAGAGCCGCCGATCTGGCCAGGCTGCTCACCGGCCAGGGCGCCAACGCCGCTGTCGTCGCCAGCGACCGGGTGGAGGTCACCGGCGCCACCAGCGAGCAGATCGGCACCGTGGCCGCCGAGCACGCAATACCGATTTTCGAGACCACAACCGAAGCAGCCGACCTCGAGGACATCTTCCTCCGCCTCACCGCAGGCGCCGAGCGAACCGAGGTGACCCAATGACCCGGCTCATCCGCACCGAACTACTCAAGCTCACCACCATGCGCCTCACGTACGGACTGCTGGCCGTTGCCGCCGCCCTCACCGCCCTGTTCTCCCTCCTCGAGAACAACCGGGCGGGGGCCAGCGGCACTGGCGTAGCTCCGATCTCCACCGCAGAAGGGCTGCGCACCGTAACCACCGTCACCGGCTTCTCGATGCTCCTCGCCGCTGTGCTCGGCTCTATCGTCGCCAACGGCGAGTTCCGCCACTCCACCGCCACCTTCACCTACTTAGCGACCCCGAGACGAGAGCGGGTGCTCGCCGCCAAAGCAGTAGCCGCGGTCAGCGTGGGATCGGTATTCGGACTTGTCGCCGGGGCCATTTCTACCGGCGTGGGGCTCATCTTCGTCGCCGCCCACGGCGACCACGTCGCGCTCTCCACCGGCACCCTCATCGCACACATCGCTGGGGCGGTCGTCGGCGCCGCGCTGCTAGTGGCTCTCGGTGTCGCCGTCGGCTCGCTGATCCGCTCGCAACTCGCCACAGTCATTGGGATCTTCGTGTGGGCCATCATCATCGAGTCGGTCATCGGTGGCCTCTACACGTCCGTTCGGCCCTACCTGCCCTACACCGCAGCGACCACGCTCGCTGGGGCGAAGCTCGGCGGGGCCGCCTTCGGACCGGCCCACGGGCTCAACGGAGGCGGCCCCTTACCGTTCGTAGCCGCCGCAGTGCTAATCGCCGCCATCGGCGTAGCCACGGCAATCCTCGCGTCCCGCACCACGCTCAGAGGGGACATCACCTGAGAAGACGTTGACCACTGCCAAGGCCCACCGGGACATACGGGCCGACCCTCCAACGACCCCTGCAAGGAGAGAACAGTTATGCACCACCAAATGTTCATCGCTGCCAGCCTGCTCGCCGCCACTGCCAACAACAGCAAGCATTTCCACATCGGACCGTGGATCATCGTGCCGATCCTCATCCTCATCGCCATCATCGGCACCCCGATCTACGTGATCAGGGACCGGCGCAAGCGGCGCTCCAACCAGCCAACCGGGCGAACCGCCCCCCGTGATTAGACATGGGCCCGGCCGGCACCCCTCCAGTA
Source organism: uncultured Acidimicrobiaceae bacterium (assembly GCA_963825965.1). Taxonomy (GTDB): domain Bacteria; phylum Actinomycetota; class Acidimicrobiia; order Acidimicrobiales; family RAAP-2; genus Bog-473. The sequence goes on from CAWGUX010000006.1 coordinate 297,519, forward strand.
GGGCGCGACGAAGCCGATGAGCACACTGACGGAGACGCTCCGCCGCAGCGAACGCGGCCCATGCCCACGGTTGGTCTCGCCACTTCTACGGTTGGTCGCCGACCGATGGCAGCGCAAGACGCATTGGGTTAGTCACTGGTTTGGCGCCTCCAGACCAATCAGCAGCGCTCGGATCGACTCCGCGACGGACTTGCGGGTCTTCACGGGAGGGGGCGAGATGGTGGGGGAGGCGCGGACATGACCCCCGGACACGTCCGTCGCCATGACCGGACAGACCTGGGACGCCCTCAGTGGACTCTTGATTCGCGATGAGGGCCAGGAAGACCTCTGCCTAGACCTGTATTAGACCCTCCGCTGGGAAGCGCTGCACCTGCGCGTTCTGGATCAGCGAAGATCACGATGGCGCCCACCGAGAGTACAAGTCCGTATAGGGACTGTATTACGAGGCCGACCACATAGACCACTAGCCACCCCCGAAGACTTGCTGGCTTGTCGTGCCGGGAGTCACGGTCTTCGAGGTCGCTGAGAGAAGCCGATAAGTTCACCTCTCCAGAATCATCACTGGCTGCGTGGAAATCGATGGTGCATGCACCCGAAACCGTGGTACGGCCAGCCTTACCACTCAGTCGATGATCTCGCCAGCCCGTACAGATTCCCCTCTGCTTCTCTGGGCGCACCCAACGAGTGGTCATGGCAAAGACGGCCGGGAAGCCCCGGCCGCCTGCGGTACAAGAACGCCGATGTCTCCCGACTTTGAGGGTTCGGGCGCCGGCCGAGCGGGCAGGAAGAGCGCGGCCAGTATCGCTCCAACCATCACGACGACGCCGGCCACCACGCAGCCGGCGGTAAGACCGGACAGGAAAGCGCCACTCGCGCTGGCGGCCAAGGTGTGGGCGGTGTGAATGAGGCCAGCCCTTGCGAGATACTGCGACGCGACGAGCGCCGCGCCGACCGACGCCTTGGCTGCCGAGGCGGCCTTGGGCGGGAGATGGGCGGGGGCGGTCGAGGCGAGGCGGCTCGAGTAAAGAGAAGCGGCAACGCTACCGATCACGGCGACACCCAGTGTCCCCCCGAACAGGCGGGTGGCATCGTTGACAGCCGACCCCACGCCAGCCTTCGCCTTGGGGACAGCGCCCATGATGGCCTCGGTGGCCGGGGCGCTGGTGAGTCCCATGCCTGCTCCGAGGAAGAGCATCTGGATGACAATCGTCAGATACGAGGTGGACGCCGAGAGCGTCGCGGTCCAAACCAGGCCTGTGGCGAACAGCAGCATGCCGGTGGTCACGACCACCTTGTTCCCGATCCGCACGGACAGCTTGGTTCCGGCGACTGAGGCGACGGCGACCGCTGTCGCGACCGGGAGGAGACGCACCCCCGTGGAGAGCGGACTGAAGGTCTTGATGAACTGGAAGTACTGGGTCACCAAGAAGATGAACCCCTGGAGCGCGAAGAACGAAATGGCCACGGACCCGCTCGCCGCGCTGAACCGTGGATTGCGGAACAGCGCGAACATCGAGCATCGGTTGATCGGTGTTCCGCTCGAAGAGGACGAAGACGACCAAGAGGATGACCCCGGTCGCCATCGTCGAGATACTGGCCGCCGACCCCCAGCCCCATTCGGGGGCCTCGATGACGCCCAGGATGAGGACGCCCATGGCGAGCGAGGAGAGCCCGAAGCCTCGCCAGTCGATCGCCGGCGTCCGCGGGTCCCTCGAGGTCGGAACGGTCAGCGCGACGAGGAGCGCGATGACGATGGCCGCCGCAGCCATGAAGGCGAAAATGGAGCCCCAGTAGAAGTGCTCGAGCAGCCAGCCGCCCACGATCGGCCCGGTGGCGATCCCGACCCCGGTGGTCGCCCCCCACAGGCCGATGGCCTTAGCCCGCTCGCCCCGTTCGGTGAACACATTGACCAACAGCGAGAGGGTCGAGGGGAACATGAGCGCGGCGCCGAGCCCCATCACCGCCCGCGCTGCGATGAGCTCGGTCGTCGTGGCGACGAGCGCCCCGGCCAGGCTGCCCGATGCAAACACGGCGAGGCCGACCAAGAGGACGCCTTTTCGCCCCACGCGGTCGCTCAGGCTCCCGGCAGCCAGGACGAAGGCAGCGAAGACCAGGCTGTAAGCGTCGACGACCCATTGCAATTCGGTCGTGGTCGCCCCCAGCGAGCGGACGAGGGTGGGCAGGGCGACGTTGACGATCGTGACATCGACGCTGATCATGAAGCTGGAGAGACACAGGGCCGACACGATCGCCACCCGCCGCCGGGCACCGAACCGTCTCTGCGTCATCTCCTGGTCCACCCAGCCCCACCTGCCTACATTGCGCTCCGCAACTCAGACCCTAGACATCTGAGTTGTACATCGCAACTCAGATCGCCTACGCTCCGAGCGTGGATTGGTCGGTGACCGACAGCCGCGCCTGCTCGGTAGCCCGCACCCTCGAGCTCATCGGCGACTCATGGACCCTCCTGGTGCTGCGCGACCTGTTCAACGGGCTGAGCCGCTTCGACCAGCTGGTGGCGCATCTCGGCATCGCCCGGAACATCCTCACCGGGCGTCTTGATCGCCTCGTCACCGCTGGACTGCTCGAGCGGGTCGCATACCAAGAGCCCGGACGGCGAGTGCGCCACGAGTACAAGCTCAGCCAAATGGGACTTGACCTTGGCGTCGCGTTAGTGGCACTGGCCGGGTGGGGCGACCGTTACTTGTCTCCGGATGGACCCCCTGTCGTCTTCGAGCACGACGCCTGCGGAGGGCGTGTTCACGCGAAGTTGGTGTGCAGCGCAGGCCACGTCCTCGAAAAAGACGATCCGCCCCTGAGTCGATCCGGCCCTGGGGCAAGGCTCGCCGGTTGATGTCGAGCGACGCAATCCTTATTGCCGACGGAATCGGCTGGCGAGGCCGTCTGGAGCGCTCGGACTCCAAACTGGCGCACACCAGTCCCGGCCGTCTCTGTCGCCTCCGCAGGCCGAGGCCGCGAATGGCTCGTCTACACAGCAGAACCTATGACAGCGCAAAGCTTCCGACCTGAAGGCGCTTTCCTCGTCCTACTTGGAGCGTGCGTTCTTCAGTTTGAAAAACGGACGTGACACAGAAGAGTCGGACTCGGACTGCGAGCGTGATGATGGAGGCGACGCTCCTCGATGCGGCGACGCTCCTCTTGGAGTGCGACGGTCCCAATACGTTGTCCGTGCGCCGTATAGCGGCTGCAGCCGGCGTCGCCTGCCGATGGGTGTGTACAACCACTTCGGGAGCAAGGACGGCATCATCGAAGCTCTCTTTGTCCGAGGATTTGAGCGGCTGGCCGCAGTGCTCACTGCTGCCGCGGAGATCCCGGATCCCTATCAGGCGTTGCGAGAAAGCGGCCGCCGTTACCGAAAGATCCGCGTTAGCTCACCCAAAAATGTACCAACTTATGTTCCTGCGGGCCGTGCCGGGATTCGAGCCGAGCGCCTGCGCCCGCGATGTGGCCGATCATGCGTTCAGCGGCTTCGTGGCTCTGGTGCGGCGAGCGATGACTGCGGGCGTGCTCGTTGACGGACCACCCCGCGATACGGCCCGGATGATCTGGGCCAGCGTTCACGGATGGGTGTCGCTCGAGCTGCTCGACATGGGAGAGCCTGTCGATCACGCCGCCACCTTTGACCGCATGTGCCGGTCCCTGTTGGCGGGCCTCGGCACTTACGTTGGAGAGGGCGCTACCTCTAGCGCCCGGTCCGACGAGATGCCTCAGCGCCCAGACCTTCCCATCGCGTGGTAACGGACTGTCTCAGTGTGCGTGCCATGGCCTGCGGTCACCAGTGCGTCGGTAAATATCAGCACCTCATTGGCAAGATCAGATCGCTGGTTCCGGTCGTTGATGACGATCGTGTCGACACCTAGATAGACACCAAGGAGCTCGAAGTGGAGGTCTGGAACACGTTTCAATCCGGCTTGCCAGTATTGACGAAGCGCGTTCTTTGCCCCGCACGACACCGTCACTGCCTGGCATCAGCCGCGAAGCATGCGGCGAGGTGAACACCACGTCATCGGCGAAGTGGTTCAGAATGCCTTCGACGTCATGGTCGTTCCAGAGGCGCACCCACTCTTCTACGAAGGCCTCCGCGGTCCACCCAGGTATGGTTCGCTCGCTGCGGGGGCCTCTCTGGGCCTCCCGCGGTCCGGCTCGTCATGAGATCGCCATTTCGCCTGGCCATGCGTTCACCCGAACGCGGCGCCGACATCATCGTTTGGTTGGCGACAAGAACCCCTGGCAAGGACTGGGAGTCGGGCGGCTACTTCGCCGACCGCAGACCCGCCCGCCCGAATCCTCTCGCCGGCGACCCGAAGCTGGCACAAGAACTCTGGGAACGGTCGGTTGCGCTCTGCAGCGCTAGCGGGCGTTAGTCACCTAGCGCGATGCGGTCCATGCGCATTTGACTGGAACCAAAGTTCAGTTGCGTTCTTGGGAGTGGCCGTTGGCCCCAATGGCTTGCCTCTAGGCGGGCTCGGCGCGGCGATCTCGATCTCGGCAGCGATGATGATGAGAAGGTTGAGGGCGGGGCGGCAGTCCCGATCGCAGTGTGGGCGTGGGCGCTGTTCTGTTCGCCGTGGTTGCAGTCCAGCTTGAGCCCGCGAGCTGAAGTATCTATCTCCGCTCGCGCAGCAGCGCGCGGAGATCGGCCACCGGCCCCAGGTGCCGCAGCTTGTCGGGGTTGACGATCGAGCTCACGGCCTGGATCTGGCCGCCGTCAACGTCGAGGATCATCGCGGCGGCCACCTTGCCCTCGCGGTCGAAGAACAGCGCACCCGGTTGGCCGTTGACCTCCTCGCGGCGCAAAGTGAAGCCACCCCCGCGGACTGGCGTCGCGCAGGCCCGCGATGAGCGTCCGCGCCACCCTGGCGCGGCCGTGGATTGCGCGTGCGATGGCGGGCGCTTTGCCGCCGCCGTCGCCGTGGAGCACCACGTCGTCGGCCAGCAACTCCTCAAGCGCTTCGAGATCGCCCTCCTCGACGGCCGCGAAGAAGCGGGTCGCGAGCTGGTCTTGCTGCTCGCGCGAGGCCTCGAACCTGGGGCGCCGCTCGTCCACGTGCCGGCGAGCCCGCGTGACGAGCTGGCGGGCGTTCTGCTCGCTCGTGCCGATGATCTCCGCGATCCGGTCGTAAGGCTCGTCGAACACCTCGTGCAGCAAGAACGCGGCGCGCTGCTCGGGCGACAGGCTCTCGAGCAGGACGAGGAAGGCGAGCGACAGCGAGTCCGCCATCTCGGCCTTGTGGGCGGGATCGTCCTTCGTCACTCGCTACGAGCGGCTCCGGCAGCCATTCGCCCACGTAGGTCTCGCGCCGGACCCGCGCCGAGCGGAGGTGGTCGAGCGAGAGCCGTGACACCACCGTCGACAGGTAGGCGCGCGGCGACTCGATCCGTTCGCCGCCCTCGCGCACCCGGTGCAGCCGGAGGAACCCCTCCTGCACCACGTCCTCCGCCTCGCTCACGCTGCCGAGCATCCGGTAGGCGATAGCAAACGCCGCCGGGCGAAGCTCATCGAACTCCTGCTCAGTCATCGCTCAGCCGAGTCCCTGTGTGAAACCCTGCCGCCAGCTGGCAAAGCGCGGCTGCCAGGCGAGCTCGCGCTTGGCCTTCGCGTTCGAGGCGCCGACGCACGTCGGTCATCATGACAGTCGCCATCTCACCGGCCGCCAGCCGGCCCAGCCAGCGTGGGATATGTCTCGGTGGCTTTGCGTCCAGCGCGCTTGCCAGCACCGGCAGCCACTCCCGAACCGGCGCGGGCTCGTCGTCGACAATGTTGTAGATACCCGGCTGGCCGTGGTCGACCGCGGCGACGGTCGCGGCCGCAGCGTCGTCGATGTGGACGTGCGACCAGACGCCAGCACCGTCGCCGAGGATTGGGAATCGACGCTTGCGGACCAGCGCCGCCATCTGCGCATCCGGAGCCAAGCTGATCGCGGTACCCGGACCGTAGAAGCTGCCGTAGCGCAACACCAGACCCTCGCCCCACTCGATCGTCGTCACCGCCTGCTCCAGATAGAGGTTCGCCTCCTGATTGGGCCGTATCGACACCGGCGGGTCGGGATCCAGGGGCTCGGCCTCAGTCAGCACCGGCCCGCCCGTGCGGGTGAATCGCCAAGCCGCGAAGCTCTGCGCCACGAAGCGCCGCGCCCCGACGGCACGGCCGGCGGCCAAGAGATGGTCCGTCGCCTCGGTGCGCAGCCGGTTGGTCATCGTCGAACGCGGCGTTCGACGTGCCGCGTGTTACGCACGCTCATAGGTGACAACGCCGTCAGCTCGTGCACGATCACCTCGGGCTCGGCGCCCGCTACCGCCTGGGCGACCGCGTCGGGGTCGAGGGCGTCCGCCACGACCGGGCGCGCTCCCAGCCTGCGTACCAGGTCCTGCTTCGACGCGCTCCTCGTCATCCCGACCACCTCGTGGCCTCGCGCCACGAGCAGAGGGACGAGCGCTCTGCCAAGAACGCCGGTGGCGCCGGCTACGAAGACCTTCATGGCTGCTCCTCTCGTCTCATCATCCCTCTATAAGACGAGATAGAACTGCGAGCTGTGACAGTGCGCAGTGAGGCGGGCTGTTTACGCGGGCCGCACGCTCTGAGATGCGTCGAAGAGACCGCGAATGTCACCGGTCAAGGGCTCTCCATGTGCTACGCACAGCAGTGATGGTCGGAGTTCATCGAGCAAGCTCGTTGCCGTCCGCGTTGTTTCGTCGGGATCGACGTTGAAGACCCCGGCGATCGGGCGTCCGTCGCCCCTCGTCGCGATAGCGTCACCAGCGATCAACGTGCGGTGAGCGGGAATCCACACTCCGAGCTGACCGGGAGTGTGACCCGGAGCGGCGACCAGCTCCGCTCCAATCTCCCAGTCCAGAGAATCCCCAGGGCGCAGTTCTCGGTCGAGAACGATCGGGGGTGGCTCTTCCACAAGTGGCATGACGCGCTCAAAGATTGGGCGTTCGTGTTCTCGAAGGTTGGGCTCTAGACGTGAGAGGCGCCCCGCGAAGATGTCTCGCTCCTCAGCTGGCCCGAGTAGCTCGGCCCCGGTTAGCTTTGCCAGCTCGCTGGCCGATCCGTAGTGATCGGCGTGTGCGTGCGTCAGCAGGATCTGGCGGAGGGGAACGGCGTCGCCGGGAACACCGAGACGGTCGGCGAGCGCGGCGACGATCGACTCGCCAAGCCCGGCGACGTTCGCGTCCACCATGACGACCCCTTCGCCATCACGGATCACGAAGCAGGCGACAACGGGCGAGCGCAGACACCACAACCACTCGGTCAGTTCTTGGAACTCCACGGAGAAGGAGGCCATTCATCTATTATGGAGGGAACTGGCAGCGATGCAATTGGTCACCTGACCAATCCTCTCAAGCTCCTCATATTAGAAGGTCATGCTGGCTCGCCTTGACCGCAGCCGCGGTACGCGAAGCGACTCCCAGCTTGGCGAGTAAGTGCTCGACGTGTCGGCGAACGGTGGAGGGTGAGATCACGAGCTCCTCGGCGATCTCGCCGTTCGTACGTCCCTGAGCGACCAGTTGCAGTACTTCGTGCTCTCGGGCCGTAAGCCCAAAGGTTGTTGATCGTGAAGAAGATTGGACCGCGACGCAGAGGGCCGCGCCGAGGGGACGGTTGAGCAGCGCGAGGAGGTCGCGATGCTCCTCGCTGAAGCTCTCCTCGCGGGCGGCGTTCAGGGCGATATGGCCGATGAATCGACCGGTTGCGGAGTGAAGGCTCATTCCCAACCCGTCGTGCAACCCGGCTGGCCAGGCCAACTCCCGCACCGTAAAGGTCTTGCGTCCTCTCTCGGGCAGGTCGTCGAAACGCAGTGCCGCTCCTGAGGCATCCATGCCTAGCGACCGCTGCTCGAGTCGGTACTCGCGCCGCCCGACCGAGGCCTCAGGCGAACGTCCGTAGCCCACCGCGGCAACGGGCGCCAGCGAGATGCCTTCAGCTCGACAGAGTACCGCACAGTCGTACGGGATCAGTTGAGACAACGCCTCGAGGGCGGCGAGCGCGCGAGAACCACCTTCCTCGGAGGCCTCAGCGACAGCGCCAGCGAGATTGGCGACTCCTGCGAGCGTTCTGTCATTCCACCTCATCGTCCTAATCCTGCCGTAGTTCCGTGGCGCTGGTGCGCCAGCCGCCCCGCAGCTGAGTCCGAGGCTCGCCTGACTCGTTTACCGCGTCTGACGGAGGGCCTAACAGGTGGCCCATGCTCTTCGTCATGCCCTGGCTGGCTCGAAAATGGACATTTGGCCCCCTGAGTCGAAGGGCACAAAGCCACCCCGAACACTGGAGCGAGACCGACAGCTTCCTAACGAGGGTCGAGAATCACGATTGGGATCCTCCGGCCCTTCGCATGGCTCTGGAAGAATTCGTATCCGGGGTAGAACGCGACGAACATGGGCCAGAGGCGATCTCGCTCCTCGTCGGTAGCGACGCGAGCGTGGACCTCACGAACGACGGAGCCGATCTGGATTGTGGTGTCCGGGTTCGCCTTGAGGTTATGGAACCACGCGGGATGCGTTGGCTGACCCGCTTTCGACGCCACCACGGCGATGGAGTCGCCTTCCTTGTGGTACATCAGCGGAGACGTTCGCACCACGCCGGTCTTGGCGCCCTTATGGTCGACCAGGACTATCTGTGCCTCGGGCCAGCCCGGGAGGTGCCCGCCCATCCTGCCGCCGGAGCGTCGGTAAAGAGCCACGTGGATCTTCGTCGAGCGTCGCCCGAGATAAATGCCGTGTCTGTTGGCGAACTGTGAACTTGCGGCCGTGAACTGTCCGAATGAGGGCATAACTTTTGATAAATACTAGATCACCTGCTGAGCCGTCATGGGCAATCGGCTCGGCTTGCTCTGCGCGAGTGCGCAGGGAGATTGAAGAACTTGAGCGATCATGTCTCCTTCAAATCGCGTGACTCGGCGCCCGGCAGGACGATCGTGCGGAGAACCCGTCGTGTGCGATCCGGCGTCGCCGGCCGGCGCAGATAGGGCTGGAGCAGCTCCACGAACCTGGCAGTCAGCTCGGTGAACTCGTTATCGTTGAGCCACATGGCGGCGATCCGAAAGGTTGCGCCGCCACGGCGCAGCTCGACGTCGCCGCGTTCGAGGTAGCGGTCGATGTCCGCGAGAAGGGCGATGACGTAACTGAGGAACGCCCGGCGAAGGTCCTCACGACTCATCCGTGCCAGTTCGTCTCTCGACACGCTCTGGACGCCGTGCTTTACGTAGGTCCGTTCGACGGTGCCGCGAACCTTGCGTTCGGAGACGACGTCGAGCACCCCGGCGTCGATGAGCTGGGCGAGATGCCGGTAGAGGCTGGCTGGTGGGACCTCGGGCAGCTCGGCTCGAAGGTCGGCCGTGGTCAGCTTCCGGTCGCCGAGGAAGGCCTCGACGATCCGCATACGAACCGGGTGCATGAGGAGGTCCGCACTGGCCACAGCTGCGCTCTCCTCTCTTTCCTCTCATTAACTGATATTATTCTACAATAGTGATAGCATCTTCATTGGTCCACAACAACGCTCCAGTCTGGGTGATTGGGATCATCTTTGCCGTCGTGGTGGTGCTGGTCCTCGTCCGCTTTGTCAGCGCAAGACGACGGGGCTACACCCTCGGGGGTACCCACCAGATCGTCCGCTGCTCGAAAGGCCACGTGTTCACGACCGTGTGGATTCCAGGCGGATCGTTCAAGGCCGTGCGCTTCGGTTGGACCCGATTCCAGCGTTGCCCGGTCGGCAAGCACTGGACATTGGTCAGACCTGTCAGAGAAGAAGACTTGAGTGACGAAGAGCGCAAAAGCGCCGAGGAGTACCGCGATCCGATTCCCTGAGCCTGCGCGTGCTTCACGGCTAGAGAGCTGCGCCTCCAGAACATGCACCGAGAACGCAGCCGATTACTCGACGTGCGAGCACGGATCGACGGCTAGCGCATCCGCGAACCCTCCGGAATTGGTATTCGTCCATCACCTGAAGACAGGTGTCATAACAATGGACTCTGGGCTAGTCGTGGCGTCTGAGCGGATTGACATCAGGACCCGCACGCGGGTGGGGTGGAGTGTTGTTAGTGGCCAAGCAGGCTGGATGGTGTGCGACGTCACGACGACTGCGAGGTCAAAGGTGGCGCTGTGATGCTTTGGAGTATGACCGGCGCCTGCCGAATGTCGGGCTGTGACGCTCGGCGAGACTCGGGGCCTGGGTGACCCGGTCTCTGGGTCTGCAGCGAGTGGCGAAGGAAATCACGAACTGTGCGTCTTGGGCAGAGGATGGAGCGGAGGGTTACGGCCAAACCTCGTATGTAACAGTCTCGCACTCTCATCGTCGGCGGGCAGGAAGGCCTCGAGCCTGATCTCGGAGAGATACACGTTGGTGGCATTCGCGAAGCTCGTGAGAGTGGTGATGAGTCTGAGGATGCCGTCTTGAGTCATCAGTTCCATCGGCACCGCGAAGCCGACATGGTCGGCGGGGAGAGGAGCCTCGGGAACGTAGTTCTCAAGTTCCCTCATCTGCGCTTCGAGCGCAGGATCCGGGTTGCGAACCACTTCTCGATGCAAGCCGTCGATGACGTGCGTCGCCCACGTCGGGAAGTTGACGATTCGGCGAGCAAGCCCTTCAGGGTGCAGTGCCAGGCGGCGAGGAACGATGGGCTCGACTAGCAGTTCCTCTGCAACGTCCTCGAAGAACACAGCGCATGGATCGTTGCCCATGATGAGTTCGCCCAATCGATTGATAATCATCGCCGGATAAGGTTCGTAACCGAGGAGGATCGCACCGAGGGCTTCGCGGACAGCGTGGAGACTCCCGTCGTCGAAGCTGCCTTCGGGGTAGGCAGGCGCGAATCCGGCTCGGATCAAGAGAGCATTTCGCTCGCGTAGTGGGAGGCCGAGCGATTCGGCGAGACGGACGACCATTCCTCGACCCGGCACGGAGCGGCCTCGTTCGACGAAGCTGAGATGGCGTTGGGTGGTCCCGGCCCGGGTAGCCAGTTCGAGCTGACTGACCCGCCGCTGTTGGCGCCAACGCCGTAGCTCCTCTCCAAAGGCGCGTTCGTTGACCATCGTGCTCACCTCAACATGTAATCCTCGGGCCATGCATTTCTGCCATTCCCTGCAGGGTATTGCGGTCACGCCCTGGGTCGCCCATCCTGACTGTTGGAGCCAACCGCAACGTAGGAGAACCGTGTCAGGAGCCCTCGAGGACCTAATCGAAAGGTACGTGCGTGCCTGGAACGATCCAGATACCGAACGCCGTACACGCGTATTGGAGACCCTCTACACCGACGACGGATCGGTCGTGACCCAGAGCAACCTCTTCGAGGGTCTCGAAGCAGTAACCGGCCATATCGATGACGTGTTCGGCCAATTCATCGGCTCGGGTCGCTATGTCTTCAGAAGTGGCGGCGTCGTGGGCCATCACCACTGCGTGCTCTTTCGCTGGGAGCTGGTCGAAAGGGCTAACGGGCAGTTAGCCGACGCCGGAATGAACACGTTGCTCCTGTCGCCGCAGGGTCGCATCGCCGGCGACTACCAGTTTGTCCTCGGCATCGATTCTTCCATTGGATCAATGGCCGAGAGCGAACAGTGACCACGATAGGGATCCATCGGGGCATCACGTTCGATCTCGGTGAGGATGGCGAGCACGATCAGGGCGATCCGCGACGGCTTCGCTCGCGACTGAGTGCCTTGTACTCGTGCGGTCGGGGTTTCCGCCCGCTGTGACCCAACATCGGAGATGCGAAGTGATCCAGAAGCGAAGTGGCCATGAACGCCGTTTTTGAAGTCGCCGGTCAGTCCGTCGAGACCAGCCCCAGTGCCGCTGGTCCGTGGGATCAGAGCTTTCAGCATGGCGCAGCGCCCGCCGCGCTGGTTGCATGGGCGGCGGAACGTCTTCAGAGCGACCCATCGATGAGGATCGTGCGGCTCACGCTGGATCTGTTGCGGCCGGTGCCTGTCGCACCTCTGGAAATTCGAGCCGAGGTGCTGCGCCAGGGTCGCAAGATTCAGGTCGTCTCGATTTCACTGCTCGCCGGTGGGGTCGCGGTGGTCATGGCGAACGTGTTGAAGGTGCTGCAGTCCAACCCGCCGCTGCCGAAGGGACTCGGCGAGACGGAACTCGACTGCCCTCTGCCTGACGAATGCGAGGCGATCAGCGACGAAGAGGCACGTGAGTTCGACCGTTGCCCGGAGTCCCTTCCTGAGGGGCGTCTCCGCCAGACCGGTGACCCGAGACGAGCATCGACCGGCTCGGAACGCAATTCGGTTCCGAGCCAACCAGCCGATCATTGGCGGACAACCGATCAGTCCGATGATGCGAGCCGCCATCGCCGCGGATTTCGGCAATGGAGTGTCCTCGGTCCTGGATCCTAAGGAATGGTCCTTCATCAACGGCGACGTGACGCTCAATCTTGTTCGCCCACCCGTCGGCGAGTGGATCCTCGTAAACGCAGAAATGGAGCTCGGGCGTGATGGCGGTGGTGTCGCGGCCGCGCGGTTGGGCGATGTTGAAGGCTACTTCGGCCGGTCTGCGCAGTCCCTCGTCATTGAGCGACGATGATCGACTGCGTGGCAGCGACCCCGGCCTTGTCCCAGCTGGCCTGGGCCCATTCAAGGCAAATGAGGGAGTCAGTCGATGCAAACGCTTGAAGGCAAGGTCGCCGTTGTCAGTGGAGCCACCAGCGGGATCGGCGCGTGCATCGCTGAGCTTTTCGTCTTGGAAGGGGCAAGGGTCGTGATTGGCGGGCGCCGAGAAGAGCAAGGCCGAAAGCTCAGTGAGTCCCTCGGTGAGGCAGCCACCTTTATCCCTACAGATGTGACAGTCGAGGCCGATGTGAAGGCATTGATTGAGATGGCGGCGCACCAGCTCGGACGTCTCGATTGTCTCGTCAATAATGTGGGAATACCCGCTCAGCGAAACGCTTTGCCGGACTTCGATCTCGCGGCATTCGACCTGGGTATGGCGACGCACGTTCGCGGAACCCTCGCCGGAATCAAGCATGCTGTTCCGACGATGGCCCAGCAGGGCTCTGGCAGCATCATCAATACCGCAAGCATCAACGGCTTTCGAGCCGGGTCGGGCGGCGGCATCGAGTATTCGGTCGCTAAAGCGGCCGTCATTCATTTGACTCGCTGTGCGGCAATCGAGCTCGGCGAGCAGGGCATTCGAGTGAACACACTCTCGCCCGGCCCTATCGCAACGGGCATCTTTGGCAAGGGGGCGGGACTTCCGCCCGGCGCAGCCGACGTCGCGCTCGACGCTGTGACCGCCGCGATCGAGGCGGTTTTGCCGAGATGGCAGCCGCTTCAGATTGTGGGTCTGGCCTCTGACATTGCGCAAGCGGCTTTGTTTTTGGCCTCTGACGCGTCGAGGCTGATCACCGGACACAACCTTGTCGTCGACGGTGGCGCGAGTATCGGTTGGCCGGTGCCAGTCATGCCGCGAAGACGGTGCGGCCTTTTGGAGGGCGTTTCGAGCCGTCGAGTCAAAGGAGCCAGCCTGAAGTGGCAACCCCATCTCCTCGGGAGAGCGGCTCCGGGGCTTCGGGCTGCGACCGTTCGACGAAACGGAGGAGCCTCTTGTACGGGTCCCCTGACTGGTGGATACTTGTCGACTAATTGTTCGGACAGGTTGGGATGCTCTCATTACCTTCCCGGGAACACAGTCTGCATCAACCACTGCTCGAAGGGATGGAAGAGCTCTCCACGTCCTCTTGGCGGATCCGTATGCCGGGCTGGCGAGGACGATCGCCTTCTTCATGGTCACTGAAGACGATCTTCAGAGACTTGAGACCGCGTGCCGAGGACTGACACGTATCACGGACGACTATGAGTCGGTCGACGTCCTTACCGCCCTAATGGAGACGGTACTCGACTACCGCCAGAGGTCCACAACCGTCGAGCGAGCTGTCACGCACTTTCGGTCGCACCCGGGACATGAGATCGGCACCCTCGAGGATTTGGAGGAGGTATTTCTTCGCTACCCCAACGACAAGGAGGGGAACTTCGTTCTGGCTCAATTCCTTTGGGGATACAAAATTCTGGACCCGTGCAGAACAGCTTCGAAGCCTGGTTGATTGGGCACGCCAAAAGAACCTGAACACACTCGTAGACCTCAGGGCGTGGGCGACGGCCAGTTCGTTCTCGGATTTCCGCGGTCAGGTACGAGGGCTCGGCATCACGGCTTATCACGGGCTTGTTGCGCGTCTTGGAGTTCAGACGGCGATACCTGATCCCAACATCCTGCGCTTCGTCCAGACTGCGGTTGGCCGCCCATTTACGGAACAAGAGGTCGTCGAAGCGTTGAACATCGTGGCGCAGCGGCTCGGTGTCGCGCCACGAGATCTTGATCACAGCATCTGGAATCGCTCCGCCAACTACGAAGGGTGAGAAAACGTGCGGGTCTACTACTACAGAGACCTCTGTGTTTGTAGCTCGAGAGATCGCATACAAGGCGGACGGACGCGGATGGTCGGCTCACTCGGGATACCCGACGGGGATGACGATCGTCCGGCGATCCAGATTGCTCACGATGGCCAGGGTCTTGACGAATTCCAGAATGGCGGAGCGAAACAGTTGGCCGAACTGGGCTATCAGCCCTTCGCCATGGAGTGTCACGGCGACGGCGAACGCATTGAAGATCGACAAGACACGATGAAGAGGCTCGCTGAGTTGTCTAACGACCTGGATCGCTTAAAGGCAGTCGGGACGGCAGGTTTGGATATTCTGCTGAACGAGCCACGAGCGGCTTCGTCGAAATTATGAGCGATTGGCTATTTTTGTTGTTGCGGTGGCATGGTGGCGCTGGAACTCGCACGCAGGGGAAGCGACCCCGCGGCAGGGTCGCAGGTCGACGATCCGGGGCACAGGGGCATACTCACGCCGCCAAATCTCGGTGCTCTATTTACTGTTTCCCCGGTTGGGAGCCTGGCGGTTCGAGAATGCGGTACCCGACGTTGGTGATGGTTTCGATGACTGGAGGGTCTCCAAGTTTGCGTCGCAGGCGGCTCATGGTCACTTGGACGATGTTGGTGAACTGATTTACCTCCTCGCCCCATACCTGGCTGAGGAGGTCTTCGGCGCTAAGGACCGCGTGGTCTCCCCGCATCAGGGCTTCGAGTATCCCGAACTCTTTGGCTGAGAGGTCGAGTCGTTGTCCATTGCGGATGGCGGTGTGGCGTAGGGGGTCGAGTTCGAGTCCAGCGGCCCGGAAGATCCTGGCTTGGGCGGCTGGTCGGCGGCGGGCGAGCGCACGAATACGGAGCACGAGTTCTGGGAAATGGAAGGGCTTTGAGAGGTAGTCGTCGGCACCGAGGCTGAGGCCGCTGACTCGCTGTACCGGGGCTACCAGAGGCCGTGAGCATCAGCACCATTGCGGGGTTGTCGCGCTCGGTGATCATTCGGCAGATCGCGTCACCGTGCAGCCCAGGGAGGTCCCGGTCGAGGACGACGACGTCGTAGGTGTTGAGGTCGAGCTTCGCTACTGCTTGTAGCCCGTCATAGGCGACATCGACGACCATCTTTTCGTCTTGCAGTCCGTCGACGAGTGCGTCAGCCAGGGTGCGGGAATCTTCGACGACGAGCACTCTCACGCTACTGCTCCAGTTGCTGTCCTGACTGCGAGGGGCAGGCTGATCGCCACTCGTAACCCGCCGTCGGTGAGGGCTTGGAGATCGAGGGTTCCGCCGTGAACCTCGAGGATCGAGGAGACGATCGCTAAGCCGAGACCGGAGCCGCCATCCGATCCCGTTCGCTCGGCGCCGATGCGCTGGAACGGCCGGGTGAGCTGCTTGACCTGGTCGGGGTGAAGGATTGGGCCGCCGTTCTCGACCACGAGAGACGCCCGGTTTGCCCTCGTTGTGGTGCTCACTCGGATCCAACCGCCTGGCTCGTTGTGGCCAATGGCGTTGTTGATCACGTTCTCGACCAGGCGCGAGAGCAGCGTCTCGCTGCCAGTGACCCACACCTCCGGCGCCCTGCTGCTCGACGTGCAAGTCCATTGCCGAGATCGTGTTGGCGAGGCGCTCGATCGCCAGGCGGGCGAGCTTCGGCGAGAGACACGGTGACCTCGTCGCTCGGCGGGCCCTGCTGGGTGTGGGCGAGGGTGAGGAAGCTCTCCAGCAGCCGGTCGACCTGGTCGAGTTCGCTACTAAGCCGGCCGGCAAGGATGTGGATGTGTGGCGGCAACGGCCCCGGTTTCGCCATCGCCACTTCGAGCGAGGTCCGCATTCCGGCGAGCGGGGTGCGTAGTTCGTGAGAGGCGTTAGAGATGAACTGGCGCTCGAAGGCGAAGGAACGCTCAAGTCTGTTGAGTAGCTGGTCGAAGGTGTCGGCCAGCTCCTTCAGCTCGTCGTCGGGGCCGCTGAGGTTGAGACGCTCGTGCAGGTTCGTGGCGGAGATCACTCGAGTCGTTGCCGTGATCGTGCGCAGCGGCTTGAGGAACCTCCCCGCCACCAGCCAACCGATCAGGATCGACGCCCCGGCCATGAGGGCCAACGCGATCCCCGAGGCGATCAAGAGCTGATGTGCGTCCGAGCTGACGGGGGTGATCTGTTCGCCCCCTCCTGAACCGGGCGTTGCGCGGAGTGCGTTCGTTCGGGATTGCCAGATCGAGAAGGTGACGACCAAGAGGACGGTCCCGGCAGCCAGGAAGACCGCAAAGAACTGAAGTGCGAGACGCACTCGGATGGTGCGCCGCGGCAGCCGTGGATGCGAAGCGTTTCCGATGCGGTGAGGGCGCAGTTTCATTGAAGCGAACCGTATATGGGCTGAGCCGTGTGTGTGCCGCCGAGGACCAGGCCGCACCTGGGGCGCCATGGCCTGGTGCGGCGTCACCTGAATCAGGTGCGCGACAGAACGGGCCCAGCCCCCGAGCGCGAACGAAGTCCAAGTCGTCAGATCGAAGGATCATTCGTCCCATCAGTGAGCCCTCATATTGGTGTCTCCATTGCTGCCGAGTCGGCCGGGATGCGCGGCGGTCCCTGGTGATTGCTGCAGTCGAGGGTATTGAACGACACCTTGCATCGGGATAACCGTCGGAGTAAAGCCCATGTCAGGGGTGCTGGCGTACAACGACCGAGACAACCCGGCGAACGTATCGGAGCCACACATGAGTGAAGCGTCCAACCCTGAAGAACGCGGTGAGCGCTTATCTCGCAAGCTCGAGTGGAGGCGCCGCGCAGTTCCGATGAAAGTGACGGCGACGATCATGGCGCTGCTTGGCGTCGGACTATTGGCTGCAGGCTGCGGCGGGAAGGGTGGCTCCGGTGCGTCTGGTTCCTCATCGGGAAGCCAACTTGCCCAAGGAGTCGCCTACGCGAGCTGCATGCGCAGCCACGCCGTTTCGAATTTTCCTGACCCCACCCTCGGCCCAGGCGGTGGCGTGACGTTCCAAGGCACCTTCGACCAAAAAAGCTCGAGCTACCAGGCAGCTGCTCAGGCGTGCCGGTCGCTGAGGCCCGGAGGCGGACAGGTTCCGCCAGCCACCTCCCAAAAGCTCGGCGCGGAGGTGAAATGGGCGCAATGTATGCGCACCCACGGGGTCCCCGGTTTCCCCGACCCCAATGCTCAGGGCGCTTTTGACAGTAGCAAGTTCGACCCCACCTCGTCTGCGTTCCAAAGTGCTAGCCAAGCCTGCAAGTCACTGGAACCGCCTGGCGCGGTCCAAGCCGTACCGGGACCGGGTTGATGATCGCTCCAAGCGGACGGCAAGCGGACGTCACGGTGACGCGGGCCCGTCCGCGTTGCGAGGCGGGGTTTCGCGAACCGCCATCCACAAATTGGCCTGACCGCTGAAACCGTTCAATCGCCCGTTGGGATCTGGGCCATCGGTTGCGCCCAGGATTGAGGTAGGAGAGGACGATGCGCATCGGTCATGCACGAAGGTTCCACAAGGAGTCCCGTGCCGAACCCTTCTCGTGTCAGCGCTCAGGTTGTCCATCCTCTTCGCATTCTAGATTCGATCAAGAGCTTCTTCGGCCGCGGTGGGAATGCTTGACGACGTCTGTAGCTCGCCGAGCATCAGTGTGACCGGACGCAGCTATTTGTCGCATTTCGTTTGTCATGGAGGCGGTGTGATTGGCATCCGGCCCTTGGGGCGGAGTGCTTACATCGCTGCCTTGTTCACCGGGTGTCGGAAAGGTCACTGTGACCGAGAGGCCGCCTCGTGGTTCGGGGCGAGCGTTGATGGCGGCGCCGTGGGCCGTCGCAATGGCCTGGACGATGGAGAGGCCTAGGCCATAGCCGCTCTTGTGGTGGCTCCGCCGGGGATCGAGCCGTTGGAAGGGTTGAAAGAGTCGGTCTATGTCGCTTGCTGCGATCACTGGTCCCGTGTTGGTGAGAGTCAACACGGCTCTGTTGTCTTTGATGTCAATGGATATCTGAATGTGCCCGCCGGCGTCGCTGTGCTTAATGGCGTTGTCGACCAGATTGACGACCAGATGTTCAATGAGCCCGGGGTCGCCGACGACATCAGCAGGATCGATCGTGGTCTCCATTCGTAATCCGCGAGCCTCTGCCTCGGCGTATCGGCGCTGCACAACGCCGTCGCACAGTGAGGCTAGGTCGATTCGTTCCCAGCGCTCGCCGCCGCCTTCGCTGCTGGCCAGAGCGAGCAGGGAGTCGATAAGGCCTTCTTGTTTCCGGTTGGAGGCGATGATCTTTTGACTTGTCGATCGCCAAATGTCTGCCGTGGCGTCTCGGTCGTCGAGGACAGCCTGGAGCATGGCTCGCTCGGCAGCGATTGGGGTGCGCAATTCATGAGAAGCGTTGGCTACGAAGTGACGTTGCGCGTCGAAGGAAGCTTCGAGTCGGGCGAAGAGGTTGTCGAGGGTGTCTCCAAGGTCTTTGAATTCGTCGTCGGCATTGTCGAGCGCGAGCCGCTCATGCAGGTTCGTGGCTGAGATTCTGCGGGCTGTGTTGGTGATGGTCCGGACGGGACGCAGCACTCGGCCAGCGATGTACCAGCCCAGCAGAATTGCAAGGAGGGCAACGAGGACGAAGGCGATGATGGAGTTGACGAGAAGGTTGTGGAGGTCCAATGCGCGCTGTGCCGCCAACGCGTGTTCTGCCGCCGCAAGATCCGCTGCCCCTCGGTTGTTAAGTGTCGGTTGAGCGGCGGGCGGCACTGGATTGATGAGCGGGACCTGCGCTGCCTGATCATGGTCGATCGCTTGCTCTGACAGGAGGTAGGTGACTGTCAAAAGGACTACTCCGCATAGCAAGAAGAGCCCGCCGTAAAGGAAGGTGAGCCGTAGGCGGGCACTGCGACGAGGCAGACGCATCCACGACGGTGGGGCCAGTCCGGGGTGAACAGCGCGCATCAGGATGCTCCGATGCGGTATCCGCTGTCGCGGACGGTCTCGATAATCGGCGGGTCGCCTAGCTTGACTCGCAGCCGCCGAATGGTTGTCTTGACGGTGGTCGTGAAGGGGTCGGTGGCGGGGTCCCAGATCCGATCTAGGAGCTCTTCTGCCGAGACGGGCTTGCCGTCGGCGGCCAAGAGGCATTCGAGCAACGCCAGCTCTTTGGGCGTGAGCTCGAGGCGCCGGCTCCCGCGGGTGGCGACGCGGCGCTCGGGGTCAACCCGGACATCGTCGTAGGCGAGGTGGTCAGGTGCTGGGGCGCCGGGTCGTCGGCCGAGCGCCTGGACCCGGGCGATCATCTCGTCGAACTCGAACGGTTTGGGCAGGTAATCGTCGGCCCCGAGTTCCAGTCCTTCGACCCGGTCTCGCACCGAGCGCGCGGCCGTCAGCATTAGCACCCGGCTCTGGGAGCGGGTAGCGGCCAGGTGGCGGCAAATATCGTCGCCGTGGGTGCCGGGCAGATCCCGGTCCAGCACCACCACGTCGTAGCGGTTCGCTCCCAGGCGAGTAAGGGCTTCGTCTCCATCGTATGCGAGATCGACGGTCATCCCGCGGCGACGTAACCCCGCTGCCACCGCTCGGGCTAGCTCCTCGTGATCCTCAGCGACCAATACGCGCATCGTGTCTCACCTGCTCAAGCGTCGCAGCTTTTCGGGCCGCCGGGCGGTCACCGAGCGCGGCCAGTTGACCAAACCAAGGCTGGCAGACCCAGGGTGCCAGCCAGGTGACAGCTGTCACCTCGGTGTCACCTTGCTTTTCGTACAACTGGGTTCGGACTCCGCTGCGGCGAGAGACAGGAAACGAGAGGAAGCGACATGGACTCGACTGGCTCAGGAGAGATCGCGAGGGCGCAATGCATGCAGAACCATGGGGTGAACGAATCCACAGCGCCGCCAGCCGGCGGCACTTCGTCGAACGCGTTTTCCCCGTGGGCAACAGCTGCAGCCCCAATTCCTCTGCGACCCAAGCTGTTGAACAGGACGGCCAGCATTTCGCGAATGCAAAGCCCGGCTCATAGGCGGGCGGCAAGCCCAGATCGAGGGCGACCACTCAAGTGCCGTATTGCTGGCATAGCGAGCGCAACAACGAGAAAGGACAGCGACGTGAACAGCATAACGAAGAGACAGGAAGCGACGTGAACACCGCCCAAGCAGAGCACGCCCCACTTCCGAGCTCAACCCGTAGACGAGCAGGGTGGCAAGTCGCTGCATCGGTGGCCGCTTTGGTCGCGTTCGCTCTAGGCATGGCGGCATGCGGAAGCGGACCGGCTGATATTCACGCTGGCTCAGGCTCAACGACGAGCACGGTCTCGTCTGCGGGGCCAGGGAGTTCCCCGCCTTCGAGCAGCAACTCGACCCTCGCGTTGGAGTTCGCGCGGTGTATGCGCGCCCACGGGGTTAGTGGCTTCCCAGATCCACCCTCTCCCGGAAGCAGTCCTTCTGCGGGCAATAGCTATGACCCCAACTCGCCGACAGCGGTGGCGGCGGAGCAGGCTTGCCAGAAGTACGCCGATTCAAAGGTATTGCCGTCCGCCGTCTTGGCACAGATCCAGGCCGAGCAGCTCAAGTACGCCGAGTGTATGCAGGCCCATGGGGAGCCGAACTTCCCCGACCCCAGCGCCAATGGCGCGTTCTCGATCCCCAATTCGATCGATCAGAACGAGCGCGACCTTCAAGAGCGCCGAGAGCGCCTGCAAGAGCTTGCGGCCCCTCGGTGGGGCTGCTCCCGGAGGAGGCTGAGTCGTCCAATGGAGCCCGACAGCCATTCAACCACGCCCGCCGAAGTGTCTCCGCGGTCTGGTGATCCGACCACAGAGCAGCTCCCAATCGAACGACACGACCAGGTCGCCGCGCAGGCGGGACACCGTCGGCGCAGGACGCCGTGGATCATCGCTGCGGGTCTCGTGCTGGCAGTGGTGGCGGTCGTCGTGCCACTCAGTTCCAAAGGCGGTGGCTCGCCTGGAGTCGGTGAAAACACAAGCGTGACCGGGTCATACACCGTGGTCCGCCAGGATCTGTCCTCCGACACAGAAGTATCTGCCACCCTCGGCTACGCCGACACGTACAGCCTGCTGGCCCCATCGGGGGCGAGCGCACAGGAGATCATCCAGGACCAAGAGACCGTGACCCAGGACCAGCAAACGCTGTCTGGCGACGAGCAGACCGATTCCGACACCGCGACCGCCGACAGCCAGACGATCGCGGCGGCCCAGGGCTCGCTCAACGCCGACCAGTCCACCCTTAGTTCGGACGAGGCTACGCAGTCGACGGACTGCGCAGGATCGGGATCGTCGAGTCCCGCCTGCACCCAAGACCAGCAGAAGGTGAGCTCGGACCAGACTCAGCTGACTCAGGCCGATCAGCAACTGGCGAGCGCCCAGTCGGCCGCGACCCTCGACCACGATCAGAACCAGGCCAAAGTCCAATCCGACGAGACCAAGCTGCAGGGCGATCAAGCGACGCTGGCATTGGATCAGGCGATGGCGGCCAACCCAGGCACGACTTATACCTGGCTACCGGAGGTGGGAGACGTCATAAAGGAGGACCAGACCCTCTACTCGCTCAATAACGAACCCGTCCCGCTCCTTTATGGATCCGTCACGGCCTACCGCGCGTTCTACGTCGGCATGTCCGACGGCGCAGATGTCGGCGAGCTGACGGCGGACCTGATCGCCCTCGGTTACGGCTCCGGGCTGACCCAGAGCAACCACTACTCCTCGGCCACGGCCGCCGCCGTCGACCGGTGGCAAAGCGCCCTGGGCCTGCCGGCGACCGGTGAGGTCCTGCTCGGCGAAGTGCTTTTCGAGCCCGGCCCCATCCGCGTCACCTCGGTCACGCCTACGGTGGGCGAGTCCGTCGGTGGGGGTGGCGGGAGCGCGTCGGGTGCGGGCGGCGCCGGCAGCGGGGGTGCGTCGGGCGGAGGCGGCTCGGTGCTGGCGGCGACATCCACCACTCGCCAGGTCAGCGTTTCCCTCGACGCCGACGAAGAGTCCGCGGTAGCGGTCGGCGACAAAGTCACCATTACCCTCCCGAACAACGAGACGACACCGGGCGTCATCTCGTCGGTGGGCACGGTCGCTTCGTCCAGTGGTAGCGGTTCGGGCTCATCGTCCGGTGACGGTAGCGGTTCGGGCTCATCGTCCGGTGACGGCAGCGGTTCGGGCTCCTCGAGCTCCACGATCACCGTGCTGGTCAACCCGACCGATCCGGCGGCGACGGGTGAATGGGATCAGGCTCAGGTCAACGTCACCATCACGACCGGCACGGTGTCAAACGCCTTGGTCGTGCCTGTCGACGCGCTGGTCGTGCAGACCGGCGGGGGTTACGCAGTGGAAATGGTGCGAAGCGAAGGCGTCCACCGTCTGGTCGCGGTCACCTTGGGCCTCTTCGACGACGCGGACGGTTTGGTCCAAGTCACTGGGACCAGCTTGAGAGCTGGTCAAAAGGTCGTGGTGCCGAAGCTATGAACGTTGACACCACAAGATCAGCCGTGCGTCTCTCCGTTGACCGTCTTGCGCTCACAATGAACGACGCGACGACGCCGGTCCTCGAACTTGACCATGTGGCCAAGGTGTATCCGAGCGAGCCACCAGTGACCGCCGTCCGCGACGTGTCATTCGCGATCGAGCGGGGAGAGCTGGTAGGAATTGTTGGCCCTTCGGGCTCGGGCAAGACGACACTGTTACATCTGATGGGCACCCTGGACCGGCCCAGTGCCGGCCGAGTGCGCGTCACCGGCCTGGACGTCGAGCAGCTCACCGACCGTAAGCTCGCGGCGCTCCGGTCGACCCGCATCGGTTTTGTCTTTCAGCAGTTCTTCCTGGCCGAGCACCAGAGCGCACTCGACAACGTTGCCGACGGCCTTCTCTACGCCGGGATTCCTCAGGTTGAACGGCGCGCCCGGGCCCTCGACGCTCTCGAAATGGTCGGCCTCGACGAGCGACCTCAAGCTCGCCCTACACAACTGTCGGGAGGGCAACGCCAACGCGTCGCCATCGCGCGTGCCCTGGTCGGCAACCCGGCCATCGTGCTCGCCGACGAGCCCACCGGCAACCTCGACCAAGCAACCGGACAAGCCATCTTGGGGCTATTCGTGGAACTCCGCGCCATGGGAGTGACCATCGTGGTGATCACCCACGACAGCGACATCGCAGCCCGAATGGATCGCCGGATCGAGATGGTCGACGGCCGAATCGTCTTCGACAGTGCCCAGGAGGCCTCGAAGTGAGAGAAAAGTGAGAGGCCTGCGCTCCTCGCGGCTCCTTCAGGAGGAACGCCCGAGCCGCGCTTGCTGAGACGCTCACGGTCAACAGACTCCGGCCCTCTGACTTGGGCCGCTTGTCCATGGTGGGGTTGCGCACGCGCAAGCTGCGAGCCGGACTCTCGGCGCTCGGTATCGCCATCGGTGTCGCCGCGATCGTCGCCGTACTCGGGCTCTCGTCCTCCGCCTCCGCCGGACTTCTGAACGAGATCGCCGCCCTTGGCACCAATCTCCTCGTCGTCGAGAACGGCCAGACCCTCGCTGGCGGCACGGCCGAGCTGTCTGAGGCCGCCCCGGCGATGATCGCCCGTGTCAACGGGGTCACCGAAGTGCAAGAGACTGGAACAGTGAGCGGCGATGTGTTTCGCAGCCCCGTCATCCCGTCCATCGACACCAACGCCATTGGGATCGACGCGGCCAGCCTGGGCCTGCCGCGCACCGTCGGCACGAGCGTTGCCCAGGGCAGCTATCTCAACGCGGCGACCGCGCAGGAGCCGGCATGTGTCCTCGGGGCGGCAGCAGCCCAACGCCTCGGGATCGACCGGGTCTACTCCGGCGAGCGGATCTGGGCTGACAACATGTGGTGCTACGTCGTAGGCATCTTGAATCCGGCCCTGTTGGTCCCGGAAATCGACTCTTCGGTCCTCGTCGGCTTCCCCGCTGCGCAGCACTACTTCGGCTTCGACGGCCATCCCTCGACTATCTACGTGCGCGCCCAGTCGAGCCAAGTCGACTCCGTCGACAATCTCCTCGCCGCGACGGCCAATCCGCAGTATCCCAACGAGGTCAACGTCTCACAACCCTCCGCTGCTCTCGTCGCCCAGGCTGACGCTCAAGGAGCGTTCGATGGCCTCTTCCTAGGCCTCGGCGCCGTCGCCCTCCTTGTCGGCGCAGTCGGGGTCGCCAACATCATGGTCATCTCGGTCCTCGAACGCCGTTCGGAGATAGGGCTGCGCCGTGCCCTCGGTGCCACCAGAGGCCACATCAGAGTTCAGTTTCTCGCCGAAGCCGTCGTTCTCGCCTTCGTCGGGGGCGCTGTCGGAGTTGCTGTGGGTGCCCTCACGACCGCGATCTATGCCTCCACCAAGCACGAACTCGTGGTGATTCCCGTGCTCGCATGGGCCGGCGGCATTGCATCGGCGATCCTCATCGGCGCCGTCGCCGGACTCTGGCCCGCACTGCGCGCAGCTCGGCTCTCGCCTACTCAGGCTCTATGGAGCATGTGAGATCAGACCCAAACAGAGGTTACGCGACAAGTCCCGAGCAAGAGCGAGGAGAATACGTTGTGAAGATTGGCTTGGTTGTCCACTTGATGAACGACGCCGACACCAACGAGAAGCGATCGTATGACTCGATACGCGCCATCGCGCTACAGGCAGAAGCGGACGGCTTCGACAGCATCTGGCTGCCCGACCACCTCTTCTACCGCAATCCCGGTGCGCCGACGCGGGGAATGTGGGAGTGCTGGACCATACTGAGCACGCTGGCCGAAGCGACTGAGCGCGTGGAGATCGGCACATTGGTCTTGTGCAATTCGCTCCGCAATCCGGCCATCTTGGCGAAGATGGCCGCGACGGCCGACGAGGTGAGTCACGGGCGTTTAATCTTGGGTATTGGCGCGGGATGGAACGAGCCGGAGTATCAGGCGTTCGGCCTGCCGTTCGACCACAAGATTGACCGCTTGGAAGAGGCGTTGCAGATCCTCAAGCCTCTCCTCAAGGACGGGTACGTCGATTTTGACGGTCAGTATTATCAGGCGCGCAACTGCGAGATCGTGCCACACGGGCCGCGACCGATCGGACCACCCCTGTTGGTCGGAAGCGACTTCGGTCCTCGCATGTTAGAACTGACCGCCCAATATGCTGATCTCTCTAATGTCGGCTACATGGGCGAGCCCGAAACGATGATCGAGCCACGCGCCAAGTTCGAAACGGCCTGCAACCTGGTCGGTCGTGATCCAGCTACCATCGGCGTCACCGCGCTCATCGGCCTATGGTTCCCCGATCTGAAGGAAGCGAGACCTGACTTCAACCACACTTTGACGGGTTCGGCGCGGGACATCGCGGCTGCGATGTGGGGTTACCGAGAACTCGGCTTGGAGCACATCATGTTTCAGTGCGCTCCCAACACGCCTGAGTCTCGTGAGCGTCTGACTGAAGCCCTTGAGCTCTATCGCGGCATGGAGAGGCGATAGAAGCCCAGAGAGGCGTCATCTGGCGCCGCACGCGAAGGGGCCTGGCGATCCCGCAAACATTCGCTCGGCGCTGTGCTGAAGCGTCCAGGATCTGCGGATGTTGGAGACTTCTCGCCACGGTGCAACAGGCCCGGGTGAGTCCTTACCTCCTAAGTTCAGCTGGACATGAGTGGGCTGCGCCCAGGATCGGGCAGCTGACCTATCGGGCAGACCTCGGAAGCGTGCGTCGTTCCTCAGATGCGCCAGCGGAAGGGTGCTATTACTGCACCGGGCGGGGATCCGATCAATCCGCTAGCTGAGCTAGCTAGCTAGCTGTCGCTTCAGCCGAGAGTGTCCCTCGAGCTCGATCTTGAGTGTCGTCTCCTGCCATGGCCTCCTTTCTAGCGCCACGGAAGTGCGGATAGGCACCCCGACTTCAGCAGTTCCTCTGCAACGTCCTCGAAGAACACAGCGCATGGATCGTTGCCCATGATGAGTTCGCCCAATCGATTGATAATCATCGCCGGATAAGGTTCGTAACCGAGGAGGATCGCACCGAGGGCTTCGCGGAACAGCGTGGAGACTCCCGTCGTCGAAGCTGCCTTCGGGGTAGGCAGGCGCGAATCCGGCTCGGATCAAGAGAGCATTTCGCTCGCGTAGTGGGAGGCCGAGCGATTCGGCGAGACGGACGACCATTCCTCGACCCGGCACGGAGCGGCCTCGTTCGACGAAGCTGAGATGGCGTTGGGTGGTCCCGGCCCGGGTAGCCAGTTCGAGCTGACTGACCCGCCGCTGTTGGCGCCAACGCCGTAGCTCCTCTCCAAAGGCGCGTTCGTCGACCATCGTGCTCACCTCAACATGTAATCCTCGGGCCATGCATTTCTGCCATTCCCTGCAGGGTATTGCGGTCACGCCCTGGGTCGCCCATCCTGACTGTTGGAGCCAACCGCAACGTAGGAGAACCGTGTCAGGAGCCCTCGAGGACCTAATCGAAAGGTACGTGCGTGCCTGGAACGATCCAGATACCGAACGCCGTACACGCGTATTGGAGACCCTCTACACCGACGACGGATCGGTCGTGACCCAGAGCAACCTCTTCGAGGGTCTCGAAGCAGTAACCGGCCATATCGATGACGTGTTCGGCGAATTCATCGGCTCGGGTCGCTATGTCTTCAGAAGTGGCGGCGTCGTGGGCCATCACCACTGCGTGCTCTTTCGCTGGGAGCTGGTCGAAAGGGCTAACGGGCAGTTAGCCGACGCCGGAATGAACACGTTGCTCCTGTCGCCGCAGGGTCGCATCGCCGGCGACTACCAGTTTGTCCTCGGCATCGATTCTTCCATTGGATCAATGGCCGAGAGCGAACAGTGACCACGATAGGGATCCATCGGGGCATCACGTTCGATCTCGGTGAGGATGGCGAGCACGATCAGGGCGATCCGCGACGGCCTTCGCTCGCGACTGAGTGCCTTGTACTCGTGCGGTCGGGGTTTCCGCCCGCTGTGACCCAACATCGGAGATTCCCGCGTGATCGAGAAGCGAAGTGGCCATGAACGCCGTTTTTGAAGTGCAGCGGGCACCCTTCGACGATCTACCTCCGTGCCCAGACAAGCCAGGTAGCCGCAGTCGACTCTGTTCTCGCGGCTACGTCCAGTCTCGAGAACCCGGACGAAGTCGACGTGTCCCAGCCCTCCTCCGCCTTGGTCGCCCAGGCCGATGCCCACGGCGCCTTCGACGACCGTTGTTCTTGGGCCTTGGTGGAGTGACACTTCTCGTCGGTGCGATCCGGGTAGCCAGCATCATGGTCATTTCGGTGCTCGAACGACGAAGTCAGATCGGGCTGGGACGCGCCCTCGGGGCAACAAAGGGGCACATTCCGATCCAGTTCCTGATCGATGCGATGCTGCCCGCCGTCATCGGAGACTCGCTCGGAGCGGGCCCGGGTGTGCTCCGCGCCACCATCTGCGCTGATGTCAAGGGCTGCGGTGTCGACGTGCCCTCCTTGCCTGGGCCGGAGGCTTTGGAGCCGTGCTTCTCATCGCAGCCGTCGCGGGTTTACTGTCGGCCCTACGTGCGGCACGGATGTCACCCACAGAAGCGCTCTGGACCGCGTAAGCGATTGGACCGACGTCATCTTGCTTGGATTCAGCAATCAAGGATGGACTCAGTGATGCAAACCGACAAGCATTACGTTGAGGTGCTCGGACTTCGTATGGCCTACCAAGAGGCCGGCGAGGGTGATCCGATCGTGTTTCTGCACGGAAACCCGACCTCGTCGTTCCTGTGGCGCGACGTGATCCCGTATCTTACGTCATACGGCCGATGTCTCGCGCCGGACCTGATTGGTATGGGCGACTCCGACAAGCTCCCTGCATGCGGTCCGGGCAGCTACCGCTTCGTCGAACACCGCCGCTACCTTGACGCTTTACTCAAACAACTCGGTGTGTTTGAAAAGGTGACGCTCGTGTTGCATGACTGGGGTTCGGCATTGGGATTCGACTGGGCCAACCGCCAGCGAGATGCGGTGGCTGGAATCGCCTACATGGAGGCCATCGTGAGACCGTTCACGTGGGATGAGTGGTCTGAGCCGGGCCGAGGCCTCTTCCAGTCGTTCCGTTCGCCGGCGGGCGAGAACATGATTTTGGAACAGAATCTCTTCGTCGAGCGAGTGCTGCCCGCGACCGTACTTCGCACCCTGAGCGACGAAGAGATGGACACCTACCGAGCACCGTTCCGTACCCCGGGTGAGGACCGAAGGCCCACCCTTAGCTGGCCGCGGGAATTGCCCATAGATGGCGAACCCTCCGACGTCGTAGAAATCGTCAACTCCTACGGGAACTGGCTGTCGACCAGTCAAATCCCCAAGCTGTTCGTCAACGCCGATCCGGGCTCCATCCTGATCGACGCCCAGAGGCAGTGGGTACGTACTTGGCCCAACCAGGATGAGGTAACTGTGCCGGGGAGGCACTTCCTCCAGGAGGACTCCGCTGACGCCATTGGTTGCGCTGTCGCCGACTGGTACTCGGGTCTTGCCTAGAGCACCAAGCGAAAACACCCGCGCATGAACCAGGAATCCGATGCATTCGAGGCGCTCGTACCCGGCACTCGGACAGTTTTCTCGCTCGATTTCGAAGTGAGCGTGGCGGCCGCTCGGATCCGGAGGCCTCAACCCCGATGCACACTTCGGATGGAGCCGGCTGCGATATCACTGAAGCCGCCAATCTCATTAAACGAAGAACCCCCAACCGAGTTGCACGGTTAGCGGAAGGCATGGCAAAGGCGCCGTGGTGCAACGACTCCTCGTCGCAGCCAAGCCGCCCGGCGATCCGGCTGATGGCCGCCGAAATCCTTCGGATCGGCCGTTCGGGCCTCGAGCACCAGCTGCACCGCTGCCCTTTCAGCTCAGGCCGATACTGCCTCTGCGGGTCTGCGTGACTCCAACCTTTCGAAGGTTTGGAGCCCCCAAGAAGCCCGGGACGGTTCAGTGTCCCAATCTTTGTCACCTTTTGACTGCTCATCCGTCAAACTCTGTATGAGAACTCGTTGGGACGTGATCGTGGTGGGGGCCGGGTTGGCCGGGCTGGCAGCTGGGGCTACCGCTGCTAGCGGAGGAGCTGACACGGTCGTGCTGGAAGCCCACCAGCCGGGGGGCCGGGCCCGCACGGTTGTCAGGGGACCCTACGTGGTCAACATGGGAGCTCATGCCCTCTACATCGGGGGTCCAGGCACAAACATCCTCCGCTCACTCGGCGTCCATCCGAATGGTTCGCCCTCCCCGATGCTGCGCTACAAGCTGTTGAAAGACGGCGAACTTCACGACATGCCTTTCGGGACAGACAGACTCGCGGCCTCTACCGTCATGGGGACTGCATCGAAGACCCAGTTCGCGCAACTACTGGGCCTTGTCTCAACGGAGCTTCCGTCCACGCTGGCGAGGACCACGGTCGACCAGTGGATCGCCGATCACAACATGCGTCCGGATGTGGAGGCGATTTTTCGTGCCCTCATCCGGTGGTCGACCTACTCGGTGGACACCTCCGAGTTCTCGGTCGATGCCGTCGTCCGCCAACTCCAATTGGGGGCTCGCCCTGGGGCGCTGTACCTGCACGGCGGGTGGACCCAGCTCATCGAAGGACTGTCCCGGCAAGTCCACGTCAAGGCCGGCTGCAAGGTAACGGCGCTGGAGCCACACGGCAACTACGTCGATGTATGGTGCGGCGAGACCGTCCTGCAAGCCCACCAGGTGATCGTCGCCTCTGGCGCGCCCTTCGGCCATTCGCGCCCTTCTTCCCGATGATCCAGGCTGGTCCCGTCTCATCCGACCCGTTACGGCCGCCTGCCTCGATCTCGGCCTCAAGCGGGTACCCAGTCCTGGCTACGTCCTGAGCGTCGACGAGCCGCTGCTGGGTGTCGTCCAATCCCCACCGGGCCGCCAGGCACCAGAGGGTATGGCCGTCGTCCAAGCCATCAAATACGGAGCGACCGGTGCCGGGCCTGACCGCCTCAGCCTCGAGGACCATGTTTCACGCCTCGGCGTAGAAGCAGGCGATGTTGAGTGGAGCCGCTTCCTGGCCCGAATGGTGGTAGCCGGCGGCACCCCCAGAGCACGCGACGGCGGCCTGTCCGGCCGTCCCCGAGTGACCGACACCGGCCACCATCGCGTCTACATCGCTGGGGATTGGGTCGGCCACGAGGGGCTGCTCGCCGACGCCTCGATTTCCAGCGGCCACAAGGCTGCACGGGAAGCCTTACGCAGCCTGGAGCGAACGTCTGTCGTGGTGACTTGATGAGGAACGGTCGGGCCGAGGCCATTTTCTTGGCCGAGCGGCCTCGCCTGCTCGGACTCGCCTACCGCATGGTCGGCAGCATCTCCGATGCCGAGGACATCGTCTCGGAGGCCTGGATTCGCTGGTGCACGGTCGACGACGTTTCCCAGGTGCGGTCCCCACCGGCCTGGCTCACCACCGTCACAACCCGGCTAGCGATCGACCGGCTCCGGCTGGTCCGCCACGACCGAGAAACCTATGTCGGACCGTGGTTACCAGAACCGGTGGTGACCGAACCGGGTCCAGAGGACCGCGCAGAGTTAGCTGACTCGCTCACCTTGGGATTCCTCACCATTTTGGATCGCCTGGACCCAGTACAGCGAGCGGTGTTTCTCATGGCCGATGTCTTCGGAGTGCCATTTGCGAGCATCGCCAAGACCCTCGACAAGAGCCCGGCCTCCTGCCGCCAAATTGCCAGCCGGGCCCGCCGCACCTTGCGTCACACGCGGGTGCGGTCCCGACCCGAGGACCGCCGACTAGTTGATGAACTTCTCGTGGCACTGTCGAGGGGGGACATGGAGGCCGTACTAGCTCGCGTCGCCCCCGACATCGTCTGTATCACCGATGGCGGAGCGAACCGCAAAGCAGCGAGGCGTCCGGTGGTCGGTGCCAAAAGAGTGACCCGGTTCCTGATCAATTTCGCCAAGCGCTACCGGAGGAATATGGCCGCGTTTGAGAGCGCCACCATTAATGGCGAACCCGGTGTCATCTGCTTTCTCAACAATGAGATCGACTTTGTGGCCGCCTTCGAAGTCGACAACGGATTGGTGCGCACAATGCGCCTCGTTCGCAATCCCGACAAGCTTCGCTTCATCGGCGCAGGATCTCAGTTGGTATGAGTTCCCGCCCGCTTCAATGAGGCGCTGGTTTGCCTTGTTCCTGACCGCCCTTCGCGCATCTTAGGCACCATCCGGTTCTCCAGGAACCGCTGCCTCCCGAAGTATTCGGCGGAGCGCCTAAACGCTGACGGGAACACCCGATGGACTCCCAGGTTGTAGATTAGCTGACCTGGGTCAGCTAATCTAACTACGTGTCCGACATCGATGTGGTGCGTCGCTTCAACCGCTACTACACGGAGCGCATCGGGGTCCTGAGTGAGCGTTACCTCGGCCAGCGTCGATCGCTGGCCGAGGCGCGCCTGCTGTTCGAGATCGGCGGTCACGATCAGCCATTACGAGATTTACGCATCGGCCTCGGGCTCGACTCGGGCTACCTGGCCCGGCTGCTGCGCTCGTTGGAGCGACAGCGGCTCGTCCGTGTCGTTCCCGATCGCTCCGACCGCCGGGCGCGAATCGTAACGCTCACATCGAAAGGAGCTCGGGAGCTCAAAGACCTGAACGAACGTTCCGACGCTGCCACGGACGACCTTCTCGCGCCCCTCTCTGAATCTGATCGGGAACGGTCCATCTCAGCTATAGATGAGCTGTACAGACTCCTGCGACGAGCTGAGGTCACTCTCGAAGAGGCAGATCCAGCCTCAAAAGATGCGCAACGCTGTCTCTTGGCGTATGCGGACGAGCTCGACGAGCGGTTTCCGGAGGGATTCCAACGCTCTGAACTCATTTCTCCACAAGAGATCCGGTCGGGCGGGGTGTGCTTTGTTGCTCATGACCACTGGCACGCCATCGGTTGCGGGGTGCTCCGCAGGATCGATTGCGAGATGTCGGAGATCAAGCATCTTTGGGTGGATCCCGAGGCCAGGGGCCTTGGCGTTTCCCGTCTTCTGCTCAACCAACTCGAACAGATTGCTTTCGCACGCGGCGTTCAGCTCCTACGCCTCGATACCCACGAGGTGTTGCGCGAAGCGATCGACCTGTACCGCACAGCCGGCTATGTGGAGATCCACCGCTACGGGGAGAACCCCCATGCCCATCTGTGGTTCGAGAAACGGCTCCAAGGACCAGCACAGTCATGACTCAGCCCGGCCCCCTGGGCATCCCGTTGGTATTTGTCATGAGTGCTGGCCAGAGCGCTGGGCTGGGACTGAACCAAGCAGTGTGTGGAAGCCGTGGCATTCAGCGGAATCCGGGCCCCATGAAGAGAAAGACTGCGCTTGAACATCTGGGTCAACTGCAGTCTTCGCACAGATGCTCCTTCTACTCCGGACACCGTGTCGATGACTTTGCCAATCTGCTCATGGCCGTCGTCAACTGCGTGGTGCCCTTGCAGGAAGCGATCTCTTGGGCGTAAACGAACCAGTTCGATCAACGCGGCGAATAGATCGCAAATCAAAGGGACAGCTTCTGCCAATCAGGCGTAGCAGATCAAACGTTCTGTGGAGTGCCTCCGGCAGTCATTGCTACGAAGAGATGCGCGTCTCTACTCGGTCCAGGGTTCGCATCAAAGGAGTTGCAATCTGTATAGCTTCCGCTGCCCCGGTAACGTCGTCGTAATCGACGTCCAGCACCGGCGGTAGCGATGGTGAGTGTTGCACCAGAGAGGCTCGCGAGCGCGTAGCTCACCCCCTCCAGTGCGTTCGCCTGGTCGAGTTGTTCACCGGGGACGAGGACCAGTAACAGGAAGGGAAAGCCAGCGAGTCCAACCAGGTTGAACGGCCCGTAGATGGCGGCGACCCCGTACAGGAATGAAGCCGAGAGGTCTCGCAAGACGATGCTCATGGGCATGGTCGCGAACGCGGCTCCTCGAGACGTGCTGTCGGCGATCACGACCGGGAGCCCCAACTCTCGCGACGAGATCTTTCAGCCAGGGGCGATCTTCGTCCTCCACCGACCGGATGTTCATCGACGCAGGGAACACGAGCCAGCGGACCTGCCCGTGAGCCCGGTCATGAGCATGAAGCCCGGTCTCAATGCCCGGCCTTGCCAACTGGTGGGTCCGTGGCCAGGCTCAGGCGTGTCACGGACTCCGCGGCCAGCCAGAACAGGTCGGTGCGGCTTGAGTGCGAGTTCCAGTACCGATGGTCCCAGGCCTCTCCGCTGACGTCGTCGCCGGCATAGAGAAACTGACCGAAACTGACCCCTCGGAAGCGGGCCACGGCGGCCAGGGCGGCGGTCTCCATCTCGACGGTCAGGCAACCCTCGTCGCGTCGCCGCCGGATGCGGGCCGGCGTTTCTCGGTACGGGGCATCAGTGGTCCAGGTCTTGCCCACCTGATAGGGCACCTCATGGTCGGCAAGCACGCCAGAGAGCACCTCGACCACGGAAGCCTCCAGATCCAACTCCCGGCTGGGCGCCAGATAGTGATACGAGGTGCCCTCGTCCCGGACCGCCGCAGAGGGCACCACGACGTGGCCGAGGGCGAGTCCGGGGATGATCGCTCCGGCCCCTCCACAGGCGACGAAGTAGCGACCACCGGAAACGATGGCCAACTCGAGCATGCCGGCGGCCATCGGGGCTCCGACTCCAGGGTGGAGGACCCCGACCGTGCCATGGTCGGTTGGCAGGGCGAATAGGCGATGGGTGCCGTGCTCCCACTGAAAGGCCGTGACTTCCTTGGCTCGGTCCGCGCCGCAGAGTTCGTCGATTACCTCCAGGAAGAAGCACAGCACCACGCATTCGGGAGCCGAGCTTCGGCCCCGGCGGGGTCGTGGGTTGACTAGCGCCTGGCGGTCAGGGTCATTTTCCAGGATCGGATAGTCGGCCCGGGGCAACTCCACCTCCCAATAATCGCGCCGCTGACATTCGGGCTGATCTTCAAAACTTCGGGGACGATTGGGCAATGCTTTCGGTTCCCGACTCCGAGCTCCCCTGGTGCGAGAGTATGTCGGTATTCGAAGCTCTTGCCTGAGGGGGTCGTGACGAGGGACATCTTCGATCCTCTAGAGCCGGGGACCCTGGTACACGTCGAATATGTAGCCGTCTACGAGTCGGGGGTTACCGACGTGGTGACCTCAGATGGATCGTTGGTGTTGACGCGTTAGCAGCTCTCCACATCGGCCTCATCGACCCAGCGAGCAAACAGGCTCAGTGCCGCTAAGCGCTCAAGGGCGGTTTGCTCATCTAGTTCGATCTCGTCATTGGGGAGGTGCCCCACGGGGTTGCGAATTGCGGCAAAACATCCAGCACCAAAGTCCATCGCACCCTGCCTCATTGATTCGCGCGTTTGATCGTCTGCAATCTTGAACCGGAGACGCGATTTGCCAGGTTCGGCTGGCTTCTCACTGAAGCTCTGATGGACAAGGTCGGACTCTGACACGTCGCGCCTCCCGACCTTGGCTTGCAAGTGCAAATTGACGGCCTTAGCTGCGGCCAGCACCGCTTCATGACGGTGTATCGGATGGACAACTTCCGAGAGGGCTAATGCTCCATCTCGACCGCCACCATTGGAACGCTGGTCGGCGCGTCTCGTGCATAGGCAGAGGCGCCCGACCAACCTTTTCGCGTTTGGGCCGAGGTCGAAGATCAGGGTTTCTTGGGACTTTTTCTCGGGACTTACTCAGCCTTGCCCTATGCAGCACCATGCAGGATGACGCCGCGCACGCGGCCCATACGCTGCGGTTTCGCGGTCGAGGCTTCTGTCGAAGTGGCGGTGCATGGAGGTGCGTAGGGCATGCCCTACGCACCTGCACTACTCAGGAGTTTCTCGGTCATCGCGAGCCCAGGGCTGCATGCCATCGGCCTGGGTGTCGTATCAGGTAGCCGAGTAGAACGGTCGAATCGAAGAAGACAGAGCGTTCGGTAATGAGACCATCGGATACCGTGAACTTGTCACAGGTACGGAGAGTTAGCGGGCCTTGGAGTTCGAACTCAACATAGACGTTCGGCTTACCCGCTCCCCACGATCGGATGGCGGCCGTGACACCAGGCAGCAGCTTGAAGATCAGGCGGAACTGGCTCTCCAGGGCGTCCATTCCGACACGCCGTGGTGCCAGCGGCTGCTGAGAGATCACTTGGGGATGAAAGACCGGGCGAAAGTGCGCAGTGAAGGCATCGGGGTCCCCGAGGCGCCAACCCTCGCCGAGGTACTCGACCAGCGCCTCGGGGTTCCAATCTTGCCCAAGGGGTGAGGAGAGGCGATTGGGAAGGCTCATCGTGTTGGCTGGGCCGAGGACAGCACCTCGATGACATCGAGGTAGGTGTCTTTGCGCGTGACCTTCCCCGAGTCGATCGTCAAGAGGTCGACGCAGTGCCCGCGCACCACGTCGCCGCGGCTGACGCTGAAGCCCAACACATCGACCGCCTGGGAAGCAGTGGCGGTCATGACGGTCTCCAGTACCCACAGGCGCGTGGTAACCGCGCGGCGGATTGGCGCCCAGTGCACGTCGGGCCAGGTCACCAGGTCCGATCTGAAGGCGTCGAGGACAGAGTCGCGTCCGGAATGTGTGACAGCGCCGGTATGCATGGCGAAGACGGTGTCTTCACTGTGCCAGGAGATCACCCGCTTCAGGTCATGGCGATTCCAGGCGTCCAGGTATTCGGTCAGCGACGCGTGAGCGTCTCGGTATGCCCACAGCTCGCGCAGCTCTTGGTTCAGGATCTCCGGCCGTTCGAAGGGATGGAACAACCTTCCGCCCGGTACCTCGATTCGGGTGATGGTCCCTGGGATGGTCTCGGCGAGCCATCGGGACCAGCTGACGTCGAAATATGCGTCGTCGGCGCCCCATACGATCAATGTTGGCACGAACAACCTCGCCAGATCGTCGCGGATGGCGACCGTTACCGAGTTCTCCATGCCCGTGACGTAGTCCTGCACGGCCTCGGCCCGTTTGTTCGACCGTGCAAACGGGCCGAAGAAGCTCTCAATGGTCGCGTCTGGGATCGTGTGGGGATCTTCGAAGCTCAGTTGCAACACGCTGCGTGCGGCATTCGGATCCGCCGCCAACGCACCAAGGGATTGGGCGAGTAGCCCCTGCTCTGCTAGCTCATGAATTTGGGCAAAGGCGTCCGGGGGCCAGTTGTCGTGGGTGTCGCAGTTAGTGAGAGTCAGGCTGCGGACGCGGTCAGTAAATTTGGTGGCGATGATCTGGGCGATCGCCCCTCCGCTGTCGTTACCGACCAAATCCACGCTGCTGATGTGCAACGCGTCCAAAAAGGCGACCACCATTTCTGCTTGGAGGCTGATCGTGAGCGGTTCGTCTCTCGGAACCGCACTGGCGCCGTGGGCGAGCAGGTCCACTGCGATGCACCGTCGACGGTCTGCAAGGTCCTCGAGTTGGTGCAGCCAAATGTCGCCGTTGAGGAATAGACCGTGAAGGAACAGCGCGGGAGGGCCACTGCCGGACTCCTGGTAGGCGATCTCTCCGAACCGGGTTGGAACGATCTTGCGACCCGACAGACTAGAAGTTGCTGAGAAACTCATAGTATGTCAGATTAGGATAGCCGGTGATGGACGTCAAGAGCCGGCGCGACGAATACGCGGAGATCACCCGTGCAGCGATCATCGAGGCCGCTATCGATCTATTCGCTTCGACTGGGTACGCCAAGACGAGTATCGACACCGTGGCCGATGCCGCCCGGGTCACGAAGGGCGGCGTGTACCACCACTTCAGTGACAAGGCCGACCTCTTCGAAGCCGCCTTCATCGCCATGGAGGAACGACTACTAGCAAAGGTGAGCGCTGCCGTCGCAGGGATCGATGATCCATGGCAGCTCATGGAAGCCGGGATCGAGGCGTTCCTCGACGAGTGCGGCAATGCCCACTTCCGCCGCATAGCTCTACAAGAGGCACCCGCTGCCCTGGGCTGGGACCGGTGGAAACAGATCGAAGAGCGTTACTTTCTCGGGATGGTCCAAGCGGGGCTCGAAGGCTTGGCTCAGGCCGGGCTCATTGAGCTGCCATCAACAGAGCTCGCCGCCCGCGTGTTTCTCGCTGCAGCGGGAGAGGCCGGTCTCACCGTTGCGAGAGCGCGGAACCCGCGCGCCCAACGACAACAAGCTGCGGTTCTTCTCATGCGGGTGCTCCGGGGCTTGGGCTAGGACTTCCGGATACGAGGTTCGAGGTGAGAGGGTGGATTCTGTGGTGATGAGCATGCTGGGCCGATTCGGCGGCACCGCAATCATCGTCGCAGTCGCCGGGCTTCTTTCCGCTCTCCGGGCCGTCCGGGCCTCACCGACCAGTCTCTCCGGAGCATGTGACGGCGAAGGCCGAGCGCCAGCGCTCCCAGCGGGACCCCTTCAGACGTAGGGCACAGAGCCGAAAGTGGTACCAGGATTTTGTCGCCGATCCGGATGGCGAGAGCGTCCGGCACGATGGCTGCTACCCGGTCGAGGGTGGCCGTTCGTACTCTGCCACATAGCGATGAACGTACACCGCCGATGGCCATCTGTGTCCTTATGCCGCTCCTTGTCGGCGGCGTCCGGTCTTCGCCGCCTCATGACGCTCTCTGACCGTCGCGGAACGCGCTGCGTGACGCGCCTCATGCTCGGCCCGGATAGCGCTTGGATCGCGATGTTTGGGCACACCGGGAACACGGTGCGTGAGATCGTGGAGGAACCTCACCACAACGGGATACGGCCGTTCGGGCTCGGCGCCGTGAAGATGCTCGGTCATCGCGCTCAGGCTGCTTCGGACTGGAGTATCTCAGCCACTGGCGTGCGCGCACCAAAGCGAGCCGGGATCGAGGTGAGCCCGGCAATGACGACGATCGTCCCGAGTACTGCAGCCATCAGCCACAAGGCTGATGGCTGGCTCGAGGTCCCTCCTTGGCTGGCGACGGCGTAGAGCTCGAATCCTCCGGGTATCCCGACGAGGGCGCCCACCAGTGCCGGGAGCACCTGGGCCGCCGAGAGTGCAACGGCGAGCTGATCAGGGGTAGCGCCGAGGGCGCGCGTCACTGCGGAAGTATGTCTCGAGTCTTGCACCATCGCCCGGGTGATGAAGATCGCGTTCATGGCAGCGAGAGCGACCAACATGGTCGTGACCACAAGCAGTACTTGGTCCTCTCTTGCGTTTTTCGAGACGAAGCCCACGTCGAACAAGTTCGGGTTGGCCGATCCCGTGGATTCACCAAACTGGGAGGCAGACAGCGTGGCATGAGCGAAGAGCACGGCGACGATCCCGCTTACCGTGACGGCAATGCTCAGCGCGCAAAGGACAACGCGGCGAGGCCGTCGGGCAGCCAGTCGCACCGCGAGCAAGAGCGGCACGGGCAGGCGTGCTGATCGTTCAATTATCCAGGCGCGGCGGCGCGGCTGGCGAGGGGCATCAGCCAGCGCGTCCACGGTGCTCGTTCGAGCGGCCCGAAGAGCTGGGAAGAAGCTCGCCAGGACTGCCACGGTCAATGCCACAGCCACCACCACCACCACTGTTGAAGCGGTGAAGGGCGGTGCCCCGGCAGTGCCGAGCAGCGCGGTGCCCGGACTTGTGAGCAGTGGTGCGGCCAAGCGCCCGATCACCAGGCCGAGGACTGCTGCCACGAAACTTATGGCGAGATACTCCGTGAGGAGCACGCCCGCAACCAGAGTGGGGGTGGCGCCGACCGCCTTCAAGAGCCCGACGCGGCGCAGTTGTTCGGCCATGCGTCCGCCGACCAGGATGGCGAGGCTTCCAATGGCCAAGAGGGCCAGGAGCCAGCTCCCGGCCAACAAGATGCCCTGTTCGGCCCTCACGAGAAGTGCGTCCTCGCGGCTGATGTCCTGCCAGGGGATGAGGAACGGGTTTCCAGAGTTGTCGAGATAACTACCACTGGCGCTGAAACGGTTGGCGAACGCTTCAGCTCCGCCAGGATCGGCAAGTTTCAGGTTGAGGAGGTAGCCGAGCGGCGCCGCTGAGGTGGCAAAGCTACGGGCATCTCTTTCGGTTAGCCAGACGAGGCCGGGGTTCGGCCAGTGCGTGCTGCCTTCGAGAAACCCGATTCCTGACGTCGGGAGCGCGGCCGTGACTGCCACGCCGGCCACTATGAACGATCGGCCGTCCAAGGTGACGCGATCGCCAGTGTGGATACCGAGCGCGTCGGCGAAGCTGCGCTCAACGACCACTCCGTTGTTCCTCACCCAGCTACCCTCGGTCAGTTTCGGCTGGTCGACCGACGCAGGGGCGCTGTCGCGTCCTACGGCCAGCACCGCGTCAGTGTGACCGTTGGCTCGAAGCACCGGGAAGGCGACGGGGAACGGCCCGCTGGAGCCGACGACCCCCGGAACGTGGGTGAGGTGCGCCACATCATGCAGGCCAGTCAGATCTGTGGGCGATTCGCTCGCTCCCGGGAAGGCGGTTGCGACCACGTCGGGCCCCGCAGTCGCATCGCGGGTCTGCTGGTACGGCTGAGCGGTTACCCCATGAAGGACCAACCCGAGCGTGAGGGCCGTCGTGGCCGCCAATATGACGACGAGGAGCATGACAGCCTCGCCGCGACGTCGGCGCAAGTCGCGCGCCGCGAGTCGAATGACGAGGACAAGTCGGCCCACGTCTCTCAGCCCTCCAGTCCTATGAGCGTGCTGAGCTTGCCGGTCGTCCCGCCGACGAGGCGGGTCTCGTCGACAAAGGCTCCGTCGCGCATCGTGATCAACCGGTCTGCAGTCGCCCCGATCCGCTCGTCGTGGGTCACGATAATGAGGGTTTGACCCGCAGAGTGCAGGCGTTGGAAGAGGCGAAGTACCTCCAAGGTGGCGGCACTGTCCAGGTTGCCGGTGGGCTCGTCAGCAAGTAGGACGAGGGGCTGGTTGGCGAGCGCCCGGGCGATGGCGACACGCTGACGCTGGCCACCAGAAAGCGCCGACGGCAGATGGTGCGCCCGATCCGCCAGTCCGACCTGGTCGAGCAGCTCACCAGCACGCCGACGGGCCGCTTGCGGCGAGTGGCCGGCTAACAGCGCGGGAAGCTCGACATTCTCCTGGGCGGTGAGTTCGTCCATGAGGTGAAAGGCCTGGAAGACGAAGCCGACGGCGGTGCGCCGGAGGCGTGCGAGATCCCTCTCGCTCATCTGGTCAAGACGCCGGTCTTCGAACGACAGTTCACCGCCAGACGGCCGGTCGAGCCCACCGACCAAATGAAGCAGCGTCGACTTGCCACAGCCACTGGGCCCCATCACTGCGACGCACTCTCCTGTTCCGACATCGAGGTCGACGCCGTCGACCGCCCGCACCAGCCCCTCATTGCTGCCGTACTCCTTTCGAAGTCCCCGGGCGCGAATGACGGCTGCCGTATCGTTCATGGTCTGCTCCTTCTGGTGCTCCAACTCGCCTCGCACGCTTCGAGCCAGCGCAGGTCGGCTTGGAGGCGGAGGGCAATGCCTTCGAGCAACAAACCGGCATCGGAGCCCTGTGGCTCTTCCAGGGCAGCGCACTGGACGTCACGCAACCGACGCAGCAACTCGCGGCGCTGGGCGTCGACGATGCTGATGGGATCGGCCAGCCCGGCGGCCGCGGCGGCGACAAGCTTCAGGTGGAACTCCGCCAGGTCGGGCTTCGGCCAACTGACTTCGGTAAGCCATTCGGCCACGCGTTGCTGGCCGGCGGGCGCGAGGCCATAGATCTTTCGGTCAGGGCCGTCCGAGGACCCGGCCGAACGCTCGCAAGTCACGAGTCCCGCCTTCTCGAGCCGCCCGAGGGTGACGTAGATCTGCCCCGCGTTGATGGCGTCACCGAGGGGGCCGAGCGCCTTGTTCAACCGCCTGCGCAGCTCGTAGCCGTGCGACGGTTCCTTGGCCAACATTGCGAGCACTACCTCTTGCTGCATAAGGTCCCCAATCTAACGGTTATAGGCTAGCCGTTAGATATGGGGCAGTCAATCCACCAGGCATCGGAATTCTTGGCGGATCTCAGCGTGCCAGTCACGACGAGCGGTGCTTTCCGGTCGTCGTGGGCGGCCGCCAGAGGGCGAAGGGGAGCGCAACGATTAAAAGGAGCCCAAGATCAAGGGAAAGATGGACTACCCATGCTCCGACGAGCGTGGGTCCACCCCACGAGTTCTGCAGATCCCCCGCATCGAACAATGGGTAGAAGATGCCGCTGTGCAAGAGAAAAAACCAGACCACGCCGGTCACCACGTAGGCCGCGATCGCTACCCGCGCCGTGAGAGCGCGCAGCCGAGTCGCACTGCCGTCGGCGCCCAGGCAGGCCGCGATCCAAGCAGCGATACGGAGCGGGAGCACGAACGCCACCACATTGGTGTTGACCACGAGCCGACGCATCGCGATGCTCAATCCGAATCCGCGAGGTCCAGCGGGGCACGACAGCCAACATCTGCGAGGGCGATCGCGGCTCTAGGGCTGGCGTGAACGAAGAACACCCGGGCCAGGCTGTGCTCGCCTCGGTTTTCCCAGTCACCCGCGGGATTCGAGTAGTCGACGGTGAGCAGTAGAGCTGTGTCAAGGGTCAGCGGCATTCGCGATTCGAATTCAGCGGCTACGCGGCGTCCGATGCGCACTCGGATTCGGAGCAGCGCCTACTGGCGATGAGAGAGGAGTGCCAAGCTGAGAACGGCGGAGGAAGCAAGAGAGATCGGCACACGGTGCTCGATCTGGTGCATCGGAAGGCGCCGATTTCTCTTCTCGCCAGCATCGAAGGTCTTGGCTCGGGCGGCACTGCGTTTGCCTTATGCAGTGCCCTGGTCATTTCTTGAAGGTTGTCCGCTACGAGAAGATCTGGCCACCGCGACAGAACTAGCCACATGCCGACGCGCCTCCGGCGCTGAGCGCGCTCAACGAGCAGACTTGGGCGTGCGGATAGTACGCCCCCATGGTCTGAGCGGCGGCCGCTGCGCTCCCCGTCTGGACTATGTCCTGTGGCGCAGATTCGAACGTCGGGTTGGCGAGTATGTACCGCATCGCCAAGAGGTAAACGGGCGCTGCGGGCTCGCCGAGCGAAAGCGGCAGAAAGGTCACCCCCGCCACGCGATCAATGGCGGTTCGCTGCGCCTCGGTTCCGATTACGTATGTATATGTCCTACCTGCGCTCAACTTCGTTGCGTCGTCGGCACGACAACCGAGGTCGGTCTGCCCGCGGGGCAGGTGGTTGACGACGACGGGATCGGTGCCCTCCCCGATATTGATGCACATCGACCAATACCGGACCTGATCACTCGCGTTTGGCCAGATTGATGGGTGTGCGCCAGGCGGAAAGGTGGGTGCCTTCCCCGTTACCACGACCACCTGGGAGGTGGTCGGTGGCGTCATGTAGGCCAGCAGGTAGGCGGTCTCTGGATTTGGGAAGTAAGTGCCGAACGCGACCCGGAAGAACTGAAGCTGTCCTGGACGGCTGGTGCTGCTAGAGGAAGGGGTCGACGTTTGCGTCATGGTGGTCTGGCCAACGGGTGGGGGAATCGCCGCAGTGTGCGAGGTGCAGGCCCGGAGCTGCTGAGTCGATCCACCATTCTCGACCGTGATGTGAGGCAACGCGATGTGCGACTCGTCTTCAGCTGCAGGTAGATAGACCCGATATTCAAGGTACCCCACACCCGAGGTAACGCCCGCCGGCGCGAGGGGCAGAACGTTGATCTGGCCAGGGGATACCTGCATGCGAAGCTTCAGCGTGAAACGTCCGCCGGGCGCCGCGGCCCGACGCCAGGGGTTGGCGCTGCCTCGATCCGGTGCAATCTGGAAATCGGCCAGGGACGACACCACGCCATTGGATGTAAAGGGAACTTCGCTGCTCGAGTACACGGTGAAGGATGCATAGCGAGCATCGGGGTAGACACCCGACACGACGACCTGGGTGCCCCGGTGGATGGTGAACGATTGCCCCCAATACCATGCCGCGGTATCAGGCAGACCGCTGTTGGACGTGAGGTAGCTGTCTTCGATCGACCACGCACACGCAGAGGCCTCGCTGGGCGAACTCGGCTCGGTCCGAGGTGGAGATGGCGCAGCGGACGTCGCACAGGTGGTTAACACGGTCAGTCCCACAGCTGCGGCTGCCATCAGCGTCAGTGGGAGGAGACGGAACTTCCTTGAGGGCATGCTGAACTTTCCTAATCTCTGTCGTCAGTCCTCGGCTGACGCGGACTGCGCGTGAATCGTCATGAGCCCAAACGGCATTCTGCGCTAGTTCGGCGAAACGGAATCATCTGGCGTTGGCGGCTCGTTGATGGACGTCCTGCGGATCTGAGCGACATCCTCGGGCGACGCCTCCCGGAGAGTGGGCCAGCCCATACCGCTGGTGCCGCAGAGAAACTGCCGCTCCTCGCCCTCCTTTAGGGACATTCGCAGCTCCTTGGACTTGCGCAGCCCGACGAACCGCATATGCAGCCGGTGTTC
Organism: uncultured Acidimicrobiaceae bacterium; assembly: GCA_963825965.1. Lineage (GTDB taxonomy): Bacteria > Actinomycetota > Acidimicrobiia > Acidimicrobiales > RAAP-2 > Bog-473. The sequence continues at coordinate 341,215 of CAWGUX010000006.1, forward strand.
CCCTGGTTCCACCTCGAAGACCCTCACCTGTTCGTTCCCGATCTCACCCACGGAGTGGTCGTCGAGAACCACCGCGTAGTCCGAATGAGGCTTAAACAGGCGAAACACCAGGCCGGTAGGGAGCACAGTCCTGGGCGACACGGACCAGTTCTGCTTCGGCCTAAAGATTCTGATTGCTGACATTGACGTCCTTTCTCGACACGATGAATAAGGGCAATTCGAAAGTTGCCGTGCCGACGCCGATCATCCACGCACGCCAATCACGAGCCGTTCGCGGTCGAACATCCCGGCCACAACGCGCCAGGCGAGCAGGTCGAACGCCAGCAGTGCTCCAGCGAGCCCGATGGCGAGTGCGGTCGACTCGGCGATCACATTGAGCGACATCAAGGCGATGATGACGAGCGGCGGAACGCTACATAAGACGCTCAACTGCTGTGCGACGCGCACATCGGTCGACCGGGCGGAGACGGCGATTCCAACCCAGATCGCCCAGCCCGCCAGCAGCGGCGTGAACAGCAACTGGACCAGCACATGCGTTCCTCCGTAGATGGCCGAAACGATCACCGGATGGGCGAACAGCGTCGCGACGGCGAGAAAGATCCCAAAGACCGCGTAGGCGATCACGAGCGTCGGAACGAAGGCGGCCAGCGCCTTGGCGATGAGGAACTCCTCGCGACGGATAGGTGTGGTCAGAACCGGCTCCAGCGTGCCCTGCTCGCGCTCGCCGACCACCGAGTAAGCGCAGACGACTGAGGGCATCATCACTGGTATCACGAGCATGTAGAGGAGGGAGAGCCCGATGCGAAGGCTGAGATGGGTGGTGTTTCCCGTGACATTGGCATCGATCAGTTGAATCATCGGTAGGGTGATGAACAGCACGGGCACCGCCGCCATCGTGCCGATGACGAAGCGATTTCTCCGGTAATCCCGAAGTTCCTTGTGGAGGATCGCGCCGACCCGAGTCCAGCTGAAACTCATCGAGCCCTGGCCTCGACGTCCTCGTCGATCAGCTCGAGGTAGACGTCCTCCAGCGAATGGCGGGACTCGGCGATAGAAAGGATGTCGGCGTCGGCTCCGACTAACGCTCGCGCCAGGACGGGAGCGGTAAGGTCGGGGTCCGAGACAGTCAGCGTGTAGCCCGATGCCGTCTGCTTCCATCCCTCGATCTCGGACACAACGCCGAACACCGCCTTGGGGTCGTTCAGTGGCGCACGCAGTCGTACGTCCAAGGAGCGTCTGAAAAGTTGCTCACGCAGCTCGTCGGGACGGCCGATCATTCGCAACGTCGTGTTCAGGATCGCCACTCGATCGCACAGCCGTTCGGCCTCCTCCAGCCGGTGTGTGGTGAGGAAGATCGTCACTCCGCGCTCGCGTAAGGACCCTATGAGCTCATGGACCTCGCGCGTCGCCACGGGATCGAGCCCCGAGGTCGGCTCGTCGAGAAAAAGCACCGCCGGGTCGTTGAGCAGGGCCCGGGCGAGCGCGACCCGCTGGCGTAGCCCTTTGGACAGCGACCCGCACAGATCACGGGCGCGGTCTTCGAGGTTGACCGCCCGTAGGGCCCGGCTGATGCGCCCGTGAACGTCGGCGAGCTCGTACAGCCCGGCGAAGCACTGGAGGTTCTCAGTCACCGTCAGACGCAGGTACAGACCCGGCGACTCCGGCATCATCGAGATCCGCGAGCGGATCGCAGAACCGTTCTTTTCGCTCAACGGGATCCCGGCGACGATCGCCGACCCTGAGCTGGGCGCGATCAGCGTCCCGAGCGTCCGCACGGTCGTCGTCTTGCCCGCACCGTTGGGACCCAAGAAACCGAATACCTCGCCGTAGCCGACCTCGAAGGAAACGTCATCGAAGGCGACGCGATCGCCGAATCGCTTGGTCAGGTGCTCGACGACGAGGGCGGCGACCGGTCGCGGCTCGTCAGGACCCCAACCGACGGGCAACCCTTCTTGCACCGCCGTAATCGGCCCGCCTGAGTCTGACGAGTTCTCGCCTGGGGATCGACGAATCAAATGCTGGTTGACCTCCATATATGGAAACTAGCAGGCATGCTGACCAGTTGTCCAAGTATCTGGCCATACGGCCAGATACTATAGATTCCTGTGGTGACCGACCCCGAACCGGAGCAGCGGACCTTCACCGAGAACGCCCGTCGCGAACAGATCGTCGGAGCCGCGATCGACACCATCGCTGAGGTCGGCTACGGCCAGGCATCACTCGCGCGCATCGCTGCGCGCATCGGCATCAGCAAGGGCGTCATCAGCTACCACTTCGCCGGCAAGGACGACCTCATCAAGCAGGTGGTGATCGACGTCGTCGAAGCTGGCAGGGCCTACATCACCCCACGCGTCTTTGCCGAATCAACAGGGCCGGCCATGCTGCGTGCCTACATCGAGGCGAACCTCGCGTTCATGCGCGAGCACCGTAACTACATGGTCGCCGTCGTCGAGATCCTCCGAAACGGCGCCTTCACGACGGACAGCGGACGCCGCGTCGATGGCCGGGACGTCGACGTGGCGACCCACCTCCTCGAAGAGCAGCTCGCGCGCCTCCAGGCCGGAGGGGAACTCCGAAGTGACTTCGACCCAGGTGTCATGGCGGTGGCGATCCGAGCCACCATCGACGTGGTGCCGCACCGGCTCGTCCTTGACCCGGCTTTCGACATTGACAAGTATGCGAGTGGGATCGCGGACATCTTCGACCTGGCAACCCGTGCCGAGGACACGCCATGACCGGGGAGCCACTGAACGGCCAAACCGAGCCAACCACCGCCGAGCAGTGGCGACCAGCCATTCCCCTGATCCGACTTCTCGCGGGACGTTGGACGCTCGCTTTGCTTGCCGGACTTGAGCGAGGCGGTCGTTACCAGGACCTCCACAAGAATTTGGATGGCATCTCGCCCAAGGTGCTGACCGAGACGCTACGCCGAGCGGAACGCGACGGGCTCGTTGCCCGCCATCTCGACGAGGGGCGGATCGAGACGACCACGCTGTATGAGCTAACTAACCTGGGCCGCTCGCTCGACGGACCGCTGTTGGAGATGACCAGGTGGGCGGAGTGCAGCTGGCAGGTTGTCGAAGCCGCCCGCAGCCGGTGGGATCGCCGGCAGACAAGCGGCGAATAGACGTTCGCCCCCGCCACCATTGAAACGCTGATCGGCGACTCTCCTACATAGCGCAGAGGCGCCTGACCGGCGGTTTCGCGTTGGGGCGAGATGCCGAAAATGGGGTTATCGGGGCTTATTCTCGGGACCTACTCACCCGTTGCCCCATGTAGCCCCATGCAGGGTGGGTCCGCGCACGGTGGTCCCTCCCAGCGGTCTTCGCGATCGAATCTTCGGTCAGCGTGCACCTGCATGAGGCTGCATGGGGCCTGCCCTGTGCAGATGCCCTACTACGGGTCACGCCACCAACGATTCGGGGCCCGTGATGTGGGCGCATTCGGAGGAATGAAGCGGTCGTTTCTTTGGGGGCCGAAACTCAGAATTCGACGCGGAACTTGCTGAAAGGTCGCCGTTGGACGGATACCTGCGATGCGGTCGACCCGGTAACTCCGAAGTGCTCCATGGTCGCTGTCACAGGCTCGGCGCGGGCCGACTGTCAGGTTTTAGTGTTCGTACGTGTCTATGGGATATGCACATTGCCTACCTGGCCGTCACGATCCTGACGGCGTTCATGAACGGCTATGCCGCCACGATGAACTTCGTCGGCGCAGAATCGGTCAAGGTAGTCGCCGACAAGGTACAGGTGTCCCAAAGGTGGATGGTGCCTTTCGGCGTTCTCTTGGCAGCCGGGGCTGTCGGGCTCATGATCGGATTCGCCGTACCAGCCCTCGGCATTGCCGCCGCCTCGGTCTCGTCGCCTACTTCATCTGCGCTCTCGGTGCCCACATCAGAGCGCGCGACCGCAACGTCGGCGGCGCCATAACTTTCCTTCTGCTCGCCGTGGCGGCCCTGGTCGTCGGCGTCGAGCTACCACTACTAGTGATTGAGAACCGCCATGGAACCAGGGCTTGTAACGGCATCCAAGGCTCGTCGGGGGAGTGCTCCCTACCCTCCTCTTGGGGTGAAGCTACAAGTGTCGAAGTCGCCGACCTGCGGGAGGTCAGCTGCTGATGGATGAGCGAGATTGGCTGACGGCGCGCTTCGAGCAGCACCGCTCGCACCTGCGGGGTGTCGCGTATCGGATGCTCGGCTCGGTGAGCGACGCCGACGACGCCCTCCAGGAGGCCTGGCTTCGAATTCGAGACCAGGACCCCGAAGGCATCGAGAACATGCAGGCTTGGCTCACCACGGTCGTGGGTCGCGTCTGCCTCAACATGCTCCGCTCCCGGCGACGCTACGAGGCGACACGTCCTGGGAAGTGCACGTCCCCGACCCGGTCGTCGTGCTCGACGGCACGAGCGAACCCCGAGCAGGAGGTCTTGGTCGCTGACTCGTCGGGCTCGCACTCCAAGTGGTGCTCGACTCACTGAACCCCGCCGAACGGCTCGCCTTCGTGCTCCATGACGTCTTCGGCGTTCCCTTCGCGGAGATCGCCGGTGTTCTCGACCGATCCGAAGCCGCCACCCAGCAACTGGCCAGCCGGGCACGGCGTCGCGTGCGGGGCATGCCCGAACCCGACGCCGATCTCGAACGACAACGGGCAGTGGTCGACGCGTTCTTCGCCGCCTCACGCGACGGGGACTTCGAGGCTCTCCTGGAGGTCCTCGACCCCGAGGTCGAGCTGAGGATCGACGGTGGGGTGCTCCGCAGGGAGTCGTCGCTCGTCCTGCGAGGCGCCAATGCGGTCGCCGCCCACACGGCGACGTACTCGAAGTGGTACCCGTTCGTCCGACCCGCCCTCGTCAACGGGGCTGCCGGAGCAGTCGTGGCGACCGACGAGAGAGTCCTGTCGGTGATGGCCTTCACCGTCACCGACGGGAAGATCGTCCAGATCGATGCGCTCATGGACCCCGAGCGACTCGCAGCTCTTCCCTCAATGCTGCCCGGTGCATGAAGGTGTCTCATCCGCCCGTATCGCCGTCGAATCGCGTAGAGGTCTCGGCGGCCCCGTCCGTTGAGGCAGCCGTTCATCTGGTGAGCCGACAAGCGTTTGACGCCAGCTGTCCTTCAGCGGCGAGAGAGGAGTGGAGCGATTCTGGCTCACGCGTCGGCGTTTGCAGCTTGTCACCCAATGGCGACTTTCTGGACTGGCCTCATCGTGGGCGGGCGACCCCGCGCAGCGTGCTGGCCGTCTGATCCCGAACCGGATTGGGCGACGCTGCCTCCGATACGACGCAGGTGCCCTTCGGTGCCCCGGGATCAAGCCACGGGTAAGCAGGTGTCACGGCTACTCGGGCCCTGGGCGTTTTGTTTCGATTGTCACAGGAGAGGGCGCTATTTCGTAATTAAGGGTTGGAACAACCAGGCAGCTGGCCGGGCTTGGTCGACCACCAGTCGAGACGGTAGGGACGGAATAGTGGAGTGTCACATTCTCGACCTCGTACGGGTCGTAGCAAGCAGACGAGTTCCACTGAAAGGAGCTGGCCGATGACTGTGGTGGTGATGCGTGCCAACGCAAAGGCGGTGTAGTGGTCATCCTCATGCTCGAACGCGTGAGTGGCGAACTGCGGATCGCGGACCCCCTCTCCGACGTTGAACCAGCAGTGCCATACCTCGCGTCCCACAGGGTGCTGCCGACACCGTGAGGGTGTCCAGATCGGGCCGTTCCCCGGCAGGGCACAGTTGCAAGCAACAGGGCCGACGCAGCGCTCCTCGGCGGATTGAACATCGGCGTTCCGTCGTCCGGCCCGGCAATAAGCGTCCCGCTTGAAGGCCGATGATGTCGGCTGGCTGGCCAAGGAATTGTGATCGTCGCCAAAAGGAACGCCGTGCCTTGGCCTCGCATTGCGAGAACCCGCCGATCGGAGACGAGCATCGGTCCGTGGCAACGCTTCGGCTGTGTTTCCGGCGTGACCTTACGTGACCTTATCGAGAGGGAAGGAGAGGGATCGTGAGGGAACCTGAGGGGATCGATACGCCCTACCAGGAAAGTCCTCGGAGAGGCCCTGGTCAAAACGTCGAGAACCAGACATTCGCAATGTAGAGGCCGAGGGTTCGAGTCCCTTCACCTCCACCAAAGGCCCAGGTCAGAGGGTTGGAAGTGGATTCCCCAGTAGATCAGATTCTGCGACGTGTCTTTACGTGTCTTTATCGGTCACATGTCGAGTGAATCGGGACCACGAGGCGGAGTCTTCCAACGTCTTGCCAACGATGCTTCGGCGCACAGAGGGAGCAGAGATCCGCCCTGACCGGGGAGTTGACCTGACGGGTCAAAGAAGGTCGCGTCGCTCAGCCACACGACGGCAGATCGCCACCCAATCGGGTAGCGGGTCCGACCCGAAATAGAGCGCCGGCATGGTGGCTTCGTAGGTGGCTCGAAGTTGGATGGAGACATCGCTGCTCGAATCGAACGCGGGGCAGAAGCCGAATCCTTCCAGTGGTCGTACTTCGATGTCGTCGCCATTCCCGAAAAATTCACTATTGATCTCCGCGATGCTGCTCATCACCTCTTCGGTCTGAGCCCGGTCGGAGAGAAGATTAGCACGCGTTGGTCTTCAAGGAGCTGATACACGTCGTAGAAGTGCCGACCGCTCCGCCGGTCAATCGACGAACCCGGCTCGGCGGCGAGCTGCTGGGCCAGTGCGTGGATGAGGACGAGTTTCTCGAGAAGCGTACGTCCGGGGTGAAGCACTGCAACGTCGAAGGGCTCGAGGTCGACGAACTCGCTAAGATCGGACCCGGCGGACTCGGCACATCACCGAGTAGAGAGCCAATCGGCACACGCTCGTGGGGGTGCGGTCCACCCCGGACACCCATTTCGAGAAGCACGTTCGTTCGGATGAGCACGGTCGGCTCACCGCGTGGCGGGGTAGGCCACCTCGTAAGACCGATGGCGACCGGTCTCACTCCCACCGACGGCCGATCCCGAGCCGCCGATACCGCTGGCCGCGCCCTCTCCCATGGCTTTCATGAGCTTGTCGGTCGCTCCGCGTCCTCGCTCCCCGGGCAGAACCAGGACGTCAATGTCCTCTGAGAAGCGTTCCACCATCCGAAAGCCCTTTGAAAGGCTGGTTCCGCCTTTGAATATGAAGTCCCCGCCAAAGTCTCGCCCCAGCACACGGAGGACCTCGCTCACCCAGTAGTCCTTTTCGACGGCAGTCGGACTGATCCCGAGACGCTCGGCGGCCGCGTCGAGCGTTGGTCCAACTCCCCTAAGTCCCGGAAGCGAGCCATTGGATCAGCCGACGAGCGCCAGATCGTGGCGGACTGCCTCGCTACGCGCCGGGCGGATGACATGGACGATCTCGGGTCGGTCGAGCGCAATAAGTAACCGGCGGAGCCGTTCGCGGACCCGAGGCGACTCGGTCTTCGAAGCGCGAGCGAGCCGGTCAAGTCGGATCGCACCGCTGTCGACGAGTCGCGCTATCCGATTGACCGCGTCCTCGGTTGGCATCTCGACCAGGCCGCTCCAATCTCGCAGCACCTCGAGCACCGCCACCTCGACCGGGCGGAGACGCTCATCACGACGCTTGGCGCTTGCGCCACGGCTCGCGTCGTGGACGGGACCGGGACTGCGAGGCGCTCTTCCCGGCACAGCGATCGCCTCCTGGCGGGGCACTTGGGTCGAGAGGCCAAGAGCCAGAGCGGCGCTCCTTCCGCTCGGTCCGGTGCCTGTGTCGCCGACCACCTCGCAAGCGAGACGGCCCGGAGGCGGGGGAGCCATGCCGAGTCGGGTCGATCGTCCGCGCCAGTGCAGCGCCCGCCGGATAAGGCGAAGGTCGCCGATGCGGACCAGCCGCGACAGCGCTTGGGCAACCGCGTCGGGGGAGCCGTCGAAGTCCTCGGGGCGCCAGAAGCGGTCGCGCGACGGAACTCGCCTGCGGACCTCGGTCGCCACACGCGTCCTACTCATGGTCAACACAGTACCGGTTCTGTCGGCAAAGCGCTACACGAAGTTGACTTATCGATCCCAGATCGATGAGCTCTAACCGTCGTAGTTGTCGTCGGTCGAGCTCGCCACTTCGCCAAAAGCCCAGGTCACAGGTCTGGGCCGACCGGCATTGCTAGGTGTCGAGACGAGGGCAGGTTCTCGCCATTGTCGGATGTTCGGGTGTCGGTCGGTGAAGTTCCCCCGCATTAGTCGCCGATTTCGGGCGCTTCTCGCGTACGCACAGGCCGCTGACCAGGGCGTCTTGTCAGCAGATTATGTGTTTAAGGGGACAGAGCCGTTGACTGGCCACCGACCAAGCTATACCGTTACCCCATGACCACAGTACAAGGGGCTAGCTCGTCAGATGAGGTCCGAGGGCAGCGGACACCAAAACGGTATCTCCGATCCAGTTCGGGCTCGATCCCCGGCTCGGGCGTGCCGACCTACCTGCAGCTGGTCCACCAGGTCGAGCACGCACTCCGCCTGGGCTATCTGGTGCCCGGTGATCAACTTCCCCGGGTGCGCGACGTGGTCGCCGAGCTGGCGATCAACCCCAACACGGTGGCCAAGGCCTACAAGGAGCTCGAGAACAAGGCCCTCACGGTGGGACGACCGCGTCAGGGACCGGTGTTCGAGGCCACCCTCAGCCAGGTGACGCTCCCTGACCTCACCGAACTCCG
>CAWGUX010000007.1:0-355169 GCA_963825965.1 uncultured Acidimicrobiaceae bacterium
GACTGTCAGTCGCATGGGGGCCGAACCGGCGAATCGTGACATCAGCGCGGACGTAGAAGCAGCGATGGCCGCCGCGGATCGTGGTTAGTGACACGACGTCTCCGCTGAGGTTCGAATCTTCTCGTCGAGTTCTCGTGCGATCGCGTCGATCGCGTGGGAACCACACGACGCGAAGACGCTTGATGGTTGGTCGTAGGCGACATGCGCGCCCATGGCGTCTCGGAAGACCGCCACGCGGAAGGGTGCATAGAGACCCGCCGCCGGCTCGACGGCAAGGATTTTGTTAGCAATCACCGGGTTCCCGACGAGATACAGCGTGGCCTGCACCGGATCGCCGCTCAGGCTCAACAGAGCTCCCTGATCGAGTCGCGCCAGGGCGACAAAGCCTGTCGGGCCAACAGTGCGCTCCACGAGAGTTTCGACGTCACGCCACGTTGCTTGATCGAGGACGAGTCGGAGAATGAGCAGCGGATCGAGGAACGGCACCTGTTCATCGAACCGACGGCGGGTCTCTTCGAAATCGACGGCGCTGTCGTGGTTCAAGCGGGTTGCCTGATAATTAACGGTGGTCACGTTCCTCCAGAGAGATCGTGTGCCAGGTCCGAGCTAGCGGCCGGATGAATGCGTCAAGAGGGTGACGACGAGCACCGGAGCCGTCTCGAGATGGCGGCCCAACGCGGCCGCCCGTAGCGGACCGACAAACCCGGGCCTTATTGGACACGCCTGCTGTTTTACCACGGAACTTGAGAAAGTCAAGTCACTACTGTTGATTCTCAAGTGGCCGTCTGGCATACTCTCGGCATGAAGTCGTACAACCACTACTGCGCTGTGGCCAAGGCGCTCGATGCTGTGGGTGATCGTTGGACCCTGCTCATCATCAGAGAGCTCGTGAGCCAGGGTCCGTGTCGCTACACCGACCTGATGAGTGGGCTGCCTGGAATTGCGACCAACCTCCTGGCCGACCGCTTGGCCTCTTTAGAGGAATCCGGCATCGTTTGGCGTGAGCCGGTTCCGCCGCCCGTGGCTGCCACGCTGTACCACCTGACCGATGCAGGAGCAGACCTCAAGCCGGTACTCGACGCGCTCGGCATATGGGGTGTTCGTTTCATGTCTGAAGAAGACGAAACCGATCAATTCCGCAGTCACTGGTTCAAGCGTCCGGTCTCGATGTTTCTGAAAGACCGAGCCCCGGATGGGCCTCCGGTCTCCATACAGCTCAGTCCGGAGGACTACCCAGCGGTCATCGAGGCCTCCCAAGACGGAATTCGAACGCGACCTGGCAGGGCTGAATCCCCTGATCTTGAACTGGTTGGGCCGCCACATCTCATCTTGGGGTTCCTCTCGGGTCGTTTGAGCGTCAAAGAAGCCAAGGCCGCGGGTCTGACACTCACAGGAAGGGTCCCTGTGTTGAATTCGTTGCGCCGAGACCACGCAGACGCCACTGTCGCCAACGCGGTCGGTGCTCAGTAATCCGCGAGGTTGTGTGAAGCGGAGGTGGCGAAGCCGCGAGCACCAGTACTGGAGGAATAACGTGAAGCTCGATCCCGGTCGCCGCGATCAAGTGGCGCAATCCGACGGAAGCCCTTGGTCATGACGGCCTGGCTCGCATTCGGCCTTGCTGGACTCGCCCTGACGGTCGCTGGGGTCTCGCTGGGGTTGACCATCTATCAAGTGCGCAGTCAGCGAGACCGTGACACTCGTGACTCGTGAGTGCCTGAACGATTAATGATTCTCGTCAATGGTGCAGTAGGAACTTCATTGACACCCAGCTCGAATGCCGCTGCGAGAGCGTCGGACCGCTCATCTCGCGAGCTGGACCCACCTGATATCCGTCATCAACTCGGACTGGCTGCGGCCGCGGCAGCGTTGGTCGCCGGCCTGGCGTATGTCGCGATCAGCGCCTACTGGGCACTCGGCGGCGTGTGGCTCCTCGCCACTGTCAGCTCCTCGCTGGTCACCGCAGATCAAAGCACCACCGTGGTGATGGCCGTGTGGGCCGCGGTCGTCCTCAAAGGTATAGGTGCACTACTTCCTTTCTACCTCCGCCGCCCCGCACCACCCCCGAAATGGCACGGCCGACTCAGGTTGTTGGCGTGGGCAGAAGGCACGGTACTGACCCTCTACGGATTCGTGTTCGCCGCGGCGGGTCTACTGGTACAAACCGGCGTCATCCATCTGGGAAGGGCCGCCGACCGGCGCGCCTTGGTCTGGCACACCTACCTCTGGGATCCGTGGTTCCTCGTCTGGGGCCTCCTCGTCGTCGTCGCCCTTGCATTGACTTCGGCCAAACGAACCCGTGCGGCTGGCAACGCTGGCCAAGCGTCGGGTTGATCTCGCTCAGATATGGGAACTCGTCACAGATTGGTGACCCAGCTTGGGATTTGTCGTGGGATTCTCCGATAGGCAGCAGAAGATGAATCGGCCCGGGAATCCTGGAGGCTCCTTCCCTTGAGAGGATGGAGCAATGCCAAGGAACACCCGATACTCCCCAGAGGTGCGTGAGCGGCGCCGTCCGGATGGTCGGCTGAGCATCGAGACGAGTACCCGTCGGAGTGGGCCGCCATCACCTCGATCAGCGCCAAGCTCGGCATGACGCCCGAGACGCTGCGGGTCTGGGTCCGCCGGGCCCAGGTCGAGGAGGGCGTCCGGCCCGGGCTCACCACCGACGAGCGTCAGAAGCTGAGGGACCTCGAGAAGGAGGTCAAGGAGCTCCGGCGGGCCAACGAGATATTGAAGGACGCCTCGATTTTCTTCGCGACCGAGCTCGACGGTCGACCGAAGAAGTAGTGCGCTACATCGATGCCCGCAAGGGTCGATGGGGAGTCGAGCCGATCTGCAGCGACGCTGCAGTTCGCTCCCGCCACCTACTACGCCGCCCGCAGCCGGCCGCCCTGCGCCCGGCGCATCCGTGACGAGGAGCTGAAGGCCGAGATCGCCCGGGTCCGATCGAGAGAACCTCGACGTCTACGGGGCCGACAAGGTCTGGACCCAGCTGAACCGTGAGGGCGAGCGGTCGCCCGCTGCACGCGTCGAGCGACTGATGCGCGAGCTGGGACTCGTGCGGCGCCCGACGGGGCAGGCAGTGGAAGCGCACCACGATCGGCCGACGAGGCCCAGCACCGCCCGGCCGACCTGGTCGAGCGCCAGTTCCGCGCCAGCGCCCCAACCGCTCGTGGGTGGCCGACCTGACCTACGTCAAGACGCACACCGGCTGGGTCTACGTGGCCTTCGTCATCGACGTCTATTCAGCCGCTGCGTCGTCGGCTGGCAGACGTCCACATCGCTGCGCAGCGGACCTCGCCCTCGACGCGTTGGAGATGGCGATCTATGGGCGCAAGGAGGCCGGGCCTCGACGGGCTCGTCCATCATTCCGACAGGGGGGTGCAATATCTCAGCATTCGCTACACCGAACGCCTGGCCGAGGCCGGCGTCGTCGCCTCGGTCGGCAGCCGGGGTGATTCCTACGACAACGCGCTCGCCGAGAGCTTCAACGGGCTCTACAAGTCCGAGCTCATCCATCGCCGGGGCCCCTGGCGCAACGTCGAGCACGTCGAATGGGCCACCCTCAACTACGTCGACTGGTTCAACACCCGGCGCATCCACAACGAGATAGGCAAGATCCCACCGGTCGAGACTCGAGGAGACCTACTACCGTCAGAATGCAGCATGAGAAGCAGTACCTTCACAGACCACTGAGTCTCTACGAAACCCGGGCCGATTCAGGGTCACTTATCGAAGGTTTCCGCGAGGCTCCGGAATCCCTTTAGTTGATACCCCCTGGGAACCGTGAAAGTGCCACTTAGTAAGCGACATTATGTGGCCATAGGCTCGGCCTCCCCGAGCAGACGGGCCGGGCGGGCGCCTACTATAAGGGTCGATGTGGGCGGAAGCCGATGTGTAACCAGGGCTGCATCGACTTCGCGGGGCGGGTCCTGAGCGCTAACGACGTCACTCGAAAGCGCGTGATCGAGGTCGGCAGTTATGACGTGAACGGCACGGTGCGCCCGACCATCGAGGCGCTCAGGCCAATGGAGTACGTCGGCGTTGACATCAGTCCTGGGCCGGGAGTGGACTTGGTGATCGACGCCGCTCAACTCCTGGATCGGTTCGCTCCGGGATCCTTCGACGTGGTCGTCTCCACCGAGATGGTCGAGCATGTCCGCGACTGGCGGACAGTCTTCGGAAACCTCAAGTTGCTCTGCGCCGCCGGGGGCCTCGTCGTCGTGACGACTCGGTCGCCGGGATTCCCCTACCACGGATTCCCGCACGACTACTGGCGTTACGAACTGGCGGACATGAGGGCGATCTTCGCTGACTTTGAGATAGAGGCGCTCGAAGCCGACCCCAAATTGAAGGGGCCGGGCGTGTACATTGCGGCCCGATCACGCGGCGCTCCCATGACCGACCTGAGGAGCATCGCTCTGTTCAGCATGTGCACGCGCGACCGTCAAGTGGATGTCTCGGATTTCGATGTGTGGAAGACGCGGATTCGACAGGCAGCCAAGCTAGCGAAACACCGCGTCGCCCTGTTCGTGCGCTCCCACCGCCGGACGAGCGTCTAGTCAGCCTCTGCTACGCGGGAGGGACTATCCCGGTGCGCCGAGAGTGGGTGCCACCGTGCGGCACAGGTGGCAGGGACCAGATTCAAAGGCCGCATCTGGGGCAAGGCCCCGGACCGAATCGAGCGGAGAAGACCCTGCCGTTGCGGTCAGAATCTGATCGGGCACGCAATCGGTGCGCAGTGCCCACTGCAGGGCTTCGCAGACCGGCCGGGCCGTCGCTCGGGCACAACTCGGGCGCAGAGGCAAAAGCGTGAATGGTCGTCGACGCCGGGATGACCTTGAGCTCGGTGCCGTCGGAGAGATGGAAGCGTCCGACGACGTCCATCTGCCACAGCTCCATGGAACGACTGCGTTCCCAGCGCTTGTAGTCGGCGCGTGAATGTTTGCGTGCGTCGGCTCGAGCCGATGGTGGCGCACCAAGGTGCGATAGATCGAAGAGCGCCCGGGCGGCGGGCTAAACCCCTATTTGGCCAGCTGGGTCCGGATCGATCTGGGTCCCACCGAGGATGCACCCGGCGCAACTCAACGACTCGGGCCTCAAGAACCGCGGGCATCTGGTGCGGACAGCTCTCGGGCTTCGAACTCTTGTCGGCCAGTGCGGCAATGCCCCCCCTTGGCATAGCGACGCAGCCATGTGTGGACGCTCTGGCGGCTCACCTTGTTGCCGCGGGCCACGTCGGTCACGCTCATCCCGTCGAGGACGTCGATCACCGCCCGATAGCGCTGTTCCACCAGCTCGAGCTCCACCAACACGGACGGCCTCCTTCGGATCTGTCGACGACTGCGTCAACAGCGAAGTAGGTGGCAACCGCCACGTGGTGGACCCTCCAGGCACGAAGTGTCAAGCAGGTACCGGAGCCAGTGTCGCCCAGGTAGCGGAACCGTGTCTGAAAGTGTCAGGCAGGTACCGGGGCCACGCTGTCAAGCATGAACCCGCAATTTCACAGTTCTACCTGCTTCAACCCGACAGAAGACGCCTCGACGCGGATGAAGCTAAGTCAAGAAACATCCTCTGACCTGGTCTCCTGAGTGGCGGGGGGAGGATTTGAACCTCCGACCTTCGGGTTATGAGACCTATCTCTTCCATCTAACTGGTCCAGACGGACTGACCGAGTTGGTCCAATTCGGCCTTCTACCTGCTCTTATGCGACGATATCCACGCTGAGCTGGGAAACCGGCGACTGACAAATAATTCTGAATCCGTGGGATTTTCGTGGGATCCCACGGACCTTCGGGCAATCTTCGCGTCACATTTCCGAGGGCTCCATCAGCCGACTCATTGGCCTTCGGCCTCGCAGCCCTGAGGAGGGGTGGGCACTTGGCTTACCTCGTCGTGAGATAAATCTCGCGGCAGCAGAAGGACCGGCCCCTCGAAATTGCCGTGACTTTTGACTTCCTTGTGGCGGGGAGGATTTGAACCTCCGACCTTCGGGTTATTTCCCCGGACTCTCGACAAGTATCGGGTCATCTCGCCGCAGGATCCAACTTCAAGCTTCGGCTTGATCCTTTAGTTCGACGACGACCTCGAGGTAGCGCTCCGAGCCCACGTTGTGGGCCGTCTCGATGCCACCACGGGCCACATGGACCACGGCACCTGGGATCACGTCGGCTTCGAGATAGTCGCGGAACGGACCGAGTGAGTCGGTTTCGGGCTCAACGGCAATCCGGTCACCGGCCACCTGAATGAGGAGGTGGTCAAGCTCGTGGCGATGCACTGCGCCCTTCTCGCCCGGCTCGAGACGGACCTGCCACACACGAACTTGGTCGTTCTCGAACAAGAGCTTGGTACCCACGTCACCGAGCGCCCTGTCCTGGCTCACATCACGCACTTCCGCTGGCGCCGTTGCTCGCGGGCGCAGCGCCATTTACTGCCTGACCGATTCCGCCGAGGCTGAACGAAACCAGATGGTCGATCTCCTGGTCGCTCGGTCTCGTTCCGCGAACAAGGTGGTGGCGAAGCCTCCCAAAGGCCAACTCGTAGACCGCTGCCGCGTCGGCCCGAGCATCAATGTCTCCTCGCCCCGCCTCATCACTGGCAATGACAGTGACCAACAGATCGATGAGCAGGTCGACCGACGCCGCGTGTTCGGCCGGGAAGGCCTGTGCCAGTCGGTCCTCGCTGGCCACGAACGGACGGGTTCGAGAGGCGGCCGTCTCGTTCGTCCCTTGGGCGAGCACCCCCCGCACCCATTCACCAACCTTCTGCCGGGGTTCGTCCACCGTGGCCATCCGGTGCTCGAGGTAGCTCACCAGTTGCCGGCGCCCGTCATCGAGGAGGACCAACAGCAGCTCGTCCTTCGAGCGAAAATGACGGTAAAACGCTTGGGTTGAAAGGCCGGTCTCGGCCAGGATCTCGCGCAACGAGGGGTCAACGGTTCCCGTCCGCTCCACCAGAGCCATCGTGCGGTCGACGATCCGGCGCATCTCGCCCGCGATCTCGGCTTGCCGCCCGGCCATGGCCCGTTCGGCGGCGCGACGGGCCAGGGTCTCGGTCAGCTCGGCCACGGCTCGACGTCGGGCTGAAGGTTTGAAGGGATGCAGCGCACTGCTCTTAAACCGTAAGATCATTGCTCTTGAAAGGCAAACGCAACAGGTGCACAAACGTGGCGGCCGGCTCCAATTGCCGGTAGTGGCCCGTGACCTCCTGATCGGGGCCGTCTTTGGCAACGCTGCCCGGGCCGCGCCGAACCGACTGGCCGCCGTACTCGGTGGGGAATCCATTTCGTTTGGCGAGCTCGACCTCCGGGCGAATCAGCTGGCTCGAGCCCTTTCCGGCGCGGGTGTGAGGCGCAAGGACCCGGTGATCACCTGCTGCCCGAGCAGCCTGGCGCTGGTCCCGGTGTTCGCCGCAGTCGCGAAGATGGGGTCGCTCTTCGGCCCGCTCAACCCCGCGCTCGGGGCGGAGGAGTTGGGGGCGATCGCGACCATCGTGCGGCCCGCCCTGCTCATTGCCGACGAGTCCACCATCGACCAGACCCGACGCCTGGCGGACGGCTTCGGTGCACGGGTACTCACCATCGGCGAGCTCTGCGCCTTGGCCGATGATGAAGACAAGGGCGAGCTCATCGACTACCCAGTCGATGAACGTGACCCCCACGTGGCCTTTTTCACAAGCGGCAGCACGGGTGCGCCGAAAGGCGCGGTCATCTCGCACCGAACCAGCTTCCTGCGGACCCACCCAGGTGCGCTGATCGAGCCGCGCGGCGCCATGGTGTGTCCCTATCCGATGTTCCACATGGCTGCGTGGACGATCGCCCTGCAGCAGTGGCAAGGTCGCGACGCGGTCGTCTTCGTCGAACGAGCGGACGCCGAATCGATCTGCGCGGCGGTGGAGAGGCACCGGGCCACCCGCCTCAATTGCATTCCCGTAGTCTGGCGCCGGATCCTCGAGCACCTCTCTGCCAGCCCCACCCGCGACATGTCCTCGGTCCGGTTCGCCGACACGGGGACGTCGGCCACGCCGCCAGAGCTGCTCAGTGCGATCGAGGCTGCCCTGCCGGCGGCACACATCCGCGTCTTCTACGGCTCGACAGAGGCCGGCAGCGTGGCCATGTTGGAGCAGGGCGATCTGGCGGCCAAACCCGGGCGCTGCGGTCAGCCCGGACCACTCGTCGAGGTTCGGGTCGACGACGGCCACCAGCTGTGGGTACGCGGGCCGCTCCTGTTCGACGGCTACCTCGGTGACCCAGCCGCAACAAGCGACGTCCTCGTCGAAGGGTGGTTCCGGACCGGGGACCTCGTTGAGGTGGACGATGACGGTTACCTCACGATCATTGGCAGAGTCGCCGATGTGGTGAGGACCGGCGGCGAGACGGTGTCGCCCAGCGAGGTCGAGGCTGTCCTCGTCACCCACCCAGGGGTGGCCGATGTGGCCGTTGTCGGGCTCTCCGACGCCGACTACGGAGAGATCGTCTGTGCCGTGGTCGTCATCGCCAGCGCCGACAGCGCGCCCACACTCGCCGAATTGCGCGAGTACTGCGAGGGTCAGTTGGCCCCGTTCAAACACCCGCGTCGCCTGGAGTTGGTCGACGTCATCCCTCGCACGTCTTCGACCCAACAGGTTCAGCGCCGGCTCCTCGCCGAGCGGCTCGCCTCGCTCTAGACCGCCTCCCACGTTCCCCTCGCTGCCGAAATGCGAATGGCGTCGAGGACCGCCATGTTGGCCACGCCATCGACAAAGGTGCCCGGGCGCGGATCGGCGCCGGCGGCTTCCCCTCTGATTGCCTTGGCGAAGGCTCCGTAGAGCCGCGTGTAAGGCCCGACATCGATTCCCGTCGCGTGCAGGAGGTCGTATGCGGTCACCAACAAATCAGAGGCCGGGGGTGGCGAGGCCAAAGGAGTGAGGTCTTCGGGTACATCCAGGATTGTGGTTCCTGATGGGCCAGCGACCTTGACGGTGTCCCCTTCGATCCACAACGTCCCCTCCGTGCCAACGATCCTGCTCATCAAAACCAAGGGGCCTCGATCGGCCGCACTGCTCTGCATGACCCCCTCGACGCCGTTGCGAAGACGGAAGTGCACGAGATAGGTGTCCTCGGCGCTCCAGTCGCGATCGGTAACGTTGGGAAGTCCCGCGCTCAATCCGCCGAATTCTCCGAGCGTCGTGCGGACCTGGTCGATCACGTGCGAACAGTGGGCGCCAAGCCAGCCGCCACCCTGATCACGGTCGGACCACCAATCGGGTACATCGGCCCCCGCGTCGACCAAGAGGGGGATTTGCAGGAGGAAGTTGGCCAGCCGGGGCGTGCCGATCACCCCGGACCGGATCGCCCTCGCCGCTGTGCCCTGTCCGGTGGCCCACCGGAACTCGGTGCCGAGAAAGTGGACGATCTCAGCGGCCTCGGCCGCACGGAGCAGCTCCCGGGCCTCATCGCAATCGCGGGCGAACGGCTTCTCACAGAGGACGTGCTTCCCGGCATCGAGCACCGCACGGACGAGCGCGCCGTGGGTGTGAGGGGGCGTCGCAATGGCGACGGCGTCGACCCGTGGGTCATCGAGGACCTCGGTCAGCGAGGTCGAAGCACATTCGACCTCGAACCGACGAGCTCGCTCGGACGTTCTGCCGGCGTCGCGCCCGACGAGCGCCAGCACCGTGAACCCGGCGGTGCGACTCGCTCCGACGTGGGTAAGGCACCCGAAGCCGGTGCCCACCACCACGAGTCCGAGGTCGCCCGACCTTGTTAGGTTTCCCGCCATTGGCCTCCTTGCAAAGCGCTGCTCTTGGCTAATAGGATCGCTGATCTTACCTACCGCACGGAGGCCCGTTGGAACTCGAGCTGTTGATGACCGGCATCGGGGGTCAGGGCATCCAGCTGGCCGCCCAGGTGCTGGCTCGGGCGGCCGTTAACGAAGGTCTCTTCGTCCAGCTGTTCGGGAGTTACGGCGGAATGATGCGCGGGGGGAACACAGAAGCCACCCTCGTGATCGCCGATGTGGCCGTCGAAGCACCACCGACCGTCCACTCGGCGTACGCGGCCATCCTCATGCACCACGAGTACGCCAAGACCGTGCTCGACCGAGTGCGAATGGGCGGCGTCACCCTGGTGAACGCATCTGTCTTCGAACACCCCGTCCAACGTGATGACGTCGTCGTCATTGAGGTGCCCGCAACCGACCTGGCGGTCGAAGTGGGTCACGTGATGACCGCATCAATGATCATGGCCGCGGCGTTCGCGAAGGTGACACGCCTTGTCTCCCTCGATTCCCTCGCCGCGGCAGTGTCCGAGACGCTGCCTTCGTACCGTACCCAACACATCGCCCTCAACGTGGCCGCACTGAACGCTGGATACTCGGCGGTATCGAAGGGCGCCGTTCAGCACGCGGTGTTGGCTCCATGACGACTGACACAGTGAGGACGCGTGGCACCTTGGTGATCGACACCGAAGCATGCAAGGGGTGCGACCTCTGCATCGACGCATGCCCTGTGGATGTCCTCATCATGACCACCCACCAGGTCAACACCCGGGGCTATCGCTACCCCATGCTGCTGCCCGGATGCACCGGCTGCACCGCGTGTTCTCAGATCTGTCCCGATTTCGTGTTTCAGGTGTACAAGTACGACACTCCCGTCGAGCTCACATCTGGCTCTCAACCAACACTCGATTCGCCTGTGCATGGTCCAGCGTGAGCGGGGCGCGCCTCGTCGAGGGCTCGGAAGCCATCGCCGACGCCATGGTCGTTGCGGGCTGCCGGTTCTTCGCGGGCTACCCGATGACTCCGTTTACCGAGGTGCTCGAACAGATGGCCCGAAAGCTCAAGGCGGCGGGCGGGGTGTGCATGAACGCCGAAAGCGAGCTTGAGGCGATCGGCATGGCGTGGGGTGCCGCGGCAACCGGGACCCCGGCGGCGACGGGATCCACCGGTCAGGGGCTCTCGCTGATGCAAGAATCCCTCGCCGAGATGGCTCTCGCCAAGGTTCCCTTGGTCGTCCTCAACATGGCGCGGGCACAGGGCGACTATTTCCAAGCGACGCGGGGTGGTGGACACGGCGACTATCGCACCCCGGTTCTCGCGCCGATGAACGTGAACGAAGCGGTGGATCTCGCTCAGCTCGCATTCTTCTTGGCCTCCACCTGGCGCAACCCGGTGTTGATCTTCGGCGACTACTACCTGGCCCACACGACGAGTTCGGTGTCGATCGTCCCAAGGAGTTTCGGCCCGACGCCCGACAAGTCTTGGGCGCTCGATGGATCGACCGGTGGCACGGGTGGGGCCAAGGTGCTCTCTCCCCTCGGGTCGACCAAGCGAAAGGACGCGGTCGGCTACGACCTTGCCGAGCATTACGCACAATGTGCCCAGGCAACGGAGGACATGATCCGCGGCATCGAGCCGTTGGTCGAGGTTGGGCTATGCGAGGGCGCGGACGTCGTGGTGGTCGCTTTCGGTACGCCGGCAAGTTACGTGCGCGCCGCGGTTCGTGAGCTGCGTTCGCTCGGTTACCGGGTGGGGTATGTCCGGCCCATCACGCTCTTTCCGTTCCCCAGCGAAGCGCTGCGTGACGCCACCCGCGGCGCGAGAGTGGTCGGGGTCTATGAGAACAACCAAGGCCAGATGATCGACGACGTCCGACTCAGCGTCTTGGGGCGGGCGCCCGTCGAGTTCATCGGTGGCCTCAGTCTCGACAGTTCCGGATTCGGCATCGCACCCGACCTCGACGTGCGCATCATCCAATCCCGCATCGAATCGCTGTTCTCCCAAGTCGGGCTGCTGAGGTAGTGCGCTGATGGATCTGGTCGAAGGCCATGGGATCGTCCCGACCAGCGAGCCGCCGTCGGTGCCGGCCCGCCTCGTTGACGACTTCACTCCGGCGCTTATCGACGTCGGCGCCCATCACCTCTGCCCCGGATGTGGAGAACCAATCGCCATGCGTTGCGTCATGGAAGTGATCTCCGAGCTTGAGCTGGTCCAGCGGGCCATTGCGGTGTTCGGAATCGGCTGTTATACAGCATTTTCGAACAATCTCGACATCGAAGTGCTCCAGGCCCTTCATGGCCGGGCCCCATCCCTGGCGACGGGGATGAAGAGAGCTCGACCCGAGCTCGTCGTGTGCACGATCCAAGGTGACGGAGACATGGTCAACGAGGGTCTCCAAGAGGTCATCCACACTGCAGCCAGGGGCGAGAACGTGACGTGTGTGATGCTCAACAACGGCGTGTTCGGGGAGACAGGTGGCCACATGGCTGCGACGACAGTCCTCGGACAACGGACCAAGACCAGCCTCGAAGGCCGCAACGCGCCAGACCACGGCTACCCCATCTTGCTGTCGAACCTCGTGGCCCAACTCGACGGGGCCGGGTTCGTCGCGCGCGGCGCGGTCAACTCGGCCGGCAACGTGGCGCGCACAAAGCGAATGGTCCGCCAGGCCTTTGAGACCCAGATCGCCCGTGGCGGGTTCTCTTCGTCGAAATCCTGACCATGTGCCCGACCGGATGGTTCATCGAGACCCAGGAAGCCCCCGACTACCTTGCCGACAACCTGGCCTCCGTGCACACGGTGGGCATACTCAAAGATGCCGTGGCCGCCGAGTCGGCGACCACGTGAACAATTCGTTGCCACGCCGACGTGCCGCTCGCCTCGTCGTTAGCGCCGAGCTGGGTCCCTATCGCGAGCTCGTAGGGGACTATCTCGGGGACATGCTCGCCCCCCACGACGCCGCCATCAGCGTCCTCGGCGAAGACGACACCGCGGTGAGCGGCTCAGAAGTTCTCCTGACCCTGCCGGTCGATCGGCCCGTGATCAAGCGCTGCCTGACTGCAGAGACCCGATGGGTACATGTACTGGCGGCAGGGGTTGACGGCTTCCCTTTTGAGCTGCTCGGTGAGCGGATCCTGACCTGCTCGCGCGGTGCGAGCGCGACGGCCATCGCTGAATTCGTTGTGGCGGCCATGCTGGCGTTCGAAAAGCGGCTTCCTCAGAGTTGGGTGTCCGAGCCACCACCGGTGTGGGGTCGGGCGGAACTCGGAGGTCTCGAGGGTCGAGTGCTGGGGCTGGTCGGCGTTGGGGCCATCGGGCTCGAGGTGGCGAAACGGGCGCTCAGTTTCGACATGGAGGTACTGGTGCTACGTCGAACGGATGCCAGTCCCGCACTTCCGGCGGTCAATCTCGTGAGCTCCATCACCGACCTTGTCGCGCGTTCAGACCATGTGGTGCTGGCCGCTCCGGCGACGCCCCTGACCCGGCATCTGGTCAACCGGGAGGCGCTCGGCGCCATGAAGCCTGGTGCGCACCTAGTCAACATCGGGCGCGGGTCGCTGATCGACCAGGATGCGCTCCGAGAAGCCCTCGACGGAGGCAGCGTGGCGCTGGCCACTCTTGACGTGGCCGATCCCGAACCCCTTCCTCGGGGCCATTTCCTCTACTCACACCCCCGCGTTCGCTTGAGTCCCCACATTTCGTGGAGCTCACCGGTCTCGACCCGGCGCACCTTCGAGCTGTTCGCGGAGAACGTGGGACGCTATGTCGCCGGGCAGCCGCTCTGCGGCGCGGTCGACGTCTCGGCGGGATATTGAACGGTGAGCCTCGAGGAGCCCTCCGAAGCAGGTCGGCGGGCCGGTGAGTCCGTGCCCCGAGTCCTTGGGAACGATCAGTGACCGACGCGGGGAAGATTCTTCGCGCGGTCGTCGTGGGGACCGGCTTCGGCTGCGTGACCCATGTGCGTGCACTGAAGGCCGCCGGGTTCGACGTCGTCGCACTCGTCGGGCGTGACCAGGCCAGGACGAAACAGCGCGCCGCATTGTTCGGAGTCGGTCATGCGTGCGGCACCCTCGTCGAGGCGCTGGCACTCGGCGACATTGACGCGGTCACCATTGCGACGCCACCGCACACGCATTGTGAGCTCGCGCTCGAGGCGATTTCGGCCGGAACGCATGTGCTCTGCGAGAAACCCCTCGCCCGCGATCGCGTCGAGGCACGGAGGATGCTCGAAGCAGCCGAGACCGCCGGAGTCGTGCACTTCCTCGGAACCGAGTTCCGGTTTGACGCTGGCCAAGCGACTCTGGCCCGTGCCATCGCATCCGGTTTGATCGGCTTGCCCAAGATGGCAACGGTCATCTTGAACGTCCCGATGCTGGCAGACCCCGAGGCGGAAGTTCCCGCGTGGTGGGCCGACGCCGAGTCGGGAGGCGGGTGGCTGGGAGCGCACGGTTCCCAGCTCATCGATCAAGTCCGCGTTACTCTCGGCGAATTCGCCGCCGTAAGCTCGTCATTGACCTCAATCGCCGGCGGTGCGATGACGGCCGAAAACGCGTTCGTCGTCCACTTCGAAATGCGTTCGGGTGCGATCGGCGTTCTGCAGAGCAGTGCGGCCGACTGGGGACCCCCGATCATCGTCACCCGGATCGCCGGGACCGAGGGCACGGCCTGGATCGAGGGCGTGGGGGCAATGGTAAAGGTCGCCGACAAAGGCGGAAGAAGCCGCACTGTGCCGGTGGGCAGCGACCTTCCCACCGGGGCGGGCGACCCCATCCCCGATGGTTACCTTGAGACGGCGTATCAGCAGATGACGGCCCACGGGCTCGATTTCGCCCCCTACCGACGGGTGGCCGAGATGTTCGCCGCCCGCATCCTCGGACGTGACATTGCTCTTGACCCGATGCCTGCCACCTTCGAGGACGGAGTGGCGGCCATGTCGGTGCTCGACGCGATCCGCCAGTCGGCCGCCGAGAGGCGCTGGGTGGAGATCGCATAAGCACCGGGCCGCTGAATTTGGCTCTGCGAAAAGATTTGAGGGATCCGGCCATCACCCACCTCAGCCGTAGGTCCTCGACAGCGGCCCATAGCGATCTGGGACACTTTTCAGTCCTCCCCGGAAAGGGACTAAGACACCGTCCGGAGCCCGTCATCGGGTTCAGTCATGCAGGCGGCGAGGAAGTAGACGCACGCTGAGTACAGGTCCCAGGCGGGTTCGCTGGGATCGTCGTCTTGCTCAAAGAGGCGTGGTACATCATTCAGGTCGGTTGGAATTTCTTCTGGGTCCACGTTCCTACGCAGGGTGAAGCCCTCGGTCAGCGCGGCGATGGCCACTGCCAAGTCCCGGACGCCAAACGGTGCGCGGAAACGACGGCTTTCCCGTAGGCGGCCTCAAGGCAGCACTAGAGGACCTAGGCACGAGATGCAGTCTGCCCGTTTTGGTCGATGCCCCTGGCCAGAGGTACGCGAAGCAGGTCGAAGCCGCCACATATTTCATTGTGGCCGAGGCACTTGCCAACGTGGCGAAGCACGCCCATGCATCACGTGCGGAAGTGAAAGTCGAAGAACAGCATCGCCAACTAGAGATCGCTGTAAACGATGACGGCATGGGGGGCGCGAATCCAGATGGCGGGACCGGGCTCCGAGGATTGGAGGATCGGATCGAGGCGTTGGGGGGGGGGGAGATTTCTCATTCAGAGTGCGATGGGTACCGGCACGACGCTCCTCGCGTGTCTCCCGCTGGATGTGAGCGAATAGTTCTACTCTCGGCTGAATCCAACGCTTTGCGCTGCACACGGACTTCTGAACATTCGGGTATTAAGGACTGGTCCCGGCAAATCGTCGGGAACGAGTGGGCAGATGAAATCCTCCCGGATCGGATTTATCGCGCTCTTGGCCGTCAGATCGTTCCAAGGATCCCCTCCGCCGGCCGAGGCGGCGGCGAAGCCGCCGCCGCAGGCGCTGCGGCTTGAACCAGTACAGAAGAACGAGAACATCTGGGGTCTGATCAGGGCTTAAGCACAATTTTCTGGTTGCGTGATTCTTGGCTCTCGAGTCCACTCTGTCTTCGGATCTGCCGTCACGTTGTGTGCTGTCGATGTCGTTCGTTGTATTCGGTCCCCGGTGTCGCAGTCGGATCCCTGCTTTTCGGAGTCTGTGCCCGCCGCTGTTCGTCGTCGAGATCGCTTCGTGTGCCTTGATTTTTCCGTCTGCTCGGTCGCGGTGCAGCGTTGGGCTCGAGCGGAATATCTGACTCTCTGACCTCGATGTTGTTCGATCGTGCGTTTCTGGGCGGCTCTATATAGGTAGGGAGGGAAGTTCCTTCTCGATAAGGAGGACCGCCATGGAGACCGAGACCGAGATGTCGTCGGATCCGCGCACCGATCGCCTGGTCTACACCGTGGCCGAAGCGGCAGTGCTTCTCGGCATCTCACGTGCCTTCGCCTACGAGCTGGTCGCCCGTGGCGAGCTCCCCGTCATCTGTCTTGGCCGGCGTCGACTCGTGCCCAAGGTCGCCTTGCTCGCCCTCGTCGAGCCGGACCGGCCCGACGACAACTGACGCCGCGGCAGTGAATCGCCAATCGGCCGCTCGATGCCGCAGTGTGGACGTCCACAGCAACGTCCACATTCCTGGTCAGGGCGTCGGGACGGTGTGCGCACGTCGACCCCTTCGATCGATCGGAAGAGCGGTCAAGGCCGGCGACGAGCCGAGGCGTCCGACGTGTCGGGCGCCGGGCCATGACGGCTCGGGCAGATTCGGCTGGACACAATGGATGTGCCGGCCCGTCCGGGCCGGCCTGGATGCGCCTCGTCCATTCCCAGTCGAGTTCTCAATCGCCCCGATATGAGTCCGGCGGTTGGGCGGGGTGGCTTCGCACCGAGGTGCATGTGTGTGGGCGAAATTGGGTGCGTGAATCCGAACGACTTGCGTTGTCGAAACGGTCTCAACGCAAAGTCCGGCGGACGTGTCCCACCGACGGCCAAAGCCTTCAGTCGTGGATCGAATGTCGTGGCCTGGTCGCTCGGGCTCGGAGGAAGGCGAGCACCATCGATTCACCCTCAGGGTGGAGCCCGTAGGTGTGCGGGATGAGTTGGACCGCCGTCGAACGGTCCCACCGGGGTCGCTCCTCGTCGAGGACGCCAAAGAGGCTCCACCACCGGATGGGGATGTAGATGGCCGAAGCGACGTGTTCGACCGTGATCCCCTCCCCTCCTGAGGTCCACCCCTGAGCCGAGAGGACGGGATGGACGTCTGCCACCAACTGGTGCGCCTCTACTCTTCCCCGCAAGAGCCGCAGTCCGACCACTTCCGTCACGGCGAGCGGGAACTCACCTCCCTCCTCGGTCTCGGTCGCCACGGTGGACCAGAGCTCGTCCGGACGGTCGAGGAGTCGCATGCCGGTCGTCGTCGCCACGAGCCGCCGTCCCCGCCGCCGGACCAGGCGCAGCCGCCGGGCCGCCTCCCTGACGGTGGTCAGTTGGTGCACGTCGGCCTCGGAGCGCGGCGGCTTCGGCCAGTCCCACCACCCGAAGCGCTCGGCCGCCTCGACGACTGCGGCCCGAGGCAGATAACCGCTCTGCGTGAGTAGTGCACCCTCGGGCGGCGCGGCCAGCTCGATGAGCCAACGGACGGGCGCCATGGCGGCGACGGGGTCCTCCACGGTGACCGTGTTCAGCAGCCGGTTGGCCACTGACGCCCGCCACTCCGAGAGAGCCGGATGTCGGGCCAACTCGATCCAATGGGAGATCCGCTCGGTGGTGACCAGTCCGGCGAGCGTCTGGCCCGGCGGCAGTTCCAGGGGAGTCGTGAGCACCCGCTCAGTGATGCGTCTCGCAGCCGCCTGGGCTCGCGATCCACCTGGGACCAGCTCGCCGCTCGCGACGGCGTGGCTGAGTGCCCGCTCCACGGCACCGAGTGCGCCGGCCTCGTCTGGACCCAGGATCGAACCCCATGCCAAGACTTCGGTGTCGGGCGGCTCGACTCCCGATGCCCGCTGCGCGGACCGACAGGCCGTGGCACCCGCCGCCGGATCTGCCCTCCACGCTCCAAGGATCTCTGCCGTCTGCGCCGAACGTGCGATGTCTGACAGACGCCCCTTGCCTACCGCCTCGAGGAGGACCGCTGTCGCCTCGGCCAGCGCGTCCCAATCGCGAGGGTCGTGGCGTCGCGGGAGGTCCCACCATAGGAAGGACTGCACCGCGGCCTGGTACGCCAGGTCGACGTCCTCGCCGGGCCAGAGGGAGTCGGCCACCGTCAGGAGTGCCTCACCCAGTTCGGGGTGCTGCGTCTGGGCGCGGCGCACGGCCAGTTCGATCTTGTCCATGATCAGCTCGGGTCGCCCACCGGCTGGCGCTTTGGGGCGGCGAATTACGGACTGGGGCGCGGCGACGAGCGCCAGGTCGGCGTCGAGGGCCTCGGCGATCCGAAGGAGCGTCTTCTCGTTCGGGAGGGCCGAGCCACGCTCGATTCGGCTGATGTCTCCTTGGTCCACACCCGAGCGCTCGGCGAGCTGCACCTGGGTCAGGCCCCGCTTCTCCCGCAGATCCAGCACCTGCATGGCGAGCGCGTAAGCGCCCTCGAAGATCCGGGCCTCGGCCTTCCCCGCCCCGGACATCTTCTTCCGGCGACCGGCGACCGCCTTGTCGTAGCTGACAGCCATCGATTTCCTCCCAGGAGCCATTATGGGTTATTTCACATATCCGGTCAAGCGATCATGACCGTTGCCGCCGGCGCCAGTCGGCAAGGTACTTGCGAGCCTGGGCGATCTCTCGCTGTTGCTTCTTGTCATTGGAGTCCTTGCCCTTGTCATAGCCACTCAGCAGGAGGACGACCCGCGAGCCGTGGAAGTGGACGAAGACGCGGAGGAGGATCCGCTCCCGGCGACGGGGGCGCGCTGCCTGACCTGCGAACATCCGCCTGATCTCGTCGCTGTCGTGGCGCACCCGGAACTCGTGCAACCCCTCACCGAGCGGCTTGAGCCATTCGGTCCGGACCAGGTCGAGTCCCCGCTCGGAAAGGACGAGCCGGAGGGCGGCGTCGAGCGAGACGAACTTCGTCTCGGAGAGCTTCTCGACCCAGGCCGTGAACGGCTGGCGTCCGTTCTCGGTCTCATAGACCTCGAGCTGCCATTCTCCGCCGCTCACCGGTCGATCGAATTCCGTTCAGCGGCCGACTTCGGGAGCGTCACGGTCGGCTGCGACGTCGATCATCCGCGCGCGCGTCCGGGTCGAGGATCCCTCCCATAACGGCCGCGGCGGCCCGGTCGCGTTCTTCGAGGGCGTGGCTGTAGACGCGCAAGGTGACGGACGGATCCGAGTGCCCGAGCCGGCCGGCGACGGTCCGCACGTCCACGCCGGCACCGATGAGCTGGGTGGCGGTGAAGTGCCGGAGATCGTGGAGCCGCACGTTCGGGGCGCCGACCTCGTTGCGCACTCGGATGAAGAAGGAGGTGACGTTGTCGGGCCGGAAGGGCGTCGTCGCCTCGACAAAGGGGGAGAAGACGAAGGCGTCGGGCGCCGGCTCCTTGCCGGCCTCTCGGGTCCATTGCGACGTGCGGGCACGGTGTTGCGACAGCAACGCGACGCCGACCGGATCGAGCGCCACGCTCCGTCCCCGGTTCGTCTTGGTGGCCTTCTCCCTCAGCCCGTCGGGGACGACCACGACCGAGCGCGTGACACGGACGGTGCCGGTGTCCAGGTCGACGTCGGACCACCGGAGCGCGCAAAGCTCACCGCGGCGCATGCCGGTGAGCGCGGCGAGCATGAGCAGTGGGGCGAGGCGGGGGTCCCGCCGCTCAGCCGCGTCGATGACAGTCCGGACGACCTCGAGGGACGGCACCGACACCCGCCTGTGCGCAATGCGGGGCGGCTTCGCCCTCTCCGCCACGTTCGTGCGGACCCAACCCCAGCGCACCGCTTGGTGGAGCACGGCCGAGATTATGGCGTGGTGGTTGCGGATGGTCTTGGGGGACTTGCCCACCTCCTTCATGGCGCCGTAGAGCGCGTCCAGGTTCTGCGCGGTGAGCCGGTTGAGTTGGACCTTCCCCAGTGCGGGACGGATGGTGTGCTCGATCTGCGCGCGGTAGGTCCGCAGTGTCGTCGGGGAGAGCTCGAGCCGTTCGCACTCCTCGAGCCACTGGTCGAAGAGCTGGCCGACGGTGGCGCCGACCCCATCGGATCGAGACGGCGCCTGCTGGTCGACCAGATCCCGCAGTGCCTCGTCGGCGGCCCGGACGGGCCCGCGGAATGTCCGGGACAATTGCTTGCGCTTCCCGGTGATCGGATCGGTGCCCAGGTCGACTCGGAGCTCCCACACCCCGTCCTTCAATTTGCGCTTCGAACCCCGCACGCAAAGGAATGGTATGCCCTTCGTGGGATTTGTCGTGAGATTCTCCACCGAGCAGCAGAAGGGCCGGTCCTTCGGACCGGCCCTGACCTGCGCTTTCTTTGGTGGCGGGGGGAGGATTTGAACCTCCGACCTTCGGGTTATGAGCCCGACGAGCTACCAGACTGCTCCACCCCGCGGCGAAGAGGGCATTCTACACCCCTCCCGCCGGAGCGACAGCTGACGCGGGCGGCCACGCCGACCAGGATCGAGTGCGCTACAGCGTCTGGGCCGTCGGAGGCGGCGGGGGTGGCGACCCGGGTCAGCCGCTTGCGGCGGTGAAGGCGGTGGCGGTGCGGGAGCGGACGTTCCGTCACCTGCCGGGGTGGCTGTCGGCGCTGCTGCCGCTGACTCGGGTGCCAAGGTGATCTGCCCGTGTTGCGACTCGTGCTGCTGCAACGCAGCCACCAGACGCTCGATCTCGGTGTCGGTGGCAGGCGTCGATCGACCCGTTTTCGTTGCGTAGAACGCGGCACCGAGGTCCCGCAACATTGCATCCCCGGCCTTCTTCGATTGCGCGTCGTCGAGTTTCGCCTGGCCCTTGGCCGCCGCGTCCTTCGCTGCCTCGGTCGCCGTGGCCGCTGTCGCCTTGACCTTGTCGAGCAGTCCCATGAGGAGCCATCCTTTCTGCTCTCGTCATCTGTGGCCCCATCATGGGACCGGCAGCCGGCTGCCGCAACCGGCACGGGCCGACCCGGCGATCTGGCCTCCCACGCCGCGGCGAAGCAATGCCGACGGCGGGCGTACGCAGATCCCGAACGCCTGCGTCGTCCGTCAGGCCTGCGAGGCCGTCGAGGCCGCGGTGGTGGACGTGGTGGCCCCGCCCCCGCTCGGTTGGGTGCTCGCCGGGGTGCTCGCCGTGGTCGACGAGGTCGTGCCCGAGCCCGACCCTGATCGCGAGCTCGAACCGGACGAACCACCCGTCGTGGTGGCAGTGGACCCGGCGGATTTCCCCTTCGTCTTCGTCTTAGCTTTGGGCACAGTCGTCGTAGTGGTGCCTGTCGACGTTCCCGGGGGAGGTGTACCGAGGATCTGCTCCGCCTGCTGGATCTCGGTCTCCATTGCCGCGATGTCTGACTGGTACGTCGCCAGGTCGCCCGCCATCAGCGCAGTCTGCGCGTTGGTGTAGTCGGTCTGCGCCGCCTGGAGGATGCCCGCAACCGCAGCCGGCAGCGTCCCGGCCCGAAGAACCGCCATTCCCCGAGGGCACAGTTACGGTGGTCTGGAGTACGTCTGACAGCGCGCCCGACAAGGTCTTCTCGAAGCCCACGTTGTTCTTGCCGAGCACCGCGACGACGTACGCCAGCTGTGGCTGCGGGTTGGTCGAGGCCGCGGTGTACAACGGCCGGACGTACACCATGGAGTTGCCGATCGGGATCATGAGCGTCTCGCCTAGCAGCACCTCCGACCCATGCTGGTTCAGCAACGTGATCTCCGACGACACGGCCTGGTTGGCCGAGATCTCCGCGTCGGCGTTGGCGGGTCCGATCGTTCCTTGGGGGACCTCGTAGAGATTGAGCTGGCCGTAGTGCGCCGGATCGGACAGTCCGACCATCCACGCGGTGAGGTTGAAGTTCTGGTTGCTCCCAGAGAGCGTCGACTGTGATGCGGGGACGAAGCCGTCCGACACCGTGAAGGCCTGCTGGGTGGAGCCGGGCAGGGAGTAGACCTGGTACTGCGGCGCCATGCGGGCCGGCGTGGTCGAGATCAACTGGCCTTGGCTGTTGTAGGTGTTCTCGGCCAGCAGCGCCTGGGACTGGTGGCCCGGCACCCGCGGTCGGCGAAAGCTGCCAGGCGTTGCTCGCCGCGTAGAAGTTCGCGGGGTTGGTCAGGTGGTAGCGGCCGTAGATGGCCGACTGAATGGAGAAGATGTCGGGCGGGTAGCGGAGATGGGCCTGCAGCGACGGGCTCATCTGCGACAGCGGCTTGAACATGCCGGGGAAGGCCGCCGAATAGGCCTGGAGGATCGGGTCCTTCGGGTCCAAGTCGTAGAAGGTGATCTGGCCCGAGTAGGCGTCGATGACGGCCTCCACCGAGTTGCGCACGTAGTTGTAGCTCCCGGGCAGGTTGCTGCCGACCGCAACTTGCTGGGTGTTGGCGTTCTGCGAGTAGGGGTAGTTCGACGTCGTGGTGTAGCCGTTGACGATCCAGTCGATATGCCCGTCGTCGGCTCCGGGCTGGAGTTGATGACTGCATAGGGGTCGTGGTCGAACGTGAGGAACGGCGCAGCCTTCTGCGCCATGGCAACCGGGTCGCGTACGAACATGATCCGCGACTTGTCGGTGATCTGGCTCGAGATCAACAGGTTCAGGTCGCCCAGGCGTAGACGCAAAGGCGGCCTGGGTGAACAAGGACGAGAGCTGGACTCCGCCGTTGCCCTTGTAGTGGCTTTCGACCGCGGAGCCGTCCTGCTGGTAGTCGACTTCGGCTTGCTTGGTGTTGGCGACGACGTAGCCGGTCTGGCCCAGCCCGAAGTAGACGTTGGGCTGGGTGATCTTGGGCATGCCCTGCGACGAGTTCGGTGGGACCTGCTGCACGGCGAAGTCGGGGTTCTTCGAGGTGGTCTGGTTCGCCAGGGAGACGGCGACGCCGTTGCCGTGGGTGTACTGCAGGTGGGTGTTCACCCACGACGGTGACGGCACGTTCGCCGAGGAGATCTGGCGGACGCCGATCAGCACGGGGGTCAGCTTTCCGTCGAGCGTGTAGCGGTCCACCCCGAGCGTCGGGAACAGGTAGTACGAGCGGATGCCCTGCAGACGCTGGAACGTCTGCAGGGAAATGGACGGGTCGGGGTCCCACTGCCGGATGTTGGCGATCGTCGCGCCGGCCATGAACGTCTGGCTCTCGTTGATGGTGGTGTCGGCAGAGAACTGGTCCACGCTGCACGTTGGTCAGGTTGTAGGCCGCGCGGGTCGCCGTGATGTTGCGCTGGATGTAGGGCGCCTCGAGCGAGCTCTGGGCCGGCGTCACCTTCAGCGTCTGCAACAGCGCTGGGTAGATGATGCCGACGACGAGGGCCACGAAGGCCCAGATGCCGATGGCCAGCACCGGCAGGGTCCAACCCTGACGCCGGATGTTGAAGAGCAGGATGGCCGCCGCGAAGATCGACACGTAGACGAGCAGCAGCTCGGCGGGCAGGCGGGCGTGGACGTCGGTGTAGCCGGCGCCGTTGACGTAGCCGTCCTGCGAGTTGACGAGGGACCAGCGCTGCAGGACGTAGCCGGCGGCCTTGTCCAGCGCGATGAGGGCCAGCAGCACCGAGATGTGCGCCTTCACCGGCGGTCGTACCCGCGGCAGCCCCCGCTGGGGCTGGATCCCGCCGTTGAAGTAGTGGAAGACCAGCACGACGGCGAGCGTCACGATCAGGATGGCCAGCGTCCAGTCGACGACGAAGGTGAGGAAGGGAGCTTGAAGACGTAGAACCCCACGTCCTTGTGGAACTCGGGATCGTTGACCCCGAAGTTGCCGCCGTGGCGGAAGAGGATCCAGTTGTTCCATTGTCCGATGGTCCCGGACGCGCCGATCAGGGCGAGGACGAAAGCGAGCGCGACGTAGATCCGTCCGGCATACGGCCGCACGTACTGCTGGTAGCGCCGCACCAGCTCGTCCTCCTGGGCCAGCACGATGTCGTGGCCGGCGATGCGGTCGCAGACGACGAGGTTGATCCAGAGGATGGCGAAGAAGATGGCACCGAACACGCCGAAGAGTCCGAGCTTGGTGACCAACAACGTGGAGAAGACGTTGTGGTACCCGACCGAGGAGAACCAGAGGCTGTCGGTGTAGAGGCCGGCCAGCGAGCGCAGCGACACCAGCAAGATGATCAGGACGATCACGAAGCCGATGACCCACCACCGGGCGCGGTGGCGGCGGCGCGGCGAGGGGTCAGCGTTCAGATCGCTGGGGATGCGCACGAGGGGGAGCCTAACGTCCACTCCCCCGCTACCTACTGACAGGCACCGGGGGTGTCGATGCTTAGAGGCCCAGGTCAGCCGTCCGTCGGGGCAACGAGACAGCGGCAGCCCGAATGCGCCGGCGGATGGGCGTGCCCGGTCGGGAAGACCTCGTCCACGCTGACCGCACCGGCCAACGCGTTGTCCTCACAGTCCGAGCATCCGCTCACGTTGGTGACGACCCAGCGCACTTTGCCGTCCGCCCGGGCCGCCGCCACACCGGCGGAGAAGGCCTGCGTCGTCGAGTCGCCGACCAGGCGCTCGATCCGTTCGCCACGCCATTCGCGGTACGCCGCGCCGATCCGGTCGGTCGGCTCGTCGCCGCCGTCCGCGATCTGGCGCCGCAACATGGTGACGATGACCTGGGCCAGTCCGCTCGCCGCATGCTCCACCGCGTCTCCTTCGGGCACTACCGCCCGGGTGCCGCCGAAGCGTCGTCCCGGCGGCAAACGCCTTGCCCAGATAGCTGCGCGCGGCGCCGGCGAACGCCTCGACGTGCGCGCGTTCGTCGCCGAGGAGCTCGTCGGTCGAGAGCGACGGCTTGCTGCGCAGATTGTCGAGCAGTCGGTTCTGGTCGTCGCCCAGGGCACGCTTGATCGTGCGGCTGAGGCGCGCTGTGATCGGGGCGAGCACGTCGTCGCGCTGCGCGATGATGCCGTCGTCGGGCCCTGGCACCGGCTGGTCCAGGCCCCCCGCTGTCCACCGCACCGCCAGCAGCTCTCCCGGCGCGCCAGCGGCGTGTCCGGCTCCGTCGTCGTCGCGATCGCCGTCTCCGTCGCCGTCGGGGCGGCGGGCGTGGACGCGGATTCGGCGGCGTTGGTCACTTTGGTCCCGGCCCGTATGCGCGCGAACAGTTCGTCGACCGAGGGATCGCCCCCCGGCGCGTCGCGTCCCCACCGCCCCGTGTGCCGCGCCGGTCTCGGTCGTCTGGCCCGTCGGGGCGTCGTCCCCCACGACCCCGTCCATCGCTTCGCCCACTTCGCCGAGCGCGTGCCTCGTCCTCCGCTTCCACGGCGGGACCGTGCAGGCGGAATTGGTCGCTCACCGCCATGGCTGCGGCACGTGCCTGCTCGTCGGTCTGGTCGAGCTGGGCGAGGATCCCGTCCATCTTGTCGCGAGCCCCGTGCACCGAAGCCGCCATCTCGTCGCGTGCCGCTCGCAGCGCCTCAATCTGCATTCCGAGCGTGCGCCGGCGTCCAGCCAGGTCGGACAGCACGCGCCGGCGAGCTTCTTGGACCTGGTCGAGCAGGGCCCGGCCCTCGTCCTTGGCGCGAGCGATGATCGCCTCTCCCTCGCTCACCGCGTCGCCGAGGATGCGCTCGCTCTCGACACGCGCCTCGTGCTGGGCATTGGCCACGAGCAGCTCGACTTCGACCACGCGCTCGGCCGTCGATGCCTCCGAGCTCGCCTGGAGCTCGTTGACTTTGCTCTGCGTGTCACGCAGCAAGGTGGCTGCCCCTTCTTGGGCCTGCGCCACAATCCGCGCCGCCTCTTCATGGGCATGTCGCAGGATCTGCGCGCTGTGCTGCCCGAGCGATGCGGTCAAGGTCGCCTCGTCCAAGACGGGGTGCGTCGCCCGCTCCTCGGCCTCGGCCAGGGCGCTCCGCAGCTCCTGCTCGTTCTCCTCGAGCGCCTCGAGGCTGCGTGCCACCGACTGGAGGTAGGCCCGGACCTCGTCGGTGTCGAACCCCCGCCGGACCACGGCGAAGGAATGGCGAGCGATGTCACCGGTCGCGATGCGGGACGAGGAGATGGGGGCGCGGCCTTCTGCCATGGTGAGAGCCTACGGCGCCGCCTGGGCCGGCACCGTATTGGCGAGTGCGGTGCTCGGCACCTTGCCCCCGAGGCGCTTGAGGATGCGAAGCACCTGGTCGAGATTGTTGACGGCGTAGACGTGCAGCTGCGATGACGCTTTGGATTCCGCCGTCTTGAGCTCGACGGAGGGCACGAAGAACACGGTCGCCCCCGCCCGTTCGACGGCGATGGTCTTCTCGGCGACGCCGCCGACGTCACCCACGTTGCCGTACTGGTCGATGGTGCCCGTGGCCGCCACGATCCGGTGACCCGTCAGCCGGCCGCTGCTGAGCTTGTCGATGATGCCGAGCGTCATGGCCAGACCGGCAGAGGGTCCGCCGATGTCCTGGGTGTGCACGGTCACCTTGACCGGGAAGTGCCAGTCCTGCTGCGTCTGGGGGTCGATCCCGAGGTAGCCGTAGGCCCGGAAAGGGGCGCCACACCCTGTCTCCACAAGCCCTTGGGCGGCGTGCCGAGCGTGACCGACTTCTGCACGATCGGGCCCGGCACGAAGTCGCCGACGTTGTTGATGTGGACTTCTCGACGCTGAGCGCGACGGTCGTCCCGGGCGTCATCCCGCGCAGCGCATGCGACGAAGTCGCAGACGGTCGGCGTCGAGACGGAGTTGACAGCGGTGATCACCTGCGCCACCCGCAGCGCCTTGGCGGCCGGCGATCCGGGCTCAATGCCGTAGACCAATGCGCCGGCGTTGGTCGAGGTGACGTGGTAGCCCAGATGGCTCAGCGCCGCCGCCGTGGCGAAGGACTGCGCCTGGGCCATCTGGAGGTAGCCCTGCGCGAGGTACTGCGTCTCGTCGGGCGTTGCCCGAGCAGCTCGGGCCCCGAGATCACCTCGCTGTCCGAGTCGAAATAGCGGTACTGGAGGTAGCTGAGCGCGTTGAGCTGGGTGACGAAGACGTCGGTCAGCAGGATCTTGCCGGTGAGCGGGTGGTTGTCGTGGGCGGCACCTCAATGTACTGCGAGACCGGCGTCGCGTCGCCGGGCGTGATGACGTAGTCGTTGAGCGAGATGTTCGACGCGACCGCGCCGGCCACGACGACGAGCACGACGACCCCGAGGACGATCCAGGGCCAGATGCGGCCACGCCGGCGGCCCGGCATCGGCCGGCGGCTGCCAGCCCGCGGGCGCGGACGAGACCGTTCTGTGAGGGAGAGGGGGTCGCCGCGGCGATCCGGTCGGCAGGCGCGTCAGGGTCGGACATACTCGAGAACGGTGAGCGACGATGTTGCCACGGATGCGGCCGGAAACCGCCGCGGCGAGCTCCGGCGCCGGCGCGTCACCGTCGCCGGCCACCGCGGCGATGCCGTGCTGGCCCGCCGCGGCCTCGCCGATCCCGATCAATGGCGTCCAGGTGGCCGCGCTCGGTGCGCTGGCCCGACTGGGCCAGCTCAGCACTGCCGACATCGAGGCCGCGCTCGGCACGCGGGACGGTCGCACGTGCGCCGCCGGGCCGTCGAGGCCGCGACGGCCGTGCGCGGCCGCGGCTCGCGCTCGGTCCTGCCCGCCGCCGTGACCGGCGCGCTCGGGTGACCCCGACCCCCTCGTCGTCGTCGGCGCCGCCTGGTTCCTGGCCGAACGCCGCCACCGCCTGGCGGTGCCCGCGCTGGCGCGCCTCGCAGGGGAGCACGACGACACGCGCTGCCGGGAGGCCGCGGTCGCCGCGCTCGGTGCGATCGGCGACCCCGCTGGGCTTCCCGCCGTCCTGGCCGCGCTCTCGGACAAGCCGACGGTGCGCCGCCGCGCCGCTGTCGCCCTCGCCGGCTTCGACGACCCTCGCGTCGAGCCGGCGCTGCGCGGCCGCTGCCGCCGACCGCGACTGGCAGGTACGCCAGGCGGCCGAGGAGCTGCTCGACGAGGCGGGGTCGAGCCTCGGCTCGGCATCCCTACCCGCTGAAGACGCCGCTCCTTCCCTAGTTAGTCGTCCTCGGTGAACAGGCGCTTCAAGCGGTCGAAGGACTCGAGGCAGATGCCGGCACCCTGGACGACGCACTCGAGCGGCGTGTCGACGAGGTGGACCGGCACGGCGGTGGCGTCGGCCAGCCGTTGGGTCATGCCCCGCAGCAGCGCGCCGCCGCCGGTGAGGTGCACCCCTTCGAACATGATGTCCTGGGCCAGCTCGGGCGGCGCCTCGCTCAGGCAATCCGCGGCCGACGCGACGACCGAGGTGACGTTGTCCTCAATCGCGCCGCGGACCTCGAGCGGCGAGAGGATGACCGTCTTGGGGCGCCCCGTCGCCACCTCGCCGTCCGCGGATCTCGGCCTGCTGCTCACCTTGGTAGTGGAAGGCGGACCCGATGGCGAGCTTGACCGCCTCCGCGGTGCGCTCGCCGACGGCCACGCCGTACTGGTGGCGGACGTAGGTCTGAATGGACGCGTCGAAGTCGAAGCCACCACAGCGCAGCGCTTCGACCGCCACCACGCCCCCGAGGGAGATCACCGCCATCTCCGACGTGCCGCCACCGACGTCGACCACCATGTTGCCGACGGGCTCGTGAATGGGCAGCCCGGCGCCGATGGCTGCCGCCATGGGTTGCTCAATGAGGAAGCTGGCCGACGCCCCGGCCCGGCGCGCCGCCTCCTTGACCGCCCGGCGTTCCACGGCGGTGATCGCGGAGGGCACGCAGATGAGCACCTTGGGCCGGTTCAGGCGGCTCACGCCCGACGCGCCGCAACGAGCACGCTCAGCATCCGTTCGGTGACTTCGAAGTCGGTGATCGCGCCGCCGCGCAAGGGACGCTCGGCCACGATGTACCCCGGCGTACGGCCGATCATCTGCCAGGCGTCGGTGCCGATGGCAAGGACCTCACGGCTGCGCGAGTCCAGCGCGACCACGGTCGGTTCGTTCAACACCACGCCCTTGCCCTTGGCGTAGACGAGCGTGTTGGCCGTCCCGAGATCGATGGCCAGGTCGCGCGACATGGGGCCTCATGGTACGGCCGGGCCCGTCGCGCGACGGCATTTCCTGGGCTGATGTCGATATCGTCGCCCCGTGAGCGACACGCCCGAGGAGCCCGAAGAGGCGGAACCGGGCCCCGAGGAGGGTGGCGGTACCGGTTCGGACGGACCCGAATCGCCTCAACGCGGGTGGATCGACCCCGACGACCGGCTGTGGCGCCACCCGAGCGAGGTCGCCGGACCGCCCACCGGCGCCCCACTCCTGCTCAACGTGCCACCGAGGCAGTCCCACCGCGGCGTGGTCATGGTGCTCGTGGGGGTGGTCGCGGTCATGGCCGTCGCCGCCTGGGTCGTCGTGCTGCTCTCCCCGGCGTCGCAGCACCCCCTCGCCGTCGACGGCACCGATGACACCGTGGCCGACGGGTCGGTCTCGACCCTCGCCGGTGCCCAGAACACCGTGCCGGCGGCAGCACAGACAGCGGGGCATTCCATGGTGGAGCTGCAGGCGACGACGCCGCACGGCACCGTGTCCCTCGTCGGCGTGGCCGTCGCGGAGGGGGGCGTCGTCGCCACCACGGCCGACGTCCTGCGCGGCGTGCAGCGTCTCGTGATGATCGGACCCGACGGCAAACGCGAGCCGGCGTCGGTGATGGCGATGGACAAATCATCAGACATCGCGCTCGTGAACGTGCCCGAGGATCTGCCGGTCGCGCCGTTCGCGGACGACACCGCGCTCGACAGCGGGACACCGGACCTCACGCTCAGCTACGTGCCTGCGGGCGGCCGGGCGATCGCGCTGCACTGCACCCCCGGCTCCGTCACCGCGGTTGGAGCATCCATCGCACAGGGTCCGGCGGGTGGCATGCCCTCCATCGCATCCTCGGCGCCGGCGCCGACGGTCACGGGCGGCCAGCCACTGCTCACGGCCTCGGGTGAGGTGCTGGGGATCCTCTACGACCCCGACCCGGGCACCACCTCGGCCGGCACCACCTTCCTCCCCAGCGATCTCGTCGTCGGCGTGGCCGACGACCTGCGCTCACGCGACCGCGTCGTCCACGGGTGGCTCGGGATGATGGGCGCCGACGCGCCAAACGGAGGCGGTGCGAAGGTCGAGAACGTGGAGGCGCACGGCCCGTCGGTCGATCGGTTGGCGCCCGGCGACGTCATCGTCGCCGTGAACGCCATGCCGGTGCACACCATGGCCGAGCTGCGGGGCCGGCTCTACGTGCTCCCTCCGGGCACGTCCATTGCACTCTCGGTGCGAGGTGGCTCGGGCGCCGACCACCACCGAGGACATCGCCCTGAGTGCGTCCCCCTAGCATGCGAGGGTGAGCATCTTCGGTTCGAGCGACCCGGACAACCCGATGGGGGGCCTCCTCGGAGACCTGCTCAAGGTCATCGGTTCGGGCCCGGGCTCGGCCGATAACTGGTTCGAAGCCGCCCGCACCCTCGCTTTCGGCGTCGCGACCGACGGCGGCCAGGACGAGACGCCCGATCCGCTCGTGCGCATCGCGTTCGAAGAGCTGGCCCGCGTGGCCGAGCTCCATGTGGCCGCCGCAACGGGGATCACATCGAACGCCGGCGGCATCTCCTTCGAGGCCGTCGGACCCGGGCAATGGAGCTTCCGGGTGCTCGAGGCCTACCGGCCGATTCTCAAGGCGATGGTGGAGGCCCAACAACAGGGCGCTGCGGCAGTGCCCGCCTCCATGGACCTCAGCGAGCTCGATGCGGAGGGCACCGACGGGCTCGGTGGCCTCCTCGGGCAGTTCGCGCTCACGCTCGGACCGGTCTTCTTGGGCATGCAATTCGGCTCCGCCGCCGGCCACCTCGCCCGCCGCGCCTTCGGGCAGTACGCGCTCCCACTGCCCTGGCCCGAATCCTCGACGCTCCTTCTCGTGCCGGGCAACGTGGCGCGCTTCGCGGACGACTGGAGCCTCCCGCTCCAAGAGGTCCAGCTGTGGGTCTGCCTGCGCGAGCTGACCATGCACGCGGTGCTGACGCGGCCGGGCGTGCGCTCCTCCTTGAGCACGCTGCTCGGAGATGCATCGGCGCACGCTGCCGCTGCGCAGCGGTCAATCGTGGAGCGGCTCGGCGACGGCCTCGGCGATCCGGCGGCGCTCGAAGACGCGCTCGGTGACCCCGAGGCGCTGTTGTCCGACCTGATCAGCCCCGAGCAGCGGAACATCTCGAGCGCACTGACCGCACAGACGACCGCGATCGGCGCCGCCGTCGACCATGTCACGTCCTCGATCGCACAGACGCTGACCTCGTCACCGGCCGCGCTGCGCGAGGCGTGGTACCGCTACCGGATCGAGGAGGGCAAGGGCGAGCAGGCCTTTGCCGGCTTGTTCGGCCTCGATGTCGGCCAGGACGAGGTCGACCGGGGCCGGACCTTCGTCACCGGCGTGATCGAGCGGGCCGGCGAGGATGCCCTCGCGCGCCTCTGGGGCGACGAGCTCGACCTGCCCACGCCGGCCGAGGTCGACGCGCCCGGGCTCTGGCTCGCCCGCATCGGCTTGCTCGACTGATCACCTGTCGACGACTCGACCGATCGACTGACCACCCCTCGGTGCGCCAGTCGACGCCGCGGATCCGGCTCAGCCGGCGAAAGCGGGTACGCGGCGCTCGAGCTCGTAGCGGGCGAACGCGGTGGTGACGCGCGCCGCCAGCAGCAGCGCTTCGATCGTCCCGTCCCACGTCGGCGCGATGGCGTAGACGTACTCGGCGACGGCATCGTCGGAGCGGATCGTCGCGAGCAGGTCCACGAGGTCGCCGAGATGCTCGACCTTGGCCTTCCCCGCGACGTCGCCCGGCGTGAGCGTGCGCACGAGCGCCGCCTCGTCTTCGGTCAGCCCACCGACCAACGCCCGGACCTCACGGATCACGGGTGCGTCGTGCATCGTCAAGGTGTCTCCCACAGTTGCCTCCCCCTCGCCGGGCTCCGCCCGGCCTCACCAAGCTCAACGGTGGGCCATGCTTCCACCGCCAGGGTCTCTGCCGAGTGGCCTGACCGGTGCAATTCGGGTGCGGGGTGGGGAAATCCACCTTTCGTGGACGCGACCCGCCGTCTGGGACCGTCAGAAGGGGCCCTTGTGGGCACGATGTTCCCGCTGGCGCGAGCGGGCGCCCTCAGGCCTCGTCCTCCTCGCCGTAGTCGAGCACCCACTCGAGGGCGAGCTGCTCACGCTCGGCGTCGCGAACCACACGCTCGCTGTTGCGCCGGAACTGGGGGTCGTGCGGGGGGAGCAGGACGAGGCGGGCCAGCACCCGGTCGCGGAACTGGTCGATCACGTCGGACGGGCCGTAGTCGGACTGCACCTCCCAGTGGGGTGCGACGGGGCCGAGATACACGACGCGCACGTGCCCGATGGGCTCGACGAGCTCACCCTCTTCGACAACGGCTTCCTCGGCGTCGGGGGCCATGGCATCTCCTCAGATTGGCGATCTGCGCCAGCGTAGCCCTGGCGCGCGGAATGACGTTCTCCCTGGTTGAGCGCAGATCGCGCCCTGGATTCTTACGAACTTCCTATTCGCAAAGCCTAGGAGCCGACTGGCACCTCCCGTAGAATGATGCGTGAAAAGGGAGCTCAACAATGAATACCGATTGGATGGCCCGGGGGAAGTGCAAAGAAGTTGCTCCCGATGTCTTCTTCCCCAGCGACGGGATGGGCGTGCTGGTGGCCCAGCGCCTCTGCGGCGAGTGCCCCGTCTCCGAAGCCTGCCTCGAGTACGCGCTCGAGAACCACATCGACCACGGGGTCTGGGGTGGTGCCTCCGAGCGTGAGCGCCGTCGCATCCTGCGCCGCCGTCGCCTCTCACACGCCGTCGTCGCCAAGTAGCGCCACCGAGCGCCCAACCGGCGCTCCGTTTCCCCTCCCACGAGGGCGGGCCCACGTGCGGGAACCGGTTCGACGTCACTGACGTGCCACGCTGAGCCCATGCGGCTCGAGACGCCGGCGGCGCTCCGACTGTGATCGTCGAGTGCGTGATCAACGTCAGCGAGGGTCGGGCCGACACCGTCCTTGCCGCTCTGGCCGAGGCGGCGGGTCCGACCCTGCGCGACCTCCACCGCGATCCCGAACACCACCGTTCGGTCTTCACCTTGGCCGGGGAGGCCGGCGCCGTCGGGTCAGGGGCTCGGACGCTCGCTGCGGCCACCGTGGCCCGGCTCGATCTCCGCCGGCACGAGGGCGCGCATCCTCGTCTCGGTGTGCTCGACGTCGTGCCGTTCGTCCCCTACGTGCCGGGCGCCGCCGCACCCGCTGACCTCTCGGGTGCCGCCGCGCTGCGCGACGAGTTCGCCCGCTGGTTGGCCGACGAATTGGGGGTGCCGAGCTTCCTGTACGGACCCCTTCCCGGCGGTCGGACCCGGACCCTCCCCGACATCCGCCGCCACGC
Source organism: uncultured Acidimicrobiaceae bacterium (assembly GCA_963825965.1). Lineage (GTDB taxonomy): Bacteria > Actinomycetota > Acidimicrobiia > Acidimicrobiales > RAAP-2 > Bog-473. The sequence continues at coordinate 33,191 of CAWGUX010000007.1, forward strand.
CTTCACGGCCGGGACGGACCCCCGGCGCCTCGTTCCCGACTACGGGCCTGCGCGGGCCGATCCGCGCACAGGGGCGACCGCGGTCGGGGCGCGCCGTGTGCTCGTGGCCTACAACGTGTGGGTCTCCTCGGCCGGCGTGGCCAGGCGGGTCGCCCCGCTCGTGCGCCGGCCCGAGGTCCGGGCCCTCGGGTTGGCCGTCGGGCAGCGGGCCCAGGTGTCGTGCAACCTCACCGACCCCGACCGCTACGGGCCCGAGCAGCTCTACGACGCGGTGGCCGCCCTGGTGGCGAGCAACGCCGACGCCGACGGCAGTGACCGGGTCGAGGGCGCCGAGCTCGTGGGGCTCATCCCAACGGTGGTTCTCGCCGGCGTGCCTCGGGCGCGCTGGGCGGAGCTGGGGCTCTCGGCCGATTCGACGGTCGAGTCCCGGCTCCCCTGAGCGAAGAGCGCTCTACGACGCGGCGATTTCGCGGCGAGCCAGGGCGCGGGCCCGGCGCAGACGACGGCGCTCACGCTCGCTCATGCCGCCCCAGATCCCGAACTTCTCGCCGTTGGCGAGGGCGTATTCGAGGCAGTCCTCCCGCACGACGCAACCCCGGCAGACCTCTTTGGCCTCCCTGGTCGACGCCCCGCGCTCCGGAAAGAACAGGTCAGGGTCGACGCCCATGCAGTTCGCCTGTAGCTGCCAGCTTCGTTCTTGGCGACCGTAGAGCGTGGTGATGATGTCCATCGGCACTTTGTTCGCCCCCCTTCTCACAGGTGGCATCGTTGTAGTTACAACGATGTGATCAGACATCTTTGACCACGCCCCCGTGCGAGCGCAAGACCCAAACCCGGATTCTGGGCACAAAACGTGTGTGAGCTCCGGCCAGCGGGGTGTGGATAAGTGCACGTAACCCCAGTTCACCCCGGGCTTCGAGCGCGAGCAGTGCACCGGGACGAAAAATTTCGGCCAAGTGTGCGGCGCCGACCTTTCTTCGACCCGCCGGTCGGGCCAGGCGTGCCCGTCGCATGCGTGCCCGCGTCGACACGCGCGCGCCGCAGACCCGGAGCGCGAGGGGCGCGACGAAGGCGCATCCGCTGCCGATGCACTCGACGCGAGCCGCAGTGAGGCCTAGGCCCCCGGCGACAAGTCCAGGAATGCTGCGCTCTCGAGCGAGCGCACGTCGGAGAGCTCTCCTGCTGACAACCCTTCGGCTGGTGGGTCGGACGCCGCGAGCTCGAACGCGTGGCCTATCGCCGAGTCGACGTCATCCATGACAGCCTGGCGGGCGGCCGCGTTGAGCCGTCCCCCCTGAATCGTCACAGGGTCGCGCGTCGCTCGGATGTCCTCGAGATGTTCGACCGCACGCAGGTCGTCACCTTTGGAGTGCGGGCCGAAGCGCCACGTGTCGATGACCAGCGCGCGGGGCCCTGGCTCCTCCCTGACCTGATCGAGCAGCGGCCCGGCGACATCGAGGATTTCGCGTACGTCGCTCGTGTCGAGGTGCGCGCAGTCAATGCCAAAGGCACGAAAACGTTCGACCATGGAACCGGCCAGCTCGAGCTCGGTCGGTGTCGCCTGGGCGACGTGGTTGTTCTCGAGCACGTACAAAACCGGGAGTCGCCACAGGGACGCCATGTTGAGCGACTCGTAGACCACGCCCTCCCCGAGCGCGCCGTCTCCCAGGAAGACAACCGACAGGTCGCCCTCGCCGAGCCGCTTGGCGGCCAGCGCCATCCCGGTCCCGATGGGCACCATGCCAGCGAGGATCCCGTTGGCATAGAAGTTCCGCCAGAGCAGATGTTGGGAACCCCCTCGCCCGTTGCAGACGCCGGTAGAGCGCCCCATCATCTCGGCAAAGAGTGCACGTGGATCTCCTCCGTACGCCAGGAAGTGCCCGTGGCAGCGGTGGTTGCTGCAAACGGTGTCGCCGTCGGCGATCTGAGCCAGCACGGCGACGGCGTTGGCTTCCTGGCCGAGATACGTGTGGGTGGTGCCGGAAAAGACGCCCGAGCCGAAGGCGCCGAGCACGGTCTCCTCGAAGCGGCGAATGGTGTACAGAGCGCGGTAGAGCGAGAGGTCGTCAGTGGGGATCATCGCGGCCAGAGGGCTCCGGTGGGGACGACGGTCGAGTCGGGCACGTCGGCGTGGATCCGAGCCCCGTTGCCGATGAGAACGTCCGCGCCGATGCTGACCCCGACGAAGACGGTGGCTCCCATGCCGACCAGCGAGCGGTCTCCGACGTGCACCCCGCCGGCCAGGATCGCCCCCGGGGTGAGATGCACGTGGTTCCCGAGCGTGCAGTCGTGCGAGACGATCGCGCCCGTGTTGACGATGCTGTCCGGCCCGATCAACGCGTCGCTCCCGATATAGGACCGGGCGAGGATCTGCGCGCCGCGCGCCAACAGCGCCGAGGGCTCCACGACCGCGGTCGGGTGTACCAGCGTCGGGACGAGAAACCCGGCTCGCGCCAGTGCACCCGCCACACGCAGGCGGGCCTGGGCCGCACCGACGGTGCCGACCGCGTTGACCGCGAGGGCGATCCCGTCCGCTCTGAGCGCCTCGAGCGTGTCGGCCCCACCAAGGACCGGCACGCCGGAGACCCCCTCCACGGACGCGCCGTCGTCGATCACGCCGACGATCCGATAGCAGCGAAGGGCGCGGAGCAGGTCGATCAAGGTCTTGCCGTGGCCGCCGGCACCATAGACAAGGATCGACGAGGAGTCAGCACCCGCGTGCAGTGCGCCGGCAACGGCGACGTCGCCCTCTGACGCTCCCCGCGAGCCGCTCGCCACTTGTCGGACGATCTCCGTCGTGATGATCCGGTCGGTCGGCAGGGCGGCGAGATCGATCGCGAGGTCGGCCGCGAGCTCGCGTGCCGCCCCGGTGATTCGAAGATCTCCCGCCGGCGCGCCCAGAGTCTCGCTCCCCGCGTCCGAGTCGGCCGGCGGCTCCCACTCGGGGTCGAGGGCGATCCAACACAGCGTCGCACCCACCGTCAGGTTGTCGCCCACGACCACGCTCAGCCCGGCGATGAAGCCCGGCTGCTCGGCCACGAGCTCCTCGACGGCCTTCGTCGTCTCGATCTCGCAGACGACATCCCCCGGTTCGACCCGTTGTCCGTTGGCGATGAAGAGGGCGGCCACCTTGGCCTCGGTGTCGTTGGCGTTCAGCTGGGGCACCAAGACAGGCGTCACCGCGGTCGACTGGGGCGAATCAGGCGTCTGCGTCACGGCGCGCCACCCAGCAGCGAGGAGGCGGCAGCGACGATCCGATCCGGCGAGGGCAGCACCTCGCGCTCGAGTCCCGGGGCACCCGGGATGGGTACCTCGAGCGCGCCCACCCGACCAGAGCGTGTGATCCGAGTGCCGAGGAGGCGGCCCACCTCCGCCAGGACCTCCGACCCCCACCCGAACGAGATCGTCCCCTCCTCGACGGTGAGGACGCGGCCGGTCTCGCACACGGAGTCGATGACCGGCGATGCATCGAAGGGGTAGAGCTGGGTCGGAACGATCAGCTCGACGAACACCTCATGCTCGTAGGCAAGGCTCCGCATCGCTTCCTTCGCGAGTTCGGCGGCGAAGCCGTAGGCCACGATCGTCACCTGTGCGGTTGGCGCGCCCTGCAACCGCACGCGATACGACGGGGCGTCGGGCGGTCCCTCTTGTGACAGCTCGAACTCGTCGGGTCCGGCGCCGAGCGGCGAGCCGTAGAGGCCCTTGTGCTCGACGAAGAAGACCGGGTTCGGGTCCGCGATGGCGGCCCTCAGCAGCTCCCCGGGGTCACCAAGCGAGCTCGGAGCCATGACCTTGAGGCCAGGAATGCCGAGGAACAACTTCTCCAGGCTCTGACTGTGGGTGGCGCCGTACCCTCTTCGTCCACCCATCGGCGTACGCACCACGAGCGGAAGCTGTACGCGGCCACTCGAGATCCAGCGGAACTTTGCCGCGTGGTTTACCAACTGGTCGACGATGAGCGTGCTGAAATCCCCGAACATGATCTCGACGACAGGACGGAAGCCGCGCAGGGCGAGACCACACGCCACCCCGACGAACCCGGCTTCCGAGATCGGGGTCGTGATGACCCGATCGGGGAATTGGGACGACAGCCCACGAGTGACCTTGAACGCCCCTCCGTAGGGATCGAGGATGTCCTCGCCGAGAACGAGGACGAGCGGGTCCTCCTCGAGCGAGCGCGTGAGTCCTCCGTTGATCGAGTCCAAGACGCTAGGCATTGCCGTCCTCGTCCTCGTCGCCGAACAAGCTCTTCGTGGCGTGCCCCGGCTCGCTGATGCCATGGCCGCGCAGAGCGGCCGGCACCGTCCGGAGCAAGATCTCGAGGTCCAACCGCAGCGATGCCGATTCGACGTACGCAACGTCGAGCTGGAAACGCTCGTCCCAGGGCACGGCGTTGCGGCCTTCCACCTGCGCGAGTCCGGTCAGGCCGGGGCGAACCTCGTGGCGGCGTGCTTGGGTGGCGTTGTAGCGATCGAGGTACTCCATCAGCAGGGGCCGCGGTCCGACGAGGCTCATGTCGCCCCGCACGACGTTCCAGAGCTCCGGGAGCTCATCGAGGCTCGAGCGGCGCAAGAACGCCCCCAGAGCGGTGATGCGCTCGCTGTCCGGGAGGAGAGTGCCCTCGCCGTCGGTCGCTTGGGCCATGGTACGGAACTTGTAGAGCCGGAAGGGACGACCACCGAGTCCGGGACGGAGCTGCGAGAAGAGGACGGGGCGACCCATCGCTACCAGGACCGCCACCCCGACAGCGAGCAGGAGTGGTGACAGGACGACCAGTCCGACCCCCGACACCATGACATCGAGGCTCCGTTTGGAGATCTCGTAGCGCCGCGTGGGGTGTGGGCGAGCGAGCGCTCCTTTGGTGTGGGTGCGGCTCGTCAGCATGTCATCTCACATGTCGCCCCGGGGACCTGCGAACCCTCTCAACCCTGCGACGTTGTCGCGATCGTAACAGGCGGGCGCCGGACCTTTTCCAGACACCAACCGGTCGCATCGGGACCGGGAACGTTCACTTCGCGGCTACCGCGAATTCGACCGGCGCCCTCGTCGGGCGCCACCGTCACCCCGGTGGGAGCCCGGCAAGCGCTCTCGACAACGTCCGCTGGTGCAACCGGTCGATCGGAGACGCGAGAGAGCAGCGACGGTCTCGGTAGAACTGCGACCTGTCGAGCCTCACCGGCATCACCGGCGCGAAGAGGCGGCGGGCGGCTGCGGCCGATGTCTAGCCGGCGGGGCGCAGCACGCGGCGGTGCTGGAGGAAGTCGACCAGGACGTAGCCACCGAGTGCGTCGGGTGTCGTGTAAAAGGTACGGCCTCCGTTGACCCGGGCGATCTGCTCGACAAAGGGGTAGTGGGTGCGCTGGAGGTCGAGGGCGAACGTGTTGATCACGATGCCCGCCCTCGTGCAGCGGATGACTTCGGCCATCGTGCGCCGCAACGTCTCGGGAATGGGCGGATAGTTGAAGGTCACCTCGCCGAAGTCGTCGATGTGCGCGGTCGGCTCGCCGTCGGTCACCACGATGATCTGCTTGGTCCCGTGCTGGTGGGCCAGCAGGCGGCGCGACAGTGCCAGCGCGTGCTGCAGGTTGGTGCCGTAGACGTAGTCCCACATGGCGGTCGGGATCTCGTCGGGCCGTATCTCGCGGGCAACCTCGGAGAAACCGATGATGCCGAGGTAGTCGCGCGGGAACTTCGACGAGATGAGCGTCTGGAGCGCCATGGCCATCCGCTTGGCCGGCACGAAGTTGTCTCGCATGGGCATCGACATGGACAAGTCGACGCAGAGCACAGTGGCCGAGCGCGACAGGGCCTCGACCTCGACCACCTCGAAGTCCTCGGGCGTGAGGCGTACCGGCACCCCCGAACCGCTGCGGCGTACTGCGTTGTGCACCGTGCTCGAGAGGTGCAAGTTGAGCGGGTCGCCGTACTCGTAGGCCTTGGTCGTCTCCTCGCGGTCATGCCCCGAACCCGTGAGCACGGCCGAGTGGTCGCCGATGCGGTCCTTGTTGATCTGCCCGAAGAGGTCGGCCAGCGCCTTCTGGCCGAGCCGGCGCACGCCGCGGGGCGTCAGCTCTATACGGCCGCCTTGTTGTTCGATGAGCCCGGCGTCGGCCAGCGACTTGGTGAGGTTGGCCAAGCGGTCCAGCGCCCGGGCGGCATCCTCGCCCATGTGCTGCCTGACCTGGTCGAGATCGATCTCGCCGAGGGCGGCCGGGGTGGAGGCGGACTGGAGCACCTCCTCCATGCGGTCGAGCTGGCCCAGCCGCGAGGCAAGGTCGGTGGCGCGGTTGAGGCTCATCGGCCCCTCGCCGTTGAAGTCGTAGCTCTGTTGCCAGCCCGCATCGGGAACGCGCGCTGCAGGTTCTCGCCCAGCCGCTCCACCTGCCAACGCAGGTCCATGTCCTCGAGGACCGACGCCATGAGCTGGCTGAGCTGGGCCCGCTGCTCGGGTGAGAGTGAGTTCCACACCGCCTGCGCGGCTGCCATGCGCTGGGCCAGCTGCTCGAGCAGCTCGTCGAGGTTCTGCGGGTTGCCCGGGAACATGTCGCCGAACTCCGCCATGAACTCCTCGAAGCTCGGGTCGAGGTCTTCGCCCTGCTCGCGCTGTTCGAGCATGCGATTGAGCGCGTCGTAGGCGTCGCGCATGCGCTGCATCTGCTCGGAGCTCATGTTGGAGAGCGCGTCGGACGCACCCTCGAAGAACGTGTCGGCCATCTCACGCCGCAGCTCCTCCACCAGCTCCTCGAACTTCTCCCGCGCCTCGGAGGACACGAAGTCGTAGTGCTGCAGCGAGCTGATGCGACCGGCCGGGTCGTCGGGCTGGAGGTCGAGGGCCATGCGCCGCTCGGTGGCGACGTCGTCGGTCACCTCGCGCCGGCGCTCGTCGCCTGACGAGGCGGCTTCCTCGACCAGGTCGTCGATAGCGGCACGCTCGTCTTGTTCGATCTCGTCGAGCTGGCGCCCCAGCTCCGCCATCCGGCCGTCGGGATCGCCCTCGGCCAGCATCTCTTGTCGGCGGCGGCGAAGCTGGTCGAGCAGGTCGCGCAGACCGGCCACCTCATCGCCGTCAGCGGTGCGAAAGCCGCTGCGCAACAAGCGGCGGAGGGCGTCGTCGAGGTCACCGCCGGCGAGGAGGTCCTCGGTGAGGCCGGCCAGGAGGTCGTCGGGGTCGAGGTCGGCGAACTGCTGGGTGCCGTCCCACTCGGAGTAGTCGTACGTGACGCTCATCGGCCCGGTGTCACGATCGCTCCGTGCCCTACTTGCGCCCGCGGTAAAGGGCACGGGGCCCCGACGCGTCCTTGTTCAACCGCTTGGTCAGATGCAGGCCCTCGAGGAGGAACTCCATCGCGCTGGCCATGAGGGCCGGGGACTCGGCGGCCTCGGGTCCGGCCAGCTTGCGAGTGGGCGGCTCGAGCTCGGGGATGTCGGCCAGCACGGCGAGATAGGCCGAGCTCGGTAGATCGTCGCCCACGTGCACCACGACCTGGTCGTGGAAGGCGGCCACGATCGACTGGGGGTCGTCGAGGGTGACGCGGCGCCGGAAGACGCTGAGGGTGGCCGCCGCCACCAGTTGGGCCACCACCTCGTCCTCGTGGCCCTCCTCCATGGCCTCGACCTCGATCTTGCCCTGGGTGGAGGGCACCAGTGCGGCCAGGTCGCTGATCCGGGGCACGGCCACCGGCTCGCCGGTGCGCAGGGCCCGGCGCACGGCGGAGGCGACGAGGGTCTCGTAGTTGGCGATGGAGAGGCGGACCGAGACGCCACTTCGCTGATTGAGGTGTGTGCTCCGCCGCGCCAGCTGACTGACCTCGGCGATGACCTCCTTCATGTACGCCGGCACCGCGACGGGTACGCCGGCCGTCGGCAGGTCCGCCTCGCCTTCCATGATGCGGACTTCGGTCATGGTCTCGAAGGGATAGTGGGTGCGGATCTGCGCGCCGAAGCGGTCCTTGAGCGGCGTGATGATACGGCCGCGGTTGGTGTAGTCCTCGGGATTCGCCGTCGCCACCAACATGATGTCGAGCGGGAGGCGGATGCGGTGGCCCCGGATCTGCACGTCGCGTTCTTCGAGGATGTTCAGCAGTCCGACCTGGATCCGCTCAGAGAGGTCGGGCAACTCGTTGATGGCGAAGATGCCCCGGTTGACCCGCGGGATGAGGCCGTAGTGCAGCGCGAGTTCATCGCTCAGGTAGCGGCCCTCGGCGATCTTGATCGGGTCGACCTCGCCGATCAGGTCCGCGATCGATGTGTCGGGGGTAGCCAGTTTCTCGCCGTAACGCTGCGAGCGGTGCACCCAGTCGATCGGCACGGCCTCGCCGAGCTCGTCGAGAAGGTCGAGCGCGAAGCGCGACACGGGTTGGTAGGGGTCGTCGTTGATCTCGGAGCCGGCCACGATGGGCATCCACTCGTCGAGCAGCCCGACCATCGATCGGATCACACGCGTCTTGGCCTGGCCGCGCTCGCCCAGGAGGATCATGTCGTGCCCGGCCAAGATGGCGTTCTCCAGCTGTGGCACGACGGTCTCCTCGAAGCCGAGCACGCCCGGTACGAGGCTCTGGCCGCCTGCGATGGCCTTGGCCGTGTTGCGCCGCATCTCCTCGGCGACCGGGACCGACTGCCAGCCGCTGGCGCGCAGATCGGCGACGGCACGAGGCAGGTCGGCAGGCGGCTTCATGGCGCCCGGAAGCGGAGTGGCAGAGGGGTCGTAGCTGGAATGGCCGTCCATCGTGCGGAGCCTAAACCCACGACTCCTCCGGCGGTACGCCGGCGTGTCGTCCTCCCTCGGTGCTCGGCGCCCCCTTCCCAGCGTGAATGCAGGAAATGGCTGCGCGGGAAAATCATCCGTGTCTGGGGAATTGTCCGGCCCGTTGGCGAAACCGTCCGAGTGGTCTTGCAGGACGACGCGTACGAAATCGGGGTCCCGGTGCCTCGAGTCGTTGTCCAACGCGGTACGGCCGGGTTGTGGAGTGAAGCGGACAGCGCCCGGATCCTGGTGCGCCGCGAAGTGCTGCCGCGGTGTGTTCAGACTCGGATCGGATGGTGCGGCTCCATGCCGTAGGCCAGGTGCGACAGCGTCTTCGAGGCCCGAAGGGCCGAGCGCATCGCGAGCAGGCGCACTCGCTCCGAGGCAGGCGTGGCGCCGGTCCACGTGCCGGCCCGTACGGTCTTGCGATCGCGGCTGAAGACGTCTGTCGACTCGACCGGGTAGTAGAGCGCGATCGTTCGGCGAGGCTGTGTCGCTGATCGGCATCACGCCGTGCGCCAAGCGGTGGTCGGTAGTGAACGACGCACGTCCCATACCGGCGTGGCGCCAGAACCGAGGGGCCCTCCGAGTCGGGGTTGTCGAGACCGAGCTCCGCTGCGTCCCTCAGTCCAGTCGGGGTTGAGGTACACGAGGACGTTGGCCCCGCAGTGTCCCCGAGTGACCGCTCGGTCAACCAGCGTGTGTGTGAATACATATCTCGGCTACGCCTTTTTTCTCGGTGGACGGTCAGAGTGGGAGACCAGCGCAGACGGCAAGGCCGACGAGGTTGCGTGCCTCCCCAGGAGCTGGTCGGCGAGGGCGCGCGCCGGCCGGGCCAGGGCGCGGTCGCCCCGCTGGGCCAGGGCGACAGTGCGGCTGAGCGTCGGCCCGGTGAAGGCGATGGCGACGAGGGAGCCGTCCTGGGGGACGGCGATAGCGGGGACGACGGCCGCGCCGAGGCCGGCGGCGACGAAAGAGAGGACACCCGCCATCTCGCCGCCCTCGCTGACCAGGTGCGGTTCGACCCCCGCCGCGGCGCACGCGTCGAGCGTCACCGCTCGCAGGTCGTAGCCCTCGCGGAACATCACCAGGTCGAGCCCGTCGAGGTCACGCACACGCACGCGCCGGCGGTCGGCGAATGGGTGGTCGGGCGCGATGGCGAGGACAAGGGGGTCGTCGAAGAGCGGCGTCGTCAGAACCAGGGGGTCGGTGACGGGGAGCACGACGAGCGCCAGGTCGACCTCGCCCGCCGCCACCTGGGGCACCAGCTGGTGCGAGCCCGCCTCCACCACGGCCAGGTCGATGCCCGGATGGCTCGCGTGGAATTCGACCAGCGCGGGCGCCAGCGCGCTGGTGATGAGGCTCGGCGTGGCGCCGACGGCCAGGCGGCCCCGCGCCATGCCCGAGAGGGCGCGGGCTTCGGCGCCGGTCGCCTCCACATCGGCCAGCACGCGCTGCATGAAGGGCACCAGCACGGCGCCGTCAGGCGTGAGCGTGACGGGGCCCTGGCCCGGGCCGCGGTTGAAGAGGAGGACGCCCAACTCTTGTTCGAGCTGACGGACCTGGCGCGAGAGCGACGGCTGGGCCAGGTGGAGCCGGTCGGCGGCCCGGGTGAAGCTTCCTTCGTCGGCCACGGCCAGGGCGTAGGCCAGCTGGTGTAGCTGCACGATTAAGAGCTTATCGCTCTGAACTCTATGTCTTTTATGTCTTTGACGTGCCTGGGCGCGGACCGTAGGGTACGACCGCTGGGCCCGAGGCAGGGGCTGACCTGGGCTGCGAGGAGGTACGAGTGACGACCACGGCCGAGAGCGTGACCGCGACGCCGGTCGCCATCGGGACGGCCCGGGGCGGGCCCGACCAGCCGACCCTGCGCGACGACACCTGGTGGGTGGAGCCGGTCGTCACCGTCGTGGTGCTGACCGCCTTCGTCGTCTACTCGACCTGGGCCGCCTTCGTCGGGAAGGACTACTACGCCGGCGTCGGGTTCAACCGGGACCTGATCTCGCCCTTCTATTCGCCGTGCATCGCCAACAGCTGCCTGCCCGGCAGCCATGCCTTCGGGACACTGCCGTTCTGGAACTACTCGCCGGCACTGCTGATCTTGATCTTCCCCCTCGGGTTCCGGCTCACCTGCTACTACTACCGCAAGGCCTACTACCGCTCCTTTTGGTGGTCACCACCGGCGTGCGCCGTCGCCGACGCGCACGGCAACTACAGCGGCGAGGCCCGCTTCCCGCTCATCCTCCAAAACATCCACCGCTACTTCTTCTGGATCCTCCTCGTCTTCAACTGCATCCTCACCTACGACGCCATCCTCGCCTTCCGCCAGCCCTACCTCGTCAACGGCGTCGAGCACTCCCACATCGGTATCAGCGTCGGCACCGTGGTCCTCGTGGCCAACGCCACCTTCTTGTGGCTCTACTCGCTGTCGTGCCACGCCTGCCGGCACTTCTGCGGTGGACAGGTCAAGTCCTTCGCCAAGCACCCGACCCGCTACAAGCTCTGGAAATTCGTGACGCCGCTCAACGCAACCCACATGCGCTTCGCCTGGATCAGCCTCTTCGGCGTCGCCATCGCCGACCTCTACGTGCGGCTGGTGGCGAGCGGGACGATCCACGACCCCGGCTTCCATTTCTAGGCCACGGACACGAGGGACGCGAGGTCATTCATGGTGCAAGCCGACTACGAGAGCTACGACTACGACGTCATCATCATCGGCGCCGGTGGCTCCGGGCTGCGTGCCGCCATTGAGGCCAAAGAGCGCGGCCTGCGGGTGGCGATCGTCTGCAAGTCGCTGCTCGGCAAGGCGCACACGGTCATGGCGGAGGGTGGCATGGCCGCGGCCATGGGCCACGTCTGGCCCGAGGACAACTGGCAGGTCCACTTCCGCGACACCATGCCGCGGCGGCAAGATGCTCAACAACTGGCGTATGGCCCAGATCCACGCCCAGGAGGCGCCCGCCCGGGTCTTCGAACTGGAGCGCTGGGGTGCGTTGTTCGACCGTACGAAGGACGGCCGCATCACCCAGCGTGACTTCGGCGGCCACCGCTACGCCCGCCTGGCGCACGTGGGCGACCGCACTGGGCTCGAGCTGATCCGCACCCTCCAGCAGAAGGTCGTCTCCATGGGGACCGACGTGTTCATGGAGTGCAAGATCCTGCGCCTGCTCCCCGACGCCGAGGGGCGCATCTCGGGCGCGGTCGGCTACATGCGCCCCACCGGCGAAATGGTGCTCTTCACCGCCAAGGCCTTTGTGCTCGCCACCGGATCGATCGGCAAGGCGTGGAAGTACACCTCCAACTCGTGGGAGTCGGTGGGTGACGGTCACGCCATGGCCATCTGGGCCGGGGCGGACGTCATCGACATGGAGTGCGTGCAGTTCCACCCGACCGGCATGGTGTGGCCGCTCTCGGTCCGCGGCATCCTCGTCACCGAGGGCGTGCGCGGCGACGGCGGCGTGCTGCGCAACTCCGAGGGCACGCGCTTCATGTTCAACTACGTCGCCCCCATGTTCCGGGCCGAGACGGCGGAGACCGAGGAAGAGGCCGACGCCTGGTACGACGACCACATCAACTACCGCCGCACGCCCGACCTGCTGCCCCGCGACGAGGTGGCCGCGCGCGATCAACTCCGAGGTGAAGGCCGGCCGGGGCACCCCGCACGGCGGCGTCTACCTCGACATCGCCTCGCGGCGCACACCCGAGTACATCCGGCGCCGCCTGCCCTCCATGTACCACCAGTTCATGGAGCTGGCCGGCGTCGACATCACGGCGGGGCCCATGGAGGTCGGACCGACCTGTCACTACATGATGGGTGGCGTGCGGGTCGACGCCGAGACCCAAGCTGCGACGGTGCCGGGCCTCTTCGCCATCGGCGAGGTGTCGGGCGGCATGCACGGAGCAAACCGACTGGGCGGCAACTCGCTCTCGGACCTCATTGTCTTCGGCCGCCGGGCCGGTCTCGGTGCCTCCGACTTCGCCGAGGGCCGCACCGGCTCGCCCAGCGTCGACCCCGCGGAGGTCGCCTCGGTGATCGACGACGCCTTCGCCCCGTTCGGGCGTGAGGACGGGTACAACCCCTACACCGTCCACGAGGAGCTGCAGGAGGTCATGCAGACGCTGGTCGGCATCATCCGCACCGGCCCCGAGCTCGAAGAGGCGCTGGCCAAGCTGGAGGACCTCAAGCAGCAGACGGCCAAGGTGCAGGTGAAGGGGGGACGTGCCTACAACCCGGGCTGGAACCTGGCCACCGACCTGCCGTCGATGATCACGACGTCCATCGCCGTGGCCCAGGGTGCGCTCAACCGCAAGGAGTCCCGCGGCGGGCACACCAGGGAGGACTATCCGTTGCCGGACCCCGAGATGGGCAAGGTCAACTTCGTGCAGCACCAAACGGGCGAGCACGGCTACCTGGGACCGATCGCTATCGCGCCCGAGCCGCTGCCCCAGATGCCGCCCGAGCTGCAAGCACTGTTCGAGGAGGACAAGTAGCCATGGCTGACGCTGACACTGGCGCCGACACTGAGGCTGTCGTCGAGGCTGTCGCCGTCGAGGCCGCTGCCCCGGAGAAGGTCACCATGCGGATCTGGCGGGGCGACGACGAGGGCGGTGAGTTCACCGACTATGTCATGCCCGGCGTCGAGGGCGAGGTCGTCCTCGACGTCATCCACCGCATTCAAGCCTCCGACGCGCCGGACCTCGCCTGTCGCTGGAATTGCAAGGCCGGCAAGTGCGGCTCGTGCTCGGCCGAGATCAACGGCCTGCCCCGCCTCATGTGCATGACGCGTATGGACACGCTGCCCGAGGGCGAGCCGGTCACGGTGGCGCCCATGAAGACCTTCCCCATCATCCGCGACCTCGTCACCGACGTCTCGTTCAACTACGAGGTGGCCAAGACGATCCCGGCCTTCATGCCGGGCCCCGAGCCCGAGGGCGGCTACCGCATGATGCAGGTCGACGTCGAGCGCGGCCAGGAGTTCCGCAAGTGCATCGAGTGCTTCATGTGCCAGGACGTCTGCCACGTCATCCGCGACCACGAGGACAACAAGCCCAAGTACGCCGGGCCGCGGTTCTTCATCCGCTTCGCCGAGCTCGAGATGCACCCGCTCGACGTCAACGACCGCCGCGAGCTCGCCCATGACGAGGGGCTGGGCATGTGCAACATCACCAAGTGCTGCACCGAGGTCTGCCCCGAGCACATCAAGATCACCGACAACGGCATCATCCCGATGAAGGAGCGGGTGGTCGACGCGCGCTATGACCCGGTGGCCTGGCTCGGGCGCAAGATCCTCGGGCGCTCCAAGAAGACGGCGTCGGAGGCCGCCGCGGAGGGCACCGCGCCGGCCGCCACCGCTGCGGCCGCCGCTGGGCAAGCTGCCGCGGGGTCGTCCGCCGGCTGAGCGGTGTCGTACCCACGCGCGTCCCGCCGCCGCCTGACGCGCACGCACGACGCCGCGCCACACTGGTGCTCGCCATGGCCCACTACCTCTCGCCTGAATGGGTGCAGTCCTTCGACGCCGCACTCGGCGCGCTCGACCTGAGCGACGCAGTCGCCGCCGCGGGCGTGGGCTCGCTCGCCGCAGCCGACGGCACCTTCAGCGTCGTGCAGGTCGTGACGGGCGTGCCCGCAGAGGTGCGCGGCCCGGGCACCCATGACGACGTGCGCGTTGTGCTCACGGTGGCCGATGGGCGGGCCCATCTGGCGCTCGACCCCGACAGCGAGCGCGCCGGCACGGCGACCATCGTCCTCGGCTATCCCGAGGCACTCGCGATGGCCCGCGGCGAGCTCGACCCAGCCGATGCGCTGGCGGCGGGACGGGTCCGGGTGCGCGGCGATCTGGCGGCGTTGGTGGCCGGCCAAGACGTGCTGGCCACCGCGGCGACGCGGCTCGGGGCGACCGTCGACGGGCTGACCGACCCGGGCGCCTGAGCCGCCGCGTGGCCCGCGCCCCCTTCACCGCATCGGCCCGCCCCCCTGACTTCGGCGGGCGCTACCGCGGCCAGGTGGCCGTCGTCACCGGTGCTTCGGCCGGCCTGGGCGCCCAGCTCTGCCGGGACCTGGCCCGGGCCGGTGCCACCGTCGTCGGGCTGGCGCGCAACACGGGTCGCCTCGACGCCCTGGCGGCCGGGCTGCGCGTGCACTCGCCCGCCTCGACGACGATCACCTGCGACGTCGCGGACACCGCCGCGCTGCGGCGCGCCCTCGGCGAAGCGGTGACAAGGCTCGGGCCCATCGATCTGTTGGTCAACAACGCGGCCCAGGACCCAGGGGTGCGCCTCGTCGACATCGCCGAGGGGGACTACCGCCACACCTTCGACGTCAACTTTTTCGCCCCGGTCGCCGCCACCTTGGCCGTGATGCCCGCCATGGTCGAGCGCGGGCATGGCGTGATCGTCAACGTCTCGTCCGACGGTGGCCGCCTGCCCTCGCCGGGGCCGGGTGCCTACCCGTCGTCGAAGGCGGCGCTCTCGGCCTTCACCGAGTCCACCTCCTTCCGCCTCGGCCCCAAGGGTGTCCACCTCCACGTCGTCTACCCCGCCTTCATGGCGACCGAACTCGGCCTCAGCGCGCTCGGGCGGGGCCTGCGGCCCCCGCCCCGGCTGACGAGGCGCAGCGTGCCGAGCGTGTCGCGGCGCATCCTGGCCCGCGCCGGCGGCCCCTCCCTCGAGATCAGCGTGTCGGGCCTCATCGACGTCGCCATGGTCTTCCGGGCCACCGCACCCCGGGCCTACCACCGCCTGCGCCGCAACTGGTAGGGACGTCCGGGTGGGTCCCCCCGGGACGGCCCCGGCGGAATTGACGGGGCGTTGTCCGCTTCGACCTGGCCGTTGGGAGACGGCCGGGCGAACAATGCGTGGCGGCAGTATCGTTTGGGTGCCGGCTCGCAGAGGTCGGGCCGCGGTAGGAGGGACGACGTGCATCAGCCGATCGACGACCACTTCCTCTTGAAGTACCGGGCTCTGCTGGACGCCGAAGACCTGGCGTTCGACGAGCTCGAGCATGCGTGCGAGGACGGTGACCGCATGCAGTTCGACAAGGACATGGTCGATTGGCAGGTCGCGCTCGAGCACAAGATCGCCTTCCTGGCCAACGCGGGGATCGAGCTGAAGCTGCCCGTCTTGGGCTGATTCCCCTTCGCCGGGGCGGCTCCTCGGCCCCGGCGTCTCGTATGTGTGACAGCAGCAACGACACCTGGGGTCCTGGCGCGCCCGGCCCGGCGCGACCAGGATGGTGGCATGCCGAAGTCCGAGAAGGGCCAGAGCCAGCTGGAGGCGAACGGGATCCTCGCGCGCAAGGAGCAGACGCGCGGGATCAGTGCTCCCTCGAGCCGGGTGAACGTGGCGTTCCCGTTCTCGCAGATCAAGCTGCAGGAGCCGTCCAAGGAGCTGACCGAGCTGGCCTCGCTCGTCTTGGACCTCGTCGCGGCCATGAGCGAATGGGTGCCCGAGGACCAGCTCGAGGAGCTCCAGGCGAGGGCTCAGGCGGTGGTCCAGAGCCTGCGCTAGGTGCGTCTACCTCAGATGTCCCGGACGGACGGGATGATCTCCTTCGCCAGGTATTCCGGCTCCTCGTCGGACGCAATGTTGTTGCATCGAAACACCGCCTCCTGGAGCCCGAGGCCGCCGTAGTTCGCCAGTTCATCGATGACCTGTTGGCGACCCCCCACGACGAAACCGCCCATCCTCGGCTGGACGCTGAAGGGGGTCGAAGGCTGCGGCCTGATCTTGCTGGCGTGCAGCACTTGCTTCGCGGTCCCCCGGAGAAACTTGCGTGCACTCGGCACAAAGTCTCCGGCGATGACCATGGAGCGGCGGATGGACGCCGGGTCGCGCGAGACCGATTCGCAATGCCGCTCGAGCACCGCAACTTTTCGGGCGTAGTCCTCGACTGACACGCATTCCGAGCACCATTCGTCGGCGTACTGGGCAACGATTTTCAGCGTCCGCTTCTCGCCGGTGCCACCGATGATGATCGGCACGCGCCCTGACACCGGCTTCGGTTTACAGTCGACATCCTTCAACGAGTAGTAGCGACCGTCGAAGGTCGCCGGGCAATTCGCCCCAGACAAGCCGGCACACTGCGATTGCTTCTTCGAGGCGCTCGAAGCGCTCGCTCACAGGTGGGAAGGGAACGCCGTATGCCTTGTGCTCGCGCCTGTACCAACCGATGCCGAGGCCGAGGACGAATCGACCGCCACTCAGGCTGTCGATTTGCGCCGCCATACGGGCAACGTCGGCGGGGCGACGAAAGGTCACGGGAGTAACCAGCGAACCAAACCGCAATGACGTTGTCTCGGTTGCGGCCAGAACCAACGACAGAAACAGCTCCAGGGAATCCCTCTGAGGCCCGATAAAGTAGTGATCGGACCTGAACAGTGACGCGAACCCAAGGCGGTCGACGCGGGCAAGGATCTTGCGCCACCTCTGCCAGTTGAGGCCGTCCTGCGCTTGGACGTCGAGCCCAATTTTCATGCACTCACGCTAGTACCGGGGCGAGCCGTGCTTGGGTGGACAGAGTGCGTCTCAACTCGACGGGTCGACAACATCGCGAGCGCCACCACGGTTCCGTGTGGGATTGGCAACACGCCCTCTGGGAAGACTGAGGCATCGGCCACACATACCTACGCGACCGACCCTGGGCATTCCGGCGGACACCCTGACTGATGTCGATTCCTTAGTGCGGCTTCTTAGTGCGGCGTTCCCGATGTGCCCGCTGCCGGCCTTCGAGGGTTTTCAGTCAAGCCCGATTGAGCCACGTCAAGAGCAGCAGTTCCAGGTAGTTCGGGTGCTGCGTCGGGTAACCATGGCATCAGAGCCTCACCTCGTTTCAATGCCGACCGACCATCCCACTCCCGGATTCGTCGGCGAAGTGAGTTCGGTACGCGACTCCGTCTCAGTTTCCCACCTGAATGCATGAGCAGCCGCATGAGGTGCCGGGGCCGGACAAACACCTTCCTCACGGGCAGTGTATGGACTTGTTCGTATCGGGTCCCAGCCGGTCCACCGCCACGTCGTAGGTTTGGGCTTGGAAGATCGATTCGTGTCGCCACAATGGCGTCGATGCGGTTATAGAAGTTGCCTCGTGCTTGTTCATCTTGGAACGAAGGCTTCCGAGCGACCATCATTGCCTCGCGCCAATAGGGGCCAGGCACGGTCTTGCGCCACGAAGGACGTTCTCGGTAGGTCTCGATCAGCTCAAGCCCAACGTAGCTGCACATGGCGGACCATGAGTCGGGATAGAAACGCCAACAATCGAAGGGGACTCGATGCGGGTACCCCGTTGAAGGTGCGATCAGCACAGTCAGTCCGTCTTGCACGAGCACCCGCGCGATCTCCGCGACCGTGATCCAGAAGTAAGGATTGTGTTCGAGCATCGACCCGGATATGACCAGATCGAAGCTCTCCGATCCGAATTCGGTCCAGCAAAAAGGGTCACCCGGAACGACATTTACATTCTGGCCTGCAGCGATATCGAGTCCGACGTAATCGAACTTCGGAGGCGCGAAAAGCTCCCGAAAGGTGAGTACGTTTCCCAAACTGCAAGAGCCGACATCGAGCACGCGAATGGGCCGGTCCGCCGTGGTCGCGACGTATGCGCTTCGAAACGCGCGGCATCTTTTCGAACGATCCTTCGTCCATGCTCTACGGCCTGCATCCATGCGGCATCGCATTCGCCTCCTTGGGGCGATTCCCTCTCACATTGGCGTCCGGGCTGCGGTTCAGAGGGTGGCGGTCGGTGACGAGAGATTCTGCCACACCGAATCGGACGAGGAGCCCCGAAATGCCTGGGGGTTAGCGAACAAGCGTCTCTGTCATGTGAGGCCGTCTCGCGCTTGGATGTCGAGCCCTATCTTCATGCACTCACGCGAGGACCGGGGTGAGCCGTGCTTGTGTGGACAGAGTACGTCTCAACTCGTCGGCGAGACGTATCGCAAGCGCCACCACCGTCAGGGTGGGGTTGGCAAATCCCGCTGTGGGGAAGACCGAAGCACCGGCCACATACACAGACGACGACCCGTGGACTCGACAGGCGCGATCGACGACACCGTGACGGGGGACATCATGCATGCGCGTCGTGCCGAGAAGGTGGTGGGCCGTGCTGGGAGGACGTGGCGCCTGCTGGCCTTGGGGGAAAAGGTCGTCTTCTTGCTGGATGAGTTCGGCGAGGCAACTGGCTCGAAGCTCAGAGGTAAAGATCTGCCCTGCACGCCGGATGCTGAGAAGGTCGATTTCGGACCACCGCCAAGAGAGATATGCGATCCGGTACCCAAAGGCGTCACGCCGCTCAGAAAGGGTCACTCGATTCACGCGATTTGGAGCTAGTTCGGGCTGATATACGAGCTCGCAGGATCTCGCGCGCACGCCGGTCCCCTCCTCGAAAGACAGGAGTGGCGCCTCAGAGTCTTCAGACACTTGGACTGGCTCATCAGAACGCCGCAGGTGCTGATGCAGGTAGCGCCAAGCAAGAGAAGGCCCGTGAGGTCCGACCATGGCCAGATGGCTCGGCACGGCTGCAAATTTTCGTCTTTTGATCTTGTTGATCGCCACACGAGCTGACCTCCATGCATGCACCTGCGCCGTCGTCAGGGAAGCATTCGGAACGACATAGAGGCCGCCATTGAGCAATTCTTCTCGACGGAGCACCGTCTCGGAAAGAGTGAGTCTCCCTTCGACGAGTTGGTCTCCTAAGTTGTGCCGCCGATACAGGTCCAAGGCCCCTGGCCGCACACACGACCCGTGACCGAGTAGGACTCGAGGGTGGTCCATGAAGAATCGGCCGACGTTGTCCAACTGGTTCCCGAGGCCAGCGGAACACTGAGCCGTTGAGTTGAGGAGCAGGCTCGCGTTCTCGATCGCTCCCCCCGCCAGGACCACCACTCGGCTCCGGATCGGTGAAGGCTCCACCGCACGGGGTTCGCACCGAGGTCGTGGCCATGCCGTCGTCACTCCCTTCTGCAGACCTGAGTTCGACGGCGACGCTGTTCGTCACCACATGGACCTGATCACTCCTGTCCAGTTCGGCTTGCGGCCGACTCGTGAAAGCCGTGGCCGGCCCAAATTGTTCGAGCCGGGTCACCAAATCGCCCGAGGGACTCGACAACGGTGCTCGGTTGGTTTCGGGCAGTGGACCGTGGAAATCGAAAGGCTCGATGCCGCACAGCGTCCGGGCACGGTCGTAATACGGCGCCATTTGATCAAACGTGACCGGCCATCCGCTATGGGGAACCCAGTACCGGGTTTCGAAGTCGATGGGATCCAATGGCAGGTAGCGCGCACCGGGAGATCCGTCGAGCAGAAACGGTTTCCATGTCGTCGCCATACCGCCAAACTGGTTGCAGACCGTCCCGGGATTGAAACGAAAATGAGGACTCTCGAATTCCAGATCGGATTTCAGATCGGCTGCCGGCGGGTCCGCCACGTCACCGCGCTCGATCAGGAGGATCTGAAGTTTCGAAGCACTGAGCTCCCGGGTGATGGCGAGGCCGGCCGGCCCAGCCCCGATGACACAGAGATCGACAGCGAAGACGGTGTTCGCGGGAATGTTCCGACCGTCGGTCAACACGTTTAAAAACGTAGCAGTGAGCGCACGGGGAATCTCTGGTGTCGTTGCTGAGCCGCCGCCCGGGCGGGTCGTGCAAAGAGAGCATGCCGCCTCTCGGGGAACTGTGCGCTCCGCGTCAATGACGAGGCGTCTCGATCAGCCAATCAGGTCATCTCCTCGACAGCTGTGGTCGCGGACCTGCAGAACCGTCGTGGTTTCTCTCTTCGCCCCAATCCACCGACTTCGCTGTCTGCGGCGTGGGGCTACCACTGGAGAATGGCGCGCAGTGGTCGGCTCAGTGCCACCTTCAGTTGTCTGGGCCTGGCGTTGAAGCGAGTGGCTGCGCGTGAGCCCGCCTGCATCTGCAAAGGATGCGTTGGCCGGGTACCGCGCGACGTTGCCGACGCCATCGATCAGCTCGACGCCTCCTGATCTGAGATGTGGTGTCCGACCAGCCGGTCCGATTGGCTGCCGCCGGTCACCGCGCTCCACCACCACCCTTCTGCCGTCGCGCCTCCGATCGATGGCTGCGACCCTGCATGGACCTCGGCAACTGCTCTTCTCCTCAGCGGAGGCCGAGGGAGGCGGCCACGTCGCGCGCAGTCGCCTCGAAGAGCTCCCCCGGATTGAGCACAGTGTTGCGCCAATGCCCGAAAACTTCGAGGCTGATCGGCTCCGACGACGGTGGTCCACCCCTCGACCGCCCGCACGACCGTGCCCACCGGCATGTCGGGAAAGAGGCCCTGGCGCACGGGGACCACGGCGGCAGCCAGCGCCTCTGACACCGTGCGCTGCTCGCCGGGGTGCAGCCGGCCGGCTTCCCTGGCCTCGATCACGGGCACCACCAGTGCGGTGGCGATGCGGGCGTAGGGCGCGACCGTCTGCTCGGGCGCCCGGTAGCCCGGCACCGGGGTCCCGAAGATGAGCCCCCATTCGTGGGGATGGGCCAGGGCCCAAGCCCGCAGCGCCCGGGGCACCACCAACCAGCGCTCGGCGTCGTTGCCCTCCGTCCGGGTCGCCACCTCCGCCGCCAGTTCGGCCTCGGTCGCGAGGGATTCGTACGCATTAAGTATCGAGCGCGCTCAAGAGGGCGTTCCGGCCATCGAAGTAGCGGTACAGCGCTGAGGGTGCCATCTCGAGGTCGCGGGCCACCGAGCGCAGGGAAAGGGCAGCAGCGCCCTCCTCGGCGAGGTGACGCCTGGCGACGGCGAGGATCTCGGCGGTCATCTGCTCTCGGACCCGCTCGCGAGCGGTGCGCGGCGCTGACATGGTCCCCAGTCTGATCGGGCCGAGGCGAGAACACAAGTACTTGACATAAACACTGTTCTCTCTTAGGGTGGGTGTTCACCTCACCCACTTTTCCGACCGAGGAGGCCACGATGAGCACCAACCCCATGACGGAAGACCACGGCCCGGAAACCCCCCACTACCAAGCGCCCCGACTGGTTCACCCGCAACGTCATGAACAAGCTGATGAGCGGCCTCACCCGTATGGGCGTGAGCGTCCGGGGCTCCCGGGTGCTCGAGCACCGAGGCCGCAGCAGCGGCACGCTCCACCACACCCCGGTGAACCTCTTGACGATGGATGGGACCCAGTACCTCGTCGCGCCCCGGGGCGAGACCCAGTGGGTCCGCAACGTACGCAACGCCGACGGCCACCTGGTCCTGATCCTCGGCCGGCGCCGACAGATGTGCACGGCCACCGAGATCCCGCCGGCCGAGGCCGTCCCGGTCGCTCCGCGCCTACCTGCGCCGCTGGAAATTCGAGACCGGCATGTTCTTCGACGGCGTGACGCCCGACTCCACCGACGCCGAGTGGGCCGAGGCCGCGCCCCGGCACCCGGTCTTCGTCATCAGCTGACGTTCGCCCGCAGCAGACTCAGCGGGGCATCATGCCCTCGATGACGAAATCCGAGGCCGTCCCGCCGGGGACCCCGACCGACGCGCAGCTCGCCCAGCGCAACCTGATCGCGTTCAACCGCGCGCTGACCCGCTGGGCAGCCGCGGCGCGCTCGAGGAGAGCGGTGGTGCGGTGCTCTGCGCCGGCGGAACCTGGATCCCGGTCGTGGCCAACGGCGCCTTCCGCTCGGACGACACGTTCGACGGCGCCGAACTGATCGCCCGGGCCGACGGCGTTCTTCGGTGGTCTGGCCCGCGGCTTCAGCGTCAAGGTGCGCGACACGCGGCGAGGACGAGGACCTCCGCGCCGCCTGCGTGGCAGCCGGGCTCGATGCCTTCGGGGAGGCCACGCCCGAGATGATCTGCGTCGCACCGCTTCCCGAGCTCGCGCCACCGGACGGGGTCACGGCACGATGGGTCGACGACGAGACGGGCGTCGCCGAGTTCATCGCCGTCGACGCCGAGGCCTACGGGACCTACGGCATGCCGGCCGAGGTCATCGGTGATCTCTTCGACGAGCCATCGCAGCTCCTCTCCGACGACGCGGCCCACATCGTGGTGGTCGCCCGCAAGACGACCAGCCGGTTGCGGCGGCCATGACGTTCGAGAGCGACGGCGTGGCCAGCCTGCAGTGGGTCGGCACGGTCCCCGCGGCCAGGGGCGCAGGGCTCGGCGCGTATGTCACGACGCTGGCGACCAACCTGGCCTTCGACCGGGGTGCGTCCTCCTGCTCGCTGCAGGCCTCGCCGATGGGGGCACCGATCTATCGCGACCTCCGCTACGAGACGATCTGGCACTACGCCGAGTACGTGCGCTGGCCGCGTCCACCGGGGCGCTGAGGCGTTGGCGCCCGCTCAGAACCCGAGCAGCCCGCGCACGTAGGCGGCCTGCCCGAGATGCTGGAGCCCGTCGTCGGCGAGGCTGACGAGGCGCACGCCCAGGGTGACCGGGGGGTCCCAGCGGCGGTCCACCACCCGGTCGAGCTCGTCGGCACTCAAGCTCTCGAGGTAGCCACGCGTGCGCGTCGTCGACGGCACCCAGGTAGCCCAGCAGCACGTCGACGCTCTCTGGCCGCACCGCGGCGACGTCCTCGGGACCATGGCCGTAGCCGGTGTTGGCGGGATCGGGCTCGAGGCCGCAGCGTCGCGCCCAGTCACCGCTCGTCCAGACCTGCTCGGCGTCCAGCAGCTCGGAGAGGTGGTGGTCCTGGACGCGTGCGGTGTGCCAGACGAGCCAGCCGATGGTGTTGGCACCGGGTTCGGGCGCCTGGCAGAGCTGGTCCGGGCCGAGGCCGTTCAGCGCAGCGCCGGCGAGGGGCGGGATCCGCCCGAAGAGGTCAAGCAGGAGCTGGGAGGTGTCCATACCCAAAGCGTATGGACACTTCGCGCCCCTTCGCACCTTCGTCAGGTTCCGCCGGCGATCTCGACATCGGGCGACTGGATGTCGTAGCGGGCCTTCGCCGTATAGGCGACCAGCGCGACCACGACACAGGTGAGCAAGAGCGCCGTCTGCCAGTCGCCGAAGCCGAGTCCGCTGATGTCCTTGTCCTTGGAGAGGTAGTCGGCGAAGGAGGCCCCGACCGGCCGGGTGATCACGTAGGCGAACCAGAAGGAGAAGATGCTGTTCCAGCCCAGGAACTTCCAGCCGACCAACGGGACCAGGATGACCCCGCTGAAGAGGAGCGCCGAGCCGAGGTAGCCCAAGCCGACCGTGGTGGCGGTGAAGTCACCGACGGCGGTGCCGAGGCAGAAGGTAGCGAAGACGACGCACCAGTAGAACTTCTCGCGCCGGTTGGTCGTGATGGAGTGAATGTCGAGCGTGTGCTCGCTGCGGTTCCACAAGTAGAAGACGACGGCCAGGGCGACCAGCCAGAAGACCGTGGTGACCGAGTAGGGCAACCCGAAGACCAGGTGCATGGTGTCGGCCACACCAGTGCCGGCGGTGGCGATGGCCAGGGCGAGGAACCAGTACGGGACGGCCGCATAGCGGCGGGACGCGAACTGGAGCACGAGCGCCACCGCGAAGAAGGAAACCTCGACGACCACCCCGAGCGCCTTGTTGTTCACGAACATGTCCGAGATGGCCTCGCCGGACGCCGTCGTGGCGATCTTGATCACCCAGAACATCGCGGTGACCTCAGGCACCTTGGCGGCCAGTGGCTGCTGGTTGAACACCCGGAGCAAAGTGCGCACGCTGCTGTCGGTCTCCTCGTCTCGGTTCAGTGCGGTGACATCGAAGGCTCGCTACTCACTGCGCTGAGAACGGCGGGCGACGCCGGATACATCGCCGACGGCCCGATGGTAACCCCGGCCCACCGGGTCCCGGTGCGCCGCAGGGCGCCCTCATCCCTCTTGAGAGGCCTCTTTTCCCGTCCCTCTCCGACCTCAGGATGAACCGGGAGCCGGCGAATTCATCCCTAGGGCGAATTGCTGTTCCGGCGAAGTGTCACTTAGCAACCGGGCTCATCGAAGACAACGGACCGCTGCACCGATCACCGGTCGGATGTGAAGGAGTAGCCCGCCAACACCGGGCGGGCAGCAATAATCTGTTCGACTTCGCCTTGCTGTGCCACAGTCCAGTCGAGACTAAAACGACTGCGTGGAAGAGACGGCTGAATCATCTGGCTGCATTCGGTTAAGTGTTCATCCGAAGTTTGCAGACCCACGAAGCTCCACGCGTCGGACAATGATTTCGCGGGATCCGCGACAAAGTTCTCGTACCTCATTTCGAGAAGTTCGTCGGAACTCAGTCGGCTTCGGATCTCGTCGATCCCGTTACCCAAATTTCGATATATTCTGGTGCCGCTGGAAACGGGCTCATCGCGATTGCGACCAATCGATGCGATGGTATCGAAGGGGTTCCGAACCAGGTGGATTGCGCGGATGGGCACTCGGAGCATGGAGCGGAGCTGATCGAGCAATCGGGGATCCCTGTGCAACCGCATCGCCTGATGCCCGATGCACTTATCCCCAATCACCCGCAACCGGCTGAACGAACCTTGACCGCTGGCGGCTATGGCATAGTCGTACCCGTTCCAATGACGACCAGCAGCGGTGAACTGCCGATCCCGATTGAGGATCACGGCGTACAACTGGTTGCAAGACAGGCCGCGGCGCACATATCGCAGTGAGTCCGCCTCCTGGGCGATGATCATCTCAGGATGGGCATTGAGCAGTGAATTCACAAGCGTGCTGCCACTGTGTGGGTACCCGATGAGAAGGCAGAAACATTCGACTTGCCGGAAGGTCTGCCGATTGCGGATCGCCTCGACCGTCGCCCGGCCCATGAGCCCGGCAACTTGCAGACGAGACGTCGGTCTCGACATCGTGGGGCGGAACGACGCTGATGCCATTTTACGACAGTACTAAAGGCTCCAGCTGAGTCGCCCGTTGACGAGGCTGGCCGAGTTGGCGATGAAACCGAGCGGCTGTGCTCGAGACCTCCGCTAGCAGGAGCTGCTGGTCTTTCGCCGCCACTCCACGCATTTCTGCGATCGCGCGCGCGCATCTGTCGATCGTTGCCGATCCCGTCACTGTGGGTGTGCGGCCTCACCCGGGGTCAAGCCGATTGACCCTCTTGGCCCCGTGGCTGCCCACTGGAAGTAGGGCCCACGGAGTCGCCGCGGATCGGCGCGACAGCCACAGCGTCTGCGGTTCAACCCAGGTTGACCGGCGTTCCCCCGCTCGCGGCTGACCGGTACGCGCAGTCGACCAGGCGATGCGCCACCAGCGCCACTTCGAGGCCGGGCTCGGGCGCCCTCCCCTCGGTGACGGCGTCAACGAAACCGCGGTCGGCCTCTACGTAGGCCCGGAGCGCCAGGCCGATCTCGTCGTCGGGCAGCGGCAGCGCATCGACCCACTCGGGGGACGGGCAGGCGCGCACTTCGGTGCCTGCACTGGTCTGCACGTGCAGTGGACCCCGGAACTCGTCCTCCAACCACACCATGCCTCGTCGGCAGAAAACCTCCAGCCGGCGCGTCGAGCCGCGGCTCATAACGTCGTGCCAGACGCTCGTGAGTGTCGCCTCGAGGCCGGACGAGAACGACAACGAAACACTGGCTACGTCCTCGATGCCCCCGTGGCCCGCGTGATTCGCGGTGCGAGCGGCGACCGAATCCACCTCGCCGAAGCAGTAGCGCAGGACGTCGACGTCGTGAATGGAGTGTTCGATCAGGCAACCGCCGCCGGCCTGGGCCACGTCGGCCCGCCAGCGCGATGCATAGGTGCCACGGATAGGGAAGTACTGATCGTCCCGGAAGACGGCTGCCATCGGCTCGCCCAGGTCGCCGCGGGCCACCAGGGCGCGCAGCGCCCGGAAAACGGGCGCGCTCCGCAGGACCAAACCGCACTGGGCGGGCACACCGGCCGTCCGTACGGCCTCGACGAGCGCGGTGGCGCCGGCCAGGTCGCGATCAAGGGGCTTCTCGCAGAACACGGCGCATCCCGCCGCGAGTGCCTCTTCAACGGCAGCCCGGTGGCTGGACGTCGGTGTGCAGACCCAGATCGCATCGCAGTGACGTGCGACGGTAGCTGCGTCGGACGCAACGAGGACACCCTTTGCGCCGACCCCGTCCGCAAAGGCCCGGGCGCGGCCTTCCTTGGGATCGAAGACAGCGACAACCGCCACGTCGAGGACCTCGCCCTCGCGAAGTGCACGCAGACCGAGCCCGTGGGCCCAGGCGATCAGGCCGGTGCCGACGAAGCCGACGCGAAGTGGGCTACCCGTCGACGTCGTAGCCGGCAAGGAACGATCGCCGTTCGATCAACGTGTCGATCTCGTGTCGTTCTGCTGCCGATCAAGAGACCTGATGGCGGCTGCAAGATCCACACGTGCGGACGAGAGAAACACAAACTTGGACGTCGTCGGCAGGCGCCGCCACTCCGAGGAGCTGACAAAGCTCGGCGATGATCTGGGCCGACCGTTGGACGATTGACTCGTCGCGGAGGTCGAGGAGCTCCTCGGGTTCGACACAGGCTCGGTCCCCGTCGCGCTCCGAGACTTCTCGGGCTGCTTGTCAACGGGATGGATGGTCATAAGGCGTGCTCCACCGGAAAGCCCAATGCACGGACGTGGGCCAGGCGCTCGTCGCCGAACACCATTTGGACGTCGCAATGGGACCGCGGCCGGGAGCTGCCGGCTCGAGGCACGCGCGCCAGCTCGCGGACCACCTCGTCCGGCGGATCGAGCCCGAGGAACTCGACGAAGCTGGTGACCTCGGGCTTCGGGTTCGCACAGAGCTCGTCGTAATTGAGGAGGTAAAAGCGGCCGGGGTGGAGCGCCTTCCCCTCCTCGATCGCGGTTTCGTTCGCCCTGATCCAGTAGTCAAGCGACGCGGCCGGACTCGGATCGGGCGAGTCATTGACCACTCCAAATACCGAGCCCCATCGCTTCAGCTGCAGTTGATTGCGGCTCTGAGCCATATGGAGGCCGTTCCTGATCACGTGGACGTACCGTAGCCGGTCACCAAAGTGGCTATTCAGGTGTCGGATAATCAGGTGGCTGTTCGGCTCCTTCCAACCCCACAAGGACGCATCCGACGAGAAGTCTCTTCCCGACCTGAGCAAGGTGGCCACCCGTTCGCGGAGCCATGCTGGCGGCCTGTCATCGGCAAGCCGATCGTGACGCCACCAATACCGGCTGCGGTGCAGCGATTCGTTGACGATACGTCGGTCCTGGTCGTTGAACTCGAGACGACCTGTCATCGCTCTCTCAAGGGCTGTGAGCGCTCGCATCGTGCCACTCTCAGGGGTCTGGGCACCCAGCTCCCACCGGGGCAACTTGCACAGAAGCGTGAACCAACGGTTGTCCCCGGCGTAGTTTAGGTCCGCTCCCGTGTAGACGTTGAGCCGACGCATGATCTCTTCGACGATGCGCGTCCCGCTGCCTCCGACTCCACCGACGACGACGGGCCCTGGAATTGCCGCGTTCCTCGTCGGCTTGGGCACGTCTATGGCGGCGTGCCCGCACGCGCCATGTTACGGGCAGCACGACGCCCTGCCGCAAGAATCCTGCAGCCCCGCGCGCAGTTCAGCCATCGGTGCAAGCCAGTCTGGCCGCATCGAGGTCGCTCTGTGAGTACCACCGGCGTACGCTCTCCAACGAGGGCCACGGCTGGGGCCTCCCGAATGCCAGGAGGGTCTGGTTGATTTCGACCTCCACGTCGTCCCATCGCTGTGCATACACGGCATCGAGGGACCGGAGCCGACGGCTGAAGCCGTCCATTCTGTTGGATCCATAGAGGCCGGTGCGACCTGATCCCGGGCCGCATGTGAGTTCGAGTTTGGCCCGCGTGAGGGCCTCGTCCCTGTACTGAAAATGATGGGTCACGATGCCCCCCTCGGGTTCCACGATGTCCTGCGGACAGATTCCCCAGTGCGACCCGGCTCTGCTGACGATGAAATTGGCGCCGAGGTCGAATCGCTGAAGGGGGTGCTTCCAGTGGCACCGTTGTCCGCACATGGGCATCCAGGAAGGCAGGAACTCGTAGCACACGGGCTGGAAGTCGATCGGATGAAAGCCGGGAACGAATTCGGGTTTCCCCGTCGGAAGGTGATTGAAATATGACGAGCCGACGACGCGAAAACGTCGGTCCAGCATCGCCAGGTACTCGCTGACTGACATGCCATCGGGCCCTTCGGGGAACTCGTCACTGTCGAGGTACAACCACCAAATGTGATCCGACCCACAACGCAACGACTCACGCGCAACTACTGCGTTCATCAATACCTGCGCGAGCGGCCCGTCAAATGCAACGGTGTCGAACACCTCCGCAATGGTGGCGCCCGCCACCCGGGCACGGTCCAAGGTGGCATCGGTGCTGCCGTTGTCGACTATGAAGACGGCCTCCGCCCCTTGCGTGAATGCGTTTCGGACGGTCGCATCGACAACATCCTCGTCCATCCAGGTTTTCATGATCGCAAAGAGTCGCACGTCTCGCAGGGGATCGGGATCAGGCGGGTTTGATTCGTACGAAGTCGGGCCCGTCTTGTCCGGTCGCTGGACACTCGGAAGCCGATGAGGCCGATGGATCCGACGTCGAACAGACCTCAGCGGATTCGGGAAATCCATCTCGTCCGCTTTCGATCAGCCGCGCCGGGACGTGGGCGCTGACTGTTCCGGCGCGTCGTCCTGCGCCGTCTTGCTTTCGGCGACCCATTCCGAGCGAGCGAGCTCGAGTTTCTCGGGCTCGTACCAGCGGCGAACACCTTCAAGGTCCGGCCAGGGAGTGGGCTCGTGGCCGGTCGATACCTTGTTGGGCAGGGTGATGACGTCACTCCACCGTTGGCCGTACACAGCGTCGAGCGATTGGCGCCGACGCGTGAAGCCGTCAAAACCCTCTTGCGTGTGAAGACCCGTTCGCGTGGAACCAGGTCCGCAAGTGAGTTCGAGTTTGGCACGCGTGAAGCTCTCCTCACGATACTGAAAGTGGTGCGTCACGATGCCAGCACTCGGCTCGATCAGACGGTCGTAGCAATGGGCCGAATGTGAGCCGGGATTACTCAGTAGGAATTGCCCATGTCTGTCAAAACGCTGGAGCGGGTGCTTCCAATGCCCCAACGCACATGGTGGTGTCCTGGTCGGCAAGAACTCGTAGCACAGGGGCTGAAAGTCGATCGGGTGAAAGCCGGGCAGGTATTCGGGTTTTCCTGCCGGGAGATGGTTGAAGTAACGCGCGCCCACAAGCCGGAATCGTCGATCGAGTGTTGTCAGGTACTCACGAATCGACATGCCATCCGGGCCTTCGGAGAATTCGTCAGTGTCGAGATACAGCCACCAGACGAAATCGGTACGGCACCGAAGGGACTCACGCGCAACGACCGCGTTCATGAGTGCCTGCACGAGCCGGCCATCAAATGCCTCGGTTCGATACACCTCGGCTACTTCAGCTCCAGCGCTGACCGCGCGCTCAACCGTCTCGTCGGTGCTCCCATTGTCGACGATGTAGACCGATGTCGCGCCCTGTGTCATCGCGTTACGGACCGTCGCCTCAATGATGTCCTCATCCATCCAGGTCTTGACGAGGGCAAACAGCTCGAACTCGGGCAAGGTGTCGGGAGAGCCAGGATTGGGCTCGGACTCCATCCCGTACATGCGTCCCCCGGTCGCCCAGCGAATTCGTTGCCGCGCCGCCTTGAGCCGACTGCCTGTCATAGAGGCCTACCCCGAGGCCTCAACCGGCGCGGCGGAGCCGTTCGAGGGCGGGTCAGTGGCGCCGAAGCCTTCGTCGGCGAGGCTCAGCACCGGTCCTGTGCCTGTCACCCGCCATACTGCACTCGTCGCTCGGAAGAGGCGCGACTTCTTGAGCCACTTGAGCTCCTCTTGCGCCGATCGCATCGCTGCTGTGACCGCCTGTCCGGACCAGGTCAGACTGATGACGTCCGACACCCACAGGGGTTCTGGGGGTAGCTCGGGTATCGACCATCTGTCATGAGCTCCCAGGCGACTCCGGAGCACTTCAAGAAGCGGTTGTTGATCGGATTCGAGCGGTGCGCTCGCGCTGGATTTGCGATGGTGGCGCAACTCGCCCTCGATGACGCGTGCTACGTCTTCGGAACGGTGTGCCCCCGGAGTGATGCCGTTGTCCTTCAGGAATGTCACCAAGTCATCGACCCATCGGCGCGGCTCGCTGAGCGCTCTCGAGTACTCGACAACCAAGACTGGTAGGTCAACCAGCGAGACCAATGACTGTCGGACGTACCGGTGCCACAGGGCGAAGCCGAGGGTGAGGGGAAACCCGTCGCGCCGCTGCAGAGAGAGCGCGACTTCAAGCGGCTCTCGGAAGACGAGCACCGCAACCAGCTCATTCGGCGTCACCTTGCGCCACAACGGAAGCGTCAGACACAGCCGGGGGTCCTTCATCACCCGAGGTGGTTGAGCGAACATCGACTCGGCCAGTTCGGTTGCCTTCAATCGGATGTCCCTCATGGCGCGGCCAGCCGACTCTTCCCAACCGGGCGACAAGCACGGAGGCGCCGACCAGGTTCCCCCGAGGTGCCGGAGGATGCTCTCATCGAACTTCGTGAGCGTCCTGCTCTCCCAGTATCCGCGCTCGTTGTAGAGGCCGGGACCGATGAGGTCATCGGGAGCCGGCGTTGACAAACCGAGCTCAGCCAGGCAATTCGCGGTCGCCGACGTGCCACTTCGATGCATCCCCACCACTGCCGCATGGCGACTGCCGACGGCGTCAGAATTCGAACTCATCGGAGCCCACAGTACTGGGATTTAAAGCCGCCAAGCTCCCGATCCGTTCCGGCTGGAGGGGGTGCACCGGCTCCCCTTGGTTTCACAATCGAACGTTGTGTGAACGCCGGGCGACACGGAACTGGCGCGGAGCCTCGATCCACCGCGCAACCACGTGATCTGTTACGTGCACATCCGCCGAAAATACTCACGTAGCTGGGAGAAATTGCCGTGACCGCTGCCGCAGTTCTCGCCGACAAAGAAGGCAACTTCTGTAGAGCCAGCATCGCGACATCGACCGCGTTGCGGTGACTTTCGACGAGCCGAACCTGGTGGCCAACAGCGGCCTGGTGCTCATTGCGACCTCGGCCACGCGGCTCGCACGCGAGACGCTCTGTGACGCCACCATCGACCTGTCGGGGCGCGTCGGCGGGCTCCGGCCGGCGAGAAGGATCCGTTCTCGTGGGCGCCTCCCGCGTCCGCCGGGCCGCTGTGGCCCCGGTCGGAGCGGAGTATTCCAGTGGCCACCGAACGAAGCTGGAACGACCTTCCTGCTGTTGAAATCCGCATCCAAATCGCTCATGTCGGTGTGTGAGGGCGCTCACCAATTCGCAGCCCTCTCGACGAGACCATGACGACGCACGAGGATCCGAGACCGCCGAATCAGGATCGCAATTCCGCGACGGGCTTGTCGTGGAGGCGCTCGAGCCCTCGCTCGAGACCAAGTCGACTCCAGGCGTGAAGACTCCGAACTCCCGAAGTGGTCCTTGAGCGGGCCGGCCTATGGCTCGTATCGCGGATCAACCCTGAGCTGCTGGTCGAGGGTGTGGTGTCCAGCTTTCACGCGAGCCGCAGCGGCATGGTAGGTGCGCTGCCAACGAAGTGTGCGCCCGGTTCTCGACGATCACATTTCAATGTGACTTAGCACCCAGGTGCCGGCCCTCACCAAGCGCGTCGATGAATCGAGCTGCCACCGTGGCGAGAAGCGCAATCTGATGGCGTTCGCGACGCCGGATCGGTGACGCCCGCCCTCCGCAAACGGCGGAACCAGTGTGGGGCACCAGCTCTACGAACACACCGGACCCCGTGGTGTCGTTGGCAGGGTCGGCTCCGCTTCGCGAGCCTTCGGCGAACGCCGCCACCCACTGAAGAGGTGGAACGTCCCCGTGCACCTCGGCATAGCCGGCAAAGGCGTCGTCGGCCAACCCCAGCCAGGACAGATCGAACAAGGTGATCAAGTGCCCGCTCAGCGCTTGCATGGCCGCGGTCGGCGTCGCGGCACCGACGATGCTCGCCGCGGCAACGAGGACCGAATCTCCTCGGTCCTCGGCTCCGTGCAGCAGCTCGGTGACCAGCTCGACACCGGCTCCGGGCACTGTGCGCACGCCCCGACATACGGCGTTCGTCGCGGTGGGGTCGTCGGGCAGCTCCACGACAAGTTCGTCGATCGCCACACCGGCCTCGCGCTCGAGCACTTCGAGTCCCACCACGTTGCCCCCTGCCACACCGATCTCCGCGGCCACTGCACCGAGGCTGCCTGGAGCGTCAGGAAGCCAGATGCGCATCCTGGTCAGCATGCGTTCAACTCCGAACCGGCGCCATCGCGACACTCGGCCCCGTGAAGATTCCAGGGCACGACTTCAAGGCGAAGGGTCGCGAGGTCGAAGGTGACCCCTTGGTCCATGAAGGCTCGGGCGAGGCCGGAGGCCCGACCCGAGACGGCCTCGGGGCCCATTTGAGCGAAGCAGGAGGCCACGATCGCGAAGGGTGGTCGCTCCGACCCCCGGCGCCCCGACCATCTGGTCGAGCGCCGCCTCGGTGAGGCCTCCCGTGGACCCGCCATATCGGTCGAACAGGTCGCCCACATCGTTCAGGGTGCCAGGCGTGTGTTTCGCCTGGGTTTCACCGATGCGAACAGCCAGTGACGGAGCCGTGAGACTTTCGCGGCTCTCGACGCCTCAGCCGATCAGGCCCAGCGCCTTGACCTCGTCACGTTCGGCCAACAACTCGTCGGTCGTGATACCGATGCGCTCGGTCGCGAAGTCGTCACGAGCGAAACCCTCGACGACGGTCCAGCCTCCCTTGCCGTCAGACGCGACGGGGAAGCCGAACTGCAGGCCTTCAGGTGAGCTGTACTGTCCGTTGCTCGCGACCGCCACCGAGAAACAATCGCCCAGCGCCGTGGCGGCGCGGAGGCTGACCACGGTGTCGATCGCGGCTGCAGCCGCGGATGCGGCCGAGGACGATCCCCGTGCGTCAATGATGGCCGCACCGCGCTTTTGCACCGTTGTGATGAAATCGCCGTGCAACCACTCGGTGTCGGTGATGACTTCGGTCGCCGGCTTGCCCCCGATCAGGGCGTTGGCGAAATCCGGGAATTGAGTCGCCGAGTGGTTCCCCCAGATGGCCATGTTGGTGACGTCACCGACGAGCACGCCGGCCTTGCGGGCGAGCTGGGCCTTGGCCCGGTTCTCGTCGAGGCGAGTCATGGCGAACCAGCGGTGGGCGGGCACCTCGGGCGCGTTGGAGCGCGGCGATCAGGCAATTGGTATTGCACGGGTTGCCCACCACGAGGATTCGCACCTCCGGGGCTGCGTTCTCGGCGATGGCCCGGCCCTGGGGCTTGAAGATGCCACCGTTGACGCTGAGCAGGTCGCCGCGCTCCATTCCCGCCTTGCGGGGCACCGAGCCGACGAGCAGCGCCCACGACGTCCCGTCGAAAGCCGTCTTCAGATCCGCCGTCGCCACGATGTCGTGCACGAGCGGAAAGGCACCGTCGTCGATCTCCATGCACACGCCTTCGAGCACTTTCATGGCCGGCTCGACCTCGAGGAGGCGCAGCACGATCGGCTGGTCCTCGCCGAGGAGCTGTCCCGAAGCGATGCGAAAGAGGATCGAGTAACCGATCTGGCCGGCCGCACCGGTGACGGTGACGTGGACTGGGGGCTTCGATGCCATGACAAGTGATCCTTTCTTTGGACCGAGACGGGGCGGAGGATCCGAAGCGGGCAGAGCCTGCCGAAGCGACGGCTCAAAGGCGATCGACGATGGCGGACGCGAACTCCGACGTCTTGACTTCCGTGGCGCCCTCCATCAAGCCGCGCGAAATCGTAGGTGACCACCTTGTCGGCGATGGTGGCCTCGAGCGCATGCACGATGTCGGAGGCGGCGTCGTTCCAGCCGAGGTGCTCGTACATCAGCACCCCCGAGAGCAGGACCGAGCCGGGATTGACCTTGTCCTGCCCCGCGTACTTGGGCGCCGTGCCGTGCGTGGCCTCGAAGACGCCGTGGCCGGTCACGAAATTGATGTTGGCCCCCGGGGCGATCCCGATGCCGCCAACCTGGGCAGCCAGCGCATCAGAGAGATAGTCACCGTTGAGGTTCGTCGTGGCGATGACGTCGAAGTCGGTAGGCCGTGTCAGCACCTGCTGCAGGGTGATGTCCGCGATGGTGTCCTTGACCAACAACTTGTCGCCCGGCTCACCGTCGCAATCGTCCCAGCCGACCGCCACATCGGCGAACTCTTCGCGCACGAGCTCGTAGCCCCACTCGCGAAACGCACCCTCAGTGAATTTCTGGATGTTGCCCTTGTGCACGAGGGTCACTGACCGACGCTTGCGGTCGAGGGCGTAGTTGATCGCAGCACGGATGAGACGCTTGGAGCCCATGGGCGAGATCGGCTTGATCCCGATGCCCGAGGCTTCGCGGATGGGCCATCCCATCTCTACGCGGAGGTACGCCGCAAGCTTCTCTGCCTCGGGCGTACCCGACTGGACCTCGTAGCCGGCATAGACGTCCTCGGTGTTCTCGCGGAAGATGACCATGTCGACCAGCTCGGGATGGACAACAGGTGAGGGCACCCCGTTGAACCAGCGGACCGGCCGGAGACACACGTACAGATCGAGGATCTGGCGCAGCGCGACGTTGAGGGAGCGGATGCCCCCTCCCACCGGCGTGGTCAGCGGGCCCTTGATCCCGATCAGGTGCGACCGGAACGTCTCGACCGTCGTCTCGGGCAGCCATTCGCCCGTCTCGTCGAAGGCCTTCTGTCCGGCCAACACCTCCTTCCACGCGATCTTGTGGCCGTGCTTGGCGGCCGCGGCATCGAGGACCAGCTTGGCGGCGGGCCAGATGTCGACCCCTGTGCCGTCGCCCTCGATGAAGGGGATGATGGGCTCGTCGGGCACCGCCAGTGTGCCGTCCTCGCCCATGCGGATGAGATCTGCCATTCGCTCGATGCTACGGGTCGCTTCGGCCGGCGACCCAATCGTGCTCCCGCCCTCGAGGTCCCGGGGTCGCGGTTCGAGGGGCTTCGTCGCCCGCCAGGACGAGTCGACCTCCCAGTCGCTCCAAGTCGCCTCCACGTGGACTGGCGAGACCGCCATGACGCCGATGGGTGGCAGGCCGCCAGGGGGCCAGGGGCCAGGGGCCAGGGGCCAGGGGCCAGGGGCGTTCGTAGCCGTCGTCGAAGTTCGCAAGTGCTGCCAGGCGAGGTACTTCGTGGCGCGCTGCCTGGCCTCGGCCGTCCCCTGCAATGCCTTCGGAGACACCGATGGAGATGGCGCCGGACTCCGCCTCGGGCATGCGGACGATGAGGACGACTTCGAGGTCGCCAAGGGACACGATCTGCGCTCCTCCCGGCTCGTTGGCGCTGCGTCACGAGGGTTGCACCGCCAGAGTCGCAGAACACACCAAGAGGCGGCATCCCCCGGAGCTCTTGCCGATCAGCCCCGACGCCGCTCCGGCGTCGCGCTCTGTGACCGGTGTCGAGACGAGGCTCATGGCAAACAGAGGCTCTCCTCTTTAATCCCCCATGTTGTCCACGTCGAGCTCGTGCCGGCTCAACACGATGTCCCGGTAGGCCGATCCGGCCAGGACCGCGTCCCGCTCGCCGAAATCCGCGATCTTCCCGTTAGCTCAGGACCAGGAGCAGGTCGCACTGCGCTGTCGTCTCGATGCGATGCGAGATGATCACGACGGTGACGTGCCCTCTGAGCTCGGAGAGGGTCTGGCGGATGAGCTTCTCGGTGCGTCCGTCCACCGCGCTGGTCGGCTCGTCCAGGACGATGAGCTTCGGGGAGCCGATCAGCGCACGTGCGATGGCGAGGCGCTGCTTCTGCCCGCCCGACAGGGCGCCGCCACCCTCACCCACGAGAGTCTCGTAACCGGCGGGCATCCGGACGATGTCCTCGTGCAGGTGGGCCGACTTCGCGGCGTCGATGACCTCCTGCTCCTCGAAGTCCCGGAAGAACTTGATGTTGTCGATGACCGAGCCCTGCAGGAGCACCGGTTCCTGGGGCACGAGCGCCACCGTGTTGTGCGCGTCGCTCTTGGAGATCGCCGCCGCGTCCACGCCGCCGATCGTGGCCCGACCGCTCGTGGGCTCGCGTAGGCCCAGCAGGAGCTGGCTGATGGTCGTCTTGCCGCTGCCCGAGGGTCCGAGCATGCCGATGATCTTCCCCTCCGGGATGTGCATGGTGATGCCGCAGAGGGCGAGCGTCACCCCGTCGTAGGAGTACTCCACGGAATCGAAGTCCACCTCGAAGGACTCGGGCACGCCGCTCTCCGGGACTGATTCGAGCGTCGTCGAAGCGACGGAGGTCGCACATGAGGTCCTCCAGCATGCCCTGAGAGGCGCGGAGGCCCTGGATCGAGCTCTGGACGGCCCGAGCCGTAGCTGACGGATCGCAGCACGAGGATGAGGACGACTCCGTCCTTGGCGAGCGCCGCGTGCCCGTGACCGGCCAGGAAGACGATCCCGACGATGACGATTCCGAGTGCGAAGGACTGGTACAAGATGGGCGCGATGCTGCCGAGCTCGCGCGTCCTGCGGTACATGTGACCGGTGTCCTGGATCAACCCGCGGAGCGTGTCCATGACCCGGGTCTCCACACCGAACAATCGGAAGTCCCGGCTCAGACGGGTGTACTCGGTCACCCGTGTGGCCATGGCTCTCGTGGTCTTGGAGAGCTCGCGGTTTGCCCGCTTGCTGCGCAGGTTGAGTGGCCTAAGGATCTGCAAGAGCACAAAGCCAATGACGATGACGCCGATCGCCGCAGCGGGATCGACGGCCAGGGCCACCCCCAAGAGCGCGGCCATCATCAGGAGCGATTGGAGGCCGCCCGACAGGCTCCCGACGACACCGGCGGTGGCCCCGCTGTTCATCGTGAGGAGCTGTTGGAGATGCCCGAGCCGCTCGGTGGATTGGAGGGACCAGTTGGACTGGAAGAACCCGGTGACGACGCGTGTACGGGTCACGTGTCAGCGCCTGTTCTGAGACAGACGTGCTGAGCAGGGTGCCGAAGATGCTGGTGGAGAAGAAGAGCGCCAATGCCACGAACGCGACGATGATCGCGCTCGTCGGTGAGACAGGGAGGGACCGAGGGGGGATGGATCGAGTGCTTGCCCTGGACCCCGGCCACCACGACCTCGTGAGATGACCAACAAGAGGACAGCTTGGCTCAGAGCGCCGATGAGCGAGAGGAGGGTGAAGGCGACGATCTTCAGACGCAGAGAGCCCAGGCCGAGCATTCGCATGACCGAGAGCAGGGAGATCGGTCGGTGCGTTCCCGGTGCTGGACGTCCGGGTCCTGGAGAAAGGTATTCTTCACTGGTCCCGTTTCGGCGGCAGGGGACGATCCTGTGCGAAGGATCGCGGAGCGAGATCGTAGTCCGTGGGTCTTCAGCCGGGCCCGGAGTTCGCGGAAAGACTTGCCCAGCTGCCAGCGGTGACGGTGCCTGAGCGCTGAGTCGGGCTCCTCCGGGATCTGGTCGGCGTCGGAGGCGCGGAACGCCATCGTGTGCTCGCCGATCCCCTCGGCTGTGTCAGCCATCTCCCTCATCTCCCGGTGGTCACCACGTTGCCGTGTCCCCCACCCCCCGCTTGATCTCCGACCGATCCGCGGCCGAAAGGCCCGCCACGGTACCCTTCGACGACCGCAAACTAGTCCGACTCCGATGCTGGTGGCCGCGGCCGCTGGTAATCGATGGAGGACGGACACCTTTATTTTACGCTCAGGTCAGCCAACGTTCACGTCCGTTGGCAGCCGTTTCCCCGACTTGGCGTAGGGTCGGCCACGGCGCAGCGGAGGGCCGATGGATCGACGTGACACTCAACACATGGCGAAATCGCCTCGGCGACGCAGGGTCCTGGTGCTGATCAAGTGCATGGGCCACGGTGGTGCCGAGCGCCTCGTCGTCTCCATGATGCGCCATCGCGATCGTCAACGTTTCGACTACGAGGTCGCGTACGTCCTGGAAGACCGCAACACGCTGGTACCCCAGCTGAGAGAATCCGGTGTCGCCGTGCACTCATTAGGGGCCCGCGGAAATCAAGACTTGCGCTGGATGTGGCGCCTGCGCGCCCTGCTCGCAGAGGGCCATTTCGACATCGTGCACTCCCACCTCCCCTATGCGGCAACCTTCGGCCGGCTGGTGGCGTGGACACTCTCGCCGCATTCTGCGCTCGTGTACACCGACCACGGCATGTGGGACAAGATGGCGCTGGCAGTGAAGGCACTGAACAGGGCGACCATCGGCCTCGACGACCGGTTGCTCGTCGGTGTCGGAGGCCTGCCGGCAGTCCTTGCCCCAGTCTCTGCGACAGCGAGCGCGGGTGATCGTGCACGGGATCGAGCTCGAGCCGATCCGCGATGCCATGCTCCAACGAAGCGCGCTGAGACAAGCCGTGCGCTCGGAGCTCCGCGTGCCTGACGACGAGCTCCTCGTCATGACCGTGGCCGGGCTTCGTTGGCAGAAAGGATACGACGTCCTCCTATCGGCGGCGAGGGCGGCACTGGACCGCGGTGCCGCGGTTCGCTTCGTCGCGATCGGCGACGGAGCCATGCGCCGCGACCTCGAGTCTCAACACGCTGCACTCTCGCTCGGAGAGCGCTTTGTCTTCCTGGGTGAGCGAGAGGACGTGCCGCGGTTGCTCCCGGCGGCCGACATCTTCGTGATCCCGTCGCGCTTCGAGGGGCTGCCACTCGCGCTGATGGAAGCGGTCTGCCGCTGGACTCCCCGATCGTCGCCACGGATGTCGGCGAGCTGCCGAACATCGTGACCAACGGGATCAACGCCTTGGTGGTGCCGGCCGAGCAGCCTCAGGCGCTCGCGGATGCGCATCATCGAGCTGACCAACCACCCTGAGCTGCGGACGCGGCTCGGGCTGGCGGCGCTCGGGTTGGCCGATCGCTTCGACGTGCGTCGGTGCGTGCGCGAGGTGGAGTCGGTCTACGACGAGCTTGTCCCACAGCCGCCTGAGCTGGCACAGTGACCGACGACGTGCTCGCGGGCAGGCGGGTGGTCCACTTGACCACGACCGACATCAGCCTGGCACTCTTGCTCGGACCGCAACTTCGTGCGTTTGCGAACGCAGGGATGGACGTCGTTGGCGCGTCGGCCGCCGGGCCATGGGTCGACGACCTCAACGCATGGGGGATCCGTCACGAGGCGGTCACGCACGCCACCCGGTCGGTTTCGATCACGAGTGACGTCCTCGCTCTCGGCGAGCTCGTTCGAATGTTCTTGCGGCTGCGTCCCGACATCGTGCACACCCACAATCCCAAACCCGGCGTCTACGGAAGATTGGCGGCGCGCCTCGCAGGAGTACCGGTGGTGGTGAACACCGTGCACGGCCTCTACGCGAGTCCGGACGATCCGCTCCTGCGGCGGGCCCTCGTCTACAGCGTGGAGCGGGCGGCGTCCGTCTGCTCACAGGCCGAACTCGTGCAAAACGTCGAGGACGTCGCCGTCTTGGAGCGCTTGCGGGTCCCGGCCCGAAAGCTCGAGCTCCTCGGCAACGGCGTCGACCTGGAGCGGTTCCGGCCTCGACCCGCGGAGGCCGAGTCCGCCCGACGATCCTTGGGCGTCGGGTCCGACCACTTGGTCGCCGGCGTCGTGGGCCGCCTGGTGTGGGAGAAAGGGTTCGCCGAGCTCTTCGAAGCGGCACGACGTCTGCGCCAGAGCCAGCCAAACGTCGTCGTGGTGGTCGTCGGACCGATGGACCCCGCAAAGAGCGGCAGCCTGAAACAGGCCGATATCGACCGGGCGGCTGCTCTCGGCAATGTCATGTTCCTCGGAGAACGCCGCGACGTGCAGGCGCTGTACCCGGGTTTCGATCTCTTCGTGCTGGCGTCGCACCGCGAGGGTTTTCCACGATCGGCCATGGAGGCGGCTGCGTGCGGCCTGCCAGTCATCGCGACCGACATCCGTGGCTGCCGGCAGGTGGTCGACCACGGGAACACCGGGCTACTCGTGCCTGTGCGCGATCCCGGCGGCCCTCTGCGAGGCGGTGGAGATGCTGGCAGGCGATCCGGCGCGCCGTCAGTCCATGGGTCGGGCTGCTCGCATGCACGCGGAAGCTGAGTTCGACGACCGCCGGGTCATCGCCCGCACCCTGGACACCTACAGAAGGTTGCTCAGTTACGCTGCGAAGGAGTAGCCGTCGAGGCACGGACGCGCTGCGATGAGATCCTCCACCATCCCGAGCTCTTTGGGAGACCAGGAAAATCTGTCGCGTCCGCGGTGGCCGCCCCCCTCGATCAAGGTCGTGCACTTGCTCAGGTAGTCAGCAGTGGCATCGACACCAATGAAGCTACAGAGGTCACGCAACGTCCCGGCTGGGTCAGCTGTCATCTGCTCGTATCTGATCTCGATGAGCTCGTCCGCATCCAGTCGATTCTTGATCTGGTCGACCGCGTTTCCCAGCTTGCCGTAGATGTCGATTGCCGATGAAAGAGGTAGCTCACGGTACCGAGAAATGGACGCGATGTTGTCGAACGGATTGCGCACGAGGTGGAGGACCCGGATCGGGACGCCCACGAGAGCACGGACTCGTGCGAGGAGATCTGGATCGCCATGAAGACGTCGTGTCGTTCGACCACCGTGCTTGTCACCAATAACCCGTAACGTGGTGAATCTACCTTGGTCGCCGTCGGGCACGAAATACTCGTACCCGTGGTATCGACGGTCGATCGAAGCAAACTGGCGATCACGCTGAAGGAGCATGCCGAATAACGTGTTGCGCGAGATACCAGGTCGGACAAAACGCAAGATGTCTGTCTCCTGCGCGATGACCATCTCGGGGTGAGCATTGAGCAGCGAACCCAGCAGCGTGCTGCCACTGTGGGTGTAACCGAGCAGGAAGAAGAACCGCTCGACCTCGTCGAAAGTGCGGCGGTTCCGAAACCCGTTGATACTCGACCGTGCGATAAATGCGGCCAGTTGAGGGCGCGTCCGCGGAGGCGGAAGTTCGCGGCCGCGATCCGGACGGAAAGGTGGACTCGAAGAGCTGCCGTGGGTGTCCGTCGGATCAGCTCGGTCCACAACTCTCACCTTCACTCGTTGAGTTTGACTTACGGATTTCGACGGGTCCGATACTAGGGAGAAATATCGTGTGTGTGCAAAATCAGTCCCCCTGGTTGAGGTACTGCCCCGGTACCCTTCCAGCGGAGAGCGGGCCCTCTTAAAACTGACCGAGCTCGCAAGGGAACGGCACGCGAACTGCAGCCTACGATTTAGTGAACCAGGCGCAACCTTGAGACAGAATCCTGGCCAACCAGAAGCCAGGTGGAGTGGCGTGCGCCACGCTTGGGTGGTTAGCATTTCTCCTCAGCGTGGGAATTTTGCCTGGGAGTGGTGCGCCTATTGACGAAACCCCGCTGAGGAACGGCGCGGAGGGGAGCCGTCATCGTCCTTCGGGAGGCGTGTTCTCGTGCGTCGTGGATTCCGATCCTCGATTTCACTTCGATGCGCTTCGCTGGTATGCAACTCTGCGAGGAGTCGTCGGGGTGCAGGCTCATGACATGGTCCTGCACGCAGTGGAGGGGACGGATTCCGACGTTCTGGACTTCCTTCGCAGCCAGGGTGTAGCCGTGGAAGCCATCGAGCGTTTCGACGAGCGCCCGCCGCCGCATTGCAACAAGATTTGTGGCGCGATCCGCCTGGCCGAGCGCGGAGTCGAGGGGTTCGCGGTCCTAACGGATACTGACATGGCAGTGCTCGAAGACCCTCGCCGATTGGACGTTCCGCCGGGCTCGGTCGCATCGCGCATCGTTGGGGCCCCAAATCCCCCCCTGCGAATTCTCGAGAATGTGTTCGCGGCCGCGGGACTTGAGATCAGCGGCCTCGAGCCTCTCGACTGGTTGCCGGAAGAACTGACGGTCTCAGGTCATGGGAACGGAGGCCTCTACATCATTCCAGGCGCAACGCTCTCGACCGTGGCGCATACCTGGGCTCGGTGGGCGAAGTGGTTGATGGACCACGTCGCGCTTCTCGAGAATTTCCCCAGGCACATCGATCAGCCTTCCATGGCCCTCGCTCTGAGCGACTTGGGCATCACTCCTTGCCGACTCGACATAGGTTGGAATTTTCCTGCCCACAATCCCGCGCGCATTCCGTCGAACGCGAATCGCCCTGCGATAGTCCACTACCACCGAGGCGTAGATGGTGACGGCCTCTTGCATCGCACCGGCATTGCCGCGGTCGACGAGCAGATCGACATTGCGAATACGGCGATCACCCAGGTGTGGCACGAAGCCCTTCCCAACGCATCGACGTCGGATCGTCGCGCTGACTTCGACTCCGAAACGGAGTCTTGCGGTGGTCACGGAGGTCAGCAGGTCGTAGGCAAGCGCACGGTCCGTACGACCGTTGCACAAGCTCTGCCACAAAGGACACGCGGCCTTTACACGAGCCTCCGAAGGTGGATCGCTCGCACTCGCAGGTCCGCGTAGTCACCGGCTCTACATCGTCGATCCGTTCAAGTGTTGGGATGGCGAAAGCGGTCGCCACTCAACCCTCACTGATCTGGCCGCTGGCCTCAGTCGTCCCCCAGGACGTAGCCCGCCTTGACACCGTCTTCATGGAACATGCGTACCGTTTCCAGTGAGTACTCCAAGAGATCCTTGCCGACGAGATCGAGCTTCTTGATGAGGTCTTTTGTCACGGTGATGACGTGACATCCAATTGCATCCGCTTGAAACAGATTGAGGAGCTCGCGGGGACTTGCCCATATGAGTTCGACGTTCGGATAAGGACGAAGCTCCTCTACACATGCCTGCATTATGGGAACGGGGTCGCGCCCGGTGTCGGCGATCCGGCCTGCGAACACCGAAGCGAAAGCGGGCGGCCCTCCGCGAAGTGCATCCGCCGCCCGACGCACCTGCTCGGTCGTCATCATCGCTGTGACGTTCACCTTCACGCCGTCGGCCGAAAGATCGGAGACCAAGTCGAGGACCGATTCCCCGTCCGTCGTGGTGATCGGGATCTTCACGTACACGTTCTCGGCCCAGGAAGCGATGAGAAGAGCCTGCCGCCTCATCTCGCCAGGATCATCCGCAAATACCTCGAATGAGATAGGACGATCAGGAATCTGCTCCAAGAGGTCTCGTGCGAACGTCTCGTAATCGGATACGCCGGCCGCTCGCATCAGTGTCGGATTCGTCGTAAATCCACGGATCTTGGGATGGCGGTACAAATCGACGATGTCTGATTCGTTTGCGCCATCTGCGAAGATCCGGATGTTGAGGTCGAGAACTGAGCTCACCGCGATTTTCACCTCTCCTTCAATTCTCTGTTCAAAATGATTCCCGCGGCAGCACCCAGCGAGTCCAC
The DNA here is from genome assembly GCA_963825965.1 of uncultured Acidimicrobiaceae bacterium. Taxonomy (GTDB): domain Bacteria; phylum Actinomycetota; class Acidimicrobiia; order Acidimicrobiales; family RAAP-2; genus Bog-473. The sequence continues at coordinate 77,170 of CAWGUX010000007.1, forward strand.
GTGATGGTCAGGAACGACCCGTTTCCCCTCTTCATGATGGTCCCCGACTAAGACGGTCTGACAGCCCGCTCGTCGTCCGGCTTCGATGTCCCGCCAACGGTCTCCCACCATGAAGCTCGAGGACAGGTCAACCCTCCAGGCTCGGGCTGCCTCGAGGAGCATTCCCGGCGAAGGCTTGCGACAGTCACATGCGTCAACATCATCGTGATAGCACACCCGTACGTCGTCGACGCTGACGGCAGAGACGACCGCGCTGTTGATTGCCTCGACCACCTCACGACACTGCCGGCCACGCGCGACGTCAGGTTGATTTGTCACGATGATGAGGACATAGGTCGCTTCCCGCAATAGCCGGCATGCCTCAGCCGCCCCAGGGAGTATTTCCACCTCGTCGGGACCCTGCGGCGGGTGCAATACCCCTCCACGCAGAAAGGCGCGATTTAGCACGCCATCCCTGTCGAGAAACACCGCCCTCTTCATCGGCTCTCCAAGGCCTCCCACCGCATCTCGTTCATGGACAGAAGGGGATGGCCTACCAGCAGGTGCCATACCACCGCCTGAAAGGCCTCCGTGTGCGCAGTTACTCTGTCAGGGCTGGCTGTTGGAACGACAACGCACGCATCGGCAACGTGGGCCGTAAAGCCGCCGTCACGACCAACGACTCCGCAGATCGTGGCCCCTACTTCCCTTGCATACTTTAAGGCCTCCACCAGATTTGTGCTCACGTTTCGGTCCGCGTCTCCTCCGCCGACAGAGAAAACGAACACGCCATCTCTGGCCGAGAGTTTGCTCACGCGGAGCCATCCCACCAACGCCGAGTTCCAGCCTTCGTCGTTCGTCCGAGCCGTGAGCTCAGAAACATTATCCGCCGGCGTGTAGGCCTCAAAGCCCGCAATTTTCCGGAAATCGCACACAGCGTGGGACGCATGTCCCGCTCCACCGCCCAGGCCGAGGAAGAAGAGTCGCCCGTCGCGAGCTCTCACGTCCGCGAGGCGTTCTGCCATGAGTTCGATCGCTGCCGTGTCCAAGTCAGTTGCAATCTTCGCCGTTTCGTCGAGAAAGTCGCTCGAATAGGACATGATGCCTCCCCTAGAAATTGACGAGCACCTTCGCGCCGCGAAAATCGAAGTCATATCGCATCTCACGAAGACCCTCCACGGCAAGCGCCGCGCGAAGGTCTCCCCTCCGCTCCACTGGGCATTGGAACATGAAGAATCCCCCTCCTCCAGCCCCGATGACCTTCCCGCCGAGTGCACCGCTCTCTTTCCCAATTGAATACCACCGGTCCAAACGCGAGTCGCTTATTTTCGCCGATCGGCTCTTCTTGATCTGCCAATGCTCATCAAGAAGGTGACCAAACTCATCGACGCGGCCGCGCTCGAGGGCCTCTCTGATTGCGATACCGATCTCTTTCGTCCTGTGAAGGCTGCTGAGGACTGTCTGGTCGTTCTGCTCGGTGTCGGTGGATTGCTCCTGGAGAATCTCCGAACTTTGGCGCGTGAGCCCCGTGTAGAAAAGCAAGACCGTGCTTCTGAAGTGATCGAGGGTGTCCTCAGACAGGTTGATCCTGCTTACTTCGACCTGGCCATCCCGCGCGATGTCAAGACAAATAATTCCTCCGACGGCAGCGACATAATGGTCTTGCTTGCCAACCGGATGCCCAGCAAGATCCATCTCTATGTGGCACGCCTGTTCGGCGAGCTCCCCGGCCGGCACCTGATCGCGCTTCAATTCGTGCAGAGCCGTCAGCAACGCCACAAGGTATGTCGCGGACGAACCGAGGCCCGTTCCCGCTGACACGTCAGCCATGGACGCGATCTCTAGACCTCCTTGGACGTCCAGCAGCTTGAGAGCCGGTCGAACAAGATCGTGCTCAATCTCATCGATCGATGACACCTGTTCGTACATTGAATACTTGATCCGAATCAGATCGTCTGCGGCCGGGCGGTTGAGGTAAAGATAGAGGTATTTGTTGATGGCGGCGGTTATCACGAACCCAGAAAATCTTCCGTAGTACGACGGTAAATCAGTACCGCCACCGCCCAGAGATATACGAAATGGTGCCCTGGCTAGTATCACGCGCATCCACTCTCTTCGATGACCCTGTCGCCGAAAGCCGCCTGTACTCGCCGGAGATCGTCCGGCGTATCGATCCACCACAGCTTTTCGTCGCTGGACATCCGGTAGCCGTAGAGGCCCGGTCTGCGTGGAATGAGATCGGGAAAGACCTGGGCCCCGAAATCTTGGACTCCCTCCGCCGGAATCCTGTTCAGCACGCTCATCTCCAGAGCGAGGACTCCAGCGTTCACCCAGGACCCCGAGACTTCACCAGGCCTCGGTTTCTCGACGAAGCGCCGGATGCGTCCGCTGTCGTCGGGCTCGGCGACACCGCTCTGGCTGGTGTCCTCGCGTTGATACAGGGCCACGGTGGCCTCAGCTCCGACGCTCGCGTGGAAAGCCCACAGGTGATCCAGCCGAATTGTGCTTATGTTGTCCCCGTACCAGACGAAGAAGGGGCCGTCGAAGAACCGGGCGGCATGTCGAGTGCCGCCGGCAGTTCCAAGGATGTTGCGCTCCCAGGAGTATCGGACGTTGACCCCGAAGGCTTCGCCATTCGCCAAGTACTCGACGATCCGCGCTCCGGCATGGTGCAGATTGATGACGATGTTTACAACGTCGTACGATCTCAGGTGTTCGATCGTGTGGGCTATGAGGGGGCGGCCGCCGACAGGAACCATGCACTTGGGCAGATCGATTGTAAGCGGCCGCAGCCTCGTCGATCGGCCCGCCGCGAGAATCACGGCCTGGTCCGGCCGCCTCGAGTCCGCAGTCTGACCGTCCACGTTCACTCTCCTACACCTCTGGGAGTGGGACGGGGCTGCCGGTCAGCGCCGACTCGTAAGCTCCGTGCACCATCTCTGCGGCACGAAGACCATCGAGTCCACTCCCTGACGGCTGCCGATTCTCCGCAATGGCTGACACAAATTCTTGCCACTCCTGAGCCCAAGAGCTCTCCGACCCATCGAACTCCTGGCACGTTTCTTCTGGCGCTCCTCCTGTGGCGAAGTGCTTTCCGCAGCGCAGGGTACACGGCCCGTAGTTTCCGCCCAGGCCTTCGACCACGACGTATCCCTCTGTCCCGAAGACTTCGAACGAGAAGAGATTCTTCCACTGAGTCCAGCTCACATGAAGCGAACCAATCGTGCCGGTAGCTGTGCGAAACAGAGCAAAGGCATTGTCCTCGACCCCTGCGGTGCCGAGGGGCGCCGGCCAACAGTAGTTTGCGGTGTAGCCGAATACTTCATCGAAATCGCCCGCGAACCAGCGAAACAAATCCACAACATGGATGCCTTGATCCAATAATTCGCCGCCCCCGGCAATTGATGCGTTCGAGCGCCACTCAGTTTCCATCCCGGGTCGGCCACCATGTCCGTAGCGAGCGCGGAGAAAGTTCACGTCGCCTATAGCACCTTGGGCACACAATGAGTGCGCTCGGGCAATAGCAGGGGCGTGCCGTAGGTTGAAGCCCACTTTGAGCGTCAGCCCACGAGTCTCCGCGGCCTTCACCAGACTTTGCAGTTCACCGGGACTCCGGCCGGCGGGCTTCTCGCACAGAACGTGCTTTCCAGATTCCAGAGCAGCTTGGGAGAACGCAGAGAGCCACTCGTTCGTGGTTGCTACCACAACAACGTCGAGGTCATCGTTTTCCACGACGTCTTCCCAGCGAGTCGTCCAGGCGCACTTCAAGACCCGGCCCGCTTCCTTGGCACGTTCTCCATCGACATCGGCGACCACAGACACCTCGTCATCGACGGAATCCTGAATGACCAGAGCCCTGCGGTGACCGATGACTCCACATCCGATGATCCCGGCGCGCATGAGCTATCCGATTGAGTCGGCGCGTTGAATGACGCCCTGATCGCGCATGATTCGTTCCGTTTCCTCGATCCGTCCCATTGCGCCGCCCTGTTGCCGGACCCATGCGGCGTACTCTCCCAGACTGTCCTCTAACGAGATCGCTGGAGTCCAACCCAGTGCCTGCAGTGCGCTGATGTCAGACACCGTGTGCCGCGTGTCTCCGACACGGAACTCTCCGGGCACGTCGGCACGTAAAGCACTTCCGAATTCCGCAATGAGTATCTCAGCAACGGTGTGCACCGGCGTTGCACGACCACCGCCGACATTGAAGACCTTGAAGTCGGACCGTTCGTCCTCTAAGACGAGAAGGTTCGCGCGGGCCACGTCTCGTACGTTGACGTAGTCTCGTAGCTGCTCCCCGTCCTCATAGATGATGGGTGGCAAACCATCGAGTAAGCGAAGTACGAATCTGCGAGCCACACCCGAGTACGGGTTGTGAAACGAGTTCCGAGGACCCTGGACGTATGTGTAACGCATGCAGGCCGTCGGAATTTGGTATCTCCTACCGAGGCGATCGGCCAGTAGTTCGATCGCGTACTTTGAAATGCCATATGCGGTTCCCGGACCGACAGTCGTTTCATCGATGAGCAAAGGAGACAAAGCGCCCTCGCACTTGGGACACCGAACGTCCCATTCTCCTCTTCGAAGCTGCTCCATTGGTCGAGGTGGCGGAACGTAGACCGCTGCAGGAGGAAAGTCGTAACCGAGAGCTGGCAGAGCCAATTGCTCTGCGATGGTCGGAGCGTCGACGCCGCCCGCGCATCGTGTACATACGTACCGCCCCTCTCCGCAAACCGACTGCGAGGACGCGAATACGACCTTCCGAAGCGGGTAGCGCGTCGGATCCGACACTGCGATCTCGAAAATCAGCGCCGAACTCTCCGTATTGGTGTGAATGAAACTGGAGAAATCCGGCATGTAGTCTTGATACGCAGCCAAATGGATCACTGACCGTACGCCTTCGAGCGCTTGTCGCATCACGATGGGGTCGGACACGTCGCCGTGCACAAACTCGGCCGACGGTGACAACCACGACGGTGCGCCCGTTGGATGGACTCGAGGTTGCAGACTGTCCAGCACCCGAACCTCGTAGCCATTTTCCACCAACAGGTCCACCGTATGCGAACCAATGAAACCTGCTCCGCCAGTCACGAGACAGAGCTCCGTCATGGCTCTAAACCTACGTCCAGAAAGGGCTTCAGCGTGAATGGATCGAGACGTCTGAGCGTGTACCAAGGCTTCTCCATGATCGCCGCGAGACGATGCGTGTCCCAGGAAGCCCATTTATCGTGCGGCGCGGAAATGAGTCGGCCGGTCAAGCCCGCGGATTCATCCGACGCAAGGAAAACGGCGAGCGCAGCCGGAACGGCAGGATCGACGGCGTCCTCGCCTCGTTCGCGCAGACTCTGAATCTTGGCAAACTGATCGCCAGCGCCCTCGCGCGCCGCGAGGACACCGTCTTGGAGCCCGGTATCGACCAAGCCGGGTGCAATCGCGTTCACTCTGATCCCGGTATTCCGAAGCTCCTCTGCAATCGTCTCAACGAAGCGTACGACCGCGGCTTTCGACGATCCATAGGCGGAGAAGCGAGGAAGCGGTGTGGTGGCCCCTCCCCCGGAAAAAGCGATGATGCTTCCGCGTCCTCCTGCGATCATGTGAGGTATTGCGGCACGGCACAGATGGAGGAAGCCATACAGATTAACCTCAATCGCACGCTTCCACTCCTCGAGGTCTGTTTCCCAGAATTGACCGATAGGGCCAAGGATGCCTGCGGCGTCGACCAACACATCGATCCTGCCGTATCGGTCGAGCGCTGTCCTCACTACTCGATCAGCATCGAGACAGTTCGAGACGTCAGCCTGGATTGCGCAGGCGTCAACGTCGAGCGCCTTCGTAGTGTCTACGACGCCCTCCAGCTCAGAGGTCGTGCGTGCCGCCAGAACAAGACTGCATCCTTGCTTGGCGAGCGCTCGCGCCACTTCGGCACCGATCCCCCGACCTGCACCTGCCACGACGCACGACCGACCGCGCAGGTTCACGCTATCTCGCCTCCCGCAACAGCGCCGCGTCCAAGTTCGGCATAGCGAAGAGCGCTCAAAGTCGCCTCGTCACCGGCAAGGACAACCGTTGGTGCCAACACACGATGAGTGCGATGTTTGCCATATCTCCCATCCTCCGGAATTCAGCCACAGCAACGCTCGCGTAGTGTAACGGGGCCATTGCCGACCTTCATTTCGGATGGAGACGAACGCACTTCCTCCCACCGGACGTTCGCGAAAGGTTCATTTGATCGGGCTGTCGGGTCGGGCCCAACCGGCTCGGAACTGACGGAGCATTCGAGACCGACTCAGCGTAAGGGTCGCCACCAGGCTGCCGACCACCCTGACCCGTCTGCGCGCGGCCGCTCTGCGGTTGTCCACTCGGCCACGGTCGACGCGGCGACAGCGGCGTCGACGGGATCCTCGGCTCCGTCGGGCGCGCGGGTTCCCGGCCGTGCCGGCTCCGTGCGCCCTTGTGACCTTCGACGCTGCCACGGGTAGGGCGGCTGATCCGGATTCGCCACCGGGAAGGCGAGCACGATGAAGAGGAACGGGAAGAGCAAGGTGCGCTCCCTCGTAATGAGACCGAGGTTACCCAGAGCGGCGAAGGCGAACACGAAGATCACGCTGTAGATCAGCGCGGTGAACACATACGGTCGCTGCATGCACACACGGGGGAGGAAGCGCAGACGGGAAAAGGACGACAGGACCACCAGCAGGATCAGGGTGTTCTCGGCTGCGGCGAACAGCTGAGTGATGCTGTGCGCGGCAAAGGGCAGCGGGTCGAACAGGACCGTGTAGACGTCACGCGGGTACCACACGGGGTTGGAGGAGTAGGGGATGTTGCTGCTCCCGAACCCTGCCCCGACGCCCTGGTTGTTCGAGGAAAGCTTGTTGAGCGAATTCCCGATACCTGTGCTGGTGAGCGTGTGCAGGAAATGGGCGGCGACGAGCACCGTGACGACAACAGTGGCCACGACGAACACGAACGCCGCTGCCATTGAGAACACGTTCCGTGGCCGGCGCAAGGAACCCGAAGTTCCGCCCATCACGGCCCGTACCACCATGGCGAGCGCGAACCCGACGGCGACGATCAGGATCTCGTTGGGCCGGATGAAGAGACAGAGTGCCCCTCCCAGCACCAAGAAGGGATAGCCCGAACGCCGGCCCCTCATCACCAACGCGATCCCGTAGGCGGCGAGACCCAGGCCGAACATCATGAAGGCCTCTTTGCTGACATCGGCGGTCCAGAAAAGGAGGGACGGAAAGAGGAAGACAAGGAGCGCATAGCGCCGCCGGTCGGCGCGGGGAAACGTCACCCTGAACGCAAGGTAGAAGAAGACGGTGCCCACGTAGGCGAGCCACGCGGACACAAAGAAGGCGGCCAGCTGGTTGGGCCCGACGATCGTCATGACGACCCCGCTCGAGATCGACGTCGAGCCCGAGCCCAGGATCCCTGTGATGCCGCTGCCGGCGAGGCCGAAATGGCCGTTACGCCACATGTCGGCCAGCAGCGAGCCCTGCCGGTCGTAACGCAGGAAGTCGGCGACGCCGTTGTAGACGTGATCGACGACGAAGATCTGGAGCGGTGCGCAGATGAGGTGGAGGAGCACGCTGGCCTTCATCACCCTGCCCAGCGCACCGTACGAGTCCGAGCGCGCGACCCTCTTGGCGATCAATACGCCGAGCCAGGCGAGGAGGACGGCGACGGCGAGAGCGACTGGGAGGTTCGATCCGATTTTCATTCCCGCACAAGTCTCGCGAAATTGGGCCACAGGCTCGGATCGACGTCCGGCCAGGCGGACGCCAAGGCCTGGACGTCGGGCGTGTACAGCTCGCACAGTCGCCGCCGCGCGTCGTCGGGAAGCGTGAGCGCCGCCCTCCTCGGGTTCACCTGCTCGGCCACGTCGTCGGGGGTGAACGGCGGCAGACCCAAGAAGCGGTAGGTCCTCTGCAGCTGGCCTAGCGGGTCTTGCACACAGCGCTCGTACTGCAAGACCAGCAGCTGCTCAGCCGGGAAATGACGTGTCCACTCCCCGAGCGCGTGGGCGTAGAACCCGCGGAGCAGAGCGTCGGTGTAGGCCTCGGCGGTCAGCGTGCCGCGATGCCCGCGGTGGTGCGCGAGCCCGGACCGGAAGCGCTCGACTGGATCGCGCACGAGCACCAGCAGCCGTGCTCGTGGCGCGGCGGCGGCCAGGAGCGGCGGGACCCAGCCGAGATGCAGGTAGTCCGGGGTCCATTCCCCGGTCACCATCCCGGCCGGGCGTGGAAACCACTCGTGGTACTGCGCACAGTCGGGAGCACCGAACGAACGCGCCGCGAAACGGTTGAAGAAGTGTCGCTCTTTGTGGACGTCCTCGCGATGAGCCACCTCGGGATGAGAGGCAATCAGTCCGAACCACCAGGTGGTACCCGCCTTCTGGGCGCCGATGCCCACGAATTCGGGGGGACCCGTGACTTCACCGGGACCAGGACGAGGTGGCGTGAAGTCGAAGCCGTCTTCCCACGGTGCGTACCGTCCCCGGGCGTGCAGCACCGCCCGCCGGAGCGGCGCAGGAAGCGTCAAGAAAGCAGCGCGCGCACGATCCGAGAGAGTCAGAGGACGTCTCCCGTCCTCGACGCAGGGGGTGTCCCCTTGGCCCCGACCGGCACGCCCCAAGCCTCACCGCGCATGGGTGAACTCGACGCAACATCTTGGCGACATTGTCATGAAACATAGATGAATTCGGTCCCGACTGGCCTTCGGCGCAGCCAGAAGAGCAAAATGCGCAGCGTCATGGGATCCAACCACCGCCTGCGTTGGGTCCCCGGGTCGTTGCGGGCTGAGCACTGGGACCGGGTGCTGTGCAGCCCGCGAAGGGCGCCAAGGCGCCGGCGACACGCCGAGGTGGGCGCGGCGTCGCCCTCAGCACGCTGATGTGCGGCATCGCGGGCATGGTGGACCCCGCCGGGGCGCGCGATGGCGAGCTTGGCCGGCTGGCGGGGACCATGGCGAGCGCCTTGGCCCACCGAGGGCCCGATGACTCCGGTCTGTGGGAGGACGCGTCCGCAGGCGTCGCGCTGGCCCATCGCCGTCTGGAAGTCGTGGGCGATGGGTGCCCAGGGGCGCCAACCTATGCAGGCCGGCGCGTGGGTTCTCAATTACAACGGTGAGCTCTACAACACCAGTGAGTTGTGCTCGGCGCTCGCGGCCGCGGGCGTCGCCCCACGGGGAACCTCTGACACCGAGGCGCTGGCGCTCAGCCTCGAGACCTGGGGTCTGGACGAGACGTTGCGGCGTATTGAAGGCATGTTCGCCTTCGCCGCCTGGGACCGTCGCTCCCGCGCACTGCACTTGGTGCGCGATCGCTTCGGCGAGAAGCCGCTTTTCTACGGCTGGGTGGGACGGCGATTCGTCTTCGCGTCGGAGCTCAAGGCCGTCCACACCATCGAGGGGTTCCGGCCCGGCATCGACCCGGCTGCGGTGGCCGCTTTCCTTCAATTCAGTTGTGTGCCGGCGCCACAATGCATCTACGAGGGATTCGCCAAACTGCGGCCCGGCGCGCTCGGTGACACTCACCGCGCGCCTGCCCTCCCGGGACGCTGCCCGAGCAACACGTCTACTGGTCCGCCGAAGAGGCGATCGCGGACGCCGGACGTCTGGCGCCGTTGGTGGACGACCGACAGGCCGAAGAGGCAGTCGACGCCGCGCTCTCCGGGGCCGTGGCGGCCCGCATGGTCGCCGACGTGCCGGTGGGTGCCCTGCTTTCGGGCGGCATCGATTCGAGCTTGATCGTCGCCCTCATGCAGCGACACTCGACGCGACCCGTCCGCACCTTCACCGTGGCCTTCGCCGAGCAGTCTTTCGACGAGTCGGCCTCGGCTGCCGCGGTCGCCCGACATCTGGGGACCGACCACACGACGATCGAGATGCCCGCCCGCGAGGTGCTCGACCTCGTTCCGAAGCTGCCGGAGATCTGGGACGAGCCCTTCTCCGACAGCTCGCAGCTACCAACCCATCTCGTCGCCGAAGTCGCCCGGCGCTCGGTGACCGTCGCCCTGTCGGGCGACGGGGGCGACGAGCTCTTCGCCGGCTACAACCGGCATGCCTGGCTTGACCGGGTGTGGCGGTGGGCGGCTCCGGTGCCCCACGGTCTTCGCCGTCGCGTCGGCGCCGCGGCGTGCCTCGTCCCGCCCGGCGCGGTGGACACAACTGCTGGACTCCTACCGCAGCGCTGGCAGGTCCGTATGCCCTCGACGAAGGTGGTCAAGCTGGGCCGGGTGCTCCAGGCTTCGAGCGTCCAGGAGGCCTACCGATCGCTGACCGCGCACTGGGAGCATCCCGCCGAACTGGTCCCCGGCGTGCGCGCCCGACCCAGCACGGAGGCGTTGGACGACACGCATCTCCGGGGCTGGGACGGCGAGGGCGACGTCACGGCACAACTCTTGAAGTCGGACCTCGTCTCGTACCTACCCGACGACGTGCTGACCAAGGTGGACCGGGCCTCCATGGCGGTCTCCCTCGAGACGCGTGCGCCGTTCCTCGACCGCGGTGTCCTCGAGGCGGCGTGGCGGCTCCCGACCTCCACGAAGGTGCGCGACGGGAAATCGAAGTGGGTGCTGCGACGGATCCTCTACCGCCACGTCCCACCTGCCCTGGTCGACCGCCCGAAGATGGGTTTCGGGGTGCCCCTGGCGGAGTGGCTGCGTGGTCCGCTTCGTCCTTGGGCCGAGGATCTTCTCTCCCCCGACGCGCTCGACCCGCCACGGCCTGCTCGATCCCGCTCCGGTCCGGAGGGCATGGAAGCTCCACACCGATGGCAGGCGGGACCTCGGCTACGAGCTCTGGGACGTCTTGATGCTCCAGGCGTGGCTCGATCGCTGGAGCGCCGCGGGAATGGACTGACCCCGCTCGCTCTGAGCCCCATGATGCTCAGTCCGGCGATGGCGGGCGGGACCCCGAGGTCCACTTCGGGGTGCGCGCCGCCTTCCAACGCGGCATCGCCCATCCGTCGCTCGAGACTCTCGAGGTCGGTGGGTCCACTGTCGGGGTCCCCGGCCCGTATGAGGTCCGCGCCGCCATCGGCCGCCACATCGGGCTCGATGAGCTGCGCCTGCTGGGAAGGCTCCTCGTCGGGAGGGTCGTCATAGGACTCGACGCTCTCCGTCGCGGACGAGCTTGGTCGGCGTCCCCTGCGAGAGCCAGCGCGCCTCGTGGCGGCCGAAAGGGTCGGTGCACCAGCCCTCGAGGTCCTCTGCTCGCATCGGCACGGCCCTCCTTCGAACCACGGCGCTCCGGTGCCGCACCGGAGTGCGTCGAACCGTACCGCGTGCCCGCCCCCGACGACGCCTTCGTCGTCGATCGTGGTCACCCGCAGCGACGGTATCCTCGTCCCGCCATGTACGGGTCGTTCGTCCGCGCCGGTGCCGTCGTCGGGGCGCCGCCGCGGCGACACCACTAGGCCACTCGGGCAGCTATGTGCATCCTCGTCACGGCCAACGACCTCGACGCGGCCCGAGGCCTCGAGAGACCACAGCTCACCAATTGCACGGGCCCCGCCGACCGAGGCCACCGTCTCGACCTCGTCTTCGTGCACGGCGGTCAGGCGGCTGAGAGCAGGCTCTCGCTCAACGACGAACTCGACGTGCGTGAGGGTGCCATGCGCACGGCGGTGCACGACGTGGGCACCAGGCGCGGTGCACGGCGGCGGGAGACCGACCAGCGTGCCGGCTAAGCCACCCGCCGTCGTCCTCCTCGGCGACCGCAGCGCCATGACGGCGTCCGTGGCGCACGCCCTGGCGGCACACCTCGGTGAGCGGGCGCCGGTCACGGTCGTGCTGGAGGAATCGCCCTCGAGACTCGCCCTTGCCCGCAGGCGAGCCCGCAGGCTCGGCTGGTGGACGGTGGCGGGACAGGTCGCGTTCGTCGGACTCGTCATGCCGTTGCTGCGCCGGCGAGGGCACCCACGTGTGCAACAGATCGCGGACGACAGCCACCTCGATCTCTCCCCCGTGCAACACGCCGTCCTCGTGGGTTCTGTCAACGACGAGGGCACGATCGCCCTCCTCGACCAGGCCGAGCCTGCTCTTGTCGTGGTGCACGGGACCCGCATCATCTCCCGCCCCGTCCTCAATGCGATCACCGTGCCGGTGATCAACGTTCACGCCGGCGTCACGCCGCGCTACCGCGGCGTGCACGGCGGCTACTGGGCGCTTCGCGAGGGTCGTCCCGACCTCGCCGGCTCGACCGTGCACCTCGTCGACCCGGGGATCGATACCGGCGACATCCTGGCCCAGGCGACGTTCACTCCCTCCGCCTCCGACTCCATTGCCACGTATCCCCTCCTCCATCTCGCCTGCGCCCTGCCGCTGCTGCTGGACCAGGTCGATGCCGTCCTCGCGGGGGACTCCCCCGTCACCGTGCCGCCGCTCCCGGGCGCAGAGACCTCAGAGCTGCGCTGGCACCCGACGGCATGGGACTACCTGAAGAGCGCGTCGACGCCACGGTGTGCGGTGACTCCGGGGCACTTTTGTCGGCGCGTGTGCGAGACGTCTGCGACGCGTTGACGAGCCTCAGGCAGCAGGGCGGTGTGCCACCACGAACCATCCCGAGTCATCGCGGCGCGGAGTCGACCACCAGCCCGGACTCCGCGAACCATGGCGCGAGCTCAGCCCAGATGAAGCGGTGCTCAATGGGCGCGCTCAGGCGGTCGAACGTGTCGAGCACGAGGCTGCGGAACGGCTTGTCCCGGTACGTGCCCATGGGGAGGGCGGACAACCGTCCGATCCCGAGCGCGTCGCCCAGCTGTCCCGTTGCGACGACCGTCACGAAGAGCAGTGCGGCAATCGGAGTGCACAACGCCCGCAGCGTCCGATGGGGCAGGCGGACCGTAAGGCGGCGCAGCGCCGCTGCCGCGGCGAGCCCGAGCCCGCGGCGCCGGCCTGCTCGGGCCGGCTATAGAGATACAAGGAGAGCACCCCGCCGGGCGCGAGCATTCGCAGCAAGGTGTCGAAGCCCGCCCGAGGATCCTCGAGGTGGTGCAACACGCCGAACGAGGCGATGAACCCGAAACTGTCTTCGGCGAACGGCGCCCGTCGGAGGTCCGAGCGCACCACCACCGCATTGGGCATCTCGCTGAGGTTGCGCGCCGCGCTCGATGACGGCGTCGGAGCCGTCGAGGCCCACGACGGCACTGAGATGCGGCGCCAAGAACCTCGTGTAGCGGGCCCGGCCGCAGCCTGCATCGAGGCCGACCAGACCGGCGAGCCGCCCAGTGTCAAGGTCGCGGAGGTAGTGCTCGGCATAGTGCTCGTCCTCCTCGCGGCTCTCGGAGAACGTGGTCCACTCGTAGCCGAAGCTGGCAAAGGTCTTCGCGGTCGCGTCGCTGGCGGTCGCGTCGCTGGCGGTCGCGTCACTGGCGGTCGCATCGCTCGCCGCCGGCCCACCTCCAGCAAGAGCGCTCGATGCATCGAGGTAGCCCTCGACCACGGGCACGACATGCCCGTTCGCACAGCGGACGCCGGCGCCCTGTTTCGCCATGCGAGCCTCACAGACCGGACAGCGCAGCCGCGCGAACAACGCGCCCAGGGTCGGCCCGTCTGCTCGGAGTGCCTCCTCCAGCGAAACCGCCGGCGGGCTCGGGTTCGTGCCGGACGGGCGGCCCTGCGGGATCGGCGCCCGCGTCGAGTCGCGGGTGGGGGGTTCCGGGGTCATTGGTAGCCTCTCCGTCCGTGTCGAACGTCCGCAGGCCCGGAGCGCTCGTGATCTCGCTCGACTTCGAGCTGCACTGGGGCATGCGCGACCACACGGCGGTCGACCCTGCGGTGACCCGGATCGCTGACCGAGAGCCGGTCCTCCGTGGAGGACACTGGCCGACCTGTTCGCGCGCCGGGAGGTGCGAGCGACCTGGGCCACGGTGGGCCTGCTGTTCGCCACCACGGCCGTCGAGGCGCGGGCGCTGAGCCCGGCCACCCGCCCTGCCTACCGGGAGGCTCGGCTCGACCCGTATCCCGAGCCGATCGGCCCCACCGAGGACGAGGATCCGATCCATCTCGCGGGCTCGCTGGTCGATCGGCTGGCCACGATCCGGGGCCAGGAGCTGGCGTCGCATACGTTCTCCCACTACTACTGCCTCGAACCGGGCCCCGGCGCCGACGCCTTCCGGGCCGACCTTCTGGCAGCCCAGGCGGCCGCGGCCACCCGGGGCCTGCGACTGCGGTCCCTGGTGCTCCCCCGGAACCAATGGGACCCGACGCTCGCACCCGTGCTCGTCGAGACCGGTTTCGAGTGCTACCGGGGGCCACAGCCCGGCTGGGCCCACCGGTCGCGACCAGGCGACGACTCGGGTCTCGGCCGTGCGAGCTGCTCGGCTGGCCTCCACCTGGGCCGGGCCGGGCGTGCCCACGTTCGGCTGGGACGAGCTGGTGGAGCCCTCGGGCTTGTGCAACATCCCGGCTAGCGCCTTCCTCCGCCCGTGGGCTCCCTCCACGAAGGCGTTGGAGCCCCTCCAACAGGGCCGGATCGTCAAGGCGCTGCGCGAGGCCGCCCGCCGGGGTCGCCTCGTGCACCTGTGGTGGCACCCGCACAACTTCGTCGCCCATCCGGCCAAGAACATGGAGCGTTTGCATCGGCTCTTCGACGAGCTCGATCGGCTGCGTGCCAGCGACGGCATGGAATCGCTTGCCATGGGCGACGTCAGCGATGCGGCTCGCGGCGAGCGCCCGGCGGCCTGACATCGAGACTGAGACCCGGCTCACCACCGGTCCGCTGTGATCCGGCACCTCCACCGCGCTGCCCAGCGATCAGCCGCCGAGGGAGGCGATCGGCGTCGCCCCCTGTCGGAGCGATCGGATCGACGCTGCTCGTTGTACTTGCCGAACACAGAGAGCCACCCGCTCCGTGGTCTGCCCGCTGGCATTCTTCACGACGGTGGTCGAGCTGATCGAGGCAGGTAGGGAGCCGTCGTCGAGACGAAGAGGGTCGACGCCTGCCGTGCTGCCGGCCTGGACCTGGGCCTGAGGACTTCCCGCGACCGCGACTGCGTTCCGGCCACCCACCGACGCGACGCCGGCCACACGGAGGTTCGGCTCTTCCGGGACGAACTCCGCAATGGCCTGCGTCGGCGAGAGCGAAGTCGCCAGGTCTTGATAGCCGGCGTCGCCTTGCTGGAGCGAGATCCATTTCCCTGCGTAGGTGGTCGCCGTAGTGGATCGAGAGGTTCAATGCGTGCTCGAGCACCGAGGCCGCCGCCCGCAGGTAGGCCTCGTGGTCGACGAGCACGGCGTCGACCACCGGCGTCCCGTTGGTCGTGACGGTCTCGGCGGCATCGCCCCCACCGTGCGGTGGCGCCGACCTCGATCGGTGGTCGACTTTCCGACGATCGTCTTCGTGACGAAGACCGACCGACTGCTGGCGGTGGTACGCGGTGACCGAGATGGACGTGACCCCCGTCGCCGTCTTGCCCTCCAGCGCTCCCTCCGACGGACCGCCCCTGCCGCACGCCGTGGCTGACACCGCCACCATCGCCGTGAGCGCACGCGACCACGACGTCGCCCCGTGTTCGCCGTAATGACCGACGCGCGAGCGCGATTCGGGATTCCATGGCGATAGGACGGAACCGTGTTGGGTGGGGACCGATGGGCCGCTTCAGGAGCGCAGCGTTCTCACGGGAGTGGCCCGGTCGTTGTGGTGGAGCTTGCGCTGGTGTCCCCGTTCCTCCCGTCGTGCTCGACGTCGTCGTCGTGGACTGCTTCGCGGCCGCGGTGGTCGTCGTCGGCGAACGGTGGTCGTGGTCGATGCCCTTCGGAGCGACCGTCGTCGTGGTCGTTGTCGTGCACCTGTCGCGCCTGTCTTGTGCTTCTGGGCCGGCTGGCGCGGTCGTCGAAGGTGGAGCACCCGAATTGCCAGACGCCTGGAAGCGTGGGCGCCTGGGTGCCTGCCGAGCCCGTGGCGGCCCAGCCGGCGGCGTGCGCGCGGCGTCGTGCCGCCGTCGAGGACGTCGAAGCACCGAGTCGTCGTCTGCCCTCCATCCCCAGGGCCCACGCGCCGACGCCGAGCAGGTGCGAGCCGGCCGCGAGCTGGACCTTGTCGGCGATCGTGTTGACGTTGTCGAAGAAGACCTGGTGCCACTGTCCGCTCGCCTGGTACGACGTCCACGCGGTCTGCGTCGCCGCGTCCCAGTACGTCGGGCCCGAGGCCATGGCCTGCGCGTAGGTCACCGGCTTTGACGGACCCGTGGCGGCGTCGCCCAGGTCCGGACCCGCTCGTCGGTTCGTCGTACCCGAAGAGCGGGAGGCCGAGGATGACCTTCGAGGCGCCCGCGGCGGAGATGTACTGGGAGATGTAACTGGCGTCGGCGTTGCCCGTGTTGCCGTTCCCCTGGGCCGGGCCATGGTTGACGTCGTACGCCATGACGAAGAACGCGTCGACCCACTTGCTCAGGCCTGCGATGTCGTAGAAGCCGGAGGGATCACCCGCCGAGGACGCGTAGGTCGCCATCGTGAGCTGGTAGTGCTGATCGGTGGTGTGCAAGATGAAGTCGACCTGCGACACCAGGTGGTCGAGGCCGGCCTGGTCCCGCGTTCCCGGTGCCTTCGAAGTCGAGGTTCACCCCGTCGAGGTTCTTCGTCCTTCACCAGCTCCGTCAGCTGCACGCCCAGCGTCACACCAGCGCTCGGATCGTGGGTGAGCGCGTCGAGCGACGAGTGCGAGAAGTCGGTCGCGGTCGAGCACGACGCGGTCGCCCGCCTGGTGTGCTGCGTTCACGAGGTCGGTGAAGTCCTGGCTCTCGTAGCCGTTCCAGCCCGGCCCGGACATCTCGATGGTGCCGTTGGGGTTCACGTCGACACCGAAGTAGGCGATGGTCGAGAAATCGTCGACGGGAAACTGCGAGGCCTGCGGGAGCGACCAGTACGGCGCGTAGCCGAACACCTCGTGGGCGCGACGTCGGCGCTGACACAGCGCGACCAGGGGCAGGCGCGGAGCTGGGCGTCGATCGTCGCGCGCGCGAGGTGCAGGGTCGCTGTGCTCGCCATCAGGCGATCGCCGTCGGGCTGTCGGCCGCGTGCGACGTGCGCGGGGCGGACTGGTGTTGGTCGCCATCGTGAAGCCGGCGGCGAGCCTGCCGATCAACAGGGCCAAGGCTGCCGCCGCCGATCGCGAGCGTGCGCACGAGACGCGCTCGCATCTCCGCTCGCGGCCTACCGGTACGGTGGCGAGACTCAGTGGTCGCGGACCCGGTGCTCGACGTCGAGATCGCGGCGGGATCGTGGGCCACGTGCGCCGGGACGCGGAGCAGGTCGTCCGGCCGAGGTGCTCGGCGCCGTCTCCGGCGGGTTGGGGTCGGTGTAGAGCGCGGTCAGCGAGACGGAGTCGAGGAGCCCGACCGAGTCGGAGTCGTCGCCGCGATCCCGCCTCCTCGCGAACGGCCATCGCCGCCCGGTCTCTCGCTGTCTCCACATCGTCTGACTGCCCTCCGTCGGGCGCCGCCACGCCTGTCTGACGATTCGGGCGGACGGTCCGTGCCTCACAGCGCCAGCAGCGACACGCTACTGCGGAGCTGTTCGGCCTCGTGCGCGGGCCAGAGGCTAGGCCAGGGAGGTGAACCCGATGCAACATCGGCGTAACACCGAGATGAACACTGCGGTCCGACCAGGCGAACTGCGCTCAGTCGCAACGGCTCGATCGACCTCCTCGATCTCGGCCATCAAGGCGGCAAAGGCGGCCTCGTCGAGGTCGAGCGGCGTCCCGACGGCCCGTGCGGCGGTGCAGAGAGCCCGCGCCGCGTGCGGCGTCGCCCGACGACGCCGCGACGAGCGCTGCGTGAGTGACCGCGCCGAGGATCGCCGCTCCTTGCGTCCTCCCGTTGCGCTGGTGGTCGGGCAGCTGCGGCGAAGACCTCCATTGCGTCCGCTTGATGCTGTCGGAGGCCTCTGCGGTGCGGCCCTGGCGGAGCCGCAGCAGCGCCACCGTGGTCTCGACGACAGGGTTCCCCGGGGACAGCCCCGGGCCACGCTCGACATAGCGTTCAGCGTCGGCCAGCACGAAGGGGTCGTCGAGCCGGGAGCGGTGGCCGAGGTCGCCGTGGACGAGCAGACACCAGGCGCGGGCGTTGGCCAGCATCGAACGCTCCTCCTCGGAGAGATCGCGCCGGGGATCGCCCGTTGGAGGGGCCTCGAGCGCCTTGCGGGCCAGGCCCATGCCGTCGATGCGCTGATACGGGCTGGTGCCGAGCATCAGCATGGACGCCAGCGAGACGTCCCTGCGAGCTGCGTAGCTGTCCTCGCCCGGGCTGGGAGGGCTGCGAACCAGTCCTCGTCGGGCGCCGGCTCGCCACCCAGGGGTCTGCTGTCGATCGATCCCTTGACGAGCGGCCCGTGATCCGATTCTACCCTGTCGAAGAACTCATTCGCCGACTCGTCGGCATCGGGATCTCGCCACAGGTCACTGGCGGTGCGGACGTCTTCCCGGGCGAGCCCCGCCAGCGACGCCGCAGGTGCTTGGCCACGATGAAACAGGCTAACCCTCATGCGACGAGTCTTTTGACCGGCTCGCCGCGCCATGCCCGCCAGGCGGACGCCCGCGGACCTCGACGTGCTGCCAGGCACGCGCAACGACCCGGCCTCCGAGACCGGGTCGTTGCGATGAATCATGTAGTCTGCTCGGAGGGCCGGCTCCGGGCTGCGAGTGAATCCCGCAGCCCGGATGGACCGGCCTTCCGTTGGTATTCCTGGTGCGGCGGGTGCTGCTACTGGCCAGCCGGGCTGGCGTCCGTCGACTCTGTGATGCAGTAGCCGATCGGGGCCGCGGCGCTGGCCGTCACGTCGTTCTGGAGGGTCGCGCTGCCATTCTCCACGTTGTCGTACGTGCCGTTGACTGCCGAGTTGTCGGTGTCAAGGTTGGCGGCTGCGAAGCTTCCACGTGGCGCCTGTCTCGTGGCTTGCGTTGTACTTCGAGGCGCTGAGCCCGTCGCTCCACGCCGGGTTGGGAATGCCGGACTTCGTCGAGTTGTAGCCTGGCCGACGCTAGAGTCGCCCTGGCCGTCTTCGACCTGGAGGTTCGGCAACGGCAAGAACCCGAAGGCCTTGAGCGTGTTGTCGATCTCCGCCCTGTACGTCAGCCCCGAGTTCGGGTCGATGTCGGTCGTCGTCGCCGGCTTGCACAAGAACCCGTCCTCGCTGACGATGTTCAGCGCGGCCGGGGCGGCTGGCCGGGAGGTTCGGGTTCGGGCCGTCGGCGTACACGTTGTAGATCAGACCGGTCACCCTGGAACTGGCTTCCCGTCAGACCAGGCAGCTGGCTGTTGATCGACGCTGGGTTCAGCTGCGATGCCGTTCCATTCAGTGCCCAGTTGGAGCACGTTGGGGACCGAGGTGTTGGTCGACACGCCGGTGCATGTGGTGTCGGTCGACTGCAGGTACGACGACGACGTCGTCGTCAGGTTGGGCAGGCACTTCACCGAGTAGTCGCCGTACGAGAAGAAGGACATCACGTCGGTGATCGGCGCCTTGTCCGCGTTCCCGAGGATCGCCGTTGTCTCGTTTTCGTAGATGATCTGCTTGGCCGGCCAGTTGGACGCGGGGCCTGGGAAGCTCGCTCCAGTTGCGCTCGCCCACGTCGACTCGGTACCCGATCCGTTCTGCGACCAGTAGGCGTACACGAACTGGTTCGAGGGGCAGTCACTGAGAGGCGCACCAGGGTCGAGGCTCTGCCACGAGACGCTCGGTACCCCGCCGCTGTACGTCTCGTTCCAGATGCTCTTCAGCATGGCGGTCGAGATGTTTGCGGCGCCGATGAAACCGAGACACTTGGCGGCGGTGGTCGTCAACGCCGTTGTACGTGTTCCAGTAGTTGTAGTCCACCGCGTCCTCGGCGTAGGCGACGAAGTTCTGGCCTTGGAAGTCGCCACCCGACACCAGCTTCGGCGCACGCGACGAGCGGGCCGAGTCGATCGCAGTGACGGGGACGGGTCCGACACCAGCGGGGTCGTCGATGCTGTTGGAGTGACCGACGACAGACGGGCTACCCGAGCCTTCGAGCTCGAGGACACCGTTACTCGAACCGTAGGACGGCTCTTCGACGAGGACGTCGTTGAAGGGGTTGTCTTGACCCCACTGGATGGCACCGTTCTCACCCTGCTGCGGGTTGTAGTTCACCGTCCAGGAGTCGGACGACGAGGTCCCCGTGGACGCAAATTGCAGCTTGAACTTTCCGGTCGTGGAATTGAAGGAGACGACCGGGTCGGCCTCTGGGATCACACCCGCGCTGTCCGTGACCTGGGAGCCGGGTCCGATGTTGGTGTTGCCCACGGCGCCGGACAGGGTGTCCTTCTTACCTGCAACGACGGTCACGCTGTTGAAGGTAACGGTCTGCGCAGCTGGCTGCGCCAAGCCGACCTCGCCATTCAGGCCTGGGCACCCGTAGTCGAGCGGCTGGGCTGCGCTGGACTGTCCGACGTCGTCACAGCCCGGAGCACCGTTGAAGACCACGGATAGCGCTTCCATGACCTGATAGGTGGTGTTGGAGCCGCCCTGAACCACGAGGTAGTTCTGTGCGTTCGCGTTGTCCGCGTTCCCGTTATTGACGTTCTGGGCAGCGAGGGCGGGAGTGGCAAATCCGATTGCCAACGCCGACGCTCCTACGATTGTTGCGCCGAGCCGCAGCGAGCGGTGGCGCCCCAACAGCTTTTTCAGCATGTTGATGGGTCTCCTTAGTTGTCCGTGTGTTCCGTCGCCGGCGCTCGCCGACCCGGCAGCCGAAGAGCCCTGCAGCGCGCCGGAACCCTTCGCCGGTGCGACCTTAGGAAACGCGGGTTAACGTTCCGTGAACGCAGCGCACACCCAGTAAGAAATGTTCGTGTCGGTTTCGACGCACGCCTTCCGAAGCGAGCTGACCCTGCAACTGACACCTGATGAACCGAGGGCGACCGTCATCTCTTTGTTGACAACCCGCGGCGAGTGACATGTCTGTGTCATTCACGCGAATGATGGGTAAACCGGCTCAGGTTCCGGTGAGTTCTCACCAAATCAGGGCCCGCCCGCGGACGGGTTGACGAAGACCTTGCCGCTGAAACCAGAAGGCTCCAAGGTGTAGCTCACCGGACCGCCGTTGGG
This sequence comes from uncultured Acidimicrobiaceae bacterium, assembly GCA_963825965.1. GTDB lineage: Bacteria > Actinomycetota > Acidimicrobiia > Acidimicrobiales > RAAP-2 > Bog-473. Next base: position 98,217 of record CAWGUX010000007.1, read on the forward strand.
CGGCATCCAGATAAAGGTGGCTCCAGGAGGGATCGTTCCCGAGTCCACCGGATAGAACTTGAAATCGGCGAACACGATCCGTTGCGGGCTCCCGGACAGGTTGTACCAGACGACCGGGAAGCCCTCGCTGGACTGCAGCGATTGGGGAAAGACCCGGCCCGCCTTGATGATGATGTTCTGACCGGGATTGAGCCCCGGCTGTATCGCCTGGCCCCGCTCGTTCGGCAGCGTCGTGGTGGGATCAGCAGCGCCGATGGAACCGGACCCGTATGTGACCCGCATCGGTGCGTTCACTGCCGATTCGCCCTTCGGTTGCGCACCCACGGTGTCGGCCTTGGTCGTCGACGTCGTGGTCTGCCCGCCCGATGCCGGGTTCGTCGCGCCGCCACAGGCGGCGAGACCCAGGACGGGAATACTCAATGCGATGAGCACGGCGCCGCTGGCCACAGCGCCTCCGCTCCGTCCCTTTCTTCTGTTCATAGGCAACGACACGCGATCAGACGGTGGCTGGGAGAAAGCCGATAATGCTCTCACAGGCGAAGAGCGCGACCAGGAGTAACACAGGCACGGCGAGAACGTATACCACCACGGGCTGGTCCCAATGTCGCAGCAGCCATGCTGCTGCGCTCAACAGGACGAAGAACACCAGGCACCAGAAGAGGGCGAGGAGGCCCGACGCCGGGTCACCTGCGAGGCCAAGTTCCGCCGACGTCGGGTGAAAGTGTGGTTCGGCGGTGTCTGCCAATGGCTTCCCCTCGAGCTTCGCGATGACAGCGAGTCGGCCGCGGGGAAAGAACCCGGACGCCGCAGTGACAAGCGTGAGCCGGTTGGCCGTTGTCTCGGTCACGACGTCGTGTCGGCCCCCGACCGCGTCGACGACCTTCGTGACCCTGTAGTGATAGGTGCCGAGCCCGTCGAAGACGGTGATGAGCTGACCCCTCTTCAGCGAGCCGATCGCGCCGAAAGGTGCCCCGAAGGTGGCCCGTCGTCCGGCAATCACGGCGTTTCCCGGCTGGCCAGGTAGGGCGGTCGTCGGCATGTGGCCCGGACCGAGGCGCAGGTCCTGGGCGTCGCTTCCTTGCACGACGGCGTCGAAGAGGTGCAGTGAAGGGATCTCGAGCAGCGCCACCGGAGTGCCCTCGGGCGGCAGCTTTCCGACCGACAGGTTGTACGACTTGGCCTGGTTGGCCGTGATCTCCTGGAGCAGTGTGTGTTGTGCTCGACCCTCACTGAGCGGCGTGAAGACGTAGATGTAGCCGAGCAGGAGCATGATGAGTACTCCGAGGCCGAAGATCAGCACCCCGGCCACGCGCGGACGAAGCAACACCGCCAGCGCTGAACGGAGCGCGGCAACGACCGGGGCCAGCAGTGTGTGGATCGTCGATGGAGGAGCGGTCGGTATCGCCTGACCGAGCACGTCGGACACCCTCGGTGCGGCGACACTCTCGTTCCCCGCTGCCCCACTGTCAGGCCCGCCCGGCCGGGATCCCCTGTCCGCCGACACCTCCTCGTCCTCGTCCAAGAAGGTGAGACCGTCCACTAGGCCTCCTCCGGCGGCCCGGGACCGCTCGCCCCTTCGCTACTCGCATCACTGGTTGCCGCGGTTGGTCTTCGCAACGTCGGCGACAAATAGAGCAACGGACCTGCGATCAAGCACAGGAGGGCCAAGGCCAAGAGAGCCGGGACGAAGTACCGGCTGTCGCCGACCGTCACCGTGATGAGACGCCCCACGAAGTTGCCCGGGGGGGACCCCGCGGATCCATTCGAAGGCGATGTAGGGGTCACCGAACCGTGGGCACCAGACACGGAGGACCCGCCATGTGTCGTGCTGGCGCCCCGCAGTGCGGACCCACCGAAGGCAGCTCCCGGCGTGCTGCTCGGGCCGGTGGCGGGGGCGGAACCCCCCGATCCGGACGTGCCGTTCGGGCTGCTTGGGGTCGAGGCACTTGGACTCACGATGTCGTTCGCGATGTCGGTCAACGCCTGGGAGGCGAGGCTGGAGGGAAGCGGGACGTAACCGGCCGGCAGCGGCTCCGAGGGGGTGCCCCCCTCCTTGGAGTAGGTCACCAGATTCGTGAGCAGGTTCTTGAGCTCGGTTGCCTGCGCTGCAGTGGGCTGGGTACTCGTCGAGACCACCGCGTACGTCACCATCGGCAGCGGGTATGCGCTCGAATCAGCGGTGTCGTCGAAGTTCGGCGAGATCGTGCCGTCGGCGTTCGTGGTCGCGTCGTTCAGGGCGGCATCAACCGACTGCGCGTTCGGGCTGACAAAAGCGCCGGACGCGTTCTGGAGGCTCGCCGGATACAAACCGAAAAAGTCGGCCTCCGAACTGTCCATGGTGGTGAAGGCGAATCCGCCACTTCCGCCGTACTTGAGGACGGCACTCTGCATGAGGTGCTGCGCCGTGAGGGGCTGGCTCGAGGGCCCATAGAGGTCGGCGGTGATAGCGGTGCTGTTGTTGAAATCGATCGGAAGCGTCGAGACAGCCTGGCAGTTCGTGGCCGGAGAGTTGACGTGTTCGTCGACAACACCGCTGGGAAGCCCCTGCGGGTTGTTCGGCGCAGCCACGGGTCCGAACTCCGCGTTTGCCAGAATCTGTTGGCCACTCATGATGTCCTGCACGAGCGCCGTGCCCCCCCAGGGCAGGTTGACCGGGTAGTTCGTGTTCGGTGCGTCACACATCCATCCGGTGGTCTCGAACGTGGGCCCGCTGGCCGTCGAGGGCCACATCGCTCCGAGGCTCTGCTCTGTCGTGGTGTCCGCCCCGTCGTAACGGAACTCCCATGGATTCAACAACGCATACCCGGTATCCCCGTAGTTGGCTTTGTCGTTCTCCCCGATGAAGTATTGGATTCCTTGGGCGTACGTGCCTGAAGATGCGTAGCCGTAGGTATCGAAGGGCTCTTCCTGGGTTTGAAGCGAGGTTGCCTGGGACACATCGAGGTTGTCGGTCTTCCCGTTCGCCGTTTCCACCGTCAGGTTTTGGGAGCCGGTCGTCGTCGTCTCCTTGCAGAGCGCCTTCCCCGCCTTCGTCTTGAGCTGCGCACAGAGGTCGTCGTTCGGGACGCCTGGCGACGCGGTGGTGGAGGTCCAGAGCTGCGTCATGATGCCGGCCGCCTGCGCGGGCGTGAGCTGATAGGAGCTGAGGGGGAAGGTGATCGATCCTGATCCGTTTGTGAAACCAGCAGCGCCGTTAAAGGCGATCTCGGTCGCCGAGGCGGCGATCGGGATATAGGCGACCTTTCCACCGGCCTGTTTCTCCTCGGCCAAGGTCGCCGGGTCTTCGGGATCGTCGGTGAAGCTGACTGGAACATTGCCGCTGATGACGTCGTAGATCGGGCACACCGAATTCGTGCCACCAGCACAGCCCGGGTTGTCGACTGACTGTTCTTCCGTCGGAAACACTCCGACCCCGTCCGGTCCCGTACAGGTCGCCTCTGCGGCGGCGGGAAGGAACTGCTCCGCGCTATATGACGCGTCAGCCTGCAAGAGGGGCGCCCCGCCGCAACCGCTCCCACCCTCGTTGAAGGTGAGCGGGAAGATGACGGTGTTGCCGAGTGCCGAGTAGTCTGGTGGGGGAGGTTCGCCGGCTCCGGCGAGCTCCGTGATCTCGCTTGGCGGCAGTATCAGGACTTCGATCCCGCACGGGTTGGCCGCATTGTCGCAGAAGAAGGTACCTGTGGCGCGGTTGTCAGGCCCATATAGCTGGTCGGTGGTCTGCGACACGATTCCGCTGTCGCCGGCGATGTCCGGGTCGAACTGGGTCGGAATGGAAAGAATGGTCTGGTTGTTGGTCTGGTTCGACGTGACGGTGCCGTACACGTACTGGGACGGCTCCGCCGTGACTCCGCCGTTTACCGGGACCGCCGACGCGCACTGTGGTTGGGCGACGACCTGAGTGCCCCCCGCGAGCGAGCAGTACGCGATCTCCAATTCGTAGCCAGCGGGGACGCCGGTCACATCGACGTAGACAGCTTGGCCCGAGCTCACATTGGTGAGCGGGCCGGCTGACGCGGAGTAGCTGGGATCCGGGAATGTCTGTTGCGAGCAAGTCGACGTCTCGGGCGCGCACAAAGAGGACGCGTCCGACTGCGTCGCGGTGGCGATACCCTCCTGCGAGGAGACGAACACCAACACACTGAGACACACGAGGGCGAGCGCCGCACCCAGCCAGAGAATGCGGCGGATCCTGGTCACTCTCACGTCACAGCTCCGCTTGGTCCGCAGTCGAACCGAGGCGCCTTCGCCGCTGCCGCAGCCATATGGTGAGAGGACCACCGACGACGACAAGCAGGAAAGCGGTCGACCACAGCGCGATCTGCTGTGGCGACCAACCCGAGAGCGCACTCGACGCCGCATTCACCAAGGCGGTCTGCCGTGAGTAGGCGGACTCGGCGTTGGTCAACGGGTCGAGCGCCTTCTTGAGCTTGGCGGCCTGGGCCGCGGCTGGCCGTCGCTCCCGCCGTGCCAGACGTCGCCGTGGTGCCTCCCTTCGACGACGTCGCCGCAGCCGCAGCCGCCGCGTGGGCAGCGCCGGCGGCCGCAGCCGCCGCTGCTGCACCGGAAAGATCGGAACCGCCGGGGTTGGTCGTCCCGAGGACCGTGGGCCCCCCGACCGACTGAGCCGCGCCGGTGATGTAGGGGTTCTGGCAGTTCTGCGGGTGTCGGCGGCGGCGGCGTCGTGCCGCCCGGGAGTCGTCCCGCTGCCTGGAAGTCGTCCTCGACCAGGTTGGCGGGCAGCGGCGAATACCCTAATTTGGCCATCTGGCTCTGGCCAAGACAGGCGACATACGTGATGAATTGGGCCAGTTTCCGCCCCTTCGCCGTACCCATCGTGACATTGCCCGAACTGTCACACTGGAAGTTCTGCTGCGCCGCCTGCGCCGGCACGCACTGCGCCACGAAGTAGCTGTAGGCAGAGATCGGATACGCACTGGGGTTGGTGTTCGTGTACACCCCACCGAGATTCTGCGTCAGGTCCGAGTACAGGATCGCCGCCGTAAGCGCCTGGGCCACGTTGTACGGACGTCGGCTGCACGGGTACACCGGCAGCGTTGATCACCGAGGCCACGGGCAGCCCCACGTTCTTGGCGTACGCGGTCTCGACATAGGAGATGCCGCCCGCGGTCTGCGCTGGTCCCTGTGAGGCCGCGTCGGCGCCGTTCACCCCGTCCAAGCGTCTCAAGGCTCTGGGGCACGCCGTTAGGGAACGAAGCCCATGTGGCCGACGGCGTACCTGGAGGGGTCGGGACGCCGGCAACCGTCTGGAAGGCCGTGATGGGACCGGGGTCGACATGCAGGAAGTAGTCCGACAGGAGGTAGTTCTCGCCGGAGGGGTCGGCTGCGGTAGTAGGCCGTGATCGCCTCGTTCGGCAGCGGCGCACCGGGGTTCAGCGCCTGGATGGACGGGTCATTCCAGTTCTTGATGGCGCCGGTGAAGATCCCGAGCCAGCGTCGGACCGTTGAGCACGAGGTTCGTGATCCGCTGCCCGTTCGCGCCCTGGAGGTTGTACTCGAAGGCCAGACCGCCGGCGACGTCGGGCATGTACTGGAACGGGTAGGGCACCTGGCCCGTGGAGCAGATCGATTGCTGGGTGGCGTACGAGATGTCGGTGGCACCGAAATCGACCGTGTTATTGCAGAAGTCGTTCATACCCGAGACGAAGCTGGACACGGTGAAGTTGATGTCTCCGCCGTCGAGCTCGTTGAACTGACCCTCCCATTGGGCGATCGCGACACCGGCGAAGCTCGAACCGGTGGACGTCAGCTGAGGATCCGCCGCAGCCGGGCTGATATCGGCAACGATCCCAACCGACGACTCCCACCACACTGGTAAGGACACGGCAGCGACACGTGCGCGCGACACGCCGCAGTGTCGTCATCCGAAGCGGCCCGTGCACGTAGTCCGCCGTCCGCGGATCCGAAGGAGTGGAGAACATCGTCTCCGTCGTGGCCGCACTCGACGACGTGTCCGGGCTTTCCTTCGGCAGCGAGGAAAAAGGCGCACATGTCGGACACGCGCTGTGCCTGCTGCATGTTGTGGGTCACGATGATGACGGTCACCTCGTCGGCGATGTCTCGGATCGTCTCTTCAATGCGGTTGGTCGAGGTCGGATCGAGTGCGGAGCACGGTTCGTCCATGAGGAGCACCCTCGGCCGGACCGCCAGGGCGCGGGCGATGCAGAGCCGCTGCTGCTGGCCACCGGAGAGCGACCCGCCCAGCTCGCCCAGCCGGTCCTTGACCTCGTTCCACAGCCCTGCCTTGGTGAGCATCTCTTCGACGAGCTGGCGGCGCCGGTCGGCGGAGAGCTTGATGCGAGAGAACTTCAGGCCGGACAGGACGTTCTCCTCGATGGTCATGGCGGGAAATGGATTTGGCTTCTGGAACACCATCCCGATGTGCTTGCGGCTCTCGGTGGCACGCAGGCCCCCGCCGTAGATGTCGACGCCGTCGAGCTCGACCCGGCCTGCCAACTGGGCGCCTGGGATGAGCTCGTGCATCCGGTTGAGGATGCGGAGGTAGGTGGACTTGCCGCATCCCGAAGGCCCGATGAGGGCGGTCACCTGTGAGGGCTCCATGTTGAGTGAGACGGACTCGAGGACCAGCCGCCCGCTGAACCAGGCGCAGACGCCGTGCGTCTCGAGCCGGGCGGGCTGCGGGACCGGGCTCGTTACCGTCGGGACCTGGGCGGTGGGAGCGACGGCCGGGATCTCGACGGTGGGTCCCTCCGTCGGCTTCAAGCGCTCGCGAGAGAAGACTTTCATTGGGTCACCATTCCCTTCGCCCAGCGAAAAGGCGCCGCGACGAGTTTGCGCAGCCGACCCTTGCGCGGTCGAGCGCCGTCCCAGCAGCCGAGCAAGCACGAACAGGATCAGGACGAGCACCAAGAGCACGAACGCCGCGGTGAAGGCCAGTTGCTGACACCACCGTTCTGTGCCTCGAAGATGTTCTCGTACAGCACAAGGGGCAATGCACCCTGAGGGCCGTGGAAGACGTTCACGTTCAAGTCGTTGTTGCCGAAAGCGGTGAAGATCAGCGGCGCGGTCTCGCCGGCCGCAATCGCAACACCGAGCACCACGGCGGTGACGAGACCCGAGCGTGCGGTCGGGAGCACGACCTGACGGACGGTTCGCCACTCGGAGGCCCCGAGTGCCAGAGACGCTTCACGAAGTCCGCCGGGCACCACCCGGAGCACTTCTTCGGTGGTCCGGGTGATGGACGGGAGCATCAGGACGAAGAGCGCCATCGCGGCAGCGAAACCCGAGTACCCGAGGACGTGGGGCACGATGAAGATGGCGTAGATGAAGACGCCCGCGACGATCGACGGGACTCCGCTCATGGCCGTCACGATGGTACGAACGAACCGCGTGTCCCGACCCTCCGACCTCGTTGAGGAAGATGGCGGTGAGGAATGCGAGAGGAACGGCCATGACGGCCCCCAGCGCCACCTCCTCGAGCGTTGCCACGATGGCTTGGCCCACGCCGACCTGGCCGAAGATTGCGGTTCCCTCGGCCGGCTGATAGTCCTTCATGGTTCGCCAGAGGAAGCCGGCTGTGAAATGGGCGACCCCTTTGAGAACGACCCAGATCACGATGTAGAGCAGCGCACCAACGAGGAGCGCTGCGCACGACGCCACCAGCGTCGTCGCGACCCGGTCGGTGGCAGCAGAGCGATCGACCACTTGATTGGTCACCACCCAGATCACCACCAGGAAGCAGGCGTACCAGCAGATCAGGAATCCCAACGCTCCCGACAACAGTGTCAGTTGGTAGAAGAGGACCCACACGACGGCGAAGGACGACAGCGCCGAACCGGCCACCAGCACCAGTCCTTCGACTCCGAAGTCGTGGGTTCGGCGCGGAGGTGAGATGGGGTCCGCCCATGTCTCCTGAGAGCACGACGTGGCTCAAGTTCCTGTCAGATCGTGTGGATGCCGTGGCCGCCGTCCCCGTTCGGACCGGACCTTCGGGGGGAATCGAGAAGATCGTGACACGCGACGTATGGCGTCAGAGCTCGACGCCCTTCCCGCTCCGAGAGCGGTTAACGATCATGGACGCGAAGAGGTTCACGATCAGGGTGAAGGTGAAGAGCACGAATCCGAGCATCAACAGGTCTTGCGTCCCGAGCTGCCCGCCCGCGCCGAAGTTGGCCCGCGATGAACGAGGCCACTGTGGTGCCGCCGTGCTCGAGGATGTGCGGTGAGATCACGAACTGATCCCAAGGATGATCAAGACCGCGATCGTCTCCCCCAAAGCCCGGCCGAGACCCAGCATCGAGGCGCCGATGACTGCCGCCACGCCCGAATGGCAGCACGACGGTCCGGATCATCTGGGACTTCGTCGCGCCCAATGCGTACGCGCCTTCACGCTCACCGGGCGGTGCCAAGCTGAACACCTCCCGGGACACCGAGGCGACGATGGGCACGATCATAAGGCCGACGACCAGCCCCGCGATGAAAAACGATTGATTGAACGGCGGCGTCGAAGCCTTGAAGATCGGGATGAACGAAAGATGCCGCACCATCCACGAGGTCGTCCCCGTGATCTGGGGCTGGAATACGTGGAGAGCCCAGAGACCGAAGATGATGCTCGGGATGGCGGCACCCAAATCGACCATCGCGATGAGAGCTCGACGTGTTCGAAGAGGGGCGTAGTCAGTCAGGAACAGTGCCACACCGATGGCGATCGGCACGCCCACCATGACGGCGATGAGCGACACCACGACCGTGCCGTACATCTGTGCCAACGCTCCGTAGTGATACGGCTTGTGGATGGTGGAGTAACCCGACGTCGTGAAGTACTGAAGACCCACCGCGCGCAGCGCGGGGAGGCCCCGTATGAGTAGGAAGAACCCAATGAGGAACAGGATGGCGAAGACGAGAAAGCCCGCGCTTCGGGCCACCGCGCGGAAGATCTTGTCCTCACGTGACCGGTCATTGGGGATCGCGATCGGACGCGGCACGCCAGCAGGGTGAGGTGCCTCTGTCGTGGTGTCACCCAGGACGCCGCTAGACACAGGTGATCAACCTCGGGGGACTCGGCAGCGCACTTAAAACAAGCTACTGGCCGGACGTTACCGGACATGGGCGTGGGGGTGAACGGAGGGTTACACCTCCGCTCACCCCCCACCCTTGGGTGTTGCGGACTATCCGACGTTCTCCACGGTCTCGGTCCCGGTCGCGGTGGAGGGCGCGTAGTTCGAGTCTCCCGAGTACGTCACTTTCCACCTGTACGGCGAGTCGGTCGTCGTCACCGTGTTCGCCGGAATCTTGCACCTGGCGAGGCCCTGGTTCTTCGCCGTCGTCGAGACGGTGATCGTGTTGGAGCCACCCTCGCACGAGAGCAAGTCGCCCGACGCACCCTTGATCACGTAGGTGACCGTCCCACTGGGAGCGCCCAGAGAGTCGGTCGCACGGGAGTCGGCAATGACACCCACTCGGAGCTTCAGCTTCCCGCCGTTGGCGATCGGGTTGTGGTTCGGGGCGACGGTGAGGGTGGTGGGGACCTGAATCACGAGAATGTGTTGTTCGTTGGATGGGCTCGGGCGCAAAGTTGCTGTTACCCACGTAGAGCGCCGTGACGTTGTAGAAGCCCGCCGGCATGCCGCCCGGTAGCGAGACCACGACTTTGTTCACGCTCTTGGACATGTCCTTGGCGGTCGGAGCGGGGAGGTTGTACGTCCCACCCTTGGTCCCGTTCTCCGGCGTGCACGTGCCGTCCAGCGTAGTTCGGGCAGATCGCCCACTCGAACTGGCCGGTCGGCGCTCTCGACCCCGGCGCGACGCGTCTTGATGGTCACGTCGAACGTAAAGGCCGCCGAAGCCACCACTGACGATGGCCACTTGCTCACGGTTGTCTCTGTCTCCGCCCTCTGCACCGCCTGCACCAGTGTGCCCGCAACCGGCGACTTGTAGTTGGGGTCCGAGAGGGTCGCCGACACCGTGTAACTGAGCGCGCTCGCCGGGAGGCCCTTCGGGAAGTTGCACGTTGCGCTCGAGCCCGACAGCAGTACCGTATCGCCGCCGTGACACGTCGCGATCGTCCCGTTGGAGCCGACGACCGAGAAGACGATCGAACCCATCGGGGTGCCCGTACCGGGCGGGGTGATCCCCGTGATGGTCGCGGTGAAGCTCACAGACTGCCCGGAGACGAGTGAGCTCTCCGAGCTCGTGACGCCGATGGTGGCGGTCGCCCGGTTCACGTCCTGCGTGATTGTGCCGGTGCTCGTCGCGTAGTTCATGTCGCCCGAGTACTCCGCGCTGACGGTATAAGGCGAACCTGCGGCCACCAGGCCGGCGGTCACGGAACACTGCGCCATGTCGCTGCCGTCGAGCATCACGGTGTTGCTCCCGCCGTCGCAGGGGACCGGTCCACCGGTACCAGTGATCGAGAAGGTGACCGAACCCGTCGGGACGCCGGTCGAGGGAGCGACTGGTGCCACGGTGGCGGTGAACAAGACCGGCTGGCCCGTGACGTTGGGTTCGTTCGCCAGAGGTGACCGAAGTCGTCGTGTGTCCCTCCTTGACGACCGCGGACAGTGTTCCGGTGCTGGTGTCGAAGTCGCTGTCGCCCGAGTACATCGCGGTGACCGCGTAGGGCGAAGCGGCGGCGAACAGACCGGCGTTGATGGTGCACTGGGCGTGTTGCCGCCCGTCGGCAAGGTGATCGTGTCGCCACCGTCACAGCTGGGAGTGGTGGAATCAGCTGCCCACGATGCTGAACGTCACCGTGCCGGTCGGCGTCGACGCGTGTGTGCGTGACCGTCGCGGTGAAGACGATCGGAGCACCGGTAAAGGCGGGTGTCGTGGCGGTGACGACGGTGGTCGTCCCCTTTAACGCTGCCGCCGCGGGTGACGCGACGAGCGCCAGGCTCGACAGAGCTAACACTGTCGCAACGCCGGCTACTCGAAATGCGATCCACCGCATCGTCTTTTCCTTGGCCATGGAGCCTTCCTCACGATCATTGTTGATCATGTCCGCGCCCAGACGCGGACATCTGACTTTGAAATCGCCGTTTCGGCAACCGCCTGATTCGCTGCCTGTACTTCCGCCTGATTCGCCCTGCACTGACCAGCTCTCGCCAATCGCCCCCCACTATGGTGTGCGCGCCAGACGCGAAACAGGGTTATTTGCAAGTTCACCAAGATTTTAGTTTTCGTTCACGAAAAGTTCACGTTCTTTCCTGCGTGTCCAACAGGCTCCCTCGTCGTCTCCGCCTATCGAACAAGAGCCCGCTGGGATCGGCCCTGCCTTGGTGCCCCATGTAACGACAGTGCTGGGACCACCCGCCTGAGGGGCAGGGCTGTCGGCAGCGCTATCGTGAGCTCGTTCGCACAGGACGTCGGATCAAGCGCGATGACGGAAGGACACGGCGGGCCCCCCGACCAGGGCACGGTGAGGCCCCGCACGCAGGGCGACCTGCCCACCGCCCTCATTGGCCTCATCGCGTTCGGCCTCCCTACCGGTATCGGAGCCGGATGGTCTCCCTGCTCCACGTCCCTTGACGAGCAGGCGACATGACCCAGCGCGTCTACCTGTCTCCACCTGACGCCGGATCCGTCGAGCGCGAGCTCCTGCTGGACGCCTTCGACTCGAACTGGCTCGCACCGCTCGGGCCTCACGTCGACCTCTTCGAGCGCGAGCTGGCGGAGCGGGTCGGCCTCGAACACGCCGCAGCCCTCTCGAGCGGGACGGCCGCGCTTCACCTCGGTCTCCTCCTTGTCGGGGTCGACGCCAGGTGACGAGGTCATCGTGCCATCGCTCACCTTCGTGGCCACGGCGAACGCGGTCCGATACCTCGGAGCCGAGCCCGTGTTCATCGACTCGGACCCTGAGAGCTGGAACATGGACGCCTCGCTGCTCGTCGACGAGCTCAGCGAGCGGGCCCGGCGCGGCACCCTTCCCGCGGCCGTCGTCAGCGTCGACCTCCTCGGCGGATGCCCCGACTACGAGATCATCGAGGCTGTGTGCCGTCGAGTTCGGCGTCCCGCTGGTCGAAGACGCGGCCGAGGCGCTGGGGGCTTCGTATTTTGGGCGCCCGGCTGGTTCCTTCGGCGAGTGCGCCGCCTTCTCGTTCAACGGGAACAAGATCATCACGACGAGCGGAGGCGGCATGCTCGTCTCGAGGTCGGGGCAGCTCGTGGCCAGCGCCCGGTTCCTCGCCAGCCAGGCGCGCGAACCCGCTGCGCACTACGAGCACGAGCAACTCGGCTTCAACTACCGGATGAGCAACCTGCTCGCCGCGCTTGGTCGCGGACAGCTTCGGGGCCTCGACCGAGCGGATCGCGCGTCGCCGGGCACTCAACCAGCGCTACCGCGCTGGCTTTCGAGAATGTCGATGGCATCGAGATGATGCCTGTGGGCAGAGGCGTCGAGCCGAACTACTGGTTGACCTGCGTCGTGGTCGATCCGTCTCGCGTCGGGGTCACTCGCGAGGACGTGCGACTGGCACTCGAGTCGGTGAACGTCGAGGCGCGGCCAGTCTGGAAGCCGCTGCATCTGCAGCCCCTGTACCGTGACGCTCGGTCGGTGGGCGGGAAGGTGGCCGAACGGATTTTTGAACACGGGCTGTGCCTGCCCAGCGGTTCGTCCCTGTCGGTTCCCGACCAGGAACGCATCGTCGACGTCATGCTGGACCTGATCCACCGGAGGCGTTGACCAGGTGGCTGTGCCCGTGTCAGAGCAGGACCGCTTCGCCTATCTCCTGCTGACCCACAAGGACCCTCGCTTGGTCGAGGGGCTCGCAGACCGGATTCTTGACCTGAGTCCCGATGCGTTGATCGTGGTGCACCACGATGCGGCGAGCGCCCGACCTGCCGTGGGACGGCAACCCGCCAGCAGGGATCCATCTCGTCGAACGAAGACCGGTGTCGTGGGGGGACTGGTCGATGATCGAGGCCACCCAGCGGATGCTTCGCTACGCAGTGGATCGGCTCGATGCGGACTGGTTCGTCCTGCTGTCGGGCGAGCATCGTCCTGCCGTCGATCTGCACCGATGGGAATCGACCATCGCCGCAGCTGGGCATGACGCGCTCTTCGATGCCGAGCGGCTTCCCGATCGCCTTCAGCTTCGGCAAGACGAATTTCGAGCGCAACCAATACCTCGCGCGAACTCGCCATCGCTGGCGTCTCTTCGCTCGGCCCCGCCGCCAAGTCGTCCACCGCTCCATGGGCCTTCTGATGAAACTCAGCTGGTACGTACGGCCGATCGTGTCGATGGAGTACATCCATCGACACGACGCATGGGCCGTTGGCCGGCGTCGGCGCTCCGACCCTGTACGAGGTTGGTCCTTCTACCGCGGCTCGCAGTGGTTCGCGCTGAACCGACGAGCCGCGAGCGCAGCCCTGGCGATCGATCCGGGCGTCGCCGGGTGGTTCGAGCAGAGCTGGATCCCCGACGAGGCGTACCTGCACACCGCGCTGCGACAGGTCCCCGGGCTCGTGATTGCGAACACGCCGACCACCTTCGTTCTCGACAGAGCCCGCAAAGCCCTATCCCGGCTGGATGCAGCTCTCGCTCGAGGACCTCCCCACCGCCTTGGGTTCGGGCTTGCCGTTCGTGCGAAAGGTCGATCCCGCGAACCGTCCAGAAGTCGTCGAGAGCGTCGACCGCGCCGTAGACCGCCAACGAGCCCGGCAGCGGGACCCCTCCGCCGCGACGCTTCAGGCTCCCGATCACCAGCGCGAGGGCCAGTCGTGACCAATCTCCGGCTGGTCTACACTCGCTCCGCCGGAAGTCATGTTCGTTTGAACCGTCGGGTTTCGTCGTGGACGATGAGCAACGCAAGTCGGAGGGTCACCGCCATGTCCAGCGATGAAAGCGGGGGCACGGCCGGCGCTGCGCGGTGCTGCCTACCTGATCGTTTCTCACAAGAATCCGTCCCACGTCGAAGCTCTGGCGCGTCGGATCCTCGAGCTCAGCAAAATGGCAGACGTCGTCGTCCATCACGACCTCAAGGCCGGATCGCTTCCCCACCAACGCCCGGTTGGATGCTCCTCAAGGAGGAGGAGCCCCGCGGCGTGGTGGCATCCGGCGCGGCCTTCGCACGAAAGCTCGACCCGAACCGTGACCCTTGCGTCTCCGCCAGGATCGAGAAGACGGTCGACGAAGGGCCGCATATTCCCGTGCGCGACCAGGACAACAAGGTATACAGCCGATGACCACTGCGTCCCACGATGAATTGGTTCCGGAGGATTCCGGGCCTTCTTTCGCGTATCTGATCCTGAGCCACAGGGACCCCACGCAGGTGGAGGCCCTCGCCGCCCGGATCCTCGAACTGAGCCCGCACGGACAAGTCGTTATTCACCATGACCTCACTTCCGACGGCGTGCCGTGGGGAGGCAAGCCGCCGAGCCGCGTCCACTTCGTCGAGAGGGACCACATCTACTGGGGCGACTGGTCGATCGTCGAGGCCACGCTGCGCATGGTGAAGTTCGCGCTCGAAGACCTGCATGCCGACTGGTTCGTCATCCTCTCGGGTGAGCACTGGCCCGTGGCGGACCTTCGTGCGTGGGAGCGCGCCACGGTCTCCTCGGGGGTCGACGCATTCGTGAAGGCGAATCCTCTGCCGAAGAGATTGCGGTTCGGGAGAGGAGATGACGACTTCAACTTCGTCAACATGTTTCTGTCTCGGTGCCTCCTTCGATGGGTGACCGTGAGACAGCCGCGGGCGGCAGTCGCGGACCGTGCGATTGGCGGCGCCTGGAAGGTGAGCCGCTACATCATGCCGCTCGTCGCCATTGAATACTCCCATCGGCGCGAGGCGTGGTTCTTCGGTCGTCCGCGGCAGGCGGCATCGCATGCGGGACTGGGAGTTCTACAAGGGCACCCAGTGGATCGCATTCAATGCTCGGTCAGCCCACACCATTCTTCACACCGACCCACACGTCACCGATTGGTTTCGCCACGGTCACATCCCCGACGAGACCTATTTCCACACCGTCCTGCGCCACGCGAAGGACCTCGTCGTCTCCACCGACGACGTGACCTATGTTCCGATCGGCACGAATAGGCCAACCCTGCGCTGGATGGTCCTCAAGCTCGAGGAGGTGCCGGCAATCTGGCGCTCCGGCGCCGCCTTCGCCCGCAAGGTCGACCTTGTGGAGCGGCCAGAGGTCATACGCGCCCTGAATGCCGAGGTGGACCGGAGACGGGCGGCTTCTACCGGGCTCGATCACCCTAACGCTCATGATCCGGCGGCAGGTTCCGGGCCGCCCCTGATGGAGCACGAGTCACGTGGCGATCCGCCGGCCTGCGTCGCTGTCGTCGGAATGCACCGCAGCGGAACGTCGGCGACTGCCGGGCTGCTTGTCGGTCTGGGACTTACACCTCCGAAGGTCGAGGACCTCGTCCCGGCACAGGAGTCGAACGAGCGCGGCCACTGGGAGAGCGAGAAAGTCATCTTGCACAGCTTGAAGGTGTTGGGCACTCTGGGGGCCAACGCGTACGCGCCGCCACGGCCCACCTCGGGCTGGGAGGCTGGCCACGAGTTCGACCGTCTGCGCGAGGAGGCGGCGGAGTGGCTGGCCGCCACGTCCGACGGCAGGCCGGTCGTCTTGAAGGACCCGCGGCTGTGCATGACCCTCCCGGTCTGGAAGACGGCGGTCCCGGGTCCGATACCGGTGATCTTCGTGCTGCGCGACCCCTTGGAGGTGGCTCGCTCGCTGGAGGCTCGAGACAATCTTCCGATGTTGTTCGGTCTGTCGCTCTGGGATCGTTACGTGCGCTCCGCCGCTTTGAGCCTCGAGGGTTCGCCGACCCTGGTCGTCGACTACACCGCGATGTTGGAAGATCCGGTCAAATGGAGCGACGTGATCTGCCGATTTCTCCAGGAGTGGGGCGTTGACCTCGACCCCGACGCCAGGAGCGTCGCGTTGGAATTTCTCGACACCGGCCTCCGACATCAGAGGACGGAGGATTCCGAGTACGAGCCCCTTGTCGGAGCGCAGCAACAGGTGCACGCGATCTTGTCGGAGCGGGCAGGGTCCCAGTCCATCTGGCAGCCGCCCGAGTTTCCACCGGCCCCTTCCTGGGCGGACTACGTCCTGCAGTTGCGACGTGAAGTCGTGCTGGCTCGAAAGGAGCTCTACTGGACGCGGACGTCTCGCGTCTTCAAAATCGTCAGTGCCGCGTGGCGCCTGACCGGAGGAGGGCCCTCTTTGCCAGAGCTCGACTCTGACCAACAAGTGGAGTTCGGGATCGACCAGCAAGAGGAGGGTCTGAATCACGAAGCCTAAACCTCACGGCACCCGTTTTCCTGCTTCAGGCGGACACGATTGCCTCGGAGCGCGATTTTCCGTCGCCACCCTCCTCGGCATCCCCTCCGCCTCTGTCCGCCGTCGAGAACCATTCCACTGTCGCCTGTAACCCGACGCGGAGCGCTGTGGGTGTCATGCCAGGGAACAGGCTTCGCAGCAAAGCCGAATCGCCTTGCGAATCCGGCACGTCCCCGGCACGGGGCGGACCATGGTGTCTCCGAAGGGGCTTGCCCACCAGCGACTCCAACTCTGACACGAGAGTGAGCAGGGAAGTCCGAGACCCGAATGCAAGATTGACCGGTGACTCGGCGGTCACCCTGCGTCCCAGCGCGTCGGCGATCAGTGCTGTCACATCGCCGACGTAGGTGAAGTCTCGGGTCTGTCTGCCGTCGCCGTGAATCGTCAACGGTCGATCGGAGAGCGCGGCGCTCACGAAGGCGGGAATGACCGCGGCGTACGCATGGTCTGCGCGTTGCAACGGGCCGAACACGTTGAAGAACCTGAACACCAGCACCGGGAGCCCGAACGATCGCGCGTATGCCATCGCATAGCTCTCGGTGGCCAGCTTGCTCGCGGCATAGGGACTGACCGGCCGCGTCGCGTGGTCCTCTCGCGTCGGCAATGTCACCCCCCTGCCGTAGACCGACGAGGAGGACGCGACGACCACGTAGGTGCCATGGCGACGCGCCGCTTCCAGCACCACGACCGTCCCCGTCGCATTGGCATCATGACTTGCGCGCGGGTCCTTGAGCGACCTCGCCACAGCCGGCACCGCCGCCAGGTGGACCACCGCGTCGACCCGTGCGACGAGCTGAGACACAAGATCCTCGTCGAGGATGCTCCCCTCGACGAACTCGACCTCCTTCACGTCGGCCAAATTCGAGCGGCTCCCGGTCGACAAGTCGTCCAGGACAAGGACGCTCCCCGTTTCCCCGGCCAGGCGCAGTGCCCGGCAGACGTGCGAGCCGATGAAGCCGGCACCTCCAGTGACCAGGACGTTCACCTACAGACGCTCCACGTTGGGTCCCTCGAGGCGACCTCGGGTGTCGAGAAGGTAGCGAGCATGCCGAGCGATGCTCTCGAGGTCGAACGCGTCGTGATCGGTCAAGAGGACGACGGCGTCCGCGGACGCAATCTCCTCTGGGCTCGGATCCACCAGCAGCGGCGGCTGTCCCTCGTCGAGGGCGTCAGCGAGCGAACCGAGGTCTGCCACGTGCGGGTCTGCGACGACCACATGGGCCCCTGAACGACGAAGAAGCTCGACGATGACGCGGCCAGGGCTCTCACGGGCATCTCCCGTGTTGCGCTTGTAGGCCAGACCCAGCACCAAGAGGCGGCTCCCCTTGAGCGGCTTGGCGAAGCGGTTCAGCCCCTCGGCGAGACGTTTGACCACGTAATCGGGCATGTGGTCGTTCACATCGTTGGCGAGCTCGACGAAACGAAACGTCTGTCCGAGGGAGCGCCGCACACGCCAGGAGAGATAGCTCGGGTCGATAGGCAGGCAATGGCCGCCGACGCCCGGGCCGGGTTTGAACGAGAGGAAGCCGAACGGCTTCGTCGCGGCTGCCTCGATTGCCTCCCAGACATCGATGTCGAGCGCGTTCGCATAGACCGCCAGTTCGTTCATCAACGCGATGTTGACGTGCCGGAATGTGTTCTCGAGCAGCTTCGTCAGCTCGGCCTCGCGCGTGCCTGCCACGGGAACCGTCGTCTCGACGATCGTGTCGAAAAATCCTCGCACCGCGTCGAGCGACGACGCGTTGACGCCGGACACGACCTTCGGCGTGTTGACGAGGTCCCAGACAGCGTTACCCGGATCGATGCGTTCGGGACTGTACCCCAGGTGAAAATCGACCCCAGCGACCAGGCCAGAGCCCGCCTCGAGCAAGGGGGCGACGAACTCCTCGGTGGTGCCCGGATACGTCGTCGATTCGAGAATCACCGTGCAGCCCGGGCGGAGGTGGGCCGCCACGACCCGAGCGGCGTCCTCGACGTGCGAAAGATCAGGGACTCCTTCTCGGAGCGGTGTCGGGACGTCGATGATGGCAACCTCGAAACCTTCGAGCGCTCCTTCGTCAGTGCTCACCCGATAGCGATCCGACGCCAGTGCCGCTCGCAGGACGTCCGAACCGACGTCGTTGACGAACGACTCACCCTCCTCGAGTGCTTTGACCCGCGCCTCGTCGCGATCGAAACCGACCACGTGGTGACCCACAAACACCGCGCGCATTGCCAAGGGCAGACCGACGTAGCCCTGCCCCAGGACGGCCACTCGCTGTGGCGAAAGGGCCTTCACGTCCTCCCCGGGACCCGGACCGGGCACGGCGCCAGACGGAGTCATGTCCCGAAGCTCGCGAGAGGATGCGCGGCCAATCGGCGCCGGTCCCGCCCGTAAGGCTGGTAGGACTGGCTCCACGCTGAGATCGGGACGACATCGGGCACCCGGAAGGTCTCCCAGGCACGCCGCACCGACTCGGCGAGTACGGCCTCCAACCGCCAGGATGACGCAAGCCGCTCGACCTTCCGCACCGACAGATTCTCTCGCAGAACCAACTGCACCACATCGCGTTGGGCCAACAGATCTTTGCGGAAGCTATTCAGCCGGGCGTGGACGCACGCCGCGATGAGGCGCTCTTCACCCGCCAGAGCGCTCAGCGTGACCGATCTCGGCGTGAACGTGATCCGGTTGGGAAAGAGCACGCCGGCCTCGACCGCCGCTCCGAAGTGCCTGGGCGCCAACGACGTGTACACCATGACGCGGACGCCGTCGTTCGAGAGGTACGCGAAGGCGGTTCGTCTTCTCGATCCACGCTGTGCGCCGTCGGAGCGAAGGATGCCTCGCTCCACCAACGCCCTGACCGCCTCCTCTCGCTGCGTCGGGGCGACAAGCAGGTGAATCGTGTCGTAGAGACGGATGCCCGATTGGTGGTAGTCCAGCGCGGCGTTTGCCGCGCCGTGCAGGACGCAGGTCTCAAATCCGTGTCGGTCGAGCTCAGCGACCGCCTCGTCGAGGCACCGGTCCGCGGCCGAACGACGCTCCTGGGCCACGCCGAGCTCTTCGCTCAGTTCGACGCGCTGCTCCTTGCTGATCGAAAGCGCGCCACCGTCAGCCGCTTGCAGAGCCAGGCCGAAGAGCAAACCTCGCCTGAGTGAACCGAGCAGCTCGTGCCAGGACTCAGACCCTAACGGCCGCTCAATGAAGTGACGCGCTGTCGGGTAGAGGCCGTTCCCTGCGATCGCGGCGAGGAGCTCGGCCGGCGTCACGCGGGGATTTCATCTTCGACGGCCACTGGTGCCGGCAGAGTCCTGCCTATTCGCTGAGGGTCGACCTCCTCCCCCTCTGGCTGTTCTGGCTGCGCAGCCTCTCGCTCGTCCTGGGCCACCATGTCGAACAAAACACGCCGGGAACGGACCTCGTTGCGATCAGCCACCGCCAGCGACAGCTCGGCCAAGCCGCTCTCCAGGCGGTCCGTTCCTTCTTGGTCAGGGAGCGAACGCTCAAGGCGCAGAATAGAGGTGTGTTCGGTGGCGACGAGGCGTTCGCTCGGGCTGTGCAGCTGCTCGTGCAGCTTCTCGCCGACCCTGGGCCCGATGATGCGGATCTGAATGTCTGTTCCCGGGTGCAGGCCTGACAACCGGATCATACGTTGGGCCAGGTCCAGGATCGACACGGCTTCGCCCATCTCGAGCATGTAGATGTCCCCACGCTCGGCCAAGACGGCAGATTGCATGACGAGCTGGACCGCCTCCTCCACACTCATGAAGAACCGCGTCATATGGGGGTCCGTCACGGTAACCGGACCTCCGGCGGCTATCTGCCGGCTGAAGGTCGGAATGACGCTGCCCCTGCTCCCAAGCACGTTGCCGAACCGCACGGCGCAGTAGGCCTTGTCTTCGGGAGCATGTGCCAGGAGAAGCTGTTCGCCCACGCGCTTGGTCGCGCCCATCACGCTTGCCGGGCTCACCGCTTTATCGGTCGAGATGAAGACGAACCGCTCGACGTGGAACTCAGCCGCGGCGTCAAGGACGTTGCTCATCCCCAAAACGTTGGTCGTGACTGCCTCGACGACGTGGGTCTCGAGGATCGGGACATGCTTGTGGGCTGCAGCGTGAAAGACGACCTCGGGCTGCCAGCGCGAGAATGCTTCGAAAACGGCATCTCGGCGGGCGATATCGGTCAGGACCTGTTCAGACTTGCATTCGCCCAGCTGGCCGATGTCGTGCAAATGGGTCTCGTCATGGTCGAGCATGACCAGGACCTCCGGGTTGAACCCGGACACCTGGCGACAGATCTCCGACCCGATTGATCCACCGGCGCCGGTGACCAGGACCCTCCGGCCCTCCACGGCGCGCCGCACGGCGGCCAGGTCGGTGGCGACTTCGCGGCGTCCGAGGAGATCCTCGATCCGCGGCTCGCGGGCAGAGCGAACCGAAACCGAGGGCGCGCTCACCGATCCGACGAGCTGAGGCAGATCGGGCACGATCTTCAAGGCGACCTTGGCCTCTTCAGCCAATTTCACACATTGTTCCACGAGAGCGGTCGACGGGTCGGGAACCGCGAGCAGCATCTGCTGGATCTGGAGCTTGTCGACCGCCGCGGGAATGTCGTCGATCGGACCGACAACGGGCACGCCCATGAGCGAGTACCCGTGCGTCCGCCGATCGTCGTCGAAGACCGCGACCGGGAACAGGCCCGCCGACGGATTCCGTAACATGCCCCGTACGACGGCCGCGCCGGCATCTCGGCTGCCGATGACGCCGACGCGTAAGCCCATGCCGCGGTTCGCCCTCTGCCAGCCGAGAAGTCGGGAGTGGAAACGCAGTACGCCGATCCCCAACATCGTCAGCAGGCAGCCGAGAGGGAGAACGAGGAACGGAACCCGTGTGATCCTCTCGGCGAAGCCGAGTGGGTAGAGGACTGTCAGCACGCACAGGGTCGCCAGACAGGACAACACAATGTTGCGCGCTTCTTCTATGCCGGCATGCCTCCAGATCCGGCCATAGAGACCGAAGAACCAATTCGCGATCAGTTGCACGGTCAGCGTCACCGCGAGAAAGACGACCAGCTTGTGCAGATAATCGGCCGGAGCCCGATCACGCAACGATGCAGCCTCGGCCAAGCCGTACGCGGTAATGATGACCGCGACATCGAGCAGGATGAACACCATCCTGGATTTCACCTTGGTCGCCAACAAGCTCAGGCGAACGGTTCCCGACTCTCGCTCAGTGGCCACCCTCACGCCCTCCGGCGAAACAAACGACTACAACCCTGGCCGAAACGGCGGGAGCCACCCACCGCGTTCTTGATCTCGATTCCCCATGGCACCCCGGACCCCCTTTTCACCCCCGCAAGAATGAATGGGGTACTGCCCAGCGGTCAAGCGCGCCAACCGCCCCGATGCTGGACAGTCTCGTAGGTAATCCAAGGTTTACCTGTGGGTACCCCTGTGTTCGCTTTGTTTTCGATTTTCCCGCGTTCTGCGAATCTCCCGCGTGTGCACTGCCCTTTTAGGCACAAGCAGTGCCATGTACTGATGATTCTGCGACGCTCTGGCCCGAAAAAGCTCCCGTAGGTGACGAAATGATGAATCCCTGCTGCCGATTTGCGACTGCCGCGAGGGTCTCCAGTGTTGTTCGTCTGTTGTCCGACTGTAGAGGCCAATTGACATTGGCTAGTATTCCCGGGCCGGGCCTTTCGTTTTCCCAGGCGGACCAGGGGTGTCGGAGCCGGTGTACCCCTTCCGGAGGTCGAGTTGGAGCCCATCTCCTATCTGAGAGCACCCATACGGCGTTGGCCGATTGTGGTCTCGGTCGCCCTCGTGGCCATCATCGTGGCGCTGCTCGTACCGGTGAGCTCGAGTTCCGCCTACCCCCCCAATACCTGGAAGACGGCCTCCACCGTGGGCCTGACCCCGGCGCACAAAGGGAACGCGTTGGGCGCAAGGCTTGGTCTGACCCAGCTCGAGTTCTACTCCCAAGAGCCCGCCGTGCTCGCTGCAGCGGCACGGGCCGATGGCGTAAGCGACACGAAGAAGCTGCAGGCCGATGTTCTGGTCACGAAGGGGAAAGGAAAAGGGAAAAAGGGAGGCGGCGGTGTCAAGAAACAGAACGTCCTTCAAATCGCGGTGCTCCAACAAACCAAGTCCGGCGCGATCAGCCTGACCAACGCGTTCGTCGCCGCGCTCTCGAGCTACGCGCAACTCCAGTTGGCGAATCAGCACAAGAACCAGATCGCGACTGAGCAAGCCTATATCGCGAACCTCGAAAAGGCCCTCGTGAGCCTTCCAAAACCAGCAAAGAAACCAACCCACCCGACGACAACGACGACGCACCCGACGACAACGACGACGACGCACCCGCCGGTCGTCGTCCACCACCACCACCACAAGAAGAAGAAAAAGGCCGAGAGGGTCCGAAATTGGCGGCACGGGTGCGACACACCCGCGGGCCTCGACGAGCTCAGCCACGCTGACGGCGGTGTCGGGACAGGACCCGGTCCGCATTCAGCTCGTGGACACCGTGTCCACGGTCACGACCCAACTGACGCCCGCGACGACCGTGGGCGGAGCCGCCACCCCGGGCACGTTGCCCACCGGCGGCACCCCCATCGGCGGCACGCCCATCAGCGGCACGCCCACCACTCCGACCACTCAAAGTCTCGCCAAGAAGACCATCCAGGAAGAAAACCGTGTCCTCTCTCAGGAGTTGGGTCGCGCCATCGGGACGCTGCAGAAGCTCACCGCAGCGGGCGTCACCCCAACCGGGGTCAGGCTCATCGCGCCCGCGGGCCAAAAGGGTGCGGTGAAACTGAACACGAAACCCCCGCTGCTGTCGAACGCATTTCTTCGCGCCCTCCTGGGTCTCGTGGTCGGCATCCTGCTCGGCGTGGTCGCAGCGTGGCTCCTGGACGCGTTCGACCGACGCCTACGAACCTCGAAGCGAGCGGAGGAGGTCTTCGGCCTACCCGTGATCGTCGAGGTCCCGGGGTCGCACTCGGAGTCGGCCTCTGCGATCCCCGTCGTCGACGTGATCGTGGACCCCTATTCAGCTACGTCCGAGGCCTACCGCCGGCTCCACGTTGCGATCCTCACCGCGCCACCGGTCACGTGGGTCAGGCGGGGATACGGCTATCAGGAAGAGCCCATCGAATTGGCACCAATTCGATCGCCACAAAACCTCCTCGTCGGAGCCGCGGCCCCCGCCGGCATGGCTCCGGCAGCTGCGGGAAGCATGCCGCACGACCTCGCACCGGGACCGGCTGGCCAGATGAACCTCCCTGTACCGGTCGGCCCCCGTGATCTCGTACGCCCTACGCGCTCCCGGTTCTCGATCCTGGTGACGGCACCGACCGACGAGCCGACCCGTTCTCTCGTGGTCGTCAATCTCGCTGCGGTGTTCGCCGAGGCGGGTGACCGGGTGCTGGTGGCGACGACGGGCGGGATGCGTACCAACATCGACGGCAACGGCAAGCTGCCTCCGACCTGGGACGGGCCTTACTCCGAGTTGACGGCCTCGGAGCTCGTGGCCAACGCGAGACCCTCGCAGATACCGGGTGTGTCGAGCCTGGCTCTGGGCCAGCTGTTTCCGAACCCGAGCAAGCTAGCGCTCAACGCGCCCCGACTCGTCGAGGCAGCCCGTGACGTTGTCGACGTCGTTCTCTTCGAAGCACCGCTTCTCTCGACCCAGGACGGAACCGCGCTCTTGCCGGCAGCCGATTTGGTGGTGGTCGTCTGCGAGGCGTGGCACACGACCGTCAACGACGGACAGCAGACACAACGGCTCCTGGCGCAGCACCGGCCACCCGTCCTCGGACTCGTCATGACCAACATGCGAGCGGACCACCCGAGCCTGACGGCGGCACCCTGACCCGAGGGCGTCCGTTCTCGACCGATTCTCGGGTCGCGTCGCTGAGGACCTGATTCTCTACCAGAAGGAACCCGGCTCTCAGGCCCGAGGGTCGTGCTCGCCGGTCGTCCGGCCATAGCGCGGATGCGGGCCCCAGCGGCCCCGCACGCCGTCAGCGAGACCGTGCAAGGTGGCCCGGCGTTCCGCGTTGGTGGTGGCCAACTGCATGCGCCGCACCGAATAGGCCAGGTGCCACGCCTGCCAGCTCGGCGAACCGTGCGCACGGGCCATGTGAAAGAAGTTCCGCGCGAAGTAGTAGGCGCGCCACGGCTCGTCTGCGTCGCTCGGACGAGCCGTCGAGAGCGCGGCCTCTCTGCCCGCCGAGGTCTGAACGGGTGCGGCAACGCGTGCCGCCTCCGAGTCGAGCAGGAGACTCAGGCCTGAGGCACGCAGCCGGCAAAAGAAGTCGAAGTCCTCGAAGCCAAAGAACCACTTCGTCTCCGGCAACACGCCTCGCTCCAGCACGGTTCGCGCAATAAGCGTTGCACCCCACGGCGCCACGTCGACGGGGACAAAGCGAGGGGCACCGTGCTCGGGTACCACGTTGACTGAGTGCCCACGGCCGACGAATCGGCGCCCGTACGCGACAACGGCGCCGACGGTGCTCCGCGCGTCACCGCACTGCCTGTCCAACTGCTCGAGGACGGCATCCACGCGGGGCGTCGGCAGGTTGAACAGCCCCACATCGTCTTCGCAGAGATAGGCCCATTCCGTGGTCCCGTCCTCGAACGCGGCCTCGAGCCCCACGCGAAAGCCACCTGCGGGCCCGACGTTGGCCGGAAGGCGGATCGTGCGGACCGAGGCCTCCAACTCAGCGTCGTCGAGCCCACCCTCTCCATTCACGACCAGCACCACTCTGTGCGGCGCAAAACCCTCCTTGTGCAGCAGGCCTCGGACGACCTCTCCGGCCAGACGCGGGCGTCGGTACGTCAACACGACCGCCGTCACCGGCGGAGCCTCGTGCGAACGTGGAACGGACCCCGGCACGTCGCGACGTTACCTGCGGCAGAGCCTCATCCCGGCGACCGGACGGCCCTGCTGCCGCCCTGGTTCCCTCCGTCGCTCCTTCCAGCGTCACGCCAACTGGATTCCCGCTCTCGCTCGAGCGGGTAGGCCCCTGGCTTCTCAACCAGGGGCCCCACCGTTAGAACCGGGCGTGCGGGTCTCGCATCCGGCTCACCCAAGGCTGCGCCCTACACGGGCGAGAGCCGCGCCGCGTCGCGCGATCGGTTCGAGGCTCACCAATCCAAGCGCCGCGAGCTTCCGGTTCGGTAGCTTTCGACGAGAGATCAGCCGAGCAGCGGAGCCGCGCACTTTGGAACGCAGACGAGTCCGGATCCATCCATCGAGATCGGAGAACAGCGACACCACATCGCCGATGGCGAAGTAGTGCCCCCACCCGCGAATGAGTGGGGTTGAGGCCCTCGATCATGTGCTGGAGTGACACGGGCGCTTGTCGGCGTGTCCGGGCACGCACGTGGTCCTTGAAACGCCTCACGGCGGCGGGTCGGGGCCGAAGGAACCTCCCGTGGTAGGTGAAGCCCAAGAAGTCGAATCCTTCGGCGACCCGCCGGACCCCCGACTTGGCCTCGGCCACCTCAAGACCGATGTCAGCCACTATCTGGCGGACAAGGGCGTCGGCAGCCCGGGCCTCGTGTTCGGTCCGGGTCAGGACCACGAAGTCGTCGGCGTAGCGAATGAGCCGTAGGCCCGCTTCGCGCACCTCGACGTCGAGGCGGTGGAGGTAGATGTTGGCGCGGAGGGGCGAGATGACACCTCCTTGTGGAGTGCCCGACTCGGAGGCAACGACGCCCTCGTCGGTCAGCACCCCGGCTCGCAGCCATCGACGGATGAGCCCGATCACTTCGGGGTCTTCGATTTCTTTGGCCACCTCTCGCAACAAGCGTCGATGACGGAGATGATCGAAGAACCCCTCGATGTCGAACTCGGCCACCCAGCGGTCGCCTCGGCGGATCGCCTCCCTCACCCAATAGGCCGCCTTCTTGGCTCCCTTCCTCGGCCGATAGCCGAAGCTGCACGGGAGGAACTTGGCTGCAAAGAGGGGCTCGATGACCTGTCGGGTCGCCTGTTGGACGACCCGATCAGCCACCGTGGGTATGCCCAGCGGTCGCATGCGCCCGCCGGGTTTGGGAATCTCCACCCGCAACACCGGCGGAGGAACGTAGCGTTCTGCCGACAAGAGCCGGCGGCGCAGCGCAGCGAGCTGATGCTCGGCGTCTGCGTCGAAGGCATCGACACTCTGGCCGTCAATTCCAGCCGCCCCGGCGTTGGCCCGGACACGTGTCCAGGCCGCTTCCAAGTTGGCGGGATCGGCGATGGCCTCCAACAACTGGCCCATGGCCAGCCTCCTTTCTCTCAACCGCTCTCCTCGCCCCGTGGCCCCGGGCGGGCCGCCAGCTCGGTCATAGGGCTGGTCCCGTGCTCCCGGTTCCGTGGTGCTCGCTGCGCGGCTTGGTCTCGGTCGGCCCCTTCGCCGAACTCCACCGTCCTCTCGAACCGACAGGTCGCCCGTCCATCTCTAAGCGACGGGTCGGCGGGCATTGCCCCGCCTTCGGCACTACTACGAGCCGTCTGACTCCTCCAAGGGCGTCGGTCTGCCTTTCCCGAACGGGTTATAGCGTCGCCTACCTGGTCCCGAGCGAAGCGCCGACCGGGCCGTCATGGTCCACCGGCCACCCGAGGTCATCGGGCTTGGCGTCGTCTGCGAGGACATCCCAGGACCCTGCGAGGTCTCCCTGGATCACCTCGTCAACACTGTCGCCACGGTCCGCCGCAATCACCCACTGGAACCCGGAGCCACCATGACCGTTCCTCCGTCACGGCTCCAGTCATCGGCTTCCCCGTTGCGTCGGAGGGTCGCCGTTCCAACAGGCCTTCTAGCGGTTCACTGCACGTTCGAACCCGTGGCTTCGCCTCCGCCCCCTTCGCACCCCTCGTCACCGAGACGCACTGGGCATCGGCTACTGAACTTCAACGGTCAAAGCTCAGGAAGGAATTTCACCTCCTCGCTCGCGAGGCTGCCAGGCGTACGACGCGGAGAAGGGTCCCCCGGTCTTCCGGGGGACCCTTCTTCCAACCGCGTTCTTGCGGTGCGCTGTCTGCTGCTATGAGCAGAGACCCGCCGGGTTCGAGTCGAGCGCCGGTGTGCAACCGTTGCCTGACCAGCTGTTTCCAGTTCCCGAGTCCTCGAGGTCGTAGCGAAGGTTGTTCTTCGTTGTGTTGCCCGAGAACGTCGAGTTGGACGAGTCAGTGTCGGCGAGGATGCCGTCGCCACCGTTGGCCTTCGACGTGTTCCCCGACACCGTGTCGGTCGAACTCGTGGTCGGAGCTGGTCCACCCCACACGCCGCCCGGACCGCCGACGTAGATGCCGTCGCCCGCGTTGCCCTTGGTGGTGTTGTCCGACACGGTCACGTGGCTGGCACCCGTCAGTACGATGCCACCCCCCGCAGAGTTCTTCACGGTGTTCTGCGAGATCGTCACGTCCAAGTTCACCGGTCCGTCCACGTCCACGCCGTTGCCGTATCCCGACTCGCCGCCGGACACGCCATCGGTCGCTCCGGTCACGGTGTTCTGCGAGAACGTCCACGCGCTCTCGTGCGGACCACTTCCGTCAGAACCGAGATAGGCGTTGATGTCGTTGCCCGACAACGTGTTCCCCGTCACGTTGACGATGCCGTCGTCCAGGAGCAATAGGCCTGTCGCTTGATTGCCCGCGCCACCGGTGGTGTAGGAGTTGTTCGTCACCGAGCTTCCGGTCACCGAGCCGATGCCGGCACCGTAGACCTCGATCCCGTTCGCCCCTTGGTACGGCGAGGCTCCGACACCGGTGACCGTCGAGGTCTGGACATAGCAGCTGGTACTCGCATCGCGGCAGGCGACGCCGTCCTTCTGGTAGCCGGTGATGGTGTCACCATGCAAGATCACGTTGGACGTACCCGTGTCGGATGCCGCGTAGACGCCGATACCAACTTGGCAGCCGAACAGCGAACCATCGGTCGGTGCGGTCTCCGCGATATTGGAGACGGTCACGTTCTTCAGCTCGCCGGACCCATCGTGGAAGTACACACCCATCGGGTCCTGTCCACAACTGGTGAAGGTGCTCTGTGCCGCACTCCCATCGATCGTGAGGTTCTTGATCGTCACGGTGGCGCCGGACGTCACGTCCACGATCGGATACGGCGTCGTCGAGTGGTTCGGGTCGGTGTCAACCGGGCTGAGGCTGGTTGGGGCGATGGTCGTCTGACCCGCGACGCCGGCGATGATCACGCTCTTCGAGACGCCAAATTGCTGCGGGTATGTTCCCGCCGCCAGGCTGATGGTCGAGTCCGTACTGGCCTGGGTGATGGCGTACGCAACCGTGGCACACGGGTGTGTCGCGAGTCTGCACGTGCCGGTGTCAGTTCCTGTGGTGCTCACGTAGAGCGTGCCGCCCGATGACGCACCCGCCACGCTCTGCCCGAGAAGCATCGTGGCGCCGGCCAGTGCACCCACGACGGTCAGGACAGCGAGTCCTAACCGACCGCGTTGAATAAGCATGAATCCTCCTCATTCGGTCGATGGCGCATCAACATGCGCGCCGTAGTTTTCACATTCACGGTGCCCCCACACGCGCCAAAGTGGCCACCGCCTTCGAGGAGTGTGGCACACGCCGCCTCGGGTTGCATAGCCCTTGAGCACCGTCATCGCCCGTTTCCAGCGCTCGCGTGACGCGCAGCGTTACATCGGTGATGAATGGGTAATCGAGGCGTGAACATCAGGATCATTCAGCCGTATTCGATGATCGGGGATCCCGCCGCATCGTCCAAGAAAACAGGAGAGGTCCCCCGACCTTGTAGGCGAGGGGACCCTCCACCAACGACTGCGGTGTGACTGAGCTTGTAGTCCGGACTCCTACCTACGAGCAGAGACCGTTCGGACTCGAGTCGTTGATCGGCTTACAGATGTTCGATGTCCAGCTATTTCCACTGCCAAGGTCCTCGAGGTCGTAGCGAAGATTGTTCTTCGCTGTGTTCCCGGTGACGGTGTTGGCCGTCGTGCCGGCCTCCGCCAGGATCCCGTCGAGACCATTCTTCTTCGCGGTGTTGGACGACACCGTGTCGTCCGAGCTCGGCGTGGTCGATGTCGAGTTGGAAGCGGGCACCGCGAGATCGATTCCGTCGCCTGCGTTGTGGCTGGTCGTATTCCTGTGCAGCGTGACGTTGCTCGCCCCCAGCGTCACGATGCCGTTCTCGGCGGACCCGGTGACGACGTTGTTCGTCACCGACACTGGGTTCGTCGTGCTGTCGATCTGAATGCCGTCGCCGTAGTACGCCTCACCTCCCGACACGTTGTCGGTGGCCCCGGTCACCGTGTTGCCGCTGAAGCCCCAGGAGTCCGGCGTCGGTCCGGTCCCGTCCGAACCGATGTACGCGTTGACGTCGTTGGCTTCGATCGTGTTCGTGGACGCATTCAGCGTGCCCACGTCGAAGATCAAGAAGCCCGTGGCCTGGTTGCCCAGACCGCCGCCGGAGTAGGAGTTGGCTGAGACGGTGTTGCCGGTCAGGGTCACCGAGGCAGCGTCAACCGCCTGGATCCCGTTCTGGGCGATCAGCGGTGTGGCGCCGATGCCCGTCACGATCGAGGACGCAATGGTGCAGGTGGTGCCGCCATCGTCGCAGGTGATGCCGTTCTTGTCGTAGGTCTGCACAGTGTCTCCGGTCATGATGACCGTCGAGTGGTCGCCCGAGTCGGACGCGACGTACACACCGAGCCCGTCCTGGCAGCCGAAGTCATCGGGCGCCAATTCGATGTTTTGCACAGTGTCGTTCTTCATCACGCCCGAGCTGTCGTGGTAGTACACCCCGACGAAGTCTGGTCCACACCCGGTGAATTGCGACTGTGCGTTCGCACCGTCAATCGTAAGGGCCTTGAGCGTCACGCTCGCCCCAGAGATGATGTCGACGATGGCGTACTGAGAGGACGACGAGTCCGTGTCGTTGTCCGCGACGGGCAGCTGAGCTCGGGTCAATGGCGACAGTGCCACCCTTTCCGACGATCGTAAGGTTCTTGTTGATGACGAGCTGCTGCGGATAGTTCCCCGCTGCAACGTCGATCGTCGATCCCGGATTTGCCTGCGTGACGGCGTAGGCGATCGTGGCACACGGGTTCGTCGAGAGCCGGCATGTGGTCGTGTCGCTGCCCGTGCTGCTCACGTACAGCGTGCCGCCCGACCCCTGCGCTCCGGCAACGTCTTGCACCGAGAGCACGGCAACACTCGCAAGAGTGCCCACAACTGTCAGTGCTGCGAGACACAACCGACCGCCTCGAATGAACATCATGGGTCCTCCTTGCGTCGTCCGTGGCGCGCACCGTACGAGGTGCAACCGGGAATCCTTGACCGAGCAACAAGAACGCCACCGCACCGCCTTGGGGAGTCTTGCAGACGCAGCCCTGCATGGCTAGGCCCATGCGTGGCAGCACTCCGATGTTGGCGTTCGCACCGAGAGCAAGGTTGTTTTCGTGATGAACGCGTGACGGAGGGGTAACGCGTGTGACCGCTATGTGAATTGCAGCTCGGAACAGATCAGCCCGCGCCGGCGGTCGGGCCGAGGCCGAGCGCGGCATAGATCTCTCTCGTCGCGCTTGACGTGTTGAACGTGTAGAAGTGCAGTCCCGGGACGCCCAGTTCCAAGAGCCGCGCGCACAGCTCGGTCGCCAACTCCACACCCTCCTTGCGCACCGCGTCCGCGCCGCCTCGCTCGTTCGGCAGAACGCAGCCGGGTCTCCATCCAGTCCGGGGCGGCCGCACCCATCGCGCCGAGGCGACCCATCGTCGAGATGGACGTAACCGGAAGGATCCCCGGCAGCACGGGGGTCTCCACACCCCTCTCTCGCAGGTCGGCGACAAGGCCCTCGTACTCGGAGGCCTCGAAGAAGAACTGCGTGATGCCGAAATCCGCCAGCACCAGCTTGGCGGCCAAGAAGTCCCGGTCGCTCTGCAGATCGGCCGACCGGGGATGGCCGGCAGGATGGGCCGCCACCCCAACGGAGAATCCGCCGATGACGCGCGCGAGCTCGACCAGCTCCGCAGCGTAGGCGAGCTCGCCCTCTCCCGCCGAGGGATCCTCGGGCGGGTCGCCGCCCAGCGCCATCAGGTTCTCCACGCCGGCCTTGCGGAGGGAGACCAGGATGTCCGCCAGTTCCAAACGGGTGTGGGCCACACAGATGAGGTGCGCCATCGGATTGAGCGTCGTCGTGTGCAGCATGCCCGAGACCAGATCGAACGTGCGCTGGCGCGACGCAGCGCCGCCCCGATAGGTGACCGAGACGAACGACGGCTCCAAGGGCTGCAGATCCACGAGAGTGTGCGACAGGGTGGTCAGCTCCTTGTCGTTCTTCGGAGGGAAGAACTCGAAGGAATACGTCGGACCCTGGTCCAGAAGCTCGGCGATGCGGGTCACGATGACACCTTCCCGGCGTCGGGCCTGCCTTCGGTCCGGCCATAGTCGTCCTCGAGCCGAACGATATCGTCCTCGCCGAAGTAGGTGCCTCGCTGGACCTCTATCAACACGACGTCGGTGTCGCCCTCGTTGGCGACGCGGTGGGCACTCTCGAAGGGGATGTCGATCGACTCGCCGGTGCGCACCTCGCGCACCACGCCGTCGAGGGTGACGGTGGCGATGCCCGAGACGATGAACCAGTGCTCGGCGCGGTGCGCGTGGCGCTGATAGCTGAGGCGTTTGCCGGGGTGAACGACGAGGCGCTTGATCTTGTGATCGGGCGCGTCGTCGTCGAGAACCGTGTAGTTGCCCCACGGACGCTCGGAGTACTCCCGCTCACCCATGCGCTGCACCTGCCGCGCGCCGCGTCTTCTGCATCGCGCTTCACCTCGCTGCGCGCTCCGCCGCACGCAACGCGTTACGCAACAGCATGGCACGGGTCATCGGTCCTACCCCGCCGAGACGCGGCGTGATCCAGCCCGCCACCTCCGCGACGTCAGGGTCGGCATCGGGAATCAGCTTCTTCCCTTCGAACGTCGTGCCTGCCGACACCACCGCCGCGCCGGGCTTGACCATGTCGGCCGTGAGGAGATGAGGGCGACCTGCCGCCGCCACGACGATGTCAGCTGACCGGGTGATCGCCGCGATGTCGGCGGGATCGATCCCGGTGTGCACGACGCTGACGGCGGCGTTCAGGCCGGCTCGCTTGAGCGTGAGCAGGTTCGCCAGCGGGCGGCCGATCGTCACGCCACGGCCGATGATCACGACGTGGCGCCCCTCCACCGGGACGTCGTAGGCATGCAGGAGCTCGACGATGCCCGCAGGTGTACAGGGGAGTGGTCCGGGCGTGCCGAGGACGAGTCGGCCAAGGTTCACGGGGTGCAGTCCGTCCACGTCCTTGTCGGGGTCCATCGCCAGCAGCGCACCCTCCTCGTTGAGCCCCGCCGGGAGCGGCAACTGGACCAGGAAGGCGCTTACCTTCGGGTCTTCGTTGAAGCGGGCAATCGCCTCCAAGACGTCGTGCTGGGTTGCCGTCGCTGGGAGATGCTCGCCCACCGAATGGATGCCGAGCGATTCGCAGTCTTCGTGCTTCAGCGCGACGTAGCGTGCGCTCGGGGCGTCGTCGCCGACGAGAATGGTGC
Organism: uncultured Acidimicrobiaceae bacterium; assembly: GCA_963825965.1. Lineage (GTDB taxonomy): Bacteria > Actinomycetota > Acidimicrobiia > Acidimicrobiales > RAAP-2 > Bog-473. Next base: position 131,023 of record CAWGUX010000007.1, read on the forward strand.
CAAGACCCACCTGCACACCTTCGGCGGACAACGCAGCGGCGCGGACGGCCACTTCCGCGCGGATGCGGGCCGCCACCGCCTCGCCATCGAGCAGGATCGCCGTCATCGGGCGTCTTGCAATCGGTGTGCATCCATGACCCTGAATCCCATCAGTGCTTGAAGTGGCGCTCGCCGGTCATGACCATGGCGATGCCCGCTTCGTCCGCCGCCGCGACGACGTCGGTGTCCTTCACCGACCCGCCCGGCTGCACGACCGCGCTCACTCCTGCGTCAGCGAGCACCAGGAGCCCGTCGGGAAAGGGGAAGAAAGCGTCGCTGGCGGCCGCACCGCCCTTGGCGTGCTCCCCCGCCTTCTGCACGGCGATCTCTGCCGCAACCACACGTGACTGCTGGCCCGCGCCGACCCCGACAGCCTGGCCGCCGTTCACGATCGCGATGGCGTTCGAAGTCGTGCGGCCGCACACCCGCCACGCGAGCACGAGGTCACGCCACTCGTCTTGGGTCGGTCGGCGGCGTCGTCACGACGCGCCAGTCGCTTCGGCTCGACACGAAGCGGTCGGCGTCCTGCACCAGCACGCTGGCCCCGAGGCTGCGCACCTGTCGTGCCGCCCGCTCGGGAGCGGGTCCGGAGAGCAGCCGGGTGGCCTTGCGCCGCGCTCTGAGGCGCTCGAGCGCGTCAGGTGCGAAGGACGACGCGATGATCACATCGGCCTGTGGCCCGGCGGCGACTGCCTCGGCCACCTCGGCGGTCACGGCACCGCCGATCGCCACGACGCCACCGAACGCGCTGAGTCGGGTCACACTCGAGGGCACGCTCGTACGCCGTGATGAGGTCGTCCGCCACGGCGGCGCCGCACGGATTGGCGTGCTTGATGATCGCGACCGCTGCCTGCCCCTCCCCGGCGTCGGCCGCCAATTCGTGCACGAGACGCCAGGCCGCGTCGCCGTCGAAGAGGTTGAGATAGGAGAGCGCGCTCCCTCCGTGCTGGACCACGGCGTCCCACCAGCTCGACGCGCCCGTCCAGGCGGTAGCGCGCGCCGTGCTGGTGCGGGTTCTCGCCGTAGCGGAGAACCTCGGCACGCGTGAGGGAGAGGTGGAGCGTGGGTGGCAGGACGGCAGCCAGATCGGCTTCGGCGCGATCAGACTCGGTGACGCCCTCGAGCTCGCCGAGGGGCAACGGGCCGCCGGCGTCGAGCCAGGCCACGATGGCCGCGTCATAGGCCGCAGTGTGTGCGAAGGCGGCGCGGGCGAGGCGGCGGCGGGTGGCGGCCGACGAGGGCTCCGGACTCGGCGCAGCTCCTCCAGGACGGCGGGGTAGTCGGCCGGCGAGGTGACCACGCCCACGTGCTCGTGGTTCTTGGCGGCGGCCCGGACCATGGTCGGCCCGCCGACGTCGATGAGCTCGATGGAGGGGTCGGCAGGAGAAGGGGTAAAGGTTGACGACGACGAGGTCGATGGCGTCGATCCCGTTGGCGTCGAGGTCCGCCACATGCTCGGGCTTCGAGCGGTCGGCGAGGATCCCGCCGTGGATCGCGGGGTGGAGGGTCTTGACCCGGCCACCCAGCATCTCGGGCGAGCCAGTCACCTCGGCCACCTCGGTGTGCGTGATGTCCGCCGCACCGAGCGTGGCGGACGTGTTCCCGCTGGCGATCAGCTCCCAGCCGAGATCCACGAGTCCTTGGGCGAACTCGGCCAGGCCCTTCTTTGTCGTAGACGCGCCCTCACGACCGCCCCGAGCACGACTGCTCGATCGTTCTCACGTTTCACTGCGCCCGCGTCCGGGCTCCGTTCGCGGGGCCGGATCTCGCGCCCCTTCTCCAGTTCGCCGAGCGCCCAGGCCACGGTGGCAGGGTAGAGGCTGCGCTCGACCACCTTGATCCGCTCGTGCAACGTCTCCTCGCTGTCACCGGCACGGACCGGCACGACCTCCTGGGCCAGGATCGGTCCCGCGTCCATCTCGAGCGTGGCGAGATGGACGGTACATCCGGTCTCGGTGACCCCGGCTGTGAGAGCGTCCTGCACCGCGTGCCAACCCGGGAAGGCGGGCAGGAGGGCGGGATGCGTGTTGAGGATCCTCCCGGAGAAGGCGTCGTGCGCCGACTCGGCCAGCACCGTCCCGAATCCGGCCATCGCCACGAGGTCGACCTGGTGCGCGACCAGGGCGGCAGCCACCGAGATGGTGAACCCGTCGCGGTCGAAGTCCAGGCCCGAAGCCTCCGTACGCCGCGCGGTCGACCAACTCGTCGCCACCCCGGCGTCCTGCGCCCGGTCCAGCCCGCGCACAGGGCCGGTCCGATGAGCACGACCACCACCGGAAGGCCGGCGTCGAGCATGGCCCTCAGGATGGTCCCTGAACCCGAAACCAGGACCGCGAGCCGCATGCAGCCAATCTAGCCGACAGGCGACCCAGACTCGGGCCTCTGCGGCCAGGTGCCCGGCGTACACCAGGTTGGACTTCTGCGGGTCGACCCGGTACGCCGCATGGGTGAGGGCCTTCGCCATGCCGAGCGCCGTCTTCTTCGCCTTCGACCGCGCCCTGACGGCCAGATCCCGCCCTTCCCATGTGGTCGGTGGATACCAGTAGGCCCGCCGGTCTCCGCTGAACACGTCCACATCGTCGACCGTGTAATAGAAGAGCGCGATCGAGCATCGTCGCGCCGAAGCCGTCAGAGGTTCCACGCCGTGAACCGACCGATGATCGGTCGCGAAGATCACACACGTGCCGAAGCGGGGCGGGACGATCACGATCGGGTGCCCGTCATCGAAATCGAAGAGGACAAGTTCGCCGCCATCCCCAGGACGCCACGCCGGGTTCAGGTACAGGAGGACGTTGACCCGGCGGAACAACCGGAATTCGGGTGGCGGTGGAAGTCGGTATGGGGCGTGAGCTTCCCGCCGGGATCCATGCATTGAAGGCCGCCGCCCTGCAGATAGAGGTCGGGCAACGAGCGTCGTCGATGGACGTGAGGTGCGAGAGCGGCTCTGAGGAATCGGGGTCCCGAGAGCTCGAAGATGAGGTCCCGCATGGCATGTGGCATGACTTCGATATCCCTGCAACTCCATTTGCGGGGCTGGTGGCTCGAGCTCCGATCGGCCCAGCCCGTCCACGACGGGTCCGGAAAAGCACCCGCCAGCTCGTCAGATTCGCCGAGCAGGATGCTCCTCGATCACCGCGTGCGGAAACGGCCGGTCCACACGGAAGCCTGGGCCGCGCTCCTCTCCGGCCATGCCTTCGAGCTTGCTGTAGTCGATCAGGGTCATCTGGCGCCCCAGAAGATGAGAGCTGACATGCTACTTGCACCAGGTTACGACATTTGGGATGAACGCGTGATTTTCACCCGAGAACACATGACTGCGAACCCCTGAGCCTCAAGACCTGTTGCCTCGATTCTCACCGTGCGGACGAAGAAGGTATGGATCCCGCCCTGCTTTTGGCTGCGTTGAAGATGAGGCGGACCCCGGCACCGATGACGACCAGGTCGAGCAGCATCTGCGCCGACGACGATCAGCCGCGCCGGGTCTGTCTTCGGCGTGATGTCACCGAAGCCCACGGTCGAGAACACACTGATCGTGAAGTAGAGCGCCTTGGTCTGGTCGAGCGACTGAGTAAATGCATCGGTGTTGTGCGACATGCGCCAGATACACGCCGGAGAAGAGCACGAGGAAGAGCACGACGATGATGCCGAGCGCCTCGACTGCCGCGCAACTCGGGTAGCTCGGCTCTCGATATGCGCCGGATCTGCCACGCGACGACAGAGGAGATGAGCGCGACGTCCACGCCAAGCCGCACGACGGCGCGCAGCTCCGACTCCTTGCCGATCGGAAGCACGTAATAGGCGCCGACGAATCACTGCCCACGCCAAGACGATCGTCAGCCCGCAGCGCAGGATGGCCCGGCGGCGGTCGTATGGACCAAGGTCGGTGAAGCGGACTGGCGTTGGTGCCTCGTTGGGGCTCCCACGGCTCCCGAGACGACGCCGGCTCTGGGCTGGACCGCCTGGTGAATCCGGTCGGCTGCACCCCCACGACGCTACCGACGCCGCCAGCTGAATTGAGGCATGCGCAGGGGTGCTAGCCCCCGGATCCACTGTCGGTACTACCTCCCTTTTTTCTGGGCGCGGAGGAGGTGCATAGTGCGAAAGGAGCGTGCGAGCGAGCGTCTCCTTGAGGACCAAGCTCGGCCGCGCTCCCGGAGCGCACGACAAGACAGTCGTGCGAGGGAGGGACACCATGAAGGACTCAGGATTCAACCGATGGCTCTGGCTGATCGGTCTCGCTGCCGTCGCGTTGCTGTTCATCTCGTTCGGTCCGCTCTCGAGCGGGCAGCCAAAGGAGAATGCGTCTGGAGTCTCGGTGGCGCACTGGTACAACACCCACGTCAACCAGCAGTGGCTCACCATCTGGCTGGTCGGCGTTGCCGTGTTCCTGCTTCTCGTGTTCGTCACCCAGCTCCGAGCGGTGCTCGTCGAAGCCGGCGGGCAGCGGCTCTGGCCCAACATCGTCTTCGCCTCGGGCATCCTGCTCGTCGCAGGCGTCATCGTCTCGGGCAGCTTCCAAATGACGGTCATCCTGGCGTCGCACAACCACGACTTCGCAGTGGCGCACTTCGTCAACTTCTACAGCCAGAACAACGAGCTGCTCCTGCTCGCCGGCGTGGACTTCCTGACCCTCTCCGCCGGCCTGGCCATCCTGCTCAACCGTGAGGTCGCTCCGTTGCCCAAACGGCTCGGGTGGTACTCCATCCTGGTGGCACTGGTAGGCATCGCCGGGCCGCTCAGCTTGCTTGCTTTGCTCTTCGGCTTTCCGATCTGGATCATCGCCACCGGCATCGTGATCGCGGTGAAGTCGAACCGCGGCACGCTCGGATCGGCACCCGACAGGCGGTGCCGCCGCGTCGTTCGCCCGGCCCGACCCGGCGACGGTGACTGCCTGATGGCGACCGACGCAGTCTTCGGTCGTCGGCCGAGGGGTCACCCCGGCACCGGCCTGCGGCCGTAGGTCGTCCGTGCGGGGGCTTGCACGCCCCATTGAGTGGCTAGCCGAGCCCCCGCACGATGGCGACCATCAGCTCACCGCACTCGGTTGGGTTCTGTGCCACCTGGGCGCCGGCGGCGGAGAGGGCTTCCATTTTGGCCTGGGCCGTCCCTTGCGATCCCGAGATGATGGCGCCGGCATGGCCCATCTTGCGGCCGGGGGGCGCCGTGACCCCGGCGATGTAGGCCGCCACGGGCTTGGTCATGTTCGACGCGATGAACTCGGCCGCCCGCTCCTCCTCGGAGCCGCCGATCTCGCCGATCATCATCACGGCCTTGGTCTCGGGGTCGGCTTCGAAGGCGGCCAGGCAATCGATGAAGTTGGTGCCCGGGGACGGGGTCGCCGCCGATGCCGACGCAGGTCGTCTGGCCGACGCCCTGCTGCGAGAGCTCGTGCAGCGCCTGGTAGGTCAGCGTGCCCGACCGTGACACGATGCCGACTGGCCCGCCGGCCAGCGCGATGTCACCCGAGGTGATGCCGATGTTGCACTTCCCGGGGCTGATGATGCCCGGGCAGTTCGGCCCGAGCAGTCGCGTGCCGGGGAACTCCTCGACCAACCGGTTGTAGGCCACCGCCTCGTCCTGGGCCGGGATGCCCTCGGTGATGCACACGATGAACGAGATGCCGGCCTCGGCCGCCTCGATGATGGCGTCGGCTGCGCCTCGCGGCGGCACCGAGATGAACGATGCCGTGGCGCCGGTCTCCTTCACGGCATCGGCCACCGAGGCGAAGACGGCGATGCCCTCGATCTCCTCGCCACCGCGCTTGGGGTTGGTGCCGCCCACGATCTTGGTGCCGTAGGCCTTGTTGCGCAGGCCGTGGAACAGGCCCTGGCTCGTCGGGCTGATGCCCTGGATCACGACCTTGGTCGTCTCGTCGACGAAGATGCTCACGTTTGGTTCCTGTTCTCTCTTGTGTTTGCGGTCCGTCTACGACCGGGTCTCGGCCTCGGCGTCTACGACTGCTGGGCCAGGGCCACGGCGCGGCGGGCTGCGTCGAGCATCGTCGGCTCGGCGATCAGGCGGTCCGAGAGGTGGTCCTTCAGCAGGGCCCGGCCCTGCTCGGCGTTGGTGCCGTCGAGGCGCATGACCACCGGTGAGGCCAGCTGCACCCGGCTCGAAGGCCTCGATGATCCCCTTCGCCACCTCGTCGACCCTCGTGATGCCGCCGAAGATGTTGACGAAGATGGACTTCACCGCCGGGTCGGCGTTGATGACCTCGAGGGCGGCCGCCATCACGTCGGCGTTGGCGCCGCCGCCGATGTCGAGGAAGTTGGCGGCCTGACCGCCGACCTGCGTGACGACGTCGAGCGTCGACATAGCGAGGCCGGCACCGTTGGCGATGATGCCGACCGTGCCGGAGAGGCCGATGTAGTTGAGCCCCTTCTCCTTGGCCATCTTCTCGCGGGGGTCGATGTCGGCGTCGTCCTCGTACTCCTCCCATTCGGGATGGCGGAACGACGGCGTTCTCGTCGAGCGTGACCTTGGCGTCGAGGGCGTGCACCTTGCCCTCCGGGGTGAGGATGAGCGGGTTGATCTCGGCCAGGTCGCAGTCGCCTTCGACGTAACAGTGGTACAGGCGCACCAGCAGCGTCGCCGCCTGCTCGCGCGCCTCGGGATCGAGCGCTGGCCCGGTCCACCCACGCGCGGGCCGCCTCTTCCGAGAGGCCCTCGACCGGGTCGATGTGGATCCTGGCGATGGCCTCGGGATCGGTCTGTGCCACCTCTTCGATCTCGACCCCGCCCTCGCGCGGACAGCATGCCGAGGTGCAACTTGGCCGTTCGGTCCAACGTGAAGCTGGCGTAGTACTCCTTGGCGATGTCCGACGCGTGCTCGACCCAGAGCCGACTGACGACGTGGCCCTTGATGTCGAGCCCGAGGATGTTCCCGGCGTGGAGTCGCACCTCGTCGGCGTCGGCCGCCAGCTTCACGCCGCCCGCCTTGCCGCGGCCGCCCACCTTCACCTGGGCCTTGATCACGACCGGGTAGCCGGCAGCCTCGGCCTGCTCGACCGCCTCGTCCACCGTGTCGGCCACGCCGCCGGGCGAGACGGGGATGCCGAAACGGGCGAAATATTGCTTGCCCTGGTACTCGTAGAGGTCCACTGTCGGTGCTGTCTCCTTCGGATCGTGCTGCTGGGGTCTCGCCCTCGCGGCCGGGTTCGGGATGCGAGTGGGGTCGGTATGGGGAAGGTGCCTGCAACGGGCGTCAGGCCTCGACGGTCTCCTCGCGTGCATCGAGCGTGTCGCCCAGCCACGAGCCGATGGAGTCGAGCGGCGCGCCCGGCGTGAAGACGGCCGCGACGCCCTGCTCCTCGAGCACCGGGATGTCGGCCTCGGGGATGATGCCCCCGACCACGACGAGCACGTCCTCGCGCCCGGCGTCGGCAAGCAACTTGACGATCTTGGGTACCAGGGTGAGATGGGCTCCCGAGAGGAGCGACAGCCCGACGGCATCGGCGTCCTCCTGGACGACGGCCTGGACCACCTGCTCGGGGGTCTGGTGCAGCCCGGTGTAGACGACCTCGAACCCGCTGTCGCGTAGCGCCCGGGCGATGACCTTGGCCCCCCGGTCGTGCCCGTCGAGCCCGGGCTTGGCCACGACCACCCTGTAGGGACGTTTCATGACGATCACAGGATACGGAGGCGCCGGGTGCGGGCGCCAGACCGCAGCACGTGGAGCCAGATCGTGTCCATGGGCGAGGTGATGAGGGGCTGACCGGCTTGTGCCGGCCCAGGGCGTCCAATGGCCTCCGACAACCTGCACGACAGTCCGCTTGCCAACCTTCGTGCCCAGGGCGCCCGTACCCCGTGACGACGTCGCCTTCGAATGTCACATGGGCGCCGGCGGCGGCGTGGTACACCGGCTCGTGCACCGTGCCCGACGGGAACCGGAGCGTTGAGCTGGACACGGTGACGTTTCCTCCGGTCACCTGCACGCAGGACACGTAGGCGCTCGCGCCGCAGTGGAGGGAGTCGTCGTTGAACGTGAATGGGCCACGAGGTGCTCGGTTATGGGCGCGCGCCACGAGGATGGCCGAACCCCCTTCTTCAGCCTGCATCGTGCACCGCTCCACGGTGATGTTGCCGGTGTGTTGCCCGTCGCTCGCTCCACCATTTGCAAAGAAGTACGTGCCTCCCAACGATTCACACCCGTTGATCGTCACGTCCCTGGCCCCCTCGTTCGACTGGTCTGCCTCGAAGTCGAACGTATTGATTCCGGAGTAGTTCACGATCACGTCGCTCACCTGCGCACCAGTGATGGAGGCGAACGTGATGCCCTGCCGGCCGATCTCTTTGATCGTCACGTCGCGGATGACGACCGACGAGGCGGGAGCCAAGATGGTTCCGGACGCGTGGTCGGCACCGCCGCGCAAGGGGGCCAGCGTGATCCCGTCACCGAACATGTTGGAAATGGTGACGCCTCGGATTGTTGCGCCCGCCGTGCCTTCGAGTCCGATTCCCGCCTCAAAGGCGAGACTGGGATGGTAGCCACCGGAGTTCGCCCCGACGATGTGCATCGCCTCGAGGGTCAGGCCTGAGCCGCCAATCACCGAGAACACCGGGCTCCCCTTGGAACGCGGCGCGCCGGCCGGGAGCGGTTTCCATGTCCATGAAGGTGGCGCCGTAAATCGTGAGATTCTTCGGATCGACCAGCTTCAATCCCTCGTTCACCAGATAACACGCGTTGGCGGGCGGCACGACGGTCTGCCCCGCTGGGAGCGACTTGAGCCACTTTCGTAACGGCTTGCTGACGTCGACCGAACAGTTTGCGACCACAGACTGGGGCGGCGACACGGTCGGACCCGTTGGCGGAGGGACCGGTGTCGCGCCACCGCGAGCGCGGGAGTCGCGCTCGCGCCGGAGGGAGTGGTTGTGGTCGAGGTCGTGGTCGAGGTCGACGTGTGCCCGTGCGCCTTGAACGTCGGTGACCCCGAGCGGGCGACCGGCGTCGACCCACAACCTGCGACGGTCAGCACAACCGCAACAACCCCAACGACCCGCCAGCGGCGGAATCCAAAGCGGATGGTCCCCATCGTCCGCCGGTCGGAAGCCGCCATCGCGGTCGGACTCTATCGGGCGATCCGACCGAAAACGCCGCGGCAGGGGTGAGCGACCCGACCGAGTCACCGGCACGCTGGACGTCCTGGACGCGACGCCGGCTCAGCCCACGGACCGGCCGGATCCCCCCAATAAATCGACGACCGAGCGAGACCGAACCGTTGCCGCGTGCTGCTGCGCTCGTCGCCGGAAGAGCGCGACCCCCGTCATCAATGCCGAGAGCGAGAGGAGCAGGACGACTGCGCCGCCGCGGACGGGCTCGATGAACGACGCCAGGAGAGGCGGGTCGCCGTGGTCTGGAGCCGGGGCTGCTGCGGCATGGCGCGGACCGCCGCCCCCTCCGGTTGATGCGGCGGCTGCGTCTGCCGCGACGGCGGACTGCGGCGACGGCACGGCGACCGATCGGGCGTCAGCGGTGACGCGCGCGGTGCCGAGTTGGGATGGACTGGCAGCGTTCGCTGGCGACGGTGTGGAGCCCTTCGTCGGAAATGGGCGGCTCACCGAGACATGGAAGGGAATCCACACACCTCCAGCCACCGTCACCGTGCTGTTCGGGGCCGTTGTGCCGGCGTTTCCGTAGCCGGTCACGTAGTCCCCGTCAAAGGTCACCGCGCTCTGTTCAAACGCGTTGTACACAGGTTCGTGCACGGTCCCGGGTGGCACCACCACGGAGGACTGATCGACCGAGACGTTGCCTCCCAGGACCTGTACACAGGCGACGTAGACGCTGGCGCCACACCGCAAGGTGTCATTGGCGAACGTGAACGGGCCGCGCGATGTCGTGGCCTCCGCAGGCGTCTGTATCAGGACTGCGTCGCCGCCCAATTGGGTCGCCATCGTGCAGTTCTCCACCGTGATGTCGTGAGTCTCGAATCCCGCACCCGCGCCCCCGTTGGCGAAAAAGAGCCCGCCGGCCCCAGACCCGGTGCTGCACCCATTGATGGTGACGTTGGCAGCACCTTCGTTGGACTGATCGGCTTCGATGTCGAATACGTCGATGCCGATGTGGTCCAGGTGGACCGAGCTGATGAGGGCGTGGTTCACGCTGGCGAGCGTGATGCCCTGACGACCGGCACCGGAGATGTCGACATTGTTGATCGTGACGTCCCTGGTGGGGTTGAGAATCGTGCCCGAGAGGTCTGCATCCCCCCGCAGCGGTGCGAGCAAGATTCCGTCCCCGTATGTGTGGTCGATCGACACGTTGGACACGGTGAGACCGACGACCCCGTCGGACCGGATGCCTGCGACAAACGCGCCGGCCTGCTCGTAGCCACCGGGATTGGTCCCCGTGATTGTCATGTTCTCGAGCGTGATGTTCGAACCGCCGACGAACCACATCTCCGCACGGAGCAACTTCGGCTCCGCGCCAGGTTGCGGTGTGGTTGCGTCCTCCCATGTCCCACCCGAAATGGTCAAGTCCTGTGATCCGACTAGCTGTATCCCCTCGTTGATCAGATAGCAGGCGCCCGGCGGAACGGCCACGGTCGTGCCTGCTGGACGGTTTTGCAACCAACGCTCGAGGTGTTGTGAGACGTCGCTCGAGCAGTTGTTGGGGATGGAGGCCGGCGGTGAGACGGTGCCCGGCTTGGCGGCGCCGGCCACAGGAATTGAAAGGACACACGTTCCGATGAGGAGGACGACCGAGACACCGATAATCCGCCGCATACCGCGTCATCGGCGCCCCTCGTGGAGCGCTTGAAGCAACGCTCGAACAAGCTGAACACACTCAGCCCGGGCCTCGAGCCTGTCGGCCGGTGAAATCCCGCGAACGAGGCTTCGACGTCACACTCGCACGCACAAAAGGGTCGGTGGACGCTCACGATTTCGACCTCAGAAGAGGCCCACGGCAGCGATCCGTCCGTCGACCAATCACAACGCGTTGTTGCGCAAGTCGGACCTGGTCGGTCGTTCGCATGAGCGAACGCCGCTGCACCTCTTGGCTGGCTCCTCTCGAAGCGGCTCAGGCTCTCCGCAACGGAGTCGCCGACAGCAACAAGTTCTTCTTCCCCACCGTCTCGAAGTCCACCGTCGCCTGCGCCGCGAGCCCTCTCCCTTCGCGGCCACGACGACGCCGCGGCCCCAGTGATCGTGCAGCACCTCGTCGCCTGGCACGAGGCCAAGGTCCTCGGCGCCCGTGCTGCCCCTCGAGCCGTTGGACCCTCCCGCTGCGGCCGAACGCGCCGCCAAGGAGACGGCCGGGGCGAAGGTGGCACCGGGGAGGTGCTCGTCGGCCGAGAGCGAGTCGTACCCCGTGCCGCGTCGGGGCGAACCCAGGCCGGCGTCGTCCACCAGATGCGCGGGGACCTCGGTCACGAATCGGCTGGGCATGGCCGGCTGCGTGCGACCCCAGGTGGTGCGCGACCACGCATGCGAGATCGCCAGGTGTCGGCGGGCGCGTGTGATGCCGACGTAGAACAGCCGCCGCTCCTCTTCGAGCTCAGTCGGCTCCGACAGCGAGCGGAAGTGCGGGAAGATTCCCTCCTCGAGTCCCACCACGAACACGGCGGGATACTCGAGCCCCTTGGCCGTGTGCAGCGTCATGAGGGACACGCGCGTGCCGTCGCTCTCGAGCTCGTCGGAGTCGGCCACCAAGGCGACGGTCTCGAGGAAGCCCTGCACGTCGTCGAAGTCGCCAGCCTGCGAGGCCAGTTCGGCCAGGTTCTCGATTCGGCCGTCCGTCTCGAGCGTGTGTTCGGCAACGAGCTCGGCCAGGTAGCCGGTGCGGTCGGCCACCAGCTGGACGAAGTCGGCGGGGTTGACGGTCTGCACCAGCGGTCGTAGTTCGGCCAGCGTCTTGGACAGCTGCTCGGCACCCCGCAGCGCCTTGGCGGAGAGCCCCGCCTCGGCGGCCCGGTCGATGGCCTCGCTGAAGGACACGGCGTTGACCTGAGCCCAGGCGGCCAGGCGGGCCACTGACGTGTCGCCGATGCCGCGCTTGGGGACGTTGACGATGCGCCGAGCCGAGACCTCGTCGTCGGGATTCGCCAGGACGCGTATGTAGGCCAACACGTCCTTGATCTCGCGCCGGTCGTAGAACTTGGCACCGCCCACCACCTTGTAGGGGATGCCGCTGAACTTCATTGAAGTCTCGAGCGGCAGCGACTGTGCGTTGGTCCGGTAGAAAACGGCGAAGTCCCCCCACGAGAGACCCTCCGCGGCGTGCATGCGCAGGATCTCGCTCGAGACCCAGGCGGCCTCGTCGCGCTCGTCCTCGGCACGGTAGCGCCGGACCGGCCCGCCGGTGTCGCCGACGGTGAAGAGCTCCTTGGGTTGGCGACCGACGTTGTTGGCGATGACCGCGTTGGCTGCGTCGAGGATCGTCTGCGTCGAGCGGAAGTTCTGCTCCAGCATGATCGTGGTCACGTTGGGGAAGGCCCGCTCGAACTCCAAGATGTTGCGGATGTCGGCGCCGCGCCAGCGGTAGACCGACTGGTCGGAGTCGCCCACGACGCTGACGTTGCCGTGCGCTTCGCCGAGAAGCTTGACGATCTCGTTCTGGGCGTGGTTGGTGTCTTGGAACTCGTCGACGAGGATGTGCGCGAAGCGCGCCTGGTAGGCCTCGCGCACATCGTGGTAGGCCTGCAGCAGGTCGGCTGTGACCATGAGCAGGTCGTCGAAGTCCATGGCGTTGGCCGCGTGCAATCGGTCCTGGTACTGCGCGTAGACGTCGGCGATGCGCTTGCGGAAGGGATCGGGCCCCTGACGCGCCTCTTCACGGAATGTCTCGAAGTCGACCAGCTCCGACTTGGCCTGGCTGATGACGCCCTGCACGGCGCGCGAGGGCAGGCGCTTCTGGTCGAAGCCGAGCTCGGCCGTGATCATCTCGATCAGCCGCCGCGAGTCGGTGTCGTCGTAGACCGTGAAGCTGGAGCGGAAGCCGAGGCGGTCGGCGTTGGCGCGCAGCATGCGCAGGCAGGCCGAGTGGAAGGTGGAGACCCACATCTTCTCGGCCGCCGACCCGACGAGCTCGACCACCCGGGCGCGCATCTCGTCGGCCGCCTTGTTGGTGAAGGTGATAGCGAGGATCCCCCAGGGCGGCGCATCCCCGGTCGCCAGCAGGTGGGCGATGCGCCGGGTGAGGACGCGTGTCTTGCCCGAGCCGGCGCCGGCGATGATCAGGAGCGGCCCGCCGCGGTGCTCCACCGCCGCCCGCTGAGGGAGGGTCAAGTCGTCGACCAGGGCAGCGGTCCGGCCCGAGAAGGCGCCTGCTCCCGTCGCCGAGCGCCGTCGTTGGCCCCGGCCGTCGTCGGCCCCCTGGGCCGTCGTGGTTCCCGAATCGGTGGCGTCCTCGTCGGCCGCGGCAGCAGCCGCAGCCCCGACTCCTTCGTCGGACGTGTCGAAAAGCTGGCCGTTCCCCGCGGGAACAGAAGACGAGCGGCCGCTCACTCCCACTCAATCGTCCCGGGAGGCTTCGACGTGACGTCGAGTGCCACCCGGTTCACGCCCTCGACCTCGTTGATGACGCGGGAGGCGATGCGCTCGACTAAGTCGTAAGGCAGGCGGGCCCAGTCCGCCGTCATGGCATCGTCACTGGTGACGGCGCGGATGACGATGGGGTAGGCGTAGGTCCGGCCGTCTCCCATCACCCCCACCGTCCTGACCGCCGGCAACACGGCGAAGCTCTGCCACAGTTCGCGGTAGAGCCCGGCGCGGCGGATCTCTTCGACCACGACAGCGTCGGCCGCGCGCAGGACCTCGGCGCGTTCGCGCGTCACTTCGCCGATGATGCGCACGGCCAGGCCCGGGCCGGGAAACGGTTGGCGCCACACGATCTCATGTGGCAGCCCCAGCTCCTCGCCCACGGCGCGCACCTCGTCCTTGAAGAGCAGCCTGAGCGGCTCCACCAGCTCGAACTTCAGATCGTCGAGGCAATCCGCCGACGTTGTGGTGCGACTTGATATTGGCGGCAGTATCGCTTCCCGACTCGATCACGTCGGGGTAGAGCGTCCCCTGCACCAAGAACCGCGGGCCCTCGTCCTCTGAACCACCCGACCCCAGGTCGCGTGCCACCTCCTCGAAGATGCGGATGAAGAGCTCGCCGATGATCTTGCGCTTGCGCTCCGGGTCCGTCACCCCCTCCAGGGCCGCGAAGTACCGGTCGGCCGCCTTCACGTGGACGAGATCGACCTTGAATTGGCGCCGGAAGGTGTCCTCCACCTGGTCGGCCTCGCCGGCCCGCATCAATCCCGTGTCGACGAAGACGCACGTGAGCTGGTCCCCCACCGCCTTGTGCACCAGCGCCGCCGCCACCGCCGAGTCCACTCCGCCCGACAGCGCGCAGAGCACCCGTTCGCCGCCGACCTGCGCTCGCACGGCCTCCACCTGGTGCTCAATGATCGACACGTGCGTCCATCCCGGGGAGCAGCCGCACACGTCGATCAGGAAGTGGTCGAACACCTCGCTCCCGCGCTCGGTGTGCACCACCTCAGGGTGGAACTGCAACCCGAACAGTCGGCGCGCGGGGTCGTGCATGGCCGCGACAGGTGCCGCGGGCGAGGACGCCGTGGCCACGAAGCCCGGCGGCACCTCGGTGATGGCGTCGCCATGGCTCATCCACACCGACGACGTGGAAGGCCAGTCGGGCAGGAGCGGCGAGACCGCGCCGGGCGAGAGCCACAGCGACGTACGCCCGTACTCGCCCTGGCCCGTCCGCGAGACCGTGCCCCCCAGCTGCAGCGCCATGAGCTGTGCGCCGTAGCAGAGGCCCAGGATCGGGATGCCCAGCTCGTAGACGGCGCTGTCGATGGAGGGCGCCGGCGACTCGTAGACAGACTTGGGGCCGCCGCTGAAGATGATGCCCTTCGGCGCGCGGCGGCGGATCTCCTCAATGGAGATGGAGGCCGGAACGATTTCGGAGTAGACGTGCGCCTCGCGGACCCGGCGAGCGATGAGCCGCGCGTACTGGGCCCCGAAGTCGACGACGAGGACGGTGTCGGTCAGTGCCCCATCCCCACGCCCTGCGAACGCTGCAACGCCTTGCCCTCCGTCTGCAGCGCCGGGGCGATCATGACCTCGGCCTTCTGGAACTCCTTCACCGTCTCGTAGCCGCAGGTCGCCATCGCGGTCCGCAGGGCGCCGAAGAGATTCATGCGCCCGTCGTTCTCGTGGGCGGGGCCGAGCAGGATCTCGCGTAGCGAACCCCGCACCGAGGTGCGCACCCGTGCGCCACGGGGCAGCGTGGGGTGGAAGGTGGCCATGCCCCAGTGGAAGCCACGGGCCGGCGCCTCGAAGGCGGACGACAGCGGCGAGCCGAGCATGACGGCGTCGGCGCCGCAGGTGATCGCCTTGGCGATGTCGCCTCCCTTGGACATGCCGCCGTCCGCGATGACGTGCACGTACACCCCGGTTTCGTCGAGGTGCCGCATGCGGGCCCCGGCCACGTCTGCGATGGCGGTTGCCTGGGGCACGCCCAGCCCCAGCACGCCCCGCGTCGTGCAGGCGTTGCCCGGGCCGACGCCGACGAGCACGCCCACGGCGCCGGTGCGCATGAGATGCAACCCGGCCTGGTAGGAGGCGCAGCCGCCCACGATGACCGGGATGTCGAACTCCCGGATGAATCGTTTCAGGTTGAGCGGCTCCGAGGTCTTCGACACGTGCTCGGCCGACACGACGGTCCCCTGAATCACCAACAGGTCCAGCTCCCCGGCCAGGATGGCAGGCGCCAGCTTCTCGGTCCGCTGGGGCGTCACCGATGCAGCCGTCGTGATCCCGGCCTCCTTCATCTGGTGGATGCGGGCAGTGACCAGCTCGGGGATGATGGGCTCTTGGTACATCTGCTGCATCCGCGCCGTGGCCTTCTCGTCGTCGAGCTCACGGATCTCGTCAAAGAGCGACGTCGGGTCCTCGTAGCGGGTCCAAAGGCCCTCGAGGTTCAGCACGCCCAGGCCGCCGAGGCGCCCGAGCTCTATCGCCGTGGTCGGGCTCATCACCCCGTCCATCGCCGCGCCCAAGAGCGGCAGGTCGAAGCGGTACGCGTCGATCTCCCACGAGATGTCGACGTCTTCGGGGTCTCGGGTGCGCCGGCTGGGGACGATGGCGATGTCGTCGAACCCGTAGGCCTGACGCCCCGACTTGAAGATGCCGATCTCGATCTCAGCCACTCTGTTCGCCCTCCGGCATTCGTGGGGCCGGTACGGCTCCACCACCCACCGGCCTGTCTAGGTCTTGCGAACGCCGGGCCGACACGCCGACGATCCCTCATCCTACTCTGCCCGTGGCTGGCCTCAGGCTCTCCCCTGCGGCGCGAGACTCCCCCATGATCGATCACGACGGCGCCGGGTCCGTCGCCCGCGGCATCGCGCGCGCTCCTGGCGCGCCGCGAGGCCGAGCTGGCCGCAGGAGCCACGCCGGTGGGCTGGAAGATCGGCTTCAACACCCCGGCGATCCAGCAGGTCCTCGGCCTCGATGACCCCGTCGTCGGATACCTGGTCGACACCGGCGTGAGCCCGGACGGCGCCGTCATCTCGATCGGCGGGTGGCGGGCGCCCGCGGTTGAGGTCGAGCTCGCCGTGCGCGTCGGCGACGACGGTGGTGTCGCCGGGCTCGCGCCGGCCCTCGAGCTCGTCGACCTCGACGTGACCTTCGACGACATCGAGCCGGTGCTCGCGGGCAACATCTGCCAGCGCGGCGTGATCTTCGGGGACGAGGTCCCCGGGATCGATCCGTGGGACATGGTCGCCGTCATCGCCAAGGCCGACCAGGAGATCGCCAGGGGCGCCATCACCGAGGACCCCGGTGACACGGTGGCGTTCGTCGGGCGGTTCTTGGCCACACACGGCGCGACCCTCGAGCCGGGCGACCGCATCATCGCCGGCTCGGTCGTCCCGCCGGTTTCGGTCACGCCAGGCGACGCGCTCGTCGTCTCCTTCGGCCTGCTGGGCGCGCTGCGGGTCGCGTTCTCGGACTGAATCCGTCCCTCCGCCTCTCGTGGAAGGGAGAAGGGATCAGTCCCCGACAAGCCGGCCACGCCTGAAGAGCCAAGGAGCACGACGTGCAGCAGCTCGTGGATCATGCGTGCCGTCGCGCCCCAGATCATCTCGCCCGAGACCTCGAAGAACCACACCGGAAACGAGTCGTCGGCACTGCCTGGGATCCTCCGGCCAGGGATGCGCCAGCGTTCCTCGTGGAAGAGTGCCGGGTCGGCGAGGTCGGTCAAGCGTGACGTCGAAGACCCGCTCGACCTCGCCGGGGTTCGCCACGAGTCGCGGCCGCTGCGCCACGGTCGCCAGGACCGGCAGGATCAGCGAGGACGAGACCATCGTCATGACCGGGTGGATCCAGCCCACGGGGGTGACCAGGGTCGGGTCGAGGCCCACCTCTTCGTGCGCCTCGCGGAGTGCGGCATGCAGCCGGTGCTTCGCCCTCGTCGAGGCGCCCGCCCGGGAAGCTGACTTCGCCCCGGTGGGTGCGCAGGCCGCTCGAGCGGCGGGTGAGGATCACGCGCGCCTCGCCTTCGTCCGGCTCCTCGAACAGCACGGCGAGGACGCCGGCGTTCACCTGGTGGACGGCGGGCGCGCCGGACTCGTTGCGACGAGCGATGGCGCGACGGCCCGAAGAGATGGTCCGAGTCCAAGGCCGTCGGGGACGCTCCCGCGCAGGCCCACGGTGACGAGCGCGTCGAGCACCCGGTCGAGGCCGATTCCCGTCCGCGCCTCGGCCCCGAGGCCGGCCCAGGCTGCGGGCTCACCCGGGCGCCAGTCGGCGGGCGCGGGATCACCTGGGGCGGGACCGGCCGGGGCATCCGCTTCACGCTAACCGGGGGCACGGCGCCCCCCGACGGCCTCGCTACGCTCTCGGCCCATGACTTCTCCGGCCGAGTTGCAGGCGCAGGCAGACGCGTTCGGGTGGTACCACACCATCGACCTCGGCAACGGCGTGGTGACCAAGGGCATCAGCGTCCAGGAGACGTCGGCGGGCGTCATCCCCGACGTGGCGGGCAAGAGCGTGCTCGACATCGGCGCCTGGGACGGCAAGTTCTCGTTCCTGGCCGAGCAGCACGGCGCCAGCCGGGTCGTGGCGCTCGATCACTACGCCTGGGGCGTCGACTTCGTGGCGCGCGGCGCGTACTGGGAGGAGTGCATCAACGAACGGCGCGCTCCCGGACCAGTCGCGCGACGAGACCGACTTCTGGCGGCCCGACCTGCCGGGTCAGCGTGGCTTCAACTTCGCCGCCAGGGCGCTCGGCTCCAAGGTCGAGCCGGTGGTGGGCGACTTCCAGCACGGTCGACCTCGACGAGCTGGGCCGGTTCGACGTCGTGTTGTACCTCGGCGTGCTGTACCACATGAAGGAACCGCTCACCTGCCTCGAGCGCCTGCGCGCCGTCACCAAGGAGGTGGCGGTCATCGAGACCGAGGCGGTGCACCTCCAGGGTCTCGACAACGAGGTGCTGCTCCAGTTCCACGCCGGCAGCTCCCTGCGGACCGACTTCGGCAACTGGTACGTGCCGACGATCGAGGCCCTGCACAACCTGTGCCGGGCGGCTGGCTTCGCCGGATCGAGACGATCGTCGGGCCGCCGGCGCCGCCCCCAGCGACGGCGCCGGGCCTCGTCCAAGAGGTGACCCGCCGGGCCCGGCGGGTGCCGGCCGCCGGTCCCCTCGGCGCCGAGCCAGAACTACCGCGCCGTCGTCCACGTGTTCACGGACTGAAACGCCGCGCCGCGTGCCGCGCGACCCGTCGCGGCGGCATCAGTCGTTCTCGACCGTGTAGTCCCAGTCGGCGACGACGTGTTTGTGGTCCGGGCGCCCACTGCATCATGCCCTCGCCGACCAGCTCGTAGGCCCGGAGCCGGAAGGTGAGCGTCTGGCCCGGGTGCAGGACGGGCGGTGGAGGGTGCTCGCCCGGGACGAGGCCCATGAGGAACACCGAGCCGAGGTGGTCGACGGAGTGGAAGTCGGCCACCGAGACGGGCACGTCGGCGGTGGCGTCCTTCATCGTCACGGTCCAGGTGCAGGTGGTGGCGGCCGGCTGGTCGGGCAGGCCCTCGCCCGGGACGATCGGCCCGCTGACGGTGATCCGCGACGTCGAAGGCCTTGGTCTTCACCTCGACGGGCAGGCCCTCGACCTGGAGCGCCGGCTTGGCCTCGGTGCCGATGAGGGCGGCGTCGACGTCGGGCTGGAGCGTCTTCTTCGGGAGGAACGACGGGTAGCTGGCGGTGGTCTTGCCCGGGAGGGCGGACGGCGTAGTCGCGCACCACCGCGGCACCGCCGCTCCCGCAGCAGCCGGCGAAGACGAGGCGCGATCAGCCACGAGCGACGCGGGCGCCAGACAGCGGGCCGGGCGCCGTAGGCCCGGCCCCAGCTGCGACGCAGTCGCTCTCACGGCGGGCGCCAGTCGGCTGTCTGCGGTCGTCTGCTAACCGTTCGCACCCTTCTCGCCGGGCGGCCCGGCACCCCGGGCGAGCCGTTGCCGCCGTTGCCGCCGTTGCCGCCCGGGGTCGTGCCCACGCCGTTGCCGCCGTTGCCGCCGTTGCCGCCGTTGCCGCCGGTGCCGTTGCACGGCGGGGTGTCGTACGGCGACGTCGCGGCGCCCGTCGCCGTCAGCCAGACGCCACCGACCCATTCCTCGGGCGGGCAGGCGCCGTTGCCGCCGTTGCCTCCATCGCCGCCGGGCCGGCCGCGGTGTCGCCGTTGCCGCCGTTGCCGCCTCTGCCGCCGCTGGTCCCGCAGCCGGCCGCTCCGGCGATGCCGCCGACGCCACCGAAGCCACCGCTACCGGGTTCTGCTGTTGGCGACCCCGGGACCGAGGTTGAGGCCCTTCGGGCAGTACAAGGCGCTGGCGCCGCTGCCCGACCGCGGTCAAGTAGCCGTGCGGCGCGGCCACGACCGAGAACTGCTGCGCGGTGAACACGTCCGGTCCGAAGGCGGCCAGGCCGGCCTGCGCCGCGTAGCCGATGTGGCCGTGACCGTCGAGGCCCCCGCACACCGTGCCGGCGGCCAGCGGGGTGTCGGCGTTGGCGGGGTCGGTGCACGACTGCCCGGTCAGGAAGCAGGTCCTCGAGCGTGCGCAGCGTGCTGTAGTGGTTGTAGTACGTGCTCGACACGGTGCCCGGCTTGATGAGCGGGCTGATCAGCACGGTGCCGGTGTCGCCGCCGCCCGGCGTGAAGTCGGTCGGGTCGAAGAGCGGGTCGGCGGTCACGCACCCGCTGGTCGTCGCCGCCTCGCTCCCGCTCGGGCAGGTCGAGCTGCCGACGGTGGAGGTCGCTCCCTCGGCGCTCAGCGTCACGTTGCCGTCGAAGCCGGCCGGCAGCGTGACCGGCTGTCCGCTGTCGTTGAGCAGCTGGAAGGTACCGATCCACGGCTTGGCGTAGTTGTTCGACGCCGCCGTGGCGCTGGCATTGCGACGACAGCGGCAAGGGCCCGGTGTCGCTGACCGCCCCGACGAAGGTGTCGGGCGGGATCGTGTTGCCGTTGGCGTCGGTGCCCGAGACGAGCCGGCCGGTGTCGTCGGCGTTGATCTTCGCGTCCGTGGCCATGCTCGAGCCCGGTGCCGACCAGAGCCGGCTCGCTGGTCGTGCCGGGAGAGCCGCTGACGTTCGGGCTCTCGCCGGCCAAGCCCGGTGGGCCGGTCGATGAAGCCGGCGGCGCCGGGGCCGGGCTGCAGCTGCTGGCCCGAGCTGTTGGTCACCTCGGGGTCGTTCGGGCCCGGTCGGCTCGGTGCTCACGTTGCTGACCGTTGATGTTCTCGCCCGCTGCGTCGGTCTGGAGGCCGTAGGCGCCGTAGAGCGAGTCGGCACCCGGCGCCGTGGTCCCGGGCGCGCCGAAGGTCGGCTGGTCCGCCGGCGAGCGGAGTAGGTGGAGTTGTCGCCGGGGCCGGGCACGTTGTTGAAGCTGTTGCCGACGGTGAACGGAGGGTTGGCCTCGTCGAAGGTGATGTCGATCAGCCCGCCGTCGGCGAAGGCCGCCGACTGCTCGATCATCGGGATGTAGTAGCGCAGGAACAGGTCGGCCGCGTAGAGCCCGCCGGTGTAGTTGGCCGGCGTCGTCGCCTCGGGGTCGTCGGCCGGTAGGCCGGCCGGGGTGTAGTCGGGCGTGCCGTTGGCGTTGAAGGCGCCCGGAGAGGTTGTTGCCCTGGCAGGTCGCATCGTGGGCGTCGCTGCAGTTGTTCGGCGTGATCCAGTTGAACGCCGGGACCTCGTTGGCTGGGAGGCTCAGGTCGTGGGCCAGGCCGTAGGTGGGGTCGTCGAGGTTGGAGACGTGGTTGGCGTCGCAGTTGGTGTCGGTCGCGCCGTTCGTCGGGCGCACCCGGTCCGTCGTACTCCGGCGTGGTCGGCTCGTTGAGCGCCGGCTGGGCCGGGTAGGTGACGCTGCTCTGCGTGCCGGCGGACTCACCGGTCAGCGCGGTGAACCAGCCGGTCGGGAAGTGCTTGGCCACGAACTGGTCGGCCGGGTCGCCGTTGTTGTTGGCGTTGGCCGGCTGGGCGCCCGGTGAAGCTCGACACGTCGCCGGTCGGGGCCACCAGGTTCGTCGGGTTGGTGACGGGGTCGGCGGTCGAGGTGCCGGGGTAGCCGCACGCCCCGTCGTCGCGACCGGGCACGGTGTCGGTCACCCCTGGGGTGGAGCCGGTCACGTAGCTCGTCGCGCCGGTGGGCTGGGCGCCGCCGAGGTCCTGGGCGTAGGCCTTCCACGAGACGCCGGCCGCGTTGAACTGGTTGAACACGGTCGCCACGTCGGTCGGGTAGACGCAGCCGTTGTTGCCGAGCGTGGCGTCGACGCCACCGTGCACGAGGAGCTGGCCGTAGTTGCCGTTGCTGGTCCCGGTCGCATTCGGCGGGGTGGTGTTGGTCCCGCTGCCGTCGGTGGTGCCGTCGGTGTCGGTGCCCGTGCCGACCGTGCCGGTGGTGATGATCCCGCTGTTGTTGTTCGTCATGTTCGCGGTCGTCGAGCAGTCGTCCTGCACGGCGTACGACGGGGACTGGCCGGACACCAGCGAGATGTAGTTGTCCATGCTGAAGTGGCCGGTGCCGTAGTAGTTCGTGAGCAGGGCGCCCTGCTGGGGGAGCGTCTGCCACAGGTAGCTGTTCTGATTGAGGCCCGTGAAGGTCTCGTCGTAGGACTTGTTCTCCAGGATGATCAGCCACACGTGCTTGACCGCGCCGACGGGGTGCCCGTCGACGTGATGACGCACTGCGCTTGGGAGCTGGTGCCACCCGCCGGGATCTGCAGCGAGGCTCCCGCCGGACATGTCGTCGACTTCACCGCACCCGCAGACGTGGAGTCCACGAAGGCGCTGGTAAGACTCACGCCGGTGAGGGCCGCCATCGTCGCGAATGCGGCGGCGACCATGGTGCCCGTCCGCAGCCGACGTCGCCTCATCCCAGAGATCCGCACGAAGCACTCCTCCTCATCCGAAGATCAACACTCCGGTGTCACAGTGACAACGGTCGGGAGCAACTTAAGAGCGACGGGTTACGCGCGTGATGACGTTGCGCTACGCGGTGCTTATTTCTCTGTGACCGAACCGCGAACGGTCATCCGGCCTCGGGTTGCCCCGACCCGAGACTCAATCCGGACGATGGCGAGCGCGTTGCCGAGTGCGCGGATCTTGGACTTGTCCGATGCGGGGATCACCTTCTGCTCAGAGGGACAGAGCGTGAGCAGCGCGACAGCTTCAATGGTGTTGAAGGTCGTCACCGACAATGGCAGATGCGTGCTCGACTCAGTGCTCCTTGCACCTGCTGCCTCCGAAACGAGCGCTCGATCGATACCTCCTCCGTGTCGCAGCAAGGCGCAGAAGGCCGATCCGTCGGTCAACAGCGCGCGCAGCGCCACATTTCCCTGCTGCTGCTCGTAGGTGACAAGAGCCGGGTCGGCCTCGGTGACGTCGGTGAAGAACTTCGTGTCCTGCGCGAACGAGGTCTTCGGTGCCGAAAGCGATTTCGATCCATGGTGTGCGGCCGCCCTCGGTGGCGTCGTCGCGGCGGATTGCACCGAACACGCTCCGCTGGTGAGAGCGACGGCGAGAAGGGTGCAAAGAGCAGCGCCGATGCGGCGGGTACTCGTGTTCGCGTGGGGCACCTCGCCAAACCTATCGATCGTCCCCCCGTCACCTGGTCGGGGTTCACCGTGTGGTTGCCTTCTCGTAACCAGGAGACAAGGCACCCCCGCCATGTGGGAACATCGCGGGTCGGACGTGCAACGGCGCGGCAGCATGAGCAGGCGGTGAGCAGTTGGTGAGCAGGGAGCCAGGTTGGTACAAGGACCCGTTCTTCCTAGGTCATCAGCGCTATTGGGACAACGGGTGGACAGACAGGATCCGCCCTGGCGAGGGGCCCGTTGACGGGTCCACCGGCGTCGTCGTCCCGGCACTGCCGGCGGCGGAGGCGACCCAGGCGGCCGATGTCGCCCCAGAGGCGCTGCCCGTGCCAACCAGCGAGGTGACCTCGGTCCGTGCGGACGAAGCGTCGGTGCTCCCCGCCCTCCTCGCGGACACCGTCGAGAAGGAACCCCTCCGCACTGGCGTCTCGGACGCGACGGTCCGCGATCGCAGCCGGCAACGGCGTCTCGGCATCCTCACGGCCGCCTTGGTTCTTGTGGTGGTCGTGATCGTCGTCGCGGTCGTTGCAACGAGTGGGCCGAGTCATGGCGGGACGGGGGGAGCGCCGGCACATCCCGGGAGCTCCCTCTCCACGCAATCCACGTCGCAATCCACGTCGCAATCCACGTCGCCGTCCGCGGCGCGCGGCAAGACCACGAGTGCCGCCAACACCTTGGTGGCCGCGGCAGAGCGAAGCATCGCGAAGAGGACGGTCACCATGACCCTTGCCGCGACACTCGCCGTCCCGGGCCAGTCGACGCCACAACATCTCACCGGCAGCGGAGGCTTCGATCTCACCTCAGGACTGGGCACGCTGGACACCACGCTGACAGGGACCGCGACCGAGGACCAGCAATTCATCTTCCAAGGACAACCGGTCTACATCCACGTCACCGACTCACCCGTTCCGGGCAAAGCCTGGGTAACCGCCAGCACGAACGACTTGCCTGCACTCGGACCGGCCTCGACGCTGAGCCAAGTGGTCCAGCTCGTCGGAGACCCCGGGATGCTGGTGCGGCAGCTCACCGGCGCGTCGGTCGTGGTCGCGTCACTCGGACGCTCCACCGTTGACGGCAAGCAAGTGCAGGCGTACGCGGTGAACTTCACTTCGAACCCCACGACGATGTCGGCCGCCGGCCTCGGGACGCACGCCTACGAAGAAGTCGATGTCGGGGCGGGCAACACCGTGCGGTCGATCGTGATCCCGGCCACACAGAACAACGTCAACGGGCAACCGGTCCACGAGGAGGTGGTGATCTCGCTCCGGCACTACGGATCCCCACTGTCGGTGGCGATCCCTCCTTCGAGCCAGGTCCTCAGCCTGTCGCAGTACCTCACCCGCCAGTGATGCCGGCGGGCACTTCGACCGCTGACGGCTGATTCCAAGAACTCGCAAGGCTGATGGAGGTCCGAGGGGTCCCGCGCCGCCACCCCGGGCGCGCCGCAGCCGGGTCCGAAGACCCGGCCGCGAAGCCCGACACAGGCTCAATCGTACTGGTGCCCGTGCGGTGATTGGTGTCGGCCGCGATGGCCGCGCGAGTCCTCAGCAGGCCTCTGTGCTCTGCGGCGCCGTGTTGGCGACCGCCGAGTAGTCGGGGACGCTCGGCGGGCTGACCGTGCCCGGGTCGTCACCGAAAGCGCCTGCCGCGCCACCGGCGCTCATGGACGGGAACTCGACGTTGGCGTAGAGGTTGTCGTCATTGGTGCCGGTCACGCCGTCGTCGGGCAACTTGAAGTTGGCCACGAGGAAGCCTCGCCCAGTGGTCGGCGTCGACGTGGAGGCCGGGTCGCCCTGGGTGATCACGGTGATCGTGCCTGAATAGGTGGTACCCGTTGCGCCCGTTGGCGGACCGAGCACCGCCTTTCCGGTGAGGACCCCGCGGTCGGTGTTCAAGTTGATCGTCCACGTGATTTGGCTCACCTTGAAGGTCGCCGACAACCCGTAGTCGGTGGCGTCGGGCAGGATCTGGTTCTCAGAGCCGGTCCAGCTACCCAGGTAGGTGATATAGGGGGTCTTGGCGCCCGAAGCAAGCTTGTCTTCTCCGAAGCAGGTCACCGACTTCAGCGTGCCACCGAGCTGGATCGACGCACTGGCGCGGTCGATCTCGGGCTTCGCGATGCTCGTGGGGGCAAGGAGCGCCCCCGCGACCCCTCCGAGGGCCACGCAGGACACTCCGAGCGCGGACGCGACGAACCAGAGCTTTGGTTTCATGGTCAGATTTCTCCCTTCGGTGCCGGGCGCGACGGCGTGCGCGCCCGCTCGATACTGATCTGAGAAACCCAGGAGGGCCCCCTCGGGTAACTCGCATGTAGGCCTAACACGGGGTCCGCAACGGGTCAACGGCCGTGGCGCAATTTCCGCGCCCCCGGTCACATTTCTCGCGGGGAGTTCATCCTGTCTCGCGGGGAGTTCATCCTCCGGGCGCGCGCCGGTGGCCGGGCACGAAGCCCGGCCACCCAGAGCACGCGCGAAGCGCACGCGTGAACTACATCATCCCGCCCATGCCGCCCATGCCACCCATCGCGGCAGCGGCCGCAGCCGGGTCCGGGCCCTTCTCGGGCTTGTCCGCCACGAGCGCCTCGGTGGTGAGCAACAGGCCGGCGATGGACGCCGCGTTCTGCAGCGCCGAGCGGGTCACCTTGGCCGGGTCGATGATGCCGGCCTTGACCAGGTCCTCCATCTCACCGTTGGCCGCGTTGAGGCCGACGTTGCCCTTGGCGGACTCCACCTGCGAGACGAGCACGGCGCCCTCGAGCCCGGCGTTGAAGGCGATCCAGCGCAGCGGCTCCTCGAGCGAGCGGGCCACGATGCGCGCACCGGTGGCCTCGTCGCCCTCGAGCGTGTCCGCCAGGTCGTTGACCGACTTGCGGGCCCGGATGAGGGCGGTGCCGCCGCCGGCGACGATGCCCTCTTCGACCGCGGCCCGGGTGGCGGACAGCGCGTCCTCAATGCGGTGCTTCTTCTCCTTGAGCTCCACCTCGGTGGCCGCGCCGACCTTGACCACGGCGACGCCGCCGGCCAGCTTGGCCAGGCGCTCCTGGAGCTTCTCGCGGTCCCAGTCCGAGTCCGTGTCCTCGATCGCGCGCTTGATCTGGGCCACCCGGCCCTTGACGTCCTCGGACGAGCCGCCG
The DNA here is from genome assembly GCA_963825965.1 of uncultured Acidimicrobiaceae bacterium. GTDB lineage: Bacteria > Actinomycetota > Acidimicrobiia > Acidimicrobiales > RAAP-2 > Bog-473. Next base: position 157,288 of record CAWGUX010000007.1, read on the forward strand.
CCCTCGACGATCGTCGTGTCGTCCTTGGTGACGATGACCCGCCTGGCCTTGCCGAGCAGGTCGATGGTGGCGTTCTCGAGCTTGAGACCGATCTCCTCGCTGATGACCTGGGCGCCGGTGAGGACGGCCATGTCCTGGAGCATCTCCTTGCGGCGCTCGCCGAAGCCCGGAGCCTTGACGGCGACCGAGGTGAAGGTGCCGCGGATCTTGTTCACGACCAGCGTCGCCAGGGCCTCGCCCTCAATGTCCTCGGCGATGATCAGGAGCGGCTTGCCGGTCTGCATGACCTTCTCGAGCACGGGGACGAGATCGTGGACGGCCGAGACCTTGGCGTTGAAGAACAGGATGAGCGGCTCGTCGAGCACGGCCTCCTGGCGCTCGGGGTCGGTGACGAAGTACGGCGAGAGGAAGCCCTTGTCGAACTGCATGCCCTCGGTGAGCTCGAGCTCGATCCCGAAGGTGTTGGACTCCTCGACGGTGACCGTGCCGTCCTTGCCGACCTTGTCGATGGCGTCGGCCAGCACGTCGCCGATGGCGTTGTCGGCCGCCGAGATGGAAGCCACCTGCGCGATCTCCGTCTTGCCGCCGACTTCCTTGGACTGCTTCTTGATGTTGTCGACCGCGGCCTGGACACCCTTCTCGATGCCCTTCTTCAGGCCCGTCGGGCTCGCGCCGGCGGCCACGTTGCGCAGGCCCTCGGTGATGAGCGACTGCGCCAGCACCGTGGCCGTCGTCGTGCCGTCACCGGCCACGTCGTTGGTCTTGGTGGCGACCTCCTTGACGAGCTGCGCGCCCATGTTCTCGAAGGGGTCGTCGAGCTCGACCTCGCGGGCGATGGACACGCCGTCGTTGGTGATGGTGGGGGCGCCGAACTTCTTCTCGATCACCACGTTGCGGCCCTTGGGCCCCAAGGTGACCTTGACCGTGTCGGCCAGCTTGTTGACGCCGGCCTCGAGCCCGCGCCGGGCGGCCTCGTCGAACTTCAGGATCTTGGGCATGACTGAGTGGAACTCCTCTCGAGCCCGCTCGGGTCAGGGGCTCGTTGGTAACGGAAACTGTGGGGAGGCCGCCGCGCCGGCCCGGGGATCACCGGGGCGGCGGGCAGACCGTGGTCGGCCGGGCCGAGGCCGAGCCGACCGGGGATCAGGCGAGCTTGGCCAGGACGTCGCGGCTGGAGAGGATCAACAGGTCCTCGCCCTCGACGGTGATCTCGGTGCCGCCGTACTTGGAGTAGACGACGGTGTCGCCGGTCTTCACGTCCATGGGGATGACTTCGCCGGTGTCCTCGGAGCGCCGGCCCGGGCCGACGGCGATCACCTCGCCCTGCTGGGGCTTCTCCTTGGCCGTGTCGGGGATGACCAGGCCGGACGCGGTGGTCTCCTCGGACTCGCCGGGGCGGACGACAATCCGGTCATCGAGGGGGTGCAGCTTCATCGGGAGGGGCCTCCTTGGCACTCGTTAGCACTCTCGGGTTGTGAGTGCCAGCGTAGCGGGCGCCGCGCCCACTGGCAACCGCGCTGGGCACCGCTGGCTCGCCCAGGCAGTCGATCGCTTCCCGGATCACCTTCGAGCGCCATCGCCAGACCCTATGGTTGACCCCCGGCCGCACCAGTGAGCCCGGTCGCATGCTCGAGCCTCGTGCCGGGTTCTCGCTCTGTGGCCAGGCCCGACAACGCCGACACGGTCCTCGCGGGACGTCGTCCACCTCGCTGAACGGGCCCATTCTTCCCACTCACCCCAGCCCACTGCCGACCCCCTGGAGGGACTCATGATCGCAACGGCGCTCTTACGCACATGGCTCCGGCGAGCCGCTCTCGGCGGTGTGGCCGTCGTCCTCGCCGGCCTGGTCCTCGGCGCCGCGGCGGCCGGATCGGCCTCGGCGGGCCAGCGCAGCGGGCTCGCCAACGCCAAGAAGGCGCTCGTGGTGAAGTCCGAGTTCCCGCCGGGGTGGACGAGCCAGGGGTCCGTGACGACCAGTGGCAGCTCGGGCAATTCCTTCCCGGGCGAGAACCAACTGGCCTCGTGCCTCGGGGTCTCGAAGGCCGAGATCAACGTCAATACCCCGTCGGCGACCAGCCCGACCTTTCAGAACCCGGGGGAAACGCAGTTCGTGCAGGACAACGTGAGCGTCTTTCGCTCGGCGCGGGTGGGGGCGCAGCAGTTGACCGCCATCAGCAATCCCAAGGTGCCCAGGTGTCTCACCTCGGTGTTCCAGGGACCGGCCAAATCGCAGCTCGATGCTGCCGCCGGCAAGGGCGTCACTCTCGGGAAGGCCACCGTGACCGCGGTCAGCCCGGCCGCCCTGGTCCCGCACAGTTCGGGCTTCACCGTGTCGTTCCAGGTCACCACACGCGGCGTCACGGTGCCGTCTGCGGTCAGCGTCATCTCCATGGTGCGGGGCACCCTCGGGACCCAGCTCACGGTCACCTCGGTTGGAGCGCCGATGGCGAACTCGCTCCTGCGGCAGCTGGCCGCGGCCGCCTACGGGCGCACCTGAGGGCCGACCGTTTCCGCACCCGTCGCGGAGGCCCCTAACCTGCTTGCATGACGGAGCGGTACGCCTCTACGTTGCGGCCAGTCGTCCCTGTCGCACACCGGGCCGCGCGGTCCGGGCAGAGCTCTCCGGGAGATCAGTGGGTACCGTGACGAGCCGATCCGAGACGACACCGATCCTGGTCCCCTCGGAGGGACCCGCCACGGGCCATTTCCTGCAGCCGAAGTGGGGCAATGCCCCCTGGGGAGCGGGATCGCTCAAGGACCGCTTCGACGTCGTGCGGCCCCTGATCGTCGGCACGTCTCTGCTCGACCTGGGTTGCGCATCCCGCTACGGCAAACCCGATTGGCTCCACGGTCTCTTCGGAGCGGAGGTGGGCGACCTGGTCGGGATCGACATCAACGAGGCGACGGTCCACGAGCTCCAGGGCAAGGGCTACGACGCCCGCGTCGCCAACGCCCAGGACTTCGACCTCGGACGTGGCTTCGACACGGTGTTCGCCGGTGAGCTGATCGAACACCTCGATGACGTGCACGGGTTTCTTCGAAGTGCGCGCCGCCACCTCAATCCGGGCGGGCGCCTGGTCCTCACCACCCCGAACGCGTTCTATGTGGGCAACTTCCTCTACCGCTGGGGTGGTCACGGCCAGGTGCATCCCGAGCACACGTGCTGGTTCTGTGAGGACACCCTCCGATCCGTGCTCGACCGCAACGGGTTTTCGAATGTCGCGGTCTCGTTCACTGGTCACACCAGTCCGACCCCGAGTCGCAAAGCAGCCACCTTCGCCGCTCGTCACGTGTTTCCGCCTCGGCTGGCCCTCGACACGATCGTGGTCGTGGCCACGCTCGAGTAGACGCTCCCACTCCGACCCACGCCCCAGAGGTGCCCGCGGCGCCGGTGCGGAGCGCCTCTGGCATTTGCTCCACCGCCCGCAAGCCCAGGCGACCACCGTCGTTCCTCTTGCGGGAGGGCGTCCTTGGCCCGGTCCCTTCGGGCCCGCACGTCCGGCATGCCCATGGAGGCAGGAGGTCAGCAATGACCCAGGCAGGGACGGAGCACTGGCGGCGCGCCGTCATCTGGACGTTCGCCGGGATCTTCGTGGTCTCGCTGCTCGCAGGGTTGCTCGGCTTGGTCACGCGGGGCACGCTCGCCATCGCACCGGCAGCCGGCGATGGCAGGGCGACAACGACGTCACAGTCGCACGAACACCGCGTCCCGCCACGGTCCGCCGCCGAAGGACAACGCGCGCTGCTGCAGCTCTCGGATCTGCCCGCCGGATGGGTGACGGGCGCGAGCCCGTCCGCACCAGCCCGCGTGTCACCGTGGTCCGCACCCCTCGCCCGGTGCGTCGGGGTGAGCGAGCGCATCGCCGCGCTCGCACCCGCCAAGGTGGCGAGTCCTGACTACACGAGCGCCAACAAGGAACTCGCCGTCGAAGACAGCGTGTCCGTCTACCCCTCGGCCAAGGCGGCGCACGCCGAGTACGCGGCCATGGCGAGCGCCCGCACGACGCGCTGCATGAATGCCCTGGCCGGACCGACCCTCGAGGCGGGCATCCAGCGTGCCGCTCAGAGCGGGACGACGATCGGCCGGGTGACCTTCGGCGCGCTCTCTGCCGGAGCGTCGGCGCAGCGCGAGACCGGGTTCACCGTGTCCATCCCCGTCGCCTCCGCTGGACGGCTGCTCGCGATCACCAGCACCCAGGTCGACTTCGTGCGCGGCGCCCTGCTGCACCAGGTCACGTTCAATGGCAATGGGATGACCTTTCCGCCCACCTTAGAGATTGAGCTCGTGCACGCCGCCCAGACCCGCGCCTGATCACCTCCGTGGCCGTCGAGCCACGGTGCGTGCCGTCCGTTCGGTACGCTCCCCCGCAACCGACACGACCTGAAGGGAGCGGCGCCAGTGAGCCCGCAGACCGACCCGGACCGCTGGTGGCAAGGCGGCGTCTTCTATCAGATCTACCCGCGCTCCTACGCTGATACCAACGGCGACGGCGTGGGCGACCTGCCCGGCGTCATCTCCAAGCTCGACCATCTCGCGCGGCTCGGCATCGACGGGGTGTGGCTCTCACCGCTGACCTGCTCGCCCAACCGGGACTGGGGCTACGACGTCTCGAACTACCGCGACATCGACCCCAGCTTCGGCACCCTCGACGACCTCGACACGCTGGTGCACGAGGCGGGCGCGCGGGGGATCCGCATCCTGATGGACCTGGTGCCCAACCACACCAGCGATCAGCACGCGTGGTTCGTCGACGCACTGCGCGGCCGCGATGCGACCTACCGTGACTACTACGTCTGGGCCGACCCCAAGCCCGACGGCAGCCCGCCCAACAACTGGGTCAGCATCTTCGGCGGCCCGGCGTGGGAGTTCGACGAGCCCAGCGGGCAGTACTACCTGCACAACTTCGAGGCAGGCCAGCCCGACCTCAACTGGTGGAGCGACGAGGTCCGCCGCGAGTTCGAGGAGATCGTGCAGTTCTGGTGGGACCGCGGTGTGGCGGGCTTCCGCATCGACGTCTGCAACATGATGATCAAGGACAAGGAGCTGCGCGACAACCCGCCGGCGACGAAGGATGACCCCATTGAGCAGCAGTTCATGGGCGTGCGGTACGTCTACAACACGGACCGGCCCGAGGCCCACGACATCCTGCGCCGCTGGCGCACCATCGCGGACAGCTATGAACCGGGGCGTCTGCTCATCGGCGAGACCAACGTCGAGACGCTCGAGCGCCTCGTGCAGTTCTACGGTTCGGGGCGCAACGAACTGCACGGCGGCTTCAACTTCACGTTCATGCAGGCACCCTTCGAGGCGGCGGCCCTGCGCGCGGTCGTGGAGGGCACCGAGGCGCTCCTCCCCGGCAGGCGCGTGGCCCACGTGGCACGGCTCGAACCACGACTTCTCGCGCCTGTCCACCCGGTGGGCCGGCGGTGACCCCGACAAGGTGAAGGTCGCGGTGCTCGTCCTGCTCACCCTGCGCGGGACGCCCTTCTTGTACCAGGGCGACGAGATCGGCCTCGTCGACGGCGACGTGCCCAAGGAGGAGATGCTCGACCCGGTGGGCATCCGTTTCTTCCCCTATGCCGGACGCGACCCGGTACGCACGCCGATGCCGTGGCACGGCGGGCCCGGTGGCGGTTTCAGCGAACCGGGCGTGCGCCCATGGCTGCCCATGACCGACCCGGCCGCCTGCAACGTGGCCGACCAGGAGGGTGATGCCGATTCGGTCCTCGAGTTCTGCCGTCGGGTCATCGCGGCACGACGCGCCAGCGACGATCTCGCCGTCGGCGAGTACCGCTCGCTCCCCTCGGCCGAGCACTCGTGGGCCTACGCCCGCGGCGAAGGGACGACCGTGGTGCTGAACATGAGCGACGCATCCGTGACATTCAAGGACGTGCCCGGTGTCGTCACGGTGAGCACCGACGCCGCCTTGGAAGGGTCGAGCGTGGAGGGCGGGTTGACCCTGCCGGCCTGGAGCGGCGCCGTCATCGCGCGATGACCGCCGGGCCGGTGCAACGCCGGCGCTACGTGTTGTGCACCACACCGGCCCAGGGCCACACGGCGCCCCTGCTGGCGCTGGCCCGGCGGCTCGTCGCCGAGGACCACGCCGTCACCTTCTTCACCACGGCGCACTATCGAGAGCAGGTGGAGGCGACCGGAGCGTCCTTCGTCCCGTTTGCCCCCGAGGACGACGCGCACGACCTGATGGTGGTCAACCCCGAGCGCGAATCGTCGTCCCGGCGCGGCGTGCGCGGGGTGAAGGACGACCTGCGACGGATCTTCGTCGGGCCGCTGGCCGGCCAGTGCCGAGGCCTGCGCGCCATCCTGGCGGACTTCCCCGCCGACTGCATCGTGGTCGACTCCATGTTCTTCGGTGCCCTTCCCCTCGCCCTCGGGCCCGCCACCGCCCGGCCCGCACTCGCCTGCGTCGGCGTCATGCCCTTGGCGTCGGCCAGCCGCGACACCGCTCCGTTCGGCTCGGCCTTCCAACCAGGCGCCGGCCCGTTGCACCGCGTGCGCAACCGCAGCCTGAACTGGCTCACCGAGCACGTCGTGCTGGCGGACATCCAGCGGCTGGCCCGGCGCCGGCTCGCCGAGGCCGGCGCGCCCGGCTTCGCCGGCTACTCTCATCGACCTCCAGCCGAAGGTCGTCGACGCCTACCTGCAGGCGACGGTCGAGGGGTTCGAGTACCCGCGCTCGGACCTCGCGCCGAGCGTCCGCTTCGTCGGACCCATCCTGGCGCCGCCCGCAGCCTCCTTCGAGCCGCCGCCGTGGTGGGACGAGCTGGCGGCGGCGCGCCCTGTCGTCCACGTCACCCAGGGCACCCTCGACAACGCCGACCTCGAGCGCTTGCTGCTCCTGAGCGCGCGAGCGCTGGCCCACGAGGACATGCTCGTCGTCGCCACCACCGGTGGGCCCGACCCCGCACGCCCTCCGCCGTGGCCTGCCGGCCAACATGCGCCTCGAGCGCTTCATCCCCCACGACGTCCTGCTGCCCCACGTCGACGCCATGGTGACCAACGGCGGCTACGGCGGCGTGCAGCAGGCGCTGGCCCACGGGGTGCCGCTCGTCGTCGCGGGCGACAGCGAGGACAAGCCCGAGGTGGCCGCACGGGTGCAGTGGTCGGGCACCGGCGTCAACCTGCACACGGGCCGCCCGTCGCAGGCGATGGTCGCCCGCGGCGTGCGCAGGGTGCTGCGACGCGACACGTACCGACGCCGGGCGCAGGCGCTCCAGGCCGAGATTCAGGCGAGCGATCCCTGGGGACGATCACCTCGGCGCTCGAGGACCTCTGCGAGGACGCGCGCGAAGGGCGCGGGCTCAGCCGGCGGCGAGCGCCGGGTCCTGACAATTCGGTGCCCTTCGACGCCCCGGGTACGTTTCGCCAGTGCCGTGAGGCTACCGACGAAGAGGCGTGTTGCGCGGGGACGTCACGAGGGAATTCACCGTGTGAACCCACTGCGGCCCGGTGACGTCCGGTCCGGGCCCTCAGCGGTTGACCGGCGACATGTCGGCGTAGCGCTCGCCTTCGGCCGGGCCAACCGAGTCGAGGACGGCCAGGTCCTCCTCGGTGAGCTCGACGTCGAGCGCAGCCGACGTTCTCCTCGAGGTACCGGCGCCGCTTGGTACCCGGGATCGGAGCGACGTCCCGCCCCGCTGCGTGCACGAAGGCCAGAGCGATCTGGCCCGGAGTACACCCTTTCGCCTGCGCCAGTTGCTCGACCACCTCGACGATGGCCACGTTGTGCGCCAGGTTGTCTCCCTGGAAGCGCGGCTGGTGGCGGCGGAAGTCGGTCCCGTCGAGGTCGTCGAGCGAGCGCATGGTGCCGGTGAGGAACCCCCGGCCGAGCGGGCTGTAGGGGACGAACCCGATGCCGAGCTCGCGCAGTGTGGGCAGGATCTCGAGCTCGGGGTCGCGCGACCACAACGAGTACTCGGTCTGCAGCGCCGAGATGGGGTGCACGGCCTGCGCCGCGGCGGATGGTGGCCGGCGCCGCCTCGGAGAGACCGAGGTAGCGCACCTTGCCCTGCTCCACCAGCTCGGCCATGGCGCCCACCGTCTCCTCGATCGGCGTGTCCGGATCGACGCGGTGCTGGTAGTAGAGGTCGATGTGGTCGACGCCCAGGCGGATGAGCGAGCCGTCGCAGCTCTGGCGCACGTACTCGGGCCGGCCGTTGACCGCCCGCTTGGCCGGGTTGTCGAGGTCGCGCACGATGCCGAACTTGGTGGCGATCACCGCCTCGTCACGTCGCCCGGCGAGCGCCTTGCCGACCAGCACCTCGTTGGTGTGCGGCCCGTACATGTCGGACGTGTCGAAGAAGGTGACGCCGAGGTCGAGCGCCCGGTGGATGGTGGCGATGGACTCGGTGTCGTCGCCCGGCCCGTAGAAGTCGGACATCCCCATGCAGCCCAGTCCCTGACGCGAGACCTGCAGGCCCTGGCTCCCGAGCGCGATCGTCTCCATCGGTGCGGCTCCTCTCGTGGCGGTCGTACCCGTCGTCGTGGTGCGGCGCGACCGGCACTGCTGGCTGCGCCGCTCGGCGCGCCCCCACCCTACGGCGGCGGGCTCAGCCGGCGTTCGACGAGATCCGCTCGGCCCGCACAAAGGCGGCGCAGCGTCGCTCGGCCGCCATGACGCGGTCGAACTCGGCCCAGTCCTCGTGCGTGCCGCCGGCGGCCCGGAAGACCGAGCGCAGCGTCTCGGGAACGTCGAGCCCGAGGTCGGTGCCGTCGTCGGGCCCGACCAGGCGCACCGTGCCGGCTACCGCAGCCCAGTCGCCGCCGACCTTGAACACCAGCGTTGCTTTGCCGCGTGCACGCAGCAGCTCGAGTTTGCGGCTCCCCCCGCCCAGCACGGCGCCGACGGCGGGCGCACCGTCGATCGGGTCGGCGATCACACCCGCACTCACCACCGAGGCCTGGACGGTCCCGTCAGGTCGCGCCACCGTGAAGACGGCCAGGTGATGGTCAGCGGCGGCGAGCCGGGACACGTCCTCGAGATCGGCCATGGTCGATTCTTGCTCCCATTCGCTCCTCGTGCTCGAGGTGGCAGCGCTCTTCTCCTTGACGGTCACCGGCGACCGCGTGTCTGGCATCCACGTGACAGCCCGTCCCGAGGTGCTTCCCGGCCTCCGCCGCCTGCTGCCAGCCGCTTGAGCGAATCGCCGCGGATCTGCGGCCCGCATCTGTCATTCAGCAACTGACACTCGGCATCGTTCACGCCGCGTCTGTCACAGACGCCGCCTCTATCTCGTCCTTCCAACTGCGGGCGAGCTCGACCCGCGGACGAGGAGACGATCATGACGATTGAAGACACCGCACGCGGCCCGGCGCAGGTCGCCCTGCGCGCCGGCCGCTACCGGCTGGACCCCGCGCACTCGAGTGTGGCCTTCACGGCCAAGAAGCTCGGGCTGTTCACCGTTCGAGGAACGATGGGCATCGCGTCCGGCGAGTTCACCGTCGGCACCCCGCTCGAACGCTCGCGTGTCCACGTCGTGCTGTCGGCCGACACCTTCGCCACGCCGATGGCCAAACGCGACGACCACGTGAAAGGGCCCACGCTGCTCGACGTCGCGACGTACCCCCGCATGGAGTTCACCTCCACCGAGGTCGTCCCGGTCGGGGGCATCTGGGAGATCCGTGGCACGCTCAGCGTGCACGGACAGTCGGCGCCGGCCGTGCTCGTCGTGACGGCAACCGCGTTGGAGGCCGGGGGATTGGTCCGTCTCAGCGCCACGACCGAGGTTCACCGCCGCCAGTTCGGCGTCAGCGCCATGCGGGTGGTCGCCTCGTCCGTCATTGCCGTGCACATCGAGGCGGTGGGCATCCCTCTGCAGTGACGACCGGGCGTCAGCGCGAACCGCGCTCCTCGACGGCGACGCCGCGGGCCGCCAGCTCCTCGAGCCGGACCGCGTACGCCTCGGTGTCCACCTCGTAGACCCACATGACCAGCGCGTCCTGGCCCGTGACCGGGTAGTAGTTCTTGCGTACCGCGACAGGCGCGAACCCGAAGCGCCGGTACAGCGACTGGGCCGGTTCGTTGTTGGCGGCGACCTCCAAGGAGAGGTGCTTGACGCCGCCGGCACGCAGCGTGCGGACGCCGTCCACGATCAGCGTGGTGGCCACACCACGGCGCTGGAAGGCCGGTGCCGTCGCGATGGTCGTCATGTGCGCCTCGTCGTCGACGATCATGAACCCGATGTAACCGGCCAGCTCCTCGCCGTCCCACGCGGCTCGGTAGAGACGCCCTCGGCGCAGGGCGAGCTCCGAGTTGAAGACGGCCGGTGACCACGGCTCGGGGAAGACGACGCTCTCGATGCGCAACAACTCGCGCAAGTCTCGGCGCCGGAGCTTCTCGATGCGCAGTGTCACGATGGCATCACCTCAGCCTCAGGGGACCGATCCGCCCGCGCAAAGTTGCTCCGTGCGTCCGCCTCACGTATGTAGAGGGGAACGACCGACGCGGGCTCGTCTGGCGATTTTCCCCCAAGAAGGTCCCCCAGTGCGAGCCGGAGCAACACGGCCGGCGGCGGGAAACCCAGACCCGGCGCGACCACCTCCACCCCGTCCACCCCACCGAGCACCGCCTCGTAGCGTTGGGCACCGTCGCCGACGGCGAGAACGCGGACCCCGCCGAGACCACCGAGCGCGTCCGCCAGGTCGCCCGGCGCGAAGAGGCCGGGAGCGATGCGCTCGCCTCCGGCCGCGGCGTGGGGATCGAGCTCGCGCAGCGACGCGAACACTTCGCCCCGGCGGGCGTCCACGCAGGCGAGGACCAAGCCGCGCTGCCCCGACGCCGCGGCGGCCGCGGTGAGGATGTCCAAGCTGGTGGCGCTGAGCACCCCGATGCCGAGCGACTGGGCCAGGGCCTTGGCCGCCGCCACCCCGACGCGCAGCCCGGTGAAGAGGCCGGGCCCGACATCGACGGCGACCGCGCCGAGGTCGCCCGGAACGATGCCGACCTGAGAGAGCAGGTGCTCGAGCGCGGGTGTCAAGGTCTCGACGTGGCGGCGGCGGCCGGTCAGCGCGAACTCCGCCTCCACGCCGGCCGGGGTGCGCACCGCGACGCCCACTGTCTCGGTCGCCGTCTCGATGGCGACCATTGCCGGCGCGAGATCGCTCGGACCAGGACCCGCACTCGCCGCTCCGTGCGCACTCATGCCGCGTCCCGTCCGAGGACCGCGTCCACCTCGCCGGCCCGGCGCTCCCAGCTCCCGCGCCCGGCGATCGAGAAGCTCGCGCCGGGTCGGCGCGCCCGAGGGGTCGGGGGCGACAAGGGTGACCTCGAGGGCGCTGTGCCCGAGGACGGGGCCGGCGAGATCCCCCCACTCGACGAGAGCGACGGCGTCCTCTTCCACGAGCTCGGCCAGAGCGAGATCGGCGACTTCGGCCTCAGAACCGGTGCGGTAGACGTCGGCGTGGATGAGCTGGGCGACCGGCGCCTCGGGCCCGCAGCGGTACTGGCGCACCAGCGCGAAGGTCGGGCTGGTCACCGGTCCGGCGACACCCAGCGCGGCCGCGAAGCCCTGGGCGAAGACGGTCTTGCCGGTGCCGAGGTCGCCCACGAGGAGCACGACGTCGCCCGCCCGGCACACGCTCGCGACGCGGCCGGCCAGTCGCCGGGTCTCCGCCGGCGACGCCGTGGCGCGCCGCAGGGGCCAGCTCACGCGGGCGACGATCCCATGAGCCGCTTGGCCCGCACGAAGTCGGCCCGCATCTCGGCCATGGCTTCGCCCCCGGCCCGGAGCACATAGGCCGGGTGGTACGTGGGCACGAGGGACCGGCGGCCACGTTCGAAGACCTGGCCGCGCAGTTCTCGGATGCCCCGCGTGCTCTCGAGGAGGAGCCTGGTGGCGAAGTTCCCGAGGGTCACGATGACGGTCGGGCCGATCAGCTCGATTTGCTCCTCCAGATAGGGACGGCACGCCTCTATTTCGCCGGGCGCCGGATCGCGGTTCTGGGGCGGGCGGCACTTGACGACGTTGGCGATGTAGCACTCGGCGCGGGTCAGGCCGATCTCCTCCCACATCAGGCGATCGAGCAGCTTGCCGGAACGGCCGACGAAGGGCTCGCCGGCCAGGTCCTCCTCGCGCCCGGGCCCTTCGCCGACGAACAGCAGGTCGGCCACCGGCGATCCGACACCGAAGACAACCTGGGTCCGCCCCTTGGCCAGCGGGCAACGGGTGCAGGTCGACGCCGCGACCCGCAGGTGCTCGAGGGCCTCGACGTCAGCCACCGGGCACGTCGGGGCGGTTGACCACGAGGCGGGGCATGCGCGGGCCGACGCCGCACACCACCTCGTAGCTGATCGTCCCCAGCATGGCCGCCCAGTGGTCCGCCGTGATGGTCTCGCTCCCCTGGCTGCCGAGCAGCACCACCTCGTCGCCCGGCTGCACGGCGTCGTCGTCGCCGCAGTCGACCACGATCTGGTCCATCGTCACCATGCCCGCCAGGGGCCGGCGCACTCCTCGGATCAACACCGCGTAGCCCCCGTCGAACAGGGCGCGGGGCACGCCGTCCGCGTAGCCGATGGGGACCGTCGCCACGACGGCGCGTGCAGGGAGTGGTCGCAGGCGGCCATAGGAGGGTCGCTCACCGGCCTCGAGTGTGCGCACGGCGACGACGCGTGCCTTGAGCGCCATGGCAGGCCGCAGCGCATCGCCGTCCGCCTCGGTCGCGAAGGCCGCGCTCACGGCGCCGCCCGGCGTGCCGGGCAGGTACCCGTAGAGGCCGAGGCCGCAGCGCACCAGATCGTGGCGCGAGGCGGGGAACGCGATCGCGCCGGCGGTGTTGGCCGCGTGCAGCACCGGCGCGCGGATGCCCGCGGCGGCCAAGTCAGCGACCAGGCGATCGAACAGCTCGAGCTGGCGCTCGGTGTACGCGCGGTCCTCGTCCTGCTCGCCGTCGGCGACGGGCAAGTGGGTCCAGACGCCTTCGAGGTCGAGCATCGGCTCGTGCACGACCGCGGAGGCGACCGCGACGAGATCCTCGGGCGTAGCACCCACCCGGTGCATGCCCGTGTCCACCTTCACGTGCACGGCGACGCGCCGACCGGCCACCCGTGCCGCCGAGGCGAACGCACGCAATTCCCTCGCTCGAGTACAGCGTCGGCGTGAGGCCGTGCTCGAGTGCGCTGGCCGCCGCCTCGGGGCCACACTCGCTCAGCAACAGGACCGGCGCGGTCACGCCGTGCTCGCGCAACTCCATGCCCTCGTCGACCAGCGCGACCGCCAGGCGCCGCGCGCCGCCGGCCAGGGCGGCCTTCGCCACGGCCGGGCCGCCGTGCCCGTACCCGTGGGCCTTGACCACCGCGCAGAGCTCAGCCGGCGCGGCCAGCCGTGCCAGCACGCGGGCGTTGTGCGCGACCGCGGCGAGGTCGATCTCCGCCCAGGCGGGGCGTGAGCGCCCCGTCGCCATCGTCGCCGCGTCGTCATCCTCGTCGGGCGCGGGAGCGACCAGCCGCATCGGCGCGCCCTCAGCCACGGATGCCCTCGCCGGCTCGGCGCGGTCCGTCCTCGAGCACGCTCAAGACCCGGGCCACCAACGCCGGCAGATCTCCGGCGACGAGGCCCTCGGGTGGACCGAGTTGGGCCGCCCGCCCGTGGACGTGGGCGCCGAGCACAGCCGCCTCGAGCGCGCCCATGCCGCGGGCGCAGAACGCCGCGATGATCCCGGACAACACGTCGCCACTCCCCGCGGTGGCGAGGGCGGGGACACCGGCCCCGGCCAGCAGCACGTCCGGCGTCCGCGTCGCGTCGGGCGCGGCGACGGCGGTCAGCGGGCCCTTCAACAAGACCACGGCGCCGGTTGCCGACGCGAGCCCGCGGGACGCCGCCAGGCGGTCGGGTCCCGGCATGGAGCCGGCGATGCGGGCGTACTCGCCGTCGTGGGGTGTGAGGATGCTCGGCGCGCTGCGCTTGGAGAGCAAGGTGCGTGCCGCACCTGCATCGCCGAGCGCGGTCAGTGCGTCGGCGTCGATCACCAGCGGCACCGGCGCGGCCGCGATCACGGCCCGGATCTCGTCGGCCACGGCATCCCCGGCGCCGAGGCCCGGCCCGATGACCGCCGCCTTGCACTTGGCCGTCGCGTCCAAGAACGCCCCCGCCCACCCGGCTGCAGGCAGGTGCATGCGCACCGCTTCGGTCGGCCAGGCCGCGCTCGGGTCACCCGGCGATCCCAGCCGGATCATGCCCGCACCTGCGGCCATCGCGCCGCGGGTGCACAGCACCGCGGCGCCCTCCATGCCGGCCGAGCCGGCCGCCACCCCCACGGCGTGGGTCCACTTGTTGCCCTGGCGCCCACGCCGCGGCACCAGCGCAGCGACGTCGGCGTCCTCGACGAGCATGGCCTTGGGCACGTCGAAGGCGATCCCGATGTCGGCCACCTCGACCCGGCCGCTCAGGCGCTCGCCGTCACCTTGGAGCAGGCCGGGCTTGCAGGCGGCGAACGTGACCGTCTCCTCGGCCTCGACCGCGTCGCCCGGCGCGTCACCCGAATCGGCGTCGACGCCGGAGGGGATGTCGATGGCGAGCACCCGCGCCCCGGCCGGCCGACCCGGCGCGTCGTACGAGCCGCGGAAGCCGGTGCCGTAGGCGGCGTCGATCACGAGGTCGCACGGTGGCAACGGCACGCCCGCCGTCGCCTCCGCCGCCTCGAGGACACGCACGCGCGCCCCGCGCCGGGCCAGGACGTCGGCGGCCACCCGGCCGTCGGCCCCGTTGCTGCCCTTCCCGGCCACGACCACGACGCGTCGCCCGTAGGCGCCACCGAGCAGCCGCAGTGCGGCGTGGGCCACCGCGGTGCCCGCACGCTCGACCAGGGTCTCGTGCGACACGGACCCGAGCGCGGCGGCGTCGGCCGCCCGCATTTCGTCGCGGGTCAGGACGGCGCGCACGGCGGGGACTGCTCGGCGACGACGAACGCGATGGCCACGTCGTCGGTGTGGGTTAGCGAGAGGTGGAACGTGCGAGCCCCCCGCGCCCGCCAGCATGGCGGCTCCGCCGTGCAGCACGAGATAGGGCGCGTGGCGCGTCGCCCCGGTGCCGTCCCTCCGGCACACCTCCACGTCGGTCAGGGCGAAGGCACCGATGCCCGAGCCGAGCGCCTTCATCACGGCCTCCTTGGCGGCGAAACGCGCCGCCAGGCTCTGGGCCGCATCGGCCGAGCCGGAGGCGTCGGTGCGCTCGCCCTCGGTGAAGCAGCGCGCCACGAAGCTGGGGCGGCGGTCGAGCACGCGGCGGAAGCGGCTCACATCCACGGCGTCGACACCCACCCCGACAATGGCGCCGGTCACGCTGCCCGTCACGTCGCCGGCCGCACCTGTGTCGACGCCACCGGCCACGCCGGCGGTCACACCCCCGCTCACTCGACGGTCACCGTCTTGGCCAGGTTGCGCGGCCGGTCCGGATCGTGCCCGTGGAGGCGGGCCAGGCGGTAGGCCAGTTGCTGGAGCGGCACGACGCCGACCACCGGCGAGATGAGCGGTGACGTGGGCGGCACCCACAGCACGTGGTCCGCTTCGGCGGCCGACTCCTCGTCGCCGTCGTCCGCCAGCAGCACGACGGTGGCCCCACGGCCCCGCACCTGCGCGATGTTCGACAGCATCTTCTCCCACAGCGGGTTGCGCGTGGCGATCCCGACGACGACGGTGCCCGGCTCAATGAGAGCGATCGGCCCGTGCTTGAGCTCGCCGGCCGGGTAGCCCTCGGCGCGCAGGTAGGCGATCTCCTTGAGCTTCAGCGCGCCCTCCAGCGCCACGGGGTAGCCCACGTGGCGGCCGAGGAAGAAGAAGTCGCGCGCGTCGGTGAGCTTGGCCGCCACCTCGTCGACGTCGCCGGCCCGTGCCAGGGCCTCGCCGACCAACCCGGGCAGGGACTCCATGGTGTCGACGACCGCGTTGATCTCCGACGCCGGTTGCGCCCCGAGGATCTGGGCCAGGTACAGCCCGAGCAACTCGAGCGCCACGATCTGGGCCAGGTGGCACTTGGTGGAGGCCACGCCGATCTCGGGCCCGGCCCGGGTGTAGAGCACGGCGTCGGCGGCGCGGGCCATGGAGGAGTCGACGACGTTGGAGACGACGAGCACCTTGGCTCCGAGACGCGCGGCGTGTCGCATCGCCTCGGCGGTATCGAGGGTCTCGCCCGACTGGGAGACGCCCACGCAGAGCGTGCGCTCGTTCAAGATCGGCTCGCGGTAACGGAACTCGCTCGCGATATCGACTTCCGTGGGCAGTTTGACCCAGTGCTCAATGGCGTACTTCGCCACCAGTGCCGAGTGGTAGCTGGACCCGCACGCCACGATGAACACCTTGTCGATGTTCCTCAGGTCGTCGGCGCTCAAGCGCATCTCGTCGAGGACCAGTTCGCCCCCGGGACCACGGCGGTCGAGCAGCGTGTCGCCCACCGCGGCGGGCTGCTGGTGCATCTCTTTGGACATGAAGTCCTCGAAGCCGTCCTTCTGCGCCGCCTCCACATCCCACGTGATGGTGCGCTCCTCGAGCTCCACCGGCTCCCCGTCGAGGGTGGTCACGCGCAGTGCGCCCGGCGTCAGCACCGCCATCTGGTCGTCGGCCAGTGTGAAGACGCGCCGGGTGCGCCCGATGAGGGCCGGGATGTCCGACGCCAGCAGCGCCGTGTTGTCCTCGAGTCCGAGGACGAGCGGCGTGACCCGGCAGGCGGCGACGATGGTGTCGGGCTCGTCGGCCGAGATCACCGCAATGGAGAAGGAACCGCGCAACCGCGCCAGCACCGAGCGGGTCGCCTCGGCCAGCGAGGCACCGCCGGCCAGCTGCGACTCAATGAGGTGGGCCATCACCTCGGTGTCGGTCCCCGATGCGATGGTGTGGCCGTCGGCCACCGCCTCGGCCCGCAGCTCGGCGTGGTTCTCGATGATCCCGTTGTGGATCAGGGCGAGCCGCCCGGTGCAGTCGGTGTGGGGGTGGGCGTTCTCCTCGGTCGGGTGGCCGTGGGTGGCCCAGCGCGTGTGCCCGATGGCCGCCGCGTGGCCGTGCGGCGCCCCGGCCGTGCGCTCGTTCAAGGTGGCCAGCGACGTCTTGCCCGTGGCGGCGCGGGCCCGCCAGAGGGCGCCGTCCACCACCATCGCGATGCCCGCCGAGTCGTACCCCCGGTACTCGAGCTGGTGCAGGCCGTCGAGGAGCAGCGGGATGGCGTCGGCCTCGCCGGTGACGCCGATGATGCCGCACATGGTGGTCCAGGCTACCTGCGCTTACCTGGCAGCCTGCGGCCGGCCCAGCGGCGGTGCCGGGGGGTCCACCGGCCCCAGGGCGAGCGCCACCACGCCGGCCAGACGCGATGCGATCGTGTCGGCCTGTTCCTCCAGGCGCGCCTCGACCATGACGCGCACGAACGGCTCGGTGCCGCTCGGTCGCAGGAGCACGCGGCCCTCGTGGCCGAGCTCGGCCTCGGCCTTGATCACCGCCTCCCAGACCTCGGCGCAGTCGGCCAGGCGCTCGGGCTGGGGGATGCGCACGTTGATGAGGCGCTGGGGCACCCGCTCCACCAGCCCGGCCGACAGGTCGGCCACGGAGCGCCCGGCACGCACGACGAGGTCGGCCAGAGCGATCCCGGTGAGGATGCCGTCGCCGGTCGTCGACAGCGACCGGAAGATGATGTGGCCCGACTGCTCGCCCCCCAGGCTCAGCCCGCCGGCGTCGAGCGCGGCCAGGACGTGGCGGTCCCCGACGTCCGTCTCGCGCACCGCGATGCCGCGTCCTTCCATCGCGAGGCGGAAGCCGAGGTTGGTCATGACCGTCACCGCAACGGTGTTGGCGTTGAGTCGCCCGCGCTCGGCCAGGTCGAGGGCGAACAACGCGAGGAGGACGTCGCCGTCGACGACGGTGCCGCGCTGGTCCACCGCGATGACCCGGTCGGCGTCCCCGTCGAAGGCGAGCCCGAGATCGGCCTCGTGCGCGACGACGGCCTCGGCCAGCTCGGACGGGTCGGTCGAGCCGCACTTGTCGTTGATGTTGGCGCCGTCGGGCGCGACGTGCAGGGCGGTCACCCGCGCGCCGAGCTCGGCCAGGACGCGCGGCGCGATGGCACTGGCGGCGCCATTCGCGCAGTCGACGACGATGCGCAGCCCGTCGAGGCGCCGGCCCTCAATGGTGTCGACGAGATGGTCCTCGTAGTACGCCACCGCGTCCGGATCGACGGTGATGACGCCCACACCGTGCCCGGTGGGACGGCGGGGCGGCCGGGCCGGATCCGACATGATCGCCGCGAGCTCGCGCTCGATCTCCCCCTCCACCTCGGTGGGCAACTTCGTCCCCAGCAGGCTGAAGAGCTTGATGCCGTTGTCGGCGAAGGGGTTGTGCGAGGCCGAGACGACGGCGCCGGGGGCCCGGCGCTGCACGGCGACCGCGGCGACGCCGGGGGTGGGGAGCACGCCGAGGTCGACGACGTCGGCGCCCTCCGCGGCGAGGCCGGCGGAGAACGCAGCCTGGAGGAGCGGGCCCGAACGACGGGTGTCGCGCCCGACCACGAAGGTCGGGGCGGGGAGCACGCGGGCGGCGGCGCGCCCGAGGGCAAGCGCCAGCTCGGCGGTCAGCTCCTCGTTGGCAACCCCGCGCACGCCATCGGTGCCGAAGCGGGCCGGCGGCATCGCAGTCGCGCGACTACCGCTTGGAGTACTGCGGGGCCTTGCGGGCTTTCTTCAGGCCGTACTTCTTGGATTCCTTCTCGCGGGCGTCGCGGGTGAGGAGGCCGGCCCGCTTGAGCGCGCCGCGCAGCTCGCCGTCGACCTCGCACAGGCTGCGCGCGATGCCGAGCCGCATGGCACCGGCCTGGCCCGAGATCCCGCCGCCGTCGATGGTGGCGTCGATGTCGTAGGACTCCGCGGTGTTGGTCACCCGCAGCGGCTCGGTCACGAGCATGCGATGCGTCGCCGAGGTGAAGTACTTCTCGATCGGCTGCTTGTTGACCGTGATGGCGCCCTGACCGGGGCGGAAGCGGACGCGGGCCACCGCTTGCTTGCGGCGGCCGGTCGTCTGGGTCATTGGGGCGGGCATGGCGTGGGTGGGATCCTTCCTGGTGCGCGTGCTCAGCCGGCCCGTCGGGCCTGGGGCAGCTCGAGCGGCTGGGGCTGCTGCGCCGCGTGCGGGTGGTCGGGCCCGGCGTAGACCTGCAGCTTGCTCAGCTGCTGGCGGCCGAGGGTGTTCTTGGGCAGCATGCCGCGGATTGAGCGCCGGATGAGCTCCGCAGGCTGGTCCTCGAGCAGCGTGGCGTAGCTGGTGGCGCGCAAGCCGCCCGGATAGCCGCTGTGGCGGTAGGCCATCTTGGCCTCGGCCTTGTCCGAGGTCAGCACGATCTTGTCGGCGTTGACCACGATGACGTGGTCGCCCGTATCGACATGGGGGGCGAAGTAGGGACGGTGCTTGCCGCGCAGGATGGCGGCCACCGACGAGGCCAGGCGTCCGAGCACGAGGCCCTCGGCGTCGACCACGTACCAGGCTCGCTGGATCTCAGTGACCTTCGGTGAAAATGTGCGCACAAGACCGATCTTTCGCATTCCGCGTGGTGGGCGAGCGCACCGATGCGGTGGTGCGCAAGGCTC
This sequence comes from uncultured Acidimicrobiaceae bacterium, assembly GCA_963825965.1. Classification (GTDB taxonomy): domain Bacteria; phylum Actinomycetota; class Acidimicrobiia; order Acidimicrobiales; family RAAP-2; genus Bog-473. The sequence continues at coordinate 176,858 of CAWGUX010000007.1, forward strand.
TCGGGGTGCCGAGAGCCGACCTACCAGGATAGGTCCTCCGAGCAGGGACGGCAAGCCGCCGCCCTCGTCGCAACCGACATAGCATCGCGGCCGCTCGAGGCGGGGCCACGGGCTTGTTGACGCACGAGACGAGCGAGGTGCCCTATGAGGGCTCGAACAAACCACCCAGCCGGCGGCGGACGCGGCCACGGGGGCAAGCTGAGCACCTTCCGCGACGAGGTCCGCGGCGCCTGGGAGCACCCCGCGAACGCCGGACGGCGGGCGCACACGCTCGGACGCCTGACGCTCTTCCACCTTCGAGCCGATGTCTTGCACCAGCGATGCTCGCTGCCCCTCGGCGACCACTCGAGGATCTGGCCCGACCGACGCTTCCCCAGCACCGAGAAGGCCCGGCTGGGGAACCCACCCGACTTCGGCTACATGCAAGCCTGGCGCGAGTTCCTCAGACCCGGCACCCTCTTCGTGGACGTCGGCGCCAATGCGGGCCTCTACTCGGTCTGGGCGGCCGATCTCGGAGCCAGCGTCATCGCGGTCGAACCAGACCCCGACGGGTTGCGCGCGCTGCACGAGAACGAGGCGCTCAACGGCTACACCTTTGAGGCCGTGTCCTGCGCGGCTCTTCAGCGCGTCGGGCATGATGCACTTCACCGAGGGGCAGGGACCCTTGAACCATGTGTTGCCCGACGCGCCGGCCGAGGCCGGGCGGGTCACCGAGGTGACGACGTTGGACGAGGTCCTCGGTGACCGCACGGCCGACGGCGTCAAGATCGACGTGGAAGGGGCCGAGCGTTTCGTGCTCGAAGGCGCCCGGGATCGCGATGAGCGAAGGAAGAGTGCCGGTGATCCAGCTCGAGTACAACGGCCTGGCGTGGCATCACTACGGCGAGACGCGGGAACCGCTGCGGGACCTGTTGGTGAGCCACGGGTATTCGTTCTTCCGTCCCGACAAGCACGGTGCACTCAGGCCCGCGCTCAAAGTCGGCATTGGTGGCAAGCGAGACCTCTTCGCCATCCAATAAGGACGCACGCGGAAGGACGCGCCTCGAAGGCTCGCGTCAGCCGTATTCCACCGACACGAGGCACAGACCCTCGGGCGGTGCCGGATCGGGCATCATGTGGCGCGAGGTGCGCGCGCAGCCGTTCCATGAGCCCGGCCGCGGTCTCCTTGCCCCGGCCCACCTCGACCAGGCTCGATACCAGCGAGCGCACCATCTGGTGGCAGAACGAATTCGCCGCGATCTCGAAGCGCAACAACCGCGCCTGGGGGCGCTCTCCGTCGTCGTCACCGTCGGCACCCACGGCGTCGGCGGCCTCGGGGCTCTCGTCGACACGCCAGCGGGCCCGCAGCACGTTGCGCACCACCGGCTCCGCCGCGTCGGTCCCGGCCGGCGTCGGCAAAAGGAGCGGAAGTCGTGGCGGCCGAGCAACACGTCGGAGGCCGTGCGCATGGCCACGAGGTCGAGCGGGTCACGGATGTGCCAGGCGATACGGGCGAGCAGCGGGTCGGGCTCGGGCGCGTTCCAGCACCAGGTAGCGGTAGGTCCGCGCCGTGGCGGCGCGGCGGGCGTCGAAGTCGGCGCCGACCTCCTCGGCCCGGCGCACCACGACCTCGGGGGCCAGCTGGCGGTTGAGGGCGCGGGCGAGGCCGGCGGCGTCGTAGGCGATCGGCGGGAGGTCGACATGGACCACCTGGCCCCGCGCGTGCACCCCTGCATCGGTGCGCCCGGCGCAGGTGAGGGCCGGCGGTTCGCTCAGGCGAGCCGTGCGCTGGAGGGCCAGGCGCAAGGCGCCGGCCACGGTCGGAACCTCGGGCTGGATGGCGAAGCCGCGGAAGGCGGCACCGTCGTAGGCGATGAGGAGCCTCCAGCGCTGCGTGGCAGCGCCGGCAGGGTGCTCCACGCTGTTCAGACGAACTCGATTCGCGCCATCGGCGCGTTGTCACCCGGACGCGGGCCCAGCTTGAGGATGCGGGTGTAGCCGCCGGGGCGGTCCGCATAGCGCGGCCCGATCTCCTCGAAGAGCTTGTGCGCCATGTCCTTGTCGCGGATGAGGGCGACGACGTTGCGATGGTTGGCGAGGCCGCCCTTGCGCGCCGCGGTCACGCACTTCTCGGCGACCGGGCGCACGGCCTTCGCCTTGGCCTCGGTCGTTACCAACGATTCGGCTGCGATGAGCGAGGCGACGAGGTTGCCCATGATCGACCTTCTGGTGCGCCGCCGAGCCGCCGAAGCGGCGGCCGCGTCTCGGGGTTGCCTGCATCGTCCTCGAGTCCCTCGTGCGCAGCGACAGCCCGCGTTCGTCCAGGCGCTGGACCACCTCGTCCGCCGACTTCTGGCCGAAGTTGGTGATGGCGAGCAGGTCTTCCATGGTGCGCTCGACCAGCTCGCCGATCGTGTTGATCTGCGCGCGCTTGAGGCAGTTCCGCGGGCGCTCGGAGAGGTCGAGCTCCTCAATGCGCAGGTCGAGATCCGGCGAGCCGCTCGACGCGGTCCCGGTGTCGCCGAGCTCGAGGCCCTGCGGGGCCTCCTCGAGGTCGGCCACCAGCGAGACCAGGTTGCGCAGCGTGTCACCCGCCGACGCGAGGGCCTCCCGGGGCGAGATCGTCCCGTCCGTCTCAATGTCGAGCACGAGGCGGTCGTAGTTGGTCGACTGCTCGACGCGCACCGGCTCAATGTCGAAGGTCACACGGTGGACCGGCGAGAAGATCGAGTCGATCGGGATGACGCCGATGGTCGAGGACCGCTTGTTCTTGTCCGCCGAGGCGTAGCCCCGCCCGCGCTCCACGGTGACGTCGACGGCCAGGCGGCCCTTGGCGTTGATGGACGCGATGTGCAGGTCGGGGTTCAGGATCTCGACGTCGGACGTCACCTGCAGGTCGGCCGCGGTGGCGTCCGCCGGGCCGCGCACGTCGAGGCGCAGGGTGACCGCCTCGTCGGAGTGCACCCGGACCAGGAGGTCCTTGAGGTTCAAGATGATGTCGGTGACGTCCTCTTTGACCCCGGGCAGCGTCGTGAACTCGTGCAGCGCCTCGTCGAAGCGCAACTGGGTCACGGCGCCGCCGGGGATGGACGAGAGCAGTGTGCGGCGCAGGGAGTTGCCGAGCGTCGTGCCGAAGCCCGGGTCGAGCGGGCCGACAGCGAAGCGCTGGCGATTGTTTTCCTCCTCGTCGACGACTTCGACGGTTGGCCGTTGAATGATCAGCATGGCGGGTACTCCTGTTGGGCGGGGATCGGGACTCGGGTTACTTCGAGTAGAGCTCGACGATGAGCTGTTCTTGGATGGGCTCGTCGATGTGCTCTCGCAGCGGGGGGTTGAGGACGGACACCGAGAAGCCGGCGTCGGTTGTCTCGAGCCAGGCCGGCGTGCTGCGCTCGAGGGTGTCCATGTTGCGGCGGACCATGAAGTTGGTGCGGGTGGCCTCTCGCAGCGTGACGATGTCGCCCTTGCGGGCGCGGTAACTCGGGATGGTGACGCGCTTGCCGTTCACGTTCACGTGCCCGTGCCGCACGAACTGGCGGGCCTGGCGCCGGCTGGCGCCCCAGCCGGCCCGGAAGACCACGTTGTCAAGGCGCAGCTCGAGGTTGCGCAGCAGGTTCTCACCGGTGATCCCACCCTGGCGGGTGGCCTCCTCGTACATGTTGCGGAACTGCTTCTCCAAGATCCCGTAGATCCGGCGCGCCTTTTGCTTCTCTCGTAGCTGGGCCAGGTACTCGGACCCCTGGCGCATGCGATCGCGCCCGTGCTCGCCCGGCGGGTAGGCGCGGCTGTGGCGGTCGGTGACCGCCTCGGAGACCGGGCACTTGAGCGAATAGCAGCGCTCGCCCTTCAAGAACAGCTTGGTCCGCTCGCGCCGACAGAGACGGCAGACGGGACCGGTGTATCGAGCCATGGGGTGGGTTCCTCTTCCTCTTCCTGGTCCTGCTCCGCCTACACCCGCCGCCGCTTCTTGGGGCGACAGCCGTTGTGCGGGATGGGGGTCACGTCCTTGATGCCGACGACCTCGATCCCGACCGCCGCCAGCGAGCGGATGGCGGTCTCGCGGCCCGAGCCGGGGCCGCGCACCAAGACGTCGACCTTCTTCACGCCGTGCTCCATGGCGCGCTTGGCGCAGGACTCGGCGGCCAGCTGGGCCGCGAAGGGGGTCGACTTCCGCGAGCCCTTGAACCCGACGTTGCCCGCCGACGCCCAGGCGAGGACGTTGCCCTCGGGGTCCGCGATGGACACGATCGTGTTGTTGAACGAGCTCTTGATGTGGGCGACGCCGTAGGCGATGTTCTTGCGCTCCTTGCGCCGGGGACGCCGCTGACCGGGTTTGGTGGGCTTGGCCACTACTTCTTCACCTTCTTCTTCCCGGCCACCGTCTTCTTGGGGCCCTTGCGCGTGCGCGCGTTGGTGTGGGTGCGCTGGCCGTGGACGGGCAGGCCCTTGCGGTGCCGCACCCCCTGGTAGCAGTTGATCTCCATCTTGCGCTTGATGTCCTGGGAGACGTCACGGCGCAGGTCACCTTCGACCCGGAAGCTCTGGTCGATGTAGGAGCGCAGCTTGGCCACCTCCTCGTCGGTCAGATCGCGGACACGCGTCGACGGGCTGATGTCGACGGCGTCGGTGATCTGCTTCGAGAGCGTCGGGCCGATGCCATAGATGTACGTCAGCGCGATCTCGAGGCGCTTCTCGCGCGGGATGTCAACCCCGGAAATACGGGCCATGTCTCGTCCTCTCCCTAGCCCTGCCGCTGCTTGTGGCGCGGGTTGTCACAGATCACCCGCACGACGCCGCGGCGCCGGATGACCTTGCACTTCTCGCAGATCGGCTTCACGCTCGGCCGAACCTTCATCTGAACTCCCCGTCCTACTTGTACCGATAGGTGATACGACCCCGGGTGAGGTCGTACGGAGTGAGCTCCACCTGGACCTTGTCCCCCGGAAGAATCCTGATGCGGTGCATCCGCATCTTCCCCGAGCTGTGCGCCAGCACCTTGTGTCCGTTCTCCAACTCGACGCGGAACATGGCGTTTGGCAGCGGCTCGACCACCGTGCCTTCGAGCACGATGGCATCTTCCTTGGGCTTGGGCAGGTGACTCTCTCCTGATTCGTTCTCGTTCTCGGGTCCGAACGCACCGGGAGCGCGAGGCCGGACCGGGCGGGATTCGGACGTGACTTCCGGGCAGCTCGACCCAAAGGGGCGAACCGGTGCTCGGAGCAGCCCAAAAGTTTACCGCATCCTGGGGAAAATTCCACCCCGAGGCTCTTTTGGCCCTGGTGGCGACCCCATCCGCCCTCCGGAACGGGCCCTGGGGGAACCGGCGAGGCCGCCGCCCTGGTCACGACGGTGCCATCCCGGCGGTCTCGACGCTCAGGCCTACGACTCCAGCTCAGGCTCGGGCACGACTCCCGGCGTCGGCCACAGTCTAAGGGTCGCCACGGCGATGGCGGCACCGAGGACGTTGAAGGCCAGGCGCTCGACGACGGCGTGGCTCTCGGGCACGCCGTCGAACGCGGTCAGGACCACGAAGAGCACGGTGACGAAGGTGACGGAGAGGCCGAAGTGCACCCGGTGGACCGAGAACGCAACGGCCCGGGCCACCACCGAGATCGCCCGGGGCCGCGACGCCGGGTGAGCGTCAGCGGCCGGCCAGCAGCGGCAGGAGCGCCGTGCGCCAGCCGTTGGCCACGGTCTGCATGCTGAAGCGCTCGACACAGCGCCGCCGCGCCGCCTCGCCCATCGTCTGGCGGCGGACCGGGTCGGCGATCAGGCCGGCGGCCGCGTCCACCATGGCACGCAGGTCGTCGACGGCCACGACCACGCCGGTCTCGCCGTCGGCCACGATGGTCGACACCCCGGGGCGGCCGTGGCCACCACCGGCACGCCGCTCAGCCCGGCCTCAATGAGGACGCCGGGCATCCCCTCCCCTCGGGGCAGGCTGGGGAACACCATGACGTCGGTGCGGCGGAGTATCTCGGCCACGTCCCCGCGGGCCCCGAGCAGCTCGACGCCCGCGGCAGCAGCCGACGGCTCGAGGCTCGGCGCGCAGCGGGCCGTCCCCGACGGCCTGGGCCCGCAGCCCGAGCCCGCGGCCCCGCAGGGCGGCGACGACCTCGACGAAGCGGTCGGGGCGCTTCTGGGCGTTGAGGGCACCGACGAACGTCAGCACCGGTTCGGGCCGGGGCGCCGCGTCGGGATCGGGGCGGAACTCGTCGGGATCGCGGCCGTTGGGCACGAACACGAGGCGGGCCTCGGCCACGCCCAGAACCGTGCGGCACTCGTCGAACACCTCGGTCCCCTCGGCCACCACCAGGTCGGGGCGGCGGGCCAGATACCGCCACATCGTGCGCCGCAGCGGGCGGTGGCCCTTCGGAGCGAGGGTCCCGATGGCGTAGTACGCCACGGGGCGGCGTCGGAACCGCGCGGCGACGAGGAACTTGAGCGGCTCGCCGCCGTGGGCCACCAGCAGAACCGGGTTCAGGCGGGCCAGGGTGCGCCGCAGGCGCAGCACCAGGCCGCGGATCGAAGCCCACGGTGGTGCTCGGAGCGCCCCGGCCGCCCGCGTCGAGGACGTAGTCCACCGCCACCTGGCCCTCGCCCCCTCCGGGGCCTCCCACCAGCGAGAGGACCCGGTGGCGGCGGACGCCGGGCTCGTCGAGCCAGTCGGCCAGGGCCCTGGCCTCTCGTTGGCCCCCGCGGGCGTCGGGGCTCGGGATCACGTGCAGGACGAGCGGCTCGAGTGACCTCTCCTCTGCTGTCTCGAGCACGGTCACGGTCCCTTCCGAATCACCCACCACCAGGGAAATGCCGGGCTCCGCGCGTCGAAGCGCGCCAAGAAGGTCACCCTGCGCCGGTGAGCCTACGTTCCGTGCCCGCGGCCGGGCGAGTTCGCTCGACTCAGGTCAACGGGTCACTGAGGGCAGGGTCAGGACCTCGGGCCCGTCCCCGGTGACGGCGATGGTGTGCTCGAAGTGGGCCGACAGGCTCCCGTCAGCGGTCACCACGCTCCAGTTGTCCTCGAGCAGGACGGTCTCGGGGGACCCGACGTTGACCATGGGCTCAATGGCGAACACGTTGCCCGTCTTGATGGTCGGGCCCTTGGTCCCGGGCCAGTAGTTCGGGACCTGGGGCTGTTCGTGCATGGCCGTGCCGATGGCGTGGCCGACGTACTCCCGCACGACCGAGAAGCCCGCCGCCTCGGCCACCTGCTGGACGGCACGCCCACCTCGTGGAGCGAGGTGCCCTGGCGCAGCTGCTCGATCCCCGCCCACAGGCTGCGCTCGGTCACCTCGAGCAGCTTCTGGGCCTCCTTCGTGATGGTCCCGACGCCCATGGTGAAGGCGGCGTCGCCGTGGTAGCCCTCAATGATCGCCCCGCAGTCGATGGAGAGGATGTCTCCCTCCTCGAGGACGTAGCCGCCGGGGATCCCGTGCACGATCATGGAGTTGGGCGACGTGCAGATGACGGCGGGGAAGCCGTGGTAGCCGAGGAAGTTCGAGGTGGCTCCCCGGCGGTCCAGGACCTCACGGGCCACCGTGTCGAGCTCGGCGGTGGTCACGCCCGGCTTGGCGGCGGCTCGGGTGGCCTCGTGCATTTCGGCCACGACCTTGCCGGCGCGGCGCATCTTGGCCAGCTCGTCCTCGTTGCGCCTCACTTGAGCTTGTGGCGCAGCGCGTCGATGGCTCCCACGACGCGCCGGGTCACCGCGTCGGGATTGCCGGTGCCGTTGATCTCGACCAACAGGTCGCGCTGCTTGTACCAGTCGAGCAGCGGCGCCGTCTCCTCCTCGTAGAGGTTGAGCCGGCGCTCGATCGCCTCCTCGGTGTCGTCCTCGCGCTGGACCACCTCACCGCCGCAGACGTCACAGGTCCAGTTGACCAGCGGCGGGGCCGCGGTCGAGTAGTTGGCGCCGCAGTCCACGCAGACGCGCCGCGAGGCCAGGCGCTTCATGACCAGGTTGGTCGACACCTGCAGGTCGATGACCATGTCGAGGCCGAAGGGCTCGACGATCTCCTCGAGCGACTCGGCCTGGCCGGTCGTGCGCGGGCAGCCGTCGAGGACGAAGCCGCGCCCGGTCGTGTCACGCTCCGAGAGCCGGCCCCCCACCATCTCCATGACCAGCTCGTCGGGGATGAGCTCCCCCGAATCCATGAGGGCATGGGCCCGCTGGCCGATTTCGGTGCGCGACTTGACCTCGCTGCGCAGCATGTCGCCTGTCGAGACATGCGGCACCACGTAGTGATGGGAGAGTCGCACGCACTGCGTCCCCTTGCCGGCCCCCTGTTTGCCGAGGACCACGAGCCTGACCCCGGGAATCACAGGCCGCTACTTGAGGAAGCCCTCGTAGTTGCGCATCATCAGCTGGCTGTCGATCTGGCGCATCGTCTCGAGGGCGACGCCGACCGAGATCAACAGGGTGGTCCCGTAGAAGGGGAAGCGGTTCAGGTGCCAGAGCGCCATCAGCAGCGAGGGCACGACGGCCACCGAGCCCAAGAAGATGGCGCCCACGACCGTGATCCGGCTCAAGATGTGCGCGAAATACCGCTCGGTGGGCGGCCCGGGTCGGATGCCCGGGACGAAGCCGCCCTGCTTGCGGATGAGATCCGCCTGCTGGTGCGGGTCGAAGGCGACGTAGACGTAGAAGAACGTGAACATCACGATCAGAAGGAAGTAGGCCGCGATGTAAAAGAAGCTGGTCGGGGTCAGGCTGTTGCGGACGAAGTTCTGGAACCAGTTCCACGGAACGACGTTGGAGAGCAGGACCGGGATGTAGAGCACCGAACTGGCGAAGATGATCGGGATCACGCCGGACTGGTTGACCTTGAGGGGGATGTAGGTCGAACTCCCCCCGTACATGCGTCTGCCCACGACGCGGCGCGCGAAGGTCACGGGGATGCGCCGCTGGCCCTGGTCCATGAAGACGATGAACACAAGCAATATCAGCGAGACCAAAATGATGATCCCGAACTTCGCCTTGCCACCCTCCTCGTAAATGGCCTTGAACCCAGTAGGGATCGCGGCCACCACGTTGGCGAAGATCAGGATCGACATGCCCTGGCCGATGCCGCGCTGGGTGATCAGCTCGGCCAGCCACATCACCATGGCGGTCCCCGCCGTGAGGATCAGGACCATGAAGAGGGCGAGCGGCCAGTTGAACGTCGGGATGAGGTCGATGTTCGTGCCGAGCAGGGCCGAGTCGTGGCCATGGAAGGCGTAGACCAGGCCCGACGACTGCATGACGGCCAGCGCGACGGTCAGGTAGCGGGTCGTCTGCGTGATCTTCTTCTGGCCGACCGCGCCCTGGTCGCGCCACTCCTCGAGCTTGGGGATCACCGTCGAGAGCAGCTGAATGATGATGGAGCTCGTGATGTAGGGCATGACGCCCAGCCCGAACACGGCCAGGCGGACGAGGGCGCCGCCGCTGAAGAGGTTGAGGAATCCGAGCACGCCCGACGACGAGGCCGAGCTCTCCAGGTTCTGCAGGCGCGACCAGTTGACGCCGGGCACCGGGATGTTGGCCCCGATCTGGTACAGGGCGATGATGGCAAGCGTGAAGACGACCTTGTTGCGAAGGTCGGGAACCCTGAAGATGTTGGCGAGCCGGGAGAGCATTGCCCTACCTCTCAGTGCGTGCCAGTCGTTGTCACCGGTTCATCAGGGCGTTGCCGGAGGCGGGCGGACGCCCGTGGGCGAACGGAAGGGGCACCCTCTCGACGCTACCCCCGGCGGCGGTGATGGCCGCCTCGGCCGACTTGGAGAACGCGTGGGCCGAGACCTTCACGGGCCGGGAGATGGAGCCCTGGCCCAGCACCTTGACCAGCCCCTTGGGCCGGACCAGCCCGCCCTCGACCAGGGTCTGCACGGTGATCTCGTCAGCCCCCATCGCGTCGAGCGCGGCCAGGTTGACCGGGGTGTATTCCACCCGGAACGGGTTTTTGAACCCCTTGAGCTTGGGGATCCGCTGCATGAGCGGGAGCTGGCCACCCTCGAAGCCGGCCGGGACGGTGCTGCGCGCCTTCTGGCCCTTCATCCCGCGGCCGGCCGTCTTGTGGCCCTTGCCGCCGGTGCCGCGGCCGACCCGGCGCTTGGCCGTCGTCGAGCCCCTGGGCGGCGCCAGGTCGTGGAGCTTCACTCGGACACCTCCTCGACGCTGACCAGGTGCGGCACCCGGGCCAGCATGCCCCGGATTTCGGGGCGGTCCGGCAAGTCGTTGGACTGGCCGATGCCGCGCAGGCCGAGGGCCCGCAGCGTGCCGCGGTGCTTGGGCTTGGTCCCGATGCCGAGCGCGTCTGGGTGACGTGCAGCCGGGCCTCCCCCGTCGTTCTTGGTGCTGGTTCGAGGCGCCATGCTCAGCGCCCCTCCGCCGCGTACAGGTCGGTCTCGCGCTTGCGCTCGCGGTAGGCGCGCAGCACGCCACCGGGTGTGACCTCGTCCGCCGCCTTGCCACGCAGCGCGGCGACGTCGTCGGGCCGGCGCAGCTGCTTGAGCCCGGCGATGGTGGCGTGCGCCACGTTGATCCCGTTCGACGAGCCGAGGGACTTGGCCAGGATGTCGCGAATGCCCGCCATCTCGAGGATGTGGCGCGCCGCGCCACCGGCGATGACGCCGGTGCCCGGAGCTGCCGGCTTGAGCAGGACGCGGCCGGCGCCGCTCTCGCCGATGATGGGGTGCACGATGGTGCTCCCGGCCAGGGGCACCTCGAAGAGGTTCTTGCGCGCCTCTTCGATCCCCTTCTGCACCGCCAGCCCGGCCTCCTTGGCCTTGCCGTAGCCGAGGCCGACCTTGCCGTTGCCGTCGCCGACGACCATGAGGGCGGCGAAGGAGAAGCGCCGGCCACCCTTCACGACCTTGGCGACGCGGTTCACCTTGATGGTGCGCTCTTCGTATTGCGTGTCGACCATGATTTAGAACTCCAGTCCCTCGGCCCGTGCCGCGTCAGCCAGGTGGGCGACACGCCCGTGGTACACGAAGCCCCCACGGTCGAAGACCACTGTGGTGATCCCGGCCGCCTTGGCCCTGGTTCCCAGAAGGCGACCGACCGATTCAGCGCCCGACACGTTACTGCCACCGCCCTTGCCCAAAGACGCGCGCAGATCCGGCTCGACCGACGAGGCTGCAGCCAGGGTGCGGCTGCTGGTGTCGTCGATGAGCTGGGCCGAGATGTGGCGGTTGGACCGGTGTACGGCCAGGCGGGGGCGTTCCGCCGTGCCGCTGACGGTCACGCGGACGCGGCCGTGACGCCGGAGGCGCAGCCGCGTGCGGTCGCTCGTGCGGGCCATTACTTCGCCGCCTTTCCTGCTTTGCGCAGCACGCGCTCGTTGGCGTAGCGCACGCCCTTGCCCTTGTAGGGCTCGGGCTTCCGCAATTTACGGATGTCGGCCGCCACCTGGCCGACCTTCTCCTTGTCGATGCCCTTGACGATGATCCGGGTCGGCACCGGCACCTCGAAGGTGATGCCGTCGGGCGCATCGACCAGGACCGGATGTGAGAAGCCCAGCGCCAGCTCGAGCGCGTCGGGACCCCGGGCCGTGGCGCGGTAGCCGACGCCGACGATCTCGAGCTCCTTGGTGAAGCCGTCGGTGACGCCCGACACCATGTTGGCGACGAGCGAGCGCGACAGGCCGTGCAGCGCGCGGTGGCGCCGCTCGTCGTCGGGGCGGCTGACTACGAGCGTGTCACCCTCCTGGGCGATGGAGATGCCTTCGGGGAGCTCGCGCTCGAGAGCGCCCTGGGGCCCCTTCACGTTGACCGACGCCCCGCTCAGGGTCACGGTGACGTTGGAGGGGACGGCGATGGGGGCACGTCCGACGCGCGACATCAGGCCTCCCCTCGGGTCGGGTTGGCGCGGACCAGGGCCCCGGACATCGTGCAACCGGACGTGGTGCTACCAGACATGGCAGAGCACCTCCCCGCCCAAGTGCTTGCGCCGCGCCTCTCTGTCGGTCAGGAGCCCCTGGCTGGTGGAGACCACCGCCACGCCCATGCCGCCGAGGACGCGCGGCATGCCGTCGGCCCGGGCGTAAATGCGCAGGCCGGGCTTGGACACACGCTTAATCCCTGCGATGGTGCGGGTGCGGTCACCGGAATACTTCATGGTGATCTCGAGCGTCGTTCCGGGCTTGCCGATGTTGGGCTCGATCTTGTAACCCGCGATGAAGCCCTCGCGCTCGAGGATCTCGGCGAGTGACACCTTGAGCTTCGAGCCGGGCATGCGCACGGTGTCGAACATCGCCGAGTTGGCGTTGCGGATGCGGGTCAGCATGTCCGCGATGGGGTCGGTCATCGTCATGAGGGCCTACCAACTCGCCTTCGTGACGCCGGGCACCTCGCCCGCATGCACCATGACCCGCAGGCAGATGCGGCACAACCCGAACTTGCGATAGACCGCCTTCGGCCTCCCACAACGCTGGCAGCGGGTGTAGCCCCGCACCTTGAACTTGGGAGTGCGCTGCTGCTTCTCGATCAAAGCCTTTTTCGCCATGGTGTTACCGGATCTCCTGTCGGAACGGAAAGCCGAACGCTGCGAGGAACGCCCGTCCTTCGTCGTTGGTGCGTGCGGTCGTGACAATGGTGATGTCCATGCCGCGGGTCGTGTCGATCTTGTCGTAGTCGATCTCGGGAAAGATCAGCTGCTCGGTGACGCCGAACGTGTAGTTGCCGTGCCCGTCGAACGACCGGGGCGAAAGGCCCCGGAAGTCGCGGATACGGGGGATGGCCAAGCTGAGCAACCGGTCGAAGAACTCCCATGCCCGGTCGCCGCGCATGGTTGCTTTGACCCCGATGCTCTGCCCCTCGCGCAGCTTGAAGCCGGCGATGGACTTCTTGGCCCGCGTCACGATCGGCTTCTGGCCGGTGATCAGCTCGAGGTCACGCTGGGCGCCCTCAATGAGCGACGCCTGCTGGGTGGCGCGACCCACGCCCATGTTGATCACGATCTTCTCCAGGCGCGGCACCTCCATCACGTTGCCGAGACCCAGCTCGTTCTTCAGCCGGTCCCGCACCTCGGTGAGGTAACGCTCCTTCAGCCGGGGTCGCGCCGGCGCGCTCGTCGTGCTCACAGCTCGCCCCCGCACTTCTTGCAGACGCGGACCTTCTCGCCGTTCTCCTCGATTCGGTAGCCGGCGCGCGTCGGCTTGTCGCAGCTCTTGCAGACCAGCGCCACGGTCGAGACGTGGACGGGCATGAACTTGTCGATCACCCCGCCTTGCTGGGTGGCGCGGGTCGGCTTGGCGTGGCGCTTGGCCACGTTGACACCTTCGAGGATGACGCGCTCGTGCCCGGGGTCGGCACGGACGACCTCGGCCTTCTTGCCCTTGTCCTTGCCCTGCAGGACGACGACGGTGTCTCCCTTGTGGATCTTCATGGCTAGAGCACCTCCGGGGCCAGCGACACGATGCGCATGAAGCGCTTGTCGCGCAGCTCGCGGCCCACGGGCCCGAAGATGCGCGTCCCGCGCGGCTGCTGCTGGTCGTTTATGAGCACGGCCGCGTTCTCGTCGAAGCGGATGTAGCTGCCGTCAGGCCGGCGCTTCTCTTTCTTGGTGCGCACGACCACGCATTTGACGACGTCGCCCTTCTTCACGGCCGCACCCGGGATGGCGTCCTTGACCGTGGCCACGAACACATCGCCGATGCTGGCGTAGCGCCGGCGCGAGCCGCCCAGGACGCGGATGCACAACACCTCGCGCGCGCCGGAGTTGTCGGCCACCCGGAGCCGGGATTCCTGCTGAATCATCGGGCCCGCTCCACGACTTCGGTCAGGCGCCAGCGCTTGAGCTTGGAGAGCGGTCGGGTCTCTTGCACCCGGACGCGGTCACCCACCTTGGCGGTGTCGTCGGCGTCGTGCACGTAGAGCTTCTTGGTGCGCTGCACGGTCTTGCCGTACCGGGGGTGGCGCACCCGCTCGACCACGGCCACGACGACGGTGGCGGACATGGCGTCAGACACCACGACGCCCTCGCGCACCTTGCGGCGGTTCGGGCGCGGCCCCGCCTCGGCCGTCGCCTCGGGTGCCGCCGGTGTTGGGGTCGCCGCCTGTGCGGTGACGGGCACCGCGGCCTCCTCGTCGGTGGCCGGCAGCTCTGCGGCAGCCTCAGCCTCGACGGCTTCGAGCGCCTGCTCGGCGTCGGCGGCCGCGGCCTTGGCCTGCTCGACGGCCTCGTCCTCGTTCTCTGCGTCTTTGTTCTCTGGGTCCTCGGCCATCAGGCCTCATCCTCTTCCTCGTCGTCCAGCTCGTCATCGAGGTCGTGCTCGTGCAGATTCAGTTCCTCGCCCTCGGCTGCCGCCTCGGCCGCCTTGGCCCGGGCCGCTGCCTTCTCCTCGCGCTCGGAGTCCTCTGCGGCCAGCTTCGCTCGGGCCGCCTCGTGCTCGGCCACAGTCGGGGCGACGTAGACACCCTCGGCCTCGAGGATCTCGCGGGAGCGCAGCACCGTCAGCATGCGGGCCACCTCGCGGCGGACCTGGCCGACGCGGGCGGGGTTGTCCAGCTGCCCGGTGGCCAGCTGGAACCGCAGGTTGAACAGCTCGCGGCGCGACTCGCCCAAACGGGAGGCGAGCTCGTCGCCGTCGAGCATGGCGAGGTCGTGCGCGGTCGGCATCAGATCGCCACCTCGGCATGACCGTGGGTCCCCGGTCGCACGACGAAGCGGGCCTTGAACGGCAGCTTCTGTATGGCGCGCTCCATGGCGGCGCGGGCGAGTGGCTCGTCGACGCCGGCGAGCTCGAAGAGGACGCGGCCGGGGTGCACGACCGCGACCCACAGCTCAGGGTTTCCCTTGCCCGAGCCCATGCGGGTCTCGGCCGGCTTCTGGGTGACGGGCTTGTCGGGGAAGACTCGGATCCACACCTTGCCGCCACGCTTGACGTGGCGGGTCATGGCGATACGGGCGGCCTCGATCTGGCGGGCCGTGAGCCAGCCCGGCTCAATCGCCTGGATCCCGAAGTCGCCGAACGTCACCAAGTTGCCGCCCTTGGCCGCCCCCTGAGGCGCCCGCGCTGGGTCTTGCGGTGTTTGACCTTCTTGGGCATCAACATGTCAGTCCGAGTCCTTGCGGAAGTGCGGCGCCTCGTGGTGCTGCTGACGGTTCTGGCGCTCCATCTCCTCGTCCCGGCTCAGCTGACGCTCGAGGTCGTCGGGCTCCGCCGGCGGCGCGAGCAGGTCGGCCACGGGCTGGTCGGTCTCCTCCTCGGTCTCGGCACTGCCGTCGGCCGCCGGGGCAACCGCGCCATCCGTTACAACTGCGGCAACGGCGCCGTCCGTCTCCACACTGTCGGCCACGTCCGCGTCCGCCTCGACGGCACCCTCCGCATCGAGCGCATCGGCGCGAGGTCCGCAGCCTCCGTGATGTCCGCCGCACCGGCAATTTCCGTAATGTCCCCGTCCTCCGCGATGTCCACGTCGTCCCGTTGTCGTCGGCGGCGATCACCTCGGCCCGCCGGCGTCCGCCGCCCGCGGTGATGAGCCGGCGCGGGCCGCTCTGGCCCGACGTCTCGCCGACGGCCATGGCGGCCTCGCGGGTGATCTTGTCCTCAATGGAGACCTTGTAGGGAAGGATGTCGCCCTTGTAGATCCACACCTTCACGCCGACCCGGCCCGAGGTGGTGCGGGCCTCGCGGAAGCCGTAGTCGATGTCGGCTCGCAACGTGTGCAGGGGCACACGTCCCTCGCGGTACTGCTCCTTCCGCGACATCTCCGAACCCCCGAGCCGGCCCGAGCACTGCACCTTGATGCCCTGGGCGCCGGCCTTTTGCACCGTCTGGATGGCCCGCTTCATGGCGCGGCGGAAGGCGACCCGGCGCACCAACTGGTCACAAATGCCCTGGGCGATGAGTGCGGCGTCGAGCTCGGGCTGCTTGATCTCTTGGATGTTGAGCTGGATCCGGTTCTGGAGCCCGGTGATCTCCTCGAGCTTCTTCTTCAGCCGGTCGGCTTCCGCACCGCGGCGGCCGATGACGATGCCGGGCCGGGCGGTGTGGATGTCGACACGCAGGCGATCCCGTGTGCGCTCCACCTCGATGCGACTGACGGCCGCGGCCTCGAGCTGGCGCATCAGATAGTCACGGATCTTCCAGTCCTCGACCACGAAGTCCTTGTAATGGCGCTCCTCGAACCAGCGCGACTTCCAATCCGTCGTGATCCCGAGCCGGAACCCGTAGGGGTTTACCTTCTGGCCCATTTACTCGTCCTCGCTCTTGTCGTCCGCGTCCGCGTCCTGCTCGGCATCGGTGACCTCATCGGTGACCTCGCCCTCCACCTCGTCTTCGTCCTCATCGGCGGCGCCGTCCGCCCGGGCGTCGACCACTGCAGCCTCCGTCACCTCGGCCTCGGCGCCTGCGCCGTCGGTGGGCGTGTCCTCATCGGCCTCCGCGGCCTCGGCCTCCGCCGCCGCCTTCTCGGCGTCTGCCTGCGCGTGGGCGGCCCGGCGGCGCGACAAGCGGCCCGAGAGGTCGGCGCGCCGGCGCGAGGCGTCCACCCGGCGGGACCGGTTGGCACTGACGGCCTCCATGCGGTGGCGGCGCAACTCGAGCTGCTCGGCCGGGAGGCGGCTCACGATGATGGTGATGTGGCAGGTCCGCTTGCGGATCCGCGTGGCCCGGCCCCGCGCCCGGGGGCGCCAGCGCTTTGCGGTGGCACCCTCGTCAGCGAAGCAGGCCGAGACGTAGAGGTCGTCGGGGCTCTGCTGGTCGTTGTGCACGGCGTTGGCCACGGCCGAGCTCAGGACCTTGCCGATGACCTCGGCCGCCTCGCGTTCGGTGCCGGTGAGGATCTCGGCGGCGCGCTGGACGTCCTCGCCGCGGATCAGGTCGAGCACCTGGCGCGCCTTGGACGCCGACATGCCGCAGTAGCGGTGCACGGCGCGCGTCCCCGGGCGCTCGTTGGTCTTGGTGGCGGTCATCGCCGCGCTCCTCGCTCCTGGCCGGCGTGGTAGCGGAAGGTCCGGGTCGGGGCGAACTCGCCGAGCTTGTGGCCCACCATCGACTCGGTCACGTAGACCGGGACATGGCGGCGGCCGTCGTGGACGGCGATGGTGTGGCCGACCATGTCGGGGATGATGGTGGAGCGGCGGGACCAGGTCTTGATGACCCTCTTGTCCCCGCTCGAGTTCAACACGTCCACCTTCTTCAGCAGGTGGCCGTCGACGAAGGGTCCCTTCTTCAGGCTACGCGGCATTGTTCCTCACCCTCCGCCTCAACGCCACGCGCCGCGGGTGCGGCGCCGGCGGACGATCATCGAATTCGACTTCTTGTTGCGAGACCGGGTGCGCCCCTCGGGCTTGCCCCACGGCGAGACCGGGTGGCGGCCACCCGACGACTTGCCCTCGCCGCCACCGAGCGGGTGGTCGACGGGGTTCATGGCGACACCGCGGGTCTGGGGGCGCTTTCCCTTCCAGCGGTTGCGCCCGGCCTTGCCCACCTTGATCAGTTCCGCCTCGGCGTTGCCGACCACCCCGAGGGTGCCGCGGCAGTCGATGGAGACACGGCGCATCTCGGTCGAGGGCAGCCGCAGCGTGGCGAAGACCCCCTCCTTGGCGACCAGCTGCACGCTCATGCCGGCGCCACGGGCCATCTTCCCGCCGCCGTTCGGGCGCAACTCGACGTTGTGGATGGTCGAGCCGACCGGGATGTAGCGCAGCGGCAGCGCGTTGCCCGGTCGGATGTCCGCGCCCTGGCCGCTCTGGAGCTTGTCGCCGACCTTCACGCCGGCCGGAGCCAGGATGTAGCGCTTCTCCCCGTCCGCGTAGTGCAAGAGCGCGATGCGTGCGTTGCGGTTCGGGTCGTACTCGATGGACGCGACCTTGGCCGGGATCCCGTCCTTGTTCCGGCGGAAGTCGATGATCCGGTACTGCTGCTTGTGGCCGCCACCGCGGTGGCGCGACGTCTTGCGCCCGTGGTTGTTGCGCCCGCCGCTCTGGGGGTTGGGCGCGAGGAGCGACTTCTCGGGGTGGCTCCGGGTGATCTCGGAGAAGTCCGAGACGGTCTGGAACCGCCGTCCGGGACTGGTGGGCTTGCGAGAGCGAAGTGGCATGCGATTCCCTGATCAGCGCTCGAAGAGGTCGATGGAGTCGTCGGGGTGCAGCGTGACGATGGCGCGCTTGGTGTCCGGCCGCTTGCCGCGGACGTTGGTACGGCGGTTGCGCGTCGCCTTCCCCTTGCGGTTCAGCGTGTTGACCTTGGCCACCCGCACGCCGAAGGCCTGCTCGACGGCGTGGCGAACGTCGATCTTGGTCGCCTTGGGGTCGACGATGAAGACGTAGACGCTCTGGTCCATCGAGCGCGTAGCTCTTCTCGGAGACCACCGGTCGGATCAGCACGGACATGGCGTCACGCATCGTCGGTCTCCTCGCTGGCGCCCTCGTCGTTGTCGGCCTCGGTGGAGGCCGCGGGCTTGGTGGCCTTCGTGGCCTTCGTGGCCTTGGCCGCCTTGGTCGTCGCCGCCTTCGTCGACTTCGCCGCCTTGGTGGCCGGTGTCGCCTCTGTCGCGTCGGACTTCGAGGCGGACTTCGTCGCCTTCGTGGCCTTGGCCGCCTTGGCCGTCTTGGTGGTCTTCGCCGCCGTGGTGGCCGGGGCGGTGTCCTCGCTCTCGGCCTCGGCCTCGGCTTCGGCCTCGGCCTCGTCGGCGTCGTCGGCGTCCGCACCCTCCGCGCTCGCACCGGCCCGAGGAGCGGCGGGGGCGGCAGCGAGTTCCATCACGTGGGTGCCGGAGAAGTCGCCCGCGGACGTCGGCACGGTGCGGTCCGAGAAGAGCGAGCCAGTCGGCGCGCAGCACGTCGTGCGCCGCGAGCTCGGCGAACGTGGTCGTGCGGACCCGGGGCAGGTTGCGGACCGAGAGCGCCAGGTCGATCTCGTCCTGGGCCACCACGATGAGCACCGAGTCGGTGCCCAGCTTGAGCTTGTGCACCATGGCGGCGGCATCCTTGGTGCGGGGCGCCGTGATCTGCCAGTCGTCGACCACGACGATGCGGCCGATCTCGGCACGGTCACTCAGGGCGGACAGCAGCGCCAGGCGCACCATTTTCTTGGGGGTCTGCTGGGCGTAACTGCGCGGCTTGGGTCCGAGCGCCACCCCACCGCCGCTCATGGACGGCGAGCGGCTCGAGCCCTGGCGGGCCCGGCCCGTTCCCTTCTGGCGGAAGGGCTTGGCGCCACCCCCTCGCACCTCGGCGCGGGTCCGCGTCGACTGGGTACCGGCCCGGATCCCGGCCAGCTGGGCGGTCACCACCTGGTGCAGCACCGCCCGGTTGGGCGTGAGGCCGAAGACCGTCGGCTCCAGATCGACCGTGCCGAGGTCGTGCCCGGCCACGTTGCGCCGCGGGGCGGTGCGGGCGACGAGGGCCGGCCGCTCCTTCTTCATGGTGTGGCGCAGGACGGTGCCGGCGCGGGTGCCCGGGGTCGCGGTCGTCGTCATCGCGACCTCCCGGCCTTGCTCGGGGTCTTGACCGAGTCGCGCAGCACGACCACGCTGCCCCGGGCGCCGGGCACGGCGCCCTTGACCAGCACCAGCTCGCGCTCGGGATCGGCGGAGACGACTTCGAGGTTCAGCGCCGTCACCTGCGTGCCGCCCATCTGGCCCGCCATCCGGGTGCCCTTGAAGACGCGCGACGGGGTGGCGCAGGCGCCGATGGCCCCGGGCACGCGGTGGCTGCGGTGGTTGCCGTGCGACGCACCCTGGCCGCTGAAGTTGTGGCGTTTCATGCCGCCGGCGAAGCCCTTGCCCTTGGACACCGCGATGGCATCGACGCGCTCGCCGGCCGCCCAGATGTCGGCGGCGAGCTCCTGTCCGACCGCGTAGTCGGCCACGTCGTCGAGACGCAGTTCGACGAGCTTGCGGCCAGGGTTCACGCCCGCCTTGGCGTAGTGCCCGATTTCAGGCTTGGACAGCGTCGAGTTGCGCCGGAAGCCCCACGTCACCTGCAGCGCGGCGTAGCCGTCGGTCTCGGGCGTCTTGACCTGGACAACGCGCACGGGCGCGACCTTCAGCACCGTCACCGGTACCGGCGCGGTTCTGGTCGTCCCAGACCTGGGTCATGCCGACCTTTTCGCCGACAATGGCCTTGCTTGCCACGTGTCCTCTTCCTTGTGTCCTGCACGTGCGGTGTCCCGTACGCACGCCAACGCTCCGCCCGGGAATCCCGAGCGGAGCGCTCGAATGGTTCGGCGTGAGGTTCCGGCCGGGCCGGCGATCACGCACGTCTGCTGTTGGTCGCAGCACCGCAGTGCCGCAGCTTTTTGCCTCTGAACTGCTGAATTCGGCGGCCCGCGAGGTTACACCATGGTCCGGCCCCCCTGCCAGGCGTCCGGCGGGGAGTCGGGGCAGCCCGCCGTCAGGCGGTCTGGATCTTGATCTCGATGTCGACGCCCGCCGGCAGGTCGAGCCGCTGGAGGGAGTCGACCGTCTTGGGCGTGTGCTCGACGATGTCGACCAGGCGCTTGTGGACCCGCATCTCGAAGTGCTCGCGCGAGTCCTTGTACTTGTGGGGCGAGCGGATCACCGTGTAGCGGTGCTTGTCGGTCGGCAGCGGGACCGGGCCGAGCACCTTGGCCTGCGTGCGCTGGACCGTCTGGACGATCTTCTTCGTCGACTCGTCGAGGATCTCGTGGTCGTAGGCCTTCAGCCTGATGCGGATCTTCTGCTTCGGGCCGTCGGCCATGGTCTCGTTGCCTGCTCTCGCTCGTGTGGTGTCGCCGGGTGCCCGGGACTACTTGAGGATCTCGTCGACGACGCCCGAGGCGACCGTGCGGCCGCCCTCTCGGATGGCGAAGCGGAGGCCCTTGTCCATGGCGATGGGCTTGCCCAGCTCGACCGTCATCTTGGTGTTGTCGCTCGGCATGACCATCTCGGTGCCCTCGGGCAGCGTGATGGTGCCCGTCACGTCGGTGGTCCGGAAGTAGAACTGCGGCCGGTAGTTGGTGAAGAACGGCTTGTGGCGGCCGCCCTCCTCCTTGCTCAGCACGTAGACCTCGGCGGTGAACTGGGTGTGCGGGGTGATGGAGCCGGGCTTGCACAGCACCTGGCCGCGCTCGACCTCTTCCTTCTTGGTGCCGCGCAGCAAGGCGCCGATGTTGTCGCCGGCCTGGCCCTCGTCGAGGAGCTTGCGGAACATCTCGACGCCGGTCACCGTGGTCTTCTGCGTGTCGCGCAGGCCGACGATCTCGACTTCGCCGCCGACCTTGATGATGCCCTGCTCCACCTTGCCGGTCACGACCGTGCCCCGGCCGGTGATGGACATGACGTCCTCGACCGGCATCAGGAACGGCTTGTCGACGTCGCGCTGGGGCTCGGGGATGTAGTCGTCGACCGAGTCCATGAGCTCGACGATCTTCTCGCTCCACTCGGGGTCGCCCTCGAGGGCCTTCAGGGCGCTGACCCGGACCACCGGCACGTCCTCGCCGGGGAAGCCATACGCGCTGAGGAGCTCGCGCACCTCCATCTCGACCAGCTCGAGCAGCTCCTCGTCGTCGACCATGTCGGCCTTGTTGAGGGCCACCACGATGTAGGGGACGCCGACCTGGCGGGCGAGCAGGACGTGCTCACGGGTCTGGGGCATCGGGCCGTCGGCGGCCGAGACCACCAAGATGGCGCCGTCAATCTGGGCGGCACCGGTGATCATGTTCTTGATGTAGTCGGCGTGGCCCGGCATGTCGACGTGCGCGTAGTGGCGCTTGTCGGTCTCGTACTCGACATGGGCGATCGTGATCGTGATCCCGCGCTGCTTCTCCTCGGGCGCCTTGTCGATGTCGTCGAACTTGGTGAACGAGGTGTTGGGGTTGCGCTCGGACAGCACCCGCGTGATGGCCGCGGTGAGCGTCGTCTTGCCATGGTCGATGTGACCCATGGTCCCGACGTTCACGTGCGGCTTGGTGCGCTCGAACTTCTGCTTGGCCATCGCCTCGCTACTCCCTACTCCAGGTCGGGGCCTCCGTGGTCCCGACGCTCATTTCTTTCCTGCGAACTCTTGCAAACTCTGGTGTCTGCCGTGGTGTGCTGCGCTGCATTTCGGGCCAGCGGCCGGCAGCCCTACTCCCCGTGCGCCCGGGCGATGATCTCCTTGGAAATCGACTCCGGGACCTGGTTGTACGAATGGAACTGCATCGTGTACGTGGCGCGGCCCTGAGTGCGCGAACGCAGGTCAGTAGAGTAGCCGAACATATCGGCGAGTGGTACAAGCGCTCGCACCACGTGACTGGTCCCCTGCTGGTCCATGCCTTCCATTCGCCCTCGGCGAGAGGAGAGGTCGCCGGTCACCGCGCCCAGGAAATCGTCGGGCACCGTCACCGTCACTTCCATGACCGGCTCCAGCAGCACGGGGCTGGCCGCCCGGATCGCCTTCTTGACCGCCATGGAACCCGCGATCTTGAACGCCATCTCCGAGGAGTCGACGTCGTGGTACGACCCGTACGTCAGGGTGATCCGGATGTCCACGGTCGGATAGCCGGCGAGCACGCCTGCGGTCAGCGCCTCTTGGATCCCGGCGTCCACCGAGGGGATGTACTCCTTGGGGATCACACCGCCGGTGATCTTGTCGATGAACTCGTAGCCCCCGCCGGGCCCGGTGGGCTCGGCGCTGATGACCACGTGGCCGTACTGGCCGCGGCCACCGGTCTGGCGGACGTAGCGCTCCTCGATCTTCTCCACCGGCTTGCGGATCGTCTCGCGGTACGCCACCTGGGGCTTGCCCACGTTGGCGTCGACGCTGAACTCGCGCAGCATGCGGTCGACGAGGACCTCGAGGTGCAACTCGCCCATGCCCGAGATCACGGTCTGACCCGTCTCCTCGTCGGAGCGCACGCGGAAGGTGGGGTCCTCCTCGCTCAGCGAGTAGAGGGCCCGTGACAGCTTGTCCTGGTCGGCCTTGGTCTTGGGCTCGACGGCGACGTGGATCACCGGCTCGGGGAACTCGAGGGCCTCGAGCACGATCGGGTGGCCGGGCTCGCACAGGGTGTCACCGGTCGTGGTGTTCTTCAGGCCCACGACGGCCATGATGTCGCCGGCGAAGATGGCGTCCTTGTCCTCGCGGTGGTTGGCGTGCATCTGGAGGATGCGCCCCACCCGCTCCTTCTTGTCCTTGGTCGTGTTGGTGATGGAGCCGCCCTTTTGCAGCGTGCCCGAGTAGACCCGGATGTAGGTCAGCTTGCCGACGAAGGGGTCGGTCATGATCTTGAAGGCGAGGGCGGAAAAGGGCTCGACGTCGTCGGCCTTGCGCTCCTCGAGGTCCTCGGGGTGGCCCGGCCGGTGCCCCTCGGTGGGGGGCAGGTCCAGCGGGCTGGGCAGGAAGTCGATGACGGCGTCGAGCATGGGCTGCACGCCCTTGTTCTTGAACGCCGAGCCGCACAGCACGGGCACCACGGCGGCGGCCAGGGTGGCCGTGCGCAGGGCGCGGCGCAGGTCGTCGGCCGTGATGGGCTCCTCGGCCAGGTACTTCTCCATGATGGTGTCGTCGAAGTTGGAGACGACGTCGATCAGCTGGTGGCGGGCGTCCTCGGCCTCGGGGGCCATGGCGTCGGGGATCTCCAGGGTCTCCCACTCCTCGCCCATGTCGCTCGACCAGACCAGGGCCTTCTCTTCGAGAAGGTCGATGACACCCTTGAACTCGGACTCGGCGCCGATGGGCAGCTGAATGACGGCCGGCAGCGCGTCGAGGCGGTCTCGGATCATTTGCACCGTGCGCTCGAAGTCGGCGCCGATGCGGTCCATCTTGTTGACGAAGCAGATGCGCGGGACGTTGTACTTGTTGGCCTGGCGCCAGACCGTCTCGGTCTGGGGCTCGACGCCGGCGACGGCGTCGAAGACCGCCACCGCGCCGTCGAGGACGCGCAGGGAGCGCTCCACCTCGACGGTGAAGTCGACGTGGCCCGGGGTGTCGATGATGTTGATCCAGTTGTCGCGCCACGAACAGGTGGTCGCGGCCGAGGTGATCGTGATGCCGCGCTCTTGCTCCTGGACCATCCAGTCCATGGTGGCGGCACCCTCGTGCACCTCGCCGATCTTGTAGTTGCGGCCGGTGTAATAGAGGATGCGCTCGGTCGTGGTGGTCTTGCCCGCGTCGATGTGGGCCATGATCCCGATGTTGCGGGTCTTGGCCAGCGGGAAGTCGCGTGTGGGGGTGGGGTCAGCCATGGTCGTGCTCGTGCGTCGTGGGGTGGGTGGGGATGTGGGTCTGGGTGCGGCGGGTGTGGGAGGGGCGGGTGTGGCGGCGGGCCGGGGTCGTCGGTTCCACTACCAGCGGTAGTGGGCGAAGGCGCGGTTGGACTCCGCCATCTTGTGCATGTCCTCGCGGCGCTTCACCGAGGCTCCGATGTTGTTGGAGGCGTCGAGGATCTCGCCGGCCAGGCGCTCGGCCATCGTCTTTTCGCGGCGCTGGCGCGAGTAGGTGGTCAGCCAGCGGATGGCGAGCGTGGTCGCCCGCCGCGGGCGCACCTCGACCGGCACCTGGTAGGTGGCACCTCCCACACGCCGCGACTTCACCTCGACCTCGGGCCGGGTGTTCTCGACGGCGCGCTTGAGCGCGGCCACGGGGTCGCCCCCTGACTTCTCCTGCACCTGCTCGAGGGCGGTGTAGACGATGTGCTCGGCGAGCGTGCGCTTGCCGCGCGAGAGCACCTTGTTGACGAACTGGGTGACGAGCACCGAGCGGTACACCGGATCGGGGGCGAGCTCGCGGTCGGGTAGCGGGTCCGTTGCGGGGCATGCCTAGGACTCCTTCTTCGCGCCGTAGCGGCTGCGGGCCTGGCTGCGCTCGCGCACGCCCGAGGTGTCGAGCGCCCCGCGCACGACCTTGTAGCGCACGCCGGGCAGGTCCTTCACCCGGCCGCCGCGGACGAGGACGATGGAGTGCTCCTGGAGGTTGTGGCCGACACCGGGGATGTAGGCCGTGATCTCGACGCCAGAGGAGAGGCGGACACGGGCGACCTTGCGCAGCGCCGAGTTCGGCTTCTTGGGGGTCGTGGTGTAGACGCGCGTGCAGACGCCCCGCCTCTGGGGCGCGCCCTTCAGGGCGGGGGTCTTGGTCTTGGTCACCTTGGCCTGCCGTCCTTTGCGGACGAGCTGGGCGATTGTGGGCACGCGCTACCTCTCGACGAAGAAATTCGAACTCCATGTGGCGCATTGCGCGCCGGGCCGTGGCCCGCACATGGCAGGGCTTCCATGATAGCGGTCGCCTGGGGTTCCGACAATCGCGAGGGCCTGGTCACGGGCCGCTCCGCCGCCCCCTGGGGTCAGACCGGCCAGGTCCCCGCCGGCGCCGCGCCGCTCCCCTGCGCCGGCCGGGCCAGGGGCGCCCGGGGCCGGGCCCGGGCTCCCCGCAGGACCGCCGGGGTCGCGGCGACCAGCGTCGCGCCGGACGCCCAGCCCGTCCCACCACCGACGGACTTGGGCGTAGCCGAGGGGCAGCACCCCGTCGGGGGAGAAGGCCGGCGCAACGGTCCCGGCACCGATGAAGACGTCCTGCGCAGTGCCGGGGAGGAAGCCCAGGTCGAGGCCGCCGGCCAGGGCACCCGAACACACCGAGGCGCCGCCGAGGGCGACGACGGCCCCGATGAGCAGGCTCTCGAACATCTGGAAGTCGGTGCCGCTCGCCATCGACGACGCGGCGCCGAACAGGGCTCCCGCCACTCCCGCCATGGCGCCGGACAGCGTGAGGACGGCCAGCTTGGTGGCGGTGAGGGACGGCCCGAGCGTGGCGCACGCAGCCTCGGACCACGGCCAAGAAGACGGTGAACGACGCGGGTGAGCTCGTGCGCAGCCCGAACAACGACGGCTCGGCGATGGCGACCGAGCCTTGCAGCCGAAGATGGCCGACCACGGGAAAAGGCGTTGTCCATCGCGCTGGCGAAAGCCATGGTGGCGAGAGCCGCGGCTTCCAATCTGGCGTCTGACGGTCGCAATTTCTGACCGACGCAAGAGGGCGTTAGCCTCACCCGCATGGAACATTCCATGGCCGAACGACTGGCCGAACTGGAAGAACGCAAGAACGAGGCACTGCATGCCGGGAGCGAGCGGGCCGTCGAGCGGCAGCACGCCAAGGGCAAGCTGACCGCCCGGGAGCGCATTGAGTACCTGCTCGACGAGGGGTCGTTCCAAGAGCTCGACATGCTCGCCCGGCACCGGGCCCACGGCATGGGCCTGGACGAAAACCGGCCCTACACCGACGGCGTCGTCACCGGGTTCGGGACCATTGACGGCCGGCGGGTGTGCCTCTTCAGCCAGGACTTCACGGTCTTCGGCGGCGCGCTGGGCGAGGTCTTCGCCGAGAAGATCCATAAGGTCATGGACCTGGCCGCCTCCACCGGTGTGCCGATGATCGGCCTCAACGACGGCGCCGGTGCCCGCATCCAAGAAGGCGTCGTCTCCTTGCACTCCTACGGCGGCATCTTCCACCGCAACGTGACGGCGTCGGGTGTGATCCCCCAGATCAGCGTCATCCTCGGTCCCTGTGCGGGCGGTGCCGTCTACTCGCCGGCGATGACCGACTTCATCTTCATGGTGCAGGGCACCTCGCACATGTTCATCACGGGACCCGATGTCGTGAAGACCGTCACCGGGGAAGACGTGACGCTCGAAGAGCTCGGCGGCGCCATGAGCCACGCCACCAAGTCCGGCGTGGCCACCTTCGTCGCGCCCGACGAGAAAGCCTGCCTCGACGAGGTGCGCCACCTCTTGTCGTTCTTGCCCTCCAACAACCTCGAGGAGCCACCGCTCGAGGTGACAGGCGACGATCCCGAGCGCGAGGTAACCGAGCTCATCGACTTCCTCCCCACCTCGCCCAACCAGCCCTACGACATGAAGCGGATCATCACCGCCGTGGTCGACGACGGCGAGTACCTCGAGGTGCACCGGCACTGGGCCATGTCGATCACGTGTGGCTTCGCGCGCATGAACGGGCGCGCCGTCGGGGTGGTGGGCAACCAGCCGGCCGTCCTGGCCGGTGTCCTCGACATCGACTCCTCCGAGAAGGCCTCACGCTTCGTCCGCACCTGCGACGCGTTCAACATCCCGCTGCTGACCTTCGTCGACGTCCCCGGCTTCATGCCCGGCACCGACCAGGAGTACGGCGGCATCATCCGCCATGGCGCCAAGCTGCTCTACGCGTACTGCGAGGCCACCGTCCCGCGGATTCAGATCATCACCCGGAAGGCGTACGGGGGTGCCTACGTCGTCATGAACTCCAAGTCGATCGGCGCCGACCTCGCCTTCGCGTGGCCCTCGGCCGAACTGGCCGTCATGGGTCCCAACGGCGCCGTCGAGATCGTCTACCGGCGCGAGCTGGCCGAGGCAGCCGACCCGGCACGCCGGCGGGCCGAACTCATCGACGAGTACACCGAGCGCTACGCCAACCCGTACATCGCGGCCGAGCGCGGCTACATCGACGACGTGATCTCGCCAGCCGACACCCGTGCCGTGATCTGCCGCGGCCTCGACATCCTCGCCTCCAAGCGCGAGGAGCTGCCACGGCGAAAGCACGGCAACGTCCCGCTGTGACACTGCACGTCGACCCCGATCAGCTGGCACTGCGGCCGCGGCCCGAGCCCGACCCCGCCGTGCTCGCTGCCATTACGGCGGCGGTGCAGCTCGCCTGGCCCCGCCCGGCCCCGGCCGACGAGCGCGACCCGGCGCACGAGCTGTGGCGCTTCAGCGGCCGCTGGTGGCACAAGCCGGTGCCGCTGCGCCGCGACCGGCCCTGGGCTCGGCGCTGACTGTCTACGTCGACGACTGGCGCCAGCGCGCAACGGTGCGCGACCGGGAAGACCGCTGGTCCCACCTGTTGGCCGACGACCCCGAGGAACTCCACGCCATGGCCGCCGCGCTCGGGATCCCGGCGCGCGGCTATCAGCGCCACCGGCGCTCGTCCGCGCTGAATCACTACGACGTACCCGAGAGCCTCCGGCAGCGGGCCATTGAGCTCGGCGCTGTCCCGGTGACCTGGCGCCAGATGGCTCGCCTCACGCGGGAGTGGCGGCGCGCTGGCGCTCGGCCAGCGAGACCAGATCCTCCATGATGCGATCGAAGGAGTAGTCCTTCGGCGTGTAGACCGACGCCACGCCCTTGCCGAGCAAGAGCTCGGCGTCGTCAGGCGGGATGATGCCCCCGACGACCACGGCTGCATGGCTGCCGGCGGCGCGCAGGCGGTCGAGGATGTCGGGCACCAGCTCGAGGTGGGAGCCCGACAGGATCGACAGGCCGACGATGTCGACGTCCTCGTCGCGCGCGGCGGCCACGATCTGGTCGGGGGTGAGACGGATGCCTTGGTAGATCACCTCGAAGCCCGCGTCGCGTGCCGCGACCGCGATCTGCTCGGCGCCGTTGGAGTGGCCGTCGAGCCCGGGCTTGGCCACCAAAAACCTCGGCGGCCCGCCGGTGCGCTCGGCCAGGGCCTTGGTACGAAGCCGGACCGGGGCCAGCTCCTCGCCGCGGTGCCCGACGCCGCCGCTCACCCCCGTGGGGGCACGGAACTCGCCGAAGACCTCGCGGAGTGCGTCCGCCCACTCGCCGGTGGTACCGCCGGCGTGGGCGAACGCGATGGTCGCCTCCATCACGTTGCCACCGGGCCCGTCGTCGGCCGCGGCCCGGCGCAGCTCGTCGAGCGCGACGCGCGCCGCAGCGCCGTCGCGCTCGGCGCGCCAACGTTCCACGTCTGCGATCTGCTCGGCTTCGACCCGGTGGTCGACCCGCAAGATGTTGTCGAACTCGCCTTCGCCGAGCAGGGGCGATGGCGCCGTCTCGGTGAAGCTGTTCACGCCCACCACGAGCTGCTCCCCCGTCTCAATGCGGCGCACCCGCTCGGCCTGACTGCGGACGAGCCGGCGTTTGAGCTCGTCGATGGCTTCGAAGGCGCCGCCGAGCGCCTCCACGTCGGCCAGCTCCGCCGATGCCGCCTCGACCAGCTCGGCCGTCTTGGCCGCGATCACGGTCGAGCCTTCGAAGATGTCGCCGTACTCGAGCAGGTCCGATTCGAAGGCGAGCACCTGCTGAATGCGCAGCGACCATTGCTGGTCCCAGGGCCGGGGCAGCCCGAGCGCCTCGTTCCAGGCCGGCAGCTGCATGGCGCGGGCCCTGGCGCTCTTGGACAGCGTGACGCCGAGGGTCTCGAGGACGATGCGCTGCACGTTGTTCTCGGGCTGCTGCTCCGTGAGCCCGAGTGAGTTGACCTGCACGCCGTAGCGGAAACGGCGCAGCTTGGGATCGTCGACCCCATAGCGCTCGTGGCAGATGCGGTCCCACAGTTCTGTGAACGCACGCATCTTGCAGGTCTCCTCGACGAAGCGGACGCTCGAGTTGACGAAGAAGCTGATGCGCCCCACGACTGCGGGCAGCTCGGCCACGTCGATCTTGCCCGAGGCGCGCACGCCGTCGAGGACGCCGATGGCGGTGGCCAGCGCGTAGGCGATCTCCTGCGTGGGTGTCGCACCCGCCTCTTGGAGGTGGTAGCTGCACACGTTGATCGGGTTCCACTTGGGCGCGTGGCGAACCGTATAGGCGATCGTGTCGACCGTGAGGCGCAAACTGGGCCCGGGCGGGAAGATGTACGTCCCGCGGCTCAAGTACTCCTTGACGATGTCGTTCTGGGTCGTCCCCGCCAGGTGCGCCGTCTCGACGCCCATATCTTGCGCATTGGCGACGTAGAGCCCGAGCAACCACGCCGCGGTGGCGTTGATCGTCATGGAGGTGTTCATGTCGGCCACGGGGATCTGGTCCAACAGCTCGTGCATGTGCCCGAGATGGGCGACGGGCACGCCTACCTTGCCGACCTCGCCAGCAGCCTCGGGCGCGTCAGGGTCGTAGCCAGTCTGCGTCGGCAGGTCGAAGGCGACGGAGAGGCCGGTCTGCCCTTTGGCGAGGTTGGTGCGGTAGAGCTCGTTGGAGGCGCGGGCGGTGGAGTGGCCCGAATAGGTACGCATCACCCACGGCGCGTCACGCTGGGGGTTGGTAGCCATTCAGTTCACCTCCAGACGAGTGGGGTGCACCACCATTCTGCCCGCCTTTCCCGCCCTCCGCGCGCGGCAGCCGGTCAGCCGCCGTAGTCGTAAAAGCCCTTCTTCGCCTTGCGGCCGAGCTGACCCGAGGCGACCAGCCTGCGCAACAAGGGCACCGCGGCGTAGTTGGGGTCGCGGTACTCGTCGTAGAGCGCATCGAGGATTGCCAACGACGTATCGAGTCCGACCAGGTCGAGCAGAGCGAAGGGTCCCATCGGGAAGCCACAGCCGCCCTTCATGGCGGCGTCGATACCCTCCTTGGAGCCCACACCCTGCTCGTAGAGGCGCACGGCGTTGTTCAGGTAGGGGAAGAGCAGCGCGTTCACGATGAACCCCGCCTGGTCCTTCACCTCGACCGGGTCCTTGCCGCACGCCGTCGCGAACGCGGTGGCCGCCTCGACCGTGGCGTCGGCGGCGGTGACGGGGCGGACGATCTCGACGAGCGCCATGGCCGGCGCGGGGTTGAAGAAGTGGACGCCGCAGACCAGGTCCGGCCGGCCCGTCGCCATGGCCATCTCGACCACCGGCAGCGTGGAGGTGTTCGTCGCCAGGATGGTCTCGGGCTTGCAGACGCTGTCGAGCTCGGCGAAGAGTTCCTTCTTCACGGCGAGGTCCTCGACCACCGACTCGATCACCAGGTCGACGTCGACCAAGTCGCCGAGGTGTGCCGTGGCGCGCACGCGGCCCGAGATCTCGGCGGCTTCGGCCTCGGTGCGCTTCCCCTTCTCAACCTGTCTGGCCAGCGACTTGGCGAGGCCGGCCATCATGGCGTCCGCGCCTTGTGTGCTTCGACTGCGCAGAACCACCTCGTGGCCCGATGCCGCCGCCACTTCGGCGATGCCCGCGCCCATGATTCCCGAACCGACGATTCCCACCCGTGTGATCGACATGGACGAAAAGCTTACCGGCGGGTAACCATGGGCGTCGAAGCGAAGTCCCACGCGCCTCGTGTGCAAGAGTGGGCCATGGACTCGTCAGGCACGCTGGCCCTGGTCGGGGGCTCCGAATGGACCGAGGGCTGCACCTTCGACCCCGCTCTCCTGGCTGACTCGGGCGGGACCCACGTCTTGGTCCTCCCGACCGCGGCGGCCTACCAGCACCCCGAGCGGGTGGTGTTCCGGGCGGCCGAATGGTTCGAGCCGCTGGGCGCGCAGGTCGAGGGCCTCATGGTGGTGGACCGAGCGTCCGCCGAAGATGCCGGGATGGCCGCGACAGTGGCCAAGGCGCGCTTCATCTATCTGGCGGGTGGTTCGCCGCTCCACCTCCGCGCCGTGCTCAAGAAGTCGGCCGTCTTCGACGGCATCCGTGCCGCCTATGCGGACGGAGCCGTGGTGGCGGGCGCCGGGGCGGGGGCCATGGTGTTGACCGACCCCATGGCCGACCCCCGCGGTGGTGCGCTGACCCTCGGGCTCGGGCTCGTCGACAACCTGACCGTGGTGCCGCACTTCGGCGACGAGCACGACGACGCCCACGGCCAGAAGCTCGAACGCACGGTGGCGATGGCGCCGGCCGCCCTCCCGGTCGTCGCGCTGCCGGCCCGGACGGCGCTGATCAAGGAGGGCAATGGCGCCTGGCGCGCAGAGGGCGCGGGGACGCCCGTCGTGTTCGTCGGAGGCGCCGCGACCGAGGGGTTGGGCGCACTGCAAGGCTGAGCTCCGTCGCCCCCGTGGCGACTCGCGTCAGGGCGCGGTGATCAGCGATCCGTCGCCTTGTCGTCCTTCTAGTCCTTCTCTTCGACGGTGACGCTTTGGATGACGACCTGCTCGGTGGGCGTGCCTGAATGGGTGCCGAGGGCATCGATCGCGCTGACGACGTCGTGGCCGCTGACGACCTCGCCGAAGAGTGAGTAGAGGGGAGGGAGGCCCGCGCCGTCGGGGCCGCTGATCACGAAGAACTGGCTCCCGTTGGTGTTGGGCCCGGCGTTGGCCATGGCCAGCGAGCCGATCTTGTAGCGGCCGGCCGCGGGGAGCTCGTCGTCGAAGCGGTAGCCGGGGCCACCGGTCCCCTTGCCGGTGGGGTCGCCGCCCTGGAGCACGAAACCCGGGATGATGCGGTGGAAGACGATGCCGTCGTAGTAGTGGTACCGCGCCAGGAACACGAAGCTGTTGACGGTCTTGGGCGCGGCGAGCGGGTCGAGGTTGATGACCATCGTGCCGTGCGAGGTGACCATGGTGGCCACGTAGCGCTTGTCGGGGTCGATGATCATGGGCGGCTCTTCGTCGAACTTCCGCTGCTGGGAGCTCGAGCCGTCTGGGTTGGGGGGAGTTGGGGTGGCCACAGTGGGGATCCTTACGACTCGTTGACGGTGACGGACAAGATGCGCTGGGTGACGTCGGGCGGCACGCCCTGTTGCGAGCCCTGTTGGTTGATGGTGTTCACCACGTTCATACCCGACGTGACGGTTCCGAACAGCGTGTAGGTGTTGGCCAGCGACTCCCCCTCAGCTCCGGCGACGATGAAGAACTGGCTCCCGCCCGTGTTCGGCTGCCCCGTGTTGGCCATGGCCACCGACCCGAGGGGGTACTGGGCGCTCGGGTTCGCTGCCTTGGACGGGTACTCGTCGGGGATCGTGTAGCCGGGGCCGCCGGTCCCCTTGCCGGTCGGGTCGCCGGTCTGGTCCATGAACCCAGGGATGACCCGGTGGAAGATCACGCAGTGGTAATAGCCCTTGTTGGCCAGGAACACGAAGTTGTTGACCGTCTGGGGCGCGGTCGTGGCGTCGAGGGCGATGTCGAAGGTCCCCGCCGTCGTCTTCACCGTGGCGGTGTAGGTCTTCGAGGTGTCGAGCGTCATGGGCGGGGCGGACGAGTACTTCTGATCGTTCACCGTCGTCTTGGTGCTGGCAGGGCAACCGGCCTTAACCGCCACCTCGTTGGCCTGCGCCTGCAGGCGGGCGTCGGCGCTCTTGGCGGCCACGGTCGTGCTCGTCGAGCTCGTGTTGGACTGGGACGCTACCGGCTTGTTCCCACCCGAGACCGCGAACGCGATGCCCACGATGGCCCCTGCCACCACGACGACGATGACGCCGTTGCGGATCCGCTGCCGGCGCTTGTGCTGCTGGGCCTCGGCGGCGAGACGGGCCTCCCGCGCGGCGCGCTGGCGGGCTCTCTTCTCGCTGGGCACGGGCGCAGACCCTACCCAATCCCTGGGACTGGCTCCGATCGCCCCGGCGCGGGAGGCAGTGCGTGAGCGGGCCGTGGGCTGGCCGTTGGAGGGCCGTGAGTCGGCCCTGGGTCGGCCGTGGGTCGGCCGTGGGTCGGCCGTGGGTCGGCGGAGGCAGGGCGAGGGGGCACGGCGCACGGCGCACGGCGCACGGCGCACGGCGCACGGCGCACCTGGGGATGGTGCCGCTGTGCAGTCTGTAGCCTCGGCGGGATGCCGCTGGTTGTGCAGAAGTTCGGTGGGACCTCGGTCGGCGACGCCGATCGGATCCGGGCTGTCGCCGACCACATCGCGCGGACACGCCGGCAGGGCTCCGACGTGGTGGCCGTGGTCAGCGCCATGGGGAAGACGACCGACGAGCTCATCCACCTGGCCAACACCGTCAGCGCGACCCAGCCGCCCCGCGAGTACGACATGCTCGTCAGCACCGGGGAGCGCATCTCGATGTCGTTGCTGGTGATGGCGCTGGCCGACCTCGGCGTGGAGGCCCAGTCGTTCACGGGGAGCCAGGTCGGCATCATCACCGACAACGACCACACCCGGGCCAAGATCAAAGAGGTCCGGGGCGACCGCCTCCGGGAGGCCCTCGCCGGGGGCACGGTGCCCGTGGTCGCAGGGTTCCAGGGTGTCTCAGCCGAGCGCGAGATCACCACCCTCGGCCGCGGCGGGTCCGACGCCACCGCGGTGGCGCTGGCCGCCATCCTCGGCGCCGATGTCTGCGAGATCTACACCGATGTCACGGGAGTGTTCACCGCCGACCCCCGGCTCGTACCCGAGGCCCACCGCATCAACCGGATCTCGTTCGACGAGATGCTCGAGATGGCGGCGACGGGCGGGCGGGTCCTCATGCTGCGCGCCGTCGAGTTCGCCCGCAACCACAACGTGCCGTTGCACGTGCGCAGCAGTTTCACCTGGGAGCCCGGCACCTGGGTGGTGGAGGAGGATGCAGACATGGAAGACGCCGTCGTCACCGCGGTGACCCACGACACCTCCGAGGCCAAGGTCACGGTGAGTGGCGTGCCCGACCGCCCCGGGGTGGCGGCCCGCCTGTTCCGCGCGCTCGCCGACAAGTCGATCAACGTGGACATGATCGTGCAGAACACCTCGGCGCAAGGCATGACCGACATCTCGTTCACTGTGCCCAACGCCGACCTGGCCGTGGCGGTGGAGACCTCGCAGGCCCATGCCGATGAGCTGGGGGCGACCGGGGTCACGGCCGACGGCGAGGTGGCCCGTGTCTCCCTGGTCGGGGCGGGCATGAAGTCGCACCCGGGCATCGCCGCCACCATGTTCGAAACCCTGGCCAACGAGGGGATCAACATCGACATGATCTCGACTTCGACCATCCGGACGTCGTGCATCGTTGCGGAGGTCGACGTCGATCGGGCCGTGCGCAGCTTGCATGCGGCCTTCGCGCTGGGCTGATGCCGACAAAGGCCAAAGGGAAGGCGGCCAAGGCGGCACCGACCCAACGCAGAAGCGAGCGCCCGGCGCCGGCGCGCACACTGTGGCTCCTGCGTCACGCCAAGACGGTGACCGACCCGCCGCTCGGCGGGACTGACTTCGACCGGGTGCTGGCGCCCCGCGGCCGGCGCGACGCCACGGCGCTTGGGCGGCGCTTCCTCGGCACGGGGGACAAGCTGGGCTCGGCGTTCGAGGGCGTGCCTCGCCCTGTGGTGGCCCTCGTCTCGCCCGCGGCCCGCACGACGGCCACTGCTGAGCTGGTGCTCGCCGGCATGGAAGAACCACCGACCTACCGCTTCGACAAAGACCTCTACGGGGCCGAGCCCGACGAATTGCTGGGCGTTCTGCAGACCCTGCCTGACGACGTGCCGGCAGCCATGGTCGTTGGTCACAACCCGACCGCGCACTCACTCTCGCAGGGACTCTTGTCGCCGCGGGACAAGAAGGGTCTCTCGCTGGCGGTGCGGCAGGGGTTCCCGACCTGTGCCCTCGGTGTCTACACGTTCCCCGTCGAGCACTGGGTCGACGTGACGGCCGGGTCGGCCACCCTCGTCGCCCTGATCACCCCTCCCTACACCTGAGGTGGTGGGTCAGGCCAAGCTGCGCAGAATGGCAGCGTCGCCCTGGCCACCCCCGCCGCACAGTGCCACGGCCGCCGTCGACGCGCCGCGGCGGCGCAGCTCGAGCAGCGCGGTCGAGCGCGACGCGGGTGCCCGACATGCCGACCGGGTGGCCGAGCGCGATGGCCCCGCCGTTGACGTTGACTTTGTCCTCGTCGAGGCCGAGGTCGTCCATGGAGGCGAGTCCGACGGCCGCGAAGGCCTCGTTGATCTCGTAGAGGTCGAAGCTCTTGGCGTCGAGCCCCGCCTTGCCGGCGGCCTTGGCGATGGCGCGCGAAGGCTGCGTCATGAGCGAGTTGTCCGGCCCGGCCACCATGCCGTAGCTCACGACCTGGCCGAGCGGGGTCACGCCGAGCTCCTTGGCTTTGTCCGCCGACATCACGATGACCGCGCAGCCACCGTCGGAGATCTGCGAGGAGTTCCCGGCTGTGATGGTGCCGTTCTTGTCGAAGGCGGGCTTGAGCGCACCGAGCGATTCCGCGGTCGTGCCGGGGCGCACGCCCTCGTCGCTGTCGACCAGCAACGGGTCGCCCTTGCGCTGCGGCACGTGGACCGGGACGATCTCCTCGGCCAGGCGGCCCTCCTTGGCAGCGGCCGCCGCCTTCTCGTGGCTGGCCGCGGCGAAAGCGTCCTGACGGTCGCGGCTGATGCCGATCTTGTCGTTGTGGCGCTCGGTGGAGAGACCCATCGCGATGTTGTCGAAGGCGTCGGTGAGGCCGTCGTACATCATGGAGTCGACGAGCGTCGCGTCGCCCAGACGGAACCCCGCCCCGCGCCGGGCAGCAGGTGCGGTGCCTGGGTCATGGACTCCATGCCGCCGGCCACGACGATGTCGGCGTCGCCCGCCCGGATCATCTGGTCGGCCAGGTAGATCGTGTTCAAACCCGACAGGCACACCTTGTTGATCGTGTTGGCCGGCACGGACATGGGGATGCCCGCCTTCACTGCGGCCTGGCGCGCCGTGATCTGGCCCTGCCCGGCCAGGATCACCTGGCCCATGAGCACGTAGTCGACCTGCTCGGGGGCGACGCCGGCCCGCTTCAGCGCCTCGGCGATCGCGAACCCGCCCAGGTCCATGCCCGAAAACCCGGCGAACGCGCCCGACAGCTTCCCGATGGGGGTTCGAGCCCCTGCGACGATGACGGCCTCGGCCATTCCCTGCACCTCCGGGGTTGCTCGCCGGTTTGGTTACCGGCCGGAAACCACATCTTATGGGCCAACTATCGTCGGGTCACATGAGCGACATCCTCAGCGCAGTCCTGGCCGGCGCCCCCGCGGACGAGCTGGCCGCGCTTCCGATGCCGGAGTCCTACCGAGCGGCCCTGGTCAAGCGGAGTGAAACCACCATGTTCGATGGCATGGCCTCGTCGGACAAAGACCCGCGGCGCTCCCTCCACGTCGAGGAGGTGCCGCTGCCCGAGCTGGCTCCCGACGAGGCCTACGTCGCAGTGCTGGCGTCGTCGATCAATTTCAACACCGTCTGGACATCCATCTTCGAGCCCCTGCCGACCTTCGGATTCCTCGACCGGCTCGCCAAGGAGGGTCCGTGGGCGGCGCGCCACGCTCTCGACTACCACGTCGTGGGCTCCGACGCCGCGGGCGTGGTGCTCCGGACGGGATCGGCGGTGCGCAACTGGAAGGTGGGCGACAAGGTCACCATTCAGTGCAACTACGTCGACGACCAGGACCCCTCGGCCCACGACGACTCCATGCTCGCCGCCAACCAGCGCATCTGGGGCTTCGAGACCAATTTCGGCGGCCTGGCCGACATCACCGTGGTCAAGGCCAACCAGATCATGCCGAAGCCGGCGCACCTGAGCTGGGAGGAGGCCGCCATCAACGCGCTGTGCAATTCGACGGCCTACCGGATGCTCGTCTCACACAACGGTGCCCGCATGACCCAGGGCGACAAGGTGCTCGTCTGGGGCGCCAGCGGCGGCCTCGGGAGCTACGCGGTGCAGCACGTGCTGAACGGTGGCGGCACCCCGGTCGGCGTCGTCTCCTCGCCCGACAAGGTCAAGCTGCTCAACGACCTCGGCGTCGAGGCCGTGATCGACCGCAAGGCGGCCGACTACCGCTTCTGGGCCGACGAGCACACCCAGGACGAGTCCGAGTGGCGCCGTTTCGGGAAGGACATCCGCGGCCTGGTGGGCGGAGAGCCTGAGATCGTCTTCGAACACCCCGGCCGCCAGACGATGGGGGCGTCGGTCTTCGTGTGCAAGCGGGCCGGCACGATCGTGACCTGCGCGGCGACATCGGGCTACATGATCGAGTACGACAACCGGCACCTGTGGATGAAGCTGAAGACGATCAAGGGGTCGCACTTCGCCAACTACCGCGAGGCCTGGGACGCCAACCAGCTCATCTGCGACGGCAAGGTGTTGCCGCCGCTCTCGGCGGTCTACCCGCTCGAGGAGGTGGGCGAAGCTGCCTACCAGGTCCATCACAACCTGCACGAGGGCAAGATCGGCGTGCTCTGCCTGGCGCCGAGGGAGGGTCTCGGCATCGACGACCCTGCGTTGCGGGCGAAGGTGGGCGAGGACCGCATCACGCTCTTCCGGAGGCACGGAGCATGAACGAGCTCCTGACCGAGATCGACCACGTGGCCATCGCGGTCAACGACCTCGAAGCCGCCATCGCCTGGTACGCCGATGCCTTCGGCGCCACGGTCGACCATCGCGAGCGTGTCGAGCGCGACGGCGTCGAAGAGGCGCTGCTCAGGGTGGCGGAGTCCTACGTGCAGCTGCTCACGCCCATTCGTGACGACTCACCCGTCGCCAAGTACCTGGCGACCAAGGGCGAGGGGCTGCACCATGTCGGCTACCGCGTCGACGACTGCGCCGTCGCGCTGCAGAGGATCAAGGACATGGGCGGCCAGGTCATCGACGAGTCGCCGCGGCCGGGCTCGCGTGGCACGACGGTGGCCTTCGTGCACCCCAAGACGTCGTTCGGGACGCTGATCGAGCTCGTCCAGGAGTAGGACGCCGCGCGTCGACCGGCGGCGTGGTGACCGTCGTGCCCGGCTCTAGCCGGTGACCGAGAGCACCCGCCCCAGGTTGCTCGTCGCCACCCAGACACCGTTCCCGGCGGACAACAACGCCCGCGGCGCGCCGGCCAAGGGGACTGCCTTGGACTCCGGCGCAGGAGAGACGATACGCACGGTCTGTGCCGTACCGAATCCGACAAAGACACGATCGTCAGGGGTGACCGCGATCGCGAGCGGATCGTTGCCGGCCTGGAGGGTTGCCGCGACCTGCAGCGTGGACGGGTCGACCTGCGACACCGTGCCATCCTCCGCGTTGGCGACCCACACGAAGCCAGCACCGGTGTCCACGCCGATCGGTCCCCTCCCGACGAGCACCGTGCGCTGGGCGGGCGGACCGTTGGCAGCGAGGGCGGGGACGATCCGGGTCAGGAGGTCGTCCGTTCCGGTCACCCAGAGGGCCCCGAACCCCGAGGCCACGCGCACGGCACCGCCAAGCACCTGAATGGGGGTCCCGACGACACCGGTCTGCAGGTTGAGCGGGGTGACCTCGTTGGCCGTCAGCGAGGTCACCCAGACATCGGATCCGAGCGCGGCCAGACTCGACGGCGCGTCGGGCACCGTCAGGGTGTTGAGGACGGCCATCGTCCCGGGGTCGACCTCGACCACGACGTTGTTGACCATCTCGGCGACCCACAGGTCGTTGCCGGCGAGGACCATCGCGTCGGGCCGGCCGCCCAAGTGCAGGGTCCGCTGCACCTTCCCGGTGGTCGGGTCGAAACGCACGAGTACGTCACGCTGGTCATCGGTGACGAATGACGACCCGTCGGCCCGGGCGAGCGCTGACGCGGCCGGGATACGCAACAGCGTCTTCGCACGCAGCGACGACGCGGCCGTGGTGGCGCCGGTGGCCACCGTGCTGCCGGTGACCTGCGTCGTGCCGGCGGTGACCTGTGACGTGCCGCCCGTCGTCGTGTGCGTCGGGCTCGGCGATCCGCCGGAGAGGGCATGTCCCGCAGCCAGACCCACGATGAGCAGGAAGACCACGCCGAGCGCGGCCCACTTGATCCGTCGCCGCCGAAGCTCGCGTCTCGAGTGGATGCGCGCCAGTGAGCCCACTGGCCGCGGCATCGGGATCGCCGAGGGCGGCCGTGCAGGTTCGGGGCGCGACGGTGGCGCATCGGCCGGATGCGGCGCGGCAGCGGGCGCCGGCACCCCCTCGTGCGACGGGCGCGCAACCTCTCGGGCGGCCGGTGCGGCTCCCGAGATCGACGGTGGTACCACCGGCGTCACCTTCTGCGCGGTCCCCACGCGGCACGCCGCCGGGCGCCCGTGCCTCCTCCGACGTCGCGGTGCGGCCCGGTGTGGTGGGGTGTCCCCCCCAAGACGGTTCAGCCCTTGCAGGCCGTCCGGGTGGTGCTGCTCTGGGGTTGGGTCGCTGGACGTCGTCGCGGTCCTTGGGCACGGCTAGCGGACGAGCGTCTCGAGGAATTCGACGACGCGACCGATCTGCTCGGGAAGGCTGCCCGAGTCCGGCCCGAGCGCCAGATCGGGATGGGCAGGCACTTCATAGGTGGAGTCGACGCCGGTGAAGCCCGGGAGTTGGCCGGCTCGAGCCCGGGCGTAGAGTCCCTTGGGGTCGCGCCGCTCGCATTCCTCGAGAGACGTGTTGACGAAGATCTCCGCGTAGGGCAGGCCGACTTCTTCGTGCAGCGATCGGATCAGCTGACGGTCCTCTTCGAAGGGACAGATCAGCGCGATCAGCGCCAGCGTCCCCGCTTCGGCGAACATACGCGCCACCTCGCCGGCCCGGCGCACGTTCTCGTTCCGGTCGCGATCGGAGAAGCCGAGGTCGCCGTTGAGCCCGTGGCGCAGGTTGTCCCCGTCGAGAAGGTACGCGGGCCGGCCGCTTCGGACGAGAGCCTCTTCAATCCCAGCGGCCAGCGTGGACTTGCCCGCGCCGGACAGGCCTGTGAACAGGAGCGTCGCGCCCTGCATGCCGAGTGCGACCGCGCGGTCGGCCCGGTTCAGCCGGCCACCGTGGCGCACCACGTTCGGGCTGGCGTGCGTGGTGGCGATGGCGCGGATCACGCCCGCGCCGACGGTGGCGTTGGTCGACGCGTCAATGATGATGAAGCTCCCGGTCGTGCGGTTGACCGTGTAGTCGTCGACCAGCAGGGGCTCGGTGCAATGGAACGACACGCGGCCGATCTCGTTGAGCTTCAACTCGACGGCCGCCTCGTCGCGGTGCAGGCCGTTCACGTCCAGCCGGTACTGCACGGCCTGCGCCAGGGCGCGCACCGTACGCGTGCTGTGCTTCAAGAAATAGGAGCGGCCTTCGCTCAGCGAGGAGCGCTCGTCCATCCAGCACACGGTGGCTTCGAGGTCGTGGGCCACCGAGGGCCGGTTGTTGGGCCGGCAGAGGATGTCACCGCGCGAGACCGCGATGTCGTCCTCGAGCGTGATCACCACCGCCATGGGCGGGAAGGCCTCGGCCACCTCGCCGTCCGCGGTCACGATGGAGGCGATGCGCGACGAGGTGCCCGAGGGCATCACCAGAAGGTCGTCCCCGGGGCGCAGCACTCCACTGGCAACCGTGCCGGCGTAGCCGCGGAAGTCGGGGGTATCGGGTGTCTGGCTCCTGATCACGTACTGGACCGGGAAGCGCGGGTCGATGAAGTTCTCGTCACTGCCGATGTACACCGACTCGAGGTGGTTGAGCAGGGGCGAACCGTCGTACCACCACATGTGCTCGGAGCGCTGGACGACGTTGTCACCACGGAGCGCGGAGATCGGGATGAATGTGATGTCGTGGACGTTCAGCCGGGCGGCGAACTCCATGAACTCGGACTTGATCTCTTCGTAGCGCCCCTGGTCCCAGTCGACCAGATCCATCTTGTTGACACACAGCACCATGTGGGGCACGCCGAGCATGGACGAGAGGAATGCGTGCCGCCGTGTTTGCTCAATGACACCCTTGCGGGCATCGATGAGGATCAGCGAGACGTGGGCGTTCGACGCGCCCGTGACCATGTTGCGGGTGTACTCGGTGTGGCCCGGCGTGTCGGCGATGATGAACTTGCGCTTGGGCGTGGCGAAATAGCGGTAGGCGACGTCGATGGTGATGCCCTGCTCGCGCTCGGCCCGCAGGCCGTCGGTCAGCAGCGCCAGGTCGGTCTCGGGGTTGCCCCGCTGTTCGCTGGTGCGGCGGATGGCCTCGAGCTGGTCCTCGAAGATGCCCTTGGCGTCGTAGAGCAGCCGCCCGATCAGCGTGGACTTCCCGTCGTCGACCGAGCCGGCCGTCGCCAGGCGCAGGAGCTCGGTCATCAGAAGTACCCCTCGCGCTTGCGGTCCTCCATACCAGCCTCCGAAATCCTGTCGTCCGCCCGCGTGGCGCCCGCGCTCGGTGAGGCGGGTGCCCGCGACCTCGGCGACGATCAGGTCGATCGACTCGGCCATCGACTCGACGCACCCGGTGCAGTCGGCGTCACCGACGGTCCGGAAGCGCACCATGGCTTCGAAGACCGGCTCGCCCTCGTCGGCGCCGAGGTGCTCGGTGACGCCCATCAGCATGCCGTCGCGCTGGAAGACCTGGCGGCGGTGCGCGAAGTAGATGGGCGGCACCTCGATCCCCTCGTCGCGGATGTAGTTCCAGACGTCGAGCTCGGTCCAGTTCGACAGCGGGAAGACCCGGATGTGCTCGCCCTTGTGGTGTCGCGCGTTGTAGATGTTCCAGAGCTCGGGGCGCTGTTTCTTCGGATCCCATTGGCCGTACTGATCCCGGAAGCTGAAGATGCGCTCCTTGGCCCGCGCCTTCTCCTCGTCGCGGCGCGCGCCGCCGAAGACCGCGTCGTGGCGCCCCTCGGCAATGGCACGCAGGAGGGTCGGCGTCTGGAGACGGTTGCGCGTCGTGCCGGGCGACGTGTCCTCGACCGTGCGGCCGGCGTCGATGTCGTCTTGCACCCGGGCGACCTCGAGGCGGACGCCTAACGCGGCGACGTGGCGGTCCCGGAACTCGAGCACCTCGGTGAAGTTCCGTCCCGTGTCGATGTGCATGACCGGGAAGGGCACCGGTGCCGGCCAGAAGGCCTTCTTGGCCAGGTGCAGCATGACGATGGAGTCCTTGCCGCCCGAGAACAGCAGGACCGGGCGCTCGAACTCGGCCGCCACTTCTCGGAATGATGTGGATCGACTGAGCTTCGAGCGCGCCGAGGTGCGACAGGCGGTAGCGCCCAGATGCGGCGCCCTGCGTACCCTCTTGCTCCCCGGAGTCGCTCACCATGCGCGGTGTCGCCAACGGACGTCTCCTTGGTTGTCCCCCGTGAACCCGGAGGAGTTTAGGCCCCCGCCTCCGCGGCGCCGGCGCCGGGCTGCTCTGGGACGGCCTCGCTGCCGTTCCCCTCGGCCGGTGTCCCGATCGGGTTCCCGTAGGCGTCCTCGGCCGTCGGGGCTGCTCCGAGCCAGCTGGCGTCGATGGAGGAGTCGAAGGGGTCCTCGCTGACCCCTTCGCCCATGTCCCGCAGCCAGTTGGCCAGGTCTTCGGTGTCGGATTCTCGCCGACCCCATCGCCCAGAAGGGCATCGCCTCGGCGTCGGGCATCTCGAGCCGGATGTTCCGGTAGTGCTCCATGCCGGACCCGGCCGGGATCAGCTTGCCGATGATGATGTTCTCCTTCAGGCCGAAGAGCTGGTCGCTCCGCCCCTCAATGGCCGCTTCGGTCAGCACCCGCGTCGTCTCCTGGAAGGAGGCGGCCGAGAGCCAGCTCTCGGTGGCCAGCGAGGCCTTGGTGATGCCCATGAGCTCGGGGCGACCCTCGGCCGGCCGTCTTGCCGTCCTCGACGAGCGTGCGGTTGACCTCGGCGTAGATCTGGTTGTCGACGCGCTCGCCCGGGAGGAACGGCGCGTCGCCCGGCTCGGCCACGAGGACGCGGCGCAGCATCTGGCGCACGATCAACTCGATGTG
This sequence comes from uncultured Acidimicrobiaceae bacterium, assembly GCA_963825965.1. Lineage (GTDB taxonomy): Bacteria > Actinomycetota > Acidimicrobiia > Acidimicrobiales > RAAP-2 > Bog-473. Next base: position 219,998 of record CAWGUX010000007.1, read on the forward strand.
CTTGTCGTGAATCGACACGCCCTGGTCGCGGTACACCTTCTGCACCTCTTCGACGAGGTACTGCTGCGTCTCGCGGATGCCCTTGACCTCGAGCAGCTCCTTGGGGTCCTTCGGGCCCTCGACCAGCGCGTCGCCGGCCGAGACCTCCTGGCCGTCGGCCACTTCGAGGTGGGCCCGGGAAGCCACCAGCGTCGAGTCCTCCGTGCCGTCATCGGCCACCACGGTGATCCGCCGCCCGGTCTCGTCGTCCTCGACCCGCACCACGCCCGAGTGGTGGGCCAGCACGGCCGCACCCTTCGGGGTACGGGCCTCGAAGAGCTCGACGACACGGGGCAGGCCGTGGGTGATGTCCTCGCCCACGACGCCGCCGGTGTGGAATGTCCGCATGGTCAGCTGCGTGCCCGGCTCGCCGATGGACTGGGCGGCGATCACGCCGACCGCCTCACCGAGCTCGATCATGGAGCCCGTGGCGAGCGACAGGCCGTAGCACGCCGCGCACACGCCCTGGGGCGACTCGCACGTGAGCACGGAACGAGCGCGCAGGCGCGTCACGGACTCGTCGTCGCGCATGGCGGCGATGATCTCGTCGTCGAGCAGCGTGCCCACCGGGAACACGGTGCCGTCGGAGAGCGTGACGTCCTCGACGAGCAAGCGGCCGAAGGCGCGCGTCTCGAGGTAGTTGCGGTGGCCCGGCCCGTCGGGGGCGACGCCCTCGATCCAGACGCCACGGCCCGTCCCGCAGTCCTCAATTCGCACGATCAGCTCCTGGGCGACGTCGACGAGCCGGCGGGTCAGGTAGCCCGAGTCCGCCGTACGCAGCGCCGTGTCGGCCAGGCCCTTGCGGGCACCGTGCGTGGAGATGAAGTACTCCAGGACCGAAAGGCCCTCACGGAAGGAGGACTTGATCGGCCGGGGGATCATCTCGCCGCGTGGGTTGGACACGAGGCCCTTCATGCCGGCGATCTGGCGGATCTGCTGCGAGTTCCCTCGGGCACCCGAGTCCACCATCATGTCGAGCGGGTTGAAGGCGATCGTGGCCAGCTGGGCCTCCATGGCCCGTCCGACCTCGGAGTTGGCCGAGGTCCAGATCTCGATCTCCTTCTGGCGCCGCTCGTCGTCGGTGATGATGCCGCGCTTGAACTGCGTCTCGGCCTTCTCGGCCTCCTTCTCGTAGCGGTCGAGGATGGCCAGCTTGTCCGGCGGCGTCTGCACGTCGTTGATGGAGATGGTCAGCCCCGACTGCGCCGCGAAGCGGAAGCCCAGCGCCTTGATGCGGTCGAGGCTCTGCGCCACCACGTTCTTCGGGTAGTTGGCCGACAGCTCCTCGACGATGGTTCCGATCGGGGTGTTGCGCTTGCCCACGACGTCGTTGACGAAGGCGAAGCCCTCGGGCAGCGCCTCGTTGAAGAAGACGCGGCCCGGCGTCGTGACGTAGCCCGCAGGCCGCCGCCCGTTGCCGTTGGTGCCAGGCCCGCTCACAGCGGCGCCGTCGCCGACCGAACCGTCGGCACCCTCGGCCACCGCACCCTCGGCCACCGCACCCTCGGCCTCGGCCGCCGGAGCAGCCTCACCGATCGCACCCTCGCCGTCGCCGGCACCATCGAGCGCCAGGTCCACCCCGGCCGCCTCGAGCCGGGCCGCCAGGGACGAGCCCGGCAGCGGACGCAGCACGATCGGCACCTGGAGCCCCACGTCACCGGCGTCGAACGCGGCCTCCAGCTCGTGGATGTGGCGGAAGGCGCGCCCCGCGCCCACGCCCGCGTCCACTTGCAGCGTGAGGTAGTAGGCCCCGAAGACCATGTCCTGGGTGGGCACGGTGATGGGACGTCCCGTGGCGGGAGACAGGATGTTGTTGGCGGAGAGCATCAGGACGCGCGCCTCGGCCTGGGCCTCGGCGGAGAGCGGCAGGTGGACGGCCATCTGGTCGCCGTCGAAGTCGGCGTTGAACGCGGTGCAGACCAGCGGGTGGACCTGAATGGCCTTGCCCTCGACCAGGACCGGCTCGAAGGCCTGGATGCCCAGGCGGTGCAGCGTCGGCGCGCGGTTCAGCAGCACCGGGTGCTCGCGGATGACACCCTCGAGCACGTCCCACACCTGCGGGCCGGCGCCGCTCGACCATGCGCTTGGCCGACTTGATGTTCTGGGCCAGCTCGGCGTCGACGAGGCGCTTCATGACGAAGGGCTTGAACAGCTCCAACGCCATGAGCTTGGGCAGGCCGCACTGGTGCAGCTTGAGGTTCGGGCCGATCACGATGACCGAGCGGCCCGAGTAGTCGACCGCGCTTGCCGAGCAGGTTCTGGCGGAAGCGGCCCTGCTTGCCCTTCAGCATGTCGGAGAGCGACTTGAGCGGCCGGTTGCCCGGGCCCGTCACCGGGCGCCCGCGGCGGCCGTTGTCGAACAGCGCGTCGACCGCCTCTTGGAGCATGCGCTTCTCGTTGTTGATGATGATCTCGGGCGCGCCGAGGTCCAGCAGCCGCTTCAGGCGGTTGTTGCGGTTGATGACCCGGCGGTAGAGGTCGTTGAGGTCCGAGGTGGCGAAGCGGCCGCCGTCGAGCTGCACCATGGGGCGCAGGTCCGGCGGGATCACCGGCACGGCCTCGAGGATCATGGCCCGCGGGTCGTTGATGCGGCGGCCGTGGTCGTCACGCCGGTTGAAGGCGGTGACGATCTTCAGGCGCTTGATCGTCTTCTGGCGCCGCTGGGCGGACAGCGGGCGGCGCCCGTCCTTGGCGTCGATCATGTCGCGCAGCTTGATCTCTTCGGCGTCGAGGTCGATGCGGTCGATGAGCTTGAGGATGTACTCGGCGCCCATGCCGCCCTCGAAGTACTCGTCGTAGCGCAGCCGCAGCTCGCGCCAGAGCATCTCGTCCTCGATGATCTTGCGGCCGTGCAGGCTCCGGAACTCGTCCAGCGAGCGCTGGGCGATCTCGACGTCCTCCTGCGCCCGCTCGCGGGCCGACTGGATCTCCTTCTCGACGGCGCGCTGGCGCGCCTTGATCTCGGCGTCCCGGGCGCCCTCGGCCTCGAGCGCCTTGAGCTCGTCCTCGAGCGCCTTGAAGCGGCGGTCGATGTCGAGGTCGCGCTTCTTCTCAATGTCGGCGATCTCCTCGGCCATCTCGTTCTCGAGCGACGGGCAGGTCCTGGTGGCGCTTCTCGTCGTCGACCCAGGTGACCAGGTTGGCGGCGAAGTAGATGACCTTCTCGAGCTGCTTGGCCTTGAGCTCCTCGCGGGGCTCGGTGCCCATGAGCAGGTAGGCCAGCCACGACCGGGTGCCGCGCAGGTACCAGATGTGCACGACCGGGGCCGCCAGCTCGATGTGGCCCATGCGGTCGCGCCGGACCTTGGACCGCGTGACCTCGACGCCGCAGCGCTCGCAGATGATGCCCTTGAAGCGCACGCGCTTGTACTTGCCGCAGTAGCACTCCCAGTCCTTGGTCGGGCCGAAGATCTTCTCGCAGAAGAGGCCGTCCTTCTCCGGGCGCAGCGTGCGGTAGTTGATGGTCTCGGGCTTCTTGACCTCGCCGTTGGACCAGCCGCGGATCGAGTCGCCGGTGGCGAGTCCGATGCGCAGCTGATCGAAGGTGTTGACGTCCAGAGCCATTAGGAGAAGCTCCTCTCTGCGGCGCGCCGCTCGTCTTCTTCGTCCGAGCCGCGCTCGTTGCGGCTGATGTCGATGCCCAGCTCCTCGGCGGTGCGGAACACGTCCTCGTCCAGCTCGTGCATCTCGATCTCGCGGCCGTCTTCGGCCAGGACCTCGACGTCGAGGCAGAGCGACTGCATTTCCTTGATGAGCACCTTGAAGCTCTCGGGGATGCCGGGCTCGGGGATGTTCTCGCCCTTCACGATGGCCTCGTAGACCTTGACCCGGCCGAGCACGTCGTCGGACTTGATGGTCAGCAGCTCCTGGAGCGCGTAGGCGGCGCCGAAGGCCTCGAGCGCCCACACCTCCATCTCACCGAAGCGCTGGCCACCGAACTGCGCCTTCCCGCCCAGGGGCTGCTGGGTGATCATGGAGTACGGGCCGGTCGAGCGGGCGTGGATCTTGTCGTCGACCAGGTGGGCCAGCTTCAGGATGTAGACGTAGCCGACCGAGATCGGGTTGTCGTAGGCCTCGCCGGTCCGGCCGTTGTACGAGCGTGGCCTTGCCGTCGGTGTGGATCTGCACGTCGCCGTTGGCCGAGTCCGGCGTTGAGCTCGCCGAAGACCTCCTTGATCGTCGGGTGGGACCCGGCGTCCTCGGTCTCGTCCCAGTGGGCGCCGTCGAAGACCGGCGTCGAGACCCAGGCCGCCGGCTCGGTGCGCGGCCGCGTCTTGCGCGCCGCGCCGTCGCCCTTGGCCGAGGTGCCCACGCCGTCGTTGACCACCACGCCCTCCCAGCCGTGGCGGGCGGCGTAGCCCAGGTGCGACTCGAGCACCTGGCCCACGTTCATCCGGCTCGGCACGCCGAGCGGGTTCAAGATGATGTCGACCGGCGTCCCGTCGGACAGGTAGGGCATGTCCTCGACCGGGAGGATCTTGGAGATGACGCCCTTGTTGCCGTGGCGGCCGGCCAGCTTGTCGCCCTCGGAGATCTTGCGCTTCTGGGCCACGTAGACGCGCACCAGCTGGTTCACGCCCGGCGGCAGCTCGTGCGACTCCTCACGCGAGAAGACCCGGACGTCGATCACCTTGCCGTACTCGCCGTGGGGCACCTTCAGCGAGGTGTCGCGCACCTCGCGGGCCTTCTCGCCGAAGATGGCGCGCAGGAGGCGCTCCTCGGGCGTCTGCTCGGTCTCGCCCTTGGGGGTGACCTTGCCCACCAGCACGTCGCCCGGCTCCACCTCGGCGCCCACGCGGATGATGCCGCGGTCGTCGAGGTCGGCCAGGATCTCCTCGGAGAGGTTCGGGATGTCCCGGGTGATCTCCTCGGCGCCCAGCTTGGTGTCGCGGGCGTCGACCTCGTGCTCCTCGATGTGGATGGACGTCAGCACGTCGTCGCGCACCAGGCGCTCCGAGAGGATGATGGCGTCCTCGTAGTTGTAGCCCTCCCACGGCATGAAGGCGACGAGCAGGTTCTTGCCCAGCGCCAGCTCGCCGTTGTGGGTCGACGGGCCGTCGGCCAGCAGGTCGCCCGCCGCCACGCTCTGCCCCTCGGCCACCAGCGTGCGGTGGTTGATGCACGTGTTCTGGTTGGAGCGGCGGAACTTGGACAGCCGGTAGACCTTGCGCCCGAGCGCGGTGCCCAAGCGGTCCTTCTGCCCCGAGGCGTACTCGACGGTGACGGAGTCACCGCTGATCTCGGTGACCGTGCCGTTGCCCTCGGCCAGGAGCACGTCGCCGGCGTCGCGGGCGGCGCGGGCCTCGACGCCCGGTGCCGATGTAGGGCGCCTCGGGCATCACCAGCGGCACCGCCTGCTTCTGCATGTTGGCGCCCATGAGGGCCCGGTTGGCGTCGTCGTGCTCGACGAAGGGGATCAGCGCGGTCGAGACCGACACGATCTGCTTCGGCGAGACGTCCATGAGGTCCACCTCGGACGGCGGCACGAAGTCGATCTCCGACGTGGTGCCGTACGAGCCGCCCACCGCACCCATGCGCACGCCGGTGCCCTGCGGGCCACGCCGCACCAGGACGCGGTCCTCGGTCAGGCGGCCGTCGGCGTCGACCGACGCGTTGGCCTGGGCGATGACGTGCTCTTCCTCCTCGTCGGCGGCCAGGTAGTTCACGTCGTTGGTGACGATGCCGTCGCTTGACGGTGCGGTACGGCGTCTCGATGAAGCCGTACTCGTTGACCCGGGCGTAGGTGGCCAGGGCGCCGATGAGGCCGATGTTCGGGCCCTCGGGCGTCTCGATCGGGCACATGCGGCCGTAGTGGGAGGTGTGGACGTCGCGGACCTCGAAGCCGGCGCGCTCACGCGACAGGCCGCCTGGGCCCGAGCGCCGAGAGGCGGCGCTTGTGCGCCAGCCCCGACAGCGGGTTGTTCTGGTCCATGAACTGGCTCAGCTGCGAGGTGCCGAAGAACTCCTTGACCGCGGCCACGACCGGGCGGATGTTGATCAGCGTCTGCGGCGTGATGGCCTCGACGTCCTGGGTCGTCATGCGCTCGCGCACGACCCGCTCCATCCGGCTCAGACCCCACCCGCACCTGGTTCTGGATCAGCTCGCCCACCGAGCGGATGCGCCGGTTGGCGAAGTGGTCCTGGTCGTCGATGCGGTAGGTCGACTCGCCGTCGGCCATGTGCAGGGCCAGGTGCAGCATGTAGGTGGCCGAGGCCAGGATCTCCGAGGGGGAGAGCACCGACTGGTCCGGCGCCGGCTTCTCGATCTCGATCCCGAAGAGACCGCTCAGCCGGTCGATCTCGGGCCCGAGCTTGCGGTTGAGCTTGTAGCGGCCGACCCGGGTCAGGTCGTAGCGCTTCGGATTGAAGAAGGCGTTCTCGAAGTAGACCGCGCGCCGCCTCGGCGGAGAGCGGCTCGCCGGGGCGGGCGCGCTTGTAGATCTCGAGCAGCGCCTCTTCGCGCGTCGGTGCGAGGTTGCGCTCCTTCTCCCACTGGCCCTCGAGGAAGTCGAAGTGGCGCACGAAGCGGTCGAGGAAGGCCTCGTCGCCGTACCCGAGCGCGCGCAGCAGCACGAAGAGGGACAGCCGGCGCTTGCGCGCGACGCGGCAGCCCGCGGTGACGTCCTTCCCGGCTTCGCCTCGATGTCGAGCTCGATCCACTCACCCCGGTACGGGTGGATGGTCCCGGTGAACACCGTCTTGGCGTCGCGGCCGGGCTGGAAGATCACACCGGGCGAGCGCACCAGCTGGGACACGACGACGCGCTCGGTGCCGTTGACGATGAAGGTGCCACGGTCGGTCATCATCGGGAAGTCCCCCATGAAGACCGTCTGCTCCTTGATCTCACCCGTGGTGGCGTTGAGGAAGCGGGCGCGCACGAACACCGGCGCCGCGTAGGTCATGTCCTTCTCCTTGCACTCCTCCACCGAGAACTTCGGCGGCGGGCGCAGGTCGGCGTCGCTCGGGTCGAACTCGAGCTCCAGGCTCAGCTGGCCGGTGAAGTCTTCGATCGGGCTGATGTCGCTGAAGGCTTCGGCGAGGCCCTTGTCGAGGAACCATTGGAACGAGTCGCGCTGGATCGAGATCAGATCAGGAAGCGGCAAGGCCTCATTGATGTTTGCGAACGAAACACGCTCAGGGCTGCGGGACCGTGAGGACAACGGTCAACTCCTCCCAGGAGAAATGCGGCGGGTGGGGGCGGGTACTGCTTGGGTCAGGGACGGACGAGGACGGGACGGCGGATCAGGGCTGCCAGGGCGCGCGCCGACACCAGGGAATTACGGAATCGAGCACACGGAGACGCACGGCAACCGTGCATCTTATCGTGGGGCGTGCCTGGATACAACCCCTCGGCCGCGAAGGCCTGGCGGGCAGAGCGCCCGGGGTCCGTGACAGGCTACGAAAGCCCTCCCCCGCAGTCAAGGATCCTGGTCCTGGGGCCAGGTGGATGCATGTCCCACCCGGCCCGGACCGGGACTACTTGATCTCGACGGTGGCGCCGGCCCCCTCGAGGGCCTCCTTCGCCTTGTCGGCGTCCTCCTTGTTGGCCTTCTCGAGCACCGGCTTGGGGGCCGCCTCGACCAGGTCCTTCGCCTCCTTGAGGCCGAGGCTGGTGAGGGCGCGCACCTCCTTGATGACCTGGATCTTCTTGTCGCCGGCGTCGGTGAGGATGACGTCGAACTCCGACTTCTCCTCCTCGGCGGCGGCAGCCTCGCCGCCACCCGCCGGGGCCGCCGCGGCAGCCACGGCCACCGGGGCCGCCGCCGTCACGCCGAAGCGGTCCTCGAAGTCCTTCAGCAGCTCGCTCAGCTGGATCACCGACAGCTCGGCGATCCCGTCGAGGATCTCTTCCTTGGTCAGGGTTGCCATCCTGGCCTTCCTTTCTTTCCTACGGTCTTTCCGTCTCGGTCTTGGTCTTGGTCTGGTCTGGTCGTTCTCGTCGTGGTGGGCGTGCTCGTGCGGCCCGTCCTGTGCCTTCGGGCCCTACTCGGAGGCCTCTTCGGCACTGGCCGCCGCCTCGGTGCCGCCACCGGCCGCCGCGGCGGCCTCCACCGGTTCCGCCTCCGCGCCATCCTCGGCCGCTGCAGCGTCGGCCGAGGGCTCTGCGGCCGGTGAGGTCTCAGCCTCAGCCTTAGCCTCCGTCACCGCCGTCGCTTCCGCCTCAACGGGCGCGGCCTCGGCCGGCGCGGCCTCGGCGCTCCCCTCCTCTGCATCGTCACGCTGGTCTCGCAGCGCCGCGATCCCGTAGGCGAGGTTCTGCGGCAGCGCCTTCAAGAGCCCGGCCATCTGCTGCATCGGTGCGGCCAGCGCGCCGGCCAGTCGGGCCAGCAGGACCTCACGCGGCGGCAGGTCCGCGAGGGCCGCCAGGTCGGCCGGCGAGAGGAGCGACCCGTCGGCCAGCCCGCCCTTGATCACCAAGAGGGGGTTTGCCCGCGAGAAGTCCCGCAGCGCTTTGGCCACGGCGCTGATGTCGCCCTCGACGAAGGTGAGTGCGCTCGGGCCACTGAGGTACTCCGAAAGCGGCTGGTACTCGCCGCCGTCGATCGCCCGGCGCACCAGCGTGTTCTTGAAGATCTTGTAGTTGCCACCGGCCGCGGCCAGCGTCGAGCGCAACTCGGCCAACTCGGCCACGGTCAGGCCGCGATACTCGCTGACGATCGAGGCGGATGCCGCGCTCGATGCGCGTCGTGACCTCCTCGACGACCTCGACCTTGTGCGTCCGTTGTGCGTTCTGTGATGCCATCGGTGTCCTCCACCGGGCTCGACGGCCCGGAAGCGGGCCGGAGACTCCGGTGCGACGGCACGGGACCGGCGAAGCCGGTGTGCATGATGTCGCCTCGTCAGGCCGGCCCGGCGGGCCGCTTCGGCACCCGAGGGTGCACCGGAGGTCTCTGGCGTTCGGATTCAGTGCCCGTCCCGCCGGGGCGGTGGGCTGTTCGGGAGACTGTAGTACGGCCCGGCGGGGCCGCGAGCCCGGCTAGGCCGAGACGGGAAGCTCCTCGTCGTCGCTGAAGCGCGCCTTCAAGGGGTCGATGCGGACCCCTGGGCTCATGGTCGTCGAGATCGTGACCGACATGAGGTAGCGGCCCTTCGCCGCCGGGGGCTTCACCCGCTGGAGCTCCTCAATGACGGCCCGGATGTTCGCCACCAGTTGCTCGCGGCTGAACGAGGCCTTCCCGACGCGGATGTGGACGTTGCCCACCTTGTCGGTGCGGTACTCGACCCGGCCGCCCTTGAACTCGCCGACGGCCTTGCCGACGTCGGTCGTGACCGTGCCCGTCTTCGGATTCGGCATGAGGCCGCGCGGGCCGAGGACGCGGCCGAGCGTGCCCACCTGGCCCATCAGGTCGGGCGTGGCGATGGCGATGTCGAAGTCGAGGAAGCCCCCGTTGATCTTCGCCACCAGGTCGTCCGCCCCGATCTCGTCGGCGCCCGCTGCCCGGGCCTCCGCCGCGGCCTCGCCGGCAGCGAACACCGCGACGCGGACCGTGCGTCCGGTGCCCGAGGGCAGCGAGAGCGTCCCCCGTACGATCTGGTCGGCCTTGCGGGGGTCGACGCCGAGTCGCACCGCCAGCTCGACCGTCTCGTCGAACTTGGCGCTGGCCACTGACTTGACCAGGTCGACCGCTTCGGCGACGCCGTGCATCGTCTCGCGGTCCACCTTCGTGAGGCTGTCCTTGTATTTCTTGCCGTGCTGAGTCATCCGTACTCTCCTCTGGGTACTGCTAGCCGGCGACCGTGATCCCCATGGAGCGGGCCGTGCCCGCCACTTGTTTCTTGGCCGCATCGAGATCGTCGGTGTTGAGGTCCTTCAGCTTGGCCGTGGCGATCTCGGCCAGCTGGGCATCGGTGATCGTGCCGACCTGCTCGCGTCCGGTCGTCGACGCACCCTTGTCCAGTCCGGCCGCCTGGCGGAGCAGGAAGGGCGTCGGCGACGTCTTGAGCACGAAGCTGAACGAGCGGTCCTCGTAAATCGTGATGTCGACGGGCACCACCTGGCCCCGCATGCTCTCGGTGGCCTGGTTGTACTGCTTGCAGAACTCCATCGTCTGCACGCCGTGCGGGCCGAGCGCCGTCCCGACCGGCGGCGCGGGTGTGGCGGACCCAGCCTCGAGCTGGATCTTCACCACGGCGAGCACCTTCTTCTTCGGTGGCATCGTTTGTCTCCTTCTACTCTTGCTGCCCGGTCGCCTAGAGCTTCGCGACTTGGCTGAATTCGAGCTCGACCGGCGTCTCCCGGCCGAAGATGTTGACCAGCACCTTGAGCTTGAGCTGGTCCTCGTTGATCTCCGAGATCTGGCCCGAGAAGTCGGCGAACGGCCCTTCCTTGACACGGACCGTCTCGTTCACCTCGTACTCGAGCCGGGCGCGGGTGCGCTTGGGCGCGCCGCCGGGCCCACCCTCTTGCTTCACCTGGAGGATGTTCTCGACCTCGCGCCGCGACAGCGGCGTCGGCTTGGTGCCCGGTCCGACGAACCCGGTGACGCCCGGCGTGTTGCGGATGGCACCCCAGGTGTCGTCGTCGAGGTCGCAGCGGACGAGCAGGTAGCCGGGAAACACCTTCTTTTGGACCGTGACCTTCTTGCCGCCCTTGAACTCGTCCACGTCCTCCATGGGGATGACGACCTCGTGGACCCGGTCCTCAATGCCGCGCGACGTGACCACGTTGCTCATGTTCGAGCGCACCTTGTTCTCGTAGCCCGAGTAGGTGTGCACGACGTACCAGCGGCCCGGGCGGTCGTAGGGGCTCTCGACGGGAACGATCTCCTCTTCCTCGTTCTCGTCCTTGACCCAGCCGCCCAGCTCGCCCTCGGCGACAGTGTCGTCGGTGGCATCGAGCACCAGGTCCGGCTCGGCCGAGGTCGGCGCGGCGACCCTCTCGGCCACATCCACGACGACCTCGTCGGCCAGCTCCTCGACGACGGCCTCCTCGATTGCCTCGCCCACGGCCTCTTCGACGATCTGTTCCACGATTTCCTCCACGGCCGCCTCGTCCAGCGCTTCGGCCGCCTGCTCGCCCACGACCTCTGCGATCTCCTCGGCGACTTCTTCGACGACGGCGTCGTCAGCGATCTCCTCGAGCTCGGCCTCGTCCTCGGCCGCGAGCTCGTCGAGCACGTCGTCGGTCGACGCCGTGCTCATGGCTGCCTCTTCGGGCGCCGCCTCTGTCTCCTCGCGCTCTGCCTCGAGGGCCTCGGCGACGTCTTCCTCGTCGCCGGTCGCGAGTGCTTCTTCTGCCTGTGAATGCGTCATATCGCTCATGCGGGGGGCCTACCTGGTGAAGAGGAGGGTGACAAACTTCCCGAAAGCGAGATTCAGCACGAAGATCAAGCTGATCATGATCACGAGCGTCGTCAGCACGACCGAGGTGTAATTGATGAGCTCGGCCCGCGACGGCCAGGCCACCTGACGCATCTCGTCGCGTACCTCGCGGACGAACTGGACGGGCGTGGAGCGCCGGCGGGCGGGTGCCCCGCCCTTCTGCTGGCGCTGCGTCTTGGCGGCGGTCCCCGCGGGCGCGCGCCGCGTTGACGGCGTCCCGTCGGCCTCCATCTGGCCTTGGCGCTGCATCATGCGCTTGGTTTCGCGGTTCACGTCTCTCGCTTTAGGTCTGTCGTTCTCGGGAAGCTACGTCCGGGGCAGGGCAGGAGGGACTCGAACCCCCAACCGCCGGTTTTGGAGACCGGTGCTCTACCAGTTGAGCTACTGCCCTCGGTGGGGTGCCTTCGGTTGCCCTCAAGCAGGTGGTTCTTCCCCCTGACCTGGGGATCGACTTGTCAGAGTAGCACCGGCAGGATTCAAGAGGGCTCAGCGGGTCAGCGGGTCTCCTTGTGGAGGGTGTGCTGGCGGTCCCACCGGCAGAACTTCTTCATCTCGATCCGCTCGCGGTCGTTGAGCTTGTTCTTGGTCGTGATGTAGTTGCGCCGCTTGCACACCTCGCAGGCCAGCGTCACCTGGACCCTCTTCTCGTTCTTTGGCATGGCAATCCTTCCTGGTCGCTCCCGGGACTGGTAGCGGCGGCGGGACTCGAACCCGCGACAACACGATTATGAGCCGTGTGCTCTGACCAACTGAGCTACGCCGCCATGGGCGAGCCCCCTGTCGGAATCGAACCGACGACACCAGCCTTACCATGGCTGTGCTCTGCCGACTGAGCTAAGGGGGCGCCGCGGCTACCTTCCGCGAGCGGTCAATGATAGCCAGGCGCCGCTGTGGGGTGCCGCCGCCTCACCGGTTTTGCCTGGTCGACACTACCATCGGCGGATGCGGATCCGATCGGCCGAACGGGCCGACGCCGAGGCGATCCGGACCATCTACAACGTCGAGGTCCTCCACAGCACCAACACCTTCGACATGGTCCCGCGCAGCCTTGTCGAGCAGGAGGCCTGGATCCTCGAGCACAGCGGGGTGCATCCGGCGCTGGTGGCGGTCGATGACCGCGGCGGCGAGGTGGAGGGTCCGGTGGGGGCCAACGGGGAGATCGTGCTGGGCTTCGGCTCGCTCTCGGCCTTCCGGGAGCGCTCGGGCTACTCGGCCACCGCGGAGAACTCCATCTACGTCGACCGGCCTCAGCGCGGCACGGGAGTGGGCAAGGCACTCCTCGCCGAACTGCTGGTCCTCGCCTCCGCCCACGGCTTCCACTCGGTGATCGCCCGCATCGCCGGGCACAACGAGACCTCCATCGGGCTGCACCGGGCGGCTGGCTTCGAGCTGGTGGGCGTCGAGCGCGAGGTCGGTCGCAAGCACCGCCAGTGGCTCGACGTGGTCGAGTTGCAACGCCTGCTCTGACCCACGGGTCGGGAGCCGGCGGACGCTGTGGATCAGGACTCGAGGGCGGCGCCCTGGTGGACGAGGGGCCCGGGCAGGCGGGAGCGGTCGATCCGCCAGGATGTCGTCCAGGTGCCGAGGGGAACGATGGCGACCGCCCACAGCACCATGACGGCGAGCACCATGCTGGCCGGGTCGGTGTGCAACAGCTCGTTGAGCAGGTCGGTGCCGCCGGTCAGCCCGATGAAGGGCGCCACCGTGGACAGGCCGAGGACCGCGTAGAGCATGCGGCCGGTGGCGATCGGCGCCACCAGGATGATCCCCCACGTGAGGTACCAGGGCTGGACGACGGGGCCGAGGAGCACAAAAGCCATCATCGTGATGCCGAGCGCCCCCAGCACCCCGAGGCGCTCGCGGTGGCGCAGGCAGTACAGGGCGATCACCGCGGCCGCGACCAGCCCGATGGCCCGGGTCAAGGTCAGCACGCCCCCGAGGCCAACCCCGATGCCGACGACGTGCGCCGACCCGCTGATGAGGAGACCCACCGCCGTGGCCGGAGCCATCCACGAGCGCACGGTGCCCGGCGTCCCGAGATTGGCGATCCAACCCCAGCCGAGACCCGACACGAGCGAGAGGAAACCCATCACGGCCACCGTGACGAGGCCGGCGCGCACCAACGCGCGGGCGCGCCTGCGCCAGTCGGCGAACGGTCCGGCCCAGTCCCACGCGACGTAGACGATGCCGATGGCGGCAGGCACCTTGATGGAGGCCGCGAGCGCGCACAACACCACGCCCCACACCGGATGCTCGGCGCGCGCCGCCGTCACACCGGCCAGGAGGAGGCCAACCATGATGGCGTCGTTGTGCGCACCGCCGACGAGCGCGAGCAGCGTCAGTGGGTTCAACACGGCCAGTACGAAGGCAGGACCGGGGTCGCGGCCGAAGGAGCGGGCCAGCTTGGGGATGCAGTAGGCGATCAGCGCGACGCCGGCGACCGATTGCAGCCGTAGCAAGAGCACGGTGACCAACGCGTGGTGCAAGCTGAGCGTGGCGGACCAGCCGGCCAGCAACAAGAAGAGGGGGCCGTAGGGTGCCGGCGTGTTGAGCCACAAATTGTCGACGCCCGAGACGTACGGCGCCGAGCCCAGCGTGCCCGGCCCGTAGTGGTACGGGTTGATGTGGTGGCTCATCATCTCGCCTTGCGCCGCGTACGAGAACACGTCGCGGCTGAAGAGCGGCGCCACCACGAGGAGCGGCACGAGCCACAAGGCGAGCATGTAGGACAGCTGGCGAATCGGGACGCCGGGTCGGTCGCGCAAGGTTTGGTAGAGCCCGAACCACACGCGGACGAAGAGGATCATGCCCCCGTAGACCGCGACGACTCCAGGGAGCATGAGGGTGGTGGACGGCCAGTCGGGCACGCCGAAGAACCACGTGCCGCCGACTTCGAGCTTGAACGGCGAGCTCGGCAAGGAGGCGCCGAGGCAAATGGACAGGACGGCGACGAAGCCCAAGATCGCGGGGCGACGCAGGAACGACCAGTCTTCGGGATCGCCGGCCTGCACCTCGACGCGCTCGGTCAACGTGGCACGACGAGACAATCGCAACCGCACCGCATCGGCGCGCATGGAGAGGCGACCCAGGCGCGCGCCTACCCGGTCGATGACCGGTGGTGAAGAAGGCGTCGCGGTGTCGTCCAACACGGGGCTGTCAGTCTCGCTTGTCGTAGCCGGGCGCTCCTACCCGGTGGGAACAGGGGGGCCTACGCACGGGGAAGCATGTTCCCGCAATCGATCTGAAACAGCATTGTAATGCCACGTTCCCGCTCGGCAAGGAGCGCCCCGGAGGGCACATGCAGAACCCAGCGGTGGGCCGGGAAGGATTTGAACCTCCGTAGGTGTTAACCGGCAGGTTTACAGCCTGCTTCCTTTGGCCACTCGGACACCGACCCGCAGCGGGCGAGATTAGCCGGGCCGGCCACCCCGGAGCGCCAGACGACGCCGGTACGCTGATCGCATGCCCACCTTTGACATTGTCTCGGAAGTCGACATGCAAGAAGTGCGCAACGCGGTGGACCAGGCCAACCGGGAGGCGGCGACCCGCTTCGACTTCAAGAACACCGATTCGGCTATTGAGTTGAGCGAGAACGAGTTGGTCCTGCGCTCCTCGACCGAGGACCGCCTGCGGGCCTTGCATCAGGTCCTCGACGAGAAATTGGTCAAGCGACAGGTCTCCTTGAAGGCCTTCGAGGACGCCAAGGTCGAAGAGGCCCAGAAAGGGACGGCACGCCAGAAGGTGGCCATCCGGGCCGGCATCTCCTCTGACCATGCGAAGCGACTCAACAAGTTCATCAAGGACCTCGGCCTCAAGGGCGTGTCGTCGCAGACCCAGGGCGACCAACTGCCGCGTGACGGGCAAGAAGCGCGACGACCTCCAAGAGGTCATCGCAAAGTGCAAGGCCGAGGACTTCGGGATCCCGCTGCAGTTCACCAACTTCAGGGACTGACGGCGCGCCGCGGGGCGTGCGCCGGTTGGCCGACTGCTGCGGTGAGCCTGGCCCGATGATCAGCGCCGAATCGATGATCAGTGCCGGCCCGAATCGGCCGTCGCTTCCTCTTCTTCTTCCTCGTGCACCAGGTGCTCGTCGAACTCTTCGAGCTCGACCTGGTGATGGAAGAGCTTGTTGAACACGAACAGCTTAAGCACCCAGAAGATGGCGAACGACATGACGTTCGCGACGAGGACGAGCACCGTCGTCTCGAGGTGGCTCAGCTGGTATTTGACCGAGAGGTGGCGGGCGATGGACGCGCCGACGATGGAGAAGGCGATGCCGGCGGCGGCCAGGGCCCAGAACGGGACGACTTCCTTCCAGAAATGCGACCGGCCCTGCTTGCCCCAGGCCCACTTGCGGTTCAGCCAGTAGGAGGGGAACGTGGCGACGACATTCCCGAAGACCGTGCTCGGGACCTCGCTCCAGAGGTGCAGGACGCCGTACACGATGGCGATGACGAACAGCGAGACCACGGTCGAAATGACCGACACCATCGAGTAGCGGAAGATCTTTTTCCCCTCGTGGGTGTGCAGCCAGGCATAGAGGCGCTGGAGCTGTTCGAGCACCGGCACACCCTAGCCCGGGGACCATTCGCCACCCTGGCAACCTGCTAGGGCTGAGCTGTGAGCAAACGGTTCGCCCGGGCCACCTCGCCGAACCAGTGGGCGCTCGGTTTCGGACGGCGCTCGAAGGTGCCGGGGGCGACCGCGACGAGTCCGAATTTAGGCCCGTACCCGAGGTGCCACTCGAAGTTGTCGAGCAGGCTCCAGACGAAATAGCCGCGCAGGTCGATCCCCTCTTGGATGCAGCGGTGCGCACTGCGCAGCGCGTCGGCCACGAAGGCGATGCGCTCGGTGTCGTCGGCCGTGGCGATCCCGTTCTCGGTCACCACGACCGGGCGGCCGCTCACGGCGGCGGCCCGCCGTACCGTGTGCTCCACCGCCTGGGGCCAGCGCTCGTCGCCCATCTGGGTCAGTGGCACAGCAGGGTCGTTGGGGGCGAGCCCCTCGGGGCCGAAGTGCATGCGGGTGTAGCACTGGACGCCGACGAAGTCGTCGCCCTCGGTCGCCCGCAAGAAGATGTTCTCGAGCATCTCTTCGGCGGCGTCGCGCAGCGCTTCACCGCCGGGGTCGGCCGTGATCTCGGCCATGGACAGCGTGAGGCCGACCGGGAAGTCCCCCGGGCCGGCGCGCAGGGCGTCGACCGCCAGGCGGTGGGCGCGCACCATCGCCTCGTTCACCGCGGCAAAACGGCCGAAGTCCTCTTTGACCCCCGGCGGGTACTGGCCTTGGAAGTACCCCATGACGCCCACCACGTTGGGCTCGTTGATGGTGCAGGCCCAGCCGACGAGATCGCCCAGGTACTCGGCGGCCCGGGTCACGTAGCGTGCGAAACGCTCGGGGGCGTCGGGCGACTCCCACCCACCCCGCGCCGCCAGCCAGCGCGGCGAGGTGAAGTGGTGGAAGGTGACGACCGGGACGATGCCAGCGCCGTGGCAGGCCGCGCAGATCCGGCGGTAGTGCTCGAGCGCCGCCACCGAGAACTCGCCCTCGGCAGGCTCGATCCGGCTCCATTCGAGTGAGAAGCGGTAGGCGCCGAGGCCCATGTCGGCCACGAGTGCGATGTCCTCGCGCCAACGGTGGAAGGAGTCGCACGCGTCGCCGCTGGGTTCGAGGGTCCCTGATGACGGAGTGTGCTCCCAGTCCCACCAGTCGTTGTTGACGTTGCCGCCCTCAATCTGATGGGCCGCGGTCGCCACGCCCCACGTGAACCCCTCGGGGAATACGAGCTCGCGCATCTCGTCGTGGGGAGCGGCCGCAGTCACGTCGCCGCAGGGTAGTGGGAGCCACGCCGCCGTGCCCGCTGCCGGCCCCACCGGCGGCCTGCGAACATGGGCCCATGAGCGCGTCCCTTGACTTCCTGGTCGACCTGCTCGACCTCGAGCCCATTGAGGTCAACATCTTTCGGGGCACCCAACTCGACGAGGAGCGCCAGCGCGTCTTCGGCGGTCAGGTCGCCGGCCAGGCGCTGATGGCGGCGGGGCGAACCGTCGAGCACGGACGGGTGCATTCGCTGCATTCGTACTTCTTGCGCCCGGGGGACCCCACCGTGCCCATCCTCTACGAAGTGGACCGCATCCGCGACGGCCGCTCCTTCACGACCCGGCGCGTGGTCGCCATTCAGCACGGGCGCGCCATCTTCAACCTCGAGACGTCGTTCCACGACGACGAGGAGGGAATTGAACACGAGTTCCCCATGCCCGAGGTCCCTCCGCCCGAGGAGCTCGCGCCGCTCTTCGAGCGGCTGCAGCCCTGGAAGGAGGAGCGGGTCGACTGGTTCGACCGGCCCCATCCCATCGACCAACGCCACATCGGCGAACTGCCGTGGCACCGCAAGAGTGCCGGCGACGCCTACCAGCGCGTGTGGATCCGGGCCGACGGCACGCTGCCCGACGACCCGCTGCTGCACGCGTGCATCGCCGCCGTACGCGTCGGACATGTCGATGCTCGACACGGTGCTCGGGCCGCACGACGTGCGCTGGGACGACGCCAATTTCATGGGGGCGACCCTGGACCACTGCATGTGGTTCCACCGGCCCTTCCGCGTCGACGAGTGGATGCTCTTCGACATGGACTCACCCGCCGCGGCCGGTGGGCGGGGGTTGGCCCGCGGCTTCCTCTACGACCGGCAGGGCCGTCTCTGCGTCTCGCTCGTCCAAGAAGGCCTGCTCCGGGTGCGCGAGCACACGCCGGCGCGGCAGGCGCCCTGAGCGCGCCACGACGCGTCGGTCAGCGCGCCTCGAGGGGCGTGTAGTCGCGCTCGTCGGCGCCGATGTAGAGCTGGCGCGGCCGTGCGATCTTCGAGTCCTGGTCGAGCATCTCCTGCCAGTGGGCCAACCAGCCCGACGTGCGGGGGATGGCGAAGAGGACGGGGAACATCTCGAGTGGGAACCCCATGGCCTGATAGATGAGGCCCGAATAGAAGTCGACGTTGGGGTAGAGCCTGCGCGAGGTGAAGTACTCGTCGTTGAGCGCGATCTCCTCGAGCTTCAGCGCGATGTCGAGCAGGGGGTTCTTGCCTGTCACCTCGAAGACCTCGTCGGCCGTCCGCTTGATGATCGTGGCCCTCGGGTCGTAGCTCTTGTACACCCGGTGCCCGAAGCCCTGGAGCCGTTGGCCGCTCGTCCCCGACTTGACCGTCGCGATGAAGTCGGGCACGTTCTCAATACTGCCGATGTCGGTCAGCATCCGGATGACGGCCTCGTTGGCGCCGCCGTGGCGGGGCCCGTAGAGCGCGGCGGCGGCCGCGGCCGTGGCCGAGTAGGGATCCGAGTGCGAGGAGCCGACGACGCGCATCGCAGTGGTCGAACAGTTCTGCTCGTGGTCGGCATGGAGGATGAAGAGGACGTCGAGAGCCCGGGCCAGGACCGGGTCGGCCTCGAAACGGGGCTCGGCGACCTTCCAGAGCATGGAGAGGAAGTTCGGGGCGAAGTCGAGGGTGTTGTCGGGGTAGACGAAGGGCATCCCGACGCTGAAGCGGTGAGCCGCCGCCGCCAGTGTCGGCATCTTGGCGATGAGCCGGATGATCTGCTTGTTGCGGGACTCGAGGTCGAAGATGTCCTTCGCGTCGAGGTAGAAGGTCGACAGCGCGGCAACGGCGGAGACGAGCATGCCCATGGGGTGCGCGTCGTAGTGGAAGCCCTCCAAGAAACGCTTGCGGACGTTCTCGTGGATGAACGTGTGGTAGGTGACATCGTGTTTCCAGACAGCGAACTGCTCCTCGTTGGGTAGCTCGCCGTTCAAGAGCAGGTACGCCACTTCGAGGTAGGTGGAATGCTCGGCCAGCTGCTCAATGGGATAGCCGCGGTAGCGCAAGATGCCCGCCTCGCCATCGAGGTAGGTGATCGCGCTCTCGCACGCCGCCGTGGACATGAACGCCGGGTCGAAGAACCAGACCCCTGGGAGCAGCTTGGCCCACTCCTCGGCCGACACCCCGCCGTTGACGATCGGGATCTCCATGGACTCGCCTGTGCGATTGTCCGTGATCGTGATGCTCTCGGGCACGAGAAGCGCCTCCAGTTCCTGAATTTCGGTGCGTCCTGATCCTATGACCAGGACGCGAGGTGGTCGACACTCCGAGGCCACTCGCGGCCGGCACGGCGTCGTCGTTCAGGTAGCCGGTGCGACCTGGAGTGCCTGCTGGAGGATGGTGCCGTTCGTCTGCGTCTGGCCCGAGGGCAGGACGATCTGGACCGTCAACACGTAGGTGGTGCTCGGCTTCACGGTGAAGACGACGGGCGGCAACGTCACCGAGGCGTCGAGCGCGATCGGGGTCTCCTCGACGTGGGTTGCCGTGGCACCGTTGGACTGATCCACCAAGGTGTAGCGGACCGACACGTGCGGTTCGCCCACCGAGCCCTGGTTGGCCAGGACCACCGTGACGCCCACGCTGCGGGTGGGACTGAGGACCGAGACGTTGGCCGGCGCGCCCTGTGGCGTCGGGAGGGCCGGCGGGACGATCCGCGCCGTGCGGATCACCACGTCGTGTGTCGCCGCCAGCGTCGGGGACGTCGCCATCAAGTCGACTTGCGCGGCCACCGTGCCGAGTCGCCATACCTGGGGATCGCTGACCCAGACCGACCGCGGCAGCCGGCCGTGACCGGTGGTGGCGCCGAGCGAACGGCGCACCGACCCGTACAAGCTGTCGGCCTGCGACAACAGCGCGCCCGCCGCCGCGATGCGGTTCGTCGCCTGCGTCGCGGACAGCGGTGCCGTGGCGCCGTTCGGTGCCGCCGCGTCGGCGGGCGCCCCGCTGTTGGGGATGGGATGCATGCCGAGGTAGTCGTCGACCGCGGCGCGCAACTGGTCCATCGACTCGGCCCGGTCGGCGAAGACCGTCGCGAACTCGCTGGCGACCGAACCCAACGGGCTGTCGTGGACGGCCAGGTTTGCTTGGGCCGCCTGGTGCGAGGTCTGCTCCACGGCCGCGTCCAGGCCGGCCTGCAGCCCCTGGCGGGTCTCGGTCGACTCGTTGTTCACCAGCTTGCGCACCTGGGCTGCGGTGGCGTTGGACTGGTCAGCCAACACGGCACCCTGTGCGGCCAGGGCGCGGTTCGACGTGACGCGATAGCCCTGGGACTGGCGCGACACCTGGGTGAGCCCTCCGATCAGAAGCGCGAGCACGATCACCGTTGCCACGAGCAGGACGACCGGACGGGCCGATGATCGACGCCGGGCGCGGCGACGGGGCCTGCGTGGCGACATTGCCACGGGAAATTACAGCGACGCGTCGCCCCCTAGACCGCGAGGAAGCCGGAATCCCCGGCGTCATCAGCCGTGGAGACGCTGCTCGCGCTCGAACGCCACTGCACCGTCGGGGCGATGGCCCGCACGTCGACCCTGTCACGGTGCCGTTCGACCAGCTGCAGGATTCCCTCAATGACCTCGTCGGTGAGCAGGTGTGGGTGCAGTCCCAGGTCGAGCAATTTGGTGTTGGCCGCGTGGAAGTAGTGCTCTTCGTGCTCCACCCGGGGATTGGCCAGACCTTCGGCGATGTCGACCCGTGTCGGGCAGACCTCTTTGACCCTCGTGGCCATGTCCCGCACGGAGAAGGACTCGGTGGAATTGGTTGAAGACGCGGAACTCGCCGCGCTCGGCCGGGTTCTCAATGGCCAGCGTCACGCACGCCAGCGTGTCGCGGATGTTGAGCATGCCCCGCGTCTGCCCACCCGCCCCATAGACGGTGAGCGGGTGGCCGGTGACGGCTTGCACGCAGAACCGGTTCAACACGGTGCCGAACACGCCGTCGTAGTCGAAGCGGGTCGCCAGCACGGGGTCGAGATCGGTCTCGTCGGTCGACTGGCCGTAGACGATGCCCTGGTTGAGATCGGTCGCCCGGAGTCCCCAGATGCGGCACCCGAACATGATGTTGTGGCTGTCGTGCACCTTGGACAGGTGGTAGAAGGAGCCCGGCTGTTTCGGGTAGGGCAGCACGTCGGTGCGGCCCTTGTGGGTGATCTCGATGAAGCCCTCTTCGATGTCGATGTTGGGGTAGCCGTACTCACCCATCGTCCCGAGCTTCACCAGATGGATCTCGGGGTTGGTCTCTTGAATGGCGTACATCACGTTGAGGTTGCCCACGACGTTGTTCACCTGCGTGTAGACCGCATGCTCGCGGTCGATCATGGAGTAGGGCGCGGAACGCTGCTCGCCGAAGTGGACGATCGCGTCGGGCTCCGTCTCGGTGATCACCCCGTAGGTGAAGGCGGCGTCGGTGAGGTTGCCGATGCGGACGTTGACGGCGTGCCCTGACACCTGCTCCCAGCGCGTCACGCGGTCCTGCAGCGGAGCGATGGGCACCAGGCTGTCGACCCCCATTTCGCGGTCGTACTCGCGACGCACGAGGTTGTCGACGATCGTGACCTCGTTGCCGCGGGCCGACAGGTGCAGGGCGGTGGGCCACCCGAGGTAGCCATCCCCTCCGAGAACCAGAATCTTCATCCTCACCCTTCGTCTTCCACTCAGAACCCCAAATTGTTACAGAGTCGTGTCAAGTCACATCATGGGACAGCACCCTGAATCCAAGCTGTGAAAAGGCTGTCATTGGCGTGAGACCAGGAGTTTCACCGTCCGGGGGAGCCTAAAGGAACGCAAATCGGCGTTGGAGGATGCTCCGCAGGTCCGCAGCCCGGCGGCCTGGTTGCTCAGGCGGGTTCGCCCCAGAGGGCACGGCGCAGGCCCGAGGCCCGGGCGATCGGTCGGGCGATGGCAGCCCGGATGGACGCCTCGGTGCCGACGAGGATCAAGCGCTCCTGGGCCCGGCTCACCGCGGTGTAGAGGAGCTCGCGCGTGAGGAGCCGCGACTCCGCGCCCGGGAGCAAGAAGGCGACCGTGTGGAACTGGGAGCCCTGGCTCTTGTGCACCGTCATGGCGTAGACGGTGTCGACCGCTGAGAGGCGAGTGGGGCTCACCTCGGCGATGCCGCCACCACGCTCGAAGGCGGCGGCCATCCGGCCGTCGTCGGTGGCCACCACCACGCCGGTGTCGCCGTTGAACAGCTGCAGCGCGTAGTCGTTCTCCGTCACGATGAGGGGGCGGCCGACGTACCAGTCGTCACCCGTGGCGAACCCCTCGACCTCGGCGCGCAGCCAGGACTCGACGTGGTCCATCCACGTGCCGACGCCCTCGGGGCCGCGGCGGTGCGCGCACAGGACGCGGAAGCGACCGAGCGCCTCGATGGCGTCGGCGGCCCGCCCCGCCCGGGCGGCCTCAATGAGGGTGCGCCCGCTCTCGACCGCAGCGGTGCGCACGGCGCGCAGCGCGTCGCCGCCGTCGGTTGTTGCGGTGTCGCCGGTGGCGTCGGCCGCGATCCACTCGACGTTGGTGCCGTCGCGCTCGAGCACCGCCATGGCCGCTGCCGCGTCGCCCTCGTGGACGGCCTCGGCCAGGTCCGCGATGGCACCGCCGTAGCGGTGCACCGTCTTGAGGACGACGATGCCGTCGCCGATGGGCACGCCCGGACCCGGGCCGGCGGGCACCTCCTGTCCGCTCACGTGCGCGAGCAGCGTGCGGGTGGCGTGGTCCATGTGGAGGCCCGCTGACGTCGGTCCCACGATGTCACCCAGCACGGCGCCGGCCTCCACCGATGCCAGCTGTTCGGGATCGCCCACGAGGATCAGGCGGGCGTCGGGCCGGACCGCCTCGACCAGGCGCGCCATGAGCGAGAGCGACACCATGGAGGTCTCGTCGACCACGACCACGTCGAAGGGGAGCCGGTTGGTGCGGTCGTGGCGGAAGCGGCTGCGGTTCCCCGGGTTGAACCCGAGCAGGCGGTGGATGGTGCTGGCGCGGAGGCTCTGCAGCCGGGCGCGGACCGCATCCTCGATCGCCATGTCGTCGGCACCGGCGCGCACCGCCGTCTTCGAGACGCGCCGCCGCCTTGCCGGTCGGCGCGGCCAGGGCGATCCGCGGCGGCTGCTCTCCTGCCGCCTCGGCCAGCTCGAGGAGCAGCGCAAGGACGCGGGCCACCGTACGGGTCTTGCCGGTCCCGGGCCCGCCGGCGAGGACCGACACCCGGCGCACGACGGCGGCCGCGGCGGCCAGGCGCTGCAGGTCGGGCACGTCGGTGCCGCCGAACAACCGCTCCAGGCCGGCGCCGAGCACGACCGGGTCCACCTCGCGAACGCAGGCTCGGACGCCCGCACCTGAGGTCCGCTGCCACCTCTTGCTCGTCCCTCCAGAGGCGGTCGAGGTAGAGGGTGGTGCCCGCCAGGTGCAGCGGGCGGTCCTCGCCCACCAAGGCGCTGGCGGACAACCCCTCGATCCATCGGGCTGGGTCGGGCCAGGGCAGCGCCGTGACGTCGGCGGGCGTGTCGGTGTCGCTGCTGGCCGTCTCGCGTATGGAGGACAGGTCCACGCAGACGTGGCCGAGCCGCGGCAGCGCGTGCCGCGAAGGCGGCGCCGAGGCAGACGTCGTCGTCCGTGCTGGTGCCGAGGCGGGCCAGCCGAAGAGCGACGTGGACGTCGGAGGGGGAGAGGATCCCCGCCTGGTTGAAGTCGAACAGCGGTCCCGACGCTCCGAGCACGATCGTGGCGTCGAAGGCGTCGACGCTCTGGAGGGCCGTCATCACGCGGCCTCCGCCGAAGTAGTCGCTCAGCGCCTCGACCAGTGCGGCGGGCGGGCGCCAGGACCACACGCCGCAGGGCGCACCGTCGACGGTCGTGGGCTTCGCTCGCGCTCATCCCGCGGACGAACAGGTAGAGGACGCCGCCGAGGTGGCGGTCCGGCTCGTACCCGGGCAGACGCCAGCGCAGGTAGCGGTGCAGCGCCACCGCGTAGAGGATCGCCTGGAGTGGGTAGTGCGCCGACTCCATCTCGGCCTGCAGGGCCTCGGGCCGGTAGTGCCAGGCGGTGAGCGTCTCGTCGCGGGCACCGAGACGGTTCGTCTTGTAGTCGGCCAGGACGAAGCGGCCGTCGCCCAGGCGGACGACGAGGTCCAGGCTCCCCGTCAGGTACCCACGCAGGACCCCGCCGAGCGCGGGGTCGCGCAAGCGTGCGGCGTAGCGGGCCACGGGGTCCTGCGCCGGCAGGTGGGCCTCGAGGAGGTCGGCCAAGTCGACCACGTGCAGGGTGGCACTGGGCTCGTCGCCCCCGGCGAGCGGGATCTCGAACCCGAGCTCGTCCAGCCGGTCGCCTTTGGCCACGTCGCGCAGCGCGACGCCGTCGACCAGCGCACCGAGCGGGGACGCGATGGCCGCGCCGAGGCCCGCCACCACCGCGTCGGTGTTCCCCAGGTCCACGTTGTGCCACGTCATCTCGTGTTCGAGTGCACGGCCGAGCGACGCCGGGGAGGTCCGGGGTCGTCGAACTGCGTGCGCTCGAAGACACTGTGCACGACTGTCCCGACCAGGGCCCCGCCCGGCATGGCACTGAGCAGGAGGGGGACCGACCGCGCCGCATGAGCGCCAGCGTCCCGCGCCGCCGACGCGGGCCACAGGACCGGGCGCGGCGAGTCCTCCTCGTCCGAGGTCAACGCCACCCCGGGCTCGGGCTCGCTGCCGATGGCCGGCTGGTCGTGCGCGGCGCGGGTGATGCTCGAGTACGAGGCGCGCCGCCACTCGGTGTCGAGGGGGCGGCCGAAGCGCGCCGCCTCGAGCACCGGCGCACGCGCTTCCTTCGGGTGCCACTGGACGGGCGCGGGTGGCCCGACCCGCTCCACCGCCACGTGCGACCCGAGCGCCCGGCCGGCGGCCTCGACGACGGCGTCGGTGCGTGCCGCCGCGCCGTACGGCGGGACGACACCATCCGGGTCGCGATCGAAGAGCAGAGCGCGCCAAGGGAGAGTGCTGGCTGTCCGAGGCGCCGGCCCACCACAGCACCGCCTGGTGGCGGGCGCGGGTCAGGGCGACGTAGAGCAGGCGCAGGTCCTCGCCGCGGCCCTCCTCGATCTCCATCTTCTGGTGGCGGGCGAACTCGTTCCCCTCGTGCCCGACATCGATGGTGCGTTTGTTGGCGTTGGTCGGATCGTGGAACATCGGGACGTCGCGGGGCTTGGCGTACCCGTCCCACATGTAGGGGCAGTAGACGATGGGGAACTCGAGGCCCTTGCTGCGGTGGATGGTGATGACCTGGACGGCGTCGGCGTCGGATTCGAGGCGGCGGGCCCGTTCCTCGTTGTCGGCGTCACGTTCGGCGTCGTGGATCCGCCGGCCCAGCCAGGTGGCCAACGCGGTCGGGCCGAGGCCGTCGGAGACTCCAGCCTCGTGCAGGAGCTGGGCGACGTGGCGCAGGTCCGTCATGAAGCGCTCACCCGACGCACCGTCGAGCACACGCCGGGGGACGCCCTGGGAACTGCCGACCGTTTCGAACAACGCCGCGATCCCCTGGTCGCGCAGCAGTGCGGCCCAGCGGTGCAAGCGACCAGTGCAGGTCCTCCCACGCCTCCTCCGATGCCGTCGGCGATCTCGGTCGCCGTCCAGCCGACGAAGCAGGTGAGCGCAGCCAGCGCTGCCCGGTCACGCGCCGTCGGGCGCTCGAGGGCCTCGAGCAGGCGCAACCAGTCCTGGGCCGGTTCTGTCGCGAACACCGAGCCCGCGCCGCCGATCACGGCGTGGACACCGGCCGCGTGGAGTGCATCCCGCACGAGGACCGCCTGCGAGTTGAGCCGGACGAGCACCGCGATGTGGCCCTGGTGCAACGTCTTCTGCTCGAGCTCGCTGCCATCGCGTCGCCGCACGATGAGCCTGGGCTCAGCCGAGAGCAACGCGACGACGTCGGCGGCCAGGTCGGAGGCGATCAGTCGTCCGCGCCTCGGCCTTGCTCATCAGACCCTGCCGTGGCGTGACCGGGACGAGACCGTCTGCGGTGTGCAGGATCCGCAGCCGGAGGGGTGCCGCCTCCGGCGCACCGACGAGCCGCGAGTCGCTGGTTGGCGTCGGCTGCCCGGATCGGGCGGTAGGCGATGTCGGCGTACCCGAGGTGTGCGTCGCCGAAGAGCGCGTCGTAGGCCTCGAGCAACGATCCTGATCGCTGCGCCAGTTGACGTCGAGCGTCCACTCGGACTGCACGGCCTTGTGCGCCTGCAGGTAGGCGTGGACGTCCGCGCCGCGGAAGGCGTAGATCGCCTGTTTGGGGTCGCCGATCAGCACCAGGGTGGTCGAGCTGCCCCGTCCCGAACGCGCGCTCCATGATGTCCCACTGCACCGGGTCGGTGTCCTGGAACTCGTCGACGAGGACGACGTCGAAGCGCTCGCGCAACCGGGCGCAGGCGGCTGGCCCACGCTCGGGGTCGGCCAGGGTCTCGCGGAGCCGGAGCAAGACGTCGTCGTAGGTGAGGACCTTGCGCGTCCGCTTGCGCGCGCCCATCTCTTTTCGCACCGCCGTGGCGAAGCGGCGACGGATGGAAGGGATGTCCTGGTCCTGCGACAAGGGCGGCACCAGCTCGGCGTCGGGGTGGGTGAGCGCGTGCCGCGCGATCTCCATCGCCTCGGCACGAGTGAAGCTTCAGCGGGTTGGTCCGGGTGGCGAACCTGCGGAGGAAGAGGTCGTCGACGACCTCTTCCATGAGATCGCTCACGTCCTCGACGAGGGTCACCTCCCTGTCCACGTCCCCCGCGGTGCCGAGTCCGTAGAGGACCTGCAGGCAGAACCCGTGGGTCGTCTCGATGGTGGCCGCGTCGAAGTCTGCGATCGCCTTGCCCAGCCGGTCACGCCGGGCCTCCACCTCCTCGTCCGGCGCGTCAGCCAGGTGCTGCACGATCTCGTCGTCCTCGTGTCCGCCGGCGCCGTCGAGCACGTCCACCAGGCCGTCGTAGGCGCGGACCAGCCGTTCGCGTACCCGCTCGCGCAACTCGCCGGTCGCCATACGCGTGAAGGTGATGACGAGCAGGCGGTCGATCGGCAGGATGCCCTCGGCGACGTAGCGGGTGGCGAGCGCCGCGATGGTGAAGGTCTTGCCGGTCCCCGCGCTCGGCCTGGAGCAGCGTCATGCCGGTCGGGGAGGTCCCCGCAGACATCGAAGGAGCGCGGGCCCGGTGCCGTCGGATCGATCACCGGTCGACGACCTGCTCGTGCGCCAACAGCCCGTCCCAGAGCCGGCGGGCATAGACGGCGAAGCGCGAGTCTTCCGACGGCTGCCCAGTCGCGCTCCTCGCCCTCGGGCATGCCCGAGCGGAGCACCATGGCGTCGAAGGGCAGGGCCGATCCGAGGACGAGCAGGTGCTCGGCGTCCTTGTCCTCCTTGTCCCACTCGTAGGCGGACGCCCAGCTGCTTGGTGGCGGCAACCCCCGGATCCCTGCCGACGGCCACGGCTTCGGCCCAGGCGGCCGACGTCTTGACAGTAGAGCGGCACGGCGCACGCATGCCCCGCTCGAAGAGGTCCAACAGCGCGACCGAGGTGGTGCTCGGCCGTCGACCCGCCGGCTGGCTTCGTCGGGCCCGAGCGGGCCGATCGTCGCCACCGAGATGGTGGAACGCGGGAGTCCGCCCTCGTCCGATGGTGTGCGCCTCGAAGGGGCGGGCCGGGAAGGCCGCCGTCAAGGCCAAGAGGCGAAGCCACGCGATGCAGGCGTGCCGTCGGCCCGAGTCTCGAGTACGTCACCGAGTGCACGACGTCGCCTCGCACCCCGGTGACCGTGCCGGCGAAACCGGGCCGGCCGGGCAGGTCGAGCTGCGAACTCGAGCGAGAC
The DNA here is from genome assembly GCA_963825965.1 of uncultured Acidimicrobiaceae bacterium. Taxonomy (GTDB): domain Bacteria; phylum Actinomycetota; class Acidimicrobiia; order Acidimicrobiales; family RAAP-2; genus Bog-473. The sequence goes on from CAWGUX010000007.1 coordinate 248,043, forward strand.
GGGATCGGTCGCGCTCTGCCCGGCTACCACCAGCTCGTCGCAGCGCGCCGGTGAGGTCGCCGAGAACCGCGTCGGCCAAGCTTCCCGGGCGGCAGGCCGCCGCGCGCCAGCTCTGCGTCCAGACACGATGCCTGGCTGGCGCCGGCCAGCTGGGCCTGGAGCATGCGGTCGGCGACCTGCCAGCGCTCCAGCCCGTCGAGCTCGACCGGGATGGCGTCCTCGAAGTCCCGGGTCTTGTCGCGCAACGAGATCCCAGTCGCTCGCGCAAGAAGGCGCGCACCGGATGACGCACGAAGCGCTCGATCTGGTCGAGGCTGACGGCAGCGCCGCCGTACGGCTCGAGCGGGCCTTCGAGAAACGACGGTGCACCCTGCCGCGGCGTCAGGGCGGCCTGTGCTCCGGCCAGGTGGAGCACGTCGAAGCTCCACGGCGCGCCGGCGATCAGCGCGCCGGCCACGAAATTGCGGCGGTCGAAGGGCTGGAGTGGGTGCGCCACCACGACGGCGTCGCGGGCGCGCCCGGTGGCCGGTCGCACCGTGTGGTCGATGACGTCGAGCAGCTCGCCGACGGGCACGGCGGGCGGGCGGTGGAGGTTGGAGCGCTCGTCACGGCCCGAGTAGGTGATGACGAGGTGGTCGCGCGCCGCCAGCAGCGCGTCGAGGAGGAGCTGGCGATCCTCGCTGCGCACATCGCGGTCGCCCACCCGTGGGGCGCGCGCCGTCAGATCGTCGCCGTCGCGCTCCATGTGGCGGGGGAAGCTGCCGTCATCGAGGCCCGAGGAGGCACACGACCCGGTGCGGGATGGATCGCATCGGCACGAGCGTGCACACGGTGAGGTGGCCCGTGCGGAAGTTGGCACGCGTCGGGCGCCCGCGCAGACGGTCGGCCAGGATGGAGCGCACGTCGTCAGCAGCTGAGCTCCACCGGGCTGACGGACTCGTTCACGCACGCCTCGGCGACGATCTCCTCGAGGAGCCGAGGCCAGCTTGGGACCGCTGCCAGGCGTCGCGCGACGTGGTCGCCGTCAGCGAGTCGGCGAGTCGGGCCAAGGTGCTCGGCCCAGCCGTCGACCGTGCGCGTGCCGGTCAGGTCGTCGAGGGCAGCCCGCAAGCGGTCCACGAACTCGGCCACGCGGCCGGCGAGGTCGATGTCGCCGCTGTCGACGTCGTCGAGTGGGAGGGCGCCGCCGAAGAGGCGCTGGCGCTCCTCGGCCATGGCGACGCCGAGCAGGATGCGATCGAGTCCCGCCTGCCACGTGTTCGAACCGATGTCGGCCAGCTGGAACGAGCGCCCGGTGGGCCGCGTCGAAGCCCCAGCGTACGAAGGCGCCGCTGACCCACTCCTCCAGCCGGAACAGGTCGTCGTCGCTGAAGCCGAACCGGCGGCGGACCGGCTCGCGTCCGGCGAGGTCGAGGACTTCGGTCGCGGTGATCCGCGCGGTGGTCAGCTCGAGTACCTCGGCGACCACGCCCATGACCGGGTTGGTCTGCCGGAGCGACCGGTCGGCCAGACGGATCTCGAGGGCGCGCGCCGGGTCAGCCGGCCCTTCGGTGACATCGTGGCCGCCGAACGTCGCCTGGATCAGCGGCGCGAAGTTCTCGATGTCGGGGCACATGACGATGATGTCGCGCGGCTCCAGAGAGGGATCCGCGTCGAGCAGGTGCAAGATCGCGTCGCGCAACACTTCGACCTGGCGGCCCCGGCCGTGGCAGGAGTGCACCGTGATGCTGTCGTCGTCGGGTCCAAGAGGGCGCGGGTGTCGTCGTCGGGCCCGCTCCCCACGCCGGGCGGCGCGCGGTCGAGGCGGACGTCGTCTTGGATCCGACGGAGCACGGTCGAGCCCGACAGCGCGGTCGGTGGCGACGCGGCGTCGCCGTGAGGCACGGCCGCGCCGAGCACCAGCTGCATCTCGCGGGCGTCGCGCCCCCACGAGGACAGCAGCGGGTTGCGCGCCGTGCCGGCCGTCGGGTCCGCCGCCCGGGAGAGGAAGCGCGACGACGGGCCCGACGCCTTCGGCGAGGCGGTCCCAGAGCACGGGCGAGGGGTGCAACAAGAAGAGGTGCACCTCGCGCCCGGCGGCAACGGCGTCGAGGACGTCGAGGTAGCTGGCGGCGAGCCGGGTGAGCCCGAAGAGGGAGAGACGTGGGGGCAGGTCGAGCAGGGCCGGGTCGTCCCGCAGGCGCCGGCACGACTCGACCAGGCGCTCGGCCGGGCTCGGCTGGCCGATGCGGTCGCGCAGCAAGAGCCAGAGCTGGACCTGCCAGGCCGCCTCGTCCGCACGACTGGACCCGGCGACCCAGCGCTGGAGCATGTCGGGTCGGTGCACGGCGTAGCGATCGAAGAGGTCGGCGACGTGGCGGATGCTCGAGAAGCGCTTCGACTCCTTGACCGTCTCCGAATTGCGGATGTGCTGCGCCAGCGGCGCGAGCCAGGGATCGTCGAAGTGTTCCGCCACCACTTCCATCAGCGGCCAGACGGCGCGCTCGGGCTGCCACGGGTCCTTGGTGGGCTCCATCCCCGATGCGAGCGCCAGCGCGCCCGAGATCAGGGTTCCGGGGAACGGGAACGCGGACGTTGGCACACACGCCGTCGTGGGCGCCGGGCCGCGTGCCGAGGCGCCCCGACAGCCGTTGCGTGAGCCAGCGTTCGATGCCTTGCGTCGGCACCGAGACGACTTCGGGCACCATCGGGTCATGGAGGGGCACGGCCACCAGGTTGGCCAGTTGCGCGACCAGGTGGTCGGCGCGGTCAGAGCGGTGGGCGTGCAGCACGCAGGCAGAGTACGCCGCCGGTGTTCCGGCACAACCGTGCCTGCAGGCCGAGGTGACGGGTTTGTCGGCGCGGATCAGGCGGGGTGGCCGGTGCTGGTGCCGCCCTCGGGAAGCACCAGCATGGTCGGCTCTGATTCGTCGCCCTCGTCGAAGAACTCGACCGCCTGGAGGTGGCGCGGCGCCACCTCGATCGGCGGGAGTTCGGCGATCTGTGGTGACTCGCTCCCGACCACGCCGAGGGCGGAGAACTTGCGGGCCGAAACGAGGACCCGCGACTCGAGCGAGCCGACGGCCTTGTTGTAGGCCTCGACGCTCGACGTGAGGCTGCGCTGCAAGGACTGCATGTGGCTCGTCATGGTACGCAGCCGCTCGTAGAGCTCGGCGCCGAGCTGCTGGACCTGACGGGCGTTGTCGGCCAGGCGCTCCTGCTGCCACGACAGCGCGATCGTTCGCAGCGCGGCGACGAGCGTGTTGGGCGTGGTCAGCACGATGCGCTTGGAGAGCGCGTAGTCCTGGAGCCCGGGGTCGGCCTCGCAGGCGGCGGCCAGCAAGGACTCACCGGGAATGAAGGCGATCACGAACTCGGGCGAGCGCTCGACGTGCGTCCAGTACTCCTTCTTCGCCAGCTGCTCGACGTGCGTGCGCAGCTGGCGCGGCGTGCTTGTCGAGGAACGTCTTGCGCGCGGCCTCGTCCTCGGCCTCCGTGAGTTGGAGGAACGCCTCGAGGGGCACCTTGGCGTCGACGACGACCTGACCCCCGCCCGGCAGGCGTACGACCATGTCGGGGCGGACCGTGCCATCCTCGGTCGGCGTGGACGGCTGCTCCTCGAAGTCGCAGTGCTCGACCATGCCGGCGGCCTCGACCGTGTTGCGCAGCGTCATCTCCCCCCAGCGACCCCGGGTGTGCGGCGACCGCAGTGCCGTGACGAGGTTCCGGGTCTCCTTTTGGAGTTGCTCGTGTCCGACGTGCAGCGCGGCGACGCGCTCGTTGAGACTGGCGTAGGCGCCCTTGCGCTCGAGCTCCATCGCCTGGAGCCCGCGCTCGTAGCGCGCCAGCGTGTCGCTGAGCGGGTTCAGCAGCTCCTCAATGGCCTCGTGTCGCCGGGCCAGGTCGCCCTGGGCCACCGTGCGCGACTCGTTGAGGCGGGTGTCCGCCAGCGTCAAGAAGTGCTCGTTGTTCTTGGCGAGCGCCTCAGCGGACAGTTCGGCGAACGTACCGGCCAGGCGGCTGCGTTCCTCCTCGGCCCGCACCGCGGCCTCGAGCTCGAACGTCTTGAGCTGGTCGCGCTCGGACACGGCGACGGCACGCGCGGTCTCCGCCGCGGCGGCCGCGTCGGTCGCCGTCCTGAGCTGCGCGCCTTGTTCCGCCATCGCGGTGCGCGCGTCGGCCAGCCGGGACTCCGCGAGCCGACGCGCCGCCTGCACTCGCCGCGCTGCGCCACAGGTGCCACGCCGCACCGAGTGACAAACCCGCGACGAGCCCGATGAGCACGCCGATCACCATCTGGCCAAGGTAACGGTGGGCTGTGACAGGGCCGTGGATGCCGCGTGGCCTGGGGTGGACGTGTCGTCGCAACGAACCGGGCGGCGCGATCTGGGGGTCGTCAGGGGGGCAACGGAACCGGTAGCGTCCCCTCTATGGCGTTCAAGCTCGGTGGCACCACGAAGAACACCTCGAGCCGGCACGTCGAGCACGTCCAAGACGACACACTCCACGAGCAGGTCCGGCCGCTCGCCATCGACCAGCCGCTCTGGCCCCGCACGATGCCCGAGCCGCACGAGATCGACCGTCTCTTCGCGCAGGTGTTCGCTCTGGTGGGAGAGGCCATCGCCGGCGCCACCCATGCGTTGCTCGCGGGCGACCGTGAGGTCGCCAAGGAGTTGGTCAAGCGCGACGAGCTCGTCGACGGGCTCATCGGCGAGATCTCGACGACGGTGCAGCGCCAACTGGTGCACGGCGAGACGACGGTGGACGAGCGGCGCGAGTACGTGGCGATCCTGCGCATGCTCCCCGATCTCGAACGCAACGGCGACCTCGCGGAGCACATCGCCCGCCGGGCCGCCCGCGGCCTGGGCGCCGAGATGTCCGCGCGCAGCCGTGGTCTGGTCGAGCGCATGGGCGAGGTGGCCACCACCATCTGGCGCGAGACAGCCGACGCCTTCGCCGAGCGTGCGGTCGATGCGGCGACCTCCATCGACGACCGCGACGACGAGCTGGACGACCTCCACGTCACCCTCACCGCAGAGCTGGTGGCCGGCACCATGCCGCTGCCGGTCGCGATCGAGCTGGCGATGGTGGCGCGCTTCTACGAGCGCTTCGGCGACCACGCCGTCAACCTGGCCCGGCGCCTGGCGACGCTGGTGGTGGGCGGACCCGAGCCCGTCTCGGCCGGCCCCGACTGACGCGTCGTCTGAGGTTCGGCCGGCACTGCGTCAGCGGCGCAGCGCGACGAGCTCCTCGGCGATCTGCACCACGTTGAGGGCGGCGCCCTTGCGCAGGTTGTCGCCCGAGACGAAGAGGGCGAGCGCGTTGGGCGTACCCTGGGCCCGCCGGATGCGGCCGACGTAGGCCACGTCGCGGCCGGCGGCCAGCAGCGGTGTCGGAATGTCGGCCAGCTCGACGCCCGGCGCGGTGCGCAGGACCTCGGTCGCGCGTTCTGGGCTGAGAGGGCGTTCGAACTCGCACACGAGCGACGAGGAGTGGCCCGTGAAGACCGGGACGCGGACACACGTCGCGGTCAGCGCGAGATCGGGGATGCCGAGGATCTTGCGCGTCTCGTTGGTGTACTTCTGCTCTTCGTCGGTCTCGAGCGAGCCGTCGTCGACGATCGTGAACTGCAGCGGGATCACGTTGTGCGCGATCGGCACGGGGTACACCTGGCGCGGCGGGAAGTCGACGGCACCGCCGTCAAAGGTGAGATCGGCCGCGCGGTCGACCGTCTTGGCCAGCTGCTCGGCGAGCTCGCGCACGGCCTCAATACCGCCGCCGGAGACGGCCTGGTAGGTCGAGACGACCACGCGGCTGAGCCCGGCCTCGTCGTGCAGCGGCTTGAGGACCGGGATCACCACCATGGTGGTGCAGTTCGGGTTGGCCACGATCCCCTTGGGGATGCTGCGCAGCGCCTCGGCGTTGGCCTCGGGGACGACGAGCGGGACCTCGGGGTCCATGCGCCAGGCCGACGAGTTGTCGATGACCGTCGCACCGGCCGCGGCGAGACGCGGCGCCAGCTGGCGCGAGACCGAGGCCGGGGCCGAGCACAGCGCGAGGTCGATGCCCGAGAGGTCCGCCGTCTCGGCGTCCTCGACGACGATCTCACTCCCGGCCCACGGCAGCGTGGTGCCGGCCGAGCGCGCCGAGGCGAGATACCGCATGGAGTCCACCGGGAACCGGCGTTGGGCCAGGATGGCCCGCAACACGACGCCCACCTGGCCCGTCGCTCCGACGATGGCGATGCGCATCTGACAATTCTGACCGAGACCGGCGTCGGGCCTCAGACCTCCAGGGGCCGGCGACCCTCGAGGGCGCGCCCGAGCGTGAGCTCGTCGGCGTATTCGAGGTCGCCGCCGACGGGCAGCCCGCTGGCCAGACGCGAGACGATGACCCCGTGGGGGTGCAGCTCCTTGGCCACCTGCATGGCGGTGGCCTCGCCCTCGATGGTGGGGTTGGTGCAGACGATCGCCTCGCGGATCACGCCCAGCTCCACCCGCTCGAGGAGCTCCTTCATGCGCAGCTGCTCGCGGCCGATGCCGTCGAGCGGGCTGAGCGCGCCGCCCAGCACGTGGTAGCGGCCCTTGAAGCCCGTGCGCTCCACGGCGACGATGTCGCGGGGGTCCTCGACCACGCACACGACCTCAGGGTCGCGCCGGTCGTCGCTGCAGACCGCGCACAGCGCGCCGTCTTCGGCCACGTTGAAGCAGATCTCACACAGCGTCGTGCGCTCCTTCACCGCCACGATCGCGTCGGCCAGCCGGAGGGCGTCCTCACCGGGCACCTTCAAGAGGTGGAAGGCGATGCGCTGTGCCGACTTGGGCCCGATGCCGGGGAGGCGGCCGAGCTCGTCGATGAGGGAGCGGAGGGGACCGGTGTACATCTAGCCGAGGACCTCGCTCGCACCCGGGAAGGCCTGCATGAGGCGCGCTTCGGCCTCGGAGGCCTGATCACCGCTGCCGGCCGCCTCGAACTCGGCGGGGTCGACCTCTTCGAAGTCGTCAGGCTCGGGCGCGACCGGCGGCGCCGTCGCCTGCGCGGTGGCGCTTCGGCGCCCACCCCGTCCCGTCGCGGCGGCGGCAGCGGTGGCCGGCTGCGGCGCACGCCCCGGGGGTGTCGCACTCTCGTCGATGTCGAGGACGAGCGGGACCGGCGTGCCGAAGTGTTCGGCCAGCGCGGCCTCGACCAGTGGGAGCTGCTCGGCGCACTGGTCGCGGTGCGCCGCGTTGGGCAGCGCGAAATGCGCACCCTGCTCGTCGACCCCCACGAAACGGCCGCTGGCGAAACGGGCCTTGGCCCGCGCCGGGAGCGCCTGCAAGATGCCGTCGCCCCAGGCCTCGGTCAGGGTGTCGCGGTCCACGGCTGGCGCGGCGCCTGACGCAGCCGGCGCCGCGGCGGGCTGTTCGGTGGCGGGTTCGTCAGCGGCGAGTGTGTCGGCGACGGCATCGCCTGCGGTGGGCTCGTCGGCGGTGGGACCGGGGCCGGCCGCCGCGTCGAGCTGGGGCGGCACCGGGGCGGCGGCCTCCGCCGCGGCCGCCTTGGAACGCTTGATGGCACCGAGCGACGGCCTGGTCGCGACGGACCCGGCCTGAGCGGCGGGCGGCTCGGGCGGTGCGGCGTCGCTCGGCGGGCTCGGCGGGCTGCGGCGCCGAACGGACCGCAGGCGGCGCACCGGACGCGGGTGTGGGGGAACCAGGCCGCGGGAAGGCCGCGGCGCCGGTCAGCGAGCGCTCCAACACGCTCACCCGTTCGGAGAGCGCTTCGGTGCTCGAGTCGAGATCGGGTCGCACCGCGCGCACGGCCGCGATCTCGAGCACCACCTGCGCGTCGGGAGCCTCGCGCATGTCGACCAGCGCGTGGCCGATGATCTCCATGCTGCGGACGACCCGCGGCAGCCCCATCGTCTCGGCGAGGGAGCGGAAGCGCTCGAGCGACGGCCCCGACACCGCACACAGCTCGGGGGCGAGCGCCGCCAGGAAGACCTGGCGCAGATCGTCGACCAGCTCGGTCGCCAGCTGCTGGGGGCCCCACCCGCCGGCCAGCAGTGCGCTCAGCGCGACGAGGGTGACGCTGACGTCGCCCTCGGCCAGCGCAGTGAGCGCCTGGGCCAGCTCGGGGCGCGCCGCGTCGGACGAGCCCGACGCCACCACCTGGTCCAGCGCGGACAGTGCGTCGCGGGCCGAACCGCGACCGCGGCGCACCGCCGCCTCCAGCGCCTGGTCGTCGAGGTCGAGGCCGGCTTCGGCGTTGACCGTCTCGAGGAGGCCGTGCAGCGTCTCTGCGCCGAGGAGGCGGAACTCGAGATGCTGGGTGCGGCTGCGGATGGTCGGCGGCACCTTCTGGGGGTCCGTGGTGGCCAGCACGAAGACGACGTGGCTCGGCGGCTCTTCGAGCGTCTTGAGCAGCGCGTTGGCCGCGGCCGTCGAGAGCATGTGGACCTCGTCGACGATGTAGACCTTCCAGCGTCCCGGCGTGCCCAGGCTGGCGTGGGCGACAAGGTCGCGCATGGCGTCCACGCCGTTGTTGGAGGCCGCATCGAGCTCGTGGACGTTCAGCGAGTTGCCCTGGGTGATCTCGAGGCACGAGGTGCACACGCCGCAGGGCTCACCGTCGACCGGCGCCTCGCAGTTGAGCGCCTTGGCCAAGATGCGCGCCGACGACGTCTTGCCGGTGCCGCGGGGACCACTGAAGAGGTAGGCGTGCGAGACGCGCTCGTCGCGCACCGCGCTGCGCAGCGCCGCGCACTACGTGGTCCTGGCCCCGGATCTCGTCGAATCGCCCCGGCCGGAAACGGCGATAGAGGGAGACAAAGGGGGCGTCGGCCATGTCGGTCGAGCCTACCCATGCGCGCCGACAGCACGACCCGGCTCGCCCGGTGCTCGGTGCGGCAGCCAGGTTGACTACGGCACCCGACCAGACCCGCTGAGAGCTGCTGCCTTCCGACCCTGACTCGATTCACGAGCGGCCGTTGCGCAGGACCCGGCCACCGCACCCAACACCGGACGACGAGAGCACCCAGGCTAGTGGCTCGCGCGGCGTGGGCCGGGTCGACGAGGGCTGGAGCTGCGGGTGCTCAGACGACGAGGACGGCGCAGGACACGCCGTCCATGACGGCCTTGGGCACCTCGCCCAGCTGGCGGTGGCCATGTGGGCTCGACGAGCCGACGACGACGAGGTCGGCCTGCGCCCCGGTGGCGACCTGGACGATGGCCTCGCCCGGGTCGGCGAGCACCGGGTGCGTCACGACCTGGACGTCGCACTCGGCGGCCCGGGTGCGCAGCTGCCCGAGCAACCAGTCGGTGGCGCCGGCGCCCGCGTCCGTGTAGCGGAACTCGGCGGGGAGGTAGGGCGCCGGCTTCTCGGTGCGCTCGAGCGCGGCGACGATGTGCAGGGTGCCGCCGGAGGAGCGGACCACGCGCAGCGCCCGTTCGAAGGCCCGGGCGGACCCCTCCGAATCGGTGGCGCCGACGACGACGGTCCTAAACATGGTCGAGCGGCGCCACGAGGACCGGCAGCGCGGTCGCGCCGGTCAGCCGGTCGCGCAGGCTCGGTGCGAGGTGGCGCCTCGCCATGCGCCGGCGGTCCATCCCGAGCACGATCACGTCGGCGCCGCAGCTCTCCGCCGCCGCGCTGATCGCAGACGCCAGCTGGCGGGTCCGCGCACCGAGCGTCCGCCCGTGCACCTCGACGCGACGCGTCCCCGCCGTGGTGGCGCCCACCGGGCCGGGGACGCCGGCCGCGCCGCTGGGCGCCGGCGACTGGCGCCGGTCGCGCTGTTCGGAGACTTCTATGGTGCAGACGTCGGCGCCGAAGGCGGCGGTCCACTCGCGGGCGACGGCAAAGGCGGCACGTGCGTGCGCGCCTGTCGTGTCGGTACCGGACCCGTCGCTGACGACCAGCACACAGTGGGCGCAACTCGAGGGGTGCGCAGCGGGCGCGTCCTCTGTCTCGCTCGTCGGTGTCCGAGGCTGCTGCGAGATCCTCGTCGAAGTCTTCACAGGTCCTCCCTTCGTTCGGATGAGGTTACACGAAGATGAACGAAAAGCGACTGGCAGGTAACCGTAGCGTGACCGATACACAATTCTCTTCAACTCGGGTGACACTGCGTCGGCCCTGGTCCGGGGTTTCCGGTCGGTCCTGGGGTGCCGCGGACAGGCCCCGCCCCCGTCACCATGACGGCGGGAGGAGGCGGCGCCGAGGGTGGAAGAACCGCACCTGCCAGGACCGTTAGCCTGACCAGGCTGCATTTCGGGAGGAGTGCGAGAGCGGCCGAATCGGCACGACTGGAAATCGTGTGTTGGGCAACCAACCGTGGGTTCAAATCCCACCTCCTCCGCACAGGGAGAAAGCTCAATTTCCCCTGGTCCGGCCGATATTTGAGCGTGGATGCAACGCCCGGCCCGGAGGCCGCTGAGCCCGGGGCCGGGCTCAGCCTCACTGCCCGCGGCGGCGCGCGCCCGGCCTGGACCGGGCCGCTGCGCGCGTTCGTGCGCCGGCGCGGTGCAATCCCCCTGGTCTGTGCGGTCGTGGTCGCCGCGCTCGTGACCACGCTCGGGCCCTCGCCGCGCCTCTACGCCGTGGTCCGCAGCGCGGACACCCCCGCGTTCAACGGCGGCAACCTCGATCTGGCGTCGCGCGAAGCCGCCAGCAAGGCGGCCCTGCTGGCCCCCGCCACTGCGCCGCCGGCCCCCGCGCCGCCGAGCCTGGCGACCGCGCCACCGCTCAAGGCGCACGAGGTGTTCGGCTTCGCGCCCTACTGGACGCTCGGCCAAGCCGGCGGGTTCAACCTGGCGGGGATCTCGACGCTCGCCTACTTCGCCGTCGGCGTGAACCCCGACGGGACGCTCGACCAGTCCGGCTCGGGGTGGACCGGGTACGAGAGCCAGGCGCTGGCCGATCTGGTGACCCGGGCGCACGCGGCGGGCGACCGCGTGGTGCTGACGGTCAACAACTTCGACCAGGGCCAGCTGAATGCGCTCACCTCGTCGCCGACCGCGGCCGCCACGCTGGCCACCGCGGTCCTCGCTGCCGTCGAGGCCAAGAACCTCGATGGGGTGAACCTCGACCTCGAGGGCCAGGGCGCCGGTGACAACGCCGGGTTGACCCGTCTCGTGGACGCCGTCTCGTGGGTGATGCACAGCGCCAACCCGCACTACCAGGTGACGATGGACACCTACTCGAGCTCGGCCTCGGGGACCAACGGCTGGTTCGACATCCCGGCGCTGACGGGCGCGGTCGATGCGTTCTTCGTCATGGAGTACAACCCGAACCTGGCCGCGGCGCAGGGACCGTCCTCGCCGCTGACGAGCGGGATGTTCTCCGACCAGACCGCGGTCGACGAGTACGCCGCGGTAGTGCCGCCGTCCAAGGTGATCCTGGGCGTGCCCTTCTTCGGCATCGACTGGCCGACCACCGACGGCACGCTGGACGCGACGGCGACGGGGCCGGCGACCGACGTGTCGCTGGGCGACATCGACGCCAGCGGCCATCCCCAGTATTGGGATCCGGTGACCGACTCGGGCTGGACCTCGTACCAGGTGGGCACGCAGTGGCACGAGACGTTCTTCGAGGACCCGGCGTCGCTCTACGAGGCCGCGCAGCTGGCGCAGGCGCACGGCCTGGCCGGCGTCGGCATTTGGACGCTCGGGGGGGACGCCAACGCGCCCGCGGATCTTGCCGCGCTGCTCGGGTTCGCGCCGGCCGTCAAGGACGGTCCCGCCGGTCCCGGGCCCACGTCCGCGTCGCCTCCGGCGGCCACGTCGCCATCGCCGCCCCCGCCGTCCCCGACGAACGCGTCGGCTCCGAGCGACCAGACCACGACGTCGGCCCCGCCGAGCACGACGACCACGACCACCACGCCACCGACCTCGAGCACGACCACGACGCTGCCCCCGCCGTATAGCGGGCGGTGGAACGGCACCACGGTCACCCTCACCGAGGTGACCGGCACGCCACCGGCGGTGAGCGGGTCGAGCCCGGTGGGACACCTGACCGGCTTCGCGACCCAGGACCCCAGCGTGAGTTGCTTGACCCAAGAGCTGGCCTTGCCCGTCTGGGCGGTGAGCGGCTCCACCGACCAGTACCTCGTTGTTGCTGCCCCCCCGGCTGACTGTACGACCGCCGATTTCGTGTTCACCGTGACGTGAACTGACCATCGTGAACTGATGACACCGTGAGGGGGCTCCCATGACGACAGAAGTCACTGACGACGCCGAGCTGGCCTGGGACGAGTTCGTCCCCGACAGCGACGACACCGACACCGCCGACGACGAGGAGGAAGCGGCGGCGGTGCACGCCCGCGCCCACGCACGCGCCTCGGGCCTCGAGATCGGCGACGAGGAGGAGGACCTCGAGCTCGCCAAGGAGGACCTCGAGCTGCGCTGGGACGCGTTCGAGGGGGAGGACCGCGAGGACGACCCGGTGGAGGCGGCCGCCGCGGCGGACGCGGCGCGCATCGCAGCCGCGCTCGAGCGGATGGAACGGCGCGTGATGGGGATCGAGGACGAGCCCGCCGACGAAGCAGAGGTCGCGGCGTTCCCCGTCGAGGCCAGTGGTGACGACCTCACCGGCGACCAATTCACCGGCGAGCGAGACGACGTGGCCGACGACGGCGTCGCACTCGGCGGCGCGGCACTCGGCGGCGCTGCGCTCGCCGGCGCGTCGACGTTCCCCGACCAGGCCTCCGGCGAAGCAGACGCGATCAGCCAGGCCCCCATGAGCACTGAGGATCGGATGCGCGTCGAAGCGGCCTTCGCCCGGATGGAGGAGGCCCTCTTCGGCGACTCCAGCGAGGACGGCGAGGACGCCCACACTGCGGCGATCTACGACGAGTCCGCGGGCGAAGAGGAGCCCGAGTGGTTGCTCGAAGGTGAGTATGCGACCGTCGCCGACGTGGACGAGGAGGACGACGGAGACGGGGAGTACGAGGCGGGCGAAGAGCTGTCGGTCGCGGCCGGCCCGGCGTACGAGGAACCCGAAGTCTGGCTCGAGGACGACGACGGCGGGGGAGTCCGCTCCGGCGGCGGCCGCGTGGTCGGCGGACCGTGTCCCGATGCACGCCGAGTTCGCCGGCGACGCCGCGTCGCTCGAGGGGGTCGACGCAGAAGACGAGGCGGAGGACGACGCCGGTGCCGGCGCACCCTGGCGTGATCCCGAGCCCGTGGCAGTCGCCTCCTCTGTGCGCGTCCCGTCCTGGGACGACGGCACCGACGCGCACGACGAGGAGGACCCGACAGAGGCCGTCGACGGCGCACTGGCTGCGACGGCTCTGACCGGCGAGGCCCTGGGTGCAGAACCCATCGTCATACCCGCCGACCTGTCGGAGCTCGACGAGTCGCTCGGCGCCTCCACCGACGAGGACGAGGCCGCATCCGCCGCCGCGGCGGCGGCCTATGTGCACGAGCGCGGGCGGACGCGCACCGCGCATGCCGGGACCGACGTCCGCCGGTTGGTCCTGTTGGCCTGCCTCTTCTTTGCGGTTGCCATCGGTGCGGCAGTCCTGCACTTCGGGCACATCCGCTCGAATTCGACGCCACCCGCGACCGCGGCGACCACGGGGGCATCGTCGCGGGCCAACATCGCCCGCCTGGAGTCAGCGATCACCGATGTCCAGTCGGCGTCGAGCGGGGCGCAGGCCGGGCTGACGACGCTCTCGGTGTTCCCGACGCCGCCCCGGGTGGCCACGATCATCAACCCCTACGTGGACTCGCTGCAGCTCTACGAGACACTGGCGTCGTCGGTGGAGGTGCCCAAGGCGGCTCGCAGCGCCGCCAGCACGGCCGACCTCCAGGTACACGATGACATCAGCTTCCTCGGGACGATCAACGGGCTGCCCGCCATTCAGCTCGGCTCCTTCATTGAGGGGTTCTTCGCCCGCTCGACGCAGCTGCAGTCGACCATGGACGCACTCGAGCACGCATTGAACCCGACCCCCTGACCCGGCCGACACAGAGACGGGCCAGGCTGGCGTCAACTTCCGTTCCCGGCACGCCAGCCCGCATACTGGGCCATCGCCAGCGCCCGACACACCCAGCACCCTGACCGACGACGACGCCATGGCGCTCGCCCTCGCCGAGGCGCGGGCGGCCGCGGCCGAGGGCGAGGTGCCCGTCGGCGCGGTCACGCTGCACGACGGCCGGGTGGTGGCCGCACGCCACAACGAGCGCGAGCGTTCGGGGGATCCCACCGCCCACGCCGAGATGCTGGCGCTGCGCGACACCGCGGCCGCGCTCGGGCGGGTGGCGGCTCTCCGAGGTGACGATGGTCGTCACGCTCGAGCCGTGCCCCATGTGCGCCGGCGCACTCGTCGCGGCACGGGTCGGCCGCCTCGTCTTCGGAGCGACCGACCCCCGGGCCGGCGCCTGCGGCACGCTGTACAACCTCTGTGCCGACCCCCGCCTCAACCACGAGCTCCCCGTCGACGGGGGCCTGCGGGCGGCCGAGTGCGGGGGCCTCCTCTCCTCGTTCTTCGCTGCGAAACGGGCCGGCGAGGGAGCGGGAGGCGAGCGGCACCACGGCCACGCTGACCGAGGCGGCGCGCCGGGATCCGACGCGCCTCGCCCCTAGCGGCTGATGGTGGCTCGGGAGCGGCTCCCGACGGCCATCTGCGTCGGGTGGGCCCAACAATCGGCCGCCACACTCGGGCCAGCGCCTGCTCGTCGGGGCCCTGGTCGCTCAGCAGCCGGTCAGGGCCGGGTGGTTCAGACATGTCTTCTGGGCGCTCGGATCTGAGCCCAGCGGGGCGAAATCGCCCGCCCGCTGAAGTTCCGCACCAGGTCAGAGCGACTAGGATCTCCTCCGGAGGAGTGCGAGAGCGGCCGAATCGGACGGTCTCGAAAACCGTTGTGCCTCATGGGTACCGTGGGTTCAAATCCCACCTCCTCCGCTCGGGGCCGAGAGGCCCGCCGCACCGGCGGATGCGGCAAGAACAGCGGCAGGGCGACAGACCTGCCGGCAGCAGCTGGTCGTCCCCCGGCGGCCGGAAAGGAGTGAACGATGGCACGCGCACGTTCGACATTCGGAAAACTGCAGCGCGACCAGGCCAAGAAGGAACGGGCCAAGGCCAAGATGGACGACCGCCTCTCACGCCGCGAGGACAAGGCGGCGGCCAGCGAGCGAATCGACGAACGCCCCGACGGCGGAAGACGTCGACCAGACGAAGCTGCTCGAGCAGTTCGCCGCTCTCCACGAGGACCTGGCCGAAGGCCGCATCTCGTTGGACGACTTCGAGATCCGCCAGGAGGAGTTGCGGGCCAAGCTCGTCGTGTGAGTCGGCCGGGCCATCCGAGCAGGACGCCCCTGAGCTGGGCTTCGCCGCTCGACTAGGTCGGCAGGCGGTGCGTCGCGCCCTTCGAGCCAGCGCCGGAACCCTGCCGCGTTGGAGTGCACCCCGTTCATGATGTCGAGCTTCTCCTTGTGGGCGTCGTCGATGTCGCCCAGCAGCGGGTCGAAGCGAGCCGCCAGCGCGTCGGCGATGTCCTCGCCCGCCCGGTAGGCCCTCTCCGCCGTCTCGGCCCACTGCCGCAGGGTCTCGTCCGCCTCGGCGAGCAGCTCCTGCGGGCTCGTTCGAGCAGGCCGTAGTGAGCCAGTGCGATCCCCGAGGGACGGCGGGCCGCGAACTTGCTCAGCGAGGTCAACGCCTGCTCGAGGTCGAAGTCCGGCGGTGGGGTCGAGGGCCTCAGGACGCCGCCATCGGGCAGCTTGACCCCGACGGCGTCGCCCGCGAACAGGACGCCGCTCAACGAGTCGTGGAGGCCGACGTGGTGCTTGGCATGTCCCGGCGAGTCCACGGCGACGAGGACCCGGTCCGGTCCCACGCTGATCTCCTCGCCGTCGCGCAGCACGTGCAGGCGCTCGGCGGGCGTCGGGTCGATGCGACCGTAGAGGGAGTCGAGAAGCGGACCGTAGACACGCGCCGCCGAGTTGACCAGCTTGGTCGGATCGGCCAGATGCCGTGCGCCCTTCTCGTGCACGTAGACCGTGGCCGCGGGAAAGGCGTGGGCCACGTCGCCGACGCCGCCCGCGTGGTCGAGGTGGATGTGGGTGACCGCCACCCCGGCCAGCTCGGCCGGGCCGACCCCGATCTGGTCCAGCGCGGCCAACAGGATCGGGCACCGAACTCTGGCTGCCGGTCTCGATGAGCACCGGGGCGGGGCCCTCAATGAGGTAGCCCGCGGTGACCCGCTCCCAGCCGCCGAGCATGGTGTCGATCTCGAGGACGCCTGTGGCGATGGCGCGCGGCGGCGGGACGGCGGGGATCGCGTCGCCGCTGTCGGGGTCGTGGACGTGAAGGCCGGCATCGCGCGTGGCGGTGCGGTGCGCCCCGTGGGAGTGGGTCCCGCTCACCGCCGCGCGCTCACGCCTTGTTGACCTCGATGACGACCTTGACGTCATCGGGCTGGCGCTCGAGCGCCTTGTCCCACTGCTCGAGCGGGACCTTGCGTGTGATCAGCCGGGCCAGCCATGCGTTGTCGGCCTTGGCCAGCGCGTCGGCGGCCGCCTCGTAGTGGCGCCGGTTGGCGTTCACCGAACCGACCACGGCGACGTTCTCGAGCACCATGTTGCGGTTGAGCAGGCCCTCGTCGACCTCGATCGTGTGGCCGCCCGAGGACACGCCGGTGAGGCAGACGACCCCGCCGTTGCCGACGTTGGACATGGCGTCGAACACGAGCGAGGGCACGCCGGTGCACTCGATGATGACGTCGGCGTCGGGACACGCGTCGGCCACCGAGCCCGTGTGGTACGTCGCGCCGAGGGCGGCGACCAGGTCGGGCTTGAGGCCGGCGGTGACCTGGTCGAGCACGTGCACGTCGAGACCCCGCTGGACGCCGATGAGGGCGGCGAGGAGGCCGATCGGCCCGGCGCCGGTCACCAGCACCTTCTTGGGGTCCCAGTGGGCGCGGTGCCCGACCGGTCGACCTCCTCCCACGCCTTGGCCACCACGCTCGTCGGCTCCAGCAGGACGCCGAGGACGCCGAGCCCGGAGTCGACCTTGACCGTGAAGTCCGGCGTGATGCGGTAGCGCTCCGAGCAGTAGCCGTCGTGCTCCTTGATGCCGCGCTCGGTGTACAGGCCGTTGCGACAGAAGTCCCACTCGAGCACGGCGCAGTTCGCACAGGGCACCGGGTCGGGTCGGCGCACGATGCCGACGACGAGGTCGCCCTTGGCCAGCGCGCCGCCGGCCGGCGCCTCGAGCACGCGGCCGAGCGACTCGTGCCCGAGGACCAGGCGCTCCTGGCCCGGCGGCGGCCAGCCGTACTGTCCGGTGAGGATCTCGATGTCGGTGCCGCAGACGCCGATGGCCAGCGTCTCGACCAGCACGGGGCCGTCGGACTCGGGCGGCTCCGGCACGTCGGAGAGCTGCGGCGGACCCCGCCTTCAGGGGGATGACGGTGAGTGCCTTCATGGTTTCCTCCCGTGCGACTCGGGGCGATCGGGGATCAAGACGGTCGGCGGCCTCTCGTGAGCGGAGGCCGTGGTGCAGGCTACGCGGTCGTTCAGCCCGGGCGCCGGCCCGACGACGGCGCCGCGGTGACCCGGCCGATTCGCTTCATCCGCTGAATCACCGGCGTGATGTTGGCCGAGTGATCGACCGTGAGCTCCTTGTGGTCCTCGAGGACCGGGGCGAGCGGGTCGTTGCCGCTCAGGCGGAACGCCGAGTTGATGAGTGACACGTGGGAGAAGGCCTGGGGGAAGTTGCCGACCATCCGGCCGGCCAACGGGTCGTACTCCTCGGAGAGCAGGCCGAGGTCGTTGCGCAGGGCCAGGAGCCGTTCGAACATCTCGACCGCCTCGTCGTCGCGCCCGATCATGTGCAGGCAGTCGACGAGCCAGAACGAGCAGGCCAGGAACGCGCCCTCCCGGCCGGTGAGCCCGTCCACCGCGCCGTCGTCGCTCGTCTTGTACCGCAGCACGAAGCCGTGGTCGAGCAGCTCGCGCTGCACCGCCTCGACGGTGCTGACGACGCGGGGGTCGTCGGGGGCAAGAAGCCGACGAGGGGGATCATGAGCACGCTGGCGTCGAGCTGGTCCGACCCGTAGTACTGCGTGAAGGCGCCGACGTCGTCGTTGTAGCCCTTCTCGGTGACCTCGGCGAAGATGTCGTCGCGCAGCGAACGCCACTTCTTCGAGCGGACCCGTCGAGGTCGGGCCATTCCTCGAGTGTGCGCACCGCGCGGTCGACCGCCACCCAGGCCATCACCTTGGAGTGCGTGAAGTGGCGCCGCGGCCCGCGTACCTCCCAGATGCCGTCGTCGGGCTCGAGCCAGCCCTTCTCGATGAAGTCGATCAGCTTGGTCTGCAGGGCCCAGGCCGCCTCGCTCTGCACTCCCTCGGCGTGGGCCGACGAGTGCAGCGCCGACATGACCTCGCCGTAGACGTCGAGCTGGTACTGCTGTGACGCGGCGTTGCCGATGCGGACCGGCGCCGAGCCTTCGTAGCCGGGCAGCCACGACGCCTCCCACTCGTCGAGCCGGCGCTCGCCCGCCGCGCCGTACATGATCTGAAGCTCCGAGACGTCGCCGGCGACCGCTCGCAACAGCCAGTCGCGCCAGCCCAGCGCCTCACCGAAGTAGCCCCCGCGCATCAGCGCCTCGAGGGTCAGCGTCGCGTCGCGCAGCCAACAGAAGCGATAGTCCCAGTTGCGGTTGCCGCCGAGCGCCTCGGGCAGCGACGTGGTGGCGGCGGCCACGATGCCGTCGGTGGGCTCGTAGGTCAGCGCCTTGAGGGTGATCAGCGAGCGCACCACCGCGTCGCGGTACGGGCCCTTCGTAGCAGCACTGCGCGGCCCACTCGGTCCAGAAGGCCTCGGTGAGGTGGACCGCGTAGTAACTGTCGAGGGGCGGTGGCGGGTCCTCGTGGGACGGATGCCACACCAGTGTGAAGGGATAGCGCTCCCGCTCCGTCACGGTGAAGTCGGCCACGGTGCTCATGTCCTGCCCCTGCACCTCGACCCGGTGCCACAGCGCCACCGAGTCGGGCCCCGCGGTGAAACGAGTGAGCCCGTCGGTGCGACGTCACCCAGGGGATCACCTGTCCGTAGTCGAAGCGCACGGCCAGGTCCATGCGCATGTCGACCGACCCGCTGACACCCTCGACGGTGCGTACGAGGTGGGGATGGCTGTCGCGCACGGGCATGCAGTCGGTGATGCGCACGGTGCCGGTCGCCGTGTCGAACTCGGTCTCGAGCACCAGCGCGTCCGGCCGGTACCAGCGACGCGTCGCCAGGACGGCGCTCTCGCCTCCCGCCGGCGCCAGCCGCCAGAAGCCGTGCTCGTCGTTACCGAGGAGCCGGGAGAAACACGATGGTGAGTCGAAGTGAGGCAGGCACATCCAGTCGATGGCGCCATCCCGGCCGACAAGGGCGGCCGTGTGCAGGTCGCCGATCACTGCGTAGTCCTCGATGCGCTGGCTCATGGTCTCATTCTTGCCGCATCAACCCGAGATGCACGGACCGGTGCTCACCGCCGAGCGGCGCGCATCGGCCTGTTGGACCCGGGAGAGGACACCCGGCGATGTGAGGGCGTAGCCGACGTTCGGGTAGACGGTCGAGCGGCTGAAGACCACGCCGATGACCTGGCCGCCCGGGCCAAGGAGCGGACCGCCCGAGTTGCCGGGGAGGACGTTGGCGTCGAGCGCGTAGACGCCGCGGGTGACCGAACCGTTGTTGTAGATGTCCTTCCCGATGGCCGTGATCTCCTCCGTCACCCCGGCCGGGTCGATCGTCAGTGGTCCGTCCTCGGGGTAGCCGAGGAAGGCGGCCTGGGTCCCGCGCGCGACGACGTTCGGGCTGATGCTGAGCGCCGGCCCCATCGGCGCGTTGGTGCGCAAGATGGCGAGGTCGAAGGACGGGTCGAAATAGACGGTCGTGGCGTTGTACGCGTCGTTCCCGACGAGCACTTGCGTGCTGCCGTTCCCCTCGCCGGCGACCACGTGCGCGTTGGTGGCTACGAGGCCGCGCCCGACCACGAAGCCTGAGCCCTCCTGCTCGTTGTCGCACGCGGTACCCAACACCTTGACCGTCGAGAAGATGGCGGGGTCGGCCAGCGCGCGGGTCTGGGCACTGGTCGGCGGCGAGACGGGCGGCGACGACGGCGGCGTGAGGGTGGAGAACACCTGCGGGAAGCCCTGGTTGTTCAAGAACGTCTGCAGGTCGTTGAAGATCGAGGGCGCCTGCGGAAGGACCCGGTCGATCGAGTGCAAGATGTCCGAGCGCTCCACCGCCGCGTCGAGCGAGGTGAAGCGGCTGTTGGGCGACGTGACCACCGCCGCGACCAGCCAGACCGAGAGCAGCACGGCGAGCACCGCCACGCCCACCCCGAGGACGGCGTCGACCTGCCCCAGGTGGTGTCGTCGCACGCTGACGTTGCTCCAGGTGCCCAGGATCCGTCCCAAGTAGCCGAAGAGGCACGCCGTCACCATCACGAGGGACACCAAGACCACCGAGCGGGTCAGGTCGTCTTGTTGCCCGGTCCGCAGCAGCGGCAACCACACCAGGGCCCCGAGGAGGAAGCCGACGAGGAACCCGCCGAAGGTGAAGAGCTGGACGATGGCGCCGAGACGCAGCCCATGCACGGCGCCCAGCAGCATCAGGCCGATGATCAGCACGTCCACCCAGTCCACCGCTGCGAGGGTACCCAACGGTGCACCCGAAAATGCGCCCCCCGCAGCTATTGTCGTCCCGCCGTGGTTCAACCTTCAGTGCCTGGACACAGGGGTGCCCGGGGACGCGGCGGCGGCTTGTTCCTTCTTTTCGTGGCGGTGACGCTCGCGGCGTCGGGCTGTTCGCTCACGGGGCACCCGACCACGACCTCGACGACACGCGTCCTCGGGGAGCCCAAAGGGACGGCCCTGGCCGTCGGCCAGCCCGCGCCGAGCGGGACCGGAGAGCTCGGGGCCGTCTCGTGTGCCGACGCCACTCGCTGCTGGGCGGTGGGGGTGGCCGGCCCGAACCCAGCGCCCCCCGGCGGGGCAACGGTGATCGTCGCCACCAAGAACGGCGGCACCAGCTGGACGGCCCAGCAGGTCACCGGCGGTTCCACACCACAGCTGAGCGGGATCTCGTGCCCGACCCGACTGGCCTGCATGGCCGTCGGCACCAATGGCGCATCACTGCCTGGGAGCGGGGTCGTCGTCACGACACAGGACGGCGGCGTGACGTGGTCACCCGCCGCGGCACCGGCCAGCGCGCTGACGGTGGCCAGCGTCACCTGTCCGGACCCGTCGGACTGCACCGCGCTGGTCAGTCAGGGCACCGTGATGTGGTCCGCCCACAGTGCAGACTTCGGGCAGACCTGGCAGCAAGAGGGCAACCTCCCCTCGCTCTTCGTCGCCAGCGACGATCTCGACTGCATCGCCGGCACCACGTGCCTCGTCCCGGGCTACCTGCCGACCGGCAGCGGCCACGGCACGGGCGCGGTCGCGCTGAGCACGGACGGAGGACAGACCTGGGCGCTGGCTTCGGTGCCGGCGGGCATCGGCGTCCTCCAGAGCGTCGCCTGCCTCACCGCGTCGGAGTGTCTCGCCGCGGGGACCACGACCACCACGGTGAGCGATGTCGTGCCGGCCAAGGGCGAGCTCTTGGACAGCAGCGACGGCGGCCACACCTGGGCGCCCGGACAAGGACCGAGTGCCGTGGACGACGTGTACGGCCTGGCCTGCCCCTCGGCCGCGCAATGCGCCATGGTCGGAACGAAGTGGATCGGCTTCCCCGCCATCGCGCTGGGGGCAGTCGCGCAGAGCGTCGACGGGGGGACGACCTTCAAGGGCTCCCCGATGGCCTACGTGCCCATCACCATGACGGCGGTGACGTGTCCCTCCGTCGTGGCCTGCATCGCCGTCGGCGGGGACACCCTGGCCCGCATCACCCTCGTACACCCGAGGCGGACGGACCACACCACATCGACCGAGTTGCCGAGCGGCTCCCCAACGCACTGACAACGGGCCACACGGGGTGCCGCACGGGCAGAAACCCCGACGTCACCTGGGCTTTCGTCTACGACCGTTCGGCACAGCATCCCTAGTCAGCGGGTGCACACCCCCGTAGACTCGTCATGCGGAACTGCAGTAGTCACAGATGCGTGCGGGGGGTACGCGGGCTGGACGCGGGATCCCCGTCGCCAAAGCGATGGAGGAGCTATGCCGCAGACCTGCTCTCAGTGTCAGAGCGATGCCCCTGACGACGCCAACAACTGCTCCAACTGCGGGGCACCGCTCGGGGGCGGCGTGGCGGCGGCCCAGGCCGCACCTGCCATGGGAGGCGCGTCGGCCGCGGCGGCACCGGCCGCGGCAACCGGGCCGTCCATCCCGGCCTACAAGTTCAACGTGGCGCGCTGGTCATTGGCCGACCGGATCGCCGGCGTGGCCACCCTCGTGCTCTTCATCTGCCTGTTCCTCCCCTGGTTCACGGTCTCAGTGGGGTTCGGGGGCTATTCGATCGGCGGATCGGTGAACGGGCTCTGGCACGGCTGGATGTACCTGACGCTGATCATCTCGATCCTGCTCATCGCCTACCTCGTGCTGCGCGCCGGGTGGGACAAGCTGCCGATCAGCCAGGACATCCCCCATCTGACCGTCATGCTGGTCGGCACCGTTGTGAACGTCGTGCTGACGTTGATCGCCTTCATCGACAAGCCGGGCGGCGGGGCGACCGGCTGGGGCTTCGGTGCCGTCGTCGGCCTGATCGCGGCGATCGTCGCCGCTGCTCCCTACGCCGTTCCGCAGCTGCGCGCCAAGACGATGTAAAGACCCTCTCGGCGTTCGCCCGTGGTCAGTGGCGTACCGCTGAGAGGAGCAGGCCGGGGATCTTGGCCGCAGACGGCTCAGCCTCGAACGCGACAAAACGCTGCATGACGTCGTACGAATCCTTGGCGGTCGCGAACCAGGGCGGCTTGGGCCGCGCACGGAAGGGCCCGCGCACCACCGACTTCTGCGGGCGGTCGAACATCAGCGCGTTGCCCACCACGCCGGTCCCCGACTGAATGTCGGTGCGCGCATGTCCGGGGTAGGCGCCCCAGGTCGTCGATCCGAGGGCGAAGGACACGCCGTGCCAGACGTTGACCCCGATGGAGCCGTAGCGCAGGTCGGCGATGGCGCGCTCGAGCGCGTCGGCCACGTCGCTGTCCTTGGCTGACGCCGGGCTCACGATCACCGTGGCGCCGAGCGTGCCCCACAAGACGTCATTGCAAAAGGCCGTGGCGGCATCGATGAACGCCGCCGTCGAGGGGGCGGGCAGGGCGGTCTCGGCCACCTCCCCGAAGAACGACTCCACGTTGAAACAGATGTCGCCGGTGCGGCCCGGCGGAACGCCGGGGATGACAGTCCAGGGCAGTGCGTCGTCAGGCCCGTGGCCGAACTCCTCGGCCTCGGGATGGGCGGCGACGAAGGCATCACGCCGCTCGGCGGCACCGGGGTAGTAGGCGCGACGCGTCGTGACCTCCGCCAGCGTCTGTGTCAGCGCACCGAGGAAGGCGTCACGCTGGGGCCATGCCGCGTGCGTGACGACCACCCGGGCCGAGATGCAGTTGAAGCCGGCGTTGTTCACGAGCATGGTCGCCACGTGCTCGGCCTGGTAGCGCAGCTCGGCGATCGACCACGTGCCCGGGACGATGATCACCGGTGACACATTGCCGAGTTCGGCCGTGACCGGCTTGTCCAGCAGCGGTTCGTCGGCGGCCTTGCGGCGCTCGCCGTCGGGACCCGCGCCGAACACGACGGCGTCGTAGGTCTTGTCCGACCCGGTGATGTGCACCTCGTCGACGCGCGCGTGTCCCGTCAGGTACTGCCCCTCGGCCGCCCCGCCCTGCACGATGCGCAGGACACCGGCACTGAGGAGCGCACCCAGCGCCTTGGTCCAGTGCGGCACCAGGTAGTCGTTCACCGGGTTGGCCTTCAAGACGACCGTCTTGCCCTCGACGAAGAGCTTGGACAGCGCGTCGCGCGGGCCGAGCGAGGCCACGTTCCCGGCGGCCAGCACCAGCGCCGTGCCTGCGTGGACGGCGGGATCGGCGTACGCCGCCGCCTGGCCCGCGACGAGCGACGCCTTGGTGACGCCGGGCTGCATCCAGACCTCGGCGGTCGTCTGCGGGAAGGTGATCCGATCGAATGTCCCGTCCGGGAAGACCTGGACGCGCAGCCTGCCGTCGGCGGCCTCGCGCACGGGGCCCGGCACGGCGGGCTTGCCCGCTTTGGCGATGTCGTGCAACGAGTCGCGGAGCACACGCGCCATTCGTACGAAGGTCCCGATGCCACTGAAGAGCTCCTCACCGGCCTCCGTCGTACCCGGGCGCAGGCCTTTGGCCTCGCACGCCGCGGCCAGCCACGCCTCCTCGGCAGCCATCGTGTCGTCGATCACCTGTTGCAGCAGCTCGGCGCGCGCGGCCGCGCCCGTCTTGGCCCAGCCAGGGGCGTGATCGGCCACGAGGGTGACGACCGCATCGAGCTCGACGCTGTCGAGAGGCGGGAACTCGCCGGGAGGGCCGGCTGCTGCCGATGCCGGCGCTGCAGTGGTCGGGGCCACCGCGCCCCGGGTGGTGATGCTCATGTCGCTCTCTCCCTCTGTGCCGCTCGTCCTCCCGGGCCGGGTCGGAAAAACAGCCCCGGCCTGGACCAAGCGTACCGAGGCGAGCTGCCGACCGAACAGGGCAGCACGGACCGCCGGGAACGGTGCACGCCGCGTGTTCCTCTCGACACCGCCGTGTCA
This sequence comes from uncultured Acidimicrobiaceae bacterium, assembly GCA_963825965.1. Classification (GTDB taxonomy): domain Bacteria; phylum Actinomycetota; class Acidimicrobiia; order Acidimicrobiales; family RAAP-2; genus Bog-473. Next base: position 272,718 of record CAWGUX010000007.1, read on the forward strand.
GCGGGGACCAAGTGATGAGGGCTTTGTTAGGACTTTGTCAACTTGGTTGACGTATTTGGTCGCGCTATCGAATACTGCTGAGATGCCGCGGCTGCTCCCCCCTCCGTCATCCCGGGCCCGCGGTGCTCGCCGGCGGTGCCTGCGCACCGTCGTGCCGGTGGCGGCCTGCGTCGTGGTTGTCGCGTGCGCGCTCGGCGCATGCGGCAGCAGCGCGCCATCGGCCGCTCCCCCCGCCGAGCGTGTGCCGGGCGGAGCCACCGGCCACTACGACGTGCCGACGGGGATCCACAAGATCAAGCACATCATCGTGATCGAGCAGGAGAACCGGTCCTTCGACAACTACTTCGGGACATACCCCGGTGCGGACGGCATCCCGATGCAGAACGGGGCACCTTCCGTGTGCGTGCCCATGCCTTCGGGCGGGTGCCAGAAGCCCTACCACGACACGGCGGACGTCAACGGTGGCGGGCCGCACGGCGAAGCCAATGCCAGGCTCGACGTGAACGGTGGGAAGATGGACGGGTTCATCACGGAGGCGACGAACGCCAAGAAAGGGTGCGGCGTCAACGTCACCGCCGACAACCCGGAATGCTCCAACTCGGCGACACCCGATGTGATGGGCTACCACACCGGGGCGGAGATCCCGAACTACTGGACCTACGCGCAGGACTTCGCGCTCGACGACCACATGTTCGAGCCGGTCGCGTCGTGGTCGTTGCCCGACCACCTGTACCTCGTCTCGGGCTGGTCGGCGATCTGCTCGAGCGCGGCACCCTCGAGCTGCAAGAACGAGATTCGCGGCCCCTACACGCCGGTCCAGATGCAGCGGTACGTCGACCAGGCCATCGACACGGGAACGGCGGCCATCACCAACGCGTGGACGGATATCACCTGGCTGCTGTACAACAAGCACGTCCCGTGGGCCTACTACGTGCAGACCGGGGACCAGCCCGACTGCGACAACGACTCAGCCGTGGTGTGCCCGCCGGTGGCGCAGAGCTATCTCACTCCTGGCATCTGGAACCCGCTGCCCGTGTTCGAGGACGTGCAAAAGGATCACCAGTTGCGCAACATCCAGCCGCTCAACAACTACTTCGCCGCGGCGAAGAAGGGCACCTTGCCCGCCGTGATGTGGGTGACGCCCTCACAGGCCGACAGCGAGCACCCGCCGGGAAGTGTCCATCAGGGCCAGGCGTACGTGACAGCGGTGATCAACGCCGCCATGAAGAGCCCCGACTGGGACTCGACCGCCATCTTCTTGCAGTGGGACGACTGGGGTGGCTTCTACGACAACGTCGTCCCTCCACAGGTCGACCAGAACGGCTACGGGCTGCGCGTGCCCGCGATGGTCATCTCCCCCTACGCCAAGCACGGCTACATCGACCATCAGGTGCTGAGCAGCGACGCCTACCTCAAGTTCATTGAGGACGACTTTCTCGGCGGTTCGAGACTGAACCCCGCTACCGACGGGCGTCCCGACCCGCGGCCCGACGTCCGCGAGAACGAGAAGATCCTGGGCAACATGGATCAGGACTTCGACTTCGACCAGGCGCCGCGCCCACCGGTGCTGCTGCCGATCAACCCGCCCACCGACTCGCCGTCCATCCCCGCCTACTACAGCGGGATGGGACCGTGCGACGGCTGCACCACAACGCCACCGAGCACCTCGCGCGGCTGACCGATAGCTTCGCGCCATGAAATCCCCTGGGCCGCTGCTGGCGGCGGGACGGGATGCGGACATCTTCGAGTACGAGCCCGGACTGGTCCTCAGGCGCTCGAGGGAGGGACGCTCCATGGCGCACGAAGCCCGCACGATGGCCTACCTCCATGAGCGGGGCTATCCGGTTCCGGCGATCGAAGAGCTGAGCGACGACGGCCTGGATCTCGTGATGGAGCGGATTGAGGGCAAGTCGATGGTCGATGCCATTGCGGCAGCGCCGTGGACGCTCCGACGCCAAGCGAAGACGCTGGCCCATCTGCACGATCGGCTCCATGACATCACGGCGCCCGACTTCCTCCCTCGCGCACCGGTTGGGACGGGCGATCGCGTCGTGCACATGGACCTGCACCCGCTCAACGTCATGATCGGGCCGAACGGAGCGGTGGTCATCGACTGGACCGGAGCCGCGGCGGGCGACCCGCTGGTCGATGTCGGCATCGCCTGGGTGTTGATGGCGGCGGGCCAGATTCCCGCCAGCCGCGTGATGGCCACCCTTCTCGGCTGGGGCAGGGCGTTGTTGGTCAACGGCTTCGTCACACGCTTTGACCGCAGCGAGGTCACCGCCCGCCTTCGTTCCGTCGTGGAGTGGAAGGTGAAGGACCCGCATATGAGCCAGGCCGAGGTGGCGGGCATGTGGAGGGTGGTCGAAGAGGCCGAAGCCCGGTCCGGGGCGTCGGCCTAAGGCAGGCTCACGACGTCCGCGTGGGCGCAATCAGAACGTGATGTGCACCTTGTTGAGGTCTGACAGCTTGATCGTCATCACGCCGGCATAGCCGCTCGACACGCACACGTACTCGCCGGAGAGCGCCGGAATGGTGCCAGACGAGTTCGTGAGGCCGTCCGTTCCCTTGATCTTGATCGTCTCGCTCGTGGACTCCTTGTTCTTGATGATGAACGAGGCCTGTGCGACGGTGCAGGGGCTTGTCGTCTCGATCGCCGTGGCCGTCAGGGTGGTCGGCTTGAAGACCGCCGGAGCTCCGACGATCTTCGTCGTCGGCAGCGTGCTGGTGGCCGTGAGCGCAGTCGACGGATTCGCCGACGAGACCGACGCTCCGGGCGCACCGGTGGCGCCCGCTCCGGGCGCCATCACGAGAAGCAGTGGTGTCGCTCCCAGCGCAATCGCGATCGCCCGCGTCTTGATGACCTTCTTCATGAGCAACCTCTCTCTCATCGATCGTTTCTCTCGCAGATCGTTCGGAGTCCAACCCGCCAAGAAAGGGTAACAAGGAGAGGCGATTGCACCTTCCCGTCAGATCATCGGAGCAACTACGTGGTCCCTCTCAAGCGTCCGTTTCAGCGCGAGGGAGACGTCCTCCGTTCGTGATCGTTGCGCGAAATGTCGGTGACCGTTGTGCATCGCACCCCTGAGCGGCTCGAAGGGAGTTGACTACCGGTTGTGAAACCTCGGTCAGGAAGCGGCACCCGGTCGAATTCGAACGAGATTCCAAGGAAGAGAAGGAGAGGATCCCTATGAACACTCCTCGTCGTATTGGAAGACGAGCAGTTTTGCGGCGCAGCCGCTTCGTTCCCGCCGCGCTGGCCGCGCTGGCGGTGGGAATGGTGGGCTTCGCGTCCGGTGCGGGCGCTGCACCGTCTCCGGTGGTGCGTGGATCTGGTGTCATCTCGAACACCGCAGGCGCGTCGACCCAAATTGGCCGGTTACCAAGTCGCGCCTTCGGGCGGGCTGGCGAGCGCAAGTGTGACGTTCACCGTCCCCACGATCACGTGTACACCAGTTGACAAGACCGACGTGGCTGACATGTTCGACGGTGTCTTCACTGTTGACGTTGACGTCACCGCGCTCGTCGAGTCCTACTGCGCGTCGACCGGTCCGAAGACCAAATTCTATGTCAGCTCTCCTGCGGGGTTTTTGGACAAGCCCGGACCGACGCCAGGGGACACGGTCGTCGCCTCCATGTTCCAGTCCGGTAGCACCACCGGGGCCGACGTCCACGACGTAACCTCCGGCGCGTACTGGTTTGACGACGACTCGGCCAACGTCGGCGACACCACCATCGACATCGGTAGCCTGAACCAATTCCAACTCACGAACTCACCCGTGCCGACCTTTACGAAGGTCCACTTTTCGAATGCGACGGTCAACGGTGACGACCTCGGTTTCAGCAGCGTCGGTGCCGTCCAATACAACGACCTGAACGGCGGTGACCTGCTCGTTAAGTCCGGAGCGTTGACGACCAGCGCGACAGGGACAATCTTCTCCGTCAAGTTCAAGCGCGCCTCGTAATCCAACCGCACGCCACATCCGACAAGGCCGGTCAGGCGACCCGCGGCATGACCTCGGCGGCCAACAGGTCGAGATGCTCGAGGTCGTCGAGGTCGAGCACCTGGAGGTAGACGGTCCCCGCGCCGATCCCGGCGTAGGACTCCAGCCTGGCGACAACCTCGTCGGGCGTGCCCGCTGCCCCGTTGGCGCGCAGCTCGTCGGGCTGGCGGCCGATGTTCGTGGCGCGGCGCACCACTTCGGCCTCGTCGGCGCCGCAACACACCACCTGCGCGGCAGAGAGTCGCAGCGTCTTGGGGTCGCGGCCGCGCTCCTCGCAGGCAGCACGGACCCGGCCGTACTGGGCCTCGGTGTCGGCGACCGACGAGAACGGCAGGTTGAACTCGTCCGCGTAGGTGGCCGCCAGCCGCGGCGTTCGCTTGGCGCCGCCACCGCCCACGATCAGCGGCGGGTGCGGCTGCTGGACCGGCTTCGGCAGCGCCGGACTGTCCTTCACCGTGTAGTGGCGACCCTCGAAATTGAACGTCGTCCCGACCGGCGTCGTCCACAGCCCGGTGAGGATGGCGAACTGCTCCTCGAGGCGCTCGAAGCGCTCGCCGGTCGGTGGGAACGGGAACCCGTACGCACTGTGCTCGGCGTCGTACCACCCCGCGCCTAGGCCGAGCTCGGTGCGGCCGCCGCTCATGGCATCCACCTGCGCCACCTCCACGGCAAGCAGTCCGGGCACGCGGAAGGTCGACGACGTGACGAGTGTGCCGAGCCGGATGCGCTCGGTCTCGCGGGCGATGCCGGCCAGGGTGATCCAGGCGTCGGTCGGGCCGGGCAGGCCGTCGCCACCCATGGTGAGGAAGTGGTCGGAGCGGAAGAAGGCGTCGAAACCCGTCGCCTCCGCCTTCTGCGCCACCGCCAGCAGTTGGTCGTAGGTCGCGCCCTGCTGGGGCTCGACGAAGATGCGGAGCTTCATGGACGTCAACCTACTGGGGTCATCGCGCGACGGGCCGGGCCAAGCCGGGGAACCCGGACACGGTCGCACCACAGCGGGCACCAGCCGGGTTGGTGTGGGCGGCGCAGGCGTCGGCGCGGCAGACTGCGACCATGGACATCGGCGTGATTTTCCCCCAGACCGAGGTCGGCTACGACCGCGGTGCCGTGCGCGCCATCGGGCAGGCCGTCGACGAGCTCGGCTACACCCATTTGGCGGCCTACGACCACGTGCTCGGCGGTGACACCGAGGTGCACGGCGACCTCGGCGGGCCGTACACGATCCACCATCCGTTCCGTGAGCCCCTCACGATGTTCGCCTATCTGGCCGGCTGTACCAACCTCGCCTTCGCCACCTCCATCCTGATCGGACCCCAGCGCCAGACGGCGCTGTTGGCCAAGCAAGCGGCCGAAGTGGACATCCTCTGCGGCGGGCGCTTCCGCCTCGGGCTCGGCATCGGCTGGAACAAGGTGGAGTACGACGCGCTGGGCATGCCCTTCGAGCACCGCGCCGCAATCTTGGAAGAACAAGTGGCGGTCCTGCGGGCGCTGTGGACGCACGAGAGCGTGACGACCGAGGGACGCTTCCACCACATCACCGCGGCAGGCCTCGCTCCCCTGCCGGTGCAGCAACCGATCCCGATCTGGATCGGCGCCTTCGCGCCGGCCGCGCTGCGGCGGGTCGGGCGGGTCGCCGACGGCTGGTTCCCCCACGTCCGGCCGGGCGGCGGACTGGAGGAGGCGCTCGAGATCATCCGTGAGGGCGCGGCGGAGGCCGGCCGCGACCTGTCGGGGTTCCACTTCGAGGGGCGGCTGGACTACTCCGTCCGCGACCACGACAGGCTGGCGTCCTACGCGCAGCGCTGGCGTGAGGCGGGCGCAAGCCACCTCTCCCTCATCACGATGCACGCGGACCTGCAGACGACCGACGCACACATCGCCGCGCTCGAGGAGATGGCGCCGGTCCTGTTGTAGGGACGAGTCATGCCAACATGAGGCCATGCCGGACGAGGCGGTCCCGGACGCACGGCCCGACGTCCCGCTCGGCACGATCGCGAGGGAGTGGGGCCGCATCGGGTGCACCGGCTTCGGCGGCCCTCCGACCCACATCGCCATGTTGCGACGGCTCGCGGTCGAGCGCGAGGGGTGGCTCGACGAGACGGAGTTCGAGGACGCGATCGCGGCGACCAACCTGCTCCCGGGTCCGGCCTCGACCCAGCTGGCGATCTTCTGCGCGTGGCGGCTGCGCGGTGTGCCCGGCGCGCTGATCGGCGGTGCATGCTTCATCTGTCCGGGACTCGCCGCCATCATCGTGCTCGCCGCCGTGTTCCTCGCCTCGAACCCGCCCACCTGGGTGAAGGGCGCCGCGCTCGGAGCTGGTGCGGCCGTGGCACCCGTGGCGATCAGCGCCGCGCTCGGGCTGGTCCCGGCCAGCTGGCGGCGGGCCGGTCCGCTCCGCGTTCGGCGCGCACGATGGGTCGTCTACGCGCTAGTCGGTGCCGCCGCCTCGGCGACCGTCGGGACCTATTTGGTCGTCGTCCTGGTCGGCTGCGGGCTGGTGGAGGCAGCCGTGTCGGGGAACCTTCGTCCACCCTCGCGCCTGCACAGCATTGTGGTCGCGCCGCTCGCCGTCGTGGTCACGGGCGGGCTGGGCGCGCTGGCGTGGGTGGCGCTGAAGGTCGGCGCCCTGTCCTTCGGCGGTGGCTTCGTCATCATCCCGCTCATGCAGGCCGACGCAGTGCACCACTACCACTGGATGACCAACAGTCAGTTCCTCAACGCGGTGGCCCTCGGACAGATCACGCCGGGCCCGGTCGTGCAGACCGTGTCAGTCGTCGGCTACGCCGCGGCCGGCATCGGTGGTGCGCTGCTGGCGGCGCTGATCGCGTTCGCACCGTCGTTCGTGTTCGTCCTGGCCGGGGCGCGCCATTTCGGCGCGCTGCGCACCAACCCCTTGGCCCAATCCTTCCTCGGCGGCGCCGGGCCGGCTGCGATCGGGGCGATCGCCGGTGCGTCCATCCCGCTTGCACTGGCAATTGCCCACGTGTGGCAGGTGGCGGTCCTCGGCGGCGCGCTGGTGGCCATCGTGGCCCTGCGGCGCAGCGTGGTGCTGACGCTGGTGACCGCCGGTGTCATCGGAGCCGTCGGCGCAGTGCTGGGACTGCCGGCGGGTGAGGCGGGGCGGTGATTTCGGCGTGAGGACTACGGGCCGGAGGACGACGAGCCGACGGACGACGACACGCCGGAGACTGAGTCCAAGACTCTGGATGCGCCCACGGACTGTGAGGACCCACAGGTCTGGGTCGTTCCGGTGGTCCGCCCGACCCCTTTGACCCCGACCTGAAAGAGGCTAAACGAGTGGGACTGTTGCGTCACCGCCGGCGCCGTGATGCGCACCGGGGCGCCGAAGTCGCCCAGGTGCAGCGTGGACACGATGACCTCCGCACCCGACGGGAACGTGAGCGTCGGTGACTGCCCCGGCAGTTGGTTTTGCAACGCACGTGGGGTCCCCTTCTCGAATGCCTTTTGGGATTTTGCTTCCAGTTTTTGGGCTTTCTCTAAGAGTGACTTCAGCGAGCTCAGGTTGAAGTGGAGCGCGGACCGGGTCTGCACCAGCCGCCCTTGGTGGTCGACCCACAACGTCGTGGGGCCCATGTAGGTCCCGGCCGCGGTCGCCGCCCGGAGCGCCGCCTGGCAGGACGGCGGAACCGATGCCGTGACGAGATAGCGAGTCGTCGCCACACCGCCGACCGATGCCGGCCCGAGGTCCCGCAGGTGCGCGATGCGTGTTCCGGCTCCGATCTCGCCGAATGGGAACGGCCCAACCGCGTCTTGGAGGCCGAGGGGATCGCCGCCGATCGTCGATCGCGGGCTCTTGGACCAAGACCCGAAGTCGCGCTGGTACGAGGACTGCCCGATGTCGACGGTCTCCTCCACGTCGCGCGACAGCGAGGTGTGCACCGGACCCCCGTCGGTGCTCGAGGATTGCGAACTGATCGACGCCTCGGTGACCCGGACGCTCCCGGTGCGGAAGTCGACCACCCCACGTCCCGTCGACGAACCTCGCAGGACAGGGTCGGCACTCGTGCTCACCGCTGAGAACGTGATGCGCGCGGTGCCGGCGGCCTTCGTTGCCGCCAGCACGCCACCGACCAATTGCGTCGGCGTCTGACCGGGTGCGTGCACCTGGCCGACTGCGGCTCCAACGGCCACGCCGGCGAGAAGTACGACGAGGAGAGCCCACGGAGCGATGTGACGCACCGCGTCAGTCTGCCGTGCCGTCGGCGCCCGCGCCGGTCAGGCGGCGTTCAGCGTCGCAGGCAAGCCCTCGTGCCAGTCGGGGAAGCGCGGCACCCACCCGAGCTCGCTGCGGGCCCGCGGATTGGAGACGGCGGGCTGGTCGCACATCTGGTAGGCGAAGAACTGGCCGGCACCCACGCGTACCAACGCCTCGGGCACATGGCGAGGCGGCTTCGCGCCAAGCAAGGAGGCAGTGCGCGGGATCCACTCCGAGGCCGGTGCGGGCACGTCGTCGACCACGTTGAAGATCCCGTCGGGCCCGTCGAGCGCGGCAACGGTTGCCGCTGCGGCGTCGTCGACGTGCACCAGACCGAAGAGCCCGCCGCCCGCGTCCGGGGATGGGCAACAGGCGCCGCCGCAGCATGGTGGCGAACATGCCGTCTCGTGCGAAGTACGTGCCCGGACCGTAGAAGGCCCCGTAGCGCAACACGACGCCCTCGACGGTCGGGATCGCGGAGCGTGGCCGACTCGAGCGTGGCCACCGGGCGTATCAACTTGCCGATCTGGCCGCCGGCGTCGGTCCACAACGGGTCGGATTCGGTGCGCACGCCGGGACCGGGCCGGTAGGCGAACGAGATGCTCTGCGCCACGACACGGCGCGCGCCGGCCGAGCGGGCTGCGGCCATCAGGGTGCCCGAGACCTCGGCGCGCATGCGGCAGGTGCGGTCGAAGCCGCGCTTGATCGCCACCGGGTTGGTGGACTGCGGCAGATTTGTCAGCTGGTTGATGACGACCTCGGGCCTCGCGCCCTGCACGGCACGCAGCACGCGATCGGGGTCGAAGGCGTCGCCGACCGCCGGGACGACGCCCGGCAGTCCCAGGGCGGTGACCCGCCCCTCACTGCGGGAGAAGACGGTGACCTCGTGCCCGGCCGCGACCAGCCGGGTGACGAGCGGGCGCCCGATCGCCCCGGTGCCCCCGGCCACGAAAATGCGCATGGACCGAGGCTAGGCACGGTGATCCGGGTCGGGCCCGTCCGGGAACGGGTCAGCGCCTTTGGCAGGATGGGAGGGTGAGCGAACACGACGGGTACCCCGGCGCGCCGCCGGGGTGGTACCCGGACCCGGCCGGTGGCCCAGGCCAGCGCTGGTGGGACGGCTACGCCTGGTCCGAGGCCACGGTGCTCCCCCAGCACCCACCGCCGCCGCCATGGGCCGGTGCCATGCCACCGCAGGGTCCCGCGACCCAAGTGGCGCCGTGGGCGGTGGCCTCGGAGCGTCTGTCCACGTACAACGCCGGCGGCCTGGTCGAGGCCGAGCTCCGCATGCACAAGGTGGCGCGTGTGGCGGTGGCCCTGCCGGCCGCGTGCAGCATCGTCAACCTCGTGATCTGGCGGATCACCGCCAGCCGGTATCTCGCCGTCGGGCACCAGTTCCGTCTCGACTGGGAAGACGCGCAGCACAACATCACGCCACCGGCGTACAGCGGACCGAACGCCCTCACGCCCGGAACGATCCTCGTCAGCTTCGTGTCCGTGGCCGCCATCATCTTCGCCTTGATCTGGCAGCACCGCGCGGCGTCGGCGGGGCGGGCGCTCGGTCTCCCGGCCGGCCAGTCGCCGGCCTGGGGAGTGGGCTCGTGGTTCGTCCCCATCGTCAACCTCTGGATCCCCTACCAGGCGGTGCGTGACTGCCTCCCACTCGGCGACCCGCACCGGCCACGTGTGTTGCAGTGGTGGATCGTGTTGATCGTGACGACCGGCCTGGGTGGTGCGTTCGGGATCACCGCGCTGTTCTCCACCGGTGGCGCACTGGTGTTGGCCATCCCGATCGCCATTGCCGACCTGGCGATCATCGCCTGGGCGCCCGGCATCGTCGGCTCCATCGCGGCCGCCCACCGCGACGCGATGGAGCGCGAGTCGCATGTCGCTGGGGTGCTGAACTGACACGCCTGGGGTGCTGCTGGGCCGACGGCAGGCGATTCCGTCCCTTAGCACAACATTCACTGTGACGATTGCGTTCTTGTTGCCGGGCGTTTACCTCCTCTCGCTACGGTCCAGGTAGTGCGACGGTGACTCGACCAGAGACGCGTCACGATCCCGTTACAACCGACGCACAAAGCGGTATCGACGAAGCCCTGAAATCCCTCGATCCCGACGCGGCGCGGCCCGCGCAGGTCATGCGGTCCATCAACCTGAACCTCGGATTCTCGGGGCGCATCGTCCTCAACGACGTCAACGTCGACCTCAAGCGGGGCTCCATCACCGCGCTGATCGGCCCGACGGGATCGGGCAAGTCCACCTTCCTCCGCACCCTGAACCGGATGAACGACCGGGTACCGGGGTTCAGCCGGACGGGCGACGTCACCCTCGACGACGAGAGCCTCTGGGCCCAGCACGTCGACCTGCTCACCCTGCGGCGCCGGGTCGGCATGCTCTTCCAGCGCCCGAACCCGTTCCCGATGTCGATCGGGGACAACGTCGTCGCGGGCGTCAAGGCCCACCGCATCGCCAAGGGCAAGCAACTCGACGTCGTGTGCGAGCGGCGGCTGACCGAGGTCGGCCTGTGGGACACGGTGAAGGACCGCCTGAGCGACTCGCCGTTCCGCCTCTCCGGCGGCCAGCAACAGCTGCTCTGCCTGGCCCGCGCCCTGGCCGTCGGCCCAGAGGTGCTGCTGCTCGACGAGCCCACGTCCTCCCTGGACCCGGTGACGACGGAGTCCATCGAGGCGCTGCTCAAGACGCTGACCCCCGCGCTGACACTGATCGTCGTGACCCACAACCTCGGCCAGGCCATGCGGGTCTCGCACGACACGATGTTCTTCTACCAAGGGCAGCTCATGGAGTACGGGGCGACCGACGACTGTTCAACCGCCCCCACCATCCCGACACCGAGCGTTACGTCACCGGACGGATGGGGTAACGCGGAACGGCTCGGACGGCACGAACCGGGATCAGTGCAGCGACCACTCCACCCAGCGTGCTCCGGTCAGCCGGGGCTGCCAGCGGCTCGGACGCGCCGGACACGGACCGATCAGCCCGACCACAGGTCGAGCGGAACGCGCTCCGAATCGACCAACACAGCAACACCACACACACCACACCACAAGGAGAGAACCTGTGACCAAGTTGATGAGAGCGACGCGCCTGACGCCGCGCCGTGCTCACCATTTCGGCGGCGGCGGGGCTCGCCGTGAGCTCACTCGCCCTCAGCACGGCCGCCTCGGCCGCGGTCAAGCTGCCCTCGGGCGGCGTGGAGAAGCCGAGCGGCGGCACGGTGACGCGAGACGGGGAGCACGCTGCTCTACCCGCTGTTCAACCTGTGGGCGAGCGGCTACCAGGAGAAGTACCCGAGCGTCTCCATCCAGACGGCAGGGACCGGGTCCGGAACCGGGATCTCCGAGGCGGAGAGCGGCACCATCGACATCGGCGCCTCCGACGCCTACCTGGCGCCGAGCGTGACCCAGTCGAGCCCGCACCTGAAGAACATCCCGCTGGCCATTTCGTCGCAGCTGGTCGCGTACAACGTGCCCGGGCGTCACGGCCCACCTCAAGCTCAGCGGCAAGGTGCTCTCCGCCATCTACCAGGGCCAGATCACGAAGTGGAACGCGTCGCAGATCGCGAGCTTGAACAAGGGCGTGACGCTGCCCGCCACGCCGATCGTGACGCTGCACCGCTCGGACAGCAGCGGTGACACGTTCCTCTTCACGAGCTACCTGTCGAAGACGGACCCGTCGGGCTGGGGCGCCAAGATCAGCTACAACACGACGGTCCCGTGGCCGAACGCACCGGGCGCACTCGGTGAGCAGGGGAACTCGGGCATGGTGTCGGGGTGCAAGGCCACGCCGGGCTGCATTGCGTACGTCGGCATCAGCTACCTGACGCAGGCCCTCCAGGCCGGCCTCGGCTACGCCGCGCTGCAGAACGCCAAGGGCCAGTACACCCTCCCGACCGCGTCGGCCATCGCAGCCGAGGCGGCGTACTACGAGAAGAAGACGCCGGCCAACGGCACGATCTCCATGATCTACGGCGCCGCCAACAACGGCTACCCGATCATCAACTACGAGTACGCGATCGTGTCGAACGACCAGTCGTCCTCCTCGACGGCGAAGAACATCCGCTCCGTGCTGGAGTGGGCCGTCAACCCCAAGCAGGGGTCGGCAGCGTCGTACCTCTCGCAGGTCGACTTCCAGCCGCTCCCGTCCAAGGTCGAGGCGCAGTCGATCAAGCAGATCCTGGGCATCTCGTAGATGACCACCGTCGGCGGTGTGGCAGGGAGCATCCCTGCCACACCGCGTCCGGCGGCGCTCGGCAAGCCGCCCTGGCACCGGCGCGCCGCTGACAGCATCCGACGCAACGAGGAAAGCGGCTGGCGGACCGTGGCCTGGGTGGCAGTTCTGCTGCCGCTCGCCGCGCTCGTCTTCGCGCTCACCGTGCTGGCGTTCAAGGCCTGGCCGGCAGTCAAGCTCAACGGCTGGTACTTCTTCTACGGCCGGACATGGACCGACGGCGCCGGCGCCTACGCGGCGCCCGTCACCACCAACGGCGTACACCACCTCCAAGGCGCCAAGTTCGGCGCCTGGGCGATCATCTGGGGCACCGTCGTCTCGTCCCTCATCGCGATCGTCATCGCGGTGCCGCTCTCGTTCGGGTGCCGCCTTCGCGCTCACCGAGCGCATGCCGACCTGGATCTCGCGACCGCTCGGGCTCGCCATTGAGATCCTGGCCGGCATCCCGAGCGTCGTCATCGGGCTGTGGGGCTTCTTGACCTTCGGACCCTGGCTGGCCTCGAACATTTACGCGCCCATCGCCAACAACATGCCCGACGTGCCGGTGCTCCGATACTTCGGGAACCCGCACGGGAGCGGCGAAGGCCTGCTGACGGCGGGCATCGTGCTCTCCCTCATGATCGTCCCGATCATCGCGTCGACCACCCGCGACCTCTTCGCCCAGGTGCCCCCGCTCCCCAAGGAGGGCGCCTCCGCGCTCGGCATGACCGACTGGGAGGTGGCCAACAAGGTGACCTTGCCCTGGGTCCGTTCGGGCATCATCGGCGCCACCGTGCTCGGGCTCGGACGGGCACTGGGCGAGACGATCGCCGTCGTCATGGTCGGCGGGGCCATCCTGACCATCCCCCACACGATCTACCTGCCGATGACGACCGTGGCCGCGACGATCTTGACCCAGCTCGACGGCGCGCTGGCCGACGGCACGGGCTTCTACGTGGCCACCCTGGCCGAGCTGGCGCTGGTGCTCGCCGTGATCTCGGTCGCCGTCAACCTGGTGGCCCGGCTCATCGTGAACCGGACCGGGCGGGTGAGCGCCCCCGTCGGGGGCGAGTGATGAGCACGACGACCTCCCTGGCGGCCGCACCCACCACGAGGCGGCGCCGCGTGGCCACCCAGACCTGGCGCGTCCTCACCTACCTCGCGCTGCTCCTCATCATGGCGCCGGCCGCCTGGCTGCTCATCGGCGTGGTGTCGCGGGCCTGGTCCCACTGGCAGTGGAGCGTCCTGTGGACCCAGCTCACCCCGACCGGGGGCGGTCTGCGCGACCAGATCCTCGGCACCCTGATCCTCATGGTCGGCCGTGTTGGTCGTTGCCGGCACGGTGGGTGTCATGGCGGGCATCCACCTCTCCGAGTTCACCAAGAAGGGCGCGGTCAGCGGCTGGTTGAGCGGGCCGTTGCGCACGGCGTCGGACATCCTCTCGGGTTTCCCGTCCATCGTGCTGGGTTACGTGGGCTTCACGGCCCTGGTGGTCGGCCTGGGCTGGAAGCTGTCGCTGCTGCCCGCGGTGATCATCCTCTCCATCATGGTCGTCCCCTACATCGCCAAGACGACCGAGAACTCGCTGCGCCAGGTGCCGACGGGCTACAGGGAGGGCGCGGAGGCGCTGGGCATGTCGGCGGGCTACTCGCTGCGCAAGGTGGTGCTCAAGAGCGCACTGCCGGGCATCGTGACCGGCCTGCTCCTCGCCCTCGCCATCGCGTGCGGCGAGACGGCCCCGCTGCTCTACACCGCGGGGTTCTCCAACACACTGCCGCACACCCTCACGCAGAACCAGTTCCCGTACCTCACGTACGTGGTCTTCACCTTCTACAACGACCCCTCGGTCGAGAAGCACTACCTGGCGTACGACGCGGCGTTGATACTGGTGGTGATCGTGCTGCTGCTGCTGATCGCCAGCCGCATCATCGTGAACCGCACCCAGCGTCACTCCGAGAACGCGCGGACGACAAACCACAGGATCTTCGGCCGCTTCCGCAACGACCCCACCCGCGCCGCTGTTCCCGTCGCACCCGTGGTCCCGGGGACGGGCATGGCACCGGGGCTCGGCGACCTGCCCACGAACTAGCCGGACGGTTCGGGGCCCGAGCGGCCCACCACATAAGGTGGCGCCGACCGCGGCACCGGCGCGGCGACACGACGCCTGACACGCTGAGGAGGAAACGGTGAGCGCTGGACCTGAGTGGGGGCCGCTGGCCCGCCTGGCAGGCATCTGGGAGGGCGAGAGGGGCGAGGACGTCGCCTACGCCAACGAGAACGGCAAGATCGGGCTCACCCCCTATCGCGAGCACGTCGACCTCAAAGCGTTCGGGCCGGTCGAGAACGGGTCCCAGGTGCTCTACGGCCTCGACTACCGCATGGCGGCCTGGCGCGGCGACGAGGAGAGCCCCTTCCACACCGAAGTCGGCTACTGGATGTGGGACGCCCGCGACAGCGAGGTGGTCCGCTGCTTCCTCATCCCCCGCGGCTCGGCCATCGTGGCCGGTGGCACGGTGGCGGCCGACGCCACCACCTTCACGCTCACCGCACACGTCGGCAGCCAGACCTACGGCATCCTGGCCAACAACTGGCTGGACAAGAACGCCCAGTCGGTCAGCTTCGAGGTCACCTTCGACACCAGCGTGGACGACCAATTCACCTACACGGAGACGACGGTGATCAAGCACGCCAAGGTGGCCGAGGAGGTCGTCCACACCGACCGCAACACGCTGCGGCGGATCGCCGACGCCTGAGGCGGGCCGATAGGGTCACCCAGGCGGCCCGGCTCCGGCGGGGACCGGCGAGACCGCCAGGGAGGCTTGTCATGTTCGAGTGGTCCGAGGAACAGCTGGCGATCCGCGACGCGGTCCGGCGCTTCGTCGAAGAAGAGATCAAGCCGAACATCGACGAGCTCGAGCACGGCGACACACCGCCCTACGAGGTGATCCGCAAGCTCTACAAGACCTTCGGGCTCGACGCCGCGGCGCGGGACTCCTTCAAGCGCGCGCTCGAGCGCAAGACGTCGGGGTCCGGGTCGGGCGAGGCCTCGGGCGCGGCCGCGGCGCGGGGCGAGGGCGGGTCCAACGCGGCCGTCACACTGATCCCGATCATCGAGCTGTGCCACTACTGCCCCGGGATCGTGACCGCGCTCGGGGTGAGCACCGGGTTGGCCGGTGGCACGATCATGAAGAGCGGGACGCCGGCGCAGATGGAGCGCTGGGGCCTCGACCTCATGACGCTGGAGAAGATCGGCGCCTGGGCCATCACCGAACCCGACTCGGGCTCCGACGCGCTCGGTGGCATGAAGTCGACCGCGCTGCGCGACGGGGACGAGTACGTGTTGAACGGCAACAAGACCTTCATCACCAACGGCCCCTATGCCGACACCATCGTCTTCTACGCCAAGCTCGACGACGGTAGCGGGCTGCCCCTGCGCCAGCGGCCGGTGCTGACCTTCATCCTCGACTCGGGCATGGCCGGGCTCACCCAGTCCAAGCCCTTCCGCAAGATGGGCCTGCACTCGTCCCCCACCGGCGAGCTGTTCCTCAGCGACGTGCGCGTCGGCAAGGAGCGGCTGCTCGGCGAGAGCGAGGGGAGCCCCGGCGGCACCGAGGGACGCGAGAGCGCCAAGGGCAACTTCGTCACCGAGCGGGCGGGCGTGGCGGCCATGTCGCTCGGGCTCATCGAGGAGTGCCTCAAGCTCTCGGTGCAGTACGCCAAGGACCGCACGCTCTGGGAGCGGCCCATCTCGGAGTTCGAGCTGATTCAGCTGAAGCTGGCGAAGATGGAGATCGCCCGGCTGAACGTCGAGAACCTGGTGTTCCGGCATATCGAGATGTCGTCCGCCGGGAAGAGCCTGACGCTGGCCGAGGCCTCGGCCATGAAGCTCTACTCGGCACAGGCCGCCACCGAGGTGGCCATGGAAGCGGTGCAGCTCTTCGGCGGCAACGGCTACATGTCCGAGTTCCGGGTCGAACAGCTGGCCCGCGACGCAAAGGTGTTCCAGATCTATGCGGGCACCGACGAGATCCAGGTGACACACATCGCCCGTGACCTCTTGAGCCGGTGAGGGTCC
Source organism: uncultured Acidimicrobiaceae bacterium (assembly GCA_963825965.1). Taxonomy (GTDB): domain Bacteria; phylum Actinomycetota; class Acidimicrobiia; order Acidimicrobiales; family RAAP-2; genus Bog-473. The sequence goes on from CAWGUX010000007.1 coordinate 289,243, forward strand.
GGTCGACGGGGTTGGTGGCTGCGTTGGTGGCCGGGGTGTCGGCCGGGTCGTGAACGACGTGTTCGGGCCCTCACCGGCCGACACCGTCTACGACGACATGGTCGATCACCGGCGCGTTCTGCACCGCCAGCCCGAGCTGGCCTTCGAGGAGCATGCGACGACGGCGTTGATCCGCGGCGCACATGGCGTCGCTCGGCATCGACGAGGTGCTGAGAACGACCGAGACCGGCGGGATCTTCGCCATGGAGGGCGGGCAGCCGGGCGGCAGCGTCGTGTTGCGCGGCGACATCGACGCGCTGCCCGTGCACGAGGACGAGGCGCGGGCGGTCCACTCGGAGATCGAGGGCCGCATGCACGCGTGCGGCCACGACATCCACGTGGCCTCGCTGCTCGGGGCGGCCTCGGTGCTGGCATCGCGGCGCGACGAGCTCCCCGGGCGCTACACCTTCTTGTTCCAACCGGCCGAGGAGGCGCTGTGCGGCGCCAAGGCGATGCTCGAACGCGGCGCGCTGACGGCCATGGAGGGTGCGCGCCTCGTCGGCTTCCACGTGACGTCCCAGTTGCCGACCGGCTTCATCGCCCTCAAGGACGGCATCTCCATGTCCGAAGCCAACTCGGTGCACATCACGCTGAGTGGACCGGGCGGGCACGGCGCCATGCCGTCGGACCAGGGCGACGTCATCCGAGCCACGGCGGAACTGGTCAGCCGCCTCGGCGACGTCGCGGCGGGTCTGTCCTACGAGGGGACCAATTGCGTGTGCAGCGCCGGCACGATCCACGCCGGGACTGCCATCAACGTGGTGCCCACCACGGCCCGCGTCACCGGCACGCTGCGCACCTTCACCGAAGCCCAGCACGTCGAGGCGCTCGACCGCCTGCAGGCCCTGTGCGACTCGGTCGGCGACGACCAGGGCGTCCACGTGGAGCTCGAGGTGCCAGAGCACACCCGCGCCGTCGTCAACGACGCGACTGGCCGTCGCGGTGGTCGAGGCCGAGGCCGCCGTGGTCGTCGGTCCCGACCAGGTCTTCCGCATGCCGCCCGTCGGGCCGAGCGACGACGTGAGCGAGTTCTTGCACCACCTGCCCGGCTGTTACTTCTTCGTGGGCGGCGGGGCGGCGGACGGCTCGAGCGGGATGCACCACAGCCCCACCTTCCTCGTCGACGACGAGGCGTTGCGGGTCGGCGCCAACGTGCTCGTGCGCGGCGCCCTGGCATTGGCCGCGCCGTGAGGGTGGCGGGCACAATGATCCGATGACGGCGTCCGACCTCTTCGACGTGGCCGGCAAGACGGCGCTGGTGACCGGCGGGAGCCGCGGCATCGGCAAGATGATCGCCGAGGGCTTCGTCGACGCCGGGGTGAAGGTCTACATCTCGTCGCGCAAGGCGGACATCTGTACCGAGGTGGCCGCCGAGCTCTCGAAGAAGGGCACGTGCGTCGCCATCCCCGCCGACCTCTCCACCGAGGAGGAATGCCGTCGCCTGGCCGGCGAGCTGGCGGCGCGGGAGGACTCGCTCGACATTCTGGTCAACAACGCAGGCGCCACCTGGGGCGCGCCGCTGGCGGACTTCGACGAGGCCGCGTTCGAACGGGTGCTGGCCCTGAACGTGAAGGGCGTCTTCCACCTGACCAAGTTCTTGGTGCCGCTCCTGGAAGCGGCCGGGACGGTGGACCCGCCCGCCCGCGTCATCAACATCGGCTCCATTGACGGCATTCAGGTGCCGATGCTCGAGACGTACTCGTACTCCGCCTCCAAAGCGGCCGTGCACCACCTGACGCGCCACCTGGCCAGGCGCCTGGCGCCACTGGTGACGGTCAACGCCATCGCACCCGGGCCCTTCGAGTCCAAGATGATGGCCGCCACGTTGGAGACCTTCGGGGAGCAGATTGCGTCGAACGCGCCCTTGAAGCGCATCGGCCGGCCCGACGACATGGCGGGGGCCGCCATCTATCTGTCATCGCGGGCGGGCGCCTATCTGACCGGGGCCGTCATCCCCGTCGACGGGGGCATCTCCACCACTCGCTGACCCATCACCATCACGACCGATTCCACACAGGGGGTACACACCGTGTTGTTGCTGCACGAGGTTCACCGCGTCGCCGGCGCCAAGGAGGACGCCTTCGACGACGCCTACCGCAACGAGTACATGCCGGCCTTGGCGAAGTCGGAGGGGAGCAGGCTGTTGTGGTACCTGCGACTCGCCCACGGGAGCGGGCAGGCCTACACGATCGTCACCATCACGGGCTGTCGCGACGCGACGGCGTGGGCGGAGCTGGCCGAGCGCGTGCGCGGGCGGCGACCTGGCTGCGTGGTCGGCCAAGGTGGACGGCATGCGCCACGCGTGCGACGCCAAGGTCGTCCAGCCGGTGCCGTGGTCGCCGCTACGAGAGATCGATCTCTCGAGCGTCCCGGTCGACGGCGCCACGCATGCCAACTCGCTCTTCATGGAGGACACGGCCTGGCCTTTCGCCGGCGGGCTCCAGGCGTATCTCGACAAGGCGGGCACGCTCTACGACCACATCCTGAGTAGCCAGAAGGAAGAGGGCACGGGCATGATCGAGCTCGAGGCCGCCTTCCAGCCGGTCTTCGGGACGCACATGACGACCGAGGTGATCCTGTGGCAGCGGGTGGTCAACACGAAGGCGGTCATGTGGATGCTGGGCCACGACCTCCCGCCGGAGGCCTCCGCCCCCGGCACGTGGCTGCACGACGCGCTGGAGGTGCGCGACCGCTGGGAGAGCCGGCTGCTACGCAGCGCCGCGTGGTCGCCGCTCTACTGAAAAGAGGGTTTGTCATGAGGCGACGCCGCGTTCAGGTGACGAAGGTGGGAGTGACGGGCAGGTGGGTGACCTGGAGATGGGTCACGGGCAGATGAGCGAGGCATTCGACCTTGCGTCGACCTTCGTGCACCTCGGACTGGGCGCCACGGCCACGGTCCTGCCCGACTTCACGTGGACGGCCGAGTGCCTCGACTCCTATGCGGCACGCTTCGCGTCCGACGGCAACGAAGGCCGGCTGGTCTGCATCACGGGGCAGTCCGAGACCTGGGACACCTGGGAGCGCCACCCTGCCGGCGAGGAGGTGGTGGTGCTCTTGTCGGGCCGCATCGACCTTGTCCAGGATCTCGACGGGGTCGAGCACGTCGTCGCGCTGCGGCCCGGCGAGGCGATGGTCAACCCCGTCGGCGTGTGGCACACGGCGCGGGTGCACGAGCCCGGCACCGCGTTGTTCATCACGCCGGCCGCGGGGACGGAGCACAAGCCGGCGGGCTGAGCGGCCGCGCGCCGCGGGGCGGCTCGGCGGCGGGTTCGGCGCGGTTCGCTCGGCGTACGGTGGCGGGTCGGCGGTCAGCCGGCTGGGGGACGGAGCGGCGCCAGGTCGTGCGGTCCCTTGGGCGGGTAGCCGCCGGCGGCGCGGATCGCCTCGCCCCACGGCGTCAAGATGCCGATGAGGTCCTCGGTCCGCTCGCCCAAGGCCTCGGTGATGGCCGCACACTGCGCGTCGGTGGCGCGCTCGATCGACTCGCGCACGGCGCGCCCCTCGTCGGACAACGCGTCGGCGGCGATGAGACCCCGCTGCTCGAGGCGGGCCTGGGCCGCGTCGAGCTGCTCGTCGGACCAGGCGCGCGTGCGGATGTAGGTGCGCATGGGCAGGCCCCAGTAGAGCTCCGTCACGAGGCCCACCTCGGTCGCATCGAGCCCGGCGGACGTCCACGCCGCGATGTGCGCGTCGCCGCGGTACTCGCGCAGCATGTCGGCCAAGCGCCACATGTCACCGAGCGGATCGCCTGGCAGGCCGAGGCCGAGCAGTCCGGAGAAGAGCGGCTTGCCTTCAGGTCGCAGCGGCGCCACGGCGTCACGCAGGAGCGCGACCGCGTGCTCGAGCCCGTCGGGCTCGGGACCGAGCACGCGCGCCAGCTGCGCGGTGCCACCGCGCGTGCGCGCCGCGCAGATGGTCGGCGCGTCGACCGTGCGCCACCCCATCTCCACGGAGGGCACCACCGCCTCGGGATTGAACACAGCGAACGCGGCCGCCACCACCTCGCCCGATACCTGCCCCAAGAGCGAGCCACGGCTCGTGAAGTACGCGGGACCGTCGGGCAACTCGACGCCGCTGCGCGTGGTGCCGGGACTCGGCGAGAACCCGAGCTCGCGTAGGCGGCGTGGCACTCGGGCGAGAAGTAGACCTGGCCGGCCACCGGCTCGAGCGCCATGGCCAGGCGCCTGGTGTCCGGACCCCGCAACGCGCCCACAATTGCCACCCTAGGCGGGGGACGCTCGTTTTATCGTCTAGAGCATGACGCTGGGGGAACAGGAGCCGTGGCTGCGCCCGTCGCCGGGCCTCTGGCGGATGCGACGGGCCGAGGTGCTCACCGTCACCGTCGTGTTCGGGGCCGTCTTCGGACTCGCCTTCTCGGGGACGCGGGCGCGTTGGCCGGCCTGATCAGCGTGCTCGTGTGGGTGGCACTCGGTGGCCTGTTCGCCGTTGTTCTTCCGCCGTCGCTTCAGGGCCTGGCGCTACCAGGAACGCCACGAAGACCTGCTCGTGGCGCGCGGCGTCATGGTGCAGCGGCTCTCGGTCGTGCCGTACGGACGCATGCAGTTCGTCGAGGTCACCGCCGGCCCCATTGAGCGCCTGTTCCACCTCGCAACGGTCAAGCTGCACACCGCGGCCGCGGCGAGCGACGCCCGCATCCCCGGCCTCGAGACCGCCGAGGCGGCACGGTTGCGTGACCGGCTCACCGAACTGGGCGAGGCGATGGCGGCGGGGATGTGACACCCGACGCACCCGACGCACCCGACGCACCCGACGCACCCGACGCACCCGACGCGCCCGACGCCGACGCACCCGACGCACCCGACGCACCCGACGCACCCGACGCACCCGACGCACCCGACGCACCCGACGCACCCGACGCACCCGACGCACCCGACGCACCCGACGCACCCGACGCACCCGACGCACCGGCGGCCGAGAGCGACTGGCAGCGCCTCCACCCGCTGACGCCGCTCGCCCGCATCGGCCGGCTGGCCCCCGCGCTCGTCTTCTTGCTGGTCGTCACCACCGTGCACTCCAGGGCCGAGAACAGCACCGCCGAGACCGACTACCTCGTCGTCATCACGCTCGCGTCGGCCGTCTACGGCTACATCCATTGGATGGTGACGCGCTGGCGCTTCGAGGGCGACACGCTGCGCATTGAGACCGGGCTCATCCGCAAGGACTCGCGCCGCCTGCCGCTCGCCCGCATCCAAGCCGTCGACATCGTGCGCCCGCTGCTGGCCCGCCTCCTCGGCGTGTCCGAGCTGCGGGTGCGCCTGGCCGGCTCGGGGTCCACCGACGGGCGGCTCGCCTATCTCTCGGAGGCACAGGCGGCCGAGCTCCGCCTCATCCTCCTGGCCGGGCACCGCGAACCCGAGCTGGCGGCCTCCCCGAACACCGGCCTGCCGATGGCGACCATCACCCTGGGCCGCTTGATCGGCTCGGTCATGCTCTCGCTCATCACGTTCGTGCTCGTCGGCACGGTGGCCGTGCTCACCGCGCTCGACCAGGTCGAGCCGCGCACGGCCCGGGTGGCCACGGGGTTCGTGGCCGTGTACCTGATCAGCTTCGCCGGGGTGGTGTGGCGGCGGCTCTCGGGCCAGTACGGCTTCATCGCGGTGGAGGGGCCCGAGGGCGTGCGCATCCGCCGCGGCATGCTCCAGACCATCTCCGAGACGGTGCCCTACACGCGCATTCAGGCGGTGCGCCAGGTCCAGCCGATCTTGTGGCGGCCCTTCGGCTGGGTGCGCCTCGAGGTCGACGTGGCCGGCGCGACGGCGCGCAACCAACGGGGCGAGGGCACGAGCGTGGTGCGCAAAGCGCTGCTGCCGGTGGGTTCGCAACAAGATTCGTGGCATCTCTTGGCGCGGCTCCTCGGCGCGCCCGACCCGGCGCGCACGCCGCCGCCCGCCGCGCGCCCGCTGGAAGGCGCCGCTCAGCTTCCACTTCCTCTCGGCCGGCTACGACGACAGCCACGCGATGTGCGTGACGGGGCGGCTCAATCGCACGACCACATGGGTCCCCTTCGAGAAGACCCAGAGCGTCCGCCGGGTCCAGGGCCCGCTGCAGCGTCCACTGGGTCTCGCCACCGTCCACGTGGACGTGGCGGGCAAACGGGCGCGGGCGGAGTTCCGCGACCGCGAGATGTCCGAGGCGGACCGACTGGTCGAGGAGCTGACCGCGCGCAGCCGGGCGGCTCGGCTGCGGCGGCCGGGCGGGGCTGCGGGTGTCGGCGCACGTGCGGATGCGCACGCGGGCGCGGCTGCGGATGCGGCCGGAGCAGGCGACGACGAATCGAGGGCAGGTAGAACCACAGGTGCAGCGTCGGCCGGCGTGCCGCCCTCAGGCTGGTACCCCGACCCGTCGGGACGGCACGAAGTGCGCTACTGGCACGACGGCCGCTGGACCGAGCAGGTCGGCGACGGCGGCCGGCGCAGCGTCGATGCGCTTACGCCGACGCCGTGAAGCGCATCGGGAAGTGGTCGATGGAGCGGATGCCCGGCGTGTAGACGAGCGTGTGTCCCGACTCGATCTCGTACTCGGGGATCCGCTTGTGCCACTCCCGCAACGCCACGCGCAGCTCGAGGCGGGCCAGGTGCGACCCCAGGCAGCGGTGGATGCCGCCACCGAAGGCGATGTGCGGATTGACGTCGCGATCGAAGCGCACCACGTCGCCGTCGGGGAACTCGGCTTCGTCGGTGTTGGCCGACCCGATCATCACCATGACCTGGTCCCCGGCGTGGACCGGGCACCCGCTGAGCTCGGTGTCGGACACCGCGACGCGGGCGATGCCCATGACCGGGGTCTCCCAGCGCAGCAGCTCCTCAATGGCGTTCGGGATGACGTCGGGATTCTCCACCAACTGGCGTCGGTGCTCGGGGTGCTGGGCCAAGAAGGAGAACATGCAGTCGAGCGTGGCGGTCACGGTGTCGAGGCCGGCGATGAGGAAGAGGAAGAGGATGTCCAAGATGTCCTCGCGCGTCAGGCGGTCGCCTTCCATCTCGGCGTCGAGGAAGTGTGAGAGCAGGTCGTCGCGCCGCTCCGTCTCGCGCTGGTCGAGGATCTCGTCGAAGTACTCATAGACCGAGTCGGCGATCTTCTGCTGGTAGGCCTTGACTTCGGGGGCCCGTAGAGCTTGCCCACCACGTGGTCGGGCCGGATGATGCCGTCCTTCATCGTGAGGAAGCGGTCCAGCTCATCGAGCGGCAGTCCGAGCAGGGTGAGGAAGACCTCGGAGGGGAAGGGAATGGAGAACTCCTTGGCGAAGTCCACCTCGCCCCGGTCGATGAACCCGTCGATGAGATTGTTGACGAGCGCGGAGACCTCGCCGTCGATCGCGGCCATCTTGCGCGGGGCGAAAATCGGGTCGAGGAGCTTGCGGAACTTCTTGTGGTCCGGCGGGTCGATCTGCAGCGGAATCATCGGCCGCTTGTTGCTCAGGTCGACCGCGTCCATGTTGGACGAGAAGATCTCGGGGTGGCGCAGCGCTTCCATGATGTCCTCTTTGCGCGACAGCAACACCCCCTTGCCCGACGGCAGATCCTCAATGGGCATGACCGGCATCTCGTCGCGCAGCGCCTTCCAGACCGGCTGCGGGTTGGCCGCCATGTCCGGGCCCATCGCCGTCATCGGTCCCGCGCCGCCGTACCCCTCGTCGGGGGCGCCGTCCTGCGTGGTCTCCAAGGTCTCTGCCATCTCGTTACTCCGATCTGATCTGAAGGATGTGGTTCACGGACTGCGACGAGCGACGCATCGTCGGACTCGGGGATGATCCAGCTCGAGGCGAAGAGGCGCACGATGACGTCGGCCAGCTGGTCGCGCCCGAGCGCCCCGCTGGCCACCGCGGGCACCGTGTCGAGTGCGTCGCCCAGGCGGTACACGAGCTCGTCACGCAGCGACGGCAGGTGGTCGAGCAGGTAGCCGATGACGAAGCCGGACTCGGACTCGAAGAGCGGGCGGCACGGGTGGGTGCGGATGAAGTCGAACGAGTACGCCATGAAGGCGTCGATGCGTTCGTGGGGCTGCACGGTGGTCGCCAGGACCTCGTCGAGCCCGCGGCTGAAGCGCGCGGCGTCGTAGTCGGCCGCGGCGGCGAGCACGGTCTCCTTGCTCGGGAAGTAGCGGTACAGGGTCCCGCGCGACACCCCGGCCGCCTCGGCGATCTCTTGCATCCCGAGCCGCCGGACGCCGCGCCGGCCGATGAGGCTCAGTGCGGCCGTCAAGAGGCGCTCTTCGGTCGCGCCGAACGTTCGTACGGACACGCCCAGCGCGTCGAGCCCCCCGGCCTGACCCTGCCGGACATCGTCGATCGTCACGGTCATTGCTACACATATTAGACACTTTGTGTCCGCTTTGTCCGACCGCGGCCCGGCACGGGCATGCCGCGGAGGCGTGTCTTTCCTGCTGAGGGCGTTACTGGGACTGAGCTGGGTGCCCCCGACCGGCGGCGATTCGGGTTCAGGCCGGTTGGGGCCCGCCACCCTCCTCCGGTGCTGGTGCGGCCGGGCGGGGCCTCCACCAGCGCCGCACCGTCGGCACGACGAACAGAGCGAGCAGGGCGACGAAGCCGATGAGGGTCGCCAGCACGCCGAGCGTGTCGGCCGAGGACCCGCCGTAGCTGAGGGTCACGTCGTGGCTCGTCGGGACCACGACCATGAGGTTGGGGGTGACCCGCCACGGACCGTCGGCGCCGCTGGCGTGCCAGTTGGGGAAGTACGACACCTTCACGAGCACGGGCGTCCCGAGCCGCGAGACGTGGAAGCGCACGGTCGAGTCGGTCTGGGAGATGTCCGCGACCTTGGTCGTGCCCGCGTGTGTGACCGTCGCCGCGATGTGGTTGAGCGGCGTGCGGCGCCACGACGAGGGCCCGTCTTGGGCCAACTCCACGTTCCAGCGCGCCGGATCGTCGTACCAGGCGATCGACGGCTGGAGCCAGCTCGACGGTGCCGGCTTGACGCCCGAGAGCACGACGGGGTCGTTGGCCAACGGCGTGACCAGCGCGGAGTCCTTCACCACGTAGATGTCCCACGTCGTGTGCAAGATCGTCCCGTCGTAGGACGAGGTCCAGGGGCCCGTCTTGGCCACGAGCGTGAGCGCAGGATCGGCGTTGGCCTCCTGCTCCACCTCGGGTGTCTCGGCCATGAAGTACTTCACACCGAGCAGCTGGAGGTGCTGCACCCCGAGCGCGACGTCGACGGTGCCGTAGGGCAGTCCGACCTCGGGGTCCGAGGGGCCTGCGGACAGCTCGGCCTGGTTGAGGAAGTGGTAGGGCGTCGTCGTCGACGACTCGAAGAGCAAGCCCTCCATGGAGTCGATGCAGCCGTTCGTCCAATAGGGCAAGAGCATGAGCGCCTCGGGCGTGCCGAAGCGGTTCTCGCTGGCGCTGTACTCCCACATCTCACGCCCGCAGCCATAGCGCTTCGAGACCCGGTCCATCGTCTGCATGATGGCGTTGTATTCGGGCCACGACGACTGCCCCTGGTACCCGACGTAGTTGTAGCTCGACCAGTTGGTCACCTCGTTGGGGCCCACCCTCACCGGCAGGGACGCCGCCGAGATCCCGGGGAAGAACGGCGGCACCACGATCGCCATGACAAGCAGCAGCCCGAGCACCGCACCCCCGACCGCGCCCGGGGCCCAGCGCCCCGGAGGAACCCGGCGGGACCGGCGCGGCGCCCCTGCCTCGACCTCGACCCCGGCCTCGGCCTCGGCCTCGACTGGCGGCGCGACGGCGGCCGGAGGCGGCTCCTGCATCGGTGCGGTGCGCAGCGCGGGGTCGGGCGGCGGATACGCCGTGCCGCTCCACGCCGTCTGCGTGGTCGCGTTCGGAGAGCCCGGCGCGTCCCACGCGGGCGTGGCCGGCGGCGGCACCGCCACCCACGTGGGCTCGAGAGCGGGCCGCTCCCGTTGGCGGCCGGCCCGGGTGTGCCGCCAGATCTCGGCCACCGCGATGCAGAGCGTGCCGAAGGTCCACGCCGCCATCAGGTACACGGAGATGAACCACAGCGGGAGCAGCCGGACGTTATAGAGGCTGCCCTGGGGGTCGACCGCGGTGGCGAGCGCGGAGACGATGCCCAAGATGGTGAGCGCGATCCCGAACCGGCTGCGCAACCAGAAGGCGAGGAGCACGCCGATGCCGGCGGTCACGAGGGCCCACGCGTCTGCCTCACGGAAGTACTGGGCCCAGCCCTCGACGTTCGTGTAGCCCATCGACGTGGTGTAGGCGTGCTCCAGACCGAAGGGCACTAACCAGAAGCCGGTGAGCAGAAGACCGATCCCCACGGTCGATCCGGCCCACCACAGTGTCCGCGTCCACCGGACGCGTGCCCGCGGTGCGTTGTTGCGCCAGAACAGCTCACCGCCGTCCGCGATGCCCCAACGGACCGGCAGCAGCTCAATGACGGTCAGGATCAGCGCCCCGCCGAGCGCATACATGCCCGGGATGATGTGGGAGAGCACACAGCCGGCCAGCACGACCGCCGCCCAGCCTCGGTACCTCCCCTCGCGCACCGCACAGGCGAAGAGGCCGAGGAACAAGATGGCGAGGGACAGGCTGAAGGAGTACGAGTACTCCCCCGCCAGCGTGGAGAACAGGTTCCCGCCGTAAATCGTGAAGGTGTAGTCGAACAAGAACGGCAGGGTCGCCGCTGCCAGCAGGGTGGGAAGGGGTGCCCGCAGGCGGAAGAAGCGGCCGGCCGCCCAGGCGCACACGGGCAGGATCACCGAGCCGAGGATCGTCCCCAACTTGAAGGCGACGTCGTAGGAGATGACCTTCCCCCCGACGGCGATGAAGAAGTCGGGCAGGGTGAAATAGAAGGTGTAGAGGGGGAAGCCGTCGTACCAGCCCGGATCCCAGCCGGTCAGGTGGCCGTGGCTGATGAGCGTCTCGAGGTACTTGGGCATCGCGATGTGCGCGCCCGTGTCGCCGCCGGTGGTCGTCGTGTTGGAGAACAGCAGGCCCGGGTGGAGTTGCGACAGGGTGACGACGATGACGCTGGCGATCGTGACGATGGTGATGGCGCCGGGGACCCACCACCAGGCGGCCCGGCCCGAGCCGGCGGGCGCCGGCGCAGTGAGTGCGGGTGCGGGAGCCGGCACCGCAGGCGGCTCCTCGACGCTGACCGCTTCTGTGTCGGGCGGGTCAATCACCGTCGATCGTGCGCCAAGGTCCGCGCTCGGACCGCGTCGTCGCACCACGCGTATCCCGCCGCATCGGGTTTACGTTACTGGCCGCACCTTCTGGTGGGGCCTCGGGCTACGCCCCGATCTGGCCGGCGCACACAGCCGGAACAACTCCCTGACCTGGGGCCACGATGGGAGCACGGGGCCGTCGCCCCGGCGCGCGTCCCGAGCTAGCGCGCCGCGGCGACCGGCTCCCGGACCGGAGCGGGCTTTGGTGCCGACGGCTCCTCGGCGTCGGCCTCCAATGCCCGCAACAAAGGGGTGAAGATCGGCGGCGGGTCCCCGGCTTCGGGAGCCAGCACCGAGTCGATGCTGCGGGTAGCGCGCTGCAGCGCCTCGTAGAGGCGCTTGCGCCGCCGCTCACCGTTCTCCGTGTCGAAGTAGTAGGCCACTCCGAAGCCGAGGGCGGAGACCAAGATCCTCCCCGTGGTTCTCCTTGCCCGCCGCCCCCGCCTGCTCGCTGAACTGATCAGCTCCTGCCGGTTGATGTGCATCGCACAACCTCCCTCGCCCGATGCCCTACCCGGAGTTCTTCGGCCGAAACCCCTGCACGTGCGGGGACCCTGGGGTTGCACCACACGAGCCCCCCTTCAGGACCCCTGGTGCCGACACGCCGGTTCAGTCCACCTGTTCGAGCTCGCGCTCGACGTTCGTGAACGTCGACTCGATGTGCTCGAGCTGGGCCTCGTCGCCCTGGACCCTCGGTCCCGTGAACCACTTGCGGGCGCTCACCAGCCAGTAGATCCCCGAGAAGGCGAGCACCACGCCCACCGCAATGGGCGCGTAGTTGAACGTGTCCCGATTGATGGGGCTCACCTGGGGGAGCATGAAGAGGATGGTGATGATCGCCACCCAGAGGACGCCGAGCCACCCGATGAGCGGGCTCCACCTGCCGAGGTTCCATGGTCCCGCGGACCACTCCGATCCCCGCAAGCGCCGGAGCAGCGTGGGAATGACGTACGCGATGTAGAGGCCGATGACGGCGATCGAGGTGACCGCGGCGTAGGCCGTGACGCTCCACAGGTAGGGCAGGCCCAAGATGAAGGCGAAGACCACGGAGAACCAGATGGCGTTGGTCGGCGTGCGGGTCCGGGGGTTGATGCGGTGCCAGAAGCGGTGACCGGGCACGGCTCCGTCACGGCTGAAGGCGTACACCATGCGGGAGTTGGCCGTGACCGATGCCATGCCACAAAAACCCTGGGCCACGAGGACCACGAGGAGCAAGAACTCTGCCCCGTGGTTGCCCAACGCGTACTGGAAGATCACGCCAGGGGCGACCGGATTGGCCGAGGCGGTGGTGTAGAGGCCGGTATTGGAGATGGCCCAGGTCACGCCGATGATGAGCACGAACCCGGCAAGGAGCGAGACCCAGATTGAGTTCACGATGCCCTTCGGCCCGGATCTCGCCGCCTGGTGGGTCTCCTCGGTCATGTGAGCCGAGGCGTCGTAGCCGGTGAAGGTGTACTGCGCCATCAGAGCCCCGATGAGCACCACGTAGAGACCCGAGTGGAACCCTGTCTGATTGACGAACTTGGTGAAGACGAAGCCCGCCGAGGCGTGGTGCGTGGGCACGAATGCCAGCACGGCGACGATCACGACCACACCGACGACGTGCCACCAGACGCTGATGTCGGAGAGGAGGGCGACGACCCTCACCCCGAACGTGTTCAGCAGGCCATGGACGATCAGGATCGCCGCAAAGAGGTAGATCGTGTGGCTGTGCGCGAGCGACCATCCCGTCGTGATGTTGAGGAGGAAGTTGAGGAAGAGGGCGAAGCCGAAGTCGATCCCGGCGGTGACGGCCACCTGGCCCAGCATGTTGAACCAGCCGGTGAACCAGCTCCACGCCGGGCCGCTGTTGCCCTTGGCCAGTTTTGCCGACCAGTAGTACAACCCACCAGCGGTCGGGTACGCGGAGCAGATTTCGGCCATGCCCAGCCCGACCACGAGGGTCATGATGCCGACGGCGACCCAGCCCCACACCATCTCCGCGGGGCCACCCGTGTTCAACCCGAAGGAATAGAGCGTCAGGCAGCCCGACAGGATGGAGATGATGGTGAACGAGACGGCGAAGTTGGAGAAGCCGCTCATCCGCCTTCGCAGCTCTTGCGCGTAGCCAAGCTTGTGTAATTCGGCTACGTCGTCGTCCTCGACGAAGGCTGATGTGGCCATGTGTCCCTCCCCGTTCGCCTTTTCGGCACCCAGGCCCCGACTCGCCTTGCCAAATCGCAGCAGGGTTAAACCGCCGTGTCAAGCATTCAGAACCCGAACCCGGCGGCCAGGCGCAAAACGGGGACGGAATCCGACGGGACCCGGACCGCTGGACGCGAAAAGCGGCATCCAAAGGGTGCCGCTCGCTCGCACGCGTGGCCGCCTGCCCCGGTCGCCCGATCAGGCTCCCTCGATCAGGACATCTGCGCCAGGATCTTCGCCTTCTGGTCGTCGAACTCGGCCTCGGTCAAGATCCCCTGGTCCTTCAGGGTGGCGAGCTCCTTCAACTTGCTGATCAGCTCGTCGGAGTCGCCGGCTGCGGGCTCCACCGCCGGCGCGGCGGCCGGAGGCGGTGCCGCCGCCTGTTGGGCCTGGGCATCCTGCTCGGCGAACTTGTTCTGCTGGCGCCGGTTGACCCGGCCGGCCACTACCGACGCGGTGCCGGCGATGACCGCCGTCCGCCCCACTGTCCGCATCACCGGACGTCGCCCCAATGGCATGGTGTGCTCCTTTCGCTCCGTCTCGTTCGAGTTCAGCTCTTGAGTGCCGCTGCGAGCTCTTCGAGCGCCGCCTCGACCAGTGGCGGCGGAATCCGCGCCGAGTCGACGACGATGCCGCCCGACGCGCGCACGGCGTCCGCCAGCGGGAGGGCCCACACGTCTTCCCACAAGATGACGAGCGCCGAGTTCCCTTCGGGCAGGCTGTCCGCGACGTGGTCGAGGTCCTCCATGTTGACCAGCCCGCCCACCTCGCCGTCCACGTCGCCGAAGCCCGCGAGCTCGTCCATCTGGTCGAATTCGAGGCTGATCGTGTCGCCTTGTTCGTCCTTGGCCACGAAGACCAGGTCGAGGATGCGCACGAGCCCGCTCTCCACGAGCTTGGCAACCTCGGGCGCGATGTCCCCGCTGAACTTGTTGCCCGGGAAGGCGATCACCGTGTAGCTGACTGGTCCTAACGACACTGCGGCTCCTCTCTGTCTTGGTTGGCTCGCGTTGCTCGTGTGGCTCGCGGGCACGCATGACCCGTGTGCCCTGCTCCCGGCGGCTAGCTCGTCGCCAGGATCTTGGCCTTCTGGGCCTCGAACTCGGCGTCGGTCAGCACACCTTGGCTCTTGAGGTCGGCCAGCTTGGAGAGCTGGGTTGCGGTGTCGGCGCCCGGGGTCCCGGCGGCCTGGCGCACGTACTGGTCGAAGGCCTTCTGCTGCTGCGCCGCCTCGTTCGCTGCCCGCTCGTGCATCGACCCGCCCCGGGCGATCAGGTACACGAAGACGCCGAGGAACGGAAGGACGATGATGAAGATCACCCAGAGCGCCTTGGCCAAGCCGCCCATGTCATGGCTGCGGAAGACGTCGACGAACACCATGATCAACAGGTAGATCCAGATGATGAAGAGGAAGAAGTACAGCATCGTCAGGAAGGCGTCGAGAACTGGGTAGCTCGAAGCAAGCATTCAGGCTCCTTACATCGTTGTCGTGGTCACCCCCACACGGCGGCTTGCTCATTCTGCACCGAAACGAACCACGCGTGTCGTCTCTCGGCGAGGACAATTCTTCCCGGCTCGCCCAGTCGTGCCTCAGATTCCTTCTTCGGCTTGGAGACGGCCGCTCTTGCAGGCGGCGGCGAAGGCCTCGTAGTCACGCTCGTTCTGATCGGCGTAGGCCTCGGCGAAGCGGACGAGGGCCTTCTCGAACGAGGGCTTCGCGCCCAAGTACGACGCGATGGCGATGCGGTCGCCCGAGCGGGCGTGCGCCCGCGCCAGGGAGTGGGCACACAGCTCCGCATAGACCTTGATGCCCTCGGGGATGACGGTCTCAACCTCGACCGATCCCTTCCAGTCCTGGAGCTGGCGGATGTAGTAATCACGGTCGACCCCGTCGACACCGTGCGCCCGCTGCCAGCCCAAGAAGATGTCGCTGCTGGCCTGCATCACGCGCTGGCCGGCCACCACCCGCGCCCCGTGGTTGTTGTACTGGCTCTTCTTCACGAACCGCTCGAGAACAGAGGCTTCGGCCTCCTTGGCCTGGAGGAACAGGACGTCGTCCTGGCGCGGACCGTGCAGCAGGAGGATCCAGGCCCGGGTCCCCACGCTGCCGACGCCGACGACCTTGCGCGCCATCTGACTGACGGTGAACTGCTCGAGGAGGTGCCGCCGATCGCTCGCAAGGCTTTGGCGATAGAGACGGACCACTTCGTGGAACACCTCGATCATCCGCGCGGCCTCGAGGTCGGGAAAGAGCTCCTCCACCGGGACGACGAGCGGCGGGTCGCTGACGATCCTGCGTTCGCCGTCCACGACGTAGGTCAGCTTGTCCAGCGCCTTCATGGAGTCCTTGGTGTGCGCCTTGGCGACGAGCTTGGACGCGGTGCTGGCCATCCGCACGTCGGCCTTGGTGCCCTTCGAGTCGGCCTGCGCCTGCATGATCTCCACGATCGGCTCGACCTCGACCCGGCTGTACCACACCTCGAGATTGTTCATGGTCGCCATCAGCCGCATCGAATCGCGGTAGACCTTGCCGAGGCCCAGGACGGCCTCTGCCCGCACGTCCTTGGGGAAGCCGCGATGGCGCGCCGCGACGACGATGCTGGCGGCCAGCCGCTTGACGTCCCACTCCCAGGGTCCGGGCAGCGTCTCGTCGAAGTCGTTGCAGTCGAACACGAGCTGGCGTTCGGGCGACCCGAACACGCCGAAGTTCGAGAGGTGAGCGTCGCCGCAGATCTGCGCGTTCAGCCACGAGCGCGGCGTGGTGGAGAGGTCCGAGGCCATGATCAGTGCGGCGCCGCGGAAGAAGGTGAAGGGCGAGACGAGCATGCGCCCGTAGCGGATCGGCACCAGTTCGGGGACCCTGGTCGTGGCCTGGTCCTCGAGCAACGCGACGGGGTCGGGCCGCTCCGGACCGGGATCGAAGACCGCCTGGCTGTCCCGGGGCACCTTCTCCCGGGCCGCCTTCCCCTTGGCCCGGCTCTGCTCGTCACTGAGATGCGGGATTGCCTTCAACCCGGGCGTCTCAGCCAGCGGAATCTTCTCTTCCACGGTCATCGTGGCCTCCTCCCCGGCGCGTGCCGCCGCGCAGTCGTGCCACGGAGCAGGCTACGCCAGAGTCACAATGGCGTGTTCGGGGGATCACGGTGAGGGGACGAGGGTGACGATGGACGACGGCGACGGGACGGCACCCGGCGGCGCCGATGCAGGCGCCGCGGCCTCCACGCGCCGCGAACGCGTCGGGGCGACGATCGTCCGCCTCGTCGACGCCATCCGCACCAGCGACGACAACGCCGTCGAGCAGGCGGTACTCCAGCTCAGCCAGCGCCGCCGCTGGCTCGCCCCCCTGGCGCTGATCGTCGGCGCGTTCCTCATGCTCTTCCAGGGCCTGAAGCTGCTCATCACGAACTGGCGCCTCTCGCTGGTGCAGATCATCCCCGCCATGTGGATCTGGATCGCCATGCTCGATATCAAGATCCACGTGCTCCACGGCAAACAGTTCCACGTCCTCCGCGGGCCCGTCCTCATCCCCGCCGTCCTCGGCGTGACCCTGCTCACGGCGGCGAGCTTCTATCTCAACGGCGTCTTCGCCTTCGCCATCTCGGAGCCGGGCAAGCCCGAGATCCGCCCGTCGTTCGCCAAGGCCAACCAACACCTGGGGGTGATCAGCGCCTGGGGTGTCTCGATCGGCCTGGCCCTGTCCTTCTCCGCGCTCATCGCGACGCGCTGGGGCCACTGGCCGTTCGTCATCAGCCAGAGCATCGTGGTCGGCATCATGATGCTGTGCTACCTGGCGGTGCCGGCACGCATCGTCGGCATCGAGAAGAAGCGCAACAGCCGCGACAAGCTCGCCGCCACCGCCATCGGCGGCGCGGTGGGCGCCGTCGTGTGCTCACCGCCCTACGCGCTGGGTCGCCTCGGCATCTTGATGCTCGGCTGGCGCTACCTCTTCTGGCCCGGCGTCATCCTCATCGTGATCGGCGCCACCTTGCAGACGGGCGTCACCAGCGCGGTCAAGGCGGTCAAGTTCTCCGCCAAGCTCATCGGCTCCCCCGAACGCGCCGTCGCCGAAGCCGAGGCCCACGCGCCAGCGCAGGCACCGACGCAGGCCGCGCCGTAACGTTCTGCCCATGCCGACGACACTCGAGTGGTTCGGGACCGCGACCTTCCGCGTGCGCGACGCGGGTCTCGATCTCTTCTTCGATGCCTACCTCGACCGGCTGCCGGGGCTCCCTCCCGTGGGCCTCACGACGGCCGCCGTGGGCAAGGCCGACTACGTCTTCATCAGCCACGCCCACTTCGACCATCTCTACGGCGCCGAACCGATCGCACGCGGTACCGGCGCGACGGTGGTGTGCTCGCCCGAGTCCGCCCGCTGTCTGCGCGCCGACGGCGTGCCCGAGGAGCGGCTGCTCGTGGTCACCGGAGGCGAGACCGTGCACTGCGGGCCCTCGACCCGCGTCAAGGTGCTGCCGTCACTCCACGCGTGCCTCTTCGCCCACAGCGAGTCCGACACGTCGGTCGCCTGCGTGGGTGACCTCGACGTCAGCGCACAACAGCGCGCCGCCAAGGTGGCCGGCCTGTTCGGCGCCATGGAGTCGATCTCGTCCAACCCGGCGGGCCGGGCCCTCCTCGCGATGAACGAGGTGTGCTCGCGTCACGACGGCGGGCCGCTCGCCTATCTGGTGACGACCTCGAGTGGCACGGTGCTCGTGAGCGGGAGCGCCGGCTACTGGCGCGGCATCTTCACGGGCTGCGCCCCGACGTGGCGCTGCTCTCCGTCGGCGGCCGCCCCAACGTCGACGGCGAGCCGTTCCAAGGTTCGTCGGCGGAGTTCATGCTCGAGCAGGTGCAGCTGCTCCGGCCCGCCAGCGTCGCGTTCTGCCACCACGACCCGCTCTTCCCCGGACTCCCCGGCGTCGACATCGCGCCTGCCGCCGCCGCCCTCGACGTCCCGGGCGCGCCCGCGGGTTATTTCGAACTCGAGCTCGGCACGCCGGTACCGCTCTTTCGCTGAGTGACCCCGGCCACGCCGCCCAACTCGGCCACGCCGCACCGTCAGCGCAACCGCAACGTCCGCCGCCAGATCTGCGCCAGCACCGCGACCGGCTCGGCGATGTCGACGGCCGACGACTGCCCGTAAATGTCGAGCAGATACCGGTCGATGAGCACAGAGAGCGCCCGGATGGTCTCGCCGGGGTACTCGCACTCGGCCCGTCCCTGCGCGATCAGGATGCGCAGATGCGCCACCCCGGGCTCAATGAGCGCGTCGAGCGTGGCGCGCCAGACCTGGTGCACGTCGGGCCCCGCCCCGGCCGCGTCGGAGAACGCCTGCATGACACGGCCATGGTCCCGGTAGACGGCGGCGATGCGCAGGCCGGTGTCGATCAGCCGTGCGTCGGGGTCCTCGGCGCTCAGCCAGTGTTGGGAGGCCTCGAAGAGCTCGTGCGCGACGCCTTCAATGTGGCGCAGCACCACGCTCTCGAGGTCGGGGAAGTAGCGGTAGAAGGCGGTACGGCCGAGGCCCGCCGCCTCCATCACGTCCTCGACCGTGAGGTCGCGGAACGGCCGGGTTTCGAGCAGGGTCTCGGTGGCGTCGAGGATCGCCTGCTCGGTCGCCGCCCGGCGCTGTTGCGCGGCGGCACGGGTCCGTGTCCGCGTGGGCGTCACAACCTCCCGAGCGGCTCAATGCTGTAGCCCGCCGCCGCCCACCGCTGCGCGTGCGGCAGGTGGTCGTCGAGCCAGAAGGCGTCGTCCTCGGTCACGACGAGGATCTCCTCGAACTTCAGACCGACGCCGTCGCGTCCGATGTGCGGCTCGACCGCCCACAGTCCGGGAGAGGCGGGGTAGTCGCTGCGCGACGTGTCGTTCCAGACCGGGTAGGAGGTCCCGCCCTCAATGGCGGCCATGCCGGCGGCGAGCAGTCCCTCCGCTGCGGCGGTCCCGAATCCCGGCAGCGGGGACGGACGGTCGGGCTCCTGCCCGAGGGGGAACACCAGGTGGCCGAGAGCCCGGTCCGGGTAGTGCTGATGGCAGCTCTCCCATCCCCGCTGCGCCAAGAGGACGTCGAGCTCGCGGTACAGCGTGAGCAACGACTCCCCGGCCCGGATGCCCTCCAAGAGGAGCGAGCGGATCCGGGGCAGGGCGCGGTCGAGGTCGTGGAACAGACGATTGGCGCCGACGACGCACGAGTAGCCGACGTCGGTCGAGATGCCGCCGATGACCGGTGCCAGGTCGATGATGACCGGCGCGCCGTCGGCGATCGCCCGGTTGGTCGGGAAGAACGGTGTCCCCGGCCGCACGCCCGCCGCGAGGTCCTTGGCGCCGAGGGCGGTCGTGATCCAGTCGGCCCCGAGCACGGTGCGGCGACCGATCCATGCGAAGGGCTCGTGGAAGACCTGGGTGACGTCGTTGGCGGCCTGGGCGGCGGCGACCAGCAGACACACGTCGACCTCGGTCATGCCGACCTCGAGCTGCGACTCGACGTGCTGGGCGATGTCGTAGGCCAGGCGCTGGACCTGACGGAAGCGATCGAGCTCCGCGGCAGAGTACGGAAAGGTGCTGCTGGACACGTCGGTTGTTCCCCTGTCAGGCGCTCGTTGCAATGGGCCGCCCCCCCATTGGTGTGACACTGCGTCACTCAGGCTGTCACACCCACAGCGGGCCTTCCAGTCATGCTCCGTTCTCCGTGCACCCGGCCCTCCCGGGAGCCGGCCCGAGGCGGCCCGGAGTGGCCTGGAGTCGCCCCTTCCACCCGCGTGTCCGCAGCAGCCCGCGGAGCTCACGCGGAGACGAGGGCGTCGGTCAGCCCGTCGATCCCCTCGAACGCCGCGGCTTGCTCCGGCCGTCAGCCCGTAGCGGGCGGCCAAGACGGACGGTGCGGTGTAGCTGACCTGGGTCCCCCGCTCTCCGTCCGCCCAGACGAGGATCTTGAGGGGAAGGTCCAGCGCGGACAGCGGGACGGCGTCCATGACGCCGGTGCCGGCGGCCGGGTTGCCGAAGACGACCAGGGTGGTCTCTCGCAAGTCGAGGCCGACGGCGCGGGCCTCGGCGCGCTGGTCGATGACGGCGAACACCTTCAATCCCTTGGCTCCGAGCACCTCGAGGAACCGGTCGACAGTGTCGGCCACCGAGCGTGCGCTCGCCTTCGTGACGACGTCATCGACCGCGCGACTCATCGGTCGAGAGCAACCGTTCTGCACACCGGCGGATCCCACACCGGCAGATCTCCGCGGACGCCGGCACGGGGTGTTGCGCCTAGGAAGCGACCGCCCGCCGGACGGGCCGGGTGGCGTGATTCTCGCGGAGCCGCTCGGCCGTCTCCCGGTCGCGCAGCGGCATCCCGATGCCGATCGGAAGGGCCGACGTGAGGTCGCTCCGGCACTGAGGGCATTCCACCACCCACGTCCGATCGGGCCGTTGTGCGATCTTCGGGTGGTGGTTTTGCATGTGAAACCGCAGCTCCTGCGTTCCCCTGGGCGAAGCGCAACCATAGTGAGCGATGCGTGAAAGCGAAAATGAAATTCGCATGACCCGCCGACGCGTCCCTGGTCAAACGATCGTTTGCCCCCACGCCGTCGGCTCGCCGTCACGTCGTTGAGGAGCCGTCCACCATGCCCACGCTGACTCGCCCGAGGCCTATCTGGCCAGGATCGGCCTGACCACGACGGCCCGATCCGGGCCTCGCCGAGCTCCATCGTGCCCACGCCACCACCATCGCCTTCGAGAACTTCGACCCGTACGCGGGCCGACCCGTCTCGCTCGAGCTGGCCGACCTCGAGGACAAGATCGTCGCCCGCCGCCGCGGCGGCTACTGCTTCGAGCACAACCTCCTGTTGGCGGGGCGCTGGAGTCCCTCGGCGGGCGGGAGGTCGACCCGATCCTGGCCCGCGTGCGCCTCGGCCCCGAAGGCGCGCCCCGCCCGCTCAACCACCTGCTCCTGCGGGTGCGTGACCGCGACGGGTCGCTCTGGCTGGCCGACGTCGGCTTCGGCGGCGGCGGGCTCCTCGACCCCGTTCCCTTCGAGGTCGGCGCGCGAGTCCGAGCAGTCGGGCTGGCGCTACCGGCTGCGCGAGGACGGGCCCGAGCTCGTGCTCCAGGTGTTCCAGGACGGGGACTGGAGCGACATGTACGGCTTCGTCCCCGAGCCCGCACAGCGCGTCGACATCGAGGTCAACAACTGGTACACCGCGACGCACCCCGAGTCGTCGTTCGTGACGGGCGTCATGGCTGGGCTGCGCAGCGCCCGACCGGTGCCTGACGCTGTTCGTCAACGAGCAGGCCGTGCTCATCGAGCGGCCCGTGGGCGGCGCGTCGAGCGTGACCGAAGTGCCCCTCGACGAGGTGCCCGGCCTGCTGGCCGCGTTTCGGCATCGCCAACGTGGAGCTGACCAACGGCGGCGACGCGCTGATCGCCCTGCGCGAGGGCGCCGAGTCGACGCACGCGCCGTCGGCGCGCGACCGGCTCATGTCGACAGCTGGGCGTCCGCCGGCCTCGCGATGATGTAGATCAGCGCGCCGAAGAACGGGATCAAGAGGATCACGACGGTCCAGCCGCCCTTTGCCCAGCCGCTGTGATCGCGTCGGCGGAAGTTGTCGATGAAGCACCAGATCACGAAGAAGAGCAACAGGAAGATCCCGGCGAACATCAGGAACGTCCACAACAAGTTGAGCAGGGGCCACGTGTAAGCGAGCATCGTGCACACCTCCGGGTGCCGACGCTACCGAGCACTCCCGTTGCGCCGGTGGATCCCACGCCCGCGCCGCGCAGTGCGCAGTGCCAGTGCACTCGCCCGGTGCCTAGTCGCCGCTCACCAGCCCGTAGATGCTCACCGCCATCAGATACAGGCCGAGCCCGAGCGACAGGAACACGATGGCTTGGTCGCGGTGGGTGTTGATCCACTGCCAACAACGCGGCGAGCAAGGTCTTGACCTTGCCGGGCGCAGCGCCGCGTAGGCCTCCATGACGATGTAGCTCGCCGAGCACACGAGGCAGAAGGCGAAGACGGCGAAGTACTGGAGCGCCGACGAGAGCTTGGCCTCGGTGATGGTCGTGACACCCGCCGGCCACCAGCACCCACGGCTGGAGGAGGAAGGCCAAGCCGGCGGCCGCCAGCGGGTTGACCCGGTCGATCCGGCTCATCCACTTGGGCTGCTTCTTCTCGTTGCTGCCGTCGAGGCTCGCCGGCCCCGGCGCCGGTAGCCGATGAAGACCAGCACGAGCCCGATGGCGAGCTTGATCGTCAGCGCCGCCGTCGACGGCGAGGTCTGGGGGAGCAAGGGCTTGCCGCCGGTGACCACGACGGTCACGGCGACGATCGCGACCAGCGTGAGCATCCAACCCGAGGACGTAGCCGAGACCCTTGAGCAGACCGCCGTCCGCGGCGAGCAGCAGGATCATCGCGGTCAGCGGGATCGGCTCCAAGGTGACCACGAGGCCGATCAGGAACAGCTCAAGAAGCATTCGTCACCCACCGCGTGCGCCGAGCAGCGCCGAACGTAGCCCTCCCGAGGACTGCAGATCCCCGGGATGCCCGAATGGTGAGACCCGGGGAGACGCTGCGAAGTCAGAGTACGTCATCGACGAAGTAGAGGCCACGTTGCCGTGACCAAGCGAAATAGAGGACGAGTGGCCGCCGGGGGCTCGGGACCCCGTTCCGTCGATGAAACGACACTTGCCTTTGCTAGGCGTCGTGCCGAATCTGTCGAGGGCGAACTGCAGCGCCGGCGGCCGCTCGTCCTAGCCAGAATCATGCAGCGGAATCGCGTCTCGGCACTAGGGCAAAAAGGCCCTAGAAGAGGATTGACGAATTTCGTCGCCAGGAGCGGGCTAGCGTGCCGGTACAGCTCGGTAGCCTGCGCACGATGCCCGACCGCACGGTGCACCACGCTCCCGACTCGGGTGCACGCGTCCGCCGACCCGAACGTCCTGCTCGATCTCATGCCGCTGGCGAGGACGCTCGGCGCAACGCTTCTCGCGTTACGACAAGGAGGAGGTACGTGCCCGGCTGGCGTGGGCGCCAGGTCTTTGCACAGTCAACGGATTTGCTCCACGGCGGCGCGGTCATGGCGCTCGCCGACAGCACCGGGGGGGCATGTGCCTTCCTCAACCTCCCCGAGCACGCCCAGGGGACGACGACGGTCGAGTCGAAGACCAACTTCCTCCGCGGCGTGCGCGAGGGCTACATCGAGGCGGTGTCCCGCCCGTTGCATGTCGGCCGCACCGTGGTCGTGGTCGAGACCGACGTGCGCGACTCAGAGCGACCGCCTGGTCGCCCGGGTCACTCAGACCCAGCTCGTCTTGACCTGACCCTGTTCAGCGCCGCCGCGGCGCCGGCCACGCTCGGCCGAGCCGGGCCCGCACGTCCTTTCCGAGGTCCAACACCGTGACGGCGCGAGAGCGGCAACAGCTCGGGCAGCGTCACCGTGAGCACGCCGTCGCTCGCTCGACCACTCGAGCTCGACGCTCGTGCGTCCCACCAGGCGGACCCGCTGGACCCGCGAGCGCGTCGATGGCGCGCAGCGTCATGCGCCGCCCCGATGGCATCCCCATCACCATGGGCGTAGACGCCCCCGCCGCTCTGCGTGAAGCGAAGCGGCGTCCCCTCGACGGTCTGCCGACTCCGGTGATGACCCAGGGGCTCGACTGCCGTAGATGGCCTCGCCGTTGGCCGCCAGCCACGTCCCCAGCCGGCGCAACGGTGCCATGCTGGGTGTCGGGAATGGTCCCGTCGGGACGCGGCCCGATCCCGATGAGCAGGTTGCCGTTCTTCGACACGATGTCGCAGAACATCTGAATGAGCTCGGTCTCGCCGATGATGTCCTCGGGCCGCTCGTCGCGGTTCGCCCCGAAGGAGTGCCCGACGCCGCGTGCCATCTCCCACTTGCGCTCCGACACCGTCTGCAGGACGTCGTACTCGGGGGTCCGGAAGTCGCAGTGCTTCGGCGTGGCGAAGGTCAGGTGCTTACGCTGCTCGGGGATGAAGCGGCCACAGCGCCTGGACCAGTGCGCCCGCGACACGCACCACGCCGTCGCTCACCTTGTTGCGCGGAGCCGGATTCGCGCCAGCGGTCGTTGATGACGCCATCTTCGACCGCGTTGTAGTAGTACGCGAAGAGCTCGGCCAAGCGCCCGTCGGGCGGCCAGCCGATGTCGTTCCAGAGCACCGACGGCTGGTAGCGGTCGATCAGTTCGCGCACGTGCGCCGTGACGTAGCTGCACGTAGGGACGGCCGTAGGGCACGGCGAGCACGGCGTCGGCGGCCGAGCGCAGCACGGCGTCGTTGTAGGGCCAGTCGTAGCCGCCCGAGTAGTACAGCCCCATGCGCATGCGCCGGGCCCGCACCGCTTCGGCCAGGTCGCCGACGAGGTCACGCGACGCGTGATACCGGCCCTTGGTCGGGTGAGCGATGCCCGAGGGCCACAGCGCGAAGCCGTCGTGGTGCTTGGTCGTGAGGACGACGTAGCGCGCGCCGGCTGGCGCGGCAGAGCGTCGGCCATGGCGTCGAGGTTGGCCCCGGCCGACGCGTCGTTGAACGTCTTGACGAAGTTGTCGTAGGGGTAGTCGTCCCCGTAGATGCGGGCGTGGTGCAGCTGCGTGGGGCTGCCCTTGATCTGCAGCGAGTTCAGGTACCACTCGGCGTAGGGGTTCTCGCGCAGCATCCGCTTGGGGCCGTCCTTGACCAGCAGCTGCTGGATGTCGGGCACCCGCGGCGCCCAGCCCGGCACCGAGTAGAGGCCCCAGTGCAAGAAGACGCCCAACTTGGCGTCGTCGTACCAGTCGGGCACCGTGTGGGTGCCGACCGATTCCCATGTCCCCTCATACACGGCGGTTGGGTCCTCGCATGTCTCTGTCCCGGCCAGGCAACGTTCCGCCGGCAATGTAGCCAGCCCGTGCAACGTGCATCGCACCACAGAGACGCCCTCGCCAAGGTCGGCGCCCCTGCCATTCTTTCGGAGCGCAGTCGGTGCGCCTTGAGATCGCCCGCGTCACTGCGACCGCCCCGCCACCGCCTGCGGCCGCGTGCAGACAACTACACGGTGCATGACGGCACAGGGTCAACGGGACAGGGCTCACGTACGTGGTGGACCGAGGCGTCTGCGTGGTGTGCCCGTCGCCGTGGACGACCGCGTCAGCCTGCAGCCAAGGTTGCCGGACCGCTCGGGCCGCCGGTCCCGTCACCGGGCGCGCCGTAGCGCAACCGGAAGGCGAAGTAGGCGAAGGGGCCCACGAGGATCGGGCAGCCAATACGAGATGATGCGGTAGGCCAGCGTCGCCACCACCGCGTCGCCACCGGGCACACCGGCGAGGATCAACAGCGCGCTCAGCCCGGCTTCGACGATGCCCAACCCGCCCGGCGTGATGGGGATCGAGCGCGAGGAGGCCGGCCACCGCGTAGGCGAGCAGGACGAGCGACGGGTTGGGCCGCACCCCGGTGGCCCGGATCGTCGCCAGCAGCGTCCCGTAGTCGAAGGCGAGCCGTCCACTGCTCGAGCAGCATGGCCGCCTTCCACCGCTTGCCGAGCACCTCGCGGATTCGGTTCCGCTCGAAGACGAGGCGTCCGGGCAGCCCGGTCAGGGGTGCGGCGCTTGCGCAGGAGCCGGTTGCGCGCCGACTGCACCATCCGCCCGGCCCAGCGGATCGGTCCGTCCATGACCAGGACCACGGCCCCGAAGGCGGCGAAGAGGACGAAGGCCCCGAGGCCGAGGAGGGCGGCATGCTCGAGGCCGCTCGTCGATCGGCGTCCCGGCCAAAATGGCGGGGAGGACGAAGATGGGCAGGGCGAGCAGGCCGCCGATGCCGAGCAACGAGAAGGCGGTCAGTCCGGCGACGGCCGTGCCCGAGTCGTTGCCCGATGCGGCGAGCATCCGGAACTGCGTCGCCGCGCCGAACGCCGCGCCCCCGGGCACGATCAGGCTGATGGCGTTGCCCGTCAGTTGCGACGTCGCCACCGAGAACCAGGCCTTGGTCCGCAGGGCAATCCGCTGCAGGGCGATGGTGCAGGTGAAGTGCGCCACCTGGAGCACCAGGGCGAGCAGGAACCAGATGGCGTCGAGCTCGGTGAGCTTGGGGAAGGAGGAGAAGACCTCGGCCAGGCTGGGGAAGAGGAGGTAGATGGTGATGCCCGCCACCACCACCACGACGGTCTTCTTGACGACGGAACGCCATGGCAGCGGCGACGCGACGTCCTGTTCGATCCGCGTCGCTAGACGCTCCGACATCGCGTCGGCGCTCTGGGCGCCACCATCGTCGCCGTCGCCCCCGACCCCGCGCGGAGCCGAACCGGGGACCGGGCCCGCCACACCGGTCTCGGGTTCAGCCTCGTCGGGCTCGTCCTGCGCCGTCACCAGGTCGCCATCAGTGACGGACGCAGGCCGCGTCTAGGCCAGGATCTTGGCCTTCTGGGCCTCGAACTCGGCGTCGGTGAGCACGCCCTGATTCTTGAGGTCGGCCAGCTTGGAGAGCTGGGTCGCGGTGTCGGCACCCGGCGCCGCCGCGGTCTGGCGGACGTAGGCGTCGAAGGACTTCTGTTGCTGCTGCACGTCGTTGATGCGCCGCTCCTGCATCGACCCGCCGCGGGCGATCAGGTACACGAACACACCGAGGAAGGGGAGGACGATGATGAAGATCACCCATAGCGCCTTGGCCCAGCCTCCCAAGTCGTGGCTGCGGAAGATGTCGAAGAACACCATCACTAGCAGCCAGATCCAGATGAAGAACAGGAAGAAGTACAGCATTGTCAAGAACGCATCGAGGACTGGGTAGCTCGAGGCAAGCATGAATCTGGCTCCTTGTCGTCATGGTCGGCGAGAACCCCCGACATGCACTTTTTAGCCCGGGCACCTGGACCGATGCTGGGATAGGCCTCCGCCGCACCCCTGAGCGCAGCCAATTCCAGGCGGCGCGGCTGCGTCGCTGGGCGCTCGGGTGCCCGGCTGGCGCCTGGGTGGCGCTCAGTACTGCCAGGGGAAGGGCGACCAGTCGGGCGGGCGCTTCTCCAAGAAGGCGTCGCGACCCTCGGCCGCCTCGGGCGACGCGTAGGCGAGGCGGGTCGCTTCGCCGGCGAAGAGCTGCTGGCCGACGAGCCCGTCGTCGATCAGGTTGAAGGCGTACTTGAGCATCCGGATGGCCGTCGGGCTCTTCTGGTTGATCGTCGCCGCCCACGCCGAGCGCGAGGCGCTCGAGCTCGCCGTGCGGCACGGCCCGGTTGACCGCGCCCATGTCGAAGGCCTCGCGCGCCGTGTAGGTCTCGGCCAGGAAGAACACCTCGCGGGCGCGCTTCTGGCCGACCTGGCGGGCGAGGTAGGCCGAGCCGAACCCGCCATCGAAGCTGGCCACGTCGGCGTCGGTCTGCTTGAAGCGCGCGTGCTCCTCGCTGGCCAGGGTCAGGTCGCACACGACGTGGAGGCTGTGCCCACCGCCGGCGGCCCAGCCCGGCACGACGGCGATCACCACCTTGGGCATGAAGCGGATGAGGCGCTGCACCTCGAGGATGTGCAGCCGGCCCAGCCCGGCCCGGTCCTCGCCCGCGCCGTCGTACTGGTAGCCGTCCGCGCCGCGGATCCGCTGGTCCCCGCCCGAGCAGAAGGCCCAGACGCCGTCGCGGGGCGACGGGCCGTTCCCGGTCAGGAGGACGCAGCCGACGTCGGCCGTCACGTGCGCGTGCTCGAAGGCGACGAGCAGCTCGTCGACGGTCTGGGGCCGGAAGGCGTTGCGCACCTCGGGGCGGTCGAAGGCGATGCGCACGGTGCCGTGCGCCTTGGCCCGGTGGTAGGTGATGTCGGTGAAGTCGAAGCCCGGCACCTCGGTCCACGCCGCCTCGTCGAAGAGCTCTGACACCACGGCGAGAGCATAGGAGGACCCCGCGCACCTGCTCGGCGGCCACGAACGCGGCGTGGAAGTCGAGGGACCGGGGGGTCTGGTGGCGGCTCAGCGGCGTCGAGCGGCGGTCGAGCTGTGGTTGCGCTGCGCACCAGCGGTCCGGCGGCCGAGCCGTCCGGCGGCAGCGGTCCGGCCCCGGCGACGGGCCCGGGCAGCGCATCGGGGCCGACCGAATCCGACCAAATCCGAGCCAACTTCGACCAGATCCGAGCGTGCAGCGCGCCGCGACCTGTTGCGCAAAATATGACATGCAACCGGATCGCAACCTCGCATCCCACCGCGAGTGGCCGAAGTGAATCACACGTGACCACGCATGGAGGGGGAGCTGTTCGGTGCTGGAGCAACTGGTCTTGCGCAACGCCAGTGGTATGAGGTGGCCCCGGCGGTCGTCGCGGGCGGCCGAGGCTGATGCGTCGACGTCGCCGGGGGACGGCCCCGCTGACGAGTCGACGGGACTGCCGCCGGGGGCACCGAACCCGCCCCCCGGCTCCGGCGCGAGCGACACCGACACCTTCAACTCGGTCACCGAAGCCTTCTTGCATCTCCCCGACGCCATCGTGATGGTCGACGAGGCGGGCACCATCGTGTGGGGGAACCAGTCCGCCGAGCGGATCTTCGGGCGCTCGCTCGATGACTGGGTCGGTCAATCCGGCCTCGACCTCGTGCATCCAGACGACCAGGAGCTGACGCTGCGCTCGTTGTCGAGCATTCAGGGCAAGGAGGTCGGCTCACCGATTGAGCTGCGGATCAAGGCGGCGAGCGGCTGGCGCCTGGTCGAACTCGTCGGGACGACGGTGCAGTGGTTCGGCCAGCGCGTCGTGCTGCTGTCGCTGCGCGACCTGACCGAGCGCCGGCGCTACGAGCTGGCCACCGGCCGCGAGGCGCGCTTCCGCTCGCTCGTGCAGAACGCGGGCTCCGTCATCATGCTGGTCTCCTCCGTCGGCACCGTCGAGTCCGTGTCGGGCGCCATCACCCGGCTGCTCGGGCACGACCCCGAGCAGCTCGAGCAGCGTCCGCTGCTCGACATCGTCGATCCGGCCGACCGCTCCACGCTTGCCAGCGCGCTCACGGCGGCCTCACACGGCGCGTCGTCGGCCCACCCCGTATCGGTGCGCGTCCGCTTGTTGCGCCACGATGGGAGCGACGCCGTGCCCTTCGAGATGAGCGTCGTGGACCTGCTCGACGACCCGACGGTCGAGGGCTTCGTCATCTCGGCGCATGACGCCACCGTGCAGGCGGGCACCGAGCACGAGCTCGGCCAGGCCCTGTCGCTCGTGACGGCCACCCTCGATTCGACCGCCGACGGCATCCTCGTGATCGACAACGAGGGGCGGATCACGACGTTCAACGACCGCTTCTCCGAGACCTGGCAGATCCCAGAGGAGGACTGGAAGCCGGGAGACGAGGCCACCAAGCTCGCCTTCGTCCTCGACCAGCTCGTCAACCCCGAGGGGTTCCTCGCGACGTGGCGCCAGCTCGCCGAGAGTCCCGACATGGAGACCTTCGACAGCCTCGAGTTCAAGGACGGGCGTGTCGTGGAGCTCTACTCCAAGGCGCAGCGCGTCGACGGCGAGATCGTCGGCCGGGTGTGGAGCTTCCGCGACACCACCGACCGCACCCGCTTGGAGGACGAGCTCGAGTACCGGGCCTTCCACGACCCGCTGACCGGACTGGCAAACAAGGCGTTGTTCCAGGACCGTCTGGAGCACGCGCTGGCCCGCATTGAGCAGACGAGAGGGCACCTGGCGGTGCTCTTCATCGACCTCGACGACTTCAAGACCGTCAACGACAGCCTGGGCCACACCGAGGGCGACCGCTTGCTCAAGCAGGTGGCGACGACGCTGGTCGAATGCCTGCGTCCGCTGGACACGGCAGCCCGCATGGGCGGGGACGAGTTCGCCATCCTCATTGAGGACGTGCAGTCGCGTGACGACATCGCCGAGCTGGCCGAGCGCATCCTCGAGTCACTACGGCCGCTGGTGCTGCTCGGGTCGAAGGCCGTCAGCTCGGCCGGCAGCATCGGCATCGCCTTCGACGTCGAGGACATCACCAGCGAGCAGCTGCTGCGCAACGCGGACATCGCGATGTACAAGGCCAAGGAGTCGGGCAAGAACCGCTTCGAGGTCTACCGCGACGAGATGCACGCGCTGGTTCTCGCTCGCATTGAGCTGGAAGACGAATTGCGGGCAGCGATCCTTGGCGGGAACCTGATCACCCACTACCAGCCGATCTTCGACCTGCGCTCGCGCGCCGTGGTCGGGTTCGAAGCACTGGTGCGGTGGTCCCACCCACGGGGCGGGCTGGTGGACCCGCGCCTGTTCGTCTCCATCGCGGAGGAGATGGGCCTGGTCGGCGAGATCGACACCTTCGTGTTGCGCTCGGCGTGCCGCCAGGCGTACGAGTGGCGCGCCGACGGGCTGGGCGGTCCGGGCTTCGCCATGAGCGTCAACCTCTCGGCGGGCCGCCTGGTCGACCCCGAGCTGGCGGAGCGGATCGCCGAGGACGTGGCACTCTCGGGCTTCGACCCCTCGTCGCTGATGATCGAGATCACCGAGAGCGAGGTGCTCACCGAGAGCGAGGCGATCGTGCGCAACCTGGCCTCGCTGCGGGCGTTGGGTATCCGCATCGCGCTCGACGACTTCGGCACGGGCTTCTCGTCATTGGCCCACCTGGACCGGCTGCAGGTCGACATCGTCAAGATCGACAAGTCCTTCGTCCAGGCGCTCGGGACGAAGGACGACACGCGGAGCATGGCGGCGGCGATGATTCAGCTGGCGCGCACGCTCGGCTACGACACCATCGCCGAGGGCGTGGAGAAGCCGTCGCAAGAGGCTTCGCTGCGTGCGCTCGGGTGCCGGCTGGCGCAGGGCTACCAGCTCGGCCGGCCCATCGATGCGGAGCAGACGCGGTTGCTGCTCGTCACCGAGGACCGGCGCGAGCAGTTGGCCGAGCATCTAGGGCATCCGCAGCAGCCGGGGGGCTGAATCGTTTCGTTCCGGAGCGGGTCGGCGAGAGCAGGCCCGGGCGCGTCGCTGGCTGACGTCGCTCAGGGGCGGCACAATCGGGGCGTGCCGACTCGATCCCACGGATACATGAGGGTCAGATCCGACCCTGCGCCCGCCGCAGTGGACAGCCTCCGGTCAGACGGCTACGTACAGCTCCGCGGCGTCTTCGCCGGCGACGAGCTCGCAGCGCTCCGCGCCGACGTCGAGCGGGTCTTCGAGGACTACCCGCCGGACAACAGGGGAGACTCGGCCGAAGAGTCCTCTCCCTTTCGCTACGAGATGCTCAACCGGAGCAGCCAGGTGCAGCAGGCGATCGGCCACCCGCGGATCCTCGAAGTCGTCGAGTTCCTCCTCGGTGAGGATTGCCACGTGATCGCCAACACGGCGTGGTGGCAGCAACCCGGCGACAATCGCCATCTCGGGCGGTTCTGGCACATCGACGCCGGGCCACACGTGCCACGTGATCCGGGCATTCCGTGGGACCCGAGAATCCCCTATCCGGTGTTCGCCATCGCCACCCACCTCTACCTCCAGGATTGCCCGATGGAGGCCGGCCCGACGGGGGTGATTCCCGGGAGCCATATGTCGGGACAAGCGCCGCCATACAAGAGGGCCGCCGACGACGACCTGGAATGGGAAGGCCGCGCCACGGTGCCGATCGTCGCCGAGGCGGGAGACGTCGCCCTCTTCGCCTCGGACGTCTGGCACCGGCGGCTGCCGACCGGGCCGGGGGATCCCGGCCGGATGTTCGTGCAGTGCCACTACGGACGGCGCGACCTCGCCCAACGGATACGGCCAACCTCGGAGGTGAACCAGCTCTCGGAGGACGCGGTGGCGCGGGCGCAGACGCCACGGGAGAGGACACTCGTCGGGCTCCACCCATTGGGGTTCTACGACGGCTAACGCCGCCTGGCGCAGCCAGGGTGCTCTTTCCGCGGCGCGGTGGTGCGGCACCATGGGCTGATGCAGAAACTGTTCGTAGCCGTGGGCCTGGTGCTCTCGGTGGTCGGGCTCGCCCTGACCGCGGTACCGCCAGTGGCGCAGGCAGCGGTGCACACATTGCGCGCCCGCCAGCCGGCGTATTACGTCTCGCTCGGCGACTCCTACGCGGTCGGCTACCAGCCCGGCATCGGCTCGACGCGGGGCTACACGGCCTACGTGGCGGACCATACCGGCCTGAAGCTGGTGAACTTCGGCTGCGGCGGGGCCACGACGTCGTCCATCCTCAACGCCGTCGGGTGTCCCGACGTCCTGCCCCACACCGCCGGCGGGATGACCTACCCGAGCACGACCCAGATCGCCGCCGCCGACGCGTTCATCAGTGCGCACCGTGGCCACATCGGGCTCATCACGGTCTCCATCGGCGGCAACGACGTCACCGGGTGCGCGACGCAGAGCAACCCGATCAGCTGCGTCGGGAGCGTTGTGAAGAGCATCACCACGAACGTCACGACGCTCGCCGACGACCTGCGCACGGCCGCGGGCCCGAACGTGCCGCTCATCGGGTCGACCTATCCCGACGTGATCCTCGGTGCCTACGTGTATCCCAAGAACCCGGGGCCGCCCGCGGCGATCACGCTGGCCAAAGAGTCGGTCGTCGCCTTCAAGCTGCTGATCAACCCGGCGCTGGCGAAGGCCTACCAGTCCGCGCAGGGGTCGCTGGTCGACGTGACCAAGGCAACCGGTGGCTACGGCTCGCTGACCACAACGGTGAAGACCACGACCTACGGGACGATCCCCGTCCCGGTGGCGAAAGTCTGCTCGTTGACGTGGTTCTGCGCCAAGGGGGACATCCACTCGCGGACGCCCGGCTACAACCTCATCGGAGGGCTGTACGTCGCCCGCTACAAGGCGGTCACGAAGCGCTGACGCTTCTCTCCGGGGCGACAGCCGACCCCTTCGGACACGGCCGGATCATCGGGTGCCACCATGAGACTGTGACGATCAGCACGGTCGACCTCGACGTCCGTCCCCTCAGCCCTGCCATCGGGGCCGAGATCCACGGGGTGGACTGTGCCGCGGACCTCGACGACGACGTCATCGCGGCCATCCGCCAGATCTGGTTGGAACGCCTCGTCGTCTTCTTCCCCGAGCAGCACCTCGACGACGACTCCCAGATCGTCTTCGCCGCCCGCTTCGGCGAGCTGACCGAGAGCCATCCCGTCGAGCCCCAGGTGCTCGAACGCAAGGAGGTCCAGTCCATCGAAACTGGCAAGGACCGGGTCGACTTCTGGCACACCGACATCACATTCATGAACCGGCCGGCCATGGCGTCCATGCTGCGCTCCGTGGTCGTGCCCGGCGCCAGCGGCGACACGATGTGAGCAGACACGAGGGCGGCCTACGAAGCCCTGGCCGAACCGCTCCAACGGCTCTGCGACGAGCTCAGCGGTATCACTACGATCCCTTCTACGCCCAAGCTGTCGCCGAGGGGCACGGCAACGTCTGGGAGGGCAAGAAGCTCGAGCGGCTCCTGCCGGCACTCCACCCTGTCGTACGCGTGCATCCCGAAACGGGACACCCGAAGTTCACGCACAGCATCAAGGACATGCCCGAGGGACAGAGCCGGCGCTTCCTCGGTCTTCTCTATGAGCAGATGATGGACCCGGCGTTCATCGTGCGGCACCACTGGAGGCCGGGGACCCTCGCCTTCTGGGCAACCGATCCACCATGAACTACGGCAGCTTCGACTACGAGGGCGAGCGCAGGGTCATGCACCGCGTGACGTTGCGCGGCGAGCGGCCGCACGGCCCGGCGCAGTCACGCAATGATACCTAGAGCGACCGTCATGTAGAACGACCCGGACCCGAGTTATCCGCGTCGTACTTGCCACTAGGAACGCGGAGAGTGTTGGGGCGGAGGAGTCGACCCCAACCCACTCCTTTCGTCACACAATGATGGTGGACCAGTTGCGTTTGCCGTGGTATACCCCGAGTTGCACGACATATCAGGGCGAACCATTGCGTTGGCAAAAGCTGCGTATTCAGCAAACCATCGTCCAGCTTTCTCTTCGTTCATGCTCCCGATCAACTGCTCCAATTCAATGAGGTGAAGAGCGACACTCGTGACTGATTAGCCATCGCCGAATTTGCCCAGGTGCAGGGTCATGGCAGTTCGCGTCGAGCGGAACACACGTGAAGTGAGGGGTAATGCGAGATGCCACCTGATCCACCGACCACCGACCAGATCAGCGAAGCGTTTGCGATGGGTTGGCAGATAGCGGAGTTGTATCACTCGCCGGTTCCGACACAGCGACCCTCGCCGGCCGACTCTCCACCTGAGCACCTCCCTGGCCTGTCCGGTCTGCACAGTCTCCAACGAACGCTGTTGGTTATTGAAGAGATCCTCGCTGGCGCCGAGAAAGTGCTTCCTACAATCAGCGATGAGCTGAATGCAGCCATCTCGGCTCTCAAGAGCGGTCTTCCGGCCGCGGCGGGCCAGGAAAAAGACGCCCGCAACCTCATGCTCAACCTTCATGTGGCACTCCTGACGGCACTTACCGCTGCCAATTACCGGCTGGGTAAGGCGTACGGGTTGGGACGAGCTCTCGCGGACACCGATCTCATGTGTCGCCACGCCCCCCAAGCAGATGCTGCTTCCAAGTACAAGGAGAAGTTCGGCGCGGAGCGTCTCGGCAACATCTACAAATGGCTGGCGGACCTGAAGTCAGCCCTGCCAGACCATGCAAGCTATGCGGTGAGCTGGTCGCTCGAACAGTGGGCAGATTGGGTTGCGAAGGCTGAACCCGGGGAGTTCACTGCTCAGATCAATTCGTCGCTTGCTCGTCAGGCTGAGGAGTGGCGATCGCTTCTGTCGGGCGAACGTGCAGGCGAGGACCTGTTGACTGCCACGTCGTATGTCAACGCGGCAAAGGGTTTGACCAACCAATTGGGCCGAACGATTGGTGCCTTTGTCAGTCGTTATAGCGGCACGCTGATCTTGAGCGTCGTGTTATTTGTCGTCCTTTTCGGTGGGTTTATTGCCGCCACGATCGTGACCGGAAACGGAAAGGTGGCTCTCGGCCTCGTACCAGCCCTCATTGCCGCTGTCGGTGGATGGAGGGGGATTAGCAGCACGCTCGGCAAGGGTCTACGGACGGTCGAGCCGAAACTCTGGGATTCGGAGCTCGACGGCGCCATAGCGCAAAGCCGCGCTCCTGCTTCCGCAAGGAGCCCCCTCCCCTCAAAAGCCTGAAACTGTCGGCATGCTGATTGCCGACGACCCCGAGAGAGTCGCGCAGAGTGGCGTCGCAGCATGATCGAGTGTCCTCCGAACACGTGGACGTGAGGCCCCACTCGTGCCGAAGCGATGCAAAGGACGTTGGTCCCAAGTCCACCCTGGAAACTAGGAGCGTAAGAGTATGAGTCCACCACCTGCGGGGGCGGGAAACTGGAAAGACGTGTACCCACGGGCCAAACCGGTCCGAAGAGCGCGTCGAATTTTTGGGCCTGATCCCACCGACTGGGAGAAGGAAGGGGAGCTCGAGCAGGTTCCCGGCTGGGGTGACGAACCCGATGGAGTCGGCATCTGCCTGTCGGGCGGCGGGATCCGCTCAGCCTCATTCTGCTTGGGAGCACTTCAGAGTTTTGAGCGCAATGGACTACTCGTCGGCGAGGGGCATGCGAAGTACCTCTCAGCGGTATCGGGCGGCTCATATATCGCGACCGCTTTCACCATGGTCTCCAAAGGCAAAATCGGCCAAGACCCCGACGACCCTGCGATCGAGCCTCCCCACACCAGGTCAGGGTTGAGTCCGGACATGCGACCCTTTGCTCATGGGACCCCCGAGGAACAGTACTTGCGACACCGCACCCTGTATTTGACGCATGGCCGGGGAGGCATCCCCGCGGTGGTGTGGAGGGTTTTCTTGGGCGTCTTGTTCAACGTCAGCATCGTGACGCTCACGCTCGCCGCGTTCTCGGTGCCGCTCGGATGGGTCTACTCGTTGGCCTGGCCTTCGTTGCGAGCGGGGTGCCCGACGAGCTGTCCGACGAAGACGGCCTTCGCAATTCCCGTCGGACTTTGGCTGACCGTGGTCATCGTCGCTGCCGTCTCGATCATTGCTGGCTTCGTCTGGTTGGCCTGGCGCTTCAAGAACGACACGAGGCGCACGGTGCTTGGCCAAGTGTCCGGGGTCCTGCTGGTTGGCGCAGCCTTGACTGCGCTCTTCTTTATTGGCATCCCCTACATCATTCATCTGGCTCGACCGCTGTATGAACCGACGACGGCGGTACCCGGAACGGCCCACACCACAAAAGCGACGACGGTGACTGTGGCATCCATCGGCCTGCTCGGCGTCGTCACCGCGTGGATCGCGGCTGCTCGTCGGCTGATAGCAACACCGAGCTCGGTCCAAAGTGGTGTCTGGGCCTGGCTCAAGGGATGGGCCGCCAAACACAAAGGATTTCTCATAAACGCCGGGGCGACCATCGCCGGCCCCCTTCTCGTTCTGGCCGGTATCGTCATCCTTGCCTACTGGGGCGCGGCCTACCTGCCCAGCTTCACTGTCCCGGGTCTCTGGGAACTCATCGCATGGGCTGGGGCAATGGTCATCCTCGCGGCGTTGTGGTTCAGGGCTGACGTCACCGCATGGTCGCTGTATCCCGTCTACCGAAATCGGCTCTCCGCCGGTTTTGTGTTGCGACGTACAAAGCGCAACCCGGGCGACCCGGTATCGCCCACGGCCGTCGGCGACCAGGATGCATCCGAACGGCCCTATGAAGAGTCATACAAGTTGACGCAGTGTCAGTCCGCCGACTTCCCGGAACTCATCGTCTGCGCCGCCGCCAACGTCAGTGACTACGGCGCTACCCCCTCAGGATCGCACGTCACCAGCTTTACCTTCAGCTCCAACCAAATCGGGGGGCCTTTGGTCGGCGCGCAACCAACGTCCATATACGAGCGCACTCTGGGCGACGACGGGGTCCAGTCGAGTGCACAGGCTCGATTTACGACACTCCCCACGGCGATGGCGATATCAGGTGCTGCATTCTCGCCGTCGATGGGCAGGATGACCCGCGCGCCATTTCGCTTCTTCATGGCGCTGGCCAATCTCCGGCTGGGTGTCTGGGTTCCCAATCCCCGCCAGCTCGATCTGTTCAAGGGTCGGTCCGCCTTCCATCAGGTCCTCCCTCGGCCGCAATACTTCGTTCGAGAGATGCTCGGCCGCAACTCGCTTGACGATGCGTTCCTCTACGTCACTGACGGCGGACACTACGAGAACCTTGGGTTGGTTGAGCTGCTGCGACGGAAGTGCAAGACCATTTGGTGCATCGATGCGTCGGGAGACCAGCCCAATACATTCGAAACCTTGGGCGGCGCCCTCCAAACCGCGCAGGGCGAACTTCAGATATCAGTCGATATCGACCCCAACACGAGCATGGCCCCCCCTGGTCAGAAGCCAGCGTCAGGCCCATGGTTTGTCAAGGCCCCATTCTGTAAGGGAACAATTCACTACCCCGACGGTGAAACCGGGACGATCGCTGTCGTGAAGGCCGGCGTTCCCGCCAATGCACCGTGGAGTGTCCTCGCGTTTGCAAACGAGAACCCGGATTTTCCGTGTGATCCAACTTTGGATCAACTCTACGACGCCGATCGCTTCGATGCCTACCGAGAGCTAGGTGAGTTCTGCGTCGAACAGGCTGTCGCAAAGTTGGGTGTCCGCCCGTGAATCACGCACGCATCAGGCCGCGCCACTAGTCCGCTATCTGCGCGACATTGCTACTGCAGAAGCTCGTTTCGGATTTCGAACATCCTTGACATGGCATCTCTCAGTGTCAACCGAAGGTAGGGGTGCCACCTCTCGGAGGGAGTGACCCCCGCAGTGCGCCGCTCCGGTCGCGGACCTCGACGTGCAACAACCCGCGGCGTCGACTACGCATGTTCAACGTCCTCCGCGCACTCGTCCAAGGTCGATGCAATCATGGGCCGATGGCATGGTCCCGACAGATCATCGACGGTAGGTCGCGGTGAGACGCCTCCTTGCGGTCGTCCTCCTGTGTGCGGTGTCACTGGGGGGAATACTTCTCCTGCCGCAGTCGGGTTCTTCGGCCTCGCCCGACGGGTGCGTCGGCTTCGGACACCGAGCCCGTCGATCTGGCCACACCCATCGACATGGGAGCCGGTATCGCGCACGAGCGGGCCGTCGTACACGTCGGCGATGTGCGTGTCGAGGTTCTGAGTCCGACTCTGTTCCGCCTCGAGTACTCCCCATCGCAACATTTCGAGAACCAGCCCACGGTCAACGCCCTCAACCGGCGGATGCCCGTTCCTCCCTATACGTCATCCACCTCGGGGGGCTCGCTGGTCGTCCGCACTGCCAGCGCCACCCTGCGATACAAGCTGGGCTCCGGACCCTTCACCTCCCTCAACACCTCGCTCCAACTGTCCGTCGGTGGGCGGCGCACCACCGCTGCGCCAACGTGGGACTGGGAATGCACTTTCGGCCAGGTCTGTCAGGCCGGCGCCGCCACGCTCGGCGGAGGAGCCACGCTCAGCCAGACGTTCGCGGGGTATCAGAGCACGGCCGGCTACGCCGGATTCTTCGTGAAGCCGGGCTCCAGCGTGACGTGGCACGTCATCGGATCGCCGGCTGGTCAGGCAGCGGTCTCGCTGCGGTACTACAACGTGGCGAGCCCTCCGCTGGCACCGACCACGAGCACGCTCGATCTGGACGTGAACGGGCGGCTCCAGCAGGTTCTCACTGCAGCCCCCACGACGGCGGCCGCACCCTGGGCCAGCTTCACGACCACCGTGCCACTGGTGTCCGGAACCAATTCGATCAGCGTGGTGAATACGACCACGAACAGCTTCGATCTGGGCATCGATACGCTGGCCGTCGGTCCCGGCGGCTCGCCACCGCCCTCGCCGCAGACGAACGGCCCTCTCGGCGGCTGGTTCCGGGGGTTCGACACCGACACCTACAACGACTATCCAACCTGTACCGCCGGCCAATCCGGAGCCACCTGCCAGGCCGTCATCCAGCCTCTCAACACCGACGGCCTGCTGGACACCGCGGGTTGGCGCCTTGTCGATGACACCCAGAGCGCAGTGTGGACCTCGCACGGGATGGGTCGAACCCCGGCCGAAGGACGGCGACCTCGAAGACGGGTACCTGTTCGCCTACGGACAGAACTACGCCGGAGCGCTGCACACCCTGGCCGAGCTGACCGGCCCCGCACCGCTGCTTCCCCGAGACGTCTTCGGTGTGTGGTACTCCGACTACACGCCCTATTCGACCAGCGACATCGAAAACATCTATCGCGCCTTTGTCAGTAACAACGTTCCGCTGAACACGCTCTCGCTCGACACCGACTGGAAGGCTCCGAACGACTGGAACGGCTGGGAATGGAACCGCTCCTTGTTTCCCTCGCCCTCGTCGTTCCTCACATGGGCGCGCTCTCATGGCATCGACGTGACTTTGAACATCCACTCGAGCATCGACGACAACGACCCGAAGCTGTCACAAGCCGAACGCATCGCGGGAGAGACTCTCGCCTCTTCGAGCTGCACCAATGGGAACTGTAAGGTCTGGGACTGGAGTTCAGTGGCCCAGGCCGAGTCCAACTTTGCCCTCCAGCAGAGCTTTCAGCGTCAGGGAGTCTCCTTCTGGTGGCTCGACTGGTGTTGCGACAATTCCGTCGTGTCCTCACCCGGCGTCACTCCCGACGCGTGGATCGGGCATCTCTATGCGCAGGACATGGTCAACCTGGGTGAGCGCGGATTCGTCCTGGCGCGTATCGGAGGCTCCAATGGCGATCCACAGGAGGTGTACCCGGCGGGGCCGTGGTCGGACCACACGTCGGCCCTCGCCTTCACCGGTGACGCGTGGGGAACCTGGAACACGTTGGCCATGGAGGCCCAGTTGGTCCCCGACGAGGCCACGATCGGCGAGCCCTACGTGAGCAGCGACATCGGGAGTTACCTCGGCCCGCCGCCAACGCAGTCTGGCGCGGATCCTCCGGACCTCTACGACCGTTGGGTGCAGCTCGGCACCTTCCAGCCGATCCTCCGGCTCCACTCCAACAACGAAGACCGCCTGCCCTGGCAGTATCCCCAACCCGTGCAGGGCATCACCGAGTCGTTCCTTCGGCTGCGCGAAGCACTGATGCCCTACACCTACACCTTGGCCGCCGAAGCCAACGAGACCGGACTGCCGATGGCGCGGCCGCTCTATCTTCAATATCCCGAGCAACAGGCCGCCTACCAGAACCCGACGGAGTACCTGTACGGGCCCGACATGCTCGTCGCACCGGTGACCACGCCGGGAGATGTTGCCTCAATCACGGTGTGGTTCCCCCCGGGCCATTGGGTCGACTTCTTTACCGGCGCCACGTTCACCGGTCCGTCGACGGTCACCATGTCGGTGCCGCTCGACCGGATGCCGGTCTTCGTCCGCCAAGGTGGCGTCGTGCCGGAGCAACCCTCGTCCGGAGGCACGGCGCACGCGAGCGCGCTCACCGCGCTCGTCTATCCCGGAGTACCGGGATCCTTCGAGCTCTATGGCGACGCGGGAACCGGCTTGGGCTACACGAAGGGGCAACGCAGCGAGACCCTCATCACCACGTCGTCAGGCACATCCGGACCCGGAAAGCCCTCCGTCTCAGTCACGATTGGCGCGGCGCGCGGCCACTACTCCGGCGAGCCGACTTCTGTGCGCACCACCGTCGACATGGTCGACGTCACCCGACCGCAGCTGGTCACTCTCGACGGTCGGACCGTCAGCGCGCAGGGCGGTGGGTCCGGTCCGGGCTGGTCCTATCAGTCCTCCACGGCCACGCTGACGGTGCACGTCGGGCCGCGATCGGTCGAGAGCACTGCACGGATCGTGGCGGTCGGCGCAACGTCCATCACGCGCGGGGAGCCCAGCGTGGCTTCGTCAGCTTCGTCGTAGGACGACAGCATCACCACGTGACTGAACTCAGTCATACATCAGCGTCAGGGGATGCAGCCGGTGATCCCGTCGGGGTTGTCGAGAGTCCACGGAAAGCTCACCGAGGTGCTGGCACCCATCGCGTCCGTGGCGGTGAAGGTGATCACCGAGTTCTCGACTGCTTCGCCGCCGGGCGTCCCACCGACGAAGAGCGAAGACCCGATCTCAGTAGCGAACTCGAGTTGATCCGGGGGATCACGGAAGAACGCACCGATGCCGTACTGGTCCAGAGAAAAGAGAACCTCAGGCGAGGTGGAGAAGGTGGCCGTGTACGGCGCCACCCCCCCAACGACCTGTGCGAAGTCACTCATCTCTAGCGACGCCGTGCAGTACGAGGGACGGCCGGCAACGGGCGGGTAGGGACTCTCGCCGATCGTCAGGGTCGGGAACTGAGAGATCCGGGGGACGAACGCCAAGGGCGAGAGCGGGCGGACCTTGAGAGACATACCTGCTGAGACCGTTGTCTCGGTCTTCACCACTTTGGTTCCGTCGAGGCTCTCCACGGTCTCGTTTGCGATCACCGTGAACGAATAGCGACCGGTCTTCTGATGGGGGCTCCCGGTCAGGATCCCTCTAGAAGTGAGCGTCAACCACCGCGGCAGGCCGGCGGCGCCCCACTCGACGGTTGTCTCGTACGGGCGGGTGCTCAGGCCGGCCGACCGATCATCCAAGTAGACCGGCCCGTATGCAGCGCCCGACGTTGCGTCGGGCAGTGACGTCGTCGTGATCAAGAACCCGCCCTCTGCGGCCCCGATCGTGCAGCGTCCGACGCTGCTGACCCCACTCTGATCGACCCGCGGACAGAGCTGCACTTGATTCGTGGACGTGCCGGTCGGGATAGCGCCCATGGCCTGGCTGCCTAACGACGGCACGGCGGTGGCGGTGGCGCCGCCATTCATATCGAGTAACCCCAGATCTGGGTTGGCGTGCACATCCGTCGACGCGGCCAGCCCGCAGGAGGTGTCGTCGGTCAGGTTGTAACCGAGATCAGCGAGGGAACCATGACAGTCCGGCCCAGCGTCGTTCGTGGCGATGATGGAATCGATCGTGCTGACCGTGCCCTCCATGTTCTCGATGGCGGGCCCGGAGTTGTTCGACACCGTGCTTTCCGCCAGAACAACGTCGCCGGAACCGCCGGCGTTGTTGATCGCACCGCCGTCCGTGGCCGTGTTGCCGTAGACAGTGCTGTTCTTCAGGTTCATGCTGCCGTTGTCGTTCTGAATGCCACCCCCGTCCTGCGTGGCCGTGTTGTTCGACACCGTGCTGTCGGTGACCGTGATAGATCCCGTGTTTTCGACGCCACCGCCGCTGTCCGACGTACTGTTTCCGTCCACGGTGCTGTTGTAGAGAGTGAGCGACCCGTCGTTCCAGATCCCACCACCGGCGACGGGGGAGCTGTTGGTCGTCACGGTGCCGTCGGTGACGAGCACGCTGCCGTCGTTGCGAATGGCGCCACCAATGGAGGCCGTTGTGTTCCCCGAAAGGGTGCTGTCGTCGATCGTCGCCGTCCCTGAGCTCGCGATGCCGGCGCCTCCGTACCCGGGTGCGTCGGTGTTCTGCGACGTACTGTTGTTCTCCAGATAGGTGTCGGCGACCGTCAGACCTCCTGCGTTGTCGATACCGCCGCCGCCGACGGCGGCGGTGTCGCCACTCAGCGTGGACTCACTCACCGTCAGGGTGGCCCCTGCGTGGTTCTCGATCCCACCTCCGCTCGAGGAGGACGTGTCGCCCGAGACGAAGGAGTCGATCACCGTGAGCACGGCGTGGTTGTTGATCCCACCGCCGCCGCCTGTAGCCGCGTCGCCCTTCTCGAGGTCCAGGTCGGACACTGTGACCGTGCCGCTCGACACGGTGAGAACTGAGCCGACGGCGCCGCCGCTCACCGTGGTGGTCGGAGCACCGGCGCCGGCAATGGCCAGTGAGTCGAGAGACGACGCGTTGATCGAATCGTTCTCGGTGTACGAGCCGGCGGCGACGTCGATGGTGACGTCGTCACCTGCGTCGTTCTGCGTTGCGGCATTGACCGCGTTCTGGATGGCACCGCACGGAGCGCTCTGGCTGCACGAGGTACCGCCTCCACCCGGAGTCACGTAGAGAGTGACGGCTGTCGTGGCGGAGGCGGGCGATGCAGCAACGCTCAGGGACGCGCCAGAGAGTCCCCCCGCGATCAGCGCGACGGTCAGAATCGTCCGCACGTGGTTGCTCAAGATCTTCACCACACCAGCACCTCGGTTCTCGCCCGCCCTCGTGCCTAGCAGTCAAGGCGTAGCACCGGAGCCCTCAGCGAGCAACTGGTCTCAGCGTGGCGTGCGGCTGCTCGGGGTGCAGGCGAGCCACGCGAACAGAATCGACGTAGGCGACACCGCGCAATTTCAGCAACGAACCCGATCGACCCAACGTGGGGTATCTCGGCCTCAGCCCAAAGCGCCTTCCGGCGCCGCCTTCCGGCGCCGCGTGCTCTTCGAGCGCCTTGACCAACAGCCGCCGCAGTTTCGCCCGGTCCGCCTGCGTCAGCCCCGCGAGCATCTCGTCCTCGATACTCCCCTGCGCCGCCTCGGCATGCTCGAGTGCCTCGAGGCCGGCGTCGGTGATCGTCACGAGGTGCCGCCGCCGGTCCGACGGGTCCCGGCGCCGCTCGGCATATTCGAGATCCTCGAGGTCGTTGAGGACGAGGACCCCGGTGTTCGAGTCCATGGAGAGGTGCTCGGTCATGGCCTGCTGCGAGACGCCGGGGTGGTCGCGCAGGTAGGCGAGCACGACCATGTTGCGCCGGTTCATGCCGACCAGGTCGACCGAGGAGCGCAGGTAGACGGCCCGGGCCAGCTGGGTGAGCAGGACGATGGTGCCGGTGGTCGGGCGGGCCGACCAGAGGGCGGTGCACCCGGTTGCCCGCGCGGGCATCCCGAGACGGGACGCAAAAACCTCTTCGTCAACCCGAAGTTCACGCTCAGCATCAAGGACATGCCCGAAGGACAAAGCCGGCGGCTCCTCCGTCTTCTCTACGACCACATGACCGACCCGGCGTTCATCGTGCGGTACCACTGGAG
Organism: uncultured Acidimicrobiaceae bacterium; assembly: GCA_963825965.1. Lineage (GTDB taxonomy): Bacteria > Actinomycetota > Acidimicrobiia > Acidimicrobiales > RAAP-2 > Bog-473. Next base: position 333,518 of record CAWGUX010000007.1, read on the forward strand.
GCCGGGAATGCTGGCGTTCTGGGACAACCGATCAACAATGCACTACGGCATCTTCGACTACGAGGGCGAGCGATGGGTCATGCACCGCGTGACGCTGCGCGGCGAGCGGCCGTATCGACCCGCGGTATCCGCCCTTCGTCTTGAAGCTGGCGTTGGCGCTGGCGCTGGCGCTGGCGGACAAACAACCAATTCGAAGCGACAGGAGCGCGAATCGGAGCGCCCACTCTGGCGTCGTTTCGGCGCGTTCGCCAGGGAAGACAGCTGACCGCGACAAGTGCGAGCGGGCGCAACCTGGGTAGAATCGCCGGGTGGACGGGGGGAAGGCCCGAGCGGGCCTCCGGGCGCGACGCGCGCGGATGGATGGGTCTGCGGCGCGCTGGCGCTGCTGGCATTCGGCGCGGCCTCGTGCACCAGCGGTGGCTCGACCGGGGGTGTCGTCATGATTCACTCCGGTCAGGCCCCACCCGGCGCGCTTCCGACCGGTAGCCAGGGCAAGCTGGCCAGTGCGGTCGCGACCACCGTTCCGCTGGCGCAGCAAAATCCGACCACTGCGCTCTTCACGGCAACCGGCGTCTTCCAGTCCTGCCTGAGCAATCTGGGTGTGACCTTCGCCGGCGCACCGAACCCCAAGGACCCGTCCTCGCCCGCCAACAACCCCGCGTATCTCAAGAACCTCGTCACCTGCGCGACGAAGAGCAACATCGTCCAGGCCCTCAAGGCGGTCCAATCGGCTCAGGACAATCTGACCCCGTCACAGGTGAAGAAGGAGAACAAGGACTACCTCAAATGGCGGAAGTGCATGATCGGGAGGGGATGGGGGATCCCGCAGCCGACCCCGAACGCGAAAGGCCTCTTGTTCTCCTTCGGCGGCACCGGCGGCGGAGGCAGCAGTGGCGGGGCAGGCGGCGCAGCGGGGTTCAAAGCACCGCCCGGGCAGAGCCTCCTCAACAGCAGCGACCTCCAGCAATGCGCTGCGGTCGCGCAGCAGGGCGGCTCGTGATCAACCGGCCCCTCACGAAGGGGAGCGCTACGGAAAACCATCGGGGGAGCGTCGATGTCGCGTAGACAAAAGACCATAGGTGCCGTCGTCCTCGTCGTGGCCTTGGTGGCTGCCAGCGGTATCGCGTATGCGGTCTCGTCGGGCGGGAGCACGTCGGGCCACCAGGTGGTGGTCCTGAGCACGGTGCAACGGCGCACCCTCCAGGGGACCGTGGCGCTCACCGGCACACTCGCGCGCAAGCAGATCCGCAACGTCACCGCTGCGACGCAGGCGTTGGTGAGCGACGTGTCGGCTAAGGCGGAGGCGTTCACATCAGCGGGCCAAGTGATGTTTGCGCTCAACGGCCGCAACGGGATCGCCGAGAACGGCGATCTGCCTTTCTTCCGCACCCTCGTCCCCGGTGATTCCGGGTCGGACGTGCTGGAGCTGAAGCAGATCCTCGACGCTGCGGGCGACTACGCCGGTCCGAGCAGCGACCTCTACACCGAACAGACGCAGTTCGCCCTGGCCCAGTGGCAAGCACAGCACGGGTATCCGAATTCGACGCCGGCCACGCCCCAGTCCGTCAGCGTTTCCCTCGAACAGGGGACGGGTTACGAGCTGGGCGACCAGGACACCGCCGGCCTGATCATCGGGCCGCCGGCGACGCAGACGGCCTCCCTCACCGCCGAAAAGGGTGGCGCGACCACTGGCACCACTGACCATCGGGCTGTGCTCGCGGGGTTCTTGCTGCCCCACGACCCCACCCCGACACTCTCGATCCAGTCGGTGGCGGACCAGGTGACGGCAGGCCAGCCGGCGAACTTCATCGTCAGCGCCTCCGCGGCCTCGACCTCCGACCTGACCGTCAACCTCACACCGGGCGGCACCGCTGGACCCGACAACGTCGTCACCCCGCCCGCGACGGCGACGATCACCGCGGGCGCGTTAGAGACCGAAGTGACGGTGCAGACCCGCGCCACCAGCACGGTGCAACCGACCACGACCATCTCCATGGCCATCGCCGGCGGTACCGGGTACTCGGTCGGGTCTCCGAGCTCGGCCCAGACCACCATTCAAAACGGCGTAGTACCGACGTTGCAGATCACCGGTGGCGCCACGGTGCCGGCCGGAGGCTCTGCCACACTCACCATCACCGCGAACCAGGCACCGCTGCAGAACATGCAAGTGGCACTGAGCTTCGGCGGCAACGCCACCGCCGGTACGGCCTACATGGTGCCCGACCCCGTCGTGACGCTCGCCGCAGGCTCCACGAGCACCACGGTCACCCTCACCACCCTCACCAACAACCTGATTCAGCCCAACACCTACGTGGTCGTCTCGCTCTCCCCCGACCCCTCGGAATACACCGTGGGGTCTCCCGGCTCGGCCGTGGTGACCATCGGCGGCACGACCAACGTCCCGAAAGTCACCTTGACCTCGGCCACCACGTACCTGCAGAAGGGCCAGCCCTACGTGGTCTCGGTCGGACTGAACCAGGCGCAGAGCACGCCGCTCACCATCAATCTCTCCTACGGGGGAACGGCGACGCCAGGGGTGGACTACACCGTGCCGGCGGGCACGCTGGTCGTACCGGCCGGGCAGACCTCCCTCACGGTGCAGATCCCCACCGTAACCGACAACCTGGTGGAGTCCGATCGGGTGCTCACCGTGTCGCTTGCCAGCGGGGCCTACACCGTCGGGTCGCCCTCGAGTGCCTCGGTGTCCATCACGTCACAGGTCGTTCCCAAGCTCACCATCGCAGCCAACACGTCCGCACTGGCCCAAGGCGGGGCCGCCACCTTCGTCATCACCGCGTCCGCGGCTCCGACGATGAACACGTCGGTCTCCTTCTCGGTGCAGGGAACCGCGCAGCCGGGCCAGAACTACGAGCCCTTGACCGGCGCCGCCCTCCTGGCCGCGGGCCAGACCCAGGTCACGGTGACCTTGCAGTCCCTCCAACGAAACATCACCTTCGATCCGACGGACATGATCGTCGGCTCATGGCCCACCCGTGTGGGCACGGTGTACGTGAAGGCAGGACAGCCCGTGGCTCCCGGCACGAACATCCTCTCGCTGACCGAGCCGGACCTGACGGTGACGCTCGATGCCTCGGCGTCCAACCGCACCCAACTGGTCGTGGGCCAGTCGTGCACCGTGCAGATCGACGGCGAGAACAACACGATCTCGGGCACCGTCACCGAGCTCGACTCCACGCCGACCTCGGTCGCCGCCTCGAGCGGGCAGGGATCGCAACAACTCTACGAGGGCAAGATCGAGGCACCGGGGCTCGACGGCGCCGACGGGTCCGCCGTCTCCATCACCGTGGTCACCGAGCAGAAATCGAACGACGCTGACCGTGCCCATTGCCGCGGTGAAGCAGAACGGAACAGGCCACGACGTGGTCCGCGTCCTCGCTCTCGCACGGTGGGCACATCGTCGAGGTGCCGGTCACCACGGGCCTCACGGAAGGGTCCTACATCGAGATCACGCGGGCTCCGCGCCGGCCAGACAGTCGTGGTCGAGGTCGACCAGAACTCGTGACGGCCACGGCTGCGACCTCGTCGCCCGTGTCCGGTGGCGACCCTCCTCCGAATCGGCCTCTTCTCGAGCTCGACCACGTGACGCGCACGTACGGGGACGAGGTCGTCGTCTTCGCGCTGCGAGACGTGTCGCTGCAGATCATGGCGGGCGAGTTCCTCTCGATCGTGGGGCCGTCGGGCTCGGGCAAGTCCACGATGCTGGGCCTGCTCGGGGTGCTGGACCTGCCCTCGGCCGGCACCATCCGCGTGGCGGGTCGCGACGTGGGCCGGCTGGACGACGCGACCCGCTCGCGGCTGCGCGGCGACTCCATCGGCTTCGTCTTCCAGCAGTTCCACCTCATCCCTCACCTGAGCGCCCTGGGCAACGTCGAGACCGCGCTCCTCTACCGCGACATGCGGCCACGCGAACGGCGCGACAAGGCCTGCGCCAGGCGCTCGAACAACTCGGCCTGGGTCCCCGAATCGAGCATCGGCCGGTGCAGCTCTCGGGCGGTGAGCAACAACGCGTCGCGCTCGCCCGGGCCATCGTGACCGATCCGTTGATGGTGTTGGCCGACGAGCCGACCGGCGCGCTCGATTCGGCCAACGCCGCACATGTACTCGAGATCTTCCAGAGCCTGCAGTCGCCCGAGCGGGCAGTGGTCATGGTGACCCACGATCCGAACGTGGCCAACACCGCGCGGCGTCGGATCTCCATGCGTGACGGCACCATCGTGGCCGACGAACCGCTGGCGGGGACATCCGCGTGAGCCAGACGCGCGATCTGCTCGGTGTGGCGCTGACCGGGCTCACCGCCCGCAAGGTCCGCACGCTCCTGATCATGCTCGGCCCCATCATCGGGGTGGCCGCGATGGTGTGCGCCATCGGCCTCACCGAGAGCGCCAAGGGCCAACTCCAGGCCCAGTTGGCCGAGCTCGGCACCAACCTCATCGTCGCCCAGGCCGGGGGTACGTTCGGCTCGCAGAACCCCACGTTCCCGGAGAATGCGGTCGCCCGGGTGCAGGCGGTGTCGACCATTCAGGCGGCAGCAGCCACGGCCAATCTCTCTGGTGTCGTCTCGGTGCCGGTCGCGGGTGCAAAGAACTACTACGAGGCGTTCCCGGTGCCGGTGCGCGCCGCGGGTGTCGGCCTGCCCGCGGTCCTGCAGGTACCGGTGACCAGTGGGCGGTGGCTCGACCGCGCCGACCTCCAGCTCCACACGGCGGCGGCTGTCCTCGGCGAGGGCATTGCCAAGCAGTACGGATACCTGCCGGGCGAGGACCGCACCATCAGACTCAACAACGCCGAACTTTGCAGTGGTCGGCGTGCTGGGCTCCGTCGCGCTCGATCCCGAGCTTGACAACGCCGTCTTTGTCACCGAGTGGGCAGCCAAACATCTCCTCGGCACCAACGGCGAGCCGAACCAGCTCTATATCCGCGCCGCACCCGGCACCACCCAAGCCACCGCCAACGCGATACCCACTGCCATCAGTCTCGGCGGGTCCAATCAGGTCTCGACTCAGATCCCGAGCGACGTGCTGCAGGCGGCGGCCCAGGCCAACAAGACCCTCCAACAGGTCGCGCTCCTCGCGGGTTTGCTCGCGCTCGTCGTCGGCGGCGTGGGCATCGCCAACGTGATGTCCATCTCGGTGATCCAACGGTCATCGGAGATCGGCATCCGGCGCGCGGTCGGGCACAGCCGCTCGAAGATCGGCGCCCAGTTCCTGCTCGAGTCGCTGTTCGTGGGCCTGCTGGGTGGTCTCATCGGCGCGGCACTGGGTGTCGGGATCGTCTACGGCGTCTCGGCCCTCCAGGGGTGGGTTGTCGTGATCAACTACCAGCAGATCCCGCTCTGGATGGGCCTCGCCCTCATCGTCGCCGTCGTGGCGGGCCTGTTCCCCTCTATCAAGGCGGCGCGCCTCGAGCCCCTCGAGACCTTGCGTCTGGGCTGAGCGGCGCCAGCCCGATCAGGTGATCACGGGAGGGTCGTCGTCGCACCGCCGGGAAGCGACGTCGAGCTGTCCCCGTCGGTGCCGGAGGCGCCACCGCCCGAGCTGGCGCCAGCACCACTGCCCGTCCCGGATCCCGCGCCGGCGGAGCTGCCGGCGCCCGATCCCGACTTGGTGCCGGCGGACGTGCCGGTCCCTGTTTTCGATCCGCCCGTGCTCGAGCTCGCGCCCGCCGTCGGGGCGCGGCCCGCGCCAGCACCACTATGACCAGCGCCTACTCCGCTGTTCCCACTGTTGCCAGAGTTGCCGGTGCCGGAATTGCCCACTCCCGTATTGCCCGAGGAGCCGGCGCCGCCCGCAGCCAACGATCCGCTGCCGGCCGCGCCGGTGTTGCCCGTCGAGCCCGTCGCCCCCGTTGCCCCGGAGTTGGCGCCGTTCGTCGCGCCCGAGCCAGCACCCGAGTTCCCGCCGCCCGTCGAGCCCGCGCCCGAATTCCCGGTACTCCCGGTCGCCCCGGAGGGATGCGGCACCGAGGTGATGGCCGCGTTCCTTCCCCCCGAACCGAGCCAGGTGCCGAAGAGGGCGCCGAGGCCGGCGATGAGCAGGACGCCGATGCCCAGCGTGGCCACCAGCGCGACGGGCTGGAGCCACCAGTGCTGTGGCGTCTCGAGCAGCTCGTCTGCGTCGCCCGAAGCGGAAGGCTCGACGGGTTGCTCGAGAGTGCGCGGAGGCTCGTCAGGATCCCTCGAGCTCTGTGCGGTCGACGTCGGGTCACTCACTGCAGGTACCCACCCCGGGTCGGAAGCGTACCCGAGCGACCAACGAGGAGGCCCTCGCGACGTGGCTGATGCGTCTCGATCGGTCGCAGCTGCTCCGAGTGCACCCAGGCGGGATCGCTCGAATGTGCTCCCTACTCTCGCCTCAGGCGTCGCGACGCACCATGACCCAGCACCCCAGTCCCAGGACAATCACGGTGTAGAGCACCAGCAGGGCAAATCCTGTCCACGGACTGAAGGCCGGGCCGAGATGATCGGGCACTCCATTCGTGGAGAACAAGACAAGGCCGATGTTGGCCGGGAGGTATCGGGCGACGGCGTCGTTGATCGATGCGGGCAAGGCCTCGACGATGAGAGGCAGCACGAGTACGACCCCAACGAAGGCTGAGATGGCGCCCGCAGTGTGCCGGATAATGGTGGACAACCCCAGCGCCAGTAACCCGAGGACGGCCAAGTACAAGCCAGCCCCGACGACCGCTCGCAGGACTCCTGGCTGCCCCAGCGAAGCCGAACCGCTCGGCGACACCAGAGCCTTGACGTTGGGGGGCACCTTCACGCCGAGTTCGTGGGCGTGCTGCGCGATGACCGCTTGGGCCCCCACGGCATGCCTGGCCGACAAAATGGCTTGGCCGATGGCGAAGGCAACGAAGGTGAAGACCTCGCTCACGACCAGAGCCACCCCTCCGAACACGATGACTTTGGCCGCGAGGACGACGGGTCGCCGAGGAATCGCAGCCAAGGTGGCGCGGATGGTGCCCGTGCCGTACTCCGCGCTCATCACCAAGACGCCCAACACGCCGAAGATGAGCTGACCCAGAAAGACTCCGACCAGGCTCAGACGAGTTGGGTCATCGACGAAGTCGGAGGCGCTTCGTGTTCCGGTGCTCAGTGCCGAGAGTCCAACGACCGCGACCGCGGTGGCGGCGAGGGTCCACATCGTCGAGCGGACTGACCACATCTTGGTCCATTCGGCCGCCATCGCCCGGCGCAGGCCAACCCGGCCCGGGACTTGCTCCATGGAGAACGGGGACGGAGCTTCGAGCACGGCGGTCATTGGCCTGCCCGAAATTCCACAGCTTGTTCGGTCAACTCCATGAAGGCATCTTCGAGCGACGCGACGGGGGTCAGTTCGTGCAGCGCCACTCCGATCGACAGCGCCAGGTCGCCGACCTGCTCGGCCGACAACCCGGTGACGGTCACGGACCCGTCGGGGTCGGGGATGAGGGTGCCGCCGGCATTGGTCACCGCGTCGCTGAGTTGGTGTGGTGCCGGGGTGCGGACCTTGACCGATTGACGAGAGCTGCGCGCCACGAAGTCGGCCACCGAGGTCTCTGCAATCAGCTTGCCCTTCCCGATCACGACGAGATGATCAGCCGTCAGCGCCATCTCGGCCATGAGGTGGCTTGACACGAACACGGTGCGACCCTCGGCGGCCAAGCTCTTGCAGAGGGTGCGGACCCAGCGGATTCCCTCCGGGTCGAGTCCGTTCACCGGCTCGTCGAAGAGGAGCACCGCTGGGTCGCCGAGTAGGGCGGCGGCCATACCCAGTCGCTGGCCCATCCCGAGAGAGAATTTGCCGGCCCGTTTGGTCGCCACCGCGGTGAGTCCGACGAGTTCGAGCACCTCATCGACCCGCGCCCGGGCGATCCCGTTACTGCGCGCCAGGGCCAGGAGGTGGGCTCGAGCGGAGCGGCCGGGGTGGATGGCCTTCGCTTCGAGGAGGGCGCCCACTTCTCGCAGGGGCCAGGGCATGTCGTGATACCGGCGGCCCTGCACCGTGACCGTGCCCGACCCCGGTGCGTCGAGTCCCAAGATCATTCGCATCGTGGTCGACTTGCCCGAGCCGTTGGGTCCGAGGAAGCCAGTGACCGCACCAGGCCGTACGTCAAAGGACAGGTCGTCCACGGCAAGCACGTCTCCAAAACGCTTGGAGAGTCCACGTGCCTGGATCACCCCGTAACCCTTACACGATGACCCATTCTCTCGATATCAGGGACATCCCTGACATGGCCCTCTCTCAGTGTCAACCGAAGGGAGGGGTCACCACCTCCCTGAGAGTGAGTGACCCCCGCACTGCGCCCCTCGGGGTTTCGGTGCTCGATTCGGCCTATGCGCCCGCGCTCCCGCTCGGCGGCGCGTGCTCCTCGAGGGCCTTGACCAACAACCGCCGCAGTTCCGCCCGGTCCGCCTGCGTCAGCCCCGCGAGCATCTCGTCCTCGATACTCCCCTGCGCCGCCTCGGCATGCTCGAGTGCCTCGAGGCCGGCGTCGGTGATCGTCACGAGGTGCCGCCGCCGGTCCGACGGGTCCCGGCGCCGCTCGGCATATTCGAGATCCTCGAGGTCGTTGAGGACGAGGACCCCGGTGTTCGAGTCCATGGAGAGGTGCTCGGTCATCGCCTGCTGCGAGACGCCGGGGTGGTCGCGCAGGTAGGCGAGCACGACCATGTTGCGCAGGTTCATGCCGACCAGGTCGACCGAGGAGCGCAGGTAGACGGCCCGGGCCAGCTGGGTGAGCAGGACGATGGTGCCGGTGGCCGGGCGGGCCGAGGACCGGGCGGCGCTCACGACCCCGGCTCCCCGGGACCTCGCTGCACGACCTCATCCATCATGCCCCTAGGATAGTCCCGAAATCATGACGATTAGCGCACCAGGGACGGTCCTGGACCCCCTTGACGCCACGGGCGACCGCCGGCGCTGGATCGCCCTGGTCGTCGTCTGCCTGGCCATGTTCATGAACGCCCTCGACGGCTCGATCGTCAACGTGGCGCTCCCCGACATCCAGAAGAGCCTCCACTTCAGCCAGTCCGGCCTGACCTGGGTGGTCGACGCCTACCTCATCTCCTTCGGCAGCTTCCTGCTCATGGCCGGGCGCCTGGGCGACCTCATCGGCCGCAAGAAGGTGTTCCTCGCCGGCGTGGCGCTGTTCACGCTCGCCTCCATCGCCTGCGGGTCGGCCGACAGCCAGGGCCTGCTGGTCGGCGGCGCGCTTCGTGCAGGGCATCGGCGGCGCGCTCGAGCTCCTCGGTGATCGTCGCCATCATCGTGACGGAGTTCCCGAGCCCGCCGAGCGGGCCAAGGCCATGAGCGCCTACGTGTTCGTGGCCGTCGGCGGCGGCTCGGTCGGGCTCCTCGCCGGCGGCGTGCTGACCCAAGCCCTGTCCTGGCACTGGATCTTCTTCGTGAACGTGCCTGTCGGCATCGCCACGCTGATCGCCGGCTCCATCCTCCTGGTGGACAACATCGGCCTCGGCATCAAGCAGGGCGTCGACTGGGTGGGCTCCGTCCTGGTGACGGCGTCGGTCATGGTCGTGATCTACGCCATCGTCACCGTCGTCGACCTACGGCTGGGGCTCGGCCCACACGCTCGGCCTCCTCGGCCTGGCCGTCGCTGCTCGGGGTCGCGTTCGTCGTGCTCGAGTCGCGGCTGTCCAAGCCGATCATGCCGCTGCGCATCCTGAAGCTGCGCACGCTGACCGGCTCGGGCGTCATCCGGGGCCTGCTCGTCATCGGGATGTTCTCGACCTTCTTCATCGGCGCCCTCTACTTCGAGCACGTGCAGGGCTACAGCCCGGTCAAGACCGGGCTGGCCTTCATGCCCCAGGCGCTCGGCATGGCGGGCATGTCGGCCGGCATCACGGCCTGGCTGGTCGAGCGGTTCGGGAACAAGAAGGTGATGTACCCGGGCATGGTCGTCGGCCGCCATCGGGCTGCTCCTCTTCGCCTCGGCCGGCCCGCACGCGGCCTACTTCCCGCGCATCTTCTTCGCCTTCTTGCTGATGGGCCTCGGCGCCGGGCACGTCGTTCATGCCGCTGCTGCAGATCGGGATGTCCGAGATCCCCAACGAGGACGCCGGCCTGGGCTCGGGCATCGTCAACGTCTCCCAGCAGCTGGCGGGCGCCATCGGCCTGGCCGCGCTCGAGCACGATCGCGGCGAACGAGTCCAAGTCGCTCGTCGCCGGCGGGCCACGACATCGATCACGCGCGCTGGCGCGCGGCTACCGGCTGGCGCTGCTCATCGCCGCCGGCGTGCGTCATTCTCGGGCTGGCCTTCTGGCGCCGATCCTGCTGCGGACCAGCGAGTCGCCCGAGGAGCAGCAGGCGCGCATCAGGCGAGAACATGGCCAACCCCGAGTCCATGGAGCACCTCGTCCTCTGACACCATGGCGCACCCGTCATCGGCGTGCGCGTTCGAGGTCAGGAGCGAGTATCCGGCTCCTCAGGGAAGGCCAACGCGATGGCACCCGAGGCGATGCTGTCGTACAGCGGCCGCAGCTGGTCGATGACGCCGGCCGAATCACCAAGCGGCGACGGGTCGAGTTGCCGGAGGGCCAGATCCGCGGCGACGGCCAGCCGCGGACGAACCTCGACGATCGACATGTCCTCGTGGCGGCCCCAGAACGCCGCGGCTCCCGAGGACCGACCTGCGGTGGCGTCGTCCGCATCGAACACTGGCCATCCAAAGGCCCCAGGCCGAGCGGTATCGCCCGACGCTTCTGTCGTGGCGCCGGCACTGCGCACACCGACGGCAGGGCCACCGCGGCGTCGCGTCCGCAGGTTGGCGAGCAGCGCGTCCTTGGTCCGGCCGCGCCAGGCGAAGATGAGAAAGGGATCGTCGTCGAAGGCTTCGGCCATCAGGTAGAAGACGGCAGCGATGTGCTTGCACGGATTCTCCCAATCGGGGCACGAGCACGCGGAGACGAGGTCGTCTCGCGAGCCCGGGAAGAGCGTGGTCGAGGATTCGACGAAGGCCTCTTCGATCTGCTCGGGCATCTCCCCCGACAAGAGCGTCGCCAAGAAGACGGCGCGCGAGGCCATGACGCCCTCAATCCCATCCCACTCGGACTCACGCAGGACTTCGGTCTCGATGAAGACCCGGTAGGGCTTGGTCCGTGAGCCTTGCACCGAGGCGCGGACCTGACCGGCGGCGATCTCGAGGGAGAGCACCTGGCCGGCGCGGCGTAGCGCCTGCCCCGATCGAGGCGGCTCCCGATGCCGAACGCCTCGAGCAGGGCGATGAAGCGTCGGGACCACCAGGTGTCGCCGATCTGCCCGCGCTTGCTGCGGGCGACCACGCCACCTTCGACGCGGATCGGTTTCGAGGCCGGTGGCCACCACCCGTCGGGAGGCCGGGGGGATCGGCCGGATGGACGGCGTCCCGGGTGGCGTGACGGCATCAGTCTTCTCCCACGGCGTCCGCCGAGAGGGCGATGACCTCGCGCAGCTGATCGGTCGAGAGCTCCGTGAGCCAGCCCTCGCCGGCTCCGACGATGCGCTCCGCCAGCGCCCGCTTCGCCTCGATCATGCCGTCGATGCGCTCCTCGAGAGTCCCCCCGCAGACGAACTTGCGGACCTGCACCGTCTGCGTCTGACCGATCCGGTAGGCGCGGTCGGTCGCCTGGTCCTCCACCGCCGGGTTCCACCATCGATCGAAATGCACGACCTGGGTCGCCGCGGTCAGGTTGAGACCCGTCCCGCCGGCCTTCAACGAAAGGAGAAAGACCGGTGGACCGTCGCCGCTGCCGAACCGCTCGACCATTTTGTCACGGGCCCGTTTCGACACGCCGCCGTGCAGCCACAGCACGTCGCAGTGCAGCCGATGACGGAGGTAGCGCTCCAACATGGCGCCCATCTCCGTGAACTGCGTGAAGACCAGTGACCGGTCACCCTCGGCCATGGCCTCGCCGAGGAGCTCGACCAACCGGGTCACCTTGCCCGAGCGCCCTGACAGGGACGAGCCGTCCGCCAGGAAGTGCGCGGGATGGTTGCAGACCTGCTTGAGCTTCATCATGGTGGCCAGGACCAGGCCGCGACGCTCCATCCCTTCGGCGTCGTCGATGCGGGCCAGCATGTCGTCGACGACGGCCTGGTAGAGCGTGGCCTGCTCACGGGTGAGGGTGCAGAACTCCTTGATCTCGAGCTTGTCCGGGAGGTCCGCGATGATCGTGCGGTCGGACTTGAGGCGCCGGAGCATGAAGGGCGCGGTGATCTGGCGCAACTTGGTCGCCGCCGCGTCGTCACCGTCGCGCTCAATCGGGTCGGCGAAACGCTCCCGGAAGCCCCGCTCAGAACCGAGGATGCCGGGATTGAGGAATTCCATGATCGACCAGAGCTCGCTCAGCCGGTTCTCGACGGGGGTGCCGGTCATGGCGATCCGCCGCTCGGCTGGAATGGACCTCACGCTCTGCGTCGTACGGGCCGCGCTGTTCTTGATGTGCTGCGCCTCGTCCAGCACGATGCGACGCCACTGGACACCGGAGAGCAGATCCACGTCCCGCGCGGCGAGGCCGTAGGTCGATAGGACCAGGTCCACCTTGCTGGCGTGGCGGGTGAAGGCCTTTCCACTGAGTCGGTCCTGGCCGTGATGGACGTACACCGTCAATTTCGGTGCAAACCGCGCGGTCTCTCGTTGCCAGTTGCCTACCAGGGACATGGGGCACACGACCAGTGTCGGGCCTAGGACGCCCCGCCCGGCTCGGTGGGCGACGCCTGATGAGCCCACCCGCCCTCGGCCCGCCGGTCGTGAGATCGACTCGGGCGCGCTCGTCGACCAGGACCGCGAGGAGTTGTGCGGTCTTGCCCAGGCCCATGTCGTCGGCGAGGCACGCCCCCAGACCGAGGTCGCCGAGGAAACTCAGCCACGCCGAGTCCACGTTCTTGATACGGGCGGAGCTCGCCGGCGAATCCCTCGGGCGTCGATGTTGGCGCGAGCCTCCGGTCTTCGGCGCCAGAGAGCAGGTCGCCGAGCCAGCCCTCAGCAACTGCGTCGACGACCGGCAGCACCCCGGAACTCTGCTCGATGCCCAGTCCGGCGCGCAGGACCTCGCCGGCCGACAAGACGTCCCCAGTGCGCCCCCGCTTCCCGACCGCGATGATCGCCGCCGCCAGTTCCTCGTGGTGCAGCTCCACCCACTGGCCGCGGACTCGCACGAGGGGCTGCTTCAGTCGCGCCAACTGGCGAAGCTCGCTCATCCCCAGCGTGTCGTCGCCCAACACGGCTTCCCAGCGGACGTCGCACAGCCCGTCCAGACCGATGGCGGTCGCCGAGGTGCCCGCGTGTCGTACTCGTCTTCGCCTTGAGCCGCAGTCCGAGCCTGGTCCTCGACGAGCGCCACCACGGTGGGGCCAGCACGCCGAACCCCGCCTCCTCCAAGAGGGGCGCGCCGTCACCGAGAAACGACAAGATCCCCGCTGCGTCCGTGGTGTGGTCGCAAGGCGTCGCCGAGGCGAGGGCATGCCCGAGAGCGGGGACGAGGCGCGCCGCCTGGCCGAGACCGCGCAAGAGGTGCTCGTCGGGGTGCGTGACATGGCGCCCGATGGCGGTCAGCTCCGGACCGTCGGACCAGACGTCTTCAGCGGAGACCACCAAGCTGGGGTCGTCGACCGCCTGGAGGGCGAATCCGATGCGCCAGCTCTGCGCCGTCTCGGCCGAAGCGCCCATCTTCTTCGTCGGGCGTCGATCGGCCACGCCCGCCGTGTCGAGCAGTGGCTCCTCGCCGTCGCTCTCGCTGTCGCCGTCGCCGTCGTCTGAGGGAGGAATGATCCGAAAGCAGGTTCGGACCGTCTCGGTATTCGTACCCTTCGTGGCGTGCCACGCAGCCAGCCGGGCGGCCAGTTGCGCACACTCCCCTTCGTCACACTCAGTCAGTGCACCGTCGGGTGAGACAAGAGCACGCAACCATGTATCAACGGCGCTCGCTTTGCGGCCCCGCCGCTTCGATGTGAGCGTTGCCACAGCAGCCAACTCCCGGGCCAGCGCGTCTGTCACCGTCCACATCAGAGAGCGCAGCACCTCGTGGCTGGGTTCTGTCCCCTGGTGTGAGACCCAGCCCTCCGCGTTCGATGCGGCCTTGCGCACTGCCATGAACGAGGCCGGCAATGCCCAGGCCAGCGCCTCGATCCGGCCGCGGTCGGCCCGTCGACGAGCGGGCGCCAGCGCGCCCGCCACTGGTCCTCGACGAAGTCGAGAGCGGGCAGCAGGCGACCGCGGGCGAGGAGTTCCACCACCAGGTCGACGGCATGAGCAGCAAAGCGCACGTCAGACCCGAGATCGACCCTGGAGGGGCCCGGATCTGAATCGGCGAAGGGCTGAACTGCGTTGCGCGCCGACGTCAGCATCGGGAGGAACTTCGCCGCAGCGGACGAATCCAAGACATAGCCCGCGGTTGTCCACAGCGACAGATGTTCCTCAGCCTCGGAGATCGCAGGGGGTCCGCCACGCACATCGGCCGGGATCTCGTCGTCGAGCGGGGAGACGATCGGGACTCCGCCCGAGTCTGGGATTTGCAACGTGATGTCGACGTGTTCCTCCCCGAGCAGGTCCGAGGCCTCCATCCCCCCGACCTCGGCCACGGCGAGTCGCAGACCGTCGGGATCGAGCGCAAAGGGGTGCGACCGTGGCCGGCGGGCCGGACGCCCTCGGCGCGCAGGTGCTGTTCGAACTGCATCCGCGTCCTCCGCCCAGAGCGCCAGACGGCCAGAGCCGCTCAGCCACGCCGTGTGCAGGACGATCACACGCCCATCCTGGCGCGCCGCAGTGACCGCGCCCGATCTCACCCTCCTAACCGCCTCGACGCGAAGGAGGGCGCCCGTGAGGGACCGGGGTGGCGGCCCCCGACCGGGTCAGCTGGCGGCGGCGAGAGGCTCGATATCGTCGAGGGTTGCACGGAGCCTGTCCTTCTCGATCTCGATGTCGTAGTGCCCCTGCAGGTTCATCCAGAATTCGTCGCTCATGCCGAAGAACCGCGAAAGACGGAGCGCTGTATCAGCGCTGATCCGGCGCGTGCCGTGCACGATCTCGTTGATGCGTCGGGGCGACACACCGATGGCCTGCGCCAGCCGGTACTGGCTGACCCCGAGCGGATCCAAGAAGTCCTCCTTGAGCATGTCGCCCGGGTGCACGGGCTCCATCATCGGTGTCTCGGTCTTCGGCATCGTCCCTCCTCAGTGGTAGTCGACCAGCTCGACGTCCGTGGGACCGGTGCGGGCCCACTTAAAGCAAATTCGGTACTGGTCGTTGACCCGAATGCTGTACTGGCCGGCTCGATCTCCCTTGAGCTTCTCCAGCTTGTTGCCCGGTGGGACCGCAAGGTCGCCGATCCGCTCGGCCGCGTTCAGGTAGGCAAGCTTTCGCCACGCAACCTTTTGCACATCTGGCCCGAATCTCCGCACTGCCAGGCGTTGCCAGACCCTCTTGGTGTCGCCATCCTTGAAGGAGGCGTCGCTCAGCACTGACTCGATAATAACGTATCTCGTTAATATCGTCAAGCGTTATGACCCAGTGGCGCCCGGGCGCACGACCCAGAGTGGCATCGCCGACCTCACAGGCACCGACGGCGCCACCGGCGACCGCCGGCGCTGGATCGCCCTGGTCGTCGTCTGCCTGGCCATGTTCATGAACGCCCTCGACGGCTCGATCGTCAACGTGGCGCTCCCCGACATCCAAAAGAGCCTCCACTTCAGCCAGTCCGGCCTGACCTGGGTGGTCGACGCCTACCTCATCTCCTTCGGCAGCTTCTTGCTCATGGCCGGGCGCCTGGGCGACCTCATCGGCCGCAAGAAGGTGTTCCTCGCCGGCGTGGCGCTGTTCACGCTCGCCTCCATCGCCTGCGGGTCGGCCGACAGCCAGGGCCTGCTGGTCGCGGCGCGCTTCGTGCAGGGCATCGGCGGCGCGCTGAGCTCCTCGGTCATCGTCGCCATCATCGTCACCGAGTTCCCGAGCCCGCGAGCGGGCCAAGGCCATGAGCGCGTACGTGTTCGTCGCCGTCGGCGGCGGCTCGGTCGGGCTCCTCGCCGGCGGCGTGCTGACCCAAGCCCTGTCCTGGCACTGGATCTTCTTCGTGAATGTGCCTGTCGGCATCGCCACGCTGGTCGCGGGCTCCATCTTGCTGGTGGACAACATCGGCCTCGGCATCAAGGAGGGCGTCGACTGGGTGGGTTCTGTCCTCGTGACGGCGTCGGTCATGGTGCGTGATCTACGCCATCGTGACCTCGTCGACCTACGGCTGGGGCTCGGCGCACACGCTCGGCCTCCTCGGCCTGGCCGTCGCCCTCGGGGTCGCGTTCGCCGTGCTCGAGTCGCGCGTCGCCAAGCCGATCATGCCGCTGCGCATCCTCAAGCTGCGCACGCTGACGGGCTCGGGGGTGATCCGGGGCCTGCTCGTGATCGGGATGTTCTCGAACTTCTTCATCGGCGCCCTCTACTTCGAGCACGTGCAGGGCTACAGCCCGGTCAAGACCGGGCTCGCCTTCCTGCCCCAGGCGCTCGGCATGGCGGGCATGTCGACGGGCATCACGGCCTGGCTGGTCGGGCGCTTCGGGAACAAGAAGGTGATGTACCCCGGCATGGCGTCCGCCGCCATCGGGCTGCTGCTCTTCGCCTCGGCCGGCCCGCACGAGGAGTACTTCCCGCGCATCTTCTTCGCCTTCTTGCTGATGGGCCTCGGCGCCGGCACGTCGTTCATGCCGCTGCTGCAGATCGGGATGTCCGAGATCCCGAACGAGGACGCCGGCCTGGGCTCGGGCATCGTGAACGTCTCCCAGCAGCTGGCCGGCGCCATCGGCCTCGCCGCGCTTGGCACCATCGCGGCGAACAAGTCCAAGTCGCTCCTCGCCGCGGGCCACGACACGATCAGCGCGCTGGCGAGCGGCTACCGGCTGGCGCTGCTCATCGCGGCCGCGTGCGTGATTCTCGGGCTTCTGCTTGCGCCGGTGCTGCTGCGCACCAGCGAGTCGGCCGAGGAGCAGCAGGCGCGCGATCAGGGAGAACATGGCCAACCCCGAGTCCATGGAGCACCTCGTCCTCTAGTCGGACAGCGCTCCCTCGGCGCGCCGCGACCGGCACGCCGCCGAACTCGTAGTGCGTCGCGCTCCATGTGGCGGGTCCACCCCCAGTACTGGTCGAGCGGCCACGGGGACAGCGTGAAGACCTTGCCCTCGCGGTTCTTGTAGTGGCTGTGCGTGATGGCGGGGTGCGACCACACCAGCTGGCCGATCTCGTCCTGGTAGCGCTCGGCGTAGTCGTCGTGCGCCTCGGGCCGCACCTCGGCCCACAGCGCGTCCGACGCCAGCGTCTCGTGGATGGCGTCGAGGGCGTAGTGCACCTGGAATTCGGAGTGGTAGAAGAGGCTGGCGCCGAAGGCCAGGTTCGTTCCCGGGCCGTAGACGCAGAAGAGGTTGGGGAAGTTCGGCATCGTGATGCCGAGGTAGGCCGTGGGCTCGTCGCCCCACTGGTCGCGCAACGAGACGCCGTGCCGCCCGGTCACGTCCATGGACGCCAGGAACTCGTTGTGGCGGAAGCCGGTGGCGTAACAGATGACGTCGGCCGGATAGTGCTGCCGTCCGCCGTGACGACGCCGTCGGGGACCACCCGCTCGATGCCCGTCCGGACGAGCTCGACGTTCGGCTTCTGCAGGGTGCGCAGCCAGGTGCCGTCGTCCTGGAGGATGCGCTTGCCCGTGGCGGGGTAGTCGGGCACGACCTTCTCGAGCAGGTCGGGGTCGTCGCCGACGAGTGACTGCATCGAGCGCCAGCAGGGCCGTCGCCCGCTTGGCGTTGAGGGGGTTGATCGACTGGTGGGTCGGGTCGTCGTACTCGGGGTCGATGCGGTACGTCTCCATGCCCGCCGCGATGCCGGCGAAGGTCATGACGAAGCGGTACCACCGTCCGTAGAAGGGCAGGTGCCGCAGCGCCCACGCGTCGCCCGGCGGCACGGGCGTGTGGTACAGCCGGTTGGGCAGGATCCACTGCGCCGTGCGCTGGAAGATCGTGAGCTGCTCGACCTCGTCGGCGATGGCGGGGCCGATCTGGAAACCGCTGGCGCCGGCACCGACGAGCGCGAACCTGGTCCCTCGGATGTCGAGGTCCTCCGGCCAGCGCGCCGAGTGGAACGACGGCCCGGCGAAGGTCTCCATGCCCGGGATCTCGGGCAGCCGGGGCAGGTTGAGCGAGCCGACGGCGCTGATGACGAAGCGGGCCTCGAGCACCTCCTCGGCGCCGCTCGCGTCGCGCGTCGTGACGCGCCACATGGCCCGGTCCTCCTGCCACACCACCTCGGTGACGGCGGTGCTCGAAGCGGCAGTGCGGCCGGAGGCCGAACTTGTCGACGATCGCGCCGAAGTAGGCGCGTAGCTCCGGCTGCTGGCAGTAGTACTCGCTCCAGTGCTCGGCCGGCTCGAAGGAGAAGCAGTACTGGTGGCTCCCGACGTCGACGCGGGCGCCGGGGTAGCGGTTCTCCCACCAGGTGCCGCCGGGGCCCGCGTTCTTGTCGATGATCGTGAAGGGCAGCCCGGCCTGCTTCAGGCGGATGCCGGCCAGGATCCCGCCCATGCCGCAGCCGATGACGACGACGGGCGACGCGGCCTTCTGCGACTCCGAGATCTCGTCGCCCCAGGAGATCTCCCCGCTGTCACCGCCCTCGAACTGCAGGTCGTCGAAGAAGAGGCCCGCCAGCTCGCCCTCGACGGGACGCCGGCCGAGGAAGGCCATCATCTCTTGCAGCAGGTCCCGGGACAGCTCGACCGGGACGCAGCCGTCGTCGCGGTAGGCGGCGATCGCCGGAAGGGCGCGGCGGCGCACCTCGGCCATGTCCTCTTCCGACATCCCGCCCTGGATGTCCAGCGACATGGCCACGTTCGGCTGGATCTCGCCCCGGACCCACGACGGGTCGCCGCTCATGTGCACGAGCGAGCACAGCAGCGCCGGGATGCTGACGTCCTCGAGGGCGCGGGCGATGGCCTCGTCGCCGTCCTCGAACGGCTCGCCGGCGAAACGGTTCCTCGTCACGACCGACATCCTCGCCGCGGGGGCCACCAGCAGGCAATTACCTCGACTATCGACACGGGCGCGCTCTGAATGCCCTCGAGGGATCCTGCTAGCTGACCCAACCCGTGAGCGTATTGTTCGGGCTCACATGAGGGGCTGGAGGGGTTAGGCCGTGCTGAATTTCTGGTGGGGGATCACCGAACAGACGTACTTGTACTACTGGCACCACAAGGTCTGGTCTGTACTGGGTTGTTGGGCGGTTCTGGCGCTGTTCCTGATTCTGTTGATCCTCCTCGGTGAGGAACTCTGGCGGGGGGGATACAAAGCCGCACTGAATGCTGTTGTTGGCTTGGGCGAACCATCTGCCTCGCCAACACCAGCTCGCGGTCAAGAGCATTCGGACCATCCACACTCCCGGGGGATCCGCTCGTTCTTCGCCCCTCCCTCTCAAGCGTTTCCAGGCATTCGGGCCTTCTTCTCGCGTCGTAGAGACGGCAAGCTAAAGCCCTGACAGTTGGTCCAGGAGATGGCTTGAAGACCATGGTCCGCGCTCGAAGGTCTGTGAGTTCATGAGATAGCGGACACATGTCGCGAGACATCGTGGACACCTTCGAGGAGGTGGCCCGATGGAGATGGCGACGTACCTGGTGGCGGCAGTCATGGTGGAGGGCCAGTCGGTCCGCAAGGTGGCCCAGGAGCACGGGGTCTCAAAGACCTGGCTCTACGAGCTCGTCGCCCGCTACCAGGCCGAGGGGGAGGCCGGGCTGGTGTCTCGCTCGCGCCGGCCGCACCGGTCGCCGAACAAGGTCGCCGATCTCTATGAAGACGAGATCGTCCGCCTGCGCAAGGAGCTCACCGAGGCGGGCTACGACGCCGGGCCCGAGACGATTCAGGTCCATCTGCGCCGAGCGCACCGGCGGGCCAAGGTTCCTTCGACGTCGACCATCTGGCGGGTGCTCAAGGCCCGGGGCTTCGTCACCCCCGAGCCGCACAAGCGCCCGAGATCCTCGTGGGTGCGCTTCGTCGCCGACTTGCCCAATGAATGCTGGCAAATGGATATCACCCACGTGTATCTCGCCGGTGGGCGCGAGGTCGAGATCCTCAACATCATCGACGACCACTCGCGTCTGTGCGTCGCGACACGAGTCCTGCCCATCTACAAGGCCATCGACGTCGTCACCACCTTCCACGAAGCCGCAGCTCGTTGGGGGTATCCCGCCTCGGTGCTCTCGGACAACGGCGCGGTGTTCACCGCGGCGTCGCGCCATGGGGTCTGCGTCATGGAGTCAGAACTCCTTTCCTTGGGCATCGCCTTCAAGCACTCCAAGCCCAACCATCCCCAGACCTGCGGCAAGGTCGAGCGCTTCCATCAGACGATGAAGAAGCACCTCGAGGTCTCCAAGCGCGCCCGCGGCATCAGCGTGCTTCAGGGGCGCCTCGATGATTTCGGCGAGTACTACAACGAGGTGCGTCCACACCGCTCGCTCGGTCGCCGAACACCCCAAGCGGCTTTCGGGGCTCGCCGCAAAGCACGGCCCTCGGGCAAGCCATTCAAGCTCCCACCGCACTGCCGGGTCCGCCAGGACAAGGTCAACGGAGGCAACGTGACGCTGCGCTACAGGAGCGACCTCTTGCACATCGGGGTGGGTCGGGCCCACAACGGCCGATCCGTGCTGCTCCTGGTCAAGAACCGCGACGTTCGAGTCCTCACCCTCGACGGAGACCTCATCCGCCAGCTCACGATCGACCCCAGCCGGAACTACCAGCCCCAAGGGCGCTGAAAATTGTCCATGATGTCTCGCGAGACCTGTCCACGATGTCTCGCGACATCACAGTCCCGCTCGAAGCGATTCGAACCGCCAACCTTCTGATCCGTAGCGCCTATTTGGATAAATGACGAGAGACGCCAACGGTTACCAACAAGTGCCATTTATGGACCCTGAACTGGACTTATGACTTCCGGAAACTAGTCGGCATATGACATATGGTGACAGCTATTTCCAGCCTTTCTTCGGCCTATGGTTCTCACAACGGTTCTCAAATCTACTTGTTCAAACTTTCTGATCGGATGAGACGCGTGCACGACTTGAGTCGCTTCGACGCGGTCTTCGGCCGGATGTACTGAGACGGCGTCGCCCGGGCACGTCGACTCCACCACAACGTCCACAATGAATTCCGCCCTTCAACGTCAGGCGCACGATTCGAGTAACGCGAACGAGTGCCTGTACCGGCTAGGTAGGCGGCGCTCGAGCTTCGTACGGGTCGGACTACTTCGACTTTCAAGGGCCTCTTGCTGCCAGCTCTGAGCGAGAGGATGGAGGGGTGAGTACGCCTGTGCCTCCGCAGATCCCCACAAGCCGCCCGAATAATGGAATCGCGTGCTCCCTCAACTACGAAGGGTGGCGACCAGCAAGCTATACATTGCAATCAGAGCTGGCAAAACAATCAAAACGAATTGAGCGATGGCTCGGCGAAACGAGATAAGAGACACCGGAACCGATTCCGCGTTGGCTCCCATCGTCCACGCCTGCAGCTTGCCGATGCCGAAGTTGTCCTCGTCGTATATGCGCTGAATCACGCTTTCGTTCTCGTCGATTATTTCTTGCCGTTCCTCTAACGCCACTCGATGAACGCGACGAGTGGCCACCACACCAACAGGCACCCG
>CAWGUX010000008.1:0-220186 GCA_963825965.1 uncultured Acidimicrobiaceae bacterium
GTTATGTGCCTGTTTGCTTCGACAACGAAGTTACGTATTGCTGAGCGGCGCCTTTGGGTGCACTCATCGCCTTGTGCGTGCCCGGTGGGGCGGGCGAGGGGACGCTGGCGCTGGGCGTGATGGAAGGGGTGGCCGAGGCGTCGGCGGCGAGTGGTTGCCCGGTGGTCGGGGGCGACGTCTCCGAGGCCACCGGGCTGGTCGTGGCGGTGACGGTGCTCGGCGCAGTGGAGGAGGGCGGACCTCCTCCCGTCTCGCGGTCGGGGGCCCGGCCGGGCGACGTCCTGCTCGTGACCGGGCCCTGCGGGGGCTCGGCGGCGGGCCTCCGGGAGCTGCGCGCCGGTGTCGACCGGGCTGACGACGAGTGGTCGTACCGGCGGCCGGTGGCCCGGTTGGCTGAGGGCGCACTGGCCCGGGTGGCCGGCGCACACGCAATGATCGACGTCTCCGACGGGCTCTCGCTCGATCTGCACCGGCTGGCCGATGCATCCGAAGTGGGCTTCGATCTCTCGGACGTGCCGGTCGCCGCGGGCGCGACCCTCGAGGAGGCACTGGGGGGTGGAGAGGACTACGAGTTGGTCATCGCCGCGTCGCGGGCGCAGGCCGAAGAGATGCGGACAGCGTTCGACGTCGGGCGCCTGCGTCCGCCTCTCCAGATCGGGGCGGTCGTCGGTGATGCCCGACGGCGCACCGTGGCCGGCGAGCCCCTGGCTCGGCTGGGCTGGGAGCACACGCTCGGGTAGCGACGCCGCATTCGCAATGTGCGATCGACACGCATTCGCAATTTCCGATCAACACACGTTGGCGGAGGGGCTCGAAGTGAGTTTCGGCTCTGTCAGGACCCGGCGTCCCTCACTACCGTGGCAACCGGCCGGCACAAGGCGGTTCGGCTCAGGGAGGTTGTCGAGTGGAGGCGGTCGGGGTCGTGCTCGTTCTCGTCGGCCTCGCCATGTCCATCGTCTCGATCGTCGCCTCCGTCACGATTCTGACGAAGGCGGGCTACTCCGGCTGGTGGATCCTGACGCAGTTCGTGCCGGCCATCGTCGCGTGGGTGCTGTCCATCGTCGTCATCAACGTGGTTGTCAACCGCACGGGACAGCCGACGCTGGGCAAGCTCTTCGGCGCCGACCTGATCGTGATCGTGATCTACGCTGCCGCGGTCATCGTGCAATGGGGCTTCTTCATCGCCTTCGCATTCTCCGACTGGCCGGCCCTGCACGTGAACCGGTCGGGGCCTGGTCGGCGTGGTCCCGGATCGGGGAGCTTTGGACCGTCCGGACCGGCCCCCATGGGCGGGGCACCGACGGTCTCGCGATCCCCCGCACAGGGTCAGCCCCCGGGGTGGCAGCGCACCACTCCGGCGGCCTCGCCGGAGACAGCACCGGCGCCGATGACATCCTCGGTCAGTGGTCCGGTGCCCGCCCTGCCGCTGCGCCAGGCGGGTCGACCGCTGGGTTGGTACCCGGCCGATGACGGCTCAGCCGACGAGTGTTATTGGGATGGCCGGAGCTGGGTGTCACGGCGAAGGCCCGTCGAAAACGGCTGGATCATCGTCAGCGATGTGACCTCAGCCGGCGGCGGCCTCGTGGGTCCGGCGCATTGGCTTGGTCACCTTGCCGGCCCGGATGCACGAGGTGCAGACGTGCAGGCGCTTGGGCGCCCCGTCGACGAGGGCCCGCACTCGCTGCACGTTGGGGTTCCACCGCCGCTTGGTGCGCCGATGCGAGTGGCTCACGTTCATGCCGAACGAGGGCTTCTTGCCGCAGATGTCGCACACAGATGCCATGGGGTGAACCTTCCTGAGGGAGGCCGCGGTCGACGGACCACGCAGGCCTTCACGAACAGCCCAAAGGTTAGCATCAGCTGCCATGACCGCCCTGGCGACCCTCGGCGCCGACGACTTGCGCGCCGTCATGGGGGGATACCGGGACGCACTCCGGCTGCACCAGAGCGACATCAACCGGCTGAACGTCTACCCGGTGCCCGACGGGGACACCGGGACAAACATGGCCCTCACGCTCGAAGCAGTCGTGAGCGAGCTCGAGGGTGTCGACTCGGGGGCGGGCCTGGCCGAGGTGTGCACCGCCATCGGGCACGGGTCCCTCATGGGCGCCCGTGGCAATTCCGGCGTGATCCTCTCCCAGTTGCTGCGCGGCATGAGCGAGCGCATGGGCGGTGCCGGCGAGGCCGGCGTCGGGCCCGAGTTGCTGGTCGACGCCATGACGCACGCCGCCGAGCTGGCCCGGCGGGCGGTGGTGCGCCCGGTGGAAGGGACGATCCTCACGGTCGCGTCGGCCGCGGCGAACGGGGCGGAGGCGGCCGAAGGATCCGGGCCCGTGGGCCTCGTGGGCCTCGTGGACGTCGTGGAGGGCGCGCGCGGTGAGGCCGCGGACGCGTTGGCACGCACCCCCGAGATGCTGCCCGTCCTGGCCCAGGCGGGCGTGGTCGACGCCGGCGGCTCGGGGTTCCTGCTCCTCCTCGACGCGTTCTTGCTCGTGCTCGACGGGCGTCCCTTGCCCGAGCCGTCGGGCGTGGCCGCCCCCGACCTCGGCGCGCTCAACGGACACCTGGCCTTCGAGGCCGGCGCAGGGACCGGCGGCGCCGACGGCCGCGAGCTGCACGCGGCCGGCGACCTTCGCTACGAGGTCATGTACATGCTGGCGGCGCACGACGACTCCATTGAGGCGTTCAAGGAGGTGTGGGCCGGCGTCGGCGACTCCATCGTGGTGGTCGGCGGCGACGGACTGTGGAACTGCCACATCCACACCAACGACGTCGGCGCGGCCATTGAGGCGGGCGTGGACGCCGGACGGCCGTCGCGCATCCGGGTGACCGACCTCGACGAGCAGGTCGAAGAAGAGCGCTGGGTCCGCGAGAGCGTCGGCGCGCCGGGCGCGGGGCCGAGCGTGGAGGGTGCGGGACCGCCGCCCACGACGAGCGTGGTCGCGGTCGTCTCCGGCGACGGCATCGGGCGGATCTTCCGTTCGCTCGGCGTGCACCACCTCGTGGTCGGGGGCCAGACGATGAACCCGGCGACGGCCGACCTCGTCAAGGCCGTCGAGTCGGTCGGTTCCGCCGAGGTGGTGATCCTGCCCAACAACAAGAACATTGAGCCGGTGGCCGAGCAGGTCGACTCGCTCAGCGGCAAGACGGTACACGTCGTCGCGACCGGTTCGATCGTCGAGGGCTTCGCCGCCTTGCTGGCGTACGACCCCGCGGCCGACGCCGCCACGAACAGCGAGTCGATGGCGACCTCGGCGGCACGAGTGGTCCCCGCCGAGGTGACCCACGCCGTGCCGCGACTCGGTGACCGACGCCGGCGAAGTGCACGAGGGCGACTACATCGGGGTCTCGCGAGACGGTGTGGTGGCCGTCGCCGACAACGTGGTCCTGTGCACGAGGATCCTCCTCGACCGCCTGCTCGAGCCCGCCCACGAGCTCGTGACGCTCATTGAAGGCGAGGGCGCGCGCAAGGCCGACACGAGACGGATCGAGGAGTGGCTCTCCGAGGAGCACCCCGACGTCGCGCTGGAGGTGCACCAGGGCGACCAGCCCCTCTACCCGTACCTGCTGGGGATTGAGTAGCGGCCGCACTCTCAGTGCGCTGCGCGACATCGACGTGTCGCGGCTCGCGGGGTGTCGGAGCGGCGCACCGCCATGCTGGCGGAGCTCGGCATTGAGTCCGTGCTCGATCTGCTCACGACCTACCCGCGGCGCTACATCGACCGCACGCGCCAGGCCGACGTGTCCGATCTCGTGGTCGGCGACGAGGCGGCGGTGCTCGCCGCCGTCCAGTCGGCGCACGCCCGCCGGGCCCGGACGGGTCGAGCCGTGGTCGACGTCGTGGTGCGCGACGACACGGGCCGGCTCAAGATCGTCTTCTTCAACCAGCCCTGGCGGGCCAAGCAGCTCGAAGCCGGCACCGAGGCGATCTTCTTCGGGAAGGTGACCGAGTACCGGGGCACCCGCCAGATGGCCAACCCGGTGGTGGACGTGGTCGCCGGCGTGACGCCGGGCGGCGCACGCTGCGCATCCTCCCCGTGTACCCCGCCTCGGCCAAGGTGGGGTTGACGAGCTGGGAGATCGGCACCTTCGTCGCCGAAGCGCTCGAGCGCGCCGGCGAATTCGCCGACCCGCTCCCCGCCGAGTGGCGCGCCGCGCTCGAGTTGTGGGGCCGCACCGAGGCGTTCGCAGCGATTCACCGGCCCGAGTCATTCGAGGACAAGGACGCCGCCCGGCGCCGGCTCGTCTTCGACGAGCTCTTCCGCACCCAGCTCGCCCTGGTGCTGCGGCGCCGCGCCTTCGAGGTGAACGCCCGCGCCCTGCATCACGACGTGTCACCACGCGAGGTCACCGGTGGCGTGGCCGACACGTTGATGGCGCGCTTCTTGGCTGCGCTGCCCTACGAGTTGACGACCGCCCAGCGCCGCGCCCTCGCCGTGATCGTGGCCGACATGGCGGGCCCGTTCCCCATGCACCGATTGCTTCAGGGCGACGTGGGGTCGGGCAAAACGGTCGTGGCACTGGCGGCGCTGCTCGCCGCGGTGCAGAGCGGGCACCAAGGCGCGCTGATGGTGCCGACCGAGGTGCTGGCCGAACAGCACATCGCCGCGGTGCGCGCGCTGCTCGGCGACCTCGAGGGCCCGGGAGGCATGGCAGGCGGCGAGGTCCGGGTGGAGCTGCTCACCAGCCGGGTCAAGGGCAAGGCGCGCGGCGCGGTGCTCGAGGGCCTCGCCGCGGGGGAGGTCGACATCGTCGTGGGCACGCACGCCTTGCTCACCGCGGAGGTCACGTTCGCCTCGCTCGGGTGTGTGGTGATCGACGAGCAGCACCGCTTCGGAGTGGAGCAGCGGGCGACCTTGCGCGCCAAAGGTGCCGACGGCGATCCCGACCTCCTGGTCATGACGGCGACACCCATCCCTCGCACGGCTGCCATGGTGATCTTCGGCGACCTCGACCTCACGACCCTCGACGAGCTCCCTCCGGGCCGCCTTCCCGTCACGACCGAGTGGCTGCCAGGTTCCGGTCACCGCGGCGAGAAGCGGGCCTGGGCCAAGGTGCACGAGGAGGTGGCCGCCGGTCACCGGGCCTTCGTCGTCTGCCCGCTGGTCAGCGAGTCCCTCCGGGTCGAGGCCAAGTCGGCCACCGAGGAGTACGAACGCCTGTCCGCGGGCGAACTGGCCGGGCTCCGGGTCGGGCTCTTGCACGGGCAGATGGCGCCGGCGGCCCGTGAGGAGGTGATGGGCCATTTCCGGGCGGGCGAGCTCCAGGTCCTCGTCGCGACCACCGTGATCGAAGTGGGCGTGGACGTGCCGGAGGCGACGGTGATGGTCGTCGAGAGCGCGGATCGCTTCGGCATCGCCCAGCTGCATCAGCTGCGCGGCCGGGTGGGCCGGGGCGGCACCCCGAGCTGGTGTTACCTCCTCGGCGGCGAGGAGGGGAACGAGCGCCTCACCGCGGTGGCGGGCTCGACCGACGGGTTCGCCCTCGCCGAGGCCGACCTGCGGGTGCGCGGTGAGGGCACGCTCTTCGGGGCGCGCCAGAAGGGGCAGAGCGACCTGCGCCTGGCCTCGCTGACCGACCCGGGAGATCTCGCGCTGCTCACCGAGGCGCGCCGCGTCGCCGACGTGCTGGTCGCCGAGGACCCGCACCTCACTGCGCACCCCGGCCTGGCCGAGGAGGTCAAGGTGCTGATGAGCGAAGACGAGGGGGAATACCTCTTCAAGAGCTGAGTGTCCTTCGACGCCGGCCTTCGACGCCGGCCTTCGACGCCGGCCCGGAGCGGGGCCGACCCGCCCGGTCGCCCGGGCCCTCCCCCGTAGGGTGGACGGATGCGGGTCATCGGGGGCCAGAGCCGCGGGCGCCGCCTGGCCGCCAAGCTGCCCCGGTCGGTGCGGCCGACCTCGGACCGGGTGCGCGAGTCGATCTTCGACATCTTGGGCTCGCACGGTGGGGTCGAAGGGCTGCACGTGGTGGACCTTTTCTGCGGGAGCGGCGCCCTCGGGCTCGAGGCGCTGTCGCGGGGTGCCGCGTCGGCGACCTTCGTCGACCAGGACGCCGACGCCCTCGCCGCGGTCCGCCAGAACCTGCGCGCCGTCGGCCTCGACACCGAGACCGTCACCGTGGTGCGGGCCGCCTTGCCCGGGTGGTTAGAACTGCCCCGGGCCGGCCACGGATTCGACCTCGCCCTGTGCGACCCGCCCTATGACTTCGACGACTGGCCCGCGCTGCTGCATGCGCTGCGCGCCGGCCTCGTCGTGATGGAATCGTCGGCGCCGATCCCCCTCACGGAGGACTGGGTGGTCATCAGAGAGCGACGGTACGGCGGTACGCTCGTGACCGTGGCACAGCGCAGCGGGACCGCCTCGTGAAGGTCGGTCTCTTCCCGGGCTCCTTCGACCCGATCCACAACGGCCATGTGGAGATCGTCGAGCGGGCGAGCAAGCTCTTCGACGAGGTCGTGGTGGCCGCGCTGCGCAATCCGCAGAAGGGCTCGCCGCTCTTCGACCTCGAGGAGCGCCAGGCCATGCTCGAAGAGGTGGTGGCGCACATCCCGTCGGTGCGCATCGTCTCGGTCTCGACCTTGCTCGTCTACGTCGCGCGTGACGTCGGCGCGACGGCGATCGTGCGCGGCCTGCGGGCCGTCTCGGACTTCGAGGCCGAGATGCAGATGGCCCAGATGAACAAACACCTCTCGGGCGTCGAGACCATCTTCATCCCCACCAGTCCCGAGTGGTCGTTCGTGGCGTCGAAGCTGGTGCGAGAGGTCTGGCGCTTCGGCGGTGACGTGTCGGCCTTCGTGCCCAAGCCCGTGGCCGAGGCGCTCCAGGCCAAATACGAGGAGAAGAAGCGCTGGGACGAGGCGGTCGAGCGATGAGCGACCAGTTCCTCCCCTTGGAGGAGGACCCGCCGGTCGAGGAGGTCGGCGTCGAGTCGATCCTCCAGCAGCTGCTCGATCTGTTGGCGGTGGCCAAGTCCATGCCGTTGTCCTCGTCGGTCATGGTGTCGCGCGAGGAGGTGACCTCACTGGTGCAGTCCGCACTCGAGTGCCTGCCCGAGGAGCTGCGCCAGGCGCGTTGGCTCCTGCGCGAGCGCGAGGAGTTCATGGCCGAGCGCACCCGCGATGCCACGGCGCTTATGGACGAGGTGCGCGCCCAGGCCGAGCACATGGTGCAGCGCACCGAGATCGTGCGCCAGGCGAACGCCGTGGCCCAGCGCATCCTCGACGACGCCAACGAGGAAGCGCGGGCGCTCCGCCACCAGGCCGAGGACTTCGTGGATACCAAACTGGCCGGGATGGAGATCGTGCTCGACCGGCTGACCCGCACGGTCCAGGCCGGACGGGCCAAGCTGGCCGCACCCCTCGTGGAGGCGGCCCAGGACGACGACGGAGCCGGTGCCGAGGAGGACGGCTTCTTCGACCAGGACCAATCTTGATGAGCGTGGCCAATCCCTTCGTCGTGCACGTGGCCCGGTTGCGTCATTCGGGCCGCTCCGCCCACGAGGTGCGCCACGGCGAGGTCGCACTCGCCGGCCCCCTGGACGAGGCGGGCGTCGACCCGGGCCGCAGTGTGGTGCCCGCCGGCGCCGAGGCCGAGGTCGACGTGACCCTGCACCCCTTCGAGGGTGGGATCGAGGTGGAGGGCACCGTCAGCGCCCCGTGGGTCGGCATCTGCCGCCGCTGCGCCGAGCCGGTGTCGGGCGAGCTGCAGATCGGTGTCCACGAGCGCTTCGCCGACGAACCCCTGGCGGGCCATTCGGACGACGAGCTCTACCCGAT
This sequence comes from uncultured Acidimicrobiaceae bacterium, assembly GCA_963825965.1. Classification (GTDB taxonomy): domain Bacteria; phylum Actinomycetota; class Acidimicrobiia; order Acidimicrobiales; family RAAP-2; genus Bog-473. The sequence continues at coordinate 7,778 of CAWGUX010000008.1, forward strand.
CTCCGACGACGACATCGACCTCGGCCCTCTCGCGCGCGACACCATCGTGCTCGAGTTGCCCATGGCGCCCCTGTGCCGGGAGGACTGCGCCGGCCTCTGCCCCCAGTGCGGAGCGAACCGCAATGAGGGCGACTGTGGCTGCGTTGCCCCTCGGGATCCCCGGTGGGCTAACCTCGACGTGCTCCGGTAGCCGGTCCCGGAGGGCTTGCATCGTTTTCGCCAGCCCCCGACGGCGTCCTCAGAATCGATCGTTGGAGACCGTCCATGGCTGTCCCGAAGAAGAAGAAGTCCAAGGCGAAGGGTCGCAGCCACCAGGCTGCGGCGTGGCGTCTGGGGCGGCCGCCTCGCAGCGTCTGCCCGCACTGCCAGGCGTCCAAGACGCCGCACGTCGTCTGCCCCAGCTGCGGCTGGTACAAGGGGCGCCAAGCGGTCGAGGTCGACTGACTTGAGCCGCCGGGGCGAGCGCCCGGCGCCCGAGATACTGGCCACCCTCCCCGTCGCCGTCGACGCGATGGGTGGCGACAAGGCCCCCGCCGACATCGTCGAGGGCGCGCGCCGCGCCGCCGAGGAGCACGGCGTCCGGGTCGTCTTGGTTGGCCCGCCCGACCAGGTCGGTGACACCAAGGGACTCGACCTGATCGGCTGCACCGAGGTCATCGCCATGGACGAGGACCCCGCCGCCGGGGTGCGCCGCAAGAAGGACTCCTCCCTCGTGCGCGCCGCCGAGCTCGTGCGCGACGCCAAGGCCTCGGCCATGGTGTCGGCCGGCAACACCGGGGCGACCATGGCTGCCGCGCTCTTGCGCATGGGCCGACTCCCCGGTGTGGCGCGGCCGTGCATCGCGACGCCGATCCCGCGCCTCGGGCGGACGCCGGCCGTGCTGGCGGACGCCGGCGCCAACACCGAGTGCACACCCCAGATGCTCGTCCAGTTCGCCCAGATGGGCGCGGCCTACGTGGCCGCCCGCTTCGGCGCCGGGTCCGACGGTCCCGGCGCCACACCCAGCGTCGGCCTCCTCTCGATCGGCGAGGAGGCCTCCAAGGGCACCCCGCTCGTCAAGGAGACACATGCCCTGCTGGTGGCGGAGAAAGGCTTCGAGTTCGTCGGCAACCTCGAGGGGCGGGACCTCCTGCCCTCGCCGGCCGACGTGATCGTCACCGACGGCTTCACCGGGAACGTGACGCTCAAGACCCTTGAGGGCTCGCTGCGCTTCCTCTTCGACACGATGCTCGGGGTCTTCGGCACCGACGAGGCCACCAGGGAGGCGTCGTCGGTCCTGCTCCCGCACCTGCTGCCCTTGGCCGCCCAGTTCGAGCCCGAGAACACGGGTGGCGCCATGTTGCTCGGGACCAACGGCGTCTGTGTGATCAGCCACGGGTCCTCCAACGCAACCGCCATGATGAACGCCGTCCTCGTCGCGCACGAGTGCGCCACCAGGGGCCTCGTGGACCAGGTCGCGGTGGCGGTGCGTTCCGGCGAGAATCCGTAAAATCCCAGTTCAGACCCCACAAACGGGCGGTTCGGACCCCTGAAGACCTACACTGGGGCGCGTGCCAGCCGAAACCCACAGCAAGCAGGGCCCTCTTGACCGCAACGGGGTGTTCGAGCTGATCCGGGATCAGCTGGCCGACATCTTGGAGACCGACCCGTCGTCGATCACCGAGGGTGCCTCCTTCGCGGAGGACCTCGATGCGGACTCCTTGGCCCTGATTGAGCTCGTTGAAGCCCTCGAAGAGGAGCTGGGGGAGCGGACCGTCGGGTTTCGCATCGACGACGAGGACCTAGAGGACCTGCGCACGGTCCGGGACGCTGTTGACTACGTCTACGCCAAGCTCGAGGCGGGTTGAGGCCGGCGCTGAGGGTGCGGCCGCACTGGCCGAACGACTTGGCCACACCTTCGGCGACCTGAGCCTCCTTCAGCACGCCCTCGCGCACCGGAGCTGGTGCGGGGAGCAAGACGGTGGCGCGCCCTCCAACGAGCGGCTCGAGTTCCTGGGCGATGCCGTCCTCGGGTTGGTCGTCGCGCGCTACACCTACGACCGCTACCCCGAGTTCCCCGAGGGGAAGCTGGCCAAGGTCCGCTCGGCCGTGGTCAACGCCCGTGTGCTGGCCCAGGTCGCCGGGCGCCTCGGTGTGGGTGAGGTGCTCCTGCTCGGGCGGGGCGAAGAGGGTTCCGGGGGCCGGTCCAAGGCCTCCATCCTCGCCGACGCCTTCGAGGCCGTCCTCGGCGCCGTCTACCTCGACGCGGGCTGGGAGGCCGTCCAGACGCTCGTCCTGCGCGAGCTCGGGGATGCCATCGCCCGGGCCGGCGAGGAGCCCGACGACTTCGACCACAAGAGCCGGCTCCAGGAGCGGGCGGTGCGCGACGGGGAGGGGACTCCGCGTTATGTCGTGGAGGGCTCGGGCCCCGACCACGACCGGGCATATGTGGCCACGGTGTTCTTGGGCGGGACCATGTGGGGTACCGGCGAGGGGCGTTCCAAAAAGGACGCCGAGCAGGAAGCGGCCCGGGCCGCCTGGGAGGAGCTCAACGGTGCCTGAATTGCCCGAAGTCGAAACACTGCGCCAGGACCTCGCGCGCGAGGTGGTGGGGCGAAAGATAAAGGCCGTCTCGGTGGCCAACGGCCGCTCGGTGCGCCGGCATCCGTCGGCCAAGCACTTCCGGGCCTTGCTCGAAGGGCGGACCATCAAGTCGGTCGGGCGGCTGGGCAAGTACCTGCTCTTGACCCTCGACAGCGGCGACACCCTCGTGGTGCACCTCGGCATGAGCGGCCAGCTGCTCCGGGTCAAGTCGGTGAAGGACCCCAAGCCCAAGCACACCCACGTCGTGATCACCTTCACCCAGGGCGGCGAGCTGCGCTACGTCGATCCCCGCACCTTCGGCGAGCTGTTCGTGTCCACGCCGCCGCTCAAGGCCGACGGCACGCCGCTCTCCCCGGTGTCGGGCACGGCCGGCGGTGACGGGGCGGCCATCCGCAAGGCGGTCCCGGAGCTGGCCCACCTGGGCTTCGACCCGATCGAAGACCTGATGAGCTGGGACCGCTTCGGCGTGTTGTTGCACCAGCACACGGGCGGGATCAAGGCCCTTTTGATGGACCAGAGCTTCACCGCCGGCATCGGGAACCTCTACTCCGACGAGATGCTCTACCAGGCCGGCCTGCGCTACGACCGCCGGGCCGACTCGCTGACCGCGACCGAGGTGCGACGGCTGTATCGGGCCATCGTCGAGACGCTGGCCGACGCGATCAAGCACCGCGGCTCGTCGCTGGCCGACGAGCAGTACCGGGACCTCTTCGGCGAGATCGGCGACTTCCAGGGCTCGCACCAGGTCTACGACCGGGAGGGCCAGCCGTGCCGGCGGTGTCGCAACCTGATCGTCCGGGTCAAGGCCGGCGGCCGCTCCACCTTCTTCTGCGAGCACTGCCAGGTCTAGGTCCGCCGTCCTCGCCAGGTGTGAGCGACCGTCGCCGGGACCCTCGAAGAGACACCCGCGGCGACCGCCGCGGAGACCCCCGCCCGGACGCTCGCCGCGGGCCTCGTGGGAAGGGTTCCGAAGTCCCCACGCACCTCGCAGGCAGCCGGTAGGGTCGCCCCGATGTTCTTGAAGTCGCTCAGCATGAAGGGGTTCAAGTCGTTCGCGGACCCGACCGTGCTGGAGTTCGAGCCCGGCATCACCGTGGTCGTCGGCCCGAACGGGAGCGGCAAGTCCAATGTCGTCGACGCCGTCACCTGGGTGCTCGGCGCCCAGGGTCCACGCTCGCTGCGGTCCGCCAAAATGGAGGACGTCATCTTCGCCGGCACCTCGTCGCGCCCCCAGCTGGGGCGGGCCGAGGTTTCGCTCACCATCGACAACGCGTCGGGCAAGCTGCCTCTCGACCTCTCCGAGGTGACGATCACGCGCACGCTCTTCCGCTCGGGAGACAGCGAGTACGCCATCAACGGGGCGCCCTGCCGCCTGCTCGACATCCAAGAGCTGCTGAGCGACTCGGGCGTGGGTCGCCAGCAGCACATGATCATCGGGCAGGGCCAGCTCGACACCGTGCTCAACGCCCGGCCCGAGGACCGCCGGGCGATCATTGAGGAGGCGGCCGGTGTGCTCAAGCACCGCCGGCGCCGCGAGCGGGCCGAACGACGTCTGGCCGCCACCGCCGAGAACCTCGAGCGCCTGGGCGATCTCGTGCGCGAGGTGCGACGCCAGATCAGGCCCCTCGAGCGCCAGGCCGCGGCCGCGCGTTCGCACGATGCCGTCGGAGCCGAGCTCCTCGCGGTGCGCCGCTATCTGGCCGGCGCGGAGCTGGCCGACCTGGTGGCCCGCCGGCGGGCGGCGGCCAGCGGCCTGACCGTGTGTCGCGACGAGGAGCGCGAGCTGCACGAGACCCTCGAGCAGCTCGACGCCGAAGCCTCGAGCACGACCGCCGAGCTGTCGTCGCGGCGGGAGGAGGACCTGGCCAACGCGCTCGGCCGGGTGCAGGGGCTGGTGGAGCGGGCCCGGGGCCTCTCTGGCGTCCTGCGTGAGCGCGGACGAGGCGTCGTGGCGGCGCTGGACGCCGCCGCCGATGTCGACGTGGTGTCGACGCTGGAGGCAGAAGCTGCCGCGCCTCGCCACCGAACTGGCCGTCGCCGAGGCCGAAGAGGCAGCGGGGGCGCGCCCGAACGCGAGGAGCTGGCCCTCGCACAGACCACGCTGGTGGACGAGGAAGCATCCCTGCGTGAGCGCTGGGCCGGCGTGCTGGGGGGCGAGGCGCCCGATCAGGCCATCGCCCGTGTGCGCGCCCGCACCGACCTCGTCTCGCGGGCCGCCGTCCGCGAGCAGCAGGATCTCGACGCACTGGTCGCCCGGGTGTCCTCGCTCGAAGAGCGGGTCGCGGGGGCGGCAGTCCGCGCCGACCTGTTGGCCAGCACCGTCGGGCGAGCTCGAGCAGGTCACAGAAGGCCTCCACGCCGCCCTCGCCGCCCGCGCCACCGAGCTCGCGGCAGCGGTACGCGAGGCCGAAGTGGCCCAGGCCGCAGCCGATGACGCGGAAGAGGCGCGCCACCGTGGTGCCGCCCGCGCCGAGGCGTTGGAGCGTGCGCTGTCGGACCTCCAAGGCGCCGGTGGACGCGAGCTGTTGCGCGACGTCGACGGGGTTGTCGGCTCGCTGGTGGACCTGGTCGAGATCGACGAGGGGTGGGACGCCGCCTTCGAGGCGGCCGCGGGTGCCGGCGTCGCGGCCGTCGTCGTCGATGGGCGGCGGTCCGCGCAAGCGGCGCTGTCGAGGCTGCGCGAGCGTGGCGTCACGGGCGCTGTTCTCGCGCCCGCGCCAGTCGTCGGCTGACGTGGGCGAGTTACCACCGCGGCAGCAGCGCCGAGCCGGTCCGCCGCCACGTCCGGGCGCGCCGGGGCGGCACCGTGGCGGAGTCGGTGCTCGACACGCTGATCGGGCGGGCCGTGCGCGTCGACGGCCTGGAGGAGGCGATCGATCTCTCGCTCGCCCGCGACGACCTGATCGTGGTGACGACGGACGGTGACCGTTTTGCCTCGAGCGGCTGGCGTGTGCGCACGAGCTCTGGCGTCGTGACCGCGGCCGCCGTCGAGGATGCGCGGGCTCGGGCGGAGGAGGCGGCGGCCGCCGCCGAGCTGGCCCGGGCGCACCTCTCCGAGGCCCGCATCGTGTTGTCCCGAGCCCGCGACGCGCGTGCCGCGGCCGAGCGGGCGGCCGATCGCCACGACGCCGCCGTCGAGGCGGCGCGCATCGACACGGAGCGATCGGGCGATGAGCAGCACCGCGTGCAGGGCGAACTCGAAGAAGCGCGCGGCGGTGTCGTAGCCGCGCAACAGCGCCTGGCCGACGTCACCGAGGAGCAGGCGCAGCTGGCCGGTGCGGTACCGGACCTGCACGAGGCGCTCGAGGCGTGGCGGGAGCTCGAAGAGCACCGGGCGCATCTGGCCGGGCGGCACCAGGAGGTCGAGGTCCGGGTGGCGGGTGTGGCCGAACGCCGGCGCGTGCTGTCCGAGCGCCACGCCGAGGTGGAGCGGCGCCTGGCCGGCCACGCCGAAGAGCGCGCTACTGCGGCCACACGGCGACAACGACTGGAGGCTGAAGGGGCGGCGCTGGCCCGTCTCGAAGCCGTCGTCCAGGACGAGCACACCCGTCTCGACGGCATCTTCGAGTCGCTGCGCCACGACTACCAGGACCAGGTGGACGCGGTGCGCGCCGGCGGCGAGCGCCTCGAGCAGCTGCGCCAAGACCGCCACACGACCGATCAGCGCCTCGATGCGGTGCGCAACCGCACCCGCGCCCTCGACCTCGAGGTGAACGAGGTCGACCTGCGGACCGAGACGCTGCACGAGCACATCGCGCGGGACCTGAGCGCCACGCCCGACGAGCTGGCCGGCCTTCCCGAACCCGAGGTCCCGGACCACACGACGCTGACGCAGCACGCGGAGGAGCTCGAGCGCAAGCTGGCCGCACTCGGGCCGGTGAACCCGCTGGCGCTCGAGGAGCTGTCGGTGCTCGAGGAGCGGCACAAGGAGCTCGAGGCCCAAGTGGACGACGTGCGCGGGGCGCGCCGCGAGCTGCACGAGGTCGTGCGCACGTTGGACCAGGAAATCATGACCTCGTTCGCGGCGGCCGCGGCCGACGTCAACGAACATTTCTCCGCGCTCATCTCCATGCTGTTCCCCGGCGGCACCGGGCGCTTGATGCTGGTCGACCCCGACGACCTCTTGAACACCGGCGTCGAGATCGAGGTGCGGCCCGCCGGCCGCAACGTTCGCCGTGTGTCGTTGTTGTCGGGGGGCGAGCGTTCCATGGCGGCGCTCGCCTTCCTCTTCGCCGTCTTCCGGAGCCGGCCGTCGCCCTTCTACATGATGGACGAGGTCGAGGCTGCACTCGACGACGTGAACCTCAGCCGATTCTTGGCACTGGTGCACGAGTTCAGAGACGAGGCACAGCTCCTGATCGTCAGCCACCAGAAACGCACCATGGAGACCGGCGACGCGCTCTATGGCGTGACCATGGCGCCCGGTGGTTCCTCGCAGGTCGTCAGCCAGAAGGTGGCGAAGGAGCCGTCGCCGGCGTGACCGGCACGCTGGTCGGGGTGTTCGTCGTGGTGGCCCTCCTGTGCGTGATCGCCGGGGTCGTGGCCGTCTCCCGGACCCGGAAGGATTCGCGTCAGGACGAGGAGCAGTACCCCGAGATGACCTACGCCGAGGAGCAGGCGGCGGTCGCGGCGGCCGAAGCAAAAGAGGCGTCTGCGACGGTGGCTGAGGACGAGGACGAAGAGCCACTGTCGTGATCGGCGTCTACATCACGATCGCCGTCGTCGTGGCGGTTCTCGCCGTCGCTGCTGGCACGATCGCTCGCACCAGGTCACGTCGGCGTGGGGGCGGAGGAACCGCCGAGGCCCCCGCACGGGCGGCCGCGCCGGCGCCACCGCCGGCCACCACCGAGGCGCCTCCCGCTGCCGCGCGCGCCCTCGTGCCGACTGCCGAGCGCGCGCCGCCCCTCGAGCCGGAACCGGCGGCGCCACCCGAACCGGCGCCTGCGGCGGCACCCCCGGCCGAGCCCGAAGCCCCCCCTGCGACCTACCGCAGCCGGCTCGGGGGCGTCCGGGGCCTCTTCAGCGGCGCGGTCTCGGCCTTGCGGTCGGGCCGGATCGATCCCGAGACGTGGGACTCGTTGGAAGAGGCGCTCATCCGGGCCGACGTCGGCGTGACGACGGCCACCGCGCTCCTCGACGACCTGCGCGCCAAGGTCGAAGCCAAGGAGATCCGCGGCGGCGACGACCTGATTGAGGCGCTCGGCCGCTCCATCCGCGAGCTGCTCAAGACGATCGGGTCGCGGGCGCTGCGCTTCGACGGTGCCGCGGGATCCCCTGACGTGTGGCTGGTGGTCGGGGTCAACGGAGTGGGCAAGACGACGACGATCGGCAAGCTCGCCGGGCGCCAGGCGGCGGCCGGCCGTTCGGTCCTGCTCGCGGCGGGGGACACCTTCCGCGCCGCGGCCGCGGACCAGCTCGCGTTGTGGGCGGAGCGCACGGGGACCGACATCGTGCGGGGCGCCGAGGGTGGCGACCCCAGCGCCATCGTCTTCGACGCGGTGCAGCGGGCGGTCGCCCGGGGCAACGATCTCGTCCTCGCGGACACGGCAGGACGCCTGCATACCAAGGTCAACCTGGTCGAGGAGCTGAAGAAGATTCGCCGGGTGGCCGACCGCGACCCCGGCAACGTGACCGAAGTCCTCCTGGTCCTCGACGCCACCACCGGGCAGAACGCGCTCGTGCAGGCCCGCCAGTTCACCGAGGCTGTCGAGGTGACCGGCATCGTGTTGACCAAGCTGGACGGGACGGCCAAGGGTGGGATCGTCGTCGCCGTACAGCGCGACCTGGGCATACCGGTCAAACTGGTCGGGCTGGGTGAAGGACCCGACGACCTCGTCGATTTCGACCCCGACGAGTTCGTCGACGCCCTCCTCGGCACTGATTGAGCAAAGGCCCACGGAACGCCGTTGGGCGCACGCTGGCGGCGTCCGTGTCGTTCACGAAACGAGGGGAGACCCTATGACCGAGCGACAAGTGCGGGTGCTGACGATCACGCTGATCGTGCACCTGGTCGTCCTGCGATTCACGATCCGCGACCTGCGCCGGCGCCCTGACGTCGCGGTCCGGGGCTCCAAGCGTTTCTGGCGGGTGGCCGCGAGCCTCAACACGACGGGCTCTGCCGCCTACTGGCTGTTCGGGCGCCGCCGCATGCCCGAGCTCGGCGCGCAGGCGCTCGCAGCCGCGACCGCCTGACGTCAGGTCCAGCGAACCTGCACGGACTCACCGAACAGATCGAGCACGGCGCGATCACCCTCAATGGAGAGCGCATCGGCGCCGGGCCGGTTCCACAAGGCGAGGTAGAGGTCCGCGGCCGCACCGCGCACCGTGCATGCCGCCTCGCGGCCGCTCGACCGCTCGCCTTCGTGGCCGGCGGTCGTCGTCACGCCGTCTCCGTCGATCCGAAGTGTCCACGACGCGCCGGCGTCGGTGCAGGCGACGCCCATCGTCGTCGGCGACTCGGCGCCCAAGGAGGTGGAGCGGCGCGGGACGAAGCACGTCAACAGCTCGTCGGCACCGTCGGCGGCGAAGTCTGTCGTGAAGGGGCTTCGAGCGAGGCCCGCGGCCAGCTCCGCGTCCACGCGGTGGATGGCCGTCTCGTGGGCCTGCCGGCGCGCCCACATGGCGAGGGGCGACGGTGCAGGGAGGAAGGTCCAACAGTCGAGGTCGGGCGGCGCAGTCTCGAGCGCGGTGGCCAGCGTGGTGCAGCCGTCGCGCAGCCACGAGGCCAGCGCGCTGTCCTCGGGCCAGGAGCCGACCACGACGTCGAGGTCGACGCTCCAGACTTCCGTGCGGGCGTCGGCCACGTAGCCGGTGGCCCAGCGGTGCACCCCACCCGTGTGGCGCACCAGGTCGCGCACGCACCAGTCCGGGCACGTCGGCACCGCTGCGTCCGCGTCGGCCACCGCGGTGGCGGCCGCCATGAGCTCCCCTTCGTGGCGCAGCGCCTCAATGTGGGTGGCGATCTCCACGCGTGCCCTTCTGACTAGTTGATCGTGATGAGGTCGACGACGAAGACAAGGGTGTCGTTGGGCGCGATGCCCGGGCCCGGGGAGGTGTCCTTGTAGCCGAGACTCGGCGGGATGATCAGCTCGCGCCGGCCGCCGACCTTCATGCCGACCACGCCTTTGTCCCAGCCCGGGATCACCTCTGCGGCGCCAAGCGTGAACGTGAAGGGCTGGCTGGTCCACGAGGACTGGACCACTTTCCGCGAGGAGTACGTCGCCAGGACGTACTGGACGGTGATGCTGTCGCGAGGCTCGGCGATCGCTCCCGTGCCCACGATGAGGTCCGCGCTCTCGAGCGAGGTCGGCGGCGCGCCGGCGGGCAGGGTGACCGTCGGCGCCGTGCCGGAGGTGCCGGCGGGGGAGCGGTCGGCGGCCGGGATCGGCGCGATGGCGATGAGGGCACCGCCGCCCGGTGCAGTGGTGGAGGTGGCGGACGCGCCGCCGCTGGTGGCGTGCGTGGTGCTGGTCGCGCCCGTCGACGATGTCGGCGACGAGCTGCAGGCAGCGAGCACGAATGCTCCGGCCATGAACGTGGCCGCCAACGCCCAGGCGCGCGTATGGGGGTGGAGCACGAGCCGAGACGGTAGCTGTTCACTGTCGCCGTCCGGCGGCAGGCGCCCCGGGGGCCCACGGCGGAGCCGGGCCGCGCGCGGCGGATCGCAGGCCCAGTCGCTCTCAGCGGGTGATCCGGTAGGGGTCCCACGCCGGCGCTGCGGCGCGCAGGTAGTCCTCGACCAGCTGGCGCACGACGGCGGGCGCCAGCGCGCTCTCGGCCTGCGCCGCCGGTGCGAGCGTGGGCGTGAGGGCCGAGGCGTCCGCGGCCACCCATGCGGCGTCGCCGCCCGCTGCGGTCTCCGCCTCGTTCAGCCGCTCGGCCAGCGGGGCGAGGTCGACCCTGGCCCGCACCGCTCGAGAGCGGAATTGCACCCAGCTCTCGTAGCGATAGGCGAGTTCGTACCGCGCACCGCGTCGCGTCAAGAGCGTGCCGCGCTGGGTGGCGCCGTGCACGGCGATGGGGTGCAGGCCCGAGACCCACTGGCCGCCGAAACGGTGGCCGCCGCCCTCGGGTGCGGTCGGGGCGACGTCAATGACGGCGAGATCGAGGTCGGGTACCTCGCTGATGGTCACCGCTCCCGAGGCGAGTGCAGCCTGACTCGCCGAGAGCGTGGCGTCCTCGTCACCCCACACGGCGCGGTACCGCTCGATCCGGTCGCACACCTCCGGCAACCGGTCCGTCAGCTCGCCGTAGAGCAACGCGGTCAGTGCGTCGCCGTCGTCGGGCAGGCTGCCGAGCGGGCTGCGCTCGGGGTCGGCGTACGCGGAGAGCACCATGGAGATGCGTGCGGCGTCGACGGACGAGGTGTCTGCGAAGTCGCCGGCCCGGGCCACCTCGACCAGCAGCGCTCGCCGCGCCAGCGCATCGGCCGGCGACGCGAGTGCGAACACGCCCACCAGCCCGTCCTGGTCGAAGTGGTTGTTAGACACCGCCTCAGCGCCGGGGTGGTGGTCGAACGCCTCGAGGTACAAAAAGGCCATCTCGGCGGAGAGATCCGCCGCGAAGCGGGCCGGGCTCCCGATGCCCGGCCAATGGGACAAGCAGAGCAGCGTGCCGTCGGTGGGCGAGCCGTCCACCACGACGTTGGGCGTGCCGCCGGCAAGCTCGGCGTAGGGCACGTAGTGCAGGTCAGGGGAGCGGACGCCCATCCCCCGGAGCGTACGGGGACACGCGACGGGTTTCGGCCACCCGATGCGTCCCGGTGTGCCTCCCCGGTGTGCGCCGCCTCGCCGGTGTGCGCCGCGGACCCGATGCACGTCCCCACTAACCTGAGACCCCATGTTCGACGCCCTCTCCGACCGCCTCGAGCGGATCTCCATCCGCCTGCGCGGCAAGGGGCGCATCAGCGACGAGGACCTCGACGAGGCGCTCAAGGAGATCCGCACCGCGTTGCTCGAGGCCGACGTCGAGCTGGGCGTAGCCCGCCGTTTCTGCGACGGCATCCGGTTGCGGGTCAGCACCGAGGCGCTGTCGAAGAGCCTGACGCCGGGCCAGCAGGTCATAAGGGCCGTGCACGAGGAGCTGATCGGGGTCCTCGGCGGCGAGACCCTCAAGCTCTCCTATGCGTCGAGACCACCGACGGTCGTGCTCATGGCGGGCCTCCAGGGGTCGGGTAAGACGACCAACTCGGCGAAGCTCGCCCGCTGGTGGAAGCAGCAGGGCCGCAACCCGCTCCTCGTGGGCGCCGACCTGCAACGACCCGCGGCCGTCGAGCAGCTGCGTGTGCTCGGCGAGCAGGCGGGCGTCACGGTCTTCTCGGAGCCGACCGATCCCGTCCGCTGCGCGCGGGCCGGGGTGGAAGAGGCGCGGCGGCTCGGCAGGGACATCTGCATCATCGACACCGCGGGCCGCCTCACGATCGACGCCGAGCTCATGGAGCAGATCAGGGACATCTCGACGGCGACGCAGCCGCACTACACGTTCTTGGTGATCGACGCGATGATCGGCCAGGACGCCGTCGCCACCGCCAAGGCGTTCCACGACGCGCTCGAATTGAGCGGCGTCATCCTGACCAAGCTCGACGGCGACGCCCGCGGCGGCGCCGCATTGTCGGTCAAGGGTGTGGTGGGCAGGCCGATCGCGTTCGCCAGCACGGGCGAGCGTCTCGAGGACTTCGACCTGTTCCACCCCGACCGCATGGCGGACCGGATCCTCGGCATGGGAGACGTGCTCAGCCTGATCGAGCAGGCCGAGCGCACCATGGACACCGACGAGGTGGCGAAGAGCGCCGGCCGCCTCATGCAGGGCCAGTTCACCTTGGAGGACTTCCTCTCGCAGCTGCGCCAGGTGAAGAAGATGGGCTCGCTGGGCGGCCTCATGCGACTCATGCCGGGCATGTCCAAGGAGATGCGCCAGGCGGCAGGGCAGATCGACGACGGCGAGGTGGCCAAGGTCGAGGCCATCGTGTGCTCCATGACGCCGGGCGAGCGCAACGACACCTCGACCCTGGACGGTTCCAGCGCGGTCTCGGGTGGCGCGGGGATCGGGCACCACGATTCAGGACGTCAATGCGCTGCTCAAGCAGTTCAAGGAGATGCAGAAGATGATGAAGGGGATGGCCTCGGGTGCCATGCCCAGCCTCCCTGGCATGCCGAACCTCTCGGGGATGAGCGGCCGCGCCGCCAAGAAGATGCTGGCCCAACAGGCGGCCGGCGGCGGGCTCGCCGGCCCGGAGGGCGATGCCGGCGGTCCCGACTTCGACATGCTCACCCAGCTGATGGGTGGCGACGGGGACGGGACCGGGCTGCCGGCGGGGTTCCCGGGCCTGCCTGCACCGGCGGGGTCGGCCCGCCCGGTGGCCAGCGTGAACAAGGGGACCAAGAAGAAGAAAAAGGGCGGGCGGGTCACGCCCCGGAAGGGTCAGTAGGCACCCGGCCCATCTGGCAGAATGGCGATCTGAAAGAATGGTCCCCGAAGGCCGCCGGCGTGTCCGCTGGCAGGTCCCCCGGTGGGCCGATCCTCGGCCCACATCGGCCCGGGATCCCAGAAGTGGAGGAATCAGTTCGTGGCAGTGAAGCTCCGCCTGGTGCGGATGGGGAAGAAGAAGCAGCCGACCTACCGGGTCGTGGCGGCCGACAGCCGCTCGCCGCGCGACGGGCGGTTCCTCGAGATCGTGGGCACGCTACGCGCCCCGGGGCTCGTCGACCACAGAGCCCGACGCGGTCATCAACATCGACAACGAGAAGGCCGTCAAGTGGCTGGTCAACGGCGCCCAGCCGACCGAGCGGGTCGAGCGGCTCCTCAAGACCTCGGGCGCCTGGGACGAGTTCGCCGCAGCGAGGGCAAAGTGACCGACCTCTACGAGGCGGGCGACATCAACCAGACCGACGGCGGCGACGGGACGACGACGCCACCATGCCCGACGACGAGGCGGGCGCCGGCAACGAGCGCACCGAACTCGACGGAGGGACGCCGCTGGCGGTGCTGACATATCTCGCCCGCTCGCTGTCCAACGACCCCGACGCCGTGGAGATCAACGCCGAAGAGCGCAGAGGCGGTCTGCGGTTGAGCCTGCACGTCAGCCCCGAGGACATGGGCCGCGTGATCGGCCGGCGGGGCCGGACCGCGCAGGCGATCCGCACCCTGGTCAACGTGGCGGGCGCCAAGGACGGCGTCCAAGCCAGCGTGGACATCGTCGACGACTGAGCTGCTCACCGTCGGCCGGGTCGCCCGGGCCCACGGTCTGCGGGGAGAGGTGATCGTGCACCTCTGGACCGACCAGACGCAGCGCCTCGATGCAGGCGTGACGCTGCTGGTCGGCGGTACGCCGTTGCGCGTGCTCTCGGCGCGCCCCATGGGTGGCATCGACCGGTACCTGGTGCAGTTCGAGGGCATCACCGACCGCGACGGTGCCGACGCCCTACGCGGCGACGAGCTCGAGGCTGAGGCACTCGAGGTGCCCGGGACGCTGTGGGTGCACGAACTGGTCGGGGCGCGGGTCCGCGACGTCACCGGTGCTCCACTGGGGCGGGTGGCGTCGGTCGAGGCCAACCCGGCCAGCGACTTGCTGGTGCTCGAGTCGGGCGGTCTGATCCCGGTGCGCTTTGTCACCGGCCACGACGCACAGGCGGGGACGGTCGACGTCGACATCCCCGACGGGCTGCTCGAGCTGTGAAGCGCGTCGGGCGATGAGGATCGACGTCTTCACGATCTTCCCCGAGGTCGTCGTGGGCTATTGCGGGACGTCCATCCTCGGGCGGGCCGCCAGCACCGGCGCCCTCGACGTCCGCGTGCACGACCTGCGCCAGGGCGCGGACGACCCGCGACGGTCCGTCGACGACAGCCCCTTCGGGGGTGGCGCGGGCATGGTGCTCATGGCCGAGCCGCTGTTCCGCTCTGTGGAGGCGGTGCCCGACCTGCCCCGGCCCCTGTACCTCCTCGCGCCGAGCGGACGCCGCTTCGACCAGGAGGTAGCGGCCGAGCTGGCCGCGCTGGGAGGCGTCGGAGGAGGTGGGTTCTCGCTGCTCTGCGGGCGCTACGAGGGCGTGGACCAGCGCGTGGCGGACCACCTGGTCGACGCAGAGCTTTCCGTGGGGGACTTCGTCCTGGCCGGCGGCGAGCTGGCGGCGTTGGCCGTGGTGGAGGCGGTGGCTCGCCTGTTGCCGGGCGTGCTCGGCAACGAGGACTCGGCGCAGGACGACAGCTTCAGCGACGGGCTGCTCGAGTACCCCCAGTACACCCGTCCCGCCTCCTTCCGTGGCTGGGAGGTGCCAGAGGTGCTGCGATCGGGCGACCACGGCGCGGTGGCCGCCTGGCGGCGTACCCAGGCGGTCGTGCGCACCGCCCAACGGCGCCCCGATCTCATCGAGCGCCTGGTCAGGGCGTCAGCGCTCGGTCCCAGCGACGTGCAGGCCCTCTCCGAGCACGGCTACGATGTCCTGTCCGGCACCGAGCAGACCGAGCAGGAAAAGACCCGGCACTCCGACGGGCCGGAATGAGCGAAGGACGCCCCCCATGCACCCCACCGAAACGATCGATCGCGACAGCCTGCGCGACGACATCCCCGCGTTCCGCCCTGGCGACACCGTCAAGGTGCACGTCCGGGTGGTGGAGGGGAACCGTGAGCGCGTGCAGGTCTTCCAGGGTGCCGTGATGCGGCGCCAAGGTGGCGGCGTGCAGGAGACGTTCACCGTGCGCAAGGTGAGCTTCGGCGTCGGCGTCGAGCGGACGTTCCCGGTGCATTCACCGACGATCGCCAAGATCGAGGTCACGACGTTGGGTGACGTGCGACGGGCCAAGCTCTACTACCTGCGTGACCGGCACGGGAAGGCGGCCAAGATCAAGGAGCGCCGCGTGCCGCGGGGCAAGGCGGCGGCTGCCGCCGCCGCCGCCGAGATCATCGACGAGGAGATCCTCGAGGACGAGGTCATCGCCGAGGAGCTCGACGAGGTGGAGCTCGACGAGGTGGCCGGCGCGGACGCTGCCGTCGAGGCGGAAGCCGATGGGGCCGGCGCTGCCGCCCAGGAGGAAGCAGACGGCTAGCACCGCGGGCGGCGTCGCGTGAGCGAGGAAGACCTCGAGCGCTACGAGTCCGAAATCGAGCTCGGCCTCGTCCAGGAGTACCGGGCCGTCCTGCCCGTCTTCCGCTATGTGATCGAGACGGAGCGGCGCTTCTATCTGGCGAACGAAGTGTCGATGAAAGTGCGCGGCGATACGACGCCGGCGTGTATCGAAGTGGAATTGCACGACGCGTGGGTGTGGGACATGTACCGGCCCGCCCGCTTCGTGCCCGAGGTTCGGGTCGTCACGTTCCGTGACGTGAACATCGAGCGGCTGCCCGAACAAGAGCTCTGAGGAGTCAGCACTCGGCCGACGGTCGGCGGACCGTTCATCGGGCGATGACGGAGCGTCGTGCGGTGGGGCAGTTGGGGGAGCAGGCTGCAGCGGAGTGGTACGCCTCGCACGGCTACCGGGTGGTCGCCCGGAACTGGCGCTGCGCGGTGGGCGAGATCGACCTGCTGTGCACCCGGCAGAACCCGGCCGGCTGCGTGACGCTCGTCGTGTGCGAGGTCAAGACTCGTACGTCGCACTCCCACGGTCACCCGCTGGAGGCGGTGACGCCGGCCAAGCGGCGCCGGCTCCGCCGGCTCGCCACCGAGTACCTCCGGAGCCAGGACGCGATCTACCAGCACATCCGCTTCGATGTCGCCGGGTTGACCGGGCACGCCCTGCACATCGTCGAAAGTGCGTTCTGAGGGCACGACGCATAGGGTCGGAGCCCATGGAGACCCTCATTGTCGAGCGCAAGGACGGCGTCGTCACGATCACGATGAACCGTCCCGAGCGCAAGAACGCTGCCAACGGCAAGATGCTGACCGAACTGCTCGAGACCTTCATTGCGGTGGAGGACTCGCCCGACGACCGCGTGATGGTGCTCACCGGTGCCGGCGGCTCCTTCTGCTCGGGCGCCGACCTCGGCGACCCCAACGGTCCCGCCACGGACGCCAAGCGGGCGGGCCTGGTGCGCATGCGCCGGCTCGGCGACGTCGCGCTGGCGCTGCACCGCGTCACCAAGCCCACGATCGCCAAGGTGGACGGGGTGGCCGTTGGCGCCGGCCTTTCGCTGGCGTTGGGCTGCGACCTGTGCGTCTGCAGCGAGACGGCGCGGCTCTCCATGATCTTCTCCAAGCGCGGCCTCTCCCTCGACAACGGAGCCTCGTGGTTGCTGCCCCGGCTGGTCGGGCTGGCGCGGGCCAAGGAGATCGCGCTGTTCGGTGGCATGTGGAGCGGCACCGAGGCGGCGTCGATCGGACTGGTGAACCGGGCGCTGCCGGTCGAGGAGCTCGACGTCTTCGTCGACGACTGGGCGACCACGCTGGCGGCCGGCCCGCCGCTGGCGCTCTCCATGACCAAGACGCTGCTGCACGCGTCGTCGACGGCCTCCATGGAGCAGGCCGTGGAGGACGAGGCCCGCTGCCAGGCGCTGAACTTCTCGACGGCGGACACCGCCGAGGCCATGGCCGCCTTCACCGAGAAGCGGGAGGCCGTCTTCATCGGCCGCTAATAGACTGCGTTCGTGCTCAATGGCGTCCAAGGTATGGTCGGGGACTCCGCGCTGGTGACCAAGGCGATTGAGGGCGCGCACCACCCCGGAAGGATCCGGGCCAGGGGCGAGGAGTGGTTGGCAATCCCACTCGACCCTGACGCGAGTATCCCTGTCGGGACCGATGTCGTCGTTGCCGACGTCGAGCGAGGTCTGCTCGTCGTCTACGCCGTCGACAGTTAGAGAGGTACTCACATGGTTCTGTTCGCGTCGGCTGGTGAAGTGGTGGGGATCTTCATCGTGGCCGCTCTGGCGGCGGTCGGGGTGGTGACCCTTTTCGCCAGCCGGTTCATCAAGATCGTGCAGCAGGGAAGTGTCGGCGTGGTGAAGCGCCTGGGCGAGTTCAAGTCGGTGGACCAGCCTGGCATGCACATCCTCACACCCTTCATCGACAAGATGGAGAAAGTCGACGTCCGCGAATTCCCGATGACCGGTGATCAGCAGGCGGTCATCACGAAGGACAACGTGTCTCTCCAGGTGAGCGCGACCATCTTCTGCCAAGTGATCGACGTCAGGTCCGCCCTCTTCGAGATCAACGACTTCCAGTTGGCCGTGGACCAGCTGTCACGCACCGCGCTGCGGGCAGTGTTCGGGGAGCTCTCACTCGACCAGGCGCTCTCCGAGCGTGAGACCATCAACAGCCGCATGCAGGACCACATGGCCGATGCGACGGCCAAGTGGGGCGTTCGCCTCAACCGGATTGAGATCCTCGACATCACCCCGCCCATGAATGTGGTGCAGGCGATGTCCGAGCAGAAGGAGGCCGAGCAGCACAAGCGGGCCGCCATCTTGAAGTCGGAGGGTGAGCAGCAGGCCGCCATCAACAGCGCCGGTGGCCGCAAGCAGGCCGCCGTCCTGGAGGCCGAGGGCGCCAAGCAGTCGGCCATCCTGCGTGCCGAGGCGCAGATGAAGGTCCTCGAACTCCAGGCCGAGGGTGAGAAGAAGGCGCTCGAGCTCCGTGGCGAGGGGGAGGCGTCCCGGCTGACGTCGATCGACACCGTGGCCATCAACCCGCACACGCTGGCCGTCCTCCAGCTGCGGGCGCTGCAGGACATCGCGACGTCGGACAACGCCAAGGTCGTCGTGCCGTACGAGGCCACCAGCCTGATGGGCGCGGCCGAGGTCCTGTTGTCGACACTGCGCCAGGAGAACATGAGCGACCCCAGCACGAACGGGGCTGCGCCACCGCCCCCGCCGGCGACGCCGGCGCGGCCGCCGAGCCCCGAGCTGCCGCCGAAGTAGAGCCGCTCGGGCCGGGGGATGGCCCGCCGCGGTGAGGCTGCCGTTACGACGCCGTGTCACGCTCCTGACAGAGGCAGAACGGGTGGCCGGCCGGGTCGGCGTACACCACCCACGTGCAACCCGGCTCCTCCAGCGTGCCGGTGAGAACGACTGCACCAAGCTCGGCTGCCCGGAGACCAGCTGCGCGGAGGTCAGAAACGGTCAGGTCGAGATGAAGCTGTTGGGGCGTCCCATCCGGCCAGTCTGGAGCGGAATATGGCGTTGCACGCTGGAAGGCCAGTTTGAACGGTGGATCACCGACGTGCATCTCACACCACTCCGGATCACTCGTATCGAGCTGCCCGTTCAAAAGGTCCGCGTAAAAGGACGCCAGAGCCGACGGGTCGGGGCAATCAAAGACCACAGCGCGCAGAGTGATCGGGGTCGAAGTCATCCGCCTTGTTTACCGGACCCGTCCTCTCGGAACTCTCCCGGCCAACGGCGGCCCATCCGGGGAGTGAATCAGACGGTGTGAACCGGCGCGTGGCAGATGGACAGAATATGAGGCGTGTCGATACCGGCCTCCCGGACGAATGGAATTGCCTGCTCCACGCTGCTCGCGCTCTTCCGCCAGCTTCACCAGCAACTCCGTAACGAACTGGAGGGTCTCGACGGCGATGCCCTGAACTGGGTGCCCACGCCCGGCGCCAACTCCATTGCGACAATCGTGACGCACCTGGTCGGATCGGAAGCCGAGACGTTCCGCTGCGTCGCGGGAGCCGAAGGCGAACGGGACCGAAATGCAGAGTTCGTCCCATCGCCGCTGACGAGACGAGACGTGCTGGTCCTCCTCGACAGCGCAGACCGCCTCATCGCGGAGCTAGAGCCGCACATCGACGGGCCCCGACTGACGGCTGAGTGTGCGCTCCCGACGCTGCCCCCCGACGATGTGCGCCAGGGATTGTCGTGGCTCATCGGCAATTACGGCCATGCCGCGAGCACGTGGGACAGATTCAGCTCACCAGGCAGCTGTATCAACGTTGAGGGCTGGTCGTGCTTGCTTTCTGGCGGTGTCTGAGTGCGTCCGGTGGCGTGACGGTCGGTGCGCCTGCGGCCGGCACAGTGCGCGGGAGCGTCTGTGCCCGACCGTGTTTCGTCTCGGCCCTCGTGGAGTTCCGTGCAGATCTGAACCCGTGATAGATCTCGATCCGCCGAAGCGTTCGGGCAAAAATCGTCTCGATACGCCACAGCCGGAGTCGGCCAGCCCCGCTCGATGCGGCCATCGCCATTCGCGCGCAGAGTCGTCGCATCCACGACGAACCGAAAAGGCGTACGACCGTTCTCGAGGCACGTGACCCTTCGTTCATCGGGTCGATGTCCGTAGCGAGTTCGGGGTACTCCCGCATCAGTCTCTCCCGGGCCTCGCCACTGAACCTGGCTTCGGCCGCGAACCGCTTTAAGTTTCTGCTGTGCGAATGCTGGGCCAGCAGCGAGCGATCGAAGACGGCTTCAAAACCGGCTTGTTTGCAGCGGATCCCAAACTCCATGTCCGAATGGCGACGAATGGAGAGCCTTGTACCGAAACCAACCTCCAATGCTCCAATACGACTCAGCGAGATGTTTCCCATCCAGAAATTTCGCAGTATCGAGTCAGGATCCTCTTCATATTTGTCGCACTGCTTCCCGTATTCGTCCGCGTAGAGAAAGGTTGCAACCTGGCCCGGACTCCGCGGTTGGGGAACCCGGGTCGGCATGTAGCCGAGGACAAGGAGGCGCTCGCCTTCGGCGTGGTGCCTGGCATGAGCACCGATCAATCCCGCGCTCGCGACGACGTCGTCGTCAAGGACAACGACAACGTCGAATGTGGCAGCCTCAATACCTTTCTGCCGGGCGGCAGAATCCCCCGCATTGTCCTGGAAAATGGCCCGAATGCGAGGCTCGACCCGAGACCACTCCTCCAGCATCTCGAACGAACCGTCACGGCTTCCGTCGACCACGACCACGACTTCGCCCGTGGTGGGGTCGTCCAGTACTGGTTGGAGAATCTCAGCGAGCCGTTCCCGCCGGTTGAAAGTCGGAATGACGACGCTCACCTGGCTGTAAGGATGTTCTACCTCAGAGCAAGATTCCGTCGTACACATTCCCATCTGGCATGGCCCTATCTCCTTGTCCAGCACCGACAATCATGACGAGGGACAGCTGCGGCGAGTAGTGCCCTTCGCACTCGGTTTTCACAACTTTTGGACATATCAGCTCAATCGAGGTTGACCTCGAACCGCCAAAGGCGCGGACGGCCCCGCCGCATGTCGCCAGCCGGTGGGGCAGTTCGGCACAATGAGCGCGAAGCCGGGTCGGGCCCCTCGGCCCCGCCGCGAGCGCCAACCCGTAGTATTTCTCGGGCATGAAGGGAACCACCCAGAGAACGCTGCGCTGGTTCACTCGAGTAACGAGGCCGCTCGCCATGCGGTCAGCCGGGACCGAACAGTCCAACACCTCGGTCGTCCGCCACGTCGGGCGCCGTTCGGGCCGGAGTTATGAAACTCCGGTCGTGGCGGTTGAGCACGACAACAGCTTTCTTATCGCCCTCCCGTACGGCGAACGCACTGATTGGGCGAAGAACGTCGTCGCGAGCGGCACCGCGAGCGTCGTGACCCATGGGCAGGCATATGACGTCGATCAACCACGGATCATTCCGATGTTGGACGCGACCCAGTACTTCGCTCCGAAGGAGCAGAAGCTCCACCGGCGCTTCGCCGTCGACACGTGCCTCCGAGTCCACCGCACTGCGTCATAGAGCCGACGAGGGCTGTCGGTACCGACCGTTCCGAAAGAGCATATGGTCAGGACGGACGTCCCCCGGCTTGTCGGGGTCGTTCTCGTCCCGGTGCAGGTCGAGGGACGTGATTACCCTTCGACGTAGACCGTCAACGGCGGGACGACCCCGTGCCGTTCCATGGCTGCCGCCATCTCCGCGGGTGGGGAGGCGAGGGTCGCGGTCACCGTGTCCAGGTCGTCCACATCGAAGGTAATCGCGATCGCCTTGCTTCCATCCTGAGCCACATGGTCCACCACGTTGGTCGCGCCCATGTTGCCTATGGCGGCCGCACGTTCCGATTTTCCGCTGAGCCAGGTGTCCACGTCCGTCACGCTGTGCGTGACGACAATCTTTGGCATACCGTTCTCCTCCGTCTCGAGTCGCCCGCCATGTAGCGACGGTCAAGGTCACTGTCTAGCCCAGCCCGTCGCTCCTCTTTTGCCGACTACCCCAAGGTTCATTGGGCCTGTCCGGCAGCGCGGGCATTCCGGGAGCACTCACCACCACTTCGCAGCGAGAACCAGTCCACAGTGGTGGACACGAGACGTCCTGACGGACTCACCCTTTCTCCATAGCTGGATAAGCATCTCGCCAGGGTCCAAAATCCGCCAGTGGGTTCGGCCCGGAGAGCTCGATCGGATCGTGTGACGTGACTGTCACGATCACCTTCGCTCTGGCCGCTGCGCTGGCGAACGCGGTCCATCTGATGACCCAGCACGCGGCGAGTGCGGGTGTGTCCAACTCGCACCGTCGCTGGATGCTCGTCAGGTACCTGATCAGCCAGCCTCTCTGGCTCCTCGGTTGGGCGGCGGCCGCGGGCGGATTTGCCTTCCAGGCCGTCGCTCTCCACAGCGGTCAGCTCTCGATCGTCCAGCCTCTCCTGGTCACCGAGTTGGTCTTCGCACTCGTCCTGCGCCGGTTCTGGGTCCACCAGCACGTTGCCAAGACGGCGTGGAGCGCTGCACTGATCACCTGTGCCGCGCTGGCGGTGTTCCTGACCGCGGCCGAGCCCCATGGCGGCCGCCTGCAGCCTGACGTGGCCGACTGGGCTACTCGCGCTGGCCGTGTTCGGGGGGGCGGTTGCGCTGTTGGCAGTCATGGCACGCTGGGGATCGCCCGTGCGTCGAGCTGCGCTCTACGCCACCGCCGCCTCCATCACATGGGCCCTGATGGCGGCTTTCATCAAGGTGACCACCAACCTGCTTGCGGCATCGGGCCCGGTCGGCATGCTCGAGCACTGGCCTCTCTATGCGTTGGTCGCCTCAGGAATCCTCGGTTCTGTGCTCCAACAGGCCGCCTTGCAAGTTGGCCCGTTGAGCGTGTCCCAACCGTTGATCGTCGTGGTCGATCCCGCCGTTGCCATCGTGCTGAGCGTCTGGATCTTCGACGAGCGGTTCACCGTCAGCCTGGCCCAGAAGGACCGTCGCGGGAGTGGCTTTCTGCGTCATGGCCATGGGAGTCATCGTCTTGTCGCGAACGGCGCCCACCGACCTCAACCGATCGATGCCAGTCAGGCTCTGAGGGACTCCACGCGTCGGCGACGTCTTTGGGGTACATCGCTCCCGCCTCGGGTCGAAGTCCGGGTATTCCCGGTTGAACGAAGACCTCGGGGCGACCGTTCAACGGCGTGCTCGCCTCAATCGCCTCGGCCACGCTGCATGGCGCGGTCGGAACCCCGGTCTCAGTCGAGGTCCACATCTCGAACGGGCTCCCTGGTTTCACCATCGTGGGACTGCCGGACGCCGCGGTGCGCGAGTCGCGTGACAGAGTCCGGGCGGCTGTCTTGTCCAGTGGAATGAGCTGGCCGCTCAAGAGGGTGACAATCAACCTGGCGCCATCTGGCCTTCGCAAAGGTGGGGCCGGCCTCGATCTCCCGATTGCAGTCGGGCTCCTCGTCGCCACGGGCGAGCTCAGCCCCGCCTGCACCGAGGGGATGGCCTTCTGCGGCGAACTCGGGCTCAACGGGTCGTTGCGACATGTGCCCGGAATGATCGCCTTGGCCGACGCCACCGCTGCGAGAGGAGCTCGTCGTGCCGCTGTGCGACGTGGGCGAGGCGAGTCTTGTTCGAGGATCCGACGTCCACGGTGTCGCAACCCTGGGGAGCCTGGCCAAGGTGCTGCACGGGCAGCGCACCTGGCCCGGGGTCCCGCTGCGCGCGAGCCCGGCCAGACCGATCCCGCGTGCCAGACCTGGCCGACGTGCGCGGGCAGGCGCTCGGGCGACGAGCGCTCGAGGTGGCGGCCGCGGGGAACCATCACCTGCTGATGGTGGGGCCCCCAGGGTCGGGCAAGACCATGCTGGCGCAGCGGTTGCCCAGCCTCCTGCCGCCCTTGGGCCCAGAGGAAGCGCTGACGGTGACGCGGATCCACTCGGCGGCGGGATGCCCGCTGCCCGATGGCGCGCTCCTCAGCCGGCCCCCCTTCCGCGCGCCGCATCATCAGGCATCCATCGTGTCGTTGGTCGGCGGTGGAAGCTGGTCGCTCCGTCCTGGCGAGGCGAGTATGGCGACTCACGGGGTCTTGTTCCTCGACGAGCTCGGCGAGTTCCCCGTCGCGGCCCTGGAGGCACTGCGCCAGCCTCTCGAGGAGGGTGTGATCCGGGTGAGCCGGGCGGGAGGGACGGTGACGTTCCCGGCGGGATTCCTGCTCGTGGCAGCCATGAATCCGTGCCCGTGCGGCGAGGGTGTCTACGAAGGGGCGTGCCGCTGCAGCGTGGCCGCGCGCGATCGGTACCGTCGCCGGCTGTCGGCGCCGTTGCTGGACCGTTTCGACCTGATGGTCGCGCTCAGCCGGCCCGATCCTGACGACCTCCTCTCCGTGACGCCGGGCGAGCCGTCGGCCGCAGTGGCTGCCCGGGTGGCGGCCGCACGAGCACGCGCCTCGGCCGCTGACACGGGGTGCCCAGTGCCCCTCGCAGCGAGACGCCGAGGCGCTGCTCGCCGCCAAGCTGCCGTGCGGGTGACTTGAGCGCCCGGGGACTGCACAAGGTGTCCAGGGTGGCCCAGACGGTGGCCACATTGGACGGGGACGGGTCAGTGACGTTCGCGCACGTTTCAGAGGCGCTGGCCCTCCGTGGCGGCCGTGCCGTCGTGGCGACATGAGATCGCCGGTGGCACCCGAACCGGATCCACGTCCCGGATCTGTACTGCCCGAGGAGGCCTATGCCGTCGCACTGGCGTCCTCGCCCTCAGTGGGGCCATCGACGCTGCGTGCGGCGCTCGCGTCGGAAACACCGTCGGCGGCATGGGTAAGGAGCCAGAGGCGGTCGGGTCGTGCAGCGGGCGACGCCATGCCGGTCGCACGAGTCGTGGAGATGTGGCGCGCGCATCAGCAACTCGGGGTCACGGTGCTCCTGCGCCACGACCCGATGTACCCGACCCGACTGGCTGATGACCCCGATGCGCCCGGCTTGCTCTTCTGTCTCGGTGATCCGGCCGTGCTGAACGGAGGGCCGACCGTTGCCCTTGTGGGAACGCGTGCTCCGACGCGATATGGCATCGGTGTCGCCGCGCAGTTCGGAGCCGAGTTGTCGGCCGCCGGCATCAGCGTGGTCTCGGGGCTCGCGCTCGGGATCGACGGCGCAGGACACGAGGGTGCATGCGGTGCGGGTGCGCCGCCACTGGCAGTCGTCGCCGGCGGTCTCGACCGTCCGTACCCGCAACGCCACACTCGCCTCTGGGAGCGTGTGGCCGAACATGGCGTCATCGTCTCGGAGTCACCGGCCGGGGTGCGCACGGAGAAGTGGCGGTTCCCGGTGCGCAACCGCCTGTTGGCTGCGTTGAGCGACGTGGTGGTGGTCGTCGAAAGCCGCCACCACGGGGGTTCGCACCACACCGTCGACGCCGCGACGGCACGAGGCATCCCCGTCGGCGCCGTCCCTGGTTCCATCCGGAGCGCCGCATCCGAGGGCACGAACGAGTTGCTGGCTGAGGGTGCGTTCCCGGTCTGTTCGGTCGGCGACATCCTTGTCGCCCTCTCGCTGGCCGGCGCGGTCGTCCCGAGCCCTGAGGCCCTGAGAACGACGTCCTCGTCTGCCGGTGCCGTCGCTGCGCCCCCAACGGGCGAGCAGCTGGTCGTGTACGAGGCGTTGACTCAGGACCCGACGTCGCTCGAGGACCTCGCCCGTGTGACCGGCCTCGCCTTCCCGGCCCTCTGTGGTGCCCTCGAATGCCTGGCGCAGGCGGGTCTGGCCCACGACGCCGGGGGCTGGTGGGAGCGAGCCTGACCCGACGATGACCGGGGAACCCCGTCCCGGCGTCCTAGTCTGCGTCGCCGTGGAAGGTCACTTCCTCCAAGGGGACACTGTGCAGGAGCTGCGTGAACAGGCCTTCAGGGCCACGGCTTCCGGTGCAGCCGCCGTCTTCGTGAGCCGGAGTGCGATGGGTGATCCCATCGTCCTCGCGGCGGGCTTTCCACAGGCGTCCCTGAGACGAAGCTCGGCGTCCGCCTCGAGCTCGAACAGGACGGCCGGCACCCTGCCATGCTCGCCCGCGACCTCACGAGCCTGGACCTCGTCTCGGGGGGCCGAAGCGTGCTCTGCTTCGAGCCGCCGTTCGGCGACGAGGTGGCCGAGGCCATCGCGCTCTGCCGAGCGCTGTGGCGCGAAGGGAGCGGTCGCGAGCGAGGGGCCGCTGTTCCCGGCGCACGCGCCCGCGAGCCGGGCGAGACCGCTGAGCGAGGCGAGCCCGCTCGTCGCGCTGGACCTCACAGGAGGCCACCCGGCCCCACCGTCACTCCGCCCCTTGGCCGATCTCCTTCTCCACCCGACGCCGGACCCGTTGATCTGCACAGTGGTGCTGGTGTGACCGACACGGCCATCGTGCGTGCGCGTCACGAGGCCGTGTCGCCGACAACGGCGGTCACGGGACGGCATCTCCCGGCGCTCAACGGCCTCCGAGGCGTCGCTGTCATCGGCGTCGTCGCCTACCACCTCCAGCTCGGGTGGGCGTCCGGGGGCTATCTCGGCGTCGACCTCTTCTTCGTCCTCTCCGGGTTCCTCATTACGTCGTTGTTGCTCGAGGAGTGGACAGGATCTGGGCGCATCAGCCTCGTGTCGTTCTGGGGACGACGGGCGAAGCGCCTCCTGCCGGCGCTGTTCCTCGTGGTCATCGCACTCGGCCTCTACATCATCGCCAACGGGGCTTTCGGCGGCCCCGGCGCCAATGGCCTCCTCGACTTGCACGACCTGCGCTGGGAAGCGATCTGGAGCCTGCTGTACGCCAACAACTGGCACCTGATTTACGCGCACCAGTCGTACTTCGCCCAGTTCTCGACCCCGTCGCCCCTTCAGCACACGTGGTCCCTCGCAATCGAAGAGCAGTTCTATTTGGTGTGGCCCCTCGTGCTCGTGGTTTTGCTCCGTTTCGGCCGCCGGGGTTGGCGCACGCTCGGCACCGTCGTGACGATCTCGCTCGGCCTGGTCTCCTCGCTCCTCATGGCCGTCCTGTTCCACCCGGGAACGGATCCGTCACGGGTCTATTTCGGGACCGACACCCGCCTCTTCGATCTGATGGCCGGTGCCACGTTGGCCTTCCTGGCGGCTTCACGCCCCCAGCCCGGGCCGCAGGCCCGCCGCACCCTGCACGTGGTCGCCCCGGTGGCAGCGGTTGTCCTCGCCGTCTTCTGGGTGACCTCCGGCGTGACCTCTGGCACCGCGGCGGGCCTCCCCAAGAACTTCATGTTCGAGGGAGGGTTCCTCGTCTGCGCCGTGCTGGCCGCTCTCGTCATCGCGGACGCACGGTTGATCCAACCCGGACGATTGTCCCGGGCGCTGGCGTGGCCGCCGCTGCACTTCATCGGGACCATCTCCTATGGCATCTACCTGTGGCACTGGCCGGTGATCGTGTACATCAGCGCGTCGCGTACCGGGCTCCCGACGGTGTCGCTCGACCTCGTGCGCATCCTCGTCACGCTGGCGCTGTCGACAGGCAGCTACTACCTCGTCGAGCGGCCGATCCGGCTTGCCCGTCCCGGCGGCGTCGTGCGCTGGTGGGGAGCGCCACTGGCTGGCATCCTCAGCGCGATCCTCATCGTGGTGGCGACGACGCCCGCTGTCGCCGACCCGTCCAAGGTCGTGGGGACGTCGCACCTCGTCACCGCGACGGCGCACGACGGCGTCCCAGGAGCCGGGGGATACGCCGCGCAGAAGCCCATTCAGCTCGCGGTGGCGCCCACGTCGGCGGACCCGCTCCGGGTCATGCTGATCGGCGATTCGGTGATGGGCGACGCCTCGTACGGGATCACGGCGGCCTTGCAGGCGACCGGCGAGGTCCTCGTCACCCGCAAGACCGTCCCCGGCTTCGGACTGACGACGGCGACGAACTGGCCCTCGTCGTTCCCGACGCTGATCCACCAAGTCAGACCTCAGCTGATCGTGGTGTCGTGGAGCTGGGACCAGTACGGGCCCACGACACCCAACGCCCTGCACGAACCCGTGCAGTACACCAGGCTCCTGCAGAGCGCGGTCAGCACGTTGCTCGCCCCCGGCAATGGTGTGGAAGGAGTGATCTTCACCCAGTTTCCCGAGTCGGGGAACATTCCGGCTCCGACCCCGGCGCAGCAGGCCAGCTACAACAAGGAACGCTGGGACGGCGTGATCGCGTGGAACGACATCGCCAAGCACATGACGACGCTGTTCCCCGGCCGCGTCATGTACTTCCCGATCGCCAGCTCGGTGATGCTGAACGGGAAGTTCTCCCCCTGGCTCCCTCCCGAAGGCGACCCCCATGCGCCGAACGACCAGTGGATCAGGGTGCGCAAGGTTGACAACGTACATCTCTGCCCCGAGGGGAGCGCTCGGTACGGGGACGCGCTCTTGGCCGACATGACGTCGGTCTTCCACTTGGGTCCCGCGGTCGGAGACTGGTCCCAAGGCGCCTGGGTCGCCGATTCCGATTTCAACAATCCTCCCGGCGCGTGCCCCGACGACCACCCGCCCGGCTGAGCGAGCTGGTCCCTCCCGCGCCCTACGGCTGGGAGCAGAACGGGTTCGAGCTGTGCATGGTGCTCTCGGGACTCGCCGACGACTTCGCGCTGCTCCAGGTGGTGCCCACCAAGGCCAGTACCTCGAACCAGTAGTTCGTGCTCGCGGTCAACGAGCCGCTGGTCCACGACGTGGTCGTGATCCCGCTCACGGCGAGCGTGTAGGTGCCGGTCGCCGACGTCGTCGATTGGTAGACCGAGTAGGACTTGGCATGTGTCACCGCAGCCCAGCTGACCTTGACCGTGGCCGACGTGGTGGGTGCCGCGCACGCGGCAGTCACGGTCCCGGGAGCTGACGGGAGGGCGTTGGCGTGAGCCTCGCCAGCGTTGTTCGAGGCGACGTGGACCAGCCAGTTGGTGGTGGCCCAGGCCGACTCCGTGACCGTCAGCGAGCACAGCCCGACGGTGAGCAGAGCGACGAGGCGAGCTCCGAGCCTCATGACCCGGCTCGCCCCGACGCTCTCTGCCCGCCTCTGGGGGAGACGAGAAGGGATCAGCTGGTCCAGGCGTCCAACGCCGGACTGGTGGTCGATGTCGCAGCGCCACCGGTCGCGGTGACCCCGGTCAGCGACGGCATGGAGAAGTACGTGTTGGCACATGCGGCGGGTGAACTGGTGCCCATGCTGGCGTCGCTGGTGAGCGTGACGACGAGCGGGTTGTTCGCAGCGCCGCCTGCACCGACCGTGAGCGGTGTCGTCAAGGTATGGGAGGTGCCGCTACTGGTGGTGGCGAACGCCCACGTCACACCGCTGGGCGTCGAGGCGATACAGCCCGTTTGCGTTGCCGTCAGCGCGCTCGTGGTGTACCCCGTGGCGTACGTCGTGCTCGTCGGCAGTTGCACCGCGGTGATCGTGACCGGGTAGGGGTTGGGATTCGAGATGGTCACGACGGCGTCGCCTGTCCCGCCCGGGTAGAGCAGGTTCGTCGCGGC
Organism: uncultured Acidimicrobiaceae bacterium; assembly: GCA_963825965.1. GTDB lineage: Bacteria > Actinomycetota > Acidimicrobiia > Acidimicrobiales > RAAP-2 > Bog-473. Next base: position 36,911 of record CAWGUX010000008.1, read on the forward strand.
CGGAGACGCCACCGCACTGATCGTGAGGTTCGACACCGAGGCCGACTGTCCCTCGCCGGAGGAGCCGGCATTCAGATTGACTATCCAGTTGGAGGCGGCGTAGGCACCGGCGCCGGCCAGCACGATGCCGCACACGGCCGAGACGATCTTCAACCGCAAGGAGATCCGACCAGCCCGTGTCGTCGTCTTCCGCGTCACCCCCATTTTCACTGGTCTCGCTCTCTTTCTCGGTCGCGCATCCCGGTCGTCGGGTGGCGAAACGTTCGTGGTCCATCACGACGTCGGAGGAGCTGCAACCCGCCTTGAGGAGTGTGGAGGGATTTGGACACCTGTCGGAATCCGAGCCAGAGCCGGTCCGGTTATCCACAAGCTCAGGCCACGGGGGTTTCGAACCGATATCGCAGGAGTGACGAGCGTGCCCACAATGCCCACAGCGCCCAAATCACCGCCGCGGCAGGCGGTGCCGACGGGACCTCTGACGACGCCGAGTCGGTCGCACACGGCGTCTCACGTGCCCCGGGGCACGAGGGTGGTCCGGGCTCCTGCGGTGACCCCTGACCCTGCGGGGCCAGGGTGTACACCGATGACGCGGCGCGAGCTGTTCCTGCGCCGCGCCCCTTCGCGTTCGTCGCGATCGCGGGTCAGCTCAGCCGCGCTCTGGCCACCTGGGCCGACGGACATGGGCATGTACTGGGCGAGCAGTGTCTTGCTGGTCGCTTCCGTCTTCATGGTGCTGCGGAGTCACGGCGTGCCCCCGCGCATCTGGCTGTTCCGCTCGGCCGTCTACATCGCGTCCGTGTCGCTCCTGATGCTCTCCACCGGCGGTGTCGACAGCGGTCTCGGCCTGTTGCTGCTGGTGCCGGTAGTCGGCGTGGCGTTGTACGGAGAAGCGTGGGAATCCGCCTTCACTGTGGTGGCCGCCGTCGTTGCGATCCTCGTCCTTTCCCTCGTCTCGGGTCCCCACGTTGCCGGTGCGACACCTCGACGGCTCTTCCTCTCGGGCTCCCTGGCTGCCATGCTGACCATCGGGATCCACACGCTGCGCAACCGCCTCCTCGAGTCGAACGAACGCGCCATGCGCCTCTTGGACCAGGCGAAGGACGTGAACGAGGCAGCCCGCGAGCTGAGCCTGCTGTCGGACCCGCCGGCGATCACGGCGCTCGGCGCCGAGCTCGCCGGGCGGATCGCGCTGCCCGAAGGATCCGAGGTCCTGCGCGCCTCCTATATGCAGATCGCCGACGGGGTCGTGGTCATCGACGCACAGTTCGACCAGTCCGGGCACCGCGTCGAGGGGAGCTGGCCCCTCGACGAGCACCCCGGCATCGCGGAGGCCGTCGCCACGCTGCGCCCGGTCGCTTCGCGCCTCGACCCCGAGCGCGTCGGACCCGTGGTGCGCACGATCCTCACCGCCACGGGCGTCACCCACGGAGCATGGGTGCCGGTCTGTCCCGACGGCGAGCTGCACGGCGTCCTCGCGGTCGGCAGCCGAGGTGCCCCGGTGCCCGAGGAATGCGTCGACCGGGTCGTCGCCCTCGGTCACCTCCTCGAGCTGGCCCTGTCCAACTGGACGGCCCACGAGAAACTCAAGCAGCGGGCCACGGCCGAGGAGCGTCGCCGGATCGCTCGTGATTTGCACGACGGGCTCGCGCACGAGCTGGCCTTCATCGCCAGCAAGACACGCGGCTGGGAGGGGAACCGCCCGAAGACGCTTGACATCAGAGAGCTCTCAGGTGCGGCCGACCGCGCCCTCGACGAGGCGCGGCGCGCCATCACGGTGCTCTCCGTGCCCCAGCCCCAATCCCTGCAGGACGCCATCGCGCAGACCGCAGAGGACCTCGGGGCGCGACTCGGTATCGCCATCGATCTCGACCTGGCACCGGACGTCGATGTGCCGGGGGAGGTGACCGAAAACCTGTTGCGCATCGTGCGTGAGGCCGTCACCAACGCGGCGATGCACGGCCACGCGTCGAACATCACGATACGGCTCGACCAGACGGACATTGTGCGGCTGGTCATAGAGGACAACGGGTGTGGCTTCGATCCCGGCGGCGAATCGGTCTCCAGTGGCTTCGGGTTCCTGAGCATGCAGGAGCGGGCGGCGTCGGTCGGCGCCACCTTCCGTGTGCAGTCAACTCCGCAGCAGGGGACCGGCGTCGAGGTTGCCTTCCGATGAGCAGTGTGGCGAGCGTCCTTCTGGCCGACGACCATGCTCGGACCCGAGCCATGGTGCGCCGTGCGCTCGAGCAAGGCGGCGACTTCTTCGTCTGTGCCGAGGCGGCCGACGCCCCCGGAGCGGTCCAAAAGGCCCGGGAAGAGCGGCCCGACGTGTGTCTGCTGGACATCAACATGCCTGGCAACGGGATTGCCGCGGCGGCAGAGATCACGACGACGCTGCCCGGGACGGCGGTGGTCATGCTCACGGTGTCACGGCAGGACGAGGACCTTTTCGACGCGCTGCGGGCCGGCGCGTCGGGCTACCTGTTGAAGGGGCTCGACGAGCAGAGCCTGGGAGGGTCGTTACAACGGGTGCTGGCCGGGGAGGCGAGCCTCCCGGGGACACTGGTCGCCCGGCTCGTCGACGAGTTCCGCGACCGCGAGCAGCGCCGGGTCGGCATGGCCGATGGCCAGGCCGCTCGTCTCACCGGGAGGGAGTGGGACGTCCTCGAGCTCATGCGCAAGGGCGCCTCGACGCTGGAGATCTCCGAGCGGCTCTTCGTGTCAGCGACGACCGTGCGCAGCCACGTCTCGGCCATCTTGCGCAAGCTGGGTGTGACGACACGGGCGGACGCCATCAAGCTGCTCGAGAGCACCTGAGGCCCGAGAAGCAGCCGGTGGCACGGTCCTAAGCTGGCGCCGTGACCACGACAGCGGCGACCCGCATCGAGAGCGACAGCATGGGGGAGATCGAAGTCCCCGCGGACCACTACTGGGGCGCACAGACCCAGCGGTCTCTCCACCACTTCGATATCGGCACCGAGACGATGCCTCGGTCTCTGGTCAGGGCGTTCGGGATCCTCAAGGGTGCGGCAGCCGCGGTGAACCGCGATCTCGGCAAGCTCGACGACCGACGCGCCGGCCTCATCATCCAGGTTGCCGACGAGGTGGCCAAGGGCGCCTTGGACACCGAATTCCCGCTGCGGATCTGGCAGACGGGCAGCGGCACGCAGACCAACATGAACGCGAACGAGGTGATCTCCAACCGCGCCATTGAGCTGGCCGACGGGGTGATGGGATCGAAGGATCCGATCCACCCCAACGACCACGTCAACATGTCGCAGTCGTCGAACGACACCTTTCCCACGGCGATGCACATCGCCGCCGCCGAGGAGATCGTGCAGCGCCTGCTTCCGTCGGTCACCGCACTGCGCGACGCCTTGCGCGACAAGGAGATGGAGTTCGCCGGCATCACCAAGATCGGGCGCACCCATCTCATGGATGCCGTGCCTCTCACCCTGGGTCAGGAATTCTCTGGCTACGTCGCCCAGCTGACCGCGGACATCGAGCGCATCGGGTCGACGCTGCCGGGCCTCTACGAGCTGGCTCTCGGCGGGAGTGCCGTCGGGACCGGCTTGAACACCCATCCCGAGTTCGGCGAACGGGTGGCCGCGAAGATCGCCGACATGACGGGCCTTCCCTTCGTCACCGCACCCAACAAGTTCGCCGCCCTGGCGGCGCACGACGCGCTCGTCTTCACGCACGGCGCACTGCGAACGCTCGCGGTCTCGCTCGTGAAGATCGCCGACGACGTGCGCTGGCTCGGGTCGGGCCCCCGCTCAGGCCTGGGCGAGCTTGTCCTGCCGGAGAACGAGCCTGGCTCGTCCATCATGCCGGGCAAGGTCAACCCTACGCAGTGCGAGGCCATGATCATGGTTGGGATTCAGGTCATCGGAAACGACGTGGCGGTGACGACCGCCGGCAGCCGCGGCAACCTCGAGCTCAACGTCTGCAAACCGGTGATCGCATACAACGTCATGCAATCGATTGCGCTGATGACGGACGCCTGCCGGAGCTTCCGAGAGTTCTGCATCATCGACCTCAGGCCCAACTTCGAACAGATCGAGCGCCACCTCACCAACTCCCTCATGCTGGTGACAGCGCTCTCGCCCGAGATCGGCTACGACAACGCGGCGGAGGTGGCGAAGAAGGCGCACAAGGACGGCTCCACCCTCAAGGAGGCTGTGCTGGCGCTCGGCTACCTCACCGAGGAACAGTTCGACAACGCGGTGCGCCCCGAGGACATGACCCACCCGTGAGCGAACCCATGCTGACGCACGCCGACATCGATTCGGCGCTCGACGAGCAGCATCTGAACTGGACGCGCCAAGACGACGTCCTCGTGACGACGGTCACGCTGCACGACTTCGCCGCTGCACTCGAGTTCGTCAACGCGGTCGGCGCTGCGGCTGAGGCCGCCAACCACCACCCCGACATCGACATCCGCTGGAACACCGTGCGGCTCGCCCTCACGACGCACGACTCGGGCGGCCTCACCTTGTTGGACCTCGCGCTGGCCGGGGCCATCGACCGGCTGCGGCCCGATGTCCGGGACCGCGACGCCGACAGCTAGGACACCCCACACGCGGCGCACCCGGGCGAGTCGGGGCGGGGCCCTTAACGAAGCGGTTCGAGGAGCGCTGCCCGCAGCGCCTCAATGAGGCCGGCACGCGCCCCCAGGCCCGCCAGGTAGGCCTCGACCGACCCGTACTGGTCCCGCAGATGGTCGAGCAACAGCTCCATCTGGCCCGGGTCCGCCGAGAACACCTCGTCGATGTTTTCGAGGGTTTCCCGGCCCTCGGGGTACTTGAGGATGAGCTTGGCCCGGAGGCGCAGCATGGCCTCGCCGCTCAAGGCGTAGTCGGCCACGACGGTGCGCTCGTCCACTCCGAGCAGGGACAGGACGAGCGCGGCGAGGACCCCCGTGCGGTCCTTGCCGGCGGTGCAGTGGAACACGGCGGGCAGCGCACCGGGCGCGCCCAGGACGTCTAGGGCAGCGATGATCTGCGGACCGGCGTCACGCAGGATCTCGCGGTACTGGGAGCCGAGCAGCCCGGGTCGCCGGTCGAACTCCTCGGCGTCGGGGAGCACCTCTATGAAGGGGAAGTGGTGGAAAGCGACTGGGTGCGCGTCGACGTCGAAGCGGCCGCGTTCGAGCTCGGTCGCCGACCGCAGGTCGATCACCGTGCGGATCCCGAGCGTCCGTAGGACCGAGCGGTCGGCGTCGGTCAGCTCACCCAGTCCGTCGGCGCGGAACAAAAGACGCCATTGGGTGCGCTGCCCGTCCTCCGTGGCGTACCCGCCCAGGTCGCGGAAGTTCACCGCGCCCTCCAGCGTGATCAACCGCCCCGGCGCGTCGGCCGTCACGAGACCGGCATGTCCCACAGGGGGAACCAGCGGCTCAGGTCCTGTTCGAAAGGGAGGTCGGCGCCCACCATGGAGCGGATGCGCAGTTCGAGCTCGGTGTCGCGGCGCTCCTTCTCGGCGTCGACCGGGGCGAAGGGATAGAAGGTGCCGCGCTTGAAGAGATAGAGGAGGCGGAACGGCCGAGCGTCGTCGGGCGCGTCGGGTCCGGGCACGAAGCCGAACGCCGACACGAGCAGCTGGGGTCCCCAGCCGTTGTCCTGCAGGGTCGAGTTGGCCATGTGGATCTTGGTGACCAGGTCCTCGAGGTCAGGATCGTCGAGGAGGAGCCACCCGTAGTCGAACGAGTCGTGCGCGTGGCGGAAGCCGTCGCCCACGAGCTCGCTGATCTCTTTCTGGGCGTCGGCCGAGCCCTGTCCCGGCGGCGGCTTCCAGCAGACACCGGCGTGGCCCGAGGTGACGAGGCCACCGGCGCTCTGCAGCGTCAGTGCCGCCGTCGGCAGCGCGAACAGCGCGTCGAGGTTGGCGCGGACCGGTTTGGAGCGGCCCAGGATCGTGTCGAGCAGGCCCACGTACGTTCTGTGCTGCGACCGAGACCCGACCCCGCTCCGAACCGTGACCCGAACGGTCTCAGCGGGCCTGACCGAGCTGGCGCTCGAGCGCGTCCAGCTGGGCCAGGCGGCGCTCGAGCGTCGGGTGGGTGCGGAACAGGTTGCCGAAGCTGAAGCCGCCGCCAGATCCCTGCGTGGCCCCGTTGGCGACAGCCGGGGCGAAGAAGAAGGCGTTGAACGGTTCGGCCGACCGCAGGTCCTTGGTCGGGATGCGTCCCATCTCCCCGGTGATCTTGACCAGCGCCGAGGCCAGCAAGGAGGGCCGGCCGATCAGGATCGCCCCCGAACGGTCGGCGGCCAGCTCGCGGTACCTGGACAGAGCCATCGTGAGCAGGAAGCTGATGAAGTACACGACGACCGACACCAGCAGCACCGCCATCTCAATGAGAGCGGCCTGGCTCTGCTGGTTGTTGCCGCCGCCCCGGCCACCGCCGAAGATCTCCGAATAGAACAGCAAGCGCGTCATGAGCCCGGCGATCATGCCGAGTCCACTGGCGATGGTCATGACGGCCACGTCGCGATGCGCCACATGGGAGAGCTCGTGCGAGAGCACCGCCTCCACCTCGGGCTCGTCGAGCCGCCGCAGCAGGCCGGAGGTCACGCAGACCACGGAGGACTTGGGGCTCCGGCCGGTGGCGAAGGCATTGGGGATGTCCGTCGTCGCGATCGCCACTTTGGGTTTGGGCATGTCGGCCAGGGCGCAGAGCCGGTCCACCACGCCGTGCAGCTCTGGCGCCTGCTCCGGCGTCACCTCCTTGGCGTGCATCGCGTACATCGCGATCTTGGCGCTGAACCAGTACTGGCAGAAGATCAGCGCGAACGCGATGACGAGGACAATGGTGTATGACAAGCCGATGGCGATGAGGATCCCGACGACCAGCCCGTAGAGCAGCACGAGCAAGAAGCCCGTGAGCAGCATGCGTGAGGTCAATCCCCGGTCCGGCTTGATGTTGCGTGAGACTGCCATCAGGCGCTCTCTCCTCCTGTTCCCCCTGCTTCCGCCTGTTCGGCTGCTGGGAGCGCAGCCGTCCTGTCGGTTCCGTCAGAGCCCGTCCCCAGCTCCGCTTTCAATGCGGCCAACTCGTTGTCCACCTGGCTGGTCGACGACACCTTGTCGAGCTCTTTCTGGATGTCGTCGACCGGCTGCGTCAGGTCGTCCAGCGCGCCCGACGCGAGCAGCTCGTCGATGGCGCCCGCCCGCGCCTGCATCGATGCGATCTTGTCTTGCGCCCGCTGCATAGTGGCCCCGGCGCTGCGCGTGGAGTCCGAGATCCCCGACACCGCCTCGCCGACCTTGGTCTGAGCCTCGGCCGCGGTGTAGGAGGCCTTCATCGTCTCCTTCTGGGTGCGGAAGCGCTCGACTCGGATCTGGAGCTCCTGGGACGTCTGGACCAGCTTCTGCTCTTGCTCGGTGATCTGGTCGTGCTGGGTCTTCAGCTCGGCCAGCTGCTCGCCCAGCGCCGCACGGCGCGACAGCGCCTCGCGGGCCAGATCCTCGTTCCCCTGCCCCAGCGCGGCCTTGGCTTGGGCCTGCAGCTTGTCGGCTTGCTTCTGCAGCCCCTGGGCCTGCAGCTCAATCCGCTTGCGGGCCGTCGCCACGTCGGCCACCCCACGCCGGACCTTGGTCAGCTGCTCGATCTGCTTCTCGTAGGAGAGGTCGAGGGTGTCGCGGGGGTCCTCCATCTTGTCGAGGGCCTTGTTGGCCTTGGACCGGAAGATGTCCGCGACCCGACTGAAAAAACCTGCCATGGGTACCGAGCATAAAGCCCAGCGGGGGAGGGGTGGCACCGGGCGGCCCTGCCCAGGCACGCCGCTAAGGTCGACCCGTGCCCGACCGCCTCTGCCTGCTCAGCGTCCACGCGCACCCCGACGACGAAGCCTCCAAGGGCGCGCCGACCGTGGCCCGCTACCACGGCGAGGGCGTCCACACCGTCCTCGTCTGTTGCACCGGCGGCGAGGAGGGCGACATCTTGAACCCGGCCATGGACACCCCCGAGGTGCGGGCCGACATCGGGAGGATCCGGATGGCCGAGTTGAAGGCCTCCACCGACATCATCGGCTACGACGAGACCGTGCTCCTCGGCTACCGCGACTCGGGGATGCCCGACTCCGAGGCCAACAAGAACCCCGCCTCGTTCGCGCAGGCTCCACTCGAGGACGCGGTCGGACGGCTGGTTGCCATCATCCGGCGCGAGCGCCCGCAGGTCATCATCACCTACGGCGACAACCAGACCGAGTACCCGCATCCGGACCATCTGCGGGTGCACGAGATTTCCGTGTTGGCGTTCGACTCCGCCGGCGATCCGGACATGTACCCGGAGGCCGGCGTTCCGTTCGCCCCTTCGAAGCTCTACTACTCGGTCTGGTCGGGTGAGCGCTTCCGCCAGATCCACGAGAAGTTCTTAGAGCTCGGTCTCGAGTCGCCCTTCGACGACCGGTGGTTGAAGCGGATGACGATGACCGAGCCGTTCACGACGACGATCGACGTCACGGGGTACACCCAGGTGCGCGCCGAAGCTCTGAAGGCGCACGCGACCCAGGTGGACCCGAAATCGCCGTTCTGGTTCGGCTTGCCTCCTGAGGTCCAGCGCGACATCCATCCCGTCGACGAGTTCCGCCTCGCACAGAGTCGCGTCGGTTCGACCGACGTCGTCGAGGACGACCTCTTCGCCGGTCTGCGCTCGCCCTGATCCGCCTCAGGCGGTCGGCCCGAGCAGCCCCCAGCTGATGATGCCCGCACTCTGCAACAACACGAGGGTGACGGCGGCGCCCAGGAGGCAGAGCAGCGTCACGGTCAGCACCGTCTTCCAGAGCGAGCTGGTCCGCCTGGTACGTCGCTGGAAAGCCCGTCGTTCGGCTCGGGGCGAGGCGAGAACGGTGCGCTCCGTCTGGGCCGACGGTTCGGGTTCGGCCCTGGCGCGTTGCGCGCCGCCGGCCTCGACGTGCGCGGCCCCGTCCACCACGGGGGCCGACACCACGGGGGCCGAGGCGGGCTCGGTGTGCGGCGAGCCCGCGGTGACATCGCGCATCACAACCTCGAGGTCGTCGAGGGTCCAGCCCCGCACCACCAGAGGCGTCACCGCTCCATCGCCGCGCAACGTCAGCAGGACATAGCCAGAGCGCTCCTCTATCTCCCACTGCGAGATTCGGTCCCAGCCCATCTGCTGGGCTGTCCGGCCCGGCCGCAGCACCGCAATGCCCTCAATCGACAACGCGATGTCGAAGACGTCGGCGCGTCGCACCCGTTTCTTCGTCAGGATCTGGACGCCCCTGATCGTCGTGGTCGTGGTCGTGGCGGCCACCCGTCTCGTCGTCAGCCGCCGGCCCTCGCCAGCTCGCGCAGCGGACGGTACCCGATCAGGGTCGCGCCAGCCTCGTCCAGGGCCCGCCGGACCCAGTCCTCCTCGCAGATGATGCGGTAGTCGTCGACGCGGGCCTCCCAGTCGTCGGTGGCGAGCGACCGCAGTTCCGCGCTGTCGACGGCGGGGTGGAGGTGGAGCTCTGTCACGCCCGGGCGCAGCGTCGCGAGGTCCTTCTCGAAGATCTGCCTGGACCCGACACCGGGAACGAAACGGAAGTGGTCGGTGAAGACCGCCCCGGCCTCGGCCGCCACCGCCCTCGCCGGAAAACCGAGATAGCGCTCCATGGACGGGCCCACCATCCGCAGCGGCAGCCCGAACTCAATGGCCAGGTCGAGATAGACGTCGAAGAACTCGGCGCGCAGCTGCAGCGTGCCCATGTGGGCGTCGACGTGGCTGACGTCGAAGCCCCACAGGATGGCGCGCTCGATCTGCGCTCGGCACTCGCGCCTGACCTCGTCGAGGTCGGCGTGATCCCAGACGTCCTCGAGCGTCCTCGGGAACCCGCCGTCGCCACCGAGCAGAGACGGTGCATGGGTGATCGGCCCCCAGCGGTAGAGCTCGTATTCCGCGTTGACGGTGAGGTGCACGCCGATGTCCTCACCGCGGTAGCGGCTGCTCGCCTCGCGGGCCCAGGGGCAGGGGACCATGAGGGTGGCGCTGGTGACCGTTCCCGTCGCCAGGCACTCGAAGACGCCGACGTTGGCCGAGTGGCAGGATCCGAGGTCGTCGGCGTTGATGATGACGAGCTTGGCGCCGGCGCGGTAGCCGAGGCGCTGGGCCAGCGTGGGTGTCGACTCAGTCATCGTTGCGAGCTCCTTGCGCCACCTCGGCATCTTGGGCGTGCGCGTCAGAGGCGATCTCCGCTTGGTACGCCTCCATCTTGGCCGTGAGGTCGGGGTCGCCGACTGCGAGGATCCGCACGGCCAGGAGAGCTGCATTGCGGGCCCCGTTCACCGCGACGGTCGCCACGGGAACGCCCTTTGGCATCTGGACGATGGAGAGCAGGCTGTCGAGGCCATCGAGGTTGGCCAGTGCCACCGGGACGCCGATCACGGGAAGCGGGGTGACCGAGGCCAGCATGCCCGGCAGGTGCGCAGCGCCGCCGGCGCCGGCGATCACGACGCGCAGGCCGCGGCCGGCCGCCTCGTGACCGAAGGCGAGCATCTCGCGCGGTGTGCGGTGGGCGGACACCACCCGGACCTCGTGAGCGACGTCGAAACGATGGAGCACCTCGGCCGCGCCCTGCATCACGGGGAGGTCCGACGAGCTGCCCATCACGATCGCCACGACCGGCGAAGGCTCCGTCACGGCCGCCCACCGCCACGTGCGCCACGAAGAGCCCCCTCGGGCAGCGCGAGGCCGTCGGGCGCCGGGGTCCCGAGGGCCAGGGCCGCCGTCCAGGCGCGTGGAGCGCACCACCTCGGCATCGTCACCGCACACCGTCACGTGCCCCAGTTTGCGTCCCGGTCTGGCGTCCTTGCCGTAGAGGTGGACGTGCGCTCCTTCGACGGAGAGTCCACGCGACAGCAGCTGGGCGGGATCCTCACCCGACTCGCCACCGAAGACGTTGACGCTCGCCACCTGTGGGTGCTGGGCCGCGGTCGAGCCGAGGGGCAGGTCGAGCACCGCACGCACATGGTTCTCGAACTGCGAGGTGATCGCCCCCTCAATCGTCCAATGTCCCGAGTTGTGCGGGCGCGTGGCGACTTCGTTGACTAGGAGCCGGCCTCCTGCCCAGAAGAGCTCGATGGCCATGACGCCGACCGCGCCGGCGATCTCAGCCACCTTCTGACCGAGGGCCGCCGCGGCGTCGATCAGGTCGTGGCCCAACCGTCCGGGCACCAGCACCTCGCGACAGACCCCGCCGACCTGGCCGGTCTCGACGGCGGGCCAGGCGGCCGACGATCCCGACGGGGTGCGGGCCACCATCACGGCGAGCTCGGCGTCGAGGCGTACGAGCTCTTCGACCACTATCTGCGTCGTGATGTGGCTCAGCACGGCTTCGGCCTCGGCGGGGCCGGACACCGGCCACACGCCTTTGCCGTCGTAGCCGCCCCGGGCCGACTTCAGCATCAGGGGCCACCCGTGCTCGGCCGCGAAGGACGACACCGCTCCGAGTGCGGCCGGGCCGGCGTCGACGATGCGGTACGACGGCACGGGGACGCCGGCGGCGTCGAGGACGCTGCGCATGTGCGCCTTGTCGACGGCCATCTCGAGCGCCGCCGGCCCGGGCCGCATCGCCACGCCTTCCTTTTCCAGAGCGGCAACGATGTCGAGGTCGACCTGCTCGTGGTCGAAGGTGACGACACCGCAGCGCCGTGCGAGGGCTCGCAGGTCGGCAGGGACGAGGGGCGAACCGATCAGGACCTCGGCGGCCACGCTGCAGGCAGCGTCGTCAGGCCGCTCGGCCAGGACGGCCATGGAGAGGCCGAGTGCGCTGGCCGCTTCGCCCGCCATGCGCGCCAGCTGGCCCGCCCCGACGATGCCGATGTCGTGCGCGCTCAGCTCGCTCGCCCCCGTCGGGGGATTCGCCTAGACAAGGGGGCGGACACATCCGGCAGACTACGCGAGGGAGCACCTGGACATGGCCAAACCGTTGCGGATCGGGAGCCTGATTGACGTCGACCGACCATTGAGCGACACGGTGGCCCAGCTGCAGCGCTTCGCCGACGCCGGCCTTGACCACGCCTTCGCAGCGCAGATCTTCGGCCCCGACGCCCTGACGCTCCTCGCGGCAGCCGGCTCGCAGGTGCCCGGCATCGGGCTCGGCACCGGTGTCGTTCCCGTCTATCCGCGCCACCCGATGATGCTGGCGCAGCAGGCGTTGACGGTGCAGTGGGCCACGGCCAACCGGCTTCTGCTGGGCATCGGGCTCTCGCACCAGGTGGTCGTCGAGAACATGTGGGGCATGAGTTTCGACAAGCCCGCGGGCTACATGAAGGAGTATCTGGCGTCGCTCATGCCGTTGCTACGCGGTGAGACCGTCAGCAGTCCGGGCCAACGGGTCACGACCAACGCGTTCGCACCGATTGACGTGGCCGGCGCGTCCGCGCCGCCCGTACTCGTCGCTGCGCTCGGCCCGGCGATGCTGAAGCTCGCCGGCACCGTCGCCGACGGCACCATCACCTGGATGACGGGCATCGGGACGATCGGCAGCCACACCACCCCGGCGATCGTCGCCGCGGCGGAAGCGGCGGGGCGTCCCTCGCCACGGATCGTCGTGTCCTTGCCGATCGTGGTCACGGCGGACGTCGAGGGCGCAAAGGAACGGGTCAACGAGGTGTTCTCGATCTACCCGAACCTGCCGTCCTACAAGGCGATGCTCGACAAGGAAGGTGCGGCCGCGGCCGGGGACATCGGCTTCATCGGTGACGAGGACGCTGTCGCAGCGTCCATCGCACGGTTGGCGGACGCGGGAGCGACGGACTTTGTTGCGTCAGTGGTGGGCGACAGCGAGGAGCGCACGCGAGGCTTCGCGCTCATCAGCGACGTGGCTCGCTCCTAGGCACCCCATTCGGTAGCACCGACCGGCCGGCTTCCACCGCTGTGCCGGTGCCGCTCAATGCGACAGCGACGTGTGCTTGAACTCGTTGAGGTCGGGCAACGTGTCGAAGAGAGCGAGCACGCCGTCGATGGTCCGCCGGGCCAGTACCGCGTCGCCGCCCGGCCGGCTCATCAGGCGGACGAACACCGCGCGGTCGCCGATGACGAACGTGGGCACCCCGAAGGCGTCCCATTCGGAGACGGCCTGTTGGTGGGCCGTGCGTATGGCCGCCACCGGCTCACCGGACTGCGCTTCGGCGACAACCTTGGTGCCGGGCAGGCCGACGGCGTCGAGCACGCCTGCGACCACATCGGGGACGCGGCAGGTCGAGGCCTTGGTCGTGGCGCGCGGCGAACAGCGCAAGGTGCGCATCGAGGAAGAGATCGGGGTACTGGTCACGGACGACGACGCCGGAGGCAAGCGCGATGAGGTCACTGGCTTTGTCCGGGTCGTCCCACACCGGGACCCCGCCTTCGGGCACGTGCACCTGACTGAGCGAGAACGGCAGGAAGGTCACGTCCCAGTCAGCGCCGGCACCGTCGTCCAGCGCGGCGACGAGATGTTCATGGGCGTTGCGGGCAAAGGGACACCGGTAGTCCCAGTTCACGGCGAATGTGATCACAGCACGTACAACACGACGCCGTCGCTCGTCATTCCCTGTCTGCGTCGGGTGCCCTGGCTCTTGCCCGTTCGTCCGTTCTGTGTACTGGACGACGCAGACCGGCGACCCCGGCGGCGACCCGGGGAGCCCGGCGTGACCGCGTTGACGAGCGGCCGCAGGCCGAGGCCGAGCACCGAACCGATGGCCGCGCCGCCGAGCACGTCGGTCGGGTGGTGCGCACGCAGATGCACCCGGCTGGCGGCCACCGCGGTGGCGAAAGCTGACATTGACCATCGTTTGGGTGTCGGAGTTGGCGAGCACGAAGGCGGTGCAGAACGCAGCCAGGGTGTGGCCACTCGGGAAGCTGCTGCTCGACGGTGTGCGCACCGTGGCCTCGAGATGGTCATCGGGCCGCTGACGCTCGACCGCCTGTTTCACCACCCGGCTCACGAGCAGGGAGGAGAAGCCCGCCGCAGCGAGCGCGACCACGGCACGGCGCCGGTTCGGCCCGCGCCGACGGGCCTTGAACCCGGCCAGCGCGACCCAGGCGAGCCCGTAGTCGGCGAGATTCGAGACGATGGCGGCCGCCCGGTCGACCTCGGGCCGGCCGCGGAGAGGTTCGAAGGCGGCATCGACCGCCTGGTCCAGGCTGCTCATCAGTTCGTCACGCGGCGAACGCGGGGCAGGAGGTCTTGAAGTGACAATGGTCGCAGAGCGGGCCGACGTTCGGACGGAAGTCTTCGGCGTTGCAGGCTCGCTCAATGGCCGTCCACACCGCGACGGCCCGCTTGCGTTGGCCCCTGATGCTCTGTTCGGACGCCAGCGAGGAGATGGCAACCGGTTGGCGAAGGTAGAGGAGCCTGACTTCGGAGGGAGGGCGTCCGAGGAGGCTCTCGCACAAGAGGGCATAGGTCTGGACGCCGCCCAAGCTGCCGCGCTCGTAGCGCTCTGAAGGAGCGCGGCCCGTCTTGTAGTCCACCACGATGAGGCTGCCGTCAGCCGCCACATCGAGCCGGTCGATGATGCCGCGCAGGCGCATGCCCTCGACCATGGTCTCGACGCCCAACTCGACACCCACGGCGTTGGCCTGATCGGGGTCCTCCAGCCTGAAATAGTTCTGCACCAATGTCCGGGCGTCGGCCAGGAACGTGTCAGCGCCCTCGCGGTCGAGCTCGAGCTGGACGAACTCCTCGTCGTCCTGCAGGTCGGCCCACGCCCGCTCGAGCTCGGCCGCCGCCGCGGCCGGCGTCCGGGAGCCGGGGCCGTGGTGCCAGAACAGCCCTTCGAGCGCCGTGTGCACCAAGGTGCCCTTGACCGCATGAGGTGAGGGGGGCTCGGGGCGTTTCTCGATCTGCGAGAGGCGGAAGGCCAGCGGGCAGTTGGTGAACGCGGTGACCTTGGACGGGGTGAGGGTGCGCGGCAGACACGAGCGCCATGCAGGTCAGGATAGGACGGGGGTGCTCACGCACCGGACCATCCTCGCCAGCCTGTAGAAAGAGTCACGATGCCTGTGCCCGCCCGTCGCATTCTCAGGTGCCTGTCCGACGGCCCGGCCTGCCGCCTCTCGCGCCGCCGTGGCTGACCTTCGCCGCAGCATCCGGTGGGCCGGGCTGCGACCCGGCGACCCGGTGCAGGTCGACGGGACGCGCCTGCGCGGCGCCACCTGGGAGTTCGTTGCACACGTCAAGAACGCCGTGACAGGCGAGGAGTGGGTCGAGGTGGTCGGCGGACGGCCGGGGGACCGCGCCGTGCGCTCCTTCCAGCCCCAGCAGCTCTACGCGCCCGCTGCCCGTCCGGGTCGAGACCTCTCGTTGGCCGACGCCCCCGGGCTCCCGCTGAGTTGACGGCGGAGCAGGCGACGGAGCGAGCGGAGCATGACGCACTCCGGGATCCCCACGCTGACGACCGATCGTCTCGTGCTGCGGCCGTTCGTCCCCGAGGACCTCGACGAACTGGCGCCGATCCATGCCGAGGAGTCGTTCTGGTGGTACCCGCTGCGAGCGGGCATGACGAGGAGGAGACGGATCAGTTCCTCGAGCGCGTCGTGGCGCGTTATGAGAGCGACGGCTTCGGGATCGAGGCGCTCATCGACCGGGACACGGGCGCCATGATCGGCTGGGCGGGGCTCGCCGTTCCCCATTTCTTGCCCGAGGTCCTGCCCGCGATCGAGGTCGGCTGGCGCCTGTCGCGAGCGCAGTGGGGGAAGGGTCTGGCGGCGGAGGCCGGTGCCGCCGCGGTGGACTTCGGGTTCACGACGGGCGGCCTCGACCGCATCGTCAGCATCTATGAACCGGAGAACACGGCGTCGGGGCGAGTCATGGATCGGCTGGGTTTCACGCACTTCCTCACGACCACGGGGCCGCGCGGTGAGGAGGTCCTCGTGACCGAGCTCACGCCGCGAGCGCTGGAAGCAGCAGGGCGTGCCACGCGGTGGGTGACATCGCGCTGCAGACAGCGACCGAGCGCGTCGCCGAGGGACGGCGCACCGCCATGGTGCACGCTGACTGGGAGATCTGGGGACCGTGCGGCGGGTACGTGGCGGCCATCGCACTGCGCGCCGCCGGCGCGGAGAGCCCGCTCGTGCGGCCGGCCAGCTTCTATTGCCACTACCTCTCGGTGGCGGCGTTTGCGCCGGTCGACCTCGCGGTCACGTCGCTGCGGTCCGGGCGCACCGTGCACGCGCAGCGCGTCGAGATGACCCAGGAGGGTCGCCCTGTGCTCCATGCCATGGTGTGGTCGGTCGGCGACGTCGCCGGTCTCGAGCACGAGGACACCGCCGCGCCCGAGGTTCCCGGGCCCGACGAGATCCCGCCGCGGGTGGACCAGTTGCCAGAGGAGGAGCGGCCCCATTTCGCGTTCTGGGACAACTTCGACCAGAAGATGGTCGACTGGTCCGAGACGTGGCCGCCCTCCGGGCCATTGCCGCCGACGTGGCGGACCTGGGTGCGCTGCCGGCCGACGCCGGCCTTCGAGGACCCCTGGGTCGACGCGGCGCGCTCGCTGATCGTCCTCGACGTCGGCAGCTGGCCGGCGGGGTCGCGCCCGCACGTGTATCTCGAGCCGCCGTTCATCGCACCGAGTCTCGACTTGTACGCGTCGTTCCAGTATCCAGGGAGCTCGTCGGAGTGGATATTGCTCGACGCACATTCGCCCGTGGCGCACGCAGGGCTGCTCTCGTGGACGGGCCGGGTCTGGTCGGCCGAGCGGCGGCTGCTCGCCAGTGGCGGAGGCCAGGCGGTGTTCCGGCACACGTAGCCAAGGCGTGCTCCGTGGCGGTCCCGGGCTGGCTGCGACGGCGGCGTCCTACTCCGCCGAGTAGCCGTCCATCCGCGCCAGGATGCGCAGCATCACCTCGTCTGCCCCCGCTCCGATGGAGTCGAGGCGGGTGTCGCGGAAGTAGCGCGATGTCCAGTTCTCGTCCATGTAGCCCATGCCGCCGTGGAACTGCAGTGCGTAGTCGGCCACTTCGCGCTGGAGCCGCGAGCCCAAGAGCTTGCCGATGGTGGCGTAGCGCGTCGCGTCCTCGCCACGCAGGACGGCGTCGGCCGTCGTACGCGCGTAGTGCTTCAAGACGTCGTGGCGCGCCGCGAGCTCGGCGAGCACGAACTGCAGATGTTGGTTGGCCAACAGCGGGGCGCCGAAGGCGCGGCGCTCGCGGAGGTACGACTTCGTGCGCTCGAGAGCGAGCTCAATCGACCCGACCTGCTTGTAGAAGGTCATCAGGCGCTCGGCCTGGAACTGGACCATCTGCTGCTGGAAGCCCCGGCCGACCTCGCCGATGGTGTTGGTGATGGGCACGCGCACGTCGGTGAAGGACAGCTCGGCCGTGTCGCTCGACCACATGCCGAGCTTCTCGAGCTTGCGCGACACCGCGACCCCATTCAGCGCGGTGGGGACCACGATCAGCGACATGGAGTGGTAACCCGGCTCGTCCGAGGTCCGGGCCAGAAGGCAGAGCCAGTCCGCCTGGGTGCCGTTGGTGATGAAGAGCTTGGCCCCGTTGATGACCCACTCGTCGCCGTCGCGGACGGCCCGGGTGCGGATGCCCGCGACGTCGCTGCCGGCGTCGGGCTCGGTCACCGCAATGGAGGTGACGACCTCACCGCGGATGGCCGGAGCGAGATACTGCTCCTTCAGCTCGTGGGACCCGAAGTGCGCCAGGGCCGGAGTCGACATCGACATCTGCACGGCGATGGCCATCGGCACGCCGCCGCAGCTGAGCCGACCCATCTCCTCGCCCGCGATGAGGGAATAGGTGTGGTCCGCGCCCATGCCGCCGTAGGCCTCGTCGTACTCCAGCCCGAACAACCCCATGGCGGCCAGCCTGGGGAAGAGGTCGTGGGCGGGAAAGGTGCGGGCTGCCTCCCATTCGTCGACGTGGGGTTCGATCTCCCGCTCGAAAAGGCTCCGGAGCGACTTGCGAAACAGCTGATGCTCGTCGCCTTCGATCACCGGCGAACGATACCACCGGGCGTTTTTTCGCCGTCTGCAGGCGCCCCCCTACACTTCGCCTCGTGACGGACGCGTTGGTCGGCCTGCGAGACAGCGACGGCATCCGCACCATCACCCTGTCGTCCCCGCACAACCGCAACGCGCTGTCCGCGCGCCTGCTCGAGGAACTGGACGAGGCGTTGCGTGACGCGACGAATGTGCCGGCGGTGCGCGCCGATCGTCCTGACCGGCTCCGGCACCGTGTTCTGTTCTGGCGCCGATCTCTCCGAACGCGGCGCAGCGGCGCCGAACCGCATGCCGGACATCCTCACCCGCATCGTCGAGAGCCCGGTGCCGGTCATCGCCCGCGTGAACGGGCACGCCCGTGCCGGGGGCATCGGGCTCATCGCCGCAGCGGACATGGCCGTCGCCCCCGCGGCGGCCACCTTCGCCTTCACCGAGGTGCGAGTCGGTGTGGCCCCGGCCATGATTCTGGTGCCGGCCCTGCGCGTGATGGACAGGCGCTTCCTCGCCCGCATGGTCCTGACCGGCGAGCGTTTCGACGGGCGCGACGCGGCGGCGATGGGGTTGCTCTCGGCGGTCGTCGAGGACGAGGCCGCGCTCGACGGCTGGGTCGAGGCGCAGGCGATCGCACTGCGCAAGGCGGCGCCCGGGGCGGTGGGCGCCACAAAGGCACTGCTGCGAACGCTGCCGGCCCGGGCGTGGGCCGAGGGGCTGGCGGACGCGGCGACCACGTCGGCGTCGTTGTTCGCCGGGCCGGAGGCCGCCGAGGGGATGGACGCGTTCCTGGCGAAGCGCGCGCCGTCGTGGGACACGACCTCGTGAGCACCGTCTTGCGCTCGCACCTCGCCACGTCCGGCGAGGAGTTCCGCGCCAACGCCGAGGCCATGCGGACGCTCACCGAGCAGGTGGGCGCGCTGCACGACGATGTGCTGGCCGGCGGAGGTCCGCGCTACGTCGAGCGCCACCGCTCCCGCGGCAAGATGCTGGCGCGCGAGCGACTGGAGGCGCTCGTCGATCCGGGGACACCGCTGCTCGAGCTGTGCCCGCTGGCCGGGCTGCACACCGGCGACCCTGTCGGCGGCGGCGTGGTCGTCGCGCTGGCCGAGGTGTCCCACACACAGTGCCTCGTCATCGCGAACGACCCGACTGTGCGTGGTGGCACGACGAGCCCCACGACCATCCGCAAGCTCTTGCGCGCGATGGAGGTCGCCGAAGAGAACCGCCTGCCCGTTCTTCTCCTCGTTGAGTCCGGAGGGGCCGATCTGCCTCGCCAGGCCGACGTGTTCATGCCGGGAGGCGAGCAATTCCGCCGCCTCACCCAGCTCTCGGCCCAGGGCATTCCCACCGTCTGCGTCGTCTTCGGCTCGTCGACTGCCGGGGGTGCCTACCTGCCGGGCATGAGCGACTACACGGTGATGGTGGAGGACAGGGCCCGGGTCTTCCTCGGCGGGCCACCTCTGGTCAAGATGGCCATCGGCGAGGACGCCGATGAGGAGGAGCTGGGCGGTGCGGCCATGCATGCCCGGACCTCTGGCCTGTGCGACTACCTGGCCCGCGACGAGGCGGACGCGCTCCGCATCGCCCGGGGGATCGTCGCCCACCTGCACTGGCGGCGCCTGGGCCCGGCGCCCGAAGTCCCGGCCGACCCACCGGCGTACCCGGCGGACGAGCTGCTCGGGATCGCCTCGGTCGATGTCCGCGTGCCCTTCGACGTGCGCGAGATCATCGCCCGCGTGGTGGACGGGTCACGCTTCGAGGAGTTCAAGGAATTGCTACGGGCCCCAGCTGGTGTGCGGCTGGGCCTCCATCGGCGGCTATCCGATCGGCGTCCTGGCGAACAACGGCATCCTCTTCTCCCCGGAGGCACAGAAAGGCGCGCAGTTCATCGCGCTGTGCAACCGCACGGACACGCCCATTCTGTTCGTGCAGAACATCACCGGGTTCATGGTCGGCACGCGCTACGAGCAGGGTGGGATCATCAAGGACGGGGCCAAGCTGATCAACGCCGTCTCCAACTCCACCGTCCCACACCTCACCTTGATGGTCGGCGCCAGCTACGGCGCCGGCAATTACGCCATGGCGGGGCGGGCGTACGACCCTCGGTTCATCTTCACCTGGCCGAACCACCGCATCGCGGTCATGGGTCCCAAGCAGCTGGCGGGCGTCCTCTCCATCGTGCGCCGCAACGCGGCTGAGGCGGCGGGGCGTCCCTTCGACGAGGCGGCCGACGAAGAGCTGCGCCAGGCGACCGAGAGCCAGATTGAGGAGGAGTCGACGGCGCAGTACGCCACGGGGCGCCTGTGGGACGACGGGATCATCGATCCGCGCGACACGCGCACCGTGCTGGCCATCGCGCTCACGGCGGCCCACTCGGCGCCGGTGCGTGGGACGGCGGTCTTCGGCGTGGTGCGCCACTGATGACGGCCGGACCCGGGGGCACGCCGGCCGCGGGCAACAGGATCCGCCGGCTCCTCGTCGCCAACCGCGGGGAGATCGCCCGCCGCGTGATCACCGGCGCCCACGACGCCGGCTGCGAGGCCGTCGCCGTCTACGCGGCGGACGACGCCGCCAGCCCGCACGTGTCCGAGGCGGACGCGTGCCGTGCTGCTCCCGGGTGCGTCGCTCGCCGAGACCTATCTCGACCCCGACGCGTTGGTGCGGGCGGCGAAGGTCTCGGGCGCCGACGCGCTCCACCCGGGGTACGGGTTTCTCTCCGAGAACCCGGCCCTGCCCGAGGCCTGCGCCCGGGCCGGGATCGTGCTGGGTCGGCCCTCCGCCCGAGGCGATGCGTGTCATGGGGCACAAGGCGCGGGCGAAGGACGTCGTGGCCGCGGCAGGTGTGCCGGTGCTGCCGAGCGCACTGCTCGGTGCCGGAGAGGACGCTGGGCAGACTGGCGGCCGGCGCGGGGGTGGGCTACCCGCTGCTGGTCAAGGCGGCGGCCGGAGGAGGCGGGCGGGGCATGCGCCTCGTGCGCAGCGGAGGACGAGCTGGACGACGCCGTGGCCTCGGCGCGGCGCGAGGCCGCAGGCGCGTTCGGCTCGGACGAGGTCTTCGTGGAGCGCTACCTCGAGACGCCTCGCCACGTCGAGGTCCAGGTCATCGGGGACACGCACGGCGCCGTGCTCCATCTCTTCGACCGGGAGTGCTCGGTGCAGCGCCGGCACCAGAAGGTCGTCGAGGAGGCACCGGCCATCCTGGTGCCCGCGTCCACCCGCCGGGAGATGTGGGAGGCGGCGCGTGGCGGCGGCCAGGGCCGTCGGCTACGTCGGCGTCGGCACGGTCGAGTACCTGGTCGACGCGAGCGGGTTCTACTTCCTCGAGATGAACACCCGCCTGCAGGTCGAGCACGGCGTGACCGAGCTGGTCACGGGGCTCGACCTCGTCGGGCTCCAGCTGCTGGTGGCCGGAGGGAGCCCGTTGCCCTTCGGCCAGTCCGACGTGACGGTGCCAGGGCCACGCGGTCGAGGTCCGCCTCGTGCGCCGAGCGGCCCCGCGACGGCTACCGGCCGACGCCGGGTCGCGTGGCGCATGTCCGATGGCCGAGCGGCGATGGCCTGCGCATCGATCGCGCCGTCGAGAGCGGGCAGCGTGGTCAGCGCCGCCTACGACTCGTTGGTGGCCAAGCTCATGGCCCACGGTCCTGACCGGCCCGGAGCCGTGGCACGCCTGTCGCGCGCGCTGCGCGCCCTCGAGCTCGACGGGCTCGAGACCAACCGGGACCTGCTCGGCGCCGTGCTCGACGACGACGTGTTCCGCCGCGGTGAGGCGGACATCCACTTTCTCGACGACCCGCCCCGATCTTCCCGACGCTCGGCCTGCCCGACGAGGTGCGGCACCGACACGCCGCGGCGGCGGCGTTCGGTCTGCTTGGCGGCGCGCGCCGGCCGGAGCCTCGTCCCGGTGCCCGCGGCCGGCTGGCGCAACGTCGGCCGGCCGCTGCACGCCGACGAACTCACCGACGGCACCGGCACCCTCGAGGTGCGCGCCGAATCGTTCGACCGAGCCGGCGCAGGTCTCGGTCGACGGTGCATGGCGCGACGTGGGGACGGCGGACCGGTCGCCTCGGAGACGGGCGAAGCGGCGGATCCGTCGGCGGCGAGGGACCGACGGTGCCGTCGGCCTGGGTGGTCGATCTCACCGCAGAGGACGGTTTGCGCCGGCGCTACCGGGTCCGTCTCTCGGCCCACCGCGCCGAGGTCAACGGCCCCGAAGGCCAGTCGAGCTTCGTGCTGCGCAGCGAGGACGACCTCGACGAGCGGAGCGGCGTCGCCGGGGAGTGCCGTGCGCCATTGCCCGGGCGTGATCGGCAAGGTCCTCGTCGCGACAGGTGAACAGGTTGCCGAGGGCGACGGGCTGGTCGTGCTCGAGGCCATGAAGATGGAGCACACCCTTCGGGCCAACGGTGCGGGCACGGTCGCCGCCGTCCACTGCGCGCCCGGCCAGCAGGTGGACGTCAACGACCTCCTGGTCACCGTGGAGCCGTCGTGAACGCGCCGGCGGGTCGTCCCGACGTGCTGCGCATCGCCAACTGCAGTGGCTTCTTCGGCGACCGTGCGTCGGCCGCGAAGGAGATGGTCGAGGGTGGTCCGATCGACGTGCTGACGGGGGACTGGCTGGCCGAGCTGACGATGTACATCTTGCACAAGACGAGGGAGCGCAGTGGAGGGTTCGCCCGCACGTTCCTGCGCCAGCTCGAGGACGTGCTCCCGACGTGCGTCGAGCGACGCATCACGGTCGTCTCGAACGCCGGCGGCCTGGAGCCCGAGCGATTGGCTGATGCCGTGCGCGAGCTGGCCAAGCGCCAAGGCGTCGAGGTGTGCGTCGCGTCCGTCTCGGGCGACGACATCACGGCGCAGCTCTCCGACCTCCGAGCGGCCGGCGAGCGTTTCGTCAATCTCGACACCGGTGAGCCCCTGCCGACGGAGGCGACCGTCGTCACCGCCAACGCGTACCTGCGGGCGCGTCCGATAGCCGACGCGCTGGCCGCCGGCGCTCACGTCGTCGTCACGGGCCGGGTGACTGATGCCGCCCTGGTCGTCGGCCCGTCCCTGCACGCCTTTGGCTGGACCGACGCCGACCTGCATGCCATCGCCGGCGCGGTCGTGGCCGGCCATGTCATCGAGTGCGGGGCGCAGTGCTGTGGAGGCAACTACGCCTTCTTCGAGGAGGTGCCGGACCGCGAGCGCATCGGCTTCCCGCTGGCCGAGCTGCATGCCGACGGCTCCTCGGTGATCACCAAGCATCCGGGGACCGGTGGCATGGTCACCGTCGGCACGGTCACGGCGCAGTTGCTCTACGAGATCGGCGGCCCGCGCTATCTGAGCCCCGACGCGGTGGCGCGCTTCGACACGATTGAGCTCAGCCAAGAAGGGAACGACCGCGTGCGCATCTCGGGCGTGCGCGGAGAGCCGCCCCCCCGACGCTCAAGGTGACGGCCAACCTGGACGCAGGCTGGCGCAATGCCATGACCATGGCACTGACGGGTGCGAACGTGGGGGAGAAGGCCCGGTTTGCCGCGGAGGCCGTGTGGGCCGGTGTCCCCGGGGGGCGAGCGGCCTTTGCCGAGACAGCGGAGGACCTCTCGGGCGACCTGCACGGCGGGGGAATGGCGTATCTGCGCCTCGCCGTCCGGGGAGACGACGAACACGCGGTCGGCCGGGCCTTCTCGGGCGCGGTCGTGGAAACGAGCCTGTCGAGCTACCCGGGCACCTTCTTCACCGGTGCCCCCTCGGGTGCCCAGGGCGTGGCCCGCTATTGGCCCACCACCGTCGCCGCCGCCACGGTGACGCCCCGCATTGCGTGCGAGGGGGCCGCGATCGAGCCCTCTTCTCCGACGATCGCCCCGGCCACGCCGCCCCGTGACGACATGGCACCGTCCGAGAGCGACGCGACGGGACCGGCATCCCGCGCGCACGGTGCGGCGGAGCTGGTGCGGGTGCCGCTGTGGGTGCTGGTGGGCGCACGCTCGGGCGACAAGGGTGGCGACGCCAACGTGGGGCTGTGGGCCGATGAGGACGCGGTCGCGCGCTGGCTCCAACGGGACTTCACCACGGGGCTCTTCACGGCGCTGCTGCCGGAAGCCGCGCCGTTCCGGGTGAGCCGGTATGCGTTTGCGAACCTCCGCGCACTCAACTTCGTCGTCCATGGCTTCCTCGGCTGGGGCGTGGCGTCGAACCTGCGTCTCGACACACAGGCGAAGGGCTTGGGCGAGCTCCTGCGGGCGCGCCAGGTTGACGTGCCCGCAGCGCTGGTCGCCGCCGGGAGGCCGGCGTCCCGGCTGGCATCGGACGCGCGGCACTAGGGCGACGGCCTCGGCCCGGGCCGTGTCCCGCGGACAGGGGCCGGCCCCCGGGTCATCTGGCAGGATGACGACGTGGAGTTGGCCCGCTTGGTCGCCCTCGTCGCGGGCATCGCCATCGTCGTGCTCACGGCCTGGAGCGTCTTCACGACTCTCGTCGTTCCCCGCGTGACCTCGTCGCGCATTATGCGCGGACTGGCGCGGGCGCTCGGCAGCGCGACGCATTGGATCTCGCCGCGACTCCCCAACTACGAAGTCCGCGACCGGGTCCTCTCCTTCGTGGGTCCGGCGGCCATGGTGCTGCTCTTCGTCCTCTGGCTGGGCCTGATCCTCGTGGGCTTCTCGCTCATCATCTGGTGGGACAGCGGCACGGACTACGCGTCGGCGCTCGGCGTCTCGGGCTCGTCGGTCTTCACACTCGGTATCGCCAGCGGCCGAGGTCCCGGGCCGCGGACGCTCGAGATCCTGGCCGCCGGCATCGGCCTCTTGGTCATCGCGCTCGAGATCGCCTACCTCCCCGCTCTCTACGGACAGTTCGCGACCCGTGAGACCGAGGTGACGCTCCTCTCCGCGCGCGGCGGGAATCCGGCGTGGGGTCCCGAGATCCTGGCCCGTAATTACTGGCTCGACACCATGGACGAGCTGCCGCCGCTCTACAGCGACTGGGAACGTTGGGCCGCCACCGTCTCCGAGAGCCACTCCAACTACCCGGCGCTCATCTGGTTCCGGTCCCCGGTGTCCTCACGCAGTTGGCTGGTCGGCCTGGTCGCCATGATGGACTCGGCGGCCCTCTATCACTCGATCAGCCCGACGCAGACGCCGCATCAGGCGCGGCTCTTTCTGTCGATGGGTATCCGCTGCCTGCGCTCCATGGCTCGGGCGCTGCACATCCCGTACGACGGGGACCCGCTCCCGACCGCAGGCACGCGTCTGACCAAGGAGGAGTTCGAGGACGGCTTCCGCCGCCTCCACGAGGTCAACTGGCCCGCCGAGCGCGACCTCGACGACTCGTGGCGGAATTTCCAAGGCTGGCGCGTCAACTACGAACCCATCGTCGACGCGCTCACCCGCCTCATCACGCCGCCACCGTCGCCGTGGTTCGTGGCCCGGCCCGAGCTCGGCGCAGCGGACTTCCCGCTCGTCATCAATCGCACGCCCGAGGAGCCCGGGGGCTCTCAGTCGTTCGGGCCGAGCAAGACTTTCAACACCCCGTCTGACCCGCGAGTCGAACAACTCGTAGGCGTCGGACACCCGGCTGAGCCCGATGCGGTGCGTGAACGTGTCGGCCAGGCCGCTGAAGTGACCCGACTGTACGAGCGGCACGAGCGCCGGCCAGGTCCCAGGGACCGGCGCGAAGATCGTGCGCAGCGTCAGGCTCTTCAAGAACACCATCCCCATCGGGAACGACATCGCCGGCGAGAGGTTCACCCCGACCACCGAGACGGTGCCTCCCGTGGCCGCGCAGGCCAGTGCCTCGGTGACGGTGGCGTCTGCGCCCACCGCCTCAATGACCGACTCGGCCCCGCGGCCGGCGGTCGTCTCGAGAACCTGCGCCGAACCCGGTGCCACTCGAGCGTCAATCGGCTCGGCACCGAGCCGCTCGGCTCGCGCCAGGCGGTCGGGCACCACGTCCACTGCGAGAATCCGAGCGGGTCCGAAGAGCGTGGCACAGCGAAGCGCCATGATGCCGACAGGTCCGAGACCCATGACGACGACCGTTGCCCCCGGCCGGATGTCGGCGCGCAGCGCACCGAGGTATCCCGTGGGGAGGATGTCGGTAAGGAGCACCGCCTCCTCGTCGGACATGCCCTCGGGGATCGCCAACGCGAACAGATCGGCGAACGGCACCGCCATCGCTTCGGCTTGTCCGCCCGGCAGGTCGGGCGTCGTCCCGAACGCGGCCGACTTGCCGGCGTGGCAGACGTGAGGCTGCCCTGCCCGGCACGGAGCGCACACGCCACAGCCGATCACGCCGGACACCAGCACCCGGTCGCCTCGCTTCAGGGTCTGCACGTGCGCGCCGGCTTCGGCCACCGTGCCGATCGCCTCGTGGCCCAATTGGATGCCCGCCCCGGTTGGCGCGTCGTGGTAGAGGTGGAGATCCGATCCGCAGATGGCCGTCGCCTCGACGGTGACGACGACACCTTCGGGACCAGGAAGCACGGGATCGGGGACGTCGCGCACCGCGACCACGCGCGGTCCCTCCAGAACGGTCGCTCGCATCCACGCACGCTATAGCGGGGACCCGGGACTACACTCATCTGGGCCAATTCCCGGCCCATGACCTCTTCGGACGCCCATGGCCCACCCCTCGCAGCCTGCGACCACGATCGAGCTCGATGTCCTCGTCGACGAGGACATCGACGCGTTCTTCGACCTCGAGGACCTCTGGGCCGTCATCGTCTGGAACGACGACGTGACCACGTTCCAGACCGTCATTCAGGCGTTCGTCGAGATCCTCGGCCACACCGTCGAGCGTGCGGACCAACTGGCGTGGACGATTCACCGGACGGGCAAGGCGGTGGCCGCCGTGCGGCCCAAGGACGAGGCCGAGATCGCCGTCCACGCCCTGCACGGGCGCAAGATCCAGGCGACGCTGGCCCGGGCCTGAGTCGCTCCCGGACCTCGTCTGGCGCCGACCCGGCTGCTTGCTTCCAGGCCGATCGCGCGCTAGGCGCCGAGGCGCGCGATCATCGTCGCTTTCACAGCCGGCCACTCCGAGGCGACGATGGAGAACCGAGCTGATGTTCGCACGGTGTCGTCCGAGCCCGGGCGGTCGGCGCGCATGATGCCGTCGAGCTGTCCGCCGATCCGTTCGATGGCTGCCCATGATCGCGTGTTGCGCACGTCGGTCTGCAGTGCCACGCGATGCACCCGCCACACCTCGAACGCGTGCGTCATCATCAAGAGCTTGGCCTCGGTGTTGACCGGGGTGCGCTGCGCTGAGCCCGACAACCAGGTGAAACCGATGTCCACCACGTCGGGAACGCCGTGGCGTTGGTGTGTCGCCCCCGGCGGCCACTGCCAGAAGGCGATCTCGCAGTAGCGGGTCGCTCCCACGACGACGTCACCTTCGTCGGGACCCACACCCTTGCGGATGGTGGCGAAGGCCACGTGGGCGCCCGAGGCGACCTTGTCGAGCGCGTCGCGCACGTAGTCGGTCATCTGGTCCAGCCCGTCCGGCGTGTAGGTCCACTGGTAATTGGTGCGGTCCTCGGCCGCGGCGGCGACGAGGGCAGGGATGTGCGCGTCGCTGAGCGGCTCCAGGCGGACGAAACGACCTTCCAGCGTGAACGGCTCAGGCATGAGTGGCGGGCACACCGGCGTCGTCCGGCGTCCCAGCCGTCTTGCCGTCCGCGCCCGGTGCACCGGGTGCGCTCGCCTGAGCGCTGCTTGGCGCGGTCGGGATGACGAAGTCACGCTGGCGGACCAATGCGAAGGCGGCGACCGCGCCAACCAGGGCAACCACTCCGCCGATTTCCATCAGATGGTTCAACGTGACCGAGAAGCCGGAGTGGTACGCCTGCAGGAGCGCGTTCCGGGCCGCGGGGATCGGGATGGTTGCAGCGGCGGCGCGCACCTCGCCCGACGACATGGCGCCCTGGAGTTGTGCACCGCCGCGCCGCAGAACCTCGGGGCCGTAGGGCGACTTGGCCAGCGCGGCAGTCGTGTGCGCCACGATCTGGCTCTGGAAGACCGCGCCCAGCACGGCGATCCCGGTGGCGATACCCACCTGGCGGAAGGTGTTGTTGGCGCCCGAAGCCATGCCACTGCGTTGTGGTTGGACAACGGAGACGGCACCCGAGGCCAGCACCGGGTTGACCATCCCGACCCCGAAACCGGCCACGAGGAAGCCGGGCAACAGCACGGTCCAGGTCGAGTTCGGATGGGTCGTCGCCATGAGGAGGAGCCCGCCGGTCACGAACAGCATCCCGATGCCCAGAAGGAACCGGGAATGCACTCGCACGGTGAGGCGCCCTGCGAAGAAGGACGTGAAGAAGATGAGCAGGGTCATCGGCAGGAACCGGGCCCCGGCCGCCAGCGGGCCGTAGCCCAGATTGTCCTGGATGTAGAGGGTCAGGTACAAGAACATGGCGAAGATCGACGCCGCCAGGGTGAAGGCCACCGTCGAGAGCCCGACGAAAGCCGGGATCTTGAACAGGCCGAGGTCCAACATCGGGTCTGCGGCGAACCGTTCGTTCACGAAGAACGCCACCATGAGGATGGCCGCACCAGCCAGCAGACCGACGGTCGTGGCGCTGCCCCAGCCGAAGTCGTTCCCCCGCACCAGCGCGAACACGAGCAGGAAGAGGCTCACCGAGAAGGTCACGAAACCAACCCAGTCGATCTTGCGTGCCCGCAGGTCCTCCGACTTGGCGATCTGCGTAAAGGTGATGAAGACGGCGATCACCCCGATCGGCACGTTCACGAAGAAGATCCAGCGCCAGCCGATGCCGCTCGTGATGGCGCCGCCGATCAGCGGTCCGATGGCAACGGCGCCGCCGATGACCGCGCCGTAGACGCCGAAGGCCGTCCCCCGATCGCGCCCGGTGAACGCCGCGGCGATCAGGGCCAAGCGAGGTGGCGAACATGATGGCGCCCCCGACACCCTGCACGGCACGCGCCAGGTTGAGCATGAGGGGCGTCGTCGACAACCCACAGACCAGCGAAGCGGCAGAGAAGACGACCAGTCCGATGGCGAAGATCTTGCGCCGCCCGTAAATGTCGCCCGCCACCCCGGCGGTGAGCAGGAAGGCGGCCAGCGTCAGCGAGTAGGCGTCTACGACCCACTGCAGGTCCGAGAAGCTTGCGTGCAGCGACGCTTGGATGTCGGGCAGCGCCACGTTCACGACCGTGATGTCGAGCAGGAGCATGAACGTCGCCGTGCAGACGGCGATCAGGGTCCACCACTTGCGGTCCAGTGCAGGCATTCGCGGAGTGTACCGAGCGGGTGTTCCCGCTCGTACACTGTGCTGTGATCGTCGGATCAGGCCTGAGTATTGAGATCGGCGACCGCACCCTGGTGGCGGACGCCTCCTTCGTGGTGGGGGCCGGTGAGAAGGTCGGGTTGGTCGGCCGCAACGGAACCGGCAAATCGTCCTTCATCTCCATCCTCGTCGGCGAGCCGGGCCCGCAATTGCGGCACCACGGCAACGTGCGCCTGCTCGGCTCGTTCGGGTACCTGCCGCAGGCGCCTGTTGAGGGCGGGCTCGGGCTGGAAGCCACCGGCTTCTCGCACATCCTGTCCGCTCGGGGTCTCGACGTTCTCGATGACGCGTTGGGCGCGGCCCGCAAGGCCATGGCCGAGGTTCCGTCGGAAGCGCACATCGAGCTCTTCACGGACCTCCAGGACAAGTTCCAGTCCAACGGCGGGTACGAGGCGGAGTCGGTCATGGCGCGGCTGGCCGATGGCCTGGGCCTGCGCCAGGAGCTGTTGCTCGAGGACATCGACTCGCTCTCGGGCGGTCAGCGGCGTCGCGTCGACCTGATCCGGGTGCTGTTCCAGGAGCCCGAGCTGATGATCCTCGACGAGCCGACGAACCACCTCGACCGGTCCGCCAAGCGCTGGCTCCTCGAGGAGCTGGGCCGGTTCCCCGGCGCGCTGCTCGTCGTCAGCCACGACCTGAAGCTGCTCGACCACTCCATCACCAAGGTGCTGCACATCTCGAACCAGAGACTGACCGAGTGGAAGGGCAACTACACGAAGTTCCAGGCGCAGCACGAGGCGGACCAGTCCCAGCGTGAGCGTGCCGCAGAGCTCGAGGACCGCGAGATCAAACGGCTGTCGTCTCTGGCCGACTCCATGCGGGCCAGCACCGAGAAGCGGGCGCGCAAGGCCAAGGCCCTCGACAAGCGAGTCGAGCGTTTGGAGACCACGCGGACGCAGGTGGGTCGGCGCGAGCGGGCCACGACCTTCACGCTGCCCGTGCCACCCCGCTCCGGCGCCGTGCCACTCGAGGTGACCAAGCTCGGCGTGCGCTATGGCAGCAACGAGGTCCTGTCCGACGTCACCTTCCATGCCGGCCGCGGCGATCACATCGTCGTGATCGGCCGCAACGGTGCCGGGAAGTCCTCGCTGTTGCGCTGCCTCGCCGGGGTCCAAGAACCCACGAACGGTGTGGTCGAGCTCGGGATGCACGTCACGCGGGGCTACTTCGCCCAGGAGCATGAACAAATCGATCCGGACTGCACCGCGCTTGCCAACGTGAGCGACGCCGTGCTCAAGGCGGAGAAGGACCGCCGGGCGCTCCTCGGGTCGTTCGGACTGCCGTCCAAGGCGGCCGAGCAATTGCCCCCGACCCTCTCCGGGGGTGAACGGGCAAAGCTCGGGCTGGCCATGCTCTCAGCCGGAGAGGCCAACCTCCTGCTGCTCGACGAGCCGACGAACAACCTCGACCCCGCCTCCATCGTCGCCGTGGGCACGATGCTGGGCGGATGGCCCGGCACGATCATTGCGGTAAGTCACGAGCGCGGCTTCGTCGAGGCGCTCCAGCCCACCTACTGCTTGCGACTGCCCGAGGAACGCTTCACCCACTGGCGCGAGGAGTACCTCGACGATGTGGAGATGCGTTAAGGCAACACGCCTACCCAGACGATCAGGACAGCCAGATCTGTGCCGGCCACAAAACGCCCTCGTCGAAGGCGACCGCCTTGGAGCTCTGCAGTGTGGTGGGGTTGGCGAAGTTCTGGACCTTGGGGTTGGCGATGACGGCCCACGTGTCGCGGGCGAGCCAGAGGTAGGGGATGTCTTGGGCGAGGTACTCGTTGATTTGCTGGTAGTCCTTGACCCGGGAGGCCTTCTCGTCAGTGGTCCGGCCCGAGACCAACGCCGCCTGGATCCTCGGGTCGACGTTGCGAGCCATGTTGAGCGCCAGAGAGCCGGACGCCAGTTGCGTCGTCCACCACACGTAGTTGAGGTCGGGGTCCACCGCACCGAACTGGCGCCACAGGGTGGCCTGGTAGGTGCCGGCCAGCGCGTCGTTGATGATCGTCGACTGGGCCAGGATGTTGATGTTCACCTTCATGCCCGGCCGTCTGGAACGCCTGCTGTAGGAACTGGGCTGCCTGCAGGGTTTCGGGGTCGCTGGTGGAATTGAGCGATGAAGGTGGGCTGGTTTGCCCGTCTGTTGCTGCACCTGCTTGACCAGGTTGGCCGCGCCCGAGGGGTCATAGCTCGGGTAGGTCGTCTTCGTGTAGTACTCGCTGCCCGGAATGAACAGCCCGTGCATGGGGGAGTTGATCCCCTTGTCGATGACCTTGGAGTATTGGGTCTGGTTGATGCATTTGGCCATGGCGGTGCGGAGCGTCTTGTTGTTGAAGCGGCGCTGACGACGTGTTGAGCATGATGCATTGGACCGTGGGTTGGCCCACCACCTGCCCGCTGTTGTCGTAGTACGCCCACTTCTTGTTGCCGCGGAACTGGAGGAGGTTGCTCGGGGAGTTCGTGTGCATGATGTCGATCTCGCCGGTCTCCAGCGCATCGGCACACGACGAGGCGTTGATGATCGGCTTGTAGGTGATGGAGTTCAGGTAGGGGTAGCCCTTGCGCCAGTAGTGCGGGTTCCTCGTCGCCGTCATGTGGCTGTTGGGGACCCAGTCCTGGAAGATGAAGGGACCGGTGCCGATGGGGTGCGACGTCCCGTTGGGGTTGTTCAACATGGCCGGCGCTGCCAGGTAGCCCGTTTGTGCCTGGGCCAGGTAGTAGGGGAACGGGGCCCACGGCGACTTCATGGTGATGGTCACCGACATTGGTCCGGAGACCGAGGCGCCGACGATATTGGTGGCGAAGGCAGGGCCGGTCAGGAGGGACGTTGCCTGCTTCTCGATGTTCAGGTGCAACGCGTTGGCGTCGAGCGGTGTCCCGTCGTGGAACACGATGCCCGGCCGGAGCGTGATCGTGAACGACGGTGAAGTCTTCGTTCGACGTGATCGATTGGGCGAGGTATGGCTCCACGCCGCCGGACGCGTTGACGATGGCGATCGGGTCCATGACGGTACGGCCGTAGAGGAAGCCGCCCTCGTCCCAGCGGCGCCGTCGAGGGGTCGAAACCGCTCTCCTCGGTGTCGATGCCGAAGGTGAGCGAGCCACCCTTGACCGGTCGCTTGGTGCTGATCCCGTTCAGCCCCCGGCCGTTGGTCCGGGCGGCCCCTGCGACGCCGGCGTCTCCCAGAGCGCCGAAGGCAGCGGCGCCGGCACCGAGCGCCACCCCGCCGGCGAGGAACGACCGGCGATCAAACGACTGCGTCATCGCAACCCCCCAAAGGTTTCGACTGCTCCGTGTACTGCGACTGCGTCGCGGCACGACTGGCGGCAGGTTACAGCTTCGTGACTGCATGCGGGCGGCAGCCGATTGGGGCCTCGCCTGGGGGTATGGCAACCTGGGCGTCGAAGACCAACGAGCACGAGCGACCGCGACGAGGGAGGCGACGAGTGATGATTGCAGTCGGCGACCCGGTGCCCGATGTGAAGGTGTTCACATTCGGCGACAAGGGACCGGAGGCGACGACGTCGGCGGAGGTTCTGGGCAAGGGCAAGGTCGTCCTCTTCGGCGTGCCGGGCGCGTTCACGCCCGACGTGCTCGGATCACCACCTCCCCGGCTTCGTGTTGCGTGCCGAGGAGCTGCACGCCAAGGGCGTGGACAAGGTGGTCTGCGTCTCGGTGAACGACCCGTTCGTCATGGGCGCATGGGGCCAGGACCAAAAGGTCGGTGACGCCGTGGTGATGTTGGCGGACGGCAACGGCGAGCTGACCGCGGCGCTCGGACTGACCATGGACGGCAGCGGGTTCGGACTCGGCTCAGCGCTCGCAGCGCTACGCGGCCATCCTCGACGACGGCATCGTCTCGTGGCTGGCCGTCGAGCCGGGGCCCGGGCTGAAGGTGAGCTCGGTCGAAGAGGTCCTCGCCGCGCTCTAAACCCGAGAGGTCCGAGCCACCTCGCACCCGGCCCGACGCCGCTGCGGCGTCGCGCCACGCTCAGCTCGCAACGAACCACCGTCCCTGCGCCGCGCCTGACACGAGTCGAGCGCGTCTGCACCCCGGATGCAACCCGAATCCGATCATTGTGCGTTCGTTGTTGCGCGATCGCGCCACGCGTAGTCCTAATTGCCCTGGAACCCGAGGCGCGGGCTCGCGCACAATTGAGAACAACGCAGCGCCGCGTCGCGTGACGGCGAGCGCAGCTGCAGCACGGGGGGAGGGGGAACACGATGCCGAGGCTCGGCGGGTCGCGTCGTCGTGGCCGGCGTGCCGGCACGCTCGTTTCGGGCGCCGCCACCGCGGTCGTCGTTGCCACGCTCGTTGTCAGCGGCGACGGGCGGCGTCCCCACCGCAGCCACGCGCCTCGGGACCACGACGGCTGTGGCCTCGTCCCTCAAGCCGGCCGCGGCGACCTCGACGGGTCGCAACGCAGGGGGACGACCACCACCTCCGACGCGAGAGCCGCAGCCACGCCACCACCTCGTCCTCCGCGAGTGGGAGCGACACTGCCGCGCGACGCGACGACGACCTCGGGTCCGAAGCCGGGCTCGAGCGGGGCTGGTGCTGGTGCCTCCGGCGCCGACAGCGGCGCCTCGACCACCACCTCCACCACCAACGGGCACGCACCGAGCTCAGGCTCAGGAAGCACCGCCCAGCCATCCTCCGAGACGACCAATCCGAACCTGCCCTGCCAGGGCACGACGCCACTCGGCGTCGCGGGCAGTTGGACATGTACGTTCGACGACGAGTTCAACGGCGCCTCGCTCAATGCGAGCACGTGGGCCCCCCAGCTCACGTCAGACAGCGGCTATGTCAACGGCGCCACGGCCTGCTACGTGGACAACCCCGGGACCATCTCGGTGTCCGGCGGCACACTCAATCTCAGCGTGCGCCAGGTGGCACCGTTCACGTGCTCGTACCCCGGCGGCAGCTTCACGACGAGCTACGAGGCGGGCATGGTCTCCACCTACGGCCTGTTCGACCAGACCTACGGGGCCTTCGAGGTGCGCGCCGAGCTGCCGTCGGCCACGATCTCGGGTCTCCAAGAGACGATGTGGCTGTACCCGCAGAACCTCAACGCCGGCGCGGGTTCGAGCCCGGCCGAGATCGACTTCGCCGAGTTCTACAGCCAGTACCCGGGCCTCGACGTGCCCTACGTCCACTACGCCGGCTCGACGAGCGACCCCGATGTCACCGCCTACGACTGCACGCTCAATCAGGACACGTTCAACACCTACGAGGTCGATTGGGCGCCGGGGACGATCACCGTGCTCTACAACGGCAAGACCTGCCTGGTCGACCATCCGACGACGGGCAGTGCGCCGTTCGACCAACCGTTCTTCATCGCGCTGACGCAAGCGCTCGGTGTGGGCACCAACGCCTTCTCGGCCTCTTCGACACCCCTCCCGGCCACGACCCAGGTCGACTGGGTCCGCACCTGGTCCCCTTCGTCGTAGGGGTCGCCCTGCCGGTCCGCCTCCGCCTCCCCGGGGGCGGACCGGCAATTCCGCCGAGCCCGAAAACCCACGTCTGGGTTGACATGCAGCCAGATAGCTGCTTGAGTAGGTTATGCAACTAAATGGTTGCATGACGAGCAGGACAAGCAAGCGGACACGTGATGCAGGACATGGATGCGATCTTCCGAGCGCTGAGCGACCCGGCCCGACGCCGGTTGCTCGATCGGCTCAACGAGCACAACGGCCTCACGCTCACCGAGCTGTGCGCCGGGATGGGGATGACCCGTCAGTCGGTGACAAAGCACCTCGGGGTGCTCGAGTCGGCGGGCCTCGTCGCCACACTCCGGCGAGGGAGGGAGAAGATCCACTACCTCAACGCCGCGCCCATCAACGACATCGCTGACCGCTGGATCCATCACTACGACCGGGCGAGGGCAGAAGTCCTCTCCGATCTCAAGACGGCACTGGAGGACAGGACCCCCATGAACACCAACGACAGCACGACCTTCGTCTACAGCACCTACATCCGGGCCACGCCTGAGCGGGTGTGGCAAGGACTGACCGATCCCGCCTTCACCACGCGCTACTGGCGCCACCCGACCGCGGGCGGCGTATCCATGACCACGGCGTGGAAGAAGGGGGAGGCGTACGACATGGTCTACGACAAGGGTGGCCTCGTGATCAGCGACCCCGAGCAGGTGGTTCTCGAAGCCGATCCTTACCGCCGGCTGGCCTACACCTGGCACACGTTCTCGACCGAGTGGGCGCAGGCCCACGGGATCGACGCGGCCGACGCCGCCAGCTGGGCGGCCGAGCCCCGCTCAAAGGTCGCGTTCGACATTGAGGAGACAGGCGACGGCGTCGTCAAGCTCACAGTCGTGCACGACGGTTTCGTTCCCGGGCAGCAGCGTCCTCCAAGGGATCTCGCAGGGCTGGCCCGGCGTGCTCGCCAGCCTCAAGACGCTCCTCGAGACAGGCTCGCCGCTCCGGTAGCGCTCAGCCGGGCACGACGTTCGCACCTGAGGATTCCCGATGGACACCAGCACCGCGTTCACCTACACCATCTGCATCAAGGCGACCCCACGGCGAGTCTGGCGGGCGCTGACCGATCCCGCCGACACGACGCGCTTCTGGCGGCATCCGGCGGCAGGAGGAAAGTCGTTCCCGTCCGACTGGCGGAAGGGCTCGACCTACGACCTGGTCCATGAGGACGTGGGGTTGGTGGTGCACGACTCCGAGCAGGTCGTCCTCGAGTCCGACCCGTTCCGCCGGCTGGCCTACACCTGGCACACCTTCACGCCAGAGTGGGCCGCCCGGGTCGGCCTCGCCGAGGACGCGGCCGCAGCCTGGCGGGCCGAGCCGCGCTCCCGGGTTGCCTTCGGCATTGAGGAGACCGGGCTGGGCGTCGTCACGCTGCGGGTGCGGCACGACGGCTTCGTGCCGGGGAGCGTGGTGCTCCCGCACATCGCCGAGGGATGGCCGGCCGTGCTCTCGAGCCTGAAGAGCCTTCTCGAGACCGGCTCGCCCCTCGGGTCGACGAACGTGGGGGTGACCGGAAGCGTCCAGAAGGGTTCAGACCGACAGAGCGGCTGAGCACAAGGACAAAAGCGAGCTTCCCTCTTGCCAACGGCGCTCCTCCGGCGTAGGATACTCGAGTATTCTACTTCGAATCAGGGGTTGTTCATGAGTATCCGCCACGCCATTCTTGCCCTGCTCAGCGAGGGTCCGAAGTACGGCCTGCAGCTGCGCCAGGAGTTCGAGGCCCGCACCGGCGAGGTGTGGCCGCTCAACGTCGGGCAGGTGTACACGACGCTGCAGCGGCTCGAGCGCGACGGGCTCGTCGAGTCCGAAGACGCCGCCGAGGAGGGCCCGCAGAAGGGCTTCCACATCACCGAGGACGGTGCGGTCGAGCTCGCCGAGTGGCTCCGCACCCCGCCCGACTTCTCCTCGCCGCCCCGCGACGAGCTCGTCATCAAGGTCTTCGTGGCGCTCGGACTGCCCGGCGTCGACGTGCACGAGGTGGTGCAGGTGCACCGCCGCTACCTGGTCGAGCTGATGCAGCAGTGGACTCGTCTGAAGGAGGACGAGTCCCGCCTCGATCTCAATTTCGCCCTGGTCGTCGACGCCGAGCTCTTCCGGCTCGACTCGCTGATCAGGTGGCTGGACACGGCCGACGGCCGATCTGAAGCGAGCAGCTGCGGGCGTGGACGCGCCGGCCCCGCAGTCGTTCCCCCTCCCCAAAGGCCCGGCGCAAGGTGGGAGCCCCCCAATGAGCTACCTCGAACTACGCGACATCTCCAAGGTCTACGGCGAAGGCGCCGCCGAGGTGCACGCCCTCCAGCGCATCGATCTCTCGGTCGACGCCGGGTCCCTGGTCGCCGTCATGGGCGCCAGCGGGTCGGGCAAGAGCACGCTGCTGACCATCGCCGGCAGCCTCGAGGACCCCACCAGCGGTGAGGTCTACGTCGGCGGCCGGCCGCTGTCCTCGCTCTCGCGCAACGGCAAGGCGCGGCTGCGCCGCCAGTCCATCGGCTACGTCTTCCAGGACTACAACCTCCTCGCCGGGCTCAGCGCGGTGGAGAACGTGTCCCTGCCCCTCGAGCTCGACGGCGTGGCGGCCCGCAAGGCCCAGGCGGCGGCGCTCGAGTCGCTCGAGGATTTCGGGCTGAGGGACAGGGCGTCGCACTACCCCGACCAGCTGTCGGGTGGCGAGCGCCAGCGGGTCGCCATCGCCCGGGCCGTGGTCGGAGGGCGCCAACTGCTCCTGGCCGACGAGCCCTCCGGCGCGCTCGACTCCACCAACGCCGAGTCCGTCATGCGCCTGATCCTCGCGGCCTGCCATCGCGGCATGGCCGCCGTCGTGGTGACCCACGACGCCCAGCTCGCCTCGTGGGCCGACCGCGTGGTCTTCCTCCGCGACGGCCGCATCGTCGACCAGACGCTGCCGGCCGAGAGCCCGGAAGCGTTCCTCGCCGACCTCCCGAACTCGATGAGCGTCGGCGTCCTCGAACGGCCGGCCACCCAATCGGGCCCCGAACCGACCACCGGCGGCGTCGCCGCCCGCCGCGCCATGGTCCGCTGGTCCTGGCGCCTCTTCAAGCGCGAGTGGCGCCAGCAGTTCCTGATCCTGCTCCTCATCATCGTGGCGGTGGCGGCCGTCGTGGTCGGCTCGGCCGTCGCGGTCAACACGCCGCCGCCGGCCAACGCCGGGTTCGGCACGGCCCACGACCTCGCGACCTTCAACTTGACGCCGACGAGCAAGTCGGCGTCAAGGACAGCCCGGCGTACGTGGCGGCGCAGATCGCCCAGCTCGAGCACGCCGTCGGCACCGTGCAGGTCATCGCCGAACGAGACGCTACACCGTCCCGGCTCGAACCAGACCTACCAGTTCCGATCGCCAGGACCCCAATGGCCGCTATGGCGGGCCGATGCTGCAGCTGCTGTCGGGGCACTACCCGACCGGGCCGAACGAGATCGCCCTCACGCCCGGGCTTGGCGTCCGAGCTCAACCTGCGCGTCGGCGACACCTGGTCCCAAGGCGGCAAGACCGTCGTCGGCATCGTGCAGAACCCCCAGAGCCTGCTCGACGAGTTCGCACTCGTGCCGCCCGGGCAGGTGACGCACCCGACGCAGGTGAGCGTCCTCTTCGACGCATCGCCCAACACGTTCGATCGCCCAGAATCCTTGTCCTCCTACATCACGACGCCGGGCGCGACCAACAACAACCTCATCAACCCGTCCACCATCATCCTGGCGTTGGCGACCGTCGGCATGCTCCTCATCGCCTTGGTGTCGATCGGCGGCTTCACCGTGCTGGCCCAGCGCCGCATGCGCTCCCTCGGCATGCTCGAGTCGATGGGGGCGACCGACCGCAACGTCCGGCTCGTCCTGGAGGCCAACGGCGTCATCGTCGGGGTCGTGGGGGCCATCGTGGGTTTCGTGCTCGGCCTGGTGCTCTGGCTGGCCTACCGGCCGACACAACGAGCAGAGCGCGCACCACGTCATTCCGACGTTCGCCCTGCCGTGGAACGTGATCGTGCCGGCCATGGTGCTCGCGGTCATCGCGACCTTCTTCGCCGCCGGCTATCCCGCCCGCGCCATCACCCGTGTGCCCGTGGTCAGCGCGCTGGCCGGGCGCCCCGCTCCGCCGCGCCAGATCCACCGCTCGCTGGTGCCCGGTGTCGATCGCGCTCGTCGTGGGGTTCGTCTTCTTCTCCGTCTCCGGCGCGTCGGGCAACGGCGGGGGAGTGATCTGGCTGATCCCCGGACTCATCGCGCTGATCGTCGGGATCATCCTCGTCTCCCCGTTCTTCCTGGCCCTGCTGGCCCGGATCGGAGCCAAGTCGCCCATCGCCATCCGTCTGCCCCTCCGTGACATGGCGCGCTACCGGGCCCGCTCCGGCTCGGCCCTCTCGGCCATCAGCCTCGGCATCATGATCGCGGTGATCGTCTGCGCCGTCGCCGTGGCCCGCTACTCCAACGTCTTCGACTACGTCGGCCCCAACATGGCGGCGAACACGATCAACGTGTACACGGCCACCGACCGGGCCCACCTTCGGTCCCGGACGGTCAGACGCAGAACCGGCGCAGCCGGCGCCGAGCATCTCGTCGCAGTTGGCCACCGTCCACGCCATCGCCTCCGCGGTCGGCGCGACGGACGTCGTCGAGCTCGACAACCCGGCAGGCCGGACTGCAGAACCCGAGCGAGAACGGGCGGCAATGGAACGGCCCGATCTATGTGGCGACGCCGGCCCTGCTGCGGGCCTACGGCATCAACCCGTCGTCGATCCCGTCCAACGTCGACATGCTCAGCTCGCGGCCCGGGCTGGCCGGCTCGGGCGCCCAGCTCACCTTCGGGGGCGGCGGCAAGGGCGGGGGTGACGGCTTCCAGGGCCTTGGCGCCGGCGGCAACAACTACAACCAGTGCACGCCCGAACCAATGCCTGGCCCACCCGGTCATTCAGGAGGAGAGCCAGCTGCCCATGGGCACGTCGGCCCCGAACACGGTGATCACCGAGAGCGCGCTGCACCGGCTGCACATCGCGGACCAGAACAGCCTCGACGGCTGGATGATCCAGTCCAACAGCGCGATCACCTCGGCGCAGCTCACGAGCGCCCACTCGTTGGCGGCCGCGGCAGACCTGAGCATCGAGTCGAAGAACGACGAGCCGACGTCGGCCGAGATCGTGAACTGGGCGACCGTCTTCGGCATCGCGCTCGCCCTGGGCGTCCTCGCCATGAGCGTGGGCCTCATCCGCAGTGAGACGGCGAGCGAGCTGCGCACGCTCACCGCCGCCGGTGCCAGTTCCGCGCACCCGGCGCGCTCTGACAGCGGTCACCGCCGGTGGGCTCGCCTTCCTGGGCGCGTTGCTCGGGACGGTGGCCGCGTACGTCGGGCTGTTGGGCTGGTTCCGCTCCAACCCGCTCGAGGGTGGCGTGTCGGACATCATCAATCACGTCCCGTGGAACAACCTGTTCTTCATCTTGATCGCGATGCCGGTCGCCGCCATGCTCATCGGCTGGGTGCTGGCGGGACGCGATCCCGAGGGGATCTCGACCCGGCCCGATGGAGTAGACGACAGACCATGACCATCCGCAGCGACACCGGCCCGGTGGCGACCGAGTCCGTCTCGCCGCCACCGGGCGCTGCGGTGGCCCACGGCCATCGGACGCAGGCCCGGTTCGCGGTCCACCTTCTGCTGCTGGCGACGTTCGCTGCCTCGCTGGCCACCGTGACGCTGATCACGGAGGGCTGGCCGCACCTGGTCGTCGGGCTGGCGTTCGTGGCCCTGGTCGGTCGTGCACGTGGTGCAACGCCGCCACACCGTGGCGCGCTTGCTCGGGAACCTGGGGCGCGCCCGCACGTGGTTCCGCCGCCGTGGACGGCTGGCGTGGTCGGACCTCGTCCTGGCCCTGTTGACACTCAACGTGCTGGTGTCGGGAACGTACGATCTGCTCTCGGGCAACCAGGTGATCCTCCACCCCCGCAGCCTCGGGATCCCCTTCCGCGACATCGGGTGGCATGTGGCGTCGGCGCTCGTGCTGCTCGCCTACCTCACGGTGCACGTCGTACGCCGGAGGCACCGGATTCGGCGTTCGGCGATCCGCTAGGACTCGAGGGTCACGTCGAAGCGGTCCGTGTAGAACGACAGTGCCCGCCGCCGCTCGGCGGCATTGAGCCCGAACTCGGTCAAGTCGTAGCGGACCGCGCCGAATCTTGCCTCGCGGGTGCTGGGCCATGAACGCCTTCATGGCGGCCCAGGAGCGAGTGTCGAGCGGCTGGTCGGCCAGCTCGTAGACCCGTCTCACCATGGCGAGGTCGTCGGCCATGAACGCGTCGAAGTGCACGTCGATGGTCTGGTCTGCGGGGAGGACGTGGTGATCGTCGGCGCAGCGGCCCAACATCAACTCGAGTCGGTTGGCCCAGTAGTGGCCGATCCCCTCGACGTCCACCCGGTCGCGGGTGAGGCGGGCACTGTAGGCGAGCATCATCACCATGGACGCGGTGACCGACACCGGGTCGCGGTGCGTCACGACGAAGGTGGCATCGGGAAACGTCTCGACCAGCGCCGGGAATTGCTCGAGGTGCTGGGGGGATTTGAGGACCCAGCGCGTCCCGCCCCGCAGCCACTGAAGCGTTTGGAGGATCGTGCGCAAGTAGGCGTAGCTGGGGCGCTGGTCGCGGGCGAGGTAGTGGTCACGCCAGAGTGGCATGGGCGCCGCGGTCTCGAAGAGCATCGTCGAGACGTCAATGGCCAGCAGTTGGATCTCTTCGTGGGTGTGCTCGACCGTCATCTCGTGCATGCGGTTGAAGTACGGCATGGCGGCATCGAGGAAGTCGAGCGCCATCTGTGTGCGCGCGAGCCGGGGATCAGGTTCTCCCGGAGCGGGCCGGTCGCGGTCGGCCAAGACGGGCTCAATGCTCTCCCAATAGGGGAGGGATCGCAGGGCCGGGTCGGCCGACATCAGGTTGT
The DNA here is from genome assembly GCA_963825965.1 of uncultured Acidimicrobiaceae bacterium. GTDB lineage: Bacteria > Actinomycetota > Acidimicrobiia > Acidimicrobiales > RAAP-2 > Bog-473. The sequence goes on from CAWGUX010000008.1 coordinate 78,551, forward strand.
GCAGATGGGTCGTTCCCGTGCGGGGCAGGCCGCAGATGATGATGGGCCTGGCGATCTCCTCGCCGAGAATCTCGGGGTGGCGTCGCCAGAGGTCCTGAAGCAGGAGGCGGTTCTTCAGGAGGCCGACGAGGAGCGCGTGCTGCTGCAGGATGCCCGCGCCGTTGAAACCGCCCTCGTCGCGCATGGCGCGGCAGAGGACGTCGAGCCGCTCCGCGAAGTCCGTCGGCCCGTAATCGGCGAGCCCGGTCTCGTCCCGAGCAGCCTGCATCAGGGGTTCGGGCTCGAGCCTGATTCCCGAGCCCGACTCCTCCATGAAGTCGAGGACGGCCCGCGCGTCGTCCCCGAAGCGAGGGTCGGCCAGGTCGTCGATACGCACCGGTCCTGGCCGGTCGTTCGTCATGCTCACACCGTGTCCACCGGGAGCACCTCGACCTGGGGTTGCTCGGGTGTGTGCTCGGGGAGGAACCAGCGGAACCAGATGCGTCCTTTGCGGTGCCCGGCCGTCGAGACCCAATTGGGGTGGGAGGGTCGGCGGGCCGAGACGACGATGATCCAGGACCCGTCATCTTCGAGGAGGGTTTGGGCGCCGTTGATGGTCACCCGCTCGTAGTCGTAGTTGTAGGTGTGGAGGAGGCGGTTCCACAGGCACATGTTCCAGAAGACGCATGCAGGGGAGCGGCCTCTGATGACAAGTGCCTCGTCGTCTTCGAGCTCGAAGGCGCCCATGGCATAGGCGGCGTCGCCGGCGGCCCAGCCGAAGGTCGTGGTCGGGACCGGGTACGGCGGATCGATCGCGTTGGGCGTGCCGAGGGGGATGGGCACGATGCCTGCCTGCTCGTGCACCCAGGTAGTCATGGCACGCAGGCGGCGCGCCAGGTCCGCGTCGTCCTCGCGGTAGGTGCCGGGTGGGTCGTCGGCTTCGATGTGCCAGGTGGCCCGGCGCCCCCGGACCGGGTCGGCGAGGTAGTCACGGGTGATGGCAGCGACCGCGTCGGGTTCGAGGCGGACCCACGCGACGTCCGGCTGTGCCGGTTCGGCCGCCGACAGGACGATCCGGATGGAGCCGTCGGGCTCTCTGGGGGCCTCTTGGCTGTTGACGCTGCCGACGATGCGTTCGGAGTACCGCCCGTCGTTGGGGCCCCCATAGACGGTCAGGGACATGTAGACGGCGTCCCCGGGATGCAGGGTGACCCGATAGGTCCGGTTCGGGTCGATCGGTGCGTAGCAGTAGAACGCGTCCGAGTTGTCGCCACCCCACTTCTTGTAGGGGCCGACGATCTCGACGAACCGGGGGCGGGCTGTGTCCGCCCACAGGTTCACCTCGGCCGCCACCTGGAGGATCGAGAGGACCCATTTGTGCGCCTCGAGCAACGTGTCGGGCTCGTCGGCCAACTCCTCGACCATACGGGCGTGGGTCGCGGTGACGGTCTCGAGTAACGCGCTGAAGGCCTGTTCGGTCTCGGTCGTCATCTGTCCCCCGTCACTCGGTGTGGCGCCGATCTTAGGGACCGGCTCGTGTTCCGAGCAGGCCCGCGGATATTCGCCGCCGCCAGTCCCGAGCATCGCCCCGACGTTCGTCGTGAGTGCTCGCCGTCGATTGGGCGGGGTCGTCGCGTGTCAGGTGCCGTATGGACGGGTCAGGATTTCCATATTGTGACCGGACGGATCCTCGAAGTAGAAGCCACGCCCGTGGTCGTTCAGAACTCCCTCGTGGCCGTGGCCGGGATCAGCCCAGTACCGCACCCCGCGCTCGACGATCCGGGCGAAGATCGCGTCGAACTCGTCCTCACTCACGAGGAAGGCGTAGTGGCTGGGTTCGAACGCGAGAGCGTGATCCGAGTAGTCGAGGCTGACACCGTTCGCCGTCTCGATGCACATGAACGGTCCGAACCGTGTCGGAGGGCTGAGTCCGAGAATATCGGCCAGGAACTTCGCAGATGTCTCTTTGTCCCGCGCTGGGACGATTGTGTGGTTCAACTCAATTGCCATCTCGACCTCCGTCGTGATCGCCCTACCGGTGTCTGCGCGCCAGGCGTTCTGCACGACCCGCGCCTCTGAGCCCTGCGTCACTCTACGCATCGACCATCGTCGCGACGTGTGTGATCAGAACCCGCCACCCAGAACGGGTTGACCATCCTGAGCCTGTCGTGTTGCCTGGTGCACCAACTCGGGGAGTGAATGGGGGAGGCAATCGGGCGGAGAGGGCACCCGACTTCGACCGCCACCCCGTTTCTGAGCTCGTTCGCCGGGGCCGAGGGCGATACCTCAAAGTTGGTCCCTTTCAACCTGCCTGCTCGATCCAGAAGGCTCGCCGGTCAACGTCCAATTCGTCACCCCTGGGGCGAAGCGTCTTTGCTCCTGGCAAGGTAAGAGAGATGGAGCCGATCGACGTCGATGCATTCGAGGCCCTCGTGGCCGATGCATTGGCAACGATTCCAGACCAGTTGCGAGCCGAGATGGAGAACGTCGCGATCATCATCGATGATGAGAGCCCCCCGGGCCCACTCTTTGGCCTCTACGAAGGGATCCCTCTGACGAAGCGGGGTCAGTATGCGGGTGCGAACCCTGACCGAATCACGCTCTTCCTCAAGACCATCTGTAGGGCTGCGAGCTCTCCGGAGGAGTTGGCCTGCCGCGTGCGCGTGACGTTGCTCCACGAGGTGGGCCACCACTTCGGCATGGATGACGCGCGGCTGCGAGAGCTCGGCTGGTCGTAAGAACGCCGCGTGACGCAGCCAGCCCGCCTCGCGGCGACGAGGAGACCCTTCGTTACCGGAGGAGGGTGATCAGGGCGTCCGTGCGGATCGTTGCTGGCGCTGGAGCGGAGCTCTGAATCCAGTCGACTCGCGAACGGTCAGGCGAAGCTGAGGATGCCGTACGTATTGCACAGGCCCATCGCATCGATCACCAGAAACGCCAGGACCACAGTCCACACGACCGGTGCTTTCCATCGTCGGCCCGACCTGACCACGGGAGGCATGTACCAGAGCGGGAGTGCAGCACCGAGCTGAGAGAGGTGGACACCGATCGGTACCGCGTCCTCGGGTATCGCCGGATTGGGTTCGGCCGCCAGAGCCAGGGCAGTCAGCTCGTCCTCGGTGATGCCCCAGTCGGCTACGGCGTCCGGAGTGCTCACATTGATGAGCCTATGTGTTCCTCCGCCCGAAGTCGTCCCACGAGGAGTTATCGGCTCGCCCGGCGGATGTGCGTTCGCGCGACAACCTCCACGACTTCGTAACGAGGGTCATAGCCGATTCTTAATCGGGTCATTCAGGCTCTCGTGGTAGCGAAGCGGCCGGCGCCTCTCCCCCCTTCCCCCCGGAGCGCCGGCGTTTCGCTGCCCCATCGGACCGAGATCGGCCCACCGGGTCAGAAGGAGTCCCTTCGATCTCCCCGTGGGGCGGCGTCCGGATCCCGGTGGGCGTTCGGTTCCGTGAAGGCCATCAGAGCGGCAATCGCGAGAAGGCTGCTCGGCTCGGGACCCAGGGATGTCTTCGGTTTTCGGGGCCGACAATGCCCAGTAGCCAGGGAGGGAGCGTGTGCCGGCGCGACACCTGGGTGGTGGCTCGGGTCCCGACCGTCGCTCCAACCCCGGGGAAACTTGAGTGGCAGGGTTGCACAACAAATGGTCAACAGATGGGAGTCCTTGCGGAAATTGTGACCTTTTACTATGGCCGTTGCAGCCCGGATGGAGAAAGGTCACTCAAGTCCAACGCAGCGTCACACGATTCCGAGGGGTTCGAAACATGAGTGCTCGTCGGTTTGCTCGTCTGGTCGTCGCTCCAGTGTTTGTGCTCGCGACCATCGCTGCAGTGTCGGTGGCCGGAGCGTCGGTCTCGGGCGCGTCGCGCCCGTTCGGCGTCTTCTCGTTCGGCAACAACCCCGGAGGCCATTTCCGGCACTTTCCATACCCGCCTCCCTTCTTCGGCAGCACCTACACCTGTAACGGAGCCAACGGTGGGATCATCCCGCAGGGCACCTACGGGTCCATGATCATCACGGGGACGTGCTACATGCCCGCCGGCAACATCACCGTGAGGGGCGACCTCGACATCGCGCCCGGCGCCTTGCTCGACGCCGTGACGCCCGGTGACCCGTCGAGCGGCCCCGTCGTGCCGGCAACGGTCGTCGTCGGTGGCAACGTCAATGTTGGTTCGGGGAGTGTCCTCCTCCTTGGCTGTTCGCCGAACATCTCGTGCTCGAACCCACCGGGGATCACGTACGACCGCATCGGCGGCAACCTGACGGGATTCGGAGCGCTCGGCGTCGTGGTCCACTCGGCAGCGATAGGTGGCAGCGTCACTCTGCTGGGCGGCGGCGGTGGCGCCGCGGCCGAGAACTGCTCCGCGGTGACGATCCCGCAGTCCGGGCCCGTGCCTCCGGCCCCCTGGTCACAAGACCCGAACTTGGCATTTACGCCGGTCTACAGCGACTTTGAAGACGCCACGATCGGCGGCACCTTCACGATGAGCGGTCTGACCTCCTGCTGGCTCGGTTCACTCCGCGACCAAATCGGTGGCTCAGCCACTTGGATCGACAGCACCATGGGCGACCCCGACGCCATGGAGATCGGAAGCAACGTCATCAACGGGAACATGACGTGCTTCGCCAACTCCGAGGGCGGTACGTCGGGGTTGCAGTTCGGTGACGGTGGTGCTGCCCCGAGCGCAGTGGGCGGATTTGGTATCGGACAATGCGGATTCAATGTGCTCCAGCTCAACCCGTCGCCAGGCGCTCTGGCCCAGCAAACACCTCCACAAACCTGCACCCCCACAACGTGCATCCCCGAACACATCGCGGTGAGCAAGTGGAGCCTGGGGACCTACCAGGGGACGCACGCCCAAGTCGGACCGAGTCAGGTGTCACTGAGCCTGGGCACGACCGAATCAGGTGACGCACTGGCTGCCGAGATCAACAACGTGGTCCTTGGCGGGAGCGGCCTGACCGGATCAGAGACCTATGACCCGTCGCAGCCGCTCGGTTCGAGCGGTGAAACCGTTGCGGCCACGACGTACCCGAACGGCTCAGAGGCGTTCACCGCGTTCGACACCTGCGCATGCACCTTCCAGGGTCAGAGCGGAACGGTGTCAATCAGGGCGTACGGCACGGCGTCCCCGAACGGCTCGACGAGTGGCACGTTCCTCATCTCTTCGGGTGGAGCGAGCGGCGGAGGGCTGGCCACTCTCGCGGGCTAATGGAACGTTCTCCAGCTGGGGTCAGCCGGCCGGGACGCTGAGCCTCGTGGAGCACCTCAGGATCACCTAACGGGGCAACGATCCCGGTCAGCGCCCCATAACCGGCGAGCGAGCGCTTCTCGCGCCCGTGCGGGTATGCCCGTGCATCGTGGGCGCGGCAGCAGGACGGGCCGCGGTCATCTGGACCTGACGGGTCTCGCAGATCGAGGCCTGTCAGCCTCCCAGCGGGGTCAACCCCCGACACTCCGCACCGTCCAGGGTCTGACGGTCTCAGCCGAGAGGCCGGGTTTCTCCGTGAGCGCCAGCCGATCAGAGCGTCTGCCCCGCGCCACCCCGCTGCACCATCCGCCAACAAGACTGCCCTGGTGAGCTCGGCCCGTCCTTCGACACGGCATGGCAGGGCTGAGGCGAGCCCGTGGTAATCCCGAGTGGACACGAGGAACAACGCGCAGCCCTCACGAGTCCCATCGATCCCGACGCACCTCGCGAGGGACCCAACATCTCCTATATTCCCGCCCTTGACGGTATCCGGGGCGTCGCGATCATCGTCATCATGGGGTACCACGGCGGGGTCTTCCTGACGTCGGGGGGTTTCTACTCACTCGACACGTTCTTCGCTCTTTCAGGGTTTCTCATTACCTCGCTGCTGATCTCCGAATGGCAGCGCACGACGACGGTCCGGCTCCGACGATTCTGGGCTCGACGCGCTCGCCGGCTGCTTCCAGCACTTTTGGTCATGCTGCTCGGCGTCGCCTTCTTCGCGGCTTTTCTGGTTCCCGCGGGCACGTACCTGACGCTGCGCGCCGACGCGTTCTCTTCGCTCTTCTACTACGCCAACTGGCACTTCATCGCGAACGGGTCGAACTATTTCAACCAGAGCGCGCTCACCTCTCCGTTGACCCATACCTGGTCGCTCGCCGTCGAAGAGCAGTTCTACCTGGTGTGGCCGCTCGTCGTCCTGGGCCTCTTCAAACTCTGGAGGAGTACCCGGATCCTGCTCGTGGTCTGTGTCGTCGGAGCGGTGGCGTCGGCGGCCGAGATGGGCATGCTCTATTCCCTCAGCGACGTGAATCGCCTGTACTACGGCACCGACACCCGCGCCCAATCCCTGCTCATCGGCGCGGCGCTGGCGGCATCCCTCTCGCTCTGGGCAGAGCACCGCCATCGGGCCGGTACCGTCCCGCCCGGATCAGGCCGGATCCGACGACCACCGGGGGGGGATCCGGCGTGGGCCGTGCAGACAGCACGCGGACGGGCCGTCGTGCTGGCAGTCGGGTTGGCCGGCGTGGGCATAAGCGCCGTGCTCTGGACGGTGGTCTCCTACAACGACGCATTCGCGTATCGCGGGGGCTTCTTCCTGGCAGCTCTCGCCACGACTGCGGTGCTCTTTAGCGTCGTCTGCTCACAGCGTTCCGTGCTGGCACGGTGTCTCTCGGTCGCTCCGCTGCGCTACGTCGGCCGTATCTCCTATGGCATGTATCTGTGGCATTTTCCGCTTTTCATCTATCTCGATCACGCCCGGACCGGCCTTACTGGTTACCCACTGTTCGCGGTGCGAGTTGCCGTCACCCTCCTTGTCGCCACAGGGTCCTTCTACGCCGTCGAGCGGCCCATCCGACAGGGGAACGTGCTGCGGGGCTGGCGCACATGGACCATCACGCCTGCGGCGGTCTTGGGCACGGCGGCCGCTCTCGTCGCGGCGACGTCAATCTCCGCGGTAGCGGCCAAGGCGCCGGCGACGCCATCCCCTGCCTCCGCGCTTCACTCCGGGCCGCCGGTCAGGGTGCTCATAGTGGGGGACTCGACCGCATTGACCCTTGACATCGGCCTCAACGAATACGCCGTCCGGGACTACGGCATCAAGCCCTTCAACGGCGGGATCCTTGGGTGTGGAGTCACCGATGGTGCCGAGTACCAGGAAAAGGGCGTGGATGCTCCGATGGCGGCGCAATGCCGGGGGGCGCCACCGCAATCGCAGTGGCCGGCCCTCTGGAAGGCGGACATCGCCAAGGACGGCCCCAACGTGGTGATGATCCTGGCCGGTCGCTGGGAGGTCTCGAACCGCACCTACGAAGGTCACTGGACGAACATCGAGAATCCGACGTACGCCGCCTACGTCGAGCGCGAACTAAAGGACGCGGTGCAGGTCGCGGGCTCCGGCGGGGCCGCAGTCGTCTTGATGACAGCCCCCTGCTACGACACGGGCGAACAGCCTGACGGCCAGCCGTGGCCTGAGGACTCGCGGACACGCCTCGACATCTACAACGACATTGTCCGCCACGTTGCCACTTCCACGCCGGGCACGTCGCTCCTCAACTTCAACGCGATGGCGTGTCCGGGAGGCCGATACGAGGAATTCATTGACGGTCAACAGGTCCGCCTCGGTGACGGCATTCATTTCACCTTCACCGGAGGCAACGTCTTCGCGCCCAAGATCTGGCCATCCGTCGCGAAACTCGGGCACCAGCAGATGACCCACACCCTCTGAATCGCCTTCTGCTACGTCAGGAGCAGCGGTGGCGGGCCACCGCGTGCGTACGACCTTCCTCACTCACCGATCGGCTGGTCAATCGGGACAGGTCGCACATGAAATCCGCTGGTGTTCCTTTGCGGAGAGTCATCAACCGGTACGTCGGCTTCCTGTCTCTCGGGATCGCGCCTTGCGTCGTCGGCCTGATCCTCGGCGACGGCCTGAGACTGGTCCTCGACAACTCTGACGTGACCCAAGGCCGGTCTTGGGTCGTCGTGCCGTTCGGTTGACTCAGCCAACTGTTGGAGTTGCCGTTTCTCTCGACGGCGGCGGAGGGAGCCGCCCCGTGGTGTCGGGAGATCGCCTTGGCCCATGTGTCGAGCCTAGGGGCTGGCGTGCTCAGCACGGCGGCATAGCTCGGGGACCGGACGACTGGTCGACCCAGGGGCGACGTGGCTGAGCGAGGGTGTGGCCAAGGGGCCGCCAACCGGCAGCGACCACTGTACGAGGGCACGGGGCGGTCCTAGATTGGGCAGGTCACTCTGCCAAAAAAAGGAGGATCTTCACGATGGGCATGATCACCACGGCCGACGGCACGGAGATTTTCTACAAGGACTGGGGGTCAGGCCAAGCGATCGTCTTCAGTCACGGGTGGCCTCTTTCTGCTGACGACTGGGACACGCAGATGCTGTTCTTCTTGGGCCACGGCTACCGCGTCGATTGCCCATGACCGACGTGGGCATGGGCGCTCTTCTCAAACCAGCGAGGGTCATGACATGGATCACTATGCAGATGATCTGGCCGCGCTGACTGCACATCTCGATCTCCACGACGCCGTCCACGTCGGCCACTCGACCGGTGGCGGCGAGGTAGTCCACTACATCGCCCGGCACGGCGAGAGCCGTGTGTCGAAGGCAGTGCTCATCAGCTCGGTTCCGCCACTCATGGTGCAGACCGACGCCAATCCCGGTGGCCTGCCGAAAAGCGTGTTCGACGATCTGCAGGCCCAGCTGGCCGCCAACCGCTCCGTGTTCTACCGAGCCTTGCCGTCGGGACCCTTTTACGGCTTCAACCGGCCTGGGGTCGAGCCAAACGAAGCGATCATTGAGAACTGGTGGCGGCAAGGGATGATGGGGGGCGCCAAGGCGCATTACGAGGGCATCGTTGCCTTCTCCCAGACAGACTTTACCGAAGACCTCAAGAAGATAAGCGTGCCGGTCTTGGTGATGCACGGAGAGGACGACCAGATCGTCCCCTACGCCGACTCCGGCCCGCTCTCCGCGAAGCTTGTGCAGCACGGGACGCTGAAGTCGTATCCCGGATTTCCACACGGCATGCCGACCACGCAAGCCGAGACGATCAACCCCGATCTACTCGCCTTCATTCAGTCCTGACGCCCCCAAAGCTTCTCACTTGAGGGGATCGAGTCCTTTGGGCCCTGCGGTGCTGCTCGAAAGCCAACGGGATCGACGCTTCACCGTGGACGGTCTCAGAGGCCCCGCCATTCTCGCGGGCACTGTGGTCGCATGGGCGTCTCCCAATGACTGCTCCGGTGTGATCACCGATGCTGGCTACAAGCTAAAGACGCCGCATCGTGCGGCTTTTCAGCCGCCAATGAGAGCTACTCGGACGTGAAGCCATATCTCGGACCGCTCCAGGACAATGGTGGCCCTACCGAGACCGAGGAGCCTGCGCTCGGCAGCCCCGTACTGGACGACATCCCGATCGGAGCCTCCGCGGACGGAGTGACGTTGTGTCCCAGCACCGACCAACGCGGGGTCGCACGTCCTCAGTCAAGCGAATGCGATATTGGTGCCGTCGAGCTGTCATCGACTCCTCAGGACATCACCAGCGCCGGAAACGGCACCGCAACTGTTGGCCAACCGTTCTCCTTCACGGTGACCACGACCGGCACCCCTACGCCGAAGCTCTCCGAGACCGGGACACTGCCTCGGAACCTCGCCTTCACGGACAATGGCGATGGGACTGCCACGATTTCCGGTGTGGCGAGGAAGGCTGGCTCGTCCGAGCTGGTCTTGAAGGCCACATTCGGCACCGGCACCGGTAAATACGTTGTGCTTCAGGTCTTCACGCTGACGGTGACGGCTGGGTAGTAGCTCGCCCACCGGAATCCTTCCCGTCACAGAGACGCCTCCGGGGGGACGTGGCGCTCGAGTCGATGAGCAAAGGATCACCCAGGCCGGTCCCATGGGGACCAGTACTGTCCGTACCTTGGCGGCATGTCCCACCGATCTGCCAGCCGGGGCACTCGCATTTGGGGTCTAGGTCCATTGAAGGCGACCGCCCGGTGTAGACCGTACGTCGTGAAGCTCAAGCTCGATCTGCACGAGATTTACAACCGAGGCGACGATATCGATCGTGCTCTTCGAGGCATCATCGAGGAGGCGATCGACAAGAGGGTTCGGGTGGTGGAGATCATTCCCGGCAAGGGAAGCGGCCAACTCAAGAAGCGCGTACTGCGATTCCTCGATCAGAAGGATATTAAGGCGCTCTATGACCGAGTGGAGAAGGACTCTCACAATTTCGGCCGGGTCTTCGTCCACTTCCGACCGAAGTAGGGATGACCACGTGCACCTCAGTCCGGTGAAGTGACCTCACCTCATGCGAGGAGGTCGTGTGCGTGGGGGAGCATCATCCTCTGCTACGAAGGGTGTGACGAAGTCTGGCCTAGAGAAACCCTGTGCTACTGGCTCCCTGACGGCCGGAGCCGGTGACGGTGCGGACCGAACGGACCGAGCTGTTCCACCTTCCCGGCAATGTATGGGGGCAGTCAGAATCTCCGCGTGAACAGTCCCGCAGGCCATCCGCAATTTCTAGGACGACCCGGGCCACTCTCTAATTTTCAAGCGGGCAAGGCGGATCGATCGAGTGACTATGGTGAGCATTCAGGCAAGGGAGGGCAACCATGCGCAACCTGGGGCACCTGGTTCTGTTCGGCCTCGTTGCACTCCTGATCGCACCGGTGTTCCTTGTCGCTTCGATGACTTCGGCCACCGCGGCCTCCGTCAATCACGGCGGGGTGGTGACGAACTACAGCGTCAACGACCACATCGAGGACCCGGCAGGAATCGCTGCCGGCTCAGATGGCGCGCTTTGGTTCACCAACGAGCACAGCAACTCGATCGGGAGGATCACCACGGCAGGGGTCGTGAGTAGATACACCGGTCCCGAGATTGATAACCCGGTTGGCATCACGGCGGGACCAGATGGTGCGTTGTGGTTCACTAACGCCTACAACGGCTCGATCGGGAGAATCACCACTGCCGGGGTTGTCAGCAATTTCACAGGAACCGGCATCGGCGAAGCCACCGCCATCACGGCCGGATCAGACGGTGCGCTGTGGTTCACGAGCTACTTCGACAACTCGATCGGGAGGATCACCACCGCCGGGATTGTGAGTACTTTCACAGGAACAGGCATCGACTCTCCCTGGGCAATCACGGCCGGACCCGACGGCGCTCTGTGGTTCACGAACTTCGATAACAACTCGATAGGGACAATCACTACTGCCGGCGTCGTCAGCAATTTCACAGGAACCGGTATCGATGCTCCCGAAGGAATCACAGCCGGACCCGACGGAGCTTTGTGGTTTACCAACTCCGGCAACAACTCGATAGGGAGGATCACTACTGCCGGCGTCGTCAGCAATTTCACAGGAACCGGCATCGACGCTCCTGCAGGAATCACCGTTGGTCCTGACGGGGCCTTGTGGTTCACGCAGAGCAACGGCTCGATAGGCCGCATGACCACGAGCGGGGACTTCACCGACTACAACGTCGGTGGAGGTGGTACCGGCACGTTAACCACCGGATCCGACGGAGCGTTGTGGTTCACCGACGGCACCAAGTCCATCGGCCGGCTCACCACCGCCGGTGAAGTGATTACTTTCGCTGGGGCGGTCGACGACCCAAAGGCGATCGTTGCGGGTCCCGACGGCGCTCTGTGGTTCTCCAACGGTGCCAACTCCATCGGCAGGATCACCACCGCCGGCACGATCACTGATTACTACAACGCCGATATCACGTTAGTACCACACGTCGATGGCTCAGGATCGATCACCGTCGGACCCGACGGTGCACTGTGGTTCGGTGATGGCGCGACCAATATCGGGAGGATCACGACCACAGGGGTGGTGTCAACTTATACAGGGACAGGCATTGACGACCCCTCCGCGATCACGGTTGGTCCCGACGGAGCATTGTGGTTCACGAACGCCGGCAACAACTCCATCGGGCGGATCACGACCTCTGGGGTCGTCTCGAACTTCGTGGGCCAAGGAATCTCGCACCCAGCTGGGATCGCTCTCGGCTCTGATGGTGCCTTGTGGTTCACCAACATGTACGACGCCTCGATCGGACGAATCACGACCGCCGGCGTCGTCTCGAATTATCCGGGTCCCGACATCAATGGTCCCGATGGGATTACTCCGGGCCCAGACGGAGCCCTGTGGTTTACGAATTACGTTGGCGGCTCGATCGGCCGGATCACCACGAGCGGTGTTGTTACCAACTACACGGGTAACGACATTACCGATCCCGAGAGCATCACGACCGGGCCCGATGGAGCCCTGTGGTTCGCGAACTCGGGAAGGAACTATTTCATCGGGAGGATCACGATGGGCGGTGTCATATCGAGCTACGCCACACCGATCGGGCATTCGTATTCGATTACCGCCGGGCCCGACGGTGCTTTGTGGTTCACCAACGGTCGCTACTCGATCGGCCGGATAACCGCTGTACCAAGTGTTGCCGTGTCACCCATCTCGGGGTTACCAGGTGGGCCAGTGACGCTCAGCGGGGAGGGGTACACACCAGGCGAGCAGGTAAAGGTGACCTACAAGACAGGGCTCACAAGCCCTCCCTCAGCAATCATTTGCAGCTCCTCCGCCAACCCAGACGGCACGTTCAGCTGCACGGGGGATATACCAACGTCAACTGCGGGTTCCACCGGCGATCACACGATCAAGGCGGAGGGCAAGACCTCGCTCGCCACCGCGAAGTCGACATTCACGTTGACTTAGCGAATAAGCACCGGAAGACTCGAGCGGGCCATTCCAGTCCGGCAGCAGCGTTGCGCTACCAACACGCCGTCGCAGACCGTGACGTCGCGATCGCAAAAGCGCTCTCAGGACTCGCGGAGGCATCTCGTGCCGCGAGTCACGCGGGATATTCGCGGGATGAAGACGATGAGCCCGAAGATGCGATGAACAACGTCGTGGCTCTGAACAGCAACAACGACGAGAGCGGCCGACCAGGATCGAACTGGCATCATCAGCTTGGAAGGCCTATTCGTCGTTGTCGACGAAGGCTCGAGTTGGCCGGAAATCCTGATTGAACGGCTACTTGAGTGACCTCTGATGTCATCGATTGCCACCTTTGGGCCAAGAAGTTGTGGTCTGTTCGTGGTCTATTTGGGATCTAGATACGTCAAGGGTCGCCGATGAGGCAGATCCCGCCGGAGTTGTCATGCTGCACTCAGAACGCGGCTCTTCGATGTCGTCGCCTCGAATGTTCACGACGCCTTCCATCTCCGCTGGGGCATGACGAGCATTCTTCACAGACGCGGAACGAATGCCTCAATGCACTCGAGAAGTGCCGGAGGATGGCATGTAGCACAACGAGATGTCCGGTTACAAGAAAGCGAAATCTTGGTTGCAGATCTTGAAACCAGATCTCGCGCGGTTCAAGATCGTGGATGCAGTCCAGAGTCAACGGTAACGCCCACTGTCAGAGCTAGAGCCCTGCGAATGAGGCCGTTGTTCTTGGCGCCGGACGGCCGCGAGTGGAGCGGATCGAGGGCAAGTTTTCTCTCAGAGGGTCGTCCGACCACATGCTCTCTTCTGCGGCAGTCTTGGTCGTCGGCGGCGTCCCCTTCGTTGGTGTGGAAGGGGAACCATGCATCGCAACCGTCGGAACATCGATTCACCCTTGACGATCATTCCTTCGAGCCGTAAAGCCCGACGTGCAAATGGTTCCGGGCAACTAGTGGGAAGGCTGCGCTTAGTTGTCCGGCTGGGCGTGGCGATGCTCGCCTCTGCCTTGGCTCTCGGAGTGCCCTTAGCGGCCGAGGCGGTACCGGCCCAGGCGTTGCCGGCACAGGCAAGCCCTGACCCAGTAACGATCACGAAACACGCCGACCTCGGCTTCACCACAAGCTTCCCGGTTAACGAGGACACCGGAGTGGCGTCACCTCCTTGCCTGTTGAATTTCGTGGTCTGCATATTTCACGGTGCGATTGCCTTCAGCGGCACGCTCACGGCAGATGTGACTCTGGGGACCGACGTGGCGCTCACGTACGATCCGTCTGATCTGAACACCCCAAACGGGCCGCTCCCGGTCTCGGTCAAGTACACGCCCACGCCGGGTGGATCCACGGTCACGTATTCGCTCAGCGGCAACATGACCTTCAACTTCGACGGGTGCTCTGGGTGCCCAACCACGCTTCCGTTCAGTGCGACGTCGGCTCCCAATACGTTCACGGCGCCGATGGGCTCTGATGCACCGGTCACTATTCCGGGCTCGAGCACGAGCCTCACCCTCAACGTGGCCGGGACCGATGTCATGACCGCGTCGGTCGGAAGCTCCCTTACTCTGGCGCCCGCTCCTCCCGGTCTATTGCCCGGGCTCGGCGGCGCCGCGGGCCTGGTTCAGGTCACAGGAGCGAGTGGTGCGCCAGTCCTTCCGATCGAGTGGGACTCGTCCGGCTCGTCCCAGAATTTCACGCTTACGACGCCGGCGAATCCGACACCGCTCGGCATCTCGCTTGGACCGCTCGTCCACTGGGTCCAGACGTCCGGAAATGCGCAGATCAATCTCCACTGGACGAACGACTTCCAAAACGCGGTGACGATCGCCGCTGATATCGCGGGCGACTGCCTCTTGCCGTTCTGCGTCCCCGTTTGCACGGTATTCAATTGCACGGTCAGCGACCCCTCGCCGATCAGCCTCTTCTCTGGAGGGCTCGGGCCGGTGTACAGCGCAGCTGGCCTCGACACGACGATCGGGAATGCGATCGGCGGCGCAGCCGGATCGCTCGTGGCCAGCAGGGTCGCGGCCGGGTTCGTTCCGGTGCCTTTGACCTCACCATCACTCGCCTCGATTCCGCCCTTAACCACAGGCACGCTCGACTTCGGCGTGCCGTCTGTGTCGATCACAGGCGCGCCAGCCGGAGTCGTTCTCAATGGCGATTCGGTCAGCCTCGCGGCTTCCGCGAGCGGAGGGACCGGTCCCTACACCTACGCGTGGACGAAGAACGGTGCGCCGTTTGCGACGACGGAGAGCATCACTGATACCCCCACGCTCGGAGATACGACGTACGCGGTGACCGTGACGGACTCGCAGGGGGCTGTGTCGAACACAGCGACCACGCCGGTTCACGTCTACGACTTCACGGTCGCAGGCAGTCCGACCAGCCTCCAGACCCTGACAACCGGGACGAACGCGTACGGGGTCACCGACAGCTTGGTTCCTGGCTCGTCGACGTCCGGGCTCCCCGCGATCGCGCTGTCGCTGTCCGGCCTGCCGCCCGGAGCGTCGTCGAGCTTCAGTCCCGCGAGCGGAAATGCAGGCGGCTTTTCCTCGACGTTGACGATCGCCACTGCTAGCGCGCCACCTGGAACCTATGGTCTCACTCTCACCGGCACCGATGGCAGAGCTCTCGTGGGCGGTTTACGGTCGGCCACCTTGAGTCTGACTGTCCTCACTCCAGCCCAAGCCATCCCGAACGTGATCACGACGGCGCAGGGTCTTCAGGCCGCCGGCGTGCTGAACGGCGGCCAGGCGAATTCGTTCATCGTGAAGTTGAATCACGCGATCGACAAACTGACCTCGACACCACACGGTCAGACGACCGCATGCAATCAGCTACAGGCATTCGTCAACGAAGTCAACGACTACGTGTCGAACGGGATCCTGACGCCTGCACAGGCGGGCACGTTGCTGGGCGGCCCGCTCGGCATCCTGGCAATAATGGAGGCCGTGCCGTGCTGAAATCCGGCACGTGAAACGACCAAGCCAGAGAACCGTTCTGGAATAACCGACTGGGTAACTGGTAGATAACTCCGAAAGACCCCAAACCTACGAGCGGCCGACCAGGATCGAACTGGCATCATCAGCTTGGAAGGGACGCCAAGACGGATTCGCGCGAACCAGAGTGAACCAAAACAGCAGGTCGGATGAGTGCATGGACTCGCGTGAACCTCGCTGGTTTCCGGCGTCCGCGGGATATTCGCGGGATGAAAGACGCCCATTCGGTTGCGATAGCTCGTCAAGGTTCGCCGGAGGCGAACGAGGAACGAAGCGAAGCGGCGTCCCGCAGCGTGGACTTGACGAGGCGGGAGTGGCTCGAGACCACGATGGTCATGGCCGGGCCTCCGGGGCCGGCCTGGATGCCCTTTGGATCGCCCCGAACCGGCAACGTTCTGGGTCAGTCTCTTAGGGTCGGATCAGGGTGTCGATGCGTTTGTTTCCGTGATCCGGTCGAAATAGCCCGAGGGACTGTCGCCTTTTGACACAGTGAGCAAGGCCGAGGCACCATTTCAGGCCGCCGGAGTCATACCTGGCTTCCGAAGTAGCCGTCATTCCGAAGGGGCAGTTGTGACGTTCTTCGCAGCCACTGAATGACATTGCAGATTCTCAAGGAATACGATCGACAAGATCATTGGAGCAGCTGGTTTCAACGTCGGTCCCGAGACGTACGGCTTAGTCGTAGATACTGTAAGTCACCGTCCAGGAATAGAGTTCCGCGCTCGAATTGTGAGTAAACAAAGCTCTGTACGGTGTGTTTTCCGGCGCCGATGTCCGATTCGGTGTCCGTCCACGTACCGCCGATATAGGTTCCATCCTGGGGTACCGAGCCCATAAATGGACCCTCCTGACCCGTGTAGTGGCCGTCGATCTGCCAGGGCGCGGAAAAATAGTTGCCGTAGTCACCGCTGTCGGAGTTCAATTCGACACTGATCGTGTCCGTGATCGTGCACGTCTCACTCGTCGGGCAGGTCAACTTGTTGACCGGGTCTAGAGCCGTATCGGTGTTGGCTGAAAGGGGTTGGAGGGCGAAGCCCGATTCGATGGTGGTACTGAGCGGCGTTTGTTTCTTCACTACAGTCGAGGCTGGTTCCACGGTCGGAGCGTTCGTTTGACTGGCCGCCACTGCGGACGAGGGCCCGGGCTTTGCTCTCGCAGCGAATACGTCGCTCGCCGCACCAGTGGCCCCCAGCGCGACCGCAGCCGTAACAGCGATTGTTGACGCGCCAACCAAAGAGCGAAATTGCCAGCATCTGATGTTCATTGCTGTACCCCTTTCACCGCATGCAGCCATTGGTTGACCGCATCGTTTCGGACGGTAATGAGCATCCTTGGTCACGTCAATGGAACACTGCGCCAGCACGACCCTGCGAACTCTGCCGAGACCGGAGAATGGTGGCCTCCCGGTTCGATCTAGACGATTCCGCCCCGGCACCGTCAGCAAGAGATAGCAGAGAACCGCGTCGCGGTCAGTCAAGCCTGATACAGACGCGATGGCAACACCATGCAACACAAGAGGCGCAAGAGACGCCCGCGAAAAGGGAGCCTTCGAGCCCTGTGAGGGGCTCTCAGGACTCGCGGAGGCGGCGCATGCGGCGAATCACGCGGGATATTCGCGGGATGAAGACGATGAGCCCAAAGATGCAATGAACAACGTCGTGGCTCTGAACAGCAACAACGACGAGAGCGGCCGACCAGGATCGAACTGGCATCATCAGCTTGGAAGGCTGAGGTTCTACCATTGAACTACGGCCGCGAAACGCCAGGCAGTCTAAAGCCTCTACTGTCGACCCCATGGACACGCTGTTCGACCGAGTCGGAGGAGAGCAGTTCTTCGTCGATCTCGTTGACCGTTTCTATCTCAGCGTCGCCGGCGACCCGTTGCTGCGCCCTTTGTATCCCGACGACCTGAGCGAGTCGTCGCACCACCTCGCCCTCTTCCTGATGCAGTACTGGGGTGGTCCGAATACCTACAACGAGCAGCGCGGGCACCCTCGGCTTCGGATGCGGCACGCCCCCTTTGTCATCGGCCCACTCGAACGCGACGCCTGGTTGCGGCACATGCTCAGTGCACTTCTCGAGTTGGAGTCAGCCTCAAGGTTGACGCCTGCGGATGCAATCGAGTTGCGTGACTACCTCGAAATGGCCGCGAACTCACTCGTGAATTCCCCCTGACGGACAGGGTGGCGGACTGGCCGTCCAATCCTGACGAGGCACCTGACGGCGTCAGTCCTTGAAGTCGGGCTGCCGCGCCTCCTTGCGGGCGGCGACCGCCTCTTCGAAGTTGCGGGTCGTGATGCGCACGAAGAGCTGTGAGGTGCCTTCGGCATCCATGTGGGACTGGAGGCTGCTGGCGTCGAGGCTGTTCCAGAGTTGGCGCTTGGTCAGCTCCACGCCGGCTCTGCTCCAACCGTTGATGCGATCGGCCAGTTCGAAGCAGGTCTCGAGGAGATCTGCCGGCGTCACCACCATCGACACCAGGCCGATTCGGTCAGCCTCGGACGCGTCGACGTCTCGCCCCGTGAGCATGATCTCGGCCGCCCTCGAGTGTCCGACCGATCGAGGGAGCAGAAAGCTGAGCCCGAGCTCGGCCGCAGTCAGACCGTTGTTGATACCCGCGGCACGGAAGTACGCGTCCTCGGACGCGATCCTGATGTCAGCCGCGAGCGCGAGGCAGAAACCACCCCCGATCGCCGCGCCGTTGACGGCGGCGATGACCGGCTGATGCAGTCGGCGAATGGTTGCGATGACGTCATCGAGCATCTCCATGGACCGCAGCGCGATGGTCGGCAGCGTCAAGCCGTCGATGTTGGGCATCGTCCCGGGATTCTCGTGATCAGCCCCGGAACAGAAGCCCCGGCCGGCCCCGGTGATGACGACGACACGCACCTCGTTGTCATTTCCGATGTCGCGCAATGCGTCCCGGAACGGGATCATCACGTCGAAAGCCATGGCGTTCATGCGCTCGGGTCGGTTCAACGTGACCACCGCGACGTGGGGATGGGGACGGCTGATTTCGGCAAATGACATGCGCGGCATCGTAGATGGCACCGTCGGTGAGTCCCGAAGGGCCCGAGGGAGCCGCCGCCGCCGGCGTCAGGTCTCGAGGCGATGGGGCGACGGTGTGTGCTGGCCGCGACCCAACGGACCTTCCGTTCGGGCGATCCAGCGCAGCCGGGCTGCTCGGGCATCCCAGTCGTAGACGACGCAGGTTCCAGCGATGAAGTCGTCGAGTGCCCGCCGGTCGCGCTGGAAGACGATGCCGAGGAACCCGATGCCGAGGGTGAGGAAGAGCGTGACCGCCAACCCGATGGTGCGCAGTACCGCCTGGCGACCGCTGATGGGCCGGCCCTCCGCGGTGACCACCTGCAATCCGAAAATCGCCATGCCGAGGGTCTTGCCACTCACCGCCCACTGGTAGCTGAAGTAGAAGAACTCCCACACGGTCAGCGTCACGAAGGCAGGAGTCTGGTGATTGGTCAGCGCGTAGGAGTGCCCCGAGACGAGTTTGACCGCGGTATTGAGGAGGGCCACACCGATCGTGTAGGCGCCCCAGGACGCGCCGACGTCCGCCGCGAAGGCAACCAGCCGGCTGGCCGCACCCGCGTAATGTCCCTGCCGGCCGACGGTCTTCTCCGGAGCGGGAGAGGGCACCGTCGTCATGGCGTCAACGGCTTGGGCGGGCAGAGGAGGGGTGGACCCTCAGGCCAATCAGCCATGCTCTTTCGCCGCCCGATCAACCGGTTGCCCCAGCGCAAGATGAAGTCGTCCAGTCCGACGCCCTGGGCCCGGATCACGTCGAGGATCTCCGTGAGGACACCGGTCGTCGAGCGAGCGATGATCGATCCGAGCTCGGTGTGCTCGACGAGGGCGTCAATATCGATTTCCTCGACGATGGCGTTGATGTCGATGCGCTCGATGATCTTCTGGATGTCGACACGCTCCACGATTTTCTCGACGTCGACCTTGTCGATGATCCGTTCGACGTCCACCCGGCTCACGATCTTGTCGACGTCGACCTTGTCGAGGATGGCGTCGATGTTGATGGCATCGACGATGAGCGGCACGATGTGCTCGGCCAGCGATTGCGCCAGCTGCTCGACCCGACTGCCGATCGGGTTGTTCACAGGATCCTGGGGCAATGTGACATTCCCGTGATCTTCTCACCCCCGGGCCGCAGCGAGGGGGACAATCGATCGGGTACCGTCGAACTCGACGGGGCACCAGCACTGCGAGGACAAGGAGACCGGATCGTGGAGTACGAACGCTATGACGACGGAGTTCCCTCATGGGTCGACCTGGGCAGCCCTGACCTGGCCAAGTCCAAGCAGTTCTACGGTGGGCTCTTTGGCTGGGACTGCCCCGAAGGCCCGCCAGAGGCAGGCGGCTATTCGGTGTGCACCCTGAGCGGGAAGACCGTCGCCGGCCTCGGACCCCATATGAACCCGGACTTCCCGCCAGCGTGGATGACCTACGTCAACGTGGACGACGCCGATAGCACGGTGGCCAAGGTGTCCGCCGCCGGGGGCATCGTGTTCGCACCACCCATGGACGTCATGGACGCCGGCCGCATGGCCGTCGTGGCCGATCCGCTCGGCGCGGTGTTCGGTCTCTGGCAGCCCAAGGTGCACACGGGGGCGCAACTGGTCAACGAGCCGGGCACGCTCTGTTGGAGCGAGCTCATCACCACCGATCTCACTGCCTCCAAGACCTTTTACCACGCTGTGTTCGGCTGGGACGCCGAGGACCAGGGTCCTCCTGGCGGCCCGCCGGCCTACACCGAGTGGAAGCTGGCCGGGCGTTCCGTGGGCGGCATGCTGCCGAAGCAGGCCGACATGCCCGCGGACATGCCGCCCAATTGGGGCGTCTACTTCGCGGTCGCCGACACCGACGCGACGGTGGCCAAGGCGCAGGAACTCGGCGGCGCCGTGTTCATGGGCCCGACAGACATAGAGCCGGGCCGGTTCGCGGTGCTCGCCGACAACCAGGGCGTGGTCTTCAACGTCCTCAGGCTGAAGTCCTAGCGGGGGAGGGACGGTGGAGCGCCGACGCCTCGGACGGACGGGTCACGAGAGCAGCGTCGCCATCCTCGGTGGCGCCGCGTGCTGGTCCGCCACCGTCGAGGAGGCCGGGACGTGGTTGCAACTCGCTCTCGACCATGGGGTCAACCACCTCGACATCGCGCCGCAATACGGGGCCGCCGAGTCGGTGGTCGGGCCGAACCTGGCGACGCACCGCGAGGAGCTGTTCATCGCGGGCAAGACGCTGCGGGCCAATCCTGAGGGTGTCGCGGAGCAGTTCGACACGACCCGACGCCTTCTCAACGCCGAGGTCCTCGACCTCTACCAGGCCCACGCGGTGACCACCTTCAATGAGCTGGAGCGACGGTCGCCCGCCCTCGAGCGCATTATCGCCTTCCGCGACCAGGGGCGGACCCGCTTCGCCGGCATCACCGGTCACGACCTCGAGGTACCGCGCGTCCACCTCGAGGCCCTTCGCCGTTTCGACCTCGACACCGTGATGTTCCCGGTCTACCCGGCGCTGTGGGCCCGGCCCGAGTACCGCGAGCCCGCCGAGGAGCTCCTGGCGGTGTGCACAGAGCGCGACGTGGGCGTGATGGCCATCAAGGCGGTGGCCCGCCGTCCGTGGGCCGACCATCGGCCACTGGCCGACGCGGTCGCGGATGACCCTGTCACCGCGAGCCGATGGGCGTCGTCGTGGTACGAGCCCCAGCAGAGCGACGAGGAGATGGACCGGGGTGTGCAGTTCGCGCTCTCCGTGCCCGGCGTCAACGCCTTCTGTACGCCCGGCGACATCGCCTTGTTGCCGAGGGTGCTCGCGTCCGCGGAGCGCTTCTCGCCTCTGGACGAGGCCGGGCGCGCTGCGGCAGCCGACGCGATGGCCACCGAGGAGCTCATCTTTCCCATGCCGCGCTGAGGGCGATGGCGCGGTGCTCGCGCTCAGCCGGCCCTGATCGCCTCGAGGACCGTGCGGAAGGCCGGATCGTCGCCCGCATCCGGCGGTGCTGAGACGACGATGCCCTGCCCGAGGCTCCCGAAGCGCTCGAGCAGCAGCCCCGGCAGCTCCGAGAAGGTGCCACAGGGGACGAGCGTCTCGAGCACCTCGTCGGAGAGGACCCCTCCGAGATCGTCCCAGCGATCGTGCCGGATGAGGTCCCGCAGGCGCGGGCCCAGGTCGTCCCACCCGTAGAGCTCGAGGGTGGGGGCGTAGGCGGGCGTCGAGTACAAGAAGGCGAGCAGCCGGCGTTGGCGCTCCCGCTCGGTCGACAGGCCAGCGTCCGTCGCTGCGGTGATCACCGACGTCCCGATGACCGTCTCGAACCCGGAGCCGGCGAGGTTGCGGGTTGCGCCGGCTGCCCCGTCGGCCAGCGCAGGGAGGCAGACCTCGAGCAGATAGCGCGGGTTGGAGTTGGTGGGGTGGCTGACGAACCCGTCGGCGACCGCCCCGGCCAGCGCACACGCACGCCGCTGGACGCCACCGAGGTAGAGGCGCGGCGCAGCCGTGTCGGCGTCGGGGCCAGGGTTGAAGTAGGGCTGCAGACGGGTCAGGTGGTAGTTCGGGCTTTCGTAGGCGGGCGCTTCTCCAGAGGCGAACGACGCGAACGCAGCCCTGACCGCACCCACGTAGTCGGCGAGGCGCCCCACAGGGTCCTCGCCGAAGGGCACGGCGTACCGGTCTTCGATGTTCTGGCGGATCTGTGTCCCCAAGCCGAGCTCGAAGCGGCCGTCGCTCAGCTTCGCCAGGTCCCACGCTGCGTAGGCCACCAGAGTCGGACTCCGCGTGAAGGCCAGCGTCACGCTCGTCCGAACGGTGATCCGACTGGTGTGCTCAGCGCAGAGAAGCGCGACGGCCAACCCGTCGTGGACCGTCTCGGCCACGTGCAGCCCGTCGTAGCCGAGTCGTTCCACCCGCTTCGCATGCTCGATCGCCCCGCGCAGCGACAGACGCGGGTCCATGCCCGCGTAGACCTTCACGCCGGTGCGCCACCGTCGAGGCCGGTGTTCTGCTCCCTCCCTCGGGCGACGATCTTCTCGCGCTCACCGACGAGGCGACTCTGGTCGAATCGCTCTTCCATCCAACCCCGGGACCACCGGTTCTCCGCCGCGAGGGCGTCGGCCCCGGACAGGGCACCGATCTCGTCGTAACCGCGGCGCAGTTCGCGGATGTACTCATTGGGGATGGAGGCAATGGTTGCCGCGAGCTCGCGGGCCCGGGGCAGGAGAGCGTCGTGGGGGACCACTTCGACGACCAGTCCCCAGTCGCGTGCCGTCGCGGCGTCGATGTAGTCGCCGGTGAAGCTCATCCGTCGCGCCCGGTCGATGCCGATCAGCTGGGGAAGGCGGATGGTCATGCCGCCGCCGGGCATCACCCCCACCCGCGCGTGGGTGTCGGCGAATCGGGCACGTTCCGAGGCGATGAGAAAGTCACAGCACATGGCGAGCTCGAGGCCTCCGGTTACGGTCGCCCCGTTGATGGCGCCGATGATCGGGCCCTGGTGGGGCGGCAGCATGCCGTCGAAACGAGCCGGTGTGCGCTGCCGCTGCTGCTGGACCGAGCGGAGCTCGTTGGCGAGGGACTTGAGGTCCATACCCGCGCAGAACGCCGGATCCGCTCCGGTGAGCACGACGCATCCCACGTCGTCTCGCGCGTCGAGCTCGGTGATCGCGGCGTCGAGCTGGCCGTGAAGTTCGGACGAGATGGCGTTGCGCGCCTCGGGACGGTTCAACGTGACCGTCGCGACGCGGTCCTCTACTTCGACCACCACCAGCATCAGCGCTTCCTCCTTGCACGTTGCCCTGCAGTCCGTGTCTTGGCATGTCGTCAGCCAACCTCGTCGACCACACCGGGCACCAGCCCCTCGAACGTGACGACCCGCGCGATCGCTCCCGCCTCGTCGAGCGAGCCGAAGCTCCAGCCTTCCATCGCAGTGACGCCGCGCTCCACTCGTTGCCAGGTGTAGCGGAAGTAGCCGTGGTGCAGGTCGACGTTGCTGGCGCGCCGGAGCGTCACCGGCCGCCGGTCGGCGCGGCGATACACCGCAAACGCGTCGCTCAGACCCTCGGGCCCCTCGAAGACGGCCTCGGGAGTGATGTAGACGAAGTCCGGTGTCACATGGCGGTGGAGGCTCGCCACGCGCTCGTCGACGTCCTCGCGGAACACCGCGTCCATGAGGTGGTCGATCCGGGTGGCGATGTCCTCGGCCTTGTGGTCTTGTCCGAACACGGCTGCAGTCTCGCAGAGCCCGCGACGTAAGGTCAGTTCAGCCGGTCGCGTCCCGTTCGCTGTGCAACAGGGCGAAGCAGTCGGCATCGTGTTGCGCTCCATCGATGCGCTCCCAACCCCGCAAGGTGGCCTCCCGGCGGAAGCCGGCGGCCTCGGCCGTCCGCACCGAGGCAATGTTCCAGGGCTCCACGAAGAGGTGCAGGCGCGGGATGGCCAGCTCGTCGAACGCGAAGTCGACGACGGCGCCCAGCGCAGAGGCGGCGAGCCCGTGTCCGCGTGCAGTGGCGAGGAGCCAGTAGCCGATGGAGGCGCGGCCGCTCTCGATCTCTTGGAGCCACAGACCGATGGAGCCGAGCCCGGCGCTCGGGGCGTCGCCTCGGGCGATCACGAAGGAGAATCCGTCGCCCTCGCTGGCCCGCGCATGCTGGCGCTCAATGAAGGCGCGTCCCGCGTCGTCGGTGTAGGTGGCCGGGACGGTGGAGATCGACGGGATCACCGGGTCCGCCGAGGCCTGACGCACCATGGCGAGGTCAGAGACTACGTAGGGCCGCAGCACGACCGGCGGCGAGGCGAGGTGCGGGACGGACAGAGGGGGTGTGAAGGCCTCGGGATCGAACACACTCATCGGAGCTGGAAATACCCCGGTACGAGATGGTGGGGCACATCGAGATATCCCTTGGCCTCGGGCGGCCCGCCAAAGCGGCCATGGCTCCACCGCACCTCGACGTGCCCGGCCACCTCGGAAAGTTCGTGAGAGGCACGGTGGCGCACAACCGCCTCCCACCCCACGCGTGGCTGCCCACCGGACTGGGCCTCGACCGAGAACGAGGCGAGCTTGTACTGCTGGCGCCAGTCCCATGACGTCGCAATACGCAGCCGCAGCGAGCGCGCCAGCGACGAGCCGAGGACGAAATAGGGAGCACTGCCGATGCGCAGGAGACGCCAGAGCATGGCCTCGCCAGCACCGCCCACAGCGGCGATGGCCTCCTCCCACCGCCGCGCCGAGGCCCGGGCCACCTCGTCCGACAAGGCGACGTAGCGCTCCTTGGCTTCCGCAGACCAGCCCGCACGCAGCCATTGCCCGAGCGCGTCGCGCTGCGCCGTGGAGAGGTCGACGGCGCGCTCGGGGAGCGCGGCGCAGGGCGAGAGAGGGAGACGACGTGGCCGCGGCCGAGTGCACCCCAGCACCACGGTCTCGAGCGGCGTCGCCATCGCGACCGTCGCCGTCGCCTTCACCGACACCGTCGACCGGGTCGAAACCAGGGAGCGACACCGCGGACACCCCGCGTCCTGAGGCGGCCCGCGCCGCTGGCGTCCGCGGCATGGACGCAGCCGCCGGCTTGGAGCCGGGGGGCCCGTCTGCCGCCCCGAGCAGTGACGAGCGAACCGCTTCGTAGAGGGCCTGGTGCTCGCCGGGCGCGAGCTCGGCGTACCAGTCCCCTCCGCCGGGGACGACGTCGCGGGCGGTCCGGCTGCCGCGACTCTGACCGCCGATCAGCAGGGAGTCGAAGACGTGTGACGGTGACACGTTGAAGAGGATGTTCGAGAGGTACTTGCAGCTGACGAGGTAGACGTGGTCGACGCGCAGGTCGATGGGCGCTACCTCGTCACCGGGCGCCCGTCCGGTGCCCTTCCATTCCACGACGGTGGGCTGCCGGCCCCGCAGGCCGTCGGTGGCGGTGAGGAAGGCCTGCCCGTTGGCCCAGGCGGCGTGGAACTCCGTGTCGAAGGCTCCACCAGCGCGCAGCGCCGCGAGGTGCTCCCACATCTCCGGCGAGATGCTGTGCATGACCTCGGTGCGCGAGCGCACCGCGGCGTCGACGTCGGACAGCCCGAGCATGCCGAGCCCGGTGCCGAGCTCGGTCACCGTGGTGCGATCGCTCGGCATGCACGAATCCTCGCACGGCCCGTCGCACGGCCTCAGCTCTGCACACCGGATTGAGCCATGGCCTGGTGGTGTGACGGGGATGAAACGGGGTGACGGCTGGGAGCGTGGCCGGCGGCGGCCACCGCGCCCGGCGGCTCTGGTGGGCGGCCCGGTCGCCCACCCGCTCGGCCACCCCCTGGGCTACCCGGTGAAGAGGGGCGTGAGCTGCAGCTCCAGCGGCCCGACGGCGGCGTCCACGGCGCAATGCAGTTCCGTGCTCTCGTACACGTCCACGGCGATGCCGGTCCGGGCAATGAAGGCGAACACGGCGTCGCCCCACCGCTGTTCTTGGAGAGCGAGCCGCAGTGCGTCCCGTTCGCCGGCCGGCAACTCGTGGCCCGGTGTCTTGGCCACCAGCTGGCAGGCCAGCACCCAGTTCAGCGTGTCGAGGTCCTCGGCGACGAAGACGCGCGGCGGGTCGTCACGCACGACCGCGCACGCCACGACTGTGCCCACGGCTCAGACTGCCCCCGGCGAGACGTCCGACGGGGCCCAGAACCCCGCCAGTGGACTGGCGGACCGTCCGCCTGCAGTACGCGGCCAAGCGCGCCAGTGCCTCGTCCGAGAGAAGGTCGACGGCGTCGAAGAGCCCGCCCGGCCCTGGGGCCCGTAGCGCACGGTCGGCTTCGGTGCCCGCGCGCGGCAGCTGCGTGGTCAGCACCACGAAGGGGGCCACGTCGCCGGCGGCCATCACGTGGGCTCGCCCCAGCGTGCGCCACACCGTGTCCGATCGGGTCATGCCGCCCCGGAACGCCGAGTTGGGCCCCGCGACGTCGAAGTACCAGGTCCGGCCCGCCGAGTCGGTTCCCGTGAAGTCGACGGCCATCCCGAGGCCACGCAGGCGACGATTGGGCCGCACGTCGCGGAAGCCGGCAGCCTCGAGCGACGCCCGCGCCAGTGTCGCGGCCGAGGCGCCGTCGGTGTCGGGCCGACGGTCCTCGTCGCCTTCGGAAGCCAGCCGGGCCAGCGCCAGCTCGACGTAGGCCGGGTCGGTGTCGTAGCCGACGGCGTCACGCCGGCTGCGCCGCGCCGCGACGAGGGTCGAGCCCGACCCGGCGAAGGGGTCGACGACGAGATCGCCTCGATACGTGTAGAGCTCCATCAACCGCAGCGGCAGCTCGACGGGGAACGGTGCCGGGTGCCGCACCCGCACCGCGCTCTCGGGCGGGATGTCCCACACGTCGAGCGTCAGTGCCATGAAATCGTCGGCGGCGATGCTGCTCTCGTGGGGCAGCCCGTCGCGCCGGCGCTCCTTGGGGGAGCGGGCGCGCCCGAAGCGGCCTTTGCTCGCCACGATCACCCGCTCGGTGACGTCGCGCAGCACCGGGTTGGCGGCGGAGCGGAAGGAGCCCCAGGCGCACGAGCCACTGGCGCCCTCGCCCTTCTGCCACACGATCTCGCCACGCGGGAGGAGGTGCAGATCGTCCTGGAGGATGCTCATGACGTCGGCCGAGAGGCTGCGATAGGGCTTGCGGCCGAGGTTGGCGACGTTGACGGCGATGCGCCCGCCCGGCTCGAGCACCCGCTTGCACTCGCTGAACACGTCGCGCAGCAGCGCCAGGTACTCGATGTAGGACCCCGGCACCCCCTCGCGGTCGAGCTCCTCTTCGTACTGCTTGCCCGCGAAGTACGGCGGGGAGGTGACGACGAGGGCCACCGAGGCGTCCGCCAACCCATCCATCCGGCGGGCATCACCGCACACGCACGACACACCGGGCTCGTGCGGGGCCACGTGCTCGTCCGCGTTCAGCTCCGGAGCCTCGAAGCGGGAGTAGAAGGCATCGGCCACGTGCGACTCGCGGCGTCCGACACCGAAATTGGAGGTCGCGGTGCGACGTCGTGGCGGCATGACGATCGGCCGAACCCTACCGGCCGGCTTGATCCCGGGCCAGGATGCGACAGATGGTCACGGGCGCCGCCGAGAGCGGCGAGAGCACGGCGGGGAGCACGCCGAGGACCATACGGAACCGCTGTGACAGGCCTCGGGACAGACGTCGAACCCGCCGTGAGCGGGGTGGGCCCCGGTCAGTCCGGGGTGCGGCGCCGACCTGGTCGCCGGCCACCAGAGCGGCCCCGGTCCTCGAACTTCTCGCGCACCTGGGCGCGGCGTGCCTGGAGCTCGCGGTGCGTCAGGCTCTCGGTTGCTTCGTCCAGCCCGAAACCAGCTTTGAAGCCCGCCATGTCGGGGGCCCAGTCCGCACTGTGTTCGAGACCGAGCTGGGCCATGATCCGCTCGCCGTGCTTGGCGGCGAACATCAGCGCGATCGCCTCGACCTCGGCGAAGAGGTCGAGGTCGGGGGCCAAGGTCGCGATGGCGCCGTCGAGGAACATCAGGTTCTTGACGAAGAGCATGAGCTCTTTGGGTAAGCGGGCCCCGAGCGCGAGCAGTGTCTTGATGGACCGTTGCATCTCTGCCACCAGCTCGTCGGCGCTCAGCGTGACCGGATCCACTGGCTGCCCCTCGAGCCCGAGCGCGTCGATCACGTACTGCACGTCGACATCGTCGGGGAAGGCACCCAGGTCACGCAGCGCGGCGACCTGGGTGGGGATGTCCCCGTTCGACGCGCCGACCAGTAAGGAGAGCAGTGCCAGGCGCTTGGCCTCGGTCAATCGGGCGGTGATGCCGAAATCGAGCAGCGCGGTCTTCCCGGACGGCAGGACGAAAAGATTCCCCCCGTGCAAGTCGCCATGGAAGATGCCGTGCATCATGCAGCCCTCGAGGAATCCGACCATGCCGGCCCGCACGACCGCCTCGGTGTCGATGCCGGCGGCGTGCATCCCTTCGACGTCGGAGAACCTGAACCCGTCGAGGCGCTCCATGACGAGCATGCGCCGCGTCACCAGCGACGGGTGGGGTCGCGGCACCACGAATTCACGCTGATCCAACTCCGCGAAGGTGGTGGCGAGATCGAGCATGTTCTCGGCCTCGAGCCGGAAGTCGAGCTCCTCGGTGATCGTCTCCGCGAACAGCTCGACCAGTGCGGGCGGGTTGGCCAATGCTGCGACCGGGATGCGCCCCACGAGGAGTGGCGCGAGCCAGGCCATGACAGCCAGATCCTGGCGGACGCGGTCCGCCACGGAGGGCCGCTGCACCTTGATGACGACCTCGGTGCCGTCGAGCAGCGTGGCCGGGTGCACCTGCGCGATGGAGGCGGCGGCGAGCGGCACGCGGGCAACCGAGGCAAAGACACCGTCGATGGGGCCGCCGAGCTCCTCGACGAGCACGCGCTCAATGACTGGCCACGGCTCGGGCGCCACCTGGTCCCGGCACCACTTGAACTCGGCCACCAGCTCGGCGGGGAAGATGCCGTCGCCCGAGGCGATGATCTGGCCGAGCTTGATATAGGTCGGGCCCAGGGTCTCGGCGGCGACACGCAACCGATGGGAAAGCCCGGTGATCGACCTGGCGCCGCCCCGGCGCCGGTCGGTCACGTACCAGAGCCCGAGTGCGCCGCCGAGATGCCACAGGGTGCTGCCGAGCCTGCGGGCCGGTGGGACGGTGCGCCGGCGGGTCAGGTCGGGGAGGGCTGCGCTGAGACGGGCCCGCACACCGGCGAGTCCACGCCGCCACGTGAGGGCATCGGGATCGACGATCCACGGCCCGTCGTCGCTGAAGGTGGCGAAGGCGACGTCGGGCGGCGCACCTCGGGTGCCGGGGTCCGGCGGAGCGTCCACCAGGGCGAGCCTATGGCCGGCCCGCCGGCCGCGGCCCCGTGCGGGACCTCCTCCGTTCTCCCTCCGGGGGTGACCCTACGCCACGCGGGTTGCCTTCTGCCGGGCGCCCCGGCGGGACACCGACACGCCCCGGGGATGGGCGAAGCCGTTGGAGGGCACCTCCATCCTCGATCGTCTCAGTGGGCTGGTGCCCTCCCGTCCCGACACCCGGGTCCTGGAACGGATCGTGATCCCATTGTCCGCCTATTGTGCAAATCAGTGCAGTTAGTTCTGATCACATCCGCCGGTCGCTCTGCCAGTTTCAAATTCGAACGTCACACGAGGTGGGACGCGGTGAGTCTGGTGCACAGATTGAAAATGATTCCTGGTGTGGTCGCAGCCGCCATGCGGGCGTGACCCGTTCGGTAGAGGCAGGTCCGAGCGTGGAGCACGGAACGAGGAGACGCGTCGTTCTGTTCACAGTCGGCGTCGCCATCGGCGCCATGCTGTTCGTGATCGGTGGCCTCACCTGGCAGCCCACTCCACCAAAGTGCGCCGGTTGCGCGATCTTCGAATTCCCGCATCCACAATCCGCAGTGTTCCGAGGCCGTACAAGGGGGATGGATCTGCGACGGCGGGTGATCCGTGACAGTGGGCGCGCCGCTCCGGCGGCGTACGGCGTGCGGCCGAACGGCAGTGTCCGTACTCACGAGGGCCGCACCAGCCCCGATTGGAACGCGAAGACCACCGCCTGCACTCGATCACGCAGCCCGAGCTTGGCCAGCAGTCGTCCCACGTGGGACTTGACCGTCGCCTCGGAGACGTAGAGGCGCTCGGCGATCTCGGCATTGGAGAGGCCGTCGGCGACGGCGAGCAACACCTCGCGCTCGCGCTCGGTCAGGCTGGCCAGTGCCGCGTCCTCCGCCGTGCCGGCACCCACTGCACCGGTCGCCGCGTCCGAGCCGTCACCGGACATGTCGGGCAAGGTGGCGGCGTACTCCTCGAGCAGCCGCCGTGTGATGCGCGGCGACACCACGGCGTCGCCCCGGGCCACCGTCCGAATGGCCGAGACGAGGTCGGCCGGGGGCACGTCCTTCAACAAGAAGCCGCTGGCGCCGGCCCGCAACGCGCTGAAGGCGTACTCGTCGAGGTCGAAGGTCGTGAGGATCAGCACCCGGGTCCGCTCACCGGCCCCCGACTGCGCGATCGCCCGCGTGGCCTCAATGCCGTCGAGCACCGGCATGCGCACGTCCATCAGCACGACGTCGGGCCCGTAGAGCTCGACGAGGCGGACCGCGTCGGCGCCGTCCGCCGCCTCACCCACGATCTCGATGCCCTCCTCTGCCTCGAGGATCATGCGGAAGCCCTTGCGTAGCAGGGCCTGGTCGTCCGCCAGCACGACGCGGACGGTCATACCGGGATGGGCGCCTTGCAGTCACGCAGGGTGGCGCGGACCTCCCAGCCGCCCTCCGCCTTGGGACCGGCCTCGAGCCGACCGCCGAAGGCCGCGGCGCGTTCGGCCATGCCGACCACGCCGTGACCGCTCGAGCTCCCGTTGGCGCCCCCGCCACCCGCACCGCGCGCCACGGGTACGACGCTGCGGCCGTTATCGCTGACGCGCACCGTCAGATCGGGGTCGTCGAACTCGAGCACCACGTCGACGACGTCGGGCTCGTGCGCGTGCTTCAACGCGTTGGTCAGGGCCTCCTGTACGATCCGGTACACGGTCAGCTCCGCGGCGCCCGACACGTCGTAGGGTCGCCCCAGTCGTTCCACCGAGACCGACAAGCCGGTGCCGCGCACACGCTCGACGAGCGCGGTGAGGTCGCGCAAGCCCGGCTGGGGGGCGAGTGGGGGGCGGCTGCCGTTCGTGCTGCCCGTCGTGCCAGTGGCAGCGCCAGCGCCACCGACCACACCGGCCACGTTCACCCCTGCTGCAGCAGCCAACGTCAGGCCTGCCCCGGACGGCTCCTCGCGCAGCACGCCGAGCATCCGGCGCATGTCGGTCAGGGCCTGGCGTCCGGTCGCCGACACCTCGGCCATCGCCTCCGCCGCTCGAGCGGGGTCGGACGCCTGCGCGGCGGCGGCATCGGCCAGGGTCACCATCACCTGGATGTTGTGCGACACCACGTCGTGCATCTCCCGCGCGATACGGGCCCGCTCGGCGGCGGCGGCCAGCGACGCCTGCTGGTCCCGCTCGATCTCCAGCCGTTGGGCCCGTTCGGCCAGCCAGTCGAGCTGGCTGCGCAGCGCCCGCACCACGATGCCCGCCAAGAGGGCGGCGAAGGCCAGGCCAGTGAGGAAGACGAACGACTTGAGGTCGTTGGCCGTCGGCGTCCAGCTGACGGTGGCCATGACGACACCGGTCTCGAGGATCACCGAGGCCGCCACGACAAGGAACCAGACAGACTCGAGCGCCACCGTCGAGAGGGCGACGAGGAGCGAGGCGTCGGCGAGCGCCGGGCCGGTGACGAGATACTGCACGAACGCCACCGCACTGATGACGAGGAAGACGGTCATTGGTGCACGCCGCCGGAAGATCAAGGGCGAGATCAGGGCGGCGGCCAGCCACAAATTCGGAGCCGTGCCGCGCTCGATCAGCCAGCCGGAGCACAAGACGAAGAGGAAACAGGCCAGCGCGACGTCGACGGAGGTGGCGTAACGGCGGTCGAAGGCCCGCAACCGCTCCCAGACCCGCGCCGCCCCGTCAGGTTGGCGCTCGGCCCACGGCTCGCCGCCGGGCGCGCCCCGGGCGCTCCCGGGCCGGAGCCACTCTGGATACAGGTGACGTGCGCTGGGGGCCATCGGATCCTTCGTTCCCGGGCGGGACGACCAGCGTAGTGCCGCCTGAGCAGGATCTCCGTGCGGGAAGCGCCACGGTCTCACCCCACCAGACTCCCTGGTGGGGCCCGGCTCCGTGCTCATCCACAAGGATGAAACCCGCTCCAGACGGATCATTCCTGCGGGCGATTCGGTCCGGCGCCCGCGGTCGTACCGTCGAAAGTGCCAAGCCTACGGGCGGCGCGTGGAAGCGGACGTGTTCCGCCCCGAGTACGAAGCGCGCCTCGCGTCGCCCGTGGATGGCGTGCCGCCGGGGCTGTCACCTCCTTCCCCTTCAGTCACCGGCGCGCGACCCGTCAGGGTCTGATGCGCAGCGCCGCCTCGCGGCAGGCCTCGAGGTCGTCGAAGGCGCGGGCCACGTCGTCAGGTGTGAAGGCGAAGAACAGGGCGGCCACCGCGTCGGCGCCGGCTTCGGCGTAGCCCTCGACCCACTCGGGCGTGAGCGGGTTGAAGTACGGGCACACGGTGATCCGCAGCTCGTCTCGGGTTCTCCCCGCCGCCTCGAGCTCGAGGTCGAGCGCGGCCAGCCCGCTGACCAGCTCGTCGGGTGACCGGTTGAAAGTGTGCCAGCCCTGGGCGTGGCGGGCGGCCCGCTGCAGCGCGGCCTTGGTCTCCCCGCCGATGTGGACGGGCGGGGGCTGCTGCACGGGCTTGGGGAACATCTCGCAGGGGGCCAGGTCGTAGGTCTCGCCGTGGAACGCAGACGTGTCGTCGAGCCAGAGCGTGCGCAGCACCTCGAGGTACTCGTCGGTGCGCCTGCCCCGGCGCGCCCAGGGCACGTTGAGCGCGTCGAACTCTTCTTTCAGCCAACCCACGCCGACGCCGAGGTCGACCCGGCCGCCGGAGAGCCAGTCGAGCGTGCTGACCTCCTTGGCCACGTAGACCGGGTTGCGCTGGGGGAGGAGCAACATGGCCGTCCCGAGGCGCACCGTCGAGGTGCGGGCCGCCAGATAGGTCAGCGTGACGAGCGGTTCGAGGAGCCCACTGCCCGGAGGAGCGGGGATCCGGCCGTCGTCGGCGTAGGGGTAGGCGCTCTCGTACTGCTCGAAGAGGACGACGTGCTCGCCCACCCAGATGGTCCCGATGTCGCGCGCCTGGGCGCCCTCGGCGACCGCATCGAGCAGCGCGGGCGTCGTCATCGGGCTCGCGGTCGGCATCCAGAGATCGAATTGCACGTGCCTCAGGCCCCCAGTCCTCGTCGCACGAAGTCGCAGATCTCGTCGGCAGCCTGCGCCGCCGGGATCGGGTCCGGCTCGCCGGCCCGCACCGAGAGCGCACCGTAGATCTGCTGGCCGATGAGGACCACCGCTCGCTCAGGCTCCAGCCCGGGTCGGAAATCGCCGGCAGCCACGCCGGCCGCGACGAGCTCCTCGAGCACGCGCATCATGTCGAGTCCGATCATCATCAGCGCGCCGCCCACGGCCTCGGAGCCTTCGGCCCGGGCGGAGCCCTGGGTGGCCATGGCCAGGCGGAAGAACGACGGGTTCTCGTCGATGCGCTCGAGCACGCCGACCATGAGCCCGCGCAGGCGCTCCATCGGCGTGGCGTCGCCGGTCACGACGAGGGCGATGGTGTCGGCCATACGGTCGTACATCGACTGCACGCAGGCGCGCAGGAGCTCGTCGCGGCTCGCGAAGTAGACGTAGACCGTCGAGCGGGCGACGCCGGCCTGCGACGCGATCTCGTCCATCGGGACGTCGGTCGTGCCGCGCTCGCCGAAGAGCCGGCGCGCCGTGTCGATGATCTGGTCGCGCCGGAAGTCCCGGATGACGTCTTTCAGCGCGTCGGGCGCGCGCCGGGCCATGGTGCCGTTCGCCCCCGCCTCAGCGCGCCGGCTCAGTCGCCGCCGGCTGCCGCGCCCGGACCCGAGCCTGACGCGGCGGTGACCGGGCGGCCGGGGTGAACGCGACGGGGAGGTGTTTGACGCCATTGATGAACTGGGACTGTAGGCGCTGCACGTCGCCGGCCTGGCGGATGTCGGGCATGCGGTCCAACAGGTGTTCGAACATGACCCGGATCTCCATACGGGCCAGGTTGGCGCCCAAGCAGAAGTGGGGCCCGCCGCCGCCGAAGGCGATGTGCGGGTTGGGGTCCCGGGCGACGTCGAAGCGTGTCGGCGTCGTCGAAGACGTCCTCGTCGCGGTTGGCCGACACGTGGAAGAACACGACCTTGTCGCCCTCGGCGACCTTGGTCCCGCTCAGCGTGAGATCGCACACGGCGGTGCGCCGGAAGTTCATGACCGGCGTGACGAAGCGCAGCATCTCATCGACTGCGGTAGGGAGGAGGGTGCGGTCGGCGACCAGGCGCTGCCACTGGTCGGGATGTGTGAAGAAGGCGTGCATGGCGCCCGACATCAGGTTCCGGGTCGTCTCGTTGCCGGCGACGGTCAGGAGGAGGAAGAACAGCTCGAGCTCCATGGCGCTCAGGCGTTCGCCCTCGACCTCGACCGTGGTCAGCACGCTCATCAGGTCGGCGTGGGGATCGATGCGCTTGGTCGCGAAGAGCTCGGCGGCATACGCGTAGAGCTCCATGGCGGCGACCAGGGCCTGGTCGGCCTGGGCCTGGTACTCGGGGTCCTCGCTGCCCACCATGGAGTTCGACCACTCGAACATGCGATGGCGGTCCTCGTGGGGCACACCGAGCAGCTCGGCGATCACCTGGAGGGGGAGCTCGGCCGAGAGCTGGGTGACGAAGTCGGCCTCACCGGTCTCGATGACGTCGTCGATGATGGCGTCGGTGACGCGGTGGATGCTCTCCTCGAGGTCGCGGACCATCCGCGGGGTGAAGCCCTTGTTGACCAATCGCCGGTAGCGGGTATGCAGCGGCGGGTCCATGTTGAGCATCATCAGCCCCTGCTGGGCGACGTCCTCGTCGGGCATCTCGAAGGGCATGGTGCCGCGGGCGGCCGAGCTGAAGCGCTCGTAGTCGCGGTTGACCGTCACGCAGTCGTCGTAGCGGGTGACGGCCCAGAAGCCGGGCCCGCCCTTCTCGTCCTGCCAGTGGACCGGGTCGTGTGGCGCAAGTGGGCCAACCAGGCGTGGGGGACTCCCGACACGTACGAGCGGGAGTCGGAGAGATCGACCGGGGTGACGTCCGCCAGGATGCTCATGCCTGTACAACTCCTCTGAACAATCGGACACGGTGTCTGATTCGCCGGATCCTAAGTCCAGGACGTCGGCAGTGTCAACGTGGACGGGCTGACTCCCTCATCAGGACGGTGGAGGCGGTGCGACGTCCTTCCCCTCGGGGACGATCGCCACCGACTTGGTGGGATCGTCAGGGTCGAGGATGACCCGGATCCGCTCGTCCTCGCCGGGCGGGTCGCCGGGCACCGAGGCGACGATGACCACCTCGTCGGCCGGCGGGGCGAAGACGGCCTGGAGGCCACGGGCCACGCCGGTCCCGACCGCACCGAGAGCGGAGTCCCGGCGCCAGCGGTCGAAGGTGCGTGGCGTCTCGTCGGGCACGGGAGCACCCGCATCACTCACGGCGCCATCGCCGACGTCCCCCTCGTCAGCGAGGGATTGCGTCTGCCCTTGCGTGGGCAGGTCCGTCTGGTCGGCCGTTGCTCCGTTGTCGCCTTCGATGCACCCCATCGTTGCACGATCCGCCCCGCCAACGAAGCGACGGGGATGGATCGTGCACCCTCGTACGGAGTGGGCTTGACCGATGACCCGGGTTACCTCCTCATCACCGGTAATTTCCTTCGCCATGCGACGCCGCGTCTGGCTGCCCGTGGGGCGCACCGGCGAGCGACGCAGAAAGGTATCAACCCTCTCGCTTCGTGGGTGGGTCGTCGTGATGTCCCTCGGCCTGGTTGGGGGCGGCCTCGTGGCATCGGCAGACTCAGCCCTGGCCAGTGGGCCGGTGGCGCTGATCGGTACGTTCAAGATCGCAGCGGGTACCTGCAACGCAACGGGAAGCCACGTCGCCGGGAGTTACTTCCGTCTGGTCTTTCCCGGCGGCAATGCCGCAACGGGGCAGTTCTTCCAGAACGCGGAGTCTCGCTGCGCCAACCGCTCGTACACCACCATTACTGGTGGCAGCCAAGGTGGCCTGACGACACACGCGTTCCAACCAGCACCACCGCTCGCCTTCGCCCCTGATGGTGACGCTCGCGCGGCGGCCATCGTGCGGCCCGTGTCCTTCGCGGGGATCGACCTCTCCTTGTCCACCGCCCCGGTCGATCCACAGACCGGGCGCAGGGTGCCCCAACCGTCCGTGTCTCTGAGGAGCGGCACACTCTCCGGTCAAGTCGAGGCACTGTCAGCCGCGTGGGACCACACGTTCGTCAACCAGGGCTCGCCCAAACCCGGTGGTCGGCGGCCGGGGATGACGATCCCGCTCGGAGGCAGGTTCGACCAGCGGACCGATACGTTTGTCCTCACGTGGACCAGTCAGATCGTTGGTGGCAGGTTCAATGGCTTTTTCGGGGTGTGGCACCTCGCAGGGACCTTCGTCGGGTCGAAGCTGGGCACTCCGTCGCCGGGCCCGCCCCGCCCTTCTCACACCGCGACGACGACCAGACCGACCGCGCCACCAGGCGCCGTTGCGCGCCGGGACGTGGATCTCATCAACTGCAGCGCGAGTCCAGGCGGATGGTCCGGTGGTGGGATCGTCACGAACCCAGCGCGCCATCGATCGACCTACGTCATCACGGTCGCATTCCTGCACGGCTCGCGCGTCATCGCGGGCGCGGATCGACGTCGGTGGTTCTCGCGGCAAGACAATCGAAGCTGTGGTCAGCTGTGGCGACATTCACTCCGAGCGATGGCGTGCGCTGCGCTCTCGGACGCGTCACCGCCAGCTGATCGGCTCGTTCGCTGCTCTACCGATGGGAACCAGCCACCGTTCGATGACATTGAGGTACTCCATCGGTGCGAGTGATCGCGACTCGGCTCGACCTTTTGTGCGTTTCAGCGCCCAGGCTCGAGCGCAGACCTCGACTCGAACCCGGGATGGGGCCTCTCTTCGGTGCGGCGTCCCTGGCGATGGCTTCCCATCCGGCAGACTGAGGCAATGGCTGTCCTTGTCACAGGTGGCGCGGGCTACATAGGTTCGCACACGGTCCGTCTGCTGCATGAGCGTGGGCACAACGTCGTGGCGTTCGATTCGATGGAGTTCGGTCATGCCGCGGCGGTCGGCGAGATACCCCTCGTCAGAGGCGACGTCGGCGACTCGAAGGCCGTGGAGGAGGCGATCGAGCGGTACGCGATCGACTCGGTCGTTCACTTTGCCGCGTACAAGTCACCTGGCGAGTCGATGTCCAAGCCGCAGCTCTATTTCGCCAACAACGTGGCAAAGACAGCGTCCCTGATCGACACGCTGCACAACAATGGCGTCACCCGGATTGTGTTCTCGTCGACCTGTGCCGTCTATGGCACACCCGAGCGGGTCCCCGTTGGGGAGGATTCGCCAATCCAACCCGAGAGCCCGTATGGCGAGAGCAAGGCGATGACAGAGAGGGTGCTCTGGTGGTACGACCGGTGTTTCGGCACGCTGCTCGGTCAGCTTGCGCTACTTCAACGCCGCCGGCGCCTGGCCCGACGGATCGATTGGGGAGGACTGGACGGTCACCATCAACCTCGTCCCACTCCTCATGAAGGCAGCGCTCGGTCGTAGCGGGCCCCTCCCGGTGTTCGGCACTGACTATCCGACTCCTGACGGGACCGCGATCCGGGACTATGTCCACGTCGTAGACCTGGCTGACGCCCATGTGAAGGCGTTGGAGTATCTCGAACGCGGGGGTGCATCAACCGTTCTCAACCTCGGTACCGGGGTCGGGTCATCCGTCTTCGAGGTCTTGTCGGGTGCGGAGCAGGTCATCGGACGGCCCGTCCCACACGACCTGGTGGCGCGCAGGCCGGGCGACCCCGTGGCGCTCTACGCCGACAATCGTCGAGCGAGGGATGTGCTCGGCTGGACAGCGCAGCGGGACCTGCCTGAGATCCTGGCATCAGCGTGGGCGTGGCACTCGACCCATCTCGACGGCTACGAGGACTGAGAACTCTCGCGAAGGTCGGCGTCTTCTCGACAGGTGATGACGACGCGTGCGCCGGAGCTCTCGGCGGACGGGTGGTCACGCAGACCTGTCGGCCAGCAGTGAGCGAGGCCCCGGTCTGAAGATCGGGTCGACCTCGCTGTCGCACCGAGCACGCGATATCCGAACGGCACGGGCTCTTCCCGAACTCGCGACGGCAGCGCTGTCGCGGGTTGGACACCGTCGGGCATCGCGCCGGTGTCAAAGGCCTCGAGCATGGGTCTTCCAAAAGCCGCCGCGCACGGGTGGCCAACAACTAGCGTTGGCACGTGGACCACTCGGGGCAGGCTAGGGCCCGCGTGTTGTTGGGAGCACTCGTGGCCATCTGCGGGGTCAGTGGCCTCGTCGTCGGTTCATTCCTGAACGTCGTGATCTACCGGGTGCCGCAGGGCATGTCGGTCGTCTCGCCCCGGTCGGCCTGCCCGTCGTGCGGGGCTCCGATCGCCGAGACAGGGACAACATTCCTGTCTGTCTCGTGGCTTGCTCCTGCGGGGACGCTGCCGGCACTGCCGCGCGCCGATCTCGGCCGCAGTACCCGCTGGTCGAGCTGGCCTGTGCCGGCGCTCTTCGCCGGCGCGGCTGCGCGTTTCGGCTACGACTGGGCGCTCCCGGCGTTTCTGGTCCTGTTCGCCGGGCTGCTGGCGCTCTCGGTCATCGACGTCGAGACGCTTGCTGCTGCCCAAGAAGATCGTCTGGCCGCTGTCGGTGCATCGTGGCAGCCCTGTTCGTCATGGCGGCGGCGGCCACGGGGCAGTGGCACGACCTGCTGGTGGGCGCCGTCTGCGGCGCGGCCTGGTTCGTCGTGTTCTTCCTGCTGAACCTCGCCAGTCCCCGGCTCCTCGGCTTCGGCGACGTCCGGCTCGCGCCGGTGCTGGGCCTGTCGCTCGGCTGGTTGGGCGTGGCGCTACGTCTTCCTGGGTTTCTTCGCGGCCAACCTGATCGGCGCGGTCATCGGCATCGCGCTGATCGCGAGCCACACGCATGAGCCGCCAGCAGCAGATCCCCTACGGCGTCTTCCTCGCCGCTCGGGTGTGCGGTGGCGGTGTTCGCCGGCCCGGAGCTCCTGCGCCCGTTCACCGCCTCCTGAGCGGCGCGCCGGGTCGTCAGCGGACGATCTCCATCCGCAGGCCCTGCTCGTCCCATTCGGGGTCCTCGGGGATGCGGACGGCCGCCCGGTGCGAAGATCCGCCGGGCCGTCCAGACGAAGGCGGCGACGTCGAGGAGGTGGGACAGTGTGCGCGCCGGGGAGCTCGGCCGAGAGGATCCGGTCGGCGCCGGGAAACTTCACCTCGAGGAGCTCCCGGCGCTCCTCGATGCCCTTCTCGCTCTGCTTCGGTGAACTGCATCGGCTCGCCGTCGTTGAGCTCGAAGAAGCACACGTCCGAGTGCACCTCGTAGACCGTCCGCTGGCGGAACGGTGCCATCTCCGCCGCGACCTCGCGGTAGCGGGGGAGGAGGGTCATGCTGATGGCGTCGAGGTGGTCGGGCAGGAATTCGAGCTCGTTGGTGCTCGAGCGCACCGGCGCACTCTGGATGGACGAGCCTCGCTTCGGGCCCGAGGAGTGCCCGCGCCTCGCGGTCGCAGGTCCGGCCGCCGGCGGCCGCGCTGGTCGAGGTAGCCCGACGGGCGCGTTCAGCGCGATCACCGCGAACGAGGGCCGCTGGTCGAGGACCTCGCTGAAAGGGCGAGATGAGCTGCGGCTCCTCGGGAGCGAAGACCGTCCCCTGCAACTTGGCCGGCGCGACGAGCCAGGCCGGGCCGCACGGGGTGACCCCCGCGACGAGCTGAGTAGGGGAGATCGGGTCCGCGCCGGGCGGCGGTGCTGATGCGTCACGCAGTCGCGAACCGTCGGGCTGCGCTGCCCCACGAGCCGGCTGAGCTCCTTGGGGTGCGAGGAGATGGCGAGCGCGTCCTCGTAGTCGACGATCTGCGCCGAGACGAGGTCGGCCAGGCTGGACTCGAGCGAGCACATGCCCTCAGCCTGGTTCGTCGTGATGAGGTTCGGCAGCTGGTGCGTCTTGCCCTCACGGATGATGTTGCGCACCGGGTGGTTGGCGATGAGGATCTCGAAGGCGGCGACCATGCCGCCGCCCATCCTCGGGACGAGCCGCTGCGCGATCGACGGCACCCAGGGACGACCCGAGCTGGACCCTGATCTGGTCCTGCCGCCAGGCGGGGAAGACGTCGATGATGCGGTCGATCGCCTGGGAGGAGTCGTTGGTGTGCAGGGTGGAGAAGACCAGGTGGCCGGTCTCGGCCAGGGTGAGGGCGAGCTGAATCGACTCGAGGTCGCGCATCTCGCCCACCAGGAGGACGTCGGGGTCCTCGCGCAGGGCCGAGCGGAGGGCACGCTCGAAGGAGGGGCTGTCGGTCCCGACCTCTCGCTGGGTGACGGCCGAGAGCCCGTGCTTGTGCACGTACTCGATGGGGTCCTCGATGGTGAGGATGTGCACCGACCGCGTCTGGTTGATGCGGGCGATGATCGAGGCCAGGGTGGTCGACTTTCCGGAGCCGGTCGGACCGGTCAGGAGCACGAGGCCCCGGGGCAGACGGGCCAGCCACTCCGCCACCGGGGGAAGTCCGAGCTCCTCGAAGGTCGGGATGTCGGAGGGGATCATGCGGAGGGCGAGGGCGATGTCACCCTTCTGCGTGAACGCGCTGCCACGAAGGCGGGCCCGGTCCACGCCAGCTGAAGGAGAAGTCGACGTCTTGGTGCTCGTCGAGGGTGGCCTCCTGCTCCGGGCGTGAGCATGGCCCGGACGATCTGGTCGATCTGCTCGCCGGTGAGGACCGGCGTGCCCTCGATGCGCGCTCAGCTTGCCGTCGACTCGGATCCGTGGCTCGGAGCCCGTCGCGAGCAACAGGTCCGAGCCCTGCCGGTCCCAGAGGACCTGGAGCCACGGGTCGAGATCGCGTCGATGTTGGCTGCGTTCTTCATCTGGTTCCCCTCCTCTTCGTCTTTGTCGGCTGAAGGCCAAAGTGCCCGGCCCAGGGGCCGGGCGCTTTGGTTCACCGTTGCTTCGTGTACGTCCGTACAGAATGTCCAGACGGAATGCTTACGAAGCGGCGAGGCAGCCCGTGCCGGCAGCCTCGGTGTCG
Organism: uncultured Acidimicrobiaceae bacterium; assembly: GCA_963825965.1. GTDB lineage: Bacteria > Actinomycetota > Acidimicrobiia > Acidimicrobiales > RAAP-2 > Bog-473. The sequence continues at coordinate 120,068 of CAWGUX010000008.1, forward strand.
TAGTCGACCCAGCCGGCCGCGGTCGGCGCGGCCTTGGGGGCCGAAGTCACCACGTGCGGCAGCGTCGACGCCAGTCAGCGTGCAGCCGGTCAGCTCGCTGATCAGTGCGACGCCGTACGCGCTGTTGTTGGCGCTGCCGCGATGAACGTGTCAGCGTATCCGTTCGGGTTGCCGAACGGCGCAGTAACAGGTCAGCGACGTTGGCCGGCGCGGCGTTGGTCGCGTTGTCCGGGCGAGTTCTCGTACGCCTGCACACCGCGACCTCGAACGACTTGGCGTCCGAGTTGCAAGCCGCCTGGGCACTCTGACCGGTGACGCCGGTCAGAGCGAAGACGACCGTTGCGGCAAGGATGCCGAGGACGACGATGACGACAGGAGTTCGATCAGGGTGAACCCCGACTCCGAGCTCGTCGCCTCTGGCGACGCGCCTGGACGTCGCGAATATGCTTAATCATTGCGGTGGTACCGCCTTTCGGTTTGGGCAACTGGAAGCCATCCAGTTGCGCGGTTCCTCCCTCGCCAATCGGGAGAACGTGAAATCTACCATTGCTTCGTACTTCAAGGGTCAGATCATGAAGTCACTTATTCGCCCTGTGACATGCAATTTTGCGTCCGTTGTTGGCACACCGAACGTACCTAGACTCGCATTAGCTCACCGTTATTTTCGGCCGACTCTCAGACTCCACTTTAGGTCAATTCCCGCTCGTGATTGAATTGTCGGCAGCGTCGTTACTGGATCTTCACCTGGTGGTAGATGCCGTACATGGCCGACACCAGCGCGATGGCGACGAAGCCGACGATGACACCCATGAAGATGATGACCGACCGGCTCGAAGAGGCTGGTGAACCGCTTGAGCTTCACGTCGAGCTCCCGGTCGTAGAACGTGGCGGCCGTGGCGAGCTGTGCGTCGAGGGTGCCCGGTCTCCTCGCCGACCCGGAACATCTGGCGGGCCGCGCCCGGGAACAGTCCCGTGCGGGCCAGCGGCTCCGCGAGACCCTGACCCTCCATCATCTCTTCGCGGACCGTCGTGAGACCCTTGCGGTAGACGGCGTTGTTCGACGACTCCGCGGTCACCCGCATGGCGTCGGGCAGCGCGACGCCGGCCCGGATCATGGAGGAGAGGATCCGGCAGATCCGCTCGATGATGGCGGTCCGCACGAGGTCGCCGAGGACGGGAAGCTGCAGGATCATGGAGTCGAGCCACGCCTTGCCGGAGCGGGATCGGCGCAGCGCGATGAAGCCGACGACGGCGAGCGACGATCAGCGCCAGGATGGCCCACCACTAGTGACTGACGAAGTTCGAGACGCTGAGGAGCATGCGCGTCGGCAGCGGCAGCTGCGCGTTGAACGACTTGAAGAAGACGACGAATTTCGGCATGACGAAGGTGGCCAGGACGATCACGACGACGACCGCCATGACGGCGACGACGGCCGGGTAGATCATGGCCGAGGTGATCTTTCCCCGGGCCTCGATGTCGCGATCGAGGTAGTCGGCCAGCTGGTCGAGGACGACGTCGAGGTTTCCGGTCAGCTCGGCCGACGAGAGGATGCCGACGTAGTAGTTGGGAAAGGCCTCGGGATGCGCGGCCGCCGCCGACGCGAAGGTGTCGCCGGCCTGGAGGCGATCGATCATGTCGTAGAGCGCCCGCTGCAGCAGCTTGTCGGGCGTCTCTTCCGCGATGACCTCGCAGGGCCTCCATGATCGGGATGCCGGCCTGGACGAAGACGGCGAGCTGGCGCGAGAAGTGCATGATGTCCTTGCGCGGCACCATCTTCTTGGTGATCTCGAACTTGCAGGATGCTCTTCTTCTCCGAGACCTCGATCGTCTGGTATCCGCGCTCGAGCAGGGCGAGGTGCGCCGCCCCGGCCGAGGCCGCGGACTCGACTGCCGGAAACCTTGTTCCCGGCATCGTCGACTGCGCTGTAGCGGTACTTTTCCATGGCGTTCCCGTCCCCTCGCCTAGAGCGAGTAGATGCTGCGGATGACTTCAGAGATGGTCGTGATGTCCTGCGCGACGAGGCTGATGGCCTCTTCGCGCAGCGTGCGCATGCCCTGCTTCTGTGCCAGGCGGCGCAGCTCGTCCTGCGTCGCCCACCCGACGATGAGGCGCTTGATCTCGGGCGTCATCTGCAGGAGCTCGTAGACGCCGATCCGGTCCTGGTAGCCGGTGTGCCCGCAGAAGTTGCAGCCGGTGCCGTGGTAGAAGTCGTGCTTCGGCGAGACCGCCGCTCTCCTCGTAGAAGGTCATCTCCTCCTGGGTCGGCGTGTAGGAGGTCTTGCACGACGGGCAGATGCGCCGAACGAGGCGCTGACCGACGATGGCGAGGACCGAGGAAGCGATGAGGAACGACTCGATCCCCATGTCGAGGAAGCGGTGCAGGGCCGAGACCGAGTCGGTCGAGTGCAGCGAGGACAGCACCAGGTGGCCCGTCAGCGCGGACTGGACGGCGATCCGTGCCGTCTCGACGTCACGGATCTCGCCGACGAGGATCACGTCGGGGTCCTGGCGCAGGATGGACTTCAGCCCGGTGGCGAAGGTGAGGCCCGCCTGCTCGTTGGTCTGAATCTGGTTGATGGACGGGAAGATGTACTCGACCGGGTCCTCGATCGTCATGACGTTCTTGCGTCGGGTCGGCGACTTCGCTGAGGGTCGCGTACAGCGTCGTCGTCTTGCCGCTCCCCGTCGGTCCGGCGCACAGCACCATCCCGAACGGAGCCTTGACGAGGCTGCGAGAAGGTCTCGTGCGTGTCGGTCGGCATGCCGAGGTCGTGGAGGCGCAGCACGGACCTGTTCTTGTCGAGGATCCGCATGCACGCACTTCTCGCCCCAGATGGTGGCGGCGGTCGAGACCCGGACGTCGGTGTCCTTCCCGTCGATCTGCGTGGTGAGCTGGCCGTCCTGCGGCCGCCGCCGCTCGACGATGTTCATGCCCGCCATGATCTTGATCCGGCTGACGAGGCCGACGCCCATGGTCGGCGGGAAGCATCAGCACTTCCTTCAGCGCGCCGTCGATGCGGAAGCGCACCCGGACGACGTCTTGGGACGGCTCGATGTGGACGTCCGAGGCGCGGTCGCGCTTGGCCTGCGTGAGGATCCGGGTGACGACCTGCACGATCGGTGCGTCGTCGGCGACGACCTCGGTCTTCGTCGGTCTCGTTGGCCGCGCCGCGTGCCCTCGACTGCCTCGAAGGCCTCCACCAGGGTGTCCACGCCGCCGATGGCCCGGTAGCTGCTGTCGATGGCCCATTGGATGTCGGACTCCGGTGCGAGCACGAAGCGGATCGGGTGTTCGGTCGACTGCGTGAGCAGCGCGCGGACGCGTCACCGACGGCTGATCGGAGACGGCCACCTGCAGGCCGTCGTCGTCGAGGCGGATGGGCATCGCCATGTGTTCGCGGACGACCTCCTCAGGGATGAGCGCGAGCGATCGGGATCTGGGTTGTCACGCCGAAGGTCGACGACGGGCATGTGCAGGAGGTCAGCCAGCACCAGGATCAGCTCGCGCTCGTTCAGCGCGCCCATGTCCACGAGGGTCTCGCCGAGTCCGCTTGCCCGAGTCCTCCTGAACGATGAGCGCCTGCGCAACGTCGTCCTCGGAGACGAGGCCGCGCCGGACCAGCAGCTCGCCGAAGGGCTCGCCTCCTAGGGCGGGGCGAGGCTCGACTCCGGAGCAGCTGCGACCCGTCGATCTCGAGGTTGGACTCGGTGCCGTTGCCGTCCACCGCGGAAGAGGCTCGTGCTCAGTTCCCCCGCGATGGTGGCCGTTCTTGTCCTTGCGTCCCAGTTTCATCTTTCCCCCTCTGGCTTTACGGTGGTGCCTGGGTGAACGTGAAGACGGCGACGGTTCGTGTCGGGCTCGTACCCCCCGACGGCGTGGTCACCGTCACGAAGAACGACTTGACCGACCGTTGTGAAGGGATACGTGAGAGCAGTGATCTCGGTGTTGGAGACCACCTGAACCGCGGTGGCTTGTTGTTCGTTCGCTGCGTTTGGAGTGCCGCCGCTGTCCTGGACCATGGTCACCGTGGCGCCGTTGATGAACCCACTCCCGGTGATCGTGATGGCCGTGCTGTGGGTCGTGTAGCCCGTGATGGGACTGACTCCGCCGTTTTTTACAAACGGCGCAGTGGTGGAGTATTGGAAACAGTCGACCAGCGCTGGCGGCGTGCACGAAGCGTTCACCATGACCGCGCTGGTCTGATGCCCTGGTGTCGTGACCGTCACGTAGTAATTGGCCAAGGTCGTGACGCTTGGCGACTGCGCCGTGATTGTCTGCGTTGCGACAGTGACACTGACGTTGGCGGCTGGGACGATCTGTTGGGTCGTCACACTGTTCACTTGAGCCAGCGGATTCGAGTTGACGAAGTTCACCGTGGTGCCGTTGGTGAAACCTGTTCCCGTGATCGTCATCGGCTGGCCGCCGTCGATCGACCCCTGGAGGCCGGTCACGCTCGCAACAGTCGGCACCGTCGGGGTCCAGTTCCAGCTGTTGATGGTGAGCGTGCTTCCGCAGTAGGTGACGCATTGGACCTGGCTGGGTCCGCTGACTCCCGACGGCGGGTAATCGTCGAAGGTCACGATCGCCTGGAGCAAGGGCTGCGCAGCGCAGCTGGACTGCATTGCTGCCCACGAGTTCGTATAGGCCGGCGTGTGTGGCTGATCCGCGGGCGGGATGCGGCACGCCGAGACGGTGACCTGGCGTGTGTCGCAGAACTGGTCGGATTCCAGACCGTGCTGCAATAGACGTTCATGTTGAACTGGACTTCGGCTTTCCCGGTCTCGGCGTACTGCGACGGTCCGCTGCCCCAGCAATAGCTGGGCGGGCTGGCATTCAGCGTCTGATCGACGAGGTTGCCCCGTTGCGGTGGTGTAGAGAAGCGGCGCGTAGCGGATGTTCTGGATCCCGAGGTTGACCGCGTTGGTCGCCGCGCTGTCAAGCGACTGGGTGGCATTGAAGCTCGAAGTATTCATCAGGTCGTTGGTCACCCAATCGGTCAGCGCGCCGATGATCACGCTGACCGAGACGAGGAAGACCAGCGCCAGGATCAGGACCGCTCCCGACTCGTCGCGTACGCCAGATCGCTCGTCGTGCTTTCCGCGCGCGCATGTAGGCAGCCGGTCTCCCCGGTTGCTGGCAGCGGAGGCTGCGACGGATTCGATGAAGAGCGTTCATGGCCTAGGTGGTGAAGGCAATGCTCGTGGTGCCGCTGAGGCCGGTCGCACTCGCTGTGAGCGTCCAACCTGACTTGGCGGAGTTGGTGTGGGTGATATTGACCCCCGAGAAGGTGGCGACCCCCGCGACCGCGTTGGTCGGAGTGGAGTGCAACGTTCCCGTCCTGCCCCCTGGCGAGCTCGCGATGGCGAGCGTGACCTGATTGCCCGCGGTCGGGACGACGTTGCCGTTGAGGTCTTCGACGCTCACGACAGGCTGCGGGGCCAGATTCACACCGCTGCCGGATCCGTTCCCCGGCTGCGTGGTGAACTGGAGCTGGGTTGCCGTTCCGGCCACGATGCTGACGCTGGCCGACACGGAGGAGGTCAGCGTCCCACTGGTTGCGTGGAAGGTGTAGATCCCAGCCGTGGAGCTTCCGGTGATGTTGCAGCCGCCGAAGGTGGCGACGCCGCCGCTCGGGGTCAACGGATTGGTGTTGCAGCCGAGCGTGCCCTGCGTCGTGCCGCCGTTGGAGGCGGTGTACCCGACGATCGAGAAGGCAATCCCTGTGCCGTAGCTGGTCACCTTGTTCCCACTGGCGTCCTCCACGGTCACTGCAGGCTGGGTGAACGCCGCGCCCTCGACGAACGTGCCGCCCGGCTGCGTGGTGAAGAGGAGCTGACTTGCGGTCCCGGCGACGATCGTGATGCTCGTTGACGTGACAGAGAAGGATCCACTGGTTGCCGACAAGGTGTAGGTCCCGGCAGGTCCGGCCGCCCCCGTGATGTCACAACCAGAGAAGGTCGCCACGCCGTTCGTCGGAGTGAGAGGGTTCGTGCAACCGGCGACAGCGCCGCTGCTCGATCCACCGCCTCCAGCGGTGTAGGTCTTGACGCTCAAGGTGACACCGGTCGCGTAGGTGGTGACGGCGTTCCCGTTCGCGTCCTCCACCGTCACGACGGGCTGCGTCGTGAACGCGGTGCCGGCAGCGACGGATCCGCCCGGCTCGGTCGTGAAGGCCAGCTGGGTCGCCGAGCCGGCCGTGATGGAGAAGGTGCTGCTGGTCGCCTGGATCAGCCCGGTGGCCGAGGCGGTGAGCGTGTAGGTCCCCGCCTTACCGGTGATCTTGCAGCCGGCGAACGACGCCGTGCCGCCCGAGGTATTCAGCGGGTTGGTGGTGCAGGCGAGCGTACCCCCGGGGTTGGTCCCGACTGCGAGGGTGATCGAACCGGTCGCCGTGGAGACCGGGTTACCACCGACGTCCTCGATGCTGACGGCGGGCTGGGTGCTCCACGTCGATCCGTTCGCGCCGCCTCCTGGCTGGGACGAGAAGCCGAGCTGGGCGGCGGCGCCGAGCGTGATGTTGAACGAATTGCTCGTCACGCCGCTCAGCCCCGTGGCCGAGGCGGTGAGCGTGTAACTGCCCGTCTGTCCGGTGATCTTGCAGGCCGGCGAACGTCGCGATACCGGCTGCTGCCGTCTTGGGGTTGGCGGTGCAGGCCAGTGTTGCGCCGGAGCCGGGCTGCGTTGCGATCGCCAGCGTGATCGAGTTCGTGGCGCCGGTGACGGTGTTGCCACCTGCGTCCTCGACGGTCACGGCGGGCTGCGTACCCCAGGCGTTCCCGTCGACGCCGCCACCGGGTTGGGTGCTGAAGACCAGCTGAGCGGGGGCGCCGATGGTGATGGCAAAGGTGTTGCTCGTCGCCTGGCTCAGGCCGGTGGCTGAGGCGGTGAGCGTGTACGTGCCGATCTTGCCCGTGATCTCACAGCCGGCGAACGACGCCGTGCCGCCGGTGGCCGCCAGCGTGTTGGTGTTGCAACCGAGGGTCGCACCGGTACCAGGCTGCGTGGCGATGGCGAGCGTGATCGAGTTCGTGGCGCCGCTGACGGTGTTGCCCGACTGGTCCTCGACGCTGACGACGGGCTGCGTCGTCCAGGTGGCCGCGTTGGCGCCGCCACCGGGCTGGGCGCTGAAGGCCAGCTGGGTCGCCGGGCCGGCGGTGATGGAGAAGGTATTGCTGGTCGCCTGGTTCAGCCCAGTCGCCGAGGCGGTGAGCGTGTACGTCCCCGCCTTGCCGGTGATCTTGCAGCCGGCGAAGGACGCCGTGCCGCCTGTGGCCGCCAACGGGTTGGTGGTGCAGGCCAAGGTCCCGCCCGGGTTGGTCCCGAGGGCGAGGGTGATCGAGTTTGTGGCGCCGGTGACGGTGTTGCCCGACTGGTCCTCGACGCTGACGGCGGGCTGCGTGCTCCACGTCGCCGCGTTGGCCCCGCCACCGGGCTGGGTGCTGAAGGCGAGCTGGGTCGCGGCTCCCGGTGTGATGGAGAAGGTGTTGCTCGTTGCGCCGGTCAGCCCGAAGGCCGAGGCGGTGAGCGTGTAGGTCCCCGCCTTGCCGGTGATCTTGCAGCCGGCGAACGACGCCGTGCCGCCTGTGGCCGCCAGCGGGTTGGTGGTGCAGGCCAAGGTCCCGCCGGGGTCGGTCCCGAGGGCGAGGGTGATCGAGTTCGTGGCGCCGGTGACGGTGTTGCCGCCCGCGTCCTCGACGGTGACGACGGGCTGCGTACTCCAGGTGGCCGCGTTGGTCCCGCCACCAGGCTGGGTGCTGAAGGCCAGCTGGGTCGCCGGGCCGGCGGTGATGGAGAAGGTGTTGCTGGTGGCGGCGCTCAGCCCGGTGGCCGAGGCGGTGAGCGTGTAGGTGCCCGCCTTGCCGCTGATCTTGCAGCCGGCGAACGACGCCGTGCCGCCGGTGGCCGCCAGCGTGTTGGTGTTGCAACCGAGGGTCGCACCGGTACCAGGCTGCGTGGCGATGGCGAGCGTGATCGAGTTCGTGGCGCCGCTGACGGTGTTGCCCGACTGGTCCTCGACGGTGACGACGGGCTGGGTCGTCCAGGTGGCCGCGTTGGCGCCGCCACCGGGCTGGGCGCTGAAGGCCAGCTGGGTCGCCGGGCCGGCGGTGATGGAGAACGTGTTGCTGGTCGCCTGGTGTCAGCCCGGTCGCCGAGGCGGTGAGCGTGTAGGTGCCCGCCTTGCCGGTGATCTCACAGCCCGCGAAGGACGCCGTGCCGCCCGTGGCCGTCCAACGGGTTGGTGGTGCAGGCCAAGGTCCCGCCCGGGTTGGTCCCGAGGGCGAGGGTGATCGAGTTTGTGGCGCCGGTGACGGTGTTGCCCGACTGGTCCTCGACGCTGACGGCGGGCTGCGTGCTCCACGTCGCCGCGTTGGCCCCGCCACCGGGCTGGGTGCTGAAGGCGAGCTGGGTCGCGGCTCCCGGTGTGATGGAGAAGGTGTTGCTCGTTGCGCCGGTCAGCCCGAAGGCCGAGGCGGTGAGCGTGTAGGTCCCCGCCTTGCCGGTGATCTTGCAGCCGGCGAACGACGCCGTGCCGCCTGTGGCCGCCAGCGGGTTGGTGGTGCAGGCCAAGGTCCCGCCGGGGTCGGTCCCGAGGGCGAGGGTGATCGAGTTGGTGGCGCCGGTGACGGTGTTGCCGCCCGCGTCCTCGACGGTGACGACGGGCTGGGTGGTCCAGGTGGCCGCGTTGGTCCCGCCACCAGGCTGGGTGCTGAAGGCCAGCTGGGTCGCCGGGCCGGCGGTGATGGAGAAGGTGTTGCTGGTGGCGGCGCTCAGCCCGGTGGCCGAGGCGGTGAGCGTGTAGGTGCCCGCCTTGCCGGTGATCTTGCAGCCGGCGAAGGTGGCGATGCCGGCTGCTGCCGTCTTGGGGTTGGTGGTGCAGGCCAAGGTGCCGCCGGGGTTGGTCCCGATGGCCAGGGTGATCGAGTTCGTGGCGCCGGTGACGGTGTTGCCCGACTGGTCCTCGACGGTGACGACGGGCTGCGTCGTCCAGGCGGCCGCGTTGGCGCCGCCACCGGGCTGGGCGCTGAAGGCCAGCTGGGTCGCCGGGCCGGCCGTGATGGAGAAGGTGTTGCTGGTGGTGGCGCTCAGCCCGGTCGCCGAGGCGGTGAGCGTGTACGTCCCCGCCTTGCCGGTGATCTCACAGCCGGCGAAGGACGCCGTGCCGCCTGTGGCCGCCAACGGGTTGGTGGTGCAGGCCAAGGTCCCGCCCGGGTTGGTCCCGAGGGCGAGGGTGATCGAGTTTGTGGCGCCGGTGACGGTGTTGCCCGACTGGTCCTCGACGCTGACGGCGGGCTGCGTGCTCCACGTCGCCGCGTTGGCGCCGCCACCGGGTTGGGTGCTGAAGGCGAGCTGGGTCGCGGCTCCCGGTGTGATGGACAAAGTGTTGCTAGTCGCTTGGCTCAGGCCGGTGGCCGAGGCGGTGAGCGTGTAGGTCCCCGCCTTGCCAGTGATCTTGCAGCCGGCGAACGACGCCGTGCCGCCCGCGGCCGCCAGCGGGTTGGTCGTGCAGGCCAAGGTCCCGCCCGGGTTGGTCCCGAGGGCGAGCGTGATCGAGTTGGTGGCGCCGGTGACGGTGTTGCCGCCCGCGTCCTCGACGGTGACGACGGGCTGGGTGGTCCACGTGGCCGCGTTGGCTCCGCCACCGGGCTGGGTGCTGAAGACCAGTTGGGTGGGGGCGCCGATGGTGATGGTGAAGGTGTTGCTGGTGGCGGCGCTCAGCCCGGTGGCCGAGGCGGTGAGCGTGTACGTCCCCGCCTTGCCGGTGATCTTGCAGCCGGCGAACGACGCCGTGCCACCCGTGGCCGCCAGCGGGTTGGTGGTGCAACCGAGGGTCGCACCGGTACCAGGCTGCGTGGCGATGGCGAGCGTGATCGAGTTCGTGGCGCCGGTGACGGTGTTGCCCGACTGGTCCTCGACAGTGACGACGGGCTGCGAGCTCCATGTCGCCCCGTCTGCTCCGCCCCCGGGTTGCACGTTGATGGCCAGCTGGGTCGCCGGGCCGGCCGTGATGGAGAAGGTATTGCTGGTCGCCTGGCTCAAGCCGGTCGCCGAGGCGGTGAGCGTGTACGTCCCCGCCTTGCCGGTGATCTTGCAGCCCGCGAAGGACGCCGTGCCGCCTGTGGCCGCCAACGGGTTGGTGGTGCAGGCCAAGGTCCCGCCCGGGTTGGTCCCGAGGGCGAGGGTGATCGAGTTCGTGGCGCCGGTGACGGTGTTGCCGCCGACGTCTTCGACGGTGACTGCGGGCTGGGTGCTCCACGTCGCCGCGTTGGCTCCGCCACCGGGCTGGGCGCTGAAGCCAAGTTTGGACGCGTTTCCGACGGTGATGGAGAAGGTGTTGCTCGTGGCGCCGCTCAGCCCGGTGGCCGAGGCGGTGAGCGTGTAGGTCCCCGCCTTGCCGGTGATCTCACAGCCCGCGAACGACGCCGTGCCGCCTGTGGCCGCCAGCGGGTTGGTGGCGCAGGCCAAGGTCCCGCCCGGGTTGGTCCCGATCGCCAGCGTGATCGAGTTGGTGGCGCCGGTCACGGTGTTGCCGCCCGCGTCCTCGACGGTGACGACGGGCTGCGTACCCCAGGCGTTGCCGTCGACTCCGCCACCCGGTTGGGTGCTGAAGCCGAGTTTGGCCGGGCCGCCGATGGTGACGATGAATGCGTTGCTCGTCGCGCCGCTCAACCCGGTGGCTGAGGCACTGAGCGTGTAACTCCCCACAGTGCCCGTGATCGCGCAGCCCGAGAAGCCCGCGACACCTCCGGACGCAGCAAGCGGGTTGTTGGAGCACGCGAGCGACGCCCCTGAGCCCGGCTGCGAATGAATGCTCAGCGTGATGCTCGCCGAGCTGGTCCCGACCAGGTTGCCCGAGACATCCTCCACGCTGACGATGGGCTGGGTGCTCCACGTCGCTGCGTCGGCGCCGCCACCAGGCTGGGTGCTAAAGGCCAGCTGGGTCGCCGGGCCGGCACTGATGGAGAAGATGCTGCTCGTTGCGCTGCTCAGTCCCGTGGCACTCGCACTCAACGCGTAGGTCCCTGCTGTGCCGGTGATCTTGCAGCCGGCGTAAGTGGCGACGCCGCTCGCCGTGGACAGAGGATTCGTGGTGCACGCCAGCGCTCCGCCTGCGTTCTCGGCCACTGCGAGTGTCACGCTGTACGTGCCCGCCGTCACCTTGTTCCCACCAGAGTCCTCGACCGTGACCGCTGGCTGGGTCGTCCACGCCGCCGTGTTGGCCCCGCCATTCGGTTGCGTCGTGAAGACGAGTTGGGTTGCCGAGCCGGGCGTGATGGTGAAGGACGCGCTCGTCCCATTCACGAGGCCCGGCGAGCTGGCCGCCAACGTGTAGCTGCCGGCCGTGCCCACGAGCTGACACCCAGAAAAGGCTGCAACTCCTGCGGTCGCAACGACGGGGTTGTTCGTGCAGGTGATTGCTGCTCCAGTGCCGGGTTGTGACGCAATCGTCAGGGAAATCTGGCTTGTCGCCGTCGTGACAGCGTTCCCCCCGGCATCCTCCACTTTCACGACGGGCTGGCCGGCCCAGGTCGCCGCGTTTTGTCCGCCTCCCGGCTGGGTGGTGAACGCGAGCTGGTTCGCGGGTCCGATGGTGATATTGATCGCGCTACTGGTTGTTCCGGTCAGCCCGCTTGCTGAGGCGGTCAGCTTGTAACCGGTTCCCGCCAGGTTGATGGCACATCCGCTGAATGCGACGACACCTCCGCTTGGAGTCAGGGGGTTGGAAGTGCACGACAGCGCCGCGCCCGAGGTCCCACCAGTGATCGCCAACGTCACGGACGCGGCACTCGAGGTGACAACGTCGTTGGAGGAATCCTCTACTGAGACCTTTGGCTGGGTGGGGAAGGCCACCCCGCCGGTGGAGTTGGTCGGTTGTTGGGTGAAGATGAGCTTCGTGGCCGTGCCGGCGACGGTGAAGGTGTTACTCGTCGCGACGGTCAACGCCGGATTGGCAGACGCCTTCAGCGTGAACGAACCCTGCGTACCGAGGGTGATCTTGCAATTGGGGAAGGTGGCGATGCCGCCGGACGGAGTCACCGCGCTGGTGCAGCCGCTCAGGGTCCCGGTGCCACTGTTGATGGCCAGGGTGACCGTGTTAGCGGCATTGGTGACCAGGTCACCCGATGAGTCTTCGACCCACACAACGGGCGATGTCGTAAAGACAGCGGCAGTGGTGGTGTTCGGAGGCTGCGTGGCGAAGGCGAGCTTGCTGGCGGTGCCGGCCACGGTGAATGAACCACTCGTCGCCTGGGGCAGTCCAGTCGCCGTCGCCTTCAGCGTGTAGCTGCCCTGTTCGCCCGAGCCGTTCGTGATTTTGCAGCCACTGAAGGTATCGACACCAGCGGTCGCACTCTTGGGATTCCCGCCGGTACAGGAGATGGTGGCGCCGCTGGTCGGCTGACTCGCTATGCCCAGCGTGATCGATACTCCTGAATTCACTGTGTTTCCACCGGCGTCTTCGACGGTGATGACCGGCTGAGTCGCGAACGTCGCGCCACTCGCTGATGCTCCAGGAGAGCTCGTGAAGACGAGCTGCACGGCGGCTCCGACCGTGATGCTGAAGGACGCGCTCGTCGCCATCAACGTCCCGGTCGTCTCCACGTCCGTCGCCGTCAGGGTGTAGGTCGTTCCCGCCGTGTTGATGGAGCAACCCGTGAAGCTGATGACGCCAGCACTCTCGCCGCTCTGGGTGCAACCCGACAACGTGCCGGTTCCCGTGCCTGTCGTCACAGCCAGGGTGGCCGTTGACGTGTCGGTGGTCACGGGGTTGCCACCGGCGTCCTCCACGGTCAGCTTCGGCTGCGGGGTGAAGGCGACTCCGCCCGTCGAGTTGCCCGGCTGGGTGCTGAACACGATCTGGCTGGGGGGTCCGGGCAGGACGGTGAAGGTCTGGCTGACAGCGGACACACCCGGGAGGGAGGTGTCGGTGGCGGTGAGCGTGTAGGTGCCGTCCTTGGCCACGCTGCAACCGGTGAAGGTCACGTAGCCGAAGTGCTCGCTTCCGACGCATCCGGCCGCGAGTGCAGCGCCGTTGGTCAGGGCCTGGCCGGAACTGTTCGTCAGCGTGAGCACGACCTGTGACAAGTCGTTCAACACGGCATGGCCTGAGGAATCTTCGACCTCGACGACTGGTGGAGGCTTGAGGGCCTGCGCGCTGAGCGCGTTCGGTGGCTGGGAGGAGAACTGGAGCTGGGTCGCCGACCCCGCGGCTGGTGGGGTGGCGGGAGTCGGGGTCGTTGACGACCGTCGTCACGACGGAGGATCCGCCCTTCGGGTAGCTGACATTCACACTGATGAGCTGGGAGGTCGTCTGGTTATTCGAGGCGGTCAGAAGCTGATTGCATTGCGCTTGTGTCGCATCGAAGGAGGAGTCAGTCGGATCCCAGAGTCCGACACCGGTGACTTCAGCGGCATAGCCAGTAGGAAGGTTGGTGAATGTAATCTTGTTGCTCCCGCTGGGAGGCTGGTACGCGTTCGCCGACGCACAGGCGAGATAGAGCGGAGGGTTCGCGTTCTGGAGCTGGGCGATGATCTGTTGCTTCACCAGCTTCTCGGCCGACGCGATGTTGGTTAGGGTCCGGTGCTCCCCTGAGCTGGCCAAGGCGGAGCCGAACGCCAGGAGCATGGCGACGACGGCGATCCCGAGCACCACGAGGGCGATCAGGACCTCAATGAGGGTGTCACCCGCCTCGGAATCTCGCGGCCGAATTTCGTCATCGCGCACCACACTTCCGCGCGTTGTGACCGGGCTGCGACGGACCCAGGCCGCCAGGCTTCGTGAGGTGAGGGGCGTTCTCATGACGAAGGGAGGAGGATCCCGAGAAAGATGGCTTGAAGTCCTGTGCCCACCAGGTTGGCGGTGAGCGAGTTCGGGGAGGGCGCGCTGATCATGACGGTGCCCGTCTTGTCCGAGTCCACGGACGCCTGGCATTCGACAGTGTTGGTGCCCAGCCCGGTGAGGCCGTTCCCCGCGGTCAGACCGCTGCCCGCAGTCGGATTGGCACATGCATTGCCGATGGCCGACGTCGAGCTGTTGTCGATCAACGTGAACACCTGCTGGTTGGCCGGGATGGTCGAGCCGGCATTCCAGCCCGCCGTCCACGTGATCGATTCACGGGAGTCGGTCGACTCCGCGTCACCGGTGACGAGGTTCCAGTTCGTGGCGGGGATCCCACCGGATCCGAGCACCTGGATGTTCGAGATGGTGATGGTCGACGTGGTGCCTTCTTGGTTTTGGTAGAGGGCAGGGTTTCCGGGTATGCCCGTATAGAAGCCGCTGTTGCCGAAGAAGGCCTCGCTTTGGGGCGGGTTGGTGTAGGTGGGGATGGCAGCAGCGACGATCGGACCTCCGGTCACGGCGAGACAGAAGCTCATGGTGAACGGTGTGTTGGCGATGCCGTCGGTGATCTGCCACCCGCCGTCGCCGCAGGGCGTCGCGCCTGTATGGGTGTTCCACGCGGTGAGGTCCATGAAACACAGGGACGTAGCAAAGGTGCTCTGCGGGTTTGGCGTCGCGAAGCCACAGCTGTACGCGGGCGACGAGACCGGGCCACCACCCCCCGTGTTGACGCCGCCACTTGGTACCGCGAAGAGGTTCTGTTGGTAATTGCTCGACGCGTAGGTGAAGGGGAGGCTCATGCTTTCCACCTGGGATGTTGAGACCCAACCCACCTGCCATGCCGGAGGACTCCCGGCGCAGCTCGTTGCGGAGCTGGTCGAACACGCAACGCTTGCGGTTGGGTTGCCAGCACCAGATTGGTTGACCACGTCGTGGGAGACCAGCGTGGACGAGGTCAACGTCGGCACTCCGGCGGTCACCTGGCAGAGGTTCCGATAGAGATTCTGGGCAGCGGTGGGTCCCGCCCCCTGAGTGACCAGTGCGTACGAGATTTCCGTCCCGTTCGCGTACTGCAGCCCGAGGAGCTGTGTCCCCGGTCCGCAGGCCGTCGGGTTCGTCGGCGTCGCGGCCGTGGTCACCATGGTCGCGCCCTGGACGTCTTTGTTGTAGTCCGTCGTGACGATCTGGGCATCTCCCGAGTCAGAGAGCCGGCTCTCAATGGTAGGTGTGAACGAGATGATCGAAAGGAGCCCCGAAACCATTGCGCCGACGATGACGGGCATGATTGCGACGACGACGACGAGCTCAATGAGGGTGAACCCGCCTTCGTCAACGCGTCCTGCCCGCGCGGACTCCAGTCGTGTCCGAGTGCCGCGGCGCACCTTCGCGATCGGATGGGTCATCGACCCGCGAGTGTTCATGCCGACGCAAGCTCCTCTGTCGGCGAGACGCCGCCTGCCATGCGGCGTTCTCTCGAGAACAACTCGTGAAGTCAGGCAGCAAAAGGCCAGCAGAACATTGCTGCAGCCCCAGTAGCGAACCGTCGCGGGACGCGAAAGGACCACGGGTGACCGTTGCATTACCTGTGGCTTTTGCCACACTTCGCCAAGTCGCCAAAATGCTCCCAATGGACGGACCGCCTCCGTCCGAGGACAGCGCCGAATTTAATCGTGTTCTTCCTGGTCGGGAAACCGCCGCCTCATCTTTAGAGTTTTAGACACCCCAAAACTGCCCAATGTGGAGACCTTGGCGGCGACGAGACGGACTTTCGAAACTTCGACTGGGTGTCAATGAGAATTGCCATATCGGCCCGTCGTGACGGCGCTGCGAGTACCTGACCAGCGGAAATTTGACGAGACTTGATTATCGTTTTCTCGCCATATCGGGTCGTCGCCGCGTCAGTGTCCGATTGTGGAAGGTCATCGGGATTGATTATCAATCTTTCAACAACAAAATGAGCAACTTCGCTTTATTGCTCAATACGTCTCGAGTCTGGGTGTGTGTGAGTCGCGGGACGAGCCGAGCATTGATGGCGGACCCCGGACGGGTTTCGGTGAACCAGCAAGCCAGACGCAGTCGCGCGGCGCTCCGGAACGTACGCCGTTGGATTGCAGCCGGGGCGACCGACGGTGCGGGAAAGGTCGCAGCAACCGCCTCTACCCGCGACGCGCCAGCACGCGAACCGAGGAGTGCGCGTGCTTCACCGATCGTGAGCGACCGGTCCGCGCCGTACCGGAACGACGGGCACAGTCGACGCCGACCTGATCATTGTGTCGACCGTCTCCGCAGGTGCCAACGCGAGCGAACTTGCGAGGCCGACAGGCCGCTCGACCAAGCTCGAGGCTTCATCTGTAAAGCCTCGACGGTTCTACGTCTCGGCCACCCGCCCGGCGGTTACGTCTCTCGCCCGAACTTGTTGCCCATATGCCAGGCATGGCAGAAGCCGCACAGGTACACGTTCAGGTCGGCTCCGGACATCCGGCGGCGTTCGTCCGCGACGACCAGCGCCTCGGCTTGCGAGCCATAGCAGTCTTTCGGCGTGCCGTCGGCACGCCAGTGCGACCCCAGATTCGGCGGGCGGTAGTCCTCGGGGTTCCTACGGGAGGCATTCTTCCGTCTGGAGCGCCGGGGCATGCACCATTCTGGCGCTTCAGGTCGCGGCGAAACGAGGCATCGGCGGGCAGGTTCTGTTCGCGCTCGGAAACGACGGTCGCCATGGGCCGCGAAGGGCAACGGCCCGCTCGGCCGCGCCGCTCGCACGAAGTGCTGCCTCACTCCAGCAGCCCACTCATGACCATCCTCTGCCCTGAAGTCGACGAGACCGAGCGCTCGAACGTGCGCTGACTCTCAGGGTCGTCTTCGAAGAACCCCCATTTTGCCTGCCGCCCACGCTACGTTCGTTCTCACCGTGACTGAAGACGTCACAGCGGGAGGTCGTCTGATGGAGGAGCACGAGCCCGGACCTGCGACCACAACCGGGAGTGAGCCGAGCGGGGAATGGCATCCCCCCGGCGCTGCTCCCAAGGATCCTGGGTGGTATCCCACCGGGGGGAATCCAAACGAGCAGGCATATTGGGACGGCCAAGCCTGGACGGCCAGGCGGCATTGGACGGTGACCGGTTGGGCTGAGGAGGGAGTGGCCGCGTCAGGCGATGCGCAGACCGCCCCACCTCGAATCTCCGGCAATCCCTACGCGCCTTCATGGGTTCTCGAAGCCGAAGTCCGCACCCGCCACGCTCAACATCGGCGTGTTCCTCATCATGGTCAGCGGGATCGCCCTGATGTACGGGTCGGTCGGCGCGTGGATCCGAGTCGGAGGCGCTGGTTTTGGTGACTTCCACATCTCTGTGAACGGGACTGATCCTGCTATTTCGACCCTCATCGGCGTCAACGGGTGGGTGACCTTCATCGGCGGGATCGTGTTACTCGTCTTTGCCGGGCTGGCCTTGACGACGGAGGATCGCCTCCTGGGCCTCTTGACCACGGTCGTCGCGTTCGTGATCTTGGTGTTCGCCGTGTACGACGTGTTTCGAATCGTCCAGAAGATCACGCAAGGGTCGACGCCGGTCGGCTCAAGCGTCAGTGTCGGCTGGGGCCTCATTTGTGTCTTAGCTGGTGCTGTGCTGGCAATGATCGTCACGTTGCTCCGGCTCATGACCAGATAGATAGAGAGCCCGTCGGCGGAGGCGGGCTCGTGCCTGGCACAGGCCCGGCCTCCGCCGACGGGCGGGAGCACCGCTTACTGCGGCGGCCCCGAGGACAGCTGCACCGTGGCGGTGTGGCTCTGGCCCGAGCTGTCGGTCCAGCCGATCTGCACCTTGTCGCCCGGGTGGTAGATGCCCATGGCGTGGTGAGGTCGTTGGCCGAGTTGATCGTCTTGCCTCCGAGCGAGGTGATGACGTCGCCCTGGGCCAGGCCGGCCTCCTGGGCGGGGCCGTTGGTCACGACGCCTGCGACCGAGGCACCCGAGCCCGACGACCCGGTGTTGCCCGTGCCGCCCGTGTTCCCGGTGTTCCCGGTGTTCCGGTGCTGCCGAAGATGCCCCCGCCGAAGCCGCCGGAGCCGCCACCGACCGGACTGCCGCGGGCCGCCACGAGCTCGAGCTCGACCGTCGGGGTTGATCTCGACGCCGAGGAAGGCGGTCTCGCCGATGTGGACCGTCGAGGACGCGGTCCCCGCCTCAATGCTGCGGGCGATGCGAGAGTGCGGTGTTGATCGGGATGGCGAAGCCCTGGTTCCCCGACGACTGGCCGTTGTACTGGAACGAGTAGCCGTCCGAGGCGGCCGTGTCGACGCCGAGGACCTGACCCGAGGTGTCGACGAGCGCGCCGCCCGAGTCACCTGGCTGAATGTTGGCGTTCGTCTGAATCAGCCCGCTCAGCTGCTCCGACGTGCCGTCACCCTCGTCGCTGGCCGTGATGGACTGGTTGAGCGCCGTGACCGTTCCGCCGGCCGCGCTGGGCGTCCCGCCGGTGCCGCCGGCGTTGCCGACGCCGACGACTTGCTGGCCCACCGAGGCGTTGGACGAGTTGGCGAGGCGTGCCGTCTGGAGTCCCGATGCGTTGTGTAGCTGGAGCACCGCGATGTCCTTGGTGCGGTCGTAGCCGACGACGCTGGCCGTGTAGGTCTTCTGGTTGCCGACGTCGGTGACCTGAATGCTCGTGGCGCCGTCGATCACGTGGTTGTTGGTGAGGATGACGCCGTTGGACGTCAGGACGATGCCCGTGCCCGCCGCCTGCTCCTGCTGGTAGCCGAGGGTCGTGTTGACGTCGACGAGCCCGGGGTCGACCTTCGAGGCGATGGCGTTGACGTCGCTCGGGCCGCCCGACGAGCTCGAGCTCCGAGCCGCCGCTAGTTGCCCGAGCTTCCCGAGTTGCCCGACGGAGCCGCCGCCGAAGGGGGAGCCGTTGCCCGCAGGAGCCAGAGCCAGACCGCCAGAGCCAGAGCCCGAGGGGACGCGGGTGCCGCCCGACGCGCGGGCGGAGAGGTTGGAGGGATTGTTGGAGCTCCAGGCGGCGTGGCCGATGCCAACGCCGGCAGCCAGGATGGCCACCGCGGCGGCGCCGGCGAGGAGGCCGTTGCGGAAGTTGTGGTCGGGTGGCTGCCGCCCGACGCCGCGCCAGCACCCGGGGAGCCGGCCACATGGGCGCGTTCGGGTCGGTCGGCGGGCCGTCGACCGCCGAACCGCCGGCGGCGCCGCAGTGCCGAAGACGTTGGCGGCGTGGATCGAGCGCCGGGTTGCCCGCCAGCGCGCCCAGGGCGTAGGTGCCCTGGGGCGGGGTGCTGCCGGTCGTGGCCGGCGCCGTCGTCGGGCACGTTCTGCGGCGCGGCGACCGGGTCCACGTTGTGCGCCGTACCCAGGGGAACGCCTTGGGGCACGCCGTGAGGCGCCGGCTGTCCGGCTGCACCGGCGCCGGCGCAGAGATTCCGCCGAGGGCGGGGGAGATGCCGCCGGCAGCGCAATGGCCTCGCCGTCGCCTCGGCCGCCGGGTCGGAGGCGCCTCCGGCTCGGGGCCCCTGCGGGCTGGCCTGTCGACTGGTCGTTCTGGTCCTCGGTCATCGGTCCTCCGTCTGAGCTCCCGTGGCGGCCGCGGACTGCGTCCACGACTTCCATTGGACAGGCCGGGTCTGTACGCCAGGTCAGAGAAAGTTATGACCTGGATAAATGTTGTCTGTGAGGACTGCGACACCGCGGCGAAACGAGCGCCGACACCCCCGAAATGGCGCTCGAGCGTCCGGCGATCCTCTCCGACGCGGATCGCCAGCCGCAGATCGGGCTTGTCCGCAGGTCTACGCTGGGCGACGATACCTGCAAGCGGGGGGTCCTGTGGAAACTGCGATCTTCGACGCCGACAGCCACCTGATGGAGACGCCCGAGTGGCTCGGGCAGTATCGCCGACGAGGCGGTGCGGGACCGGCTCGCCCCCCTCGGGCTCGGCGGGGCGGGTCCGGTGCGGCCGAGCTCATGGCGAGCCTGCCCGAGCTCTGGGAGTCGCACCGCCACCAGGAGATCGGTCCCGAGGTGCTGAAGGGCCCGAAGGGATGGATGGCGCCCGGGGGCGCTCGACACCGAGGTGCGCTCCCGGGTGCTCGACGCGCTGCACATCGACGCCCAGCTGGTGTTCCCGACCTTCGCCTCGGGCATTTCTCCCGGAGCAAGGATCCCGACGTGCTCTACGGCGGGACCGAGGCGCTCAACCGGGCGATGGTCGCCTTCTGCGGCCCGATCCCGCGGTTGAAGGCCGTCGGCTACCTGCCGCTCAACGACCCGGCGCCGCGCGCTGGCGGCGCTGGAGGAGGCGCTCGCGAGGGCGTCGCCGCCGTGTGGGTGCCTTCCGACGCTCCCGGCGACTTCTCGCCCACCCACCTCGACCTCGACCCCGTCTGGGCCCGCCTGGCCGAGGCCGGGCGTGCCCTTCGTCCTCCACGTCGGGGGGCGGCAAGCTGCTGCCCAAGGCCTTCCACAACAACGGGCGCCCGCGGCCCAAGGACTGGCTGGGCGGCGGCGAGAACCTGCGCTCCAAGGACTTCCCGGTGCTGCACCACTCGCCCGAGCGCTTCCTCGCCTGCATGGCGCTCGACGGCGTCTTCGAGCGCCACCCGGCCCTGCGCGGGGCGGCCATCGAGCTCGGCGCGACCTGGGTGCCGGGCCTGCTGCGCAACGTCGACCACGCCTTGCGCTCCTTCTCCAAGTTCGAGCCGGCGCTGCAGGAGCTGACGCCTGCTGCCCTCGGAGTACCTGCGCCGCCAGGTGCGCTTCACGCCCGTTCCCCTTCGAGGACACCGCCTGGCTGCTCGAGCAGTGCGGTCCGGAGCTCTTCATGTTCTCGACCGACTACCCGCACCCCGAGGGGGGCAAGCGTCCGTTCGAGGCGTTCGGGGACGCCGTGGCGGGCTTCGACGAGCCGACCCGCGAGCGGTTCTTCTGGCGCAACGGGGCCGAGCTCCTCGGCCTCGCCTGAGCCGGCCGGCGACGGTGACGACGGCGAGGCGCCGACCCTCAAGGTCGAGCCGGTGGCCGGCGCGCTCGGCGCCACGGTCACCGGCATCGACCTGACCGAGGTCTCGGAGGCGGCCGCAGCTCGACGGCCTGCGCCAGGCCCTGGCCGACCACCTGGTGGTCTTCCTGCCCGAGCAGGACCTCAACCTCGACGACCTCGAGCGCGTCACCGACCTGCTCGGCGGGCGCGACGTCACGCCGTTCGTCGACCCGCTCGAGGACCGGCCCTACGTGATCCGGGTCATCAAGGAGCCCGACCGACGTCCTGAACTTCGCCAACGCCTGGCACAGCGACCTCAGCTACCTGCCGGAGCCGCCGGCCTACACGCTGCTGCACGCCTGGGAGGTCCCCGACCACGGCGGCGACACCGTGTGGTCGAACCAGTACCTCGCCTACGAGACCCTCTCGGGCGGGCTCAAGGCGACCCTCGACGGGCCTGCGCGCCGTCCACTCGGCCGGCATGGCCTACGGCACGGGCGGGCTCCTCGACCAGGTCAAGGACCTCTCCTCCATGGCCATCGCGCCGTCGGACGACGCCTACGCCGAGCACGTCCACCCCGCCGTCACCGTCCACCCGGTCACCGGCCGGCGCGGCGCTCTACGTCAACCCGGTCTACACCACCCGGTTCGAAGGGTGGACGAAGGAGGAGTCGCAGGCGCTGCTGGCCCACCTCTACCGCCACAGCATCAACGAGAACTTCACCTGCCGGCTGCGCTGGGCCGTCAGACCCTGGCCATCTGGGACAACCGCTGCACCATGCACAACGCGCTCAACGACTACTCGGGCGTCCGCCGCGAGATGTACCGCACCAGCGTGAAGGCGCCGCGCCAGTCGGCGCGACTGAGCGACCGCGGGCCGACCGGCGTGCCGTGCCGCCAGCGGCGTCGCGTGCCCGCGGCGGCGTGCGGACTCAGGTGCCGGCGCCGCCGACGACCGGCTTGACCAGGTGCAGCGAGCCCGCCGAACCGAAGAACTGCGCACCCGGGTCGGGCCGGTCGAGTAGTTGAACACGCCCACCGTCCGAGGCGAAGGTCCAGTACCCTGCGTTGTCCGGGGCGGCCGCGATGCCGACGACCGGCGCGTTCAGGTGCAGGCTCCCCGGCCGAGCCGAAGAAGCCGGCCGAGCCGAAGTTGAAGATGCCGCCGTCGGAGGCCACCTCGTAGTAGCCGGCGCCGTCCACGGCGGCGGCGATGCCGACGATCGGCTTGTTGAGCGGCTTGCCGCCCATGGAGCCGTAGAAGCCGGCGTCACCGAAGTTGAAGATGCCGCCGTCGGAGGCGACCTCCCAGTAGCCCCGGCCGTCGGGCGTCACGGCGATGCCGACGATCGGCTCGTTGAGCGGCTTGCCGCCCATGGAGCCGAAGAAGCCGGCGTCACCGAAGGTGAACACGCCGCCGTCGGAGGCGACCTCGATGTAGCCCTGGCCGTCAGGCGTCGAGGCGATGCCGACGACCGGCGCGTTCAGCGGCTTGCCACCCATGGAGCCGAAGAAGCCGGCGTCACCGAAGTTGAAGATGCCACCGTCGGAGGCGACCTCCCAGTAGCCCTGGTTGCCCGGGCGTGTGGGCCATGCCGACGACCGGCTTGTTCAGCGGCTTGCCGCCCATGGAGCCGAAGAAGCCGGCGTTGTAGTTGAAGACGCCCCCGTCCGAGGCGGCCATCCAGTAGCCCTGCTTCGCCGCGCCCTGGCGGTCCGAGCTTGTGGTGAAGCCGCACGTGGTGTCGCCGACCACGTTCCCGCCCGCCGAGGACAGCGGGCACGCCGCCCGAGCCGAGGAGCGCGCAGTCCTGCTCGACTCCGCCGGGGTCCGGTTGAACCCGACCGTGCTGTTGGCGAGCGTCCCGCCGCCGGTGGGTTGGTCCACGGCGATGCCGGCGCCGGAGTCGGACACGTTGCCCGCGACCGTCACGGCCTGGAAGTCGATCCGGTTGCTGCCGTTGGCCGACGACGTAGACGCCGCCGCCGGCGTTGTTGGCGCCGACGGCCGTGTTGTCCACGATGGCCACGCTGGCGCGCCTGCAGGGCTCCAGTCGGCGTACACGCCGCCTCCTTGGTTGGCGGTGTTGTGCGAGACGAGCGAGTTGTTGACGATGACGCCCTCGTCCTCCCAGATGCCCCCACCCTCGGTGTCGGCGTGGTTGCCGCTGATGGTCACGTCGGAGACGGTGCCGTTCTCGTCGAACGCGAGACCGCCGCCCTCGACCGGCGGTGGTGCCGGTCGCCGAGTTCCCGGTGACGGTGCTGTTCGTGAGCACCGTGCCGTCGTCGTCCTCGTAGATGGCGCCGCCGCTCCCGTTGGTGGCGGTGTTGTTCTGGAACGTCGACCCGTGATCGTCAGGGCCTGCGTCGTCGAAGATGGCACCGCCCTCACCCGCTCGCTGGACGTGCTGTTGGCGCGAGTTGGCGGTGAAGGTGCTGCCCGGTGATGGCGTTCAGGCCGAAGTCGTCGAACACGGCGCCACCGTTCGCACTGTCGACGTACCGGTCGTCGTGGCTGCGTTGCGCGTTGAAGATGTCGTTCGTCAGCTCCGTCTCGCCGTCGGCGAAGAGCGCACCGCCGTCGGCGTCGGCTGGTCGTCGGTGGTCACCGAGTTGGAGGTAAGGTGGAGTTGTCGACGCGCCACTGCGCCGTCGGCGTTGTAGATGGCACCTCCGTTGTCGCCCGCGAGTTGCCGGTGAAGGTGTCGCCGCTCAGGCGCGCCGAGCCGGTGTCGTTGTACACGGCCCCACCTTCCTCGATGGAGCTGTTGTCGGTGAAGCCGGAATTGGTCGCCCAGAACTGTCCGTCGTTGTGGACGCCCGAGCCCTGGGATGGATCCCGAGGCGTTTGCCACGGTCGGCGCCGCTCATGATCAGGACGGCGTTGGTCGTCGACACCAAGACCCTCGCCCCCGCTCACCGTGAGGTTGGTCAGGCCGGCGAAGCCGCCGTTGGCCGCGGCATCGGAGACGTCGAAGAGCGTCGGTGCCGCTCGGTCCCGTGATCGTGGTGGTCGAGGCGCCGGCGCCCACCAGCTGGACGCCGGCGGTGTCGGTCGCCTGGAGCGCACCGAGGGTGAGGGTGTAGGTCCCCGCAGGGATGTTCACGGTCACCGTCTGGTTGATGGCGTTGGCCACTTCGAGCGCGGCACGGATCGAGCACTGCCCCCCGCTGTCCGCACACACCCCCCCGGCCGGAGTCGCCGCGTGGGTGTCGTTCGTCGTGTTGACCGTGAACGTCGCCGTTGGCGGAGGGAAGGTGCGGGGCTGTCTGGAAGGAACGAATGCACTGCCCTCGGCGTCCCCGCGCTGCGCCGGCCGCGGACACCGAGCGCAATCGCCACGGGAGCCGCCACGACCGCGAGGCTGAAGAGGCTGCCGAGCACGGCGCGGAAACGGACAGAGGAAGCTGACATGGGGGGACACCTCTCTCGATCGCACCCACGTGCGACCACAGGCGACAGTAGTGACTCGACGGCTGCCGTGCCACGATGGGCGTGAGAGGTGTGCGTGAATCTGAGAGCGGCCTGGTCGAAGGGCGCCGTGGCTGATCTCCAGAGGACCGCAGCACAGAGCATCGGTATGGTGGCGCCGGTGACCGGTGACGACGTGCTCGAGGCAGCCGAGCTGGTCGAGGGGACGCTCGAGGCTCACCTCGGTACCGACTGGACCGCAGCGGTGCCCGGTCTCGACTTCACCGTCGCGTCGGTGGTGGCGCACGCCGCCAGGGCCATGCTGTGGTACTCGATCGACCTCTGGAGTGGGAGCGGTGACGCGGCGTTCGAGGTGCAGGTGCGCGACGGACGCGCCCAATGACCGGCTCCTCACGAGCGTGACCGCCGCCGCTCGTGCCCTCGCGGCCGGGATCGACGCGGCGCCGGCCGACACGCGCGGCTTTCATCCCTTCGGCTCGCCTGACCCTGATGGGTTCGCCGCGATGGCGTGCGACGAGCTGCTGGTGCACGGCGACGACGCCGCCCGGGGGTTGGGCGTTGCCTTCAGCGCCGATCGGCGCCTCGCCGCCGGCGGTCCTCGGCCGCGTGTTCCCGTGGCACGACCTGGGTCCACACGACGACCCGTGGCAGGTGCTCTTGTGGGCGAACGGCCGCCGTGACCTGCCGGGCCGCCACCATCAGGATCGGTGGCGTTGGCACAGTGCGCCGTTGACCGAATGGGATGGCAGCGAGCCCTGACGTGTCGGCCGGCCTCAACCGTGTGTCGTTCTGAGCATTCCTGACGCCCGATTCCGGCCCGGCCGGGCCTCCGAGCCGCGGCCGGTTGCTGTTGCGTTGCTTTTTGCTTCTCCCGCACCCCAACGCTGGCCTGGGCACGATCGCGCTGCCACAATGCACCCAGGGGAGGCCTCCGTGCCGGCTGGAGTCGAGCCGGACGGGGCTGGCGTCATACCGACGGCCTGGTGCCGGACACGTGGTGGCGTCGCAAGGCAGAGGGGGAGGTATGCGAAGGGTGTCGGCATGGATCGACGCGAGGGCGGTGCCGGTCATGGTCGCGGGACTGCTTGCCGTCGCCGGGGCGTGCTACTGGCTCTTCTGGCTGGCAGCCGCGCGTCACGGATGGCAGTCCTATAGCGATCTGTGGAACAGCGCCGGGCTGGCGCTCCAGATCGGGCATGGCCACTTCGCCGTCGGTGTACGCGCCGTCGTCGTACCTCGACTCGCCGCCGGGCTTGGAGTTCCTCCTGGCGCCTGTGATGGTCGTTGGTCATGCCCTCGGGCTCGGAACGACGGAGGCCCAGAGCAGCACCAAGGTGTTCGGGCTGCTCCTCGCCGCCGTGGCAACGGCCCTCGCGTGCACGGTGCTGTTCGCCCTCGATGCGGTCGCTCGACAGTGGGAATACTCCGACGCGAGGCGTCTCGCGCTCGCCGTCCTGGCCGGGCTGGGCGTCGTCAGCGCAGCGGTCTTCTGGGGTCACCCCGAGGACT
Source organism: uncultured Acidimicrobiaceae bacterium (assembly GCA_963825965.1). Taxonomy (GTDB): domain Bacteria; phylum Actinomycetota; class Acidimicrobiia; order Acidimicrobiales; family RAAP-2; genus Bog-473. The sequence goes on from CAWGUX010000008.1 coordinate 145,833, forward strand.
GCATCGCCCTGGCCTTCGTCCTGTGGGCGGCGCTCGCCGTGGAGCGACGCGGGGACGCCGGACTTCGACGGGCAGGCTGGCTGCTCGGCGTCGCGGTCGCCTGCCAGCCGCTGGCGCTGCTCGCCGTGGCGCCGATCGTGGCGCGCGCCCGGTGGCGCGACGTGTGGTCAGTCGCGTGGCGGCTCGTCGTGCCCAGCGCGTTGGTGTTGCTCCCCGAGCTGGCGGCGGCGCCGGCCCGCGCGCTCCACGCCGTCATTGATCAGCCCTTCCTTCCGGCGAAGGAGTCGGCCACGCCGTTCAGCCACCTGGCGCGCTACCTCGGCGACGGGATGTACAGCGGCGGCACCCTGCGACTGGTGGCGACCGTCGCAGCCGTCGTGGTGGGCGCGGTGGCCTGTCGTCGCCGCCACGATCTGCCCTTCGTGCTCTTCGTGATGGCGATCGCCTTCACGCTCCGGGTCGTCTTCGAGAGCGAGCTGCTCGGGTTCTACTTCTTCCCGGTGATCGCCCTGTGTCTCTTGCTCTCCCTGCGCAGTGGCTGGACGCGCTTCAACGTGTGCGCGGCCGTCTCGTTGCTGAACCTCGCACTGGGGAACCGGCGCGAGCACGACATCGCGCTGTGGTGGCCCGCCATGATGGCCACCGTGCTCGTCTTGCTCGTGCTTGCCTACGCAAGCCTCCCGGCTGGCAACGCCGGCGGGGCGGACGTGCGACGCCTCGCCCGCCGCCGAGGTCAGAGTAACTGGGTGACGATCTCACACGTGCGCCTGCTCGACGCCCCGCTGTCGCAGCCGATCGCCCCGTAGTCAGGCCGAGCCCGACGGCGCAGCGGCGCGGTGCCGCAACGTCACGGTGACGTGGCGCACCTCCGGCGCCAGGGTCACGGTGCCCGTGTTCTCGTCCACCGTGCCGGCCGATGCCGACGCGACGTCGTGCACGAACGCGGGCAGCTCGAAGAGAACGTGGCCCGCTGGACGAGCGCCGTGGAGGGTCAGGTTCACCTGGGTGCCGCTCGACACGGTGATCGTGATGTCGGCACGCTGTCCCTTCGTCGTGGGGAAGTTGGCCACCGCGATCGGTGACGCGCCCGCGTGCAGCCAGGCTGAGGGCACGCCGCGTCCGACGACCAGCGCGCCGCTGGACTGCTGCGCGACGAGCGAGTCGAGCAGCACCTTGTTGGCGCCCGCCATGCCCCACGCATGGGGCGAGGACCCCTGCCCGGCGCCGGGATGGTGGCCGACCCACGGTGAGTTGGGATCGGGTGCGCTCGAGCTCTCCCACCAGGACAGGGGCCCGCTCTGCCCGTTGGCCAGCATGAACTCGTAGTCGAGGATGCCCTGGTCGCGATGGGTCGAGCCCGCCAGGCCGGCTGCGCCGGTCTCCGCGTCGTAGGCGCTCGAGTAGTAGTCGCCGGGGAAGCCACCCGTCGTGCCGGGAGGGAGGAGGCCCCGCAGGCGGTCGAACCCGTAGTCGAAGGTGGCGTCGATCAGGGTCACGCCGGGCCCGTTCACCGTGGCCCCGAGCAGGGAGCCCTCCCATGCCCACGCGCCGAAGCCGAAGGGCGACGTCCAGTTGGCGTCGCGCGGGTTGTCGCACCGGTTGGCCGTGTTGGGCTGGACGAGCGAGCAGGGGAGGTAGTGCAGCGTGTTCTGGCTGATCGTCTGGCCGAGGACGGCGTTGGTGGCAGCGAGCAGGCTGTCGTACTGCGAGGTCGCCCAGCTGGCCTCGGTCGCGTTGCCCATGGTGGCGGCCACGTAGTGGTAGGCAGCGAGGCCGAGCAGCGCCTCGTAGTCGTCCACCGTCCAGTACCCCTGGGTGTCGATGTCGTCCGTTGCCTCCATCGTCCCCTGCGGGCCGGTCCGGTCGGCCGCGATGGCGTGTGCCGCGTCCTCCATGCTCGGCTGCTGCGCCGCGCCGGCCGGGCCCGCGGTGGCAAAGTTCTGCGCCACGAAGGAGGTGTCACCCGTCTTCAGCAGGTAGACGGCCCAGGGCACCGCGTAGGTCCAGAGGCCGTCGACGTACTGGCCCTGGGCGCCCACCACGTTGCGGGCCTCGGTCAAGAGCGCATGGGCGTCGGTGAAGTAGCCCTGCGTGAACAGGTTGGTCAGGATGCCGATGACGTCGTGGCTGAACTCGCTCTCGTACCCGTTGACGCCGGTATCGAGGTCGTCGCCGCTCCGCGTGATCTGGGTCGTGATGAACCCGCTCTTGTACGCGTCCACCAGGGCCGGGTCGGGCACGCTGACCGCTGCGATGGCGTCGAGCTGCGCGTTCCAGAACGATCGCATGTGGGTGAAGTGCGCGTCGAAGCCGCCCGCGCCGGCCAGTGCCTGGTCGCTCGGCCACGCGACGTCGGTGCCGAAGCGGTCCGCCAGCACGACGTAGTCGTGGTGCACGCTGCCATGGGGAGGCACGGTGTCCGACGCGTCGTCGAGGGGGACCAGACCGGGTGACGCCCCGGGATCCACGACCGCCTCGTGCTCGGTGGGATTGGTGACGCGCACTCTGCTGTACACGGCGACGAAGGGGTGGCCGCCCAGCGTGACTTCGTCGGCGAACTCCGTGATGGCGACCGAGGTCCCGGCGTCCTCGAACGCCGTCACCTGCGCGGGGAGGTACCCGTCGGCGTCGGCCCAGGTCGTCCGCTGGCCGTCGTAGACCCCGAACCCGTCGTCTTGGAAGAGCCCGCTTGGTCCGTCTTGCACCAGGAAGGTGCCGCCCAGGCAGGTGACCACGCTGTTGTGGTCGCCGAGCCAGCCGATGGCCGACGCCGTGCCGTCGGCGCCGGTGAAGGCGTCGGTGTTCACGTTGAACGAGCACCGATACGCCTCGTGGGGCCCGTCAATGCTCGCGGTGGTGGCGCCGAATGTGCGCAGGGGCGTGACACTGCCGCGCCGCGGCGCCCGCGCCGGCGGGACACACGACGAGCAGAAGGACGCCGAGCGCCGCTGCTCCCGGCAGGTACAGGCCTCGTGGCCGGCCGGCTCTATGCAACACGGATGTCTTTTAGCAGGTGCGCCCGCCAGGTGCGTGCCCGGCTCCTCTGGGCCGGGGCGCTCCGCACCTAAGGCCGGAAGACGACCTTGATGGCGTGGGACGTGGTGCGGTCGATCGCTGCCTCCACGGCCTCGCGGTACCCGTCGAGGGGAAACTCGTGGGTGACCACCACCGAGTGGGGGAGGAAGCCGGCGGCGAGGACGTCGATGGCACGGTCCACGGAATGGCGGTCCGCACCGCCGGCCAGGCCGGGCGCGGACGCGGCGTCGACGGTGTGGTCGATGGAGCCGACCAGCGCGGCCTCCTTGTACCAGATGGGCGTGAGGTCGACTTCGCTGATGCCCGCCGCGCCGAGGAGCAACACGGTGCCGCGATGTGCCACGGCCCGCAGGGCCTCGGTCACCGACTGCGGCGCGCCCACCGCCTCAATCACGTAGGGAAAGCCGCCCATCAGCATCTGGTGCTGCTTGCGCCCGACGACGCGGGACTCCGACAGGGACGCCAGCTCCTCCCAATGTTTGTTCTCCGGGTCGCCGTAGACCACGTGGTGCGCGCCGCACGCCGCTGCCGCCGCGCCCTGGTGCGGGTGTCGGGCCAGCACGGTGATGGAGCAATTCGGGAACAGACCACGCAGCGCGGCGACGGCGGCCAGGCCGATGATGCCGGCGCCCACGACGAGGACGGCCGCACCGTCTTCGGGCATCGCCCGCATCAGGCCGTGGCACGCGATGGACACTGGCTCATAGAGGCTGCCCGCCCGGTCGGGCACGGAGTCAGGGAGCGCATGGAGCATGGAGTCGTGCGCCAGCACGGTCTCGGCCCAGCCACCCCCGAGGTCCTGGGTGAAGCCGAGGGACCGTCCAGAGCTGACGATCCGGCTGTCGAGGTTCAGACACGACGACGTCCAGCCGCGGGCACAGTTGGCGCAGAGCGGCTCGAATACCCCTCGGCAGGCACGGGATGCAGGGATCGATCACCACGCGTGTCCCGGGCGCGATCGTGCACCCGGGTCCGGCCTCGACGACGCGTCCGGCCGTCTCGTGGCCGAGGACGAAGGGAAAGGTGCCGACGGAGGCCAGTGTCGGGGACGGACCGGTGTTGTGCGCAAAGAGATGGAGGTCGCTCCCGCAGATGCCACCGGTCAGCACCTCGATCCGCGCCCAGGACGGACCGGGCAGCTCGGGATCGGGCAGGTCGGTCAACGAAGCGGGGAAGGCGGGGTCAGCGAAGTCGAACACCACGGCGCGCATGAGCGACGAGCGTAGGCGCAGCGGACCGATGGTGGCGTTGGCGGACGGCCTGCGGGCCGTTCCGCCGGCGTGCCGCGGGCTCGCGGCGCGCGTAAGGTGCCGAACCATGCGGGTTCCCGACGCCGTGCTCGACGAGGTGCGCGGGCGCGGGTTCGCACTCATGGAGGGCTTCCTCGGTGCCGACGAGCTGTCGGCCGCGCAGGAGTCACTCTGGCGGCACTTCCCGCGCCCCGACGAGTACTTCGCTGACCCGCCTGCGTACCCGCACTACGCCTCGAGCCAGTTCGCCGGCGTCGAGGAATTCCCCTACCGCTCCTGGGACCTGAACCGGCTCGCCGTGCACCCCGACCTGATTGACGCCGCCGAGCGCTACCTCGAGACGAGCGAGCTCCACCTCTACAAGGTCGAGCTGTGGGCCAAGTACTCCGGTGCCGTCAACTACGACCAGCCGCTGCACCGCGACTACGGCAGTCACAGCCTCGTCGTGCCCCGTCCCGAGGCGCGCTACCAGCAGCTCACCACGTTCGTCTACCTCTCGGACGTCACCGAGGAGGACGGGCCGACGTCCATCGTGCCCTACGACGACGGCAAGGACGTTCCCTACACGCCGTTGTATCTCCCTTCTGGGACACTCGCCGCCCGCGAGGTGCGTTGCACCGGCCCGGCGGGCTCACTTCTGGTGTACCGGACCGACATCTTGCACCGAGGCTCGGACATGACCGGGGTGAGACGGTCGCGCTTCTCCGTCCTGGCCGACTACCAAGTACGCGGCACCACCTGGGGTGGCAAGATGGCCTGGCCGAAGCAGCACCCCGACCGCTGGGCGAAATTCATCCCGCAGTGCACCGAGCGTCAACGCGACCTCTTCGGCTTCCCGCGGCCCGGCGATCCCTACTGGAGCGAGGAGACGCTCCTCGGCGTGGCGGCGCGCTACCCGGGTCTCGATCTCGCGCCCTATCGCGCCGGCCTGTCGACATAAGCGGGGCTTCGAGGTCGAGCGCATCGACGACCCGCCCGTAATTCGCGCGCGGCGCTCGTGGACTCGGGACCATGTGGCCCAGCTGACGCCCAGTGGTTCAGGGCATACTGTCCCGGCAGTTCCCCCGAGCGAAAGAGCGCCCATGCCGGCACAAGTGATTCTCGAATTCGAAGGCGTGACGACCACAGAGTACGAGGCCGTCAATGCGGCACTGGGCATCGACCCTAAAAGCGGGGCGGGGGACTGGCCCGACGGCCTCCAGGTCCACGCCGCGGGCCTCAACGAGGGCGGGCACCTCGTCGTCACCGAGGTGTGGGACACGCCTGAGCATCAGGCCCGCTTCATGGAAGAGCGGCTGGCGGAGGCACTTGCTAAGGGTGGGGTCACGAGTCCGCCGTCGAGCATCACCTGGATCGAGCTGGTCGCCCACCACACGCCAGGGCTCTAGGCCGAGTACATCTGGGGCGCTCTCAAGCCAGAGCGAGGTAGCAGGCGTTGCTCGACGCGTCCCGCACCGGGCTGTACGAGGCGACGTAGAGGCCCGGCGGCTCGACTAGGACGTGGCCCGACGCGTCGTACTCAATGACGTAGTGCGTCGTGGTCGGTGCCGAGGGCATGAAGGGGCCACCGTGACCGGCCGTCGTGAGCGGTTGGTAGTTGGTGGCGTACGTGGCAGCGCTCCACGGAGACGGCGGTGTGGGGTAGCTCCCGGTGACTGCGTCGTAGGCCCGCAGGGCGATCTCGACGGTGCTCCAGTCGCTCTGGCAGGCGGCGATGACCGCGGCCTCGCCCTGACCAAAGGTGACGCCGCCGGTCGTGGTCGATGTGGTCGACGAGCTCGAGGAGCCGGTCGGCGCTGACCCTCTGGCCGTGGTCGGCGTCGCCGACGGGGTCTGGCTGCTCGAGCATGCTGCCAGCGCCGAGCGCGGCGGCGATCAGGCCGAAGAGGAATCGCGACGCCACCCCCCTGGTGTCAGCGAATGGTGCCCGCACCGGGGATGAGGGGCAGGTCGAGCGCGGTGACCCAGCCGGGCGGCAGCTCGTTGACCGCGGGCACGGCGTTGAGGGCGCGCAGTCCCGTGGCCAGGCAGCCGGCCGCGGCCGCGTCGCGCCCCGAGCCGTCGGTGAAGCGGAATGCGGTCTCCTGGCGGATCGAAGGTGAGCCGTCGATTTCGACGCGATAGACGTCGTCCTCGGTGCCGCGCGGCCAGTCGGGTGCGGCATCGGTGCCGACCCGGTTGATGTGCTCGAGCGCGATGCGCGTCTCGCCCTTGAAGATCCCGTTGATGGTGAAGTGGATGGCGGCCACCTCGCCGGGGTTGATGAGGCCCTTCGCCGTCTTGATGGGCGTCGGCGTGATCCACTTCTCCCAGGTCGTGGTGATGCGGTCGAGCTCAATGCCGACGGCGTGGGCGATCATCGGCACGGTGGCGCCCCACGACATGACCAGGATCTCTTGGTGCTCGAGGAGGGGCGTGAACTCGGGCGACCGTCCGATGCCCATCTCCTCCTCGTAATCACCCTCGTAGTTGATGTAGTCGAGGATCTCGAGGGCCCGCACGGTACGGACCTCGCTGCAGAGCCCCATGAGCGTCATGGGGAAGAGGTCGTTGGCGAAGCCGGGGTCGATCCCGGTGGTGAAACACGACGCGTTCCCGGCCGCGCAGGCCTCGCTGATGGGCTCGATCCATGACGGGGGGTTGAGCGTCATGGCCGGCCATACCCACGGTGTCATCGCGGTGGAGCACACGTCGATGCCGGCCCGTAGGAACCGGCCGATGAGGCCGATGTTGTCGAGCGCGTGGGCGGCGGTCGGCCCGTAATGCACCAGCGCGTCGGGCTGCAGCTCGACGAGCCGGCCGACATCGTCGGTCGCGTCCACACCGATCGCTTCGATGCCGCAGATCTCGCCGGCGTCGCGGCCGACCTTGTCAGGGGCGTTCACCCCCACGCCGACGAGCTCGAAGCCCGGGTGCCGCACGATCTCGGGAATGACCATCCTCCCGACGAAGCCCGTCCCCCATACCACCACGCGTCTGCGCGGCCGTTGCACGCTCTCTGCACTCACGGACGAAACGCTAATGCTCGGGACCGGGTCGTGTGGGTGTCGGCGTTACGAGGTGCCCGCCGGGAGCAGCCGGTAGACGGCGACCGGATCGTCGGTCGGTTCCGATGGGAGTGGTGCCACCCTCACCAGGGCGAAGCCGTTTTTCTCGAGGACGCGGACGCGACGGGACGTTTCGCTCGTCGGGGTCGGCCATCACCCCGCAGCCAGGATGAATCGTCCGTACCCGCTCCACGAGGGCGGCGACCAGCTCGGTCCCCATGCCGCGGCCGACCTGCATCGCCTCGCCGATGGCGTAGTCGATCCCGACGTCGCCGGGGGCTGCGCCGACGTCGGCGGCCCATGCAGGCTCGTGCCCGCAGAGATACCACTGGCACCACCCGACGGGCAGGTCGTCGCCGACCACGAGGAGCGCGTGCACAGGCTGGCTGCCGGTCACGCTCTGGCGGAGGTCGTCGAGCTCGCGCTCGACCGAGGAGCCGGCCAGCCACCAGCGCGCCACGTGGGGGGCGCTGAGCCAGCGCCCGACGACGGACAGGTCGCCGGTCTCCATCGGCCGCAGGACCAGGCCCACGGCAGCTCTAGCTTCCCCCGGGCTCTGGCTCGAACAGGAACGCCATGGCGTCGCGCATGGACGCGTCGACGACTTCGATGCGCACGCCGAGGACGTCGTCGCGGTGATAGGCGAACGAGACCGGCGCATCCTCGTCGGCCCGGCCGCAGAGTTGCATCGGGCAACCGCCACCGGTCAGCCCCACGCTGGCGTCGACGAGATTCTCGCTCCAAAACCCGATGTGATGCAGGTTGCTGTGCTCGTTGCGCACCCACACCGAACCGGGGACCTCCTCAATGAGCTCCAGGCAGGGGTCGCCGACGGAGTAGCACATGGTCGTGGGGAGCACGAGGTCGTTGCCGGCGCCGTCGCGGTAGTCGACCTCGTCCAGGTGCATCACCGGTCCCCAGGTGACGCCGAGCATGGCCGTCAGCCGAGTTCGGGCCGCTGCGATATCGGTCACGACGATGCCGACGTGATAGTGGTTGGGGAGGGTGGCCATGTCGGTCCTCTTTCGTTGCTGCCTCGTGTGGTGCCGCATTACTGGGTTCTACGCCCGGCGCCCCCGAGCGGGTGTCCCTCCGTCATGGAACGGCCGGGTTGGGCGGCGGCACGTCACTGGTCCTCCCACCGGGCGAGCTGATCGCGCAGCCAGCCGTTCTCCCAGAAGCTGACGTCGCCGCCGGTGCCGAGCAGGTGCCGGTGGGCGCCGGCCATCAGCGGCCCGAGGCCCGGCGTATCCGGAGAGGCTGTGGCGACGATCTCGCCGAGCCGGATGGCCATCACGGCGTCGCCTCGGGCCAACGCAGCCTGGGCCCGTTCGAGGACGGCGCCAGCGCCGGCGGCATCGAGCAACTCCGCCATGGCCGCCGCAGAGGGATCGGGATACAGCTCGGTCGTCGACTGCAGCTTGAACCATCCGATGTAGCTCTCCCACAGCGTGCGCACCGCCCACGAGACCTTGCCGTACCCCTCACCGACGCGAAGCTCGGCGGGGAGGCGGATCTCCTCCATCAGTGTCCAGACGTCGGTGCCGGCGTTGAAGCCCTCGAGTGCGTGTTGGTGGACGTACTCGACGGCGCCGTGCAGGCGCGCCAGGGCGGCATCGATCAACTCAGCTCCGACGATGGGCTCGTGGCGTCCCGTGATGAGCACCGCAGGCCGCAGCGCACGCACCGTGCGGACGCTCTCGAGGTAGGGCTCGACGAAACGGTAGCGATCACCCCGGAGTGTGTTGAGGTTCGGAAAGTGCGGGAAGAGGGGACCGAAGAGGTTGCTGATCAACGCCGTGCGCCGCTCAGGGAGCCAGACGATCGCGCTGTCGATGGTCTCACCCACTGCGGCGATCAGCTCCAGGTACAGGCCGTCTACGTCCAATTCGAGTCGCTTGTCGAAGGTGAGGTCCGGCACCGGCTCTGCTTGACGCATCGGCACGCCGGGATTCTCCGCCGCGATGCGCCGGGCATCGGTGCCCAGCATGTCGAACCAGATGCCGGCGGTTCGCATACGCAGGGCGCGGATGCGCGCGTCGTCGGCCTGGCAGGCCTGGTTGTTGGCCTGGGCGACGTACACGGTGCCCTGCTCCTTGAACAGGTCGACGCCGCCGACATGGTCGACGTGGGCCTGTGTTGTCACGATGAAGTGCGTTGGCCCGGGTCGCACCGCGTTGAAGACGCGCTGGTGGTGCGGCGCCTCGAAGCCGAGTCCAGTATTGACGATGACCCGGCCGGCGTCGGTCACGAGCATGTAGGCCGCAGTGGTCCCCCCCGAGCGGAAGATGGCGTCGCCGACGGGGTAGGCCGGATCGTCGTAGGCCGGACGAAGGAGCTCCTTGCCGCCGCGCGTGTCGATCAGGTGGTCGACCTCGTCTTGCGTGCTCACTGCACCTCAATTCGGACGTCGAAGCGGTCGAGATAGGCCCCGAAACGGGATCGCAGTTCGTCGGGCGTGGTGGAGAAGTCACGTCGCAGGTCGTAGACGACCCTGCCCTCCCTCCCACGGGGGTGGGCGCGTTGGTAGGCCGCGACCTCGGCACGTGCGTGGTCGGTGAACTCCATCCCCGCACACTCGTAGACGCGTGCGAGTGTCCCGATCTCGTCAGCCATGTACTCGTGGAAGAGCACGTCCACGGTGCGATGGGAGGGGAGGACGCCGCGATCACGGAGTGACGCGTCGAGGAGACGACCGATGCGGTCCGTCCAATAGTCCCGGTACCACGCGGGACGAGTCGAGCGGTAGGCGGTGCGGGCTCCGTAACAGGTCATGGTCATGGCCGACTGCGCGACGGCGACGGGGTCGCGGTGGGTCACCACGATGGTGGCGTCGGGAAAGGTGCTGAGGAGCGGTGCCAGCTGCTCGAGGTGTTCGGGTGACTTCAGCACCCAGCGTTCCCGCGGGCGGTACCACTGCAGGATCTGCAGCACGGTCTTCATGTAGGCATAGTGCGGCGTCTGGTCGTGGCTCAAGTAGTAGTCGCGCCACTGCGGTGCCCGCGCCACCCACTCGTGGGTGTAGCTCGAGAAATCGGGCAGCTGGAGCTCAATCTCCTCGTGCACGTGGTCGGGCTCCATCGGATGCATCGCCGCCACGAACGGGGCCGCCGCTTGCATCGCCTGCCACGTCCCCTCACAGCGGGCCCAGCGCGGGTCGATGCCGTCGACCGCGGCGGGCTCCCTCGGGTTCGGTACGGGCTCGTATGACTCCCAGAGCGGCATCGAGCGAAAGCGGGTGTCGGCGGCCAGGAGGTTCACCAGGTGCGTCGTGCCGGAGCGGGGGAGCCCGACCACGATCACCGGCCGCGCGATCGGGATCTCGAGGATCTCGGGGTGCCGGCTCAGGAGGTCGCGGATCAGCAGACGGTTCGAGGCAGAGCGCGTGCAGTCACTGAACATGAGCATCCGGCCCAACCCGGTCCGCTCCTCGTCCGCGTCCATCTCGGCCAGCTGGAGCTCGAGACGCTCCCGGAAGTCGCCGGGGCCGAATTCCTCGAGCCCGGTGCGCGCCGTGGCCGCGGCACACACGGCGTCGACGCTCAGGTCGGTGCGCGTGGTCTCGCCGTACTCGATCCCCATCCGCTGCATCTCGTTGAGCACCGGGGCGCCCAGGTCGTCGATGCGGATCACGTCAGCCATCGTCACATCCCGAACGCTGCACCGCCGCTCAGCGGGCCAGGTAGCCGCCGTCCACGCCGAGGACGGATCCGGTGGTGAAGGCCGACGCTGCACAGGAGAGGAAGAGGACGGCCGCCGCCACCTCCTCTGGCGTCCCCATGCGGGGCATGACGCCTTTGCCGATCTCTGCGTCGAGCAATTCGGGGAACGCCTTCATGGGGGCCGTCATGGGCGTGTCGATCAGGCCAGGCGCCACCGCGTTCACCCTTGTCCCGTCGCCAGCCCAGTGCACGGCGAGGTTGCGGGTGAGGGCGAGGAGGGCGGCCTTGGCAGCCGAGTACCCCGGCACGATGGTGGTCGAACGGAAGGCTGTCATCGACACGAGGTTCACCACGCTGGCTCCTCCGGTCATGGCGCTGGCGGCCAGAGCCGCACGGAGCCGGGTGGTGAGGCGCATGGCGCCTTCGACATTGAGGTCCAGCGCGGCGGCGAAGCCGTCGGGATCCCATTCGTCGCGCCCGTCGGGAAAGTTCGCGCCGGCATTGTTGACGAGCACGTCAAGCCGGTCGAAGTCCTTCGCAACGGCGTCGACCACGTGATGGTCTCGCATATCGAGGGAGCGGAACGTGAAGGCGGACAGGTCGCGGTCGTATTCGGTCGGCGAGTTCCGCGTACCGGTGACGGTCACGGTGGCGCCGGCGTCGACGAAGGAAGTGGCGATGGCGTGGCCGATGCCACTCGTGCCACCGGTGACGAGCACCGAGGTCCCGCCGAAATCGAAGTGCAACCCGTTGGTCACCGGTCATCGCCCAACGTGATCATGACCTTCCCGCAATCCTTGGAACCTTCGAGCATGGCAAGGCCGCGCCCGAACTCTTCCAGCGGCAGGGTGTGGGTGATGAGTGGTGAGAGATCGCGCGTGCCGAGCAAGTCGATCGCATCCTCGAAGCGCGGCGGGTACTCGAAAGAGCCGCGGATGGTGAACTGTTTCATGAGCACGATGGCGTAGTTGGTCGGCACCGGCTGATAATGCAGGGCCACCACCGACATACGGCCGCCGAAGCGCCCGTGCTCCAGAATCTCGCTGAGTACCTGGTCGGACCCCGATGCTTCGATGAAGGCGTCGGTGGCCGGCGTTTGCCCCAGCATGAACGGCGCCGTGCCATGCAGGCGGGCCAACTCGGACCAGACGTCGACGGCTGTCGGATCGAGCACGTGCGCGGCACCGAACTCCTCTGCTAGCGCGCGGCGCGGCCGCGCTCTACATCGACGGCAACGACGCCACCGACGCCCATGTCTGCCAAGGTGACGAGCGACATCAGCCCGATCGGGCCACAGCCGAAGACCGCGACCTTGTCTCCCCGCGCCACGTCGGCCTGGCGCACCGCCTGTATGCCGACGGCTAATGGCTCGCTCAAGGCCGCCACGCGCAGCGGCATCTCGTCGGGAACCCGAAAGAGCCGGCGTCCTCTCGCCGCCTCCCGGACCAAGAGCATCGGGGTCAGGCCGCCCTCGGGCGCCCCACTACCCAGCCGGCCGAGCTCGTCGTCGCCGGGGTGGACGACAACGCGGTCGCCAGCCGTGACGTCGGTGACGTCGCCACCCACCCATTCCACGACACCCGCCATCTCATGGCCGAGCGCCATCGGCTTCCCGGTGATGCCACCCATATGGACGAATGAGATGTCGGTACCGCAGATCCCACAGGCGGCCATACGGACCATCGCATCACGCGGCCCCGGGGTGGCAGATGGGAGGTCGTCGAGGCGGACGTCGTTGGGACCGTGGACGCGGATCTGCTTCATGGACGGGTGCCCGGACTCACGAGTCCGACATGCCCCTGAGCCCGCCGATCCCGAGGGACACCTCGGTGTGGGCGACGGCGTCGCTCGCGACTGTCTCTGCGGCCGTCGCGGTCCGCGCGGCCGGGAGGGCCGCCGCGTCGTCGGCCTCGCCGGGCGCCGGAGGCGGATCGTCCAAGAAGTCGGCGGTGGGCACGAAGAACAGGTTGCCGGTCACTGCGGTCGAGAAATCGAGAATCCGGTCGTAGTTGCCCGGCGGATCCCCGAGGAACATGTGCTCGAGCATCAGTTCGGTCACCGAAGGTGTTGCCGAGTACCCGACGAAGTACGTCCCGAACTCCCCCTGCCCGAGTGTGCCAAAAGGCATGTTCTCCCGCAGGATCTGGCGCTGGGTCCCGTCCGCTTCGACAATGGTGTTGAGCGCCACGTGAGAGTTGGACGGTTTGACGTCGTCAGCCATCTCGACATTGGAGAGCTTTGCTCGCCCGATGACCCTCTCTTGCTCTTCGACCGTGAGCGCATTCCAGGCACCCATGTCGTGGCGATACTTCTGGACGATGACATAGCTGCCACCGGCGAACGCCTGATCTTCGAGCCCGATGGTCACCGCCACCTCGGCGGCGGATCCGGCCGGGTTCTCGGTCCCGTCCACGAAGCCGAGCAGGTCGCGCTCGTCGAAATAGCGGAACCCGTGCACCTCGTCGACGACGGTGGCGGCGCCGTCGAGCCGGCCGACCACCAGGGACGCGACCTCCCAGCACAGGTCCATGCTCGCGGCCCGGACGTGGAAGAGAAGGTCTCCCGGCGTCGCCACGGCCCGGTGCGAGCCGCCGTCGAGGGCTCGGAATGGGTGCAGCTCTGCGGGACGGGCACCGCCGAAGAGGCGATCCCATGCGCAAGACCCGACGCCCACCACGACGGCCAGCCCTCCTTGCGGCGAGCGGAACCCGACGGTGCGGCTCAGGCCCGACAGGTCCGAGAGTAGATCCCGAACGACGCGTTCTCCGCCGCCGTCGATGGTCAGGACGAGAAAGACGGCGCTCGCCGTCAGCGGGGTGAGGACGGGCTGTCCGACCGGAACCTGGGCGACATCCGTCGGGTTCTGCGTGGTCACGATTCGATGTTCTCCCTGCTCCGCGCGATCGTCCCCGAACGTTCGGCGCGGGCCTCGCCTTCGGTCGGGGTGTCATTGCCCAGAAGGTGGAAGAGGATCCCCTCGGGCTTCGTGTCTACAGCCATGGTCGCCAGCGTAAACCTGTCTCTCCCCGACCTCCCACCTCCCGCGCTGCCGCTGATTTCGCCGGGCCCGTCGCTGACACTCACAGCGCACCTGCGGTCATCTCATTGGATTGCCGGCGGGAGGAAGTAGCCTCTCGATCAATGGCAAGTGGGGCCGAGCGCCACACCCGAAGGAATACTGACGGCCAGAACCGTCTATTCCGTCCTGTCGATGACCCGACGAGAGCGAGAGTCTGAGACGGTGCCGAACTGGAAGAAGGTTCCGTGAAGAAAATGGCGAAGTTGTCCTGGAGGGCCCGGGGTTCGGGTGGTACGTGCACCGCGGAGGTCGACCACCCGATCCGTGGCTATCGAGTCAATCCCCGGAGCCGGTCGAATCCGTTCGCGGTGGCCGGCCCCGAAGGGTCGATCCCGACGGTGTCATGGATCTCTTTCGACGGCGACACGTATTGGGTCCGGCTCTCCTCTGCTCAGGGTTGGCCGCGGACGATTCGCGTGACCCAAAACGACGTGGATGGAGCGAGGGTCTGAGACCTCGCAGCTTCGGGACACCGAGCGCGGGAGACGCACGAGGTTCCTGCCTCCTCGTCGGTAGGCCTCAGTCCAGGCGCGGCTCCTTCGGTCGTGATGACGGGCCGCGCCAGCCTCGTGCTATCGTGTAGTCAGCCGCCTGGCAATCTGCTGGCGTGGGCCCGTTCGAACTAACACTCCGAGTTGGCCTCTTCCTCCACTCGAACGGAGCTCTCGACATTTCGTCTTTCCTCGACCTAGGGGTTGGCGCGCCCCTTTCCGAGCGCCTCGACGCCCTCGGTATTGCAACCCCGCTGCCGATTCAAGTGGCGACCATTCCCGACGCTCTCTCGGGGCGCGATGTCTGCGGGCAAGCGCCCACGGGGTCGGGCAAAACGCTCGCCTTCGGCCTGCCCCTCGTCCTCAAGGCCACCGGCGCCAAGCCTGGGATGCCCAAAGCGCTTGTCCTGGTGCCGACCCGTGAGTTGGCTGAGCAGGTGCGAGAGGTGCTGGCCGGCCTGATGGGCTCGCGATCCAAGCGGGTCGTCGCCCTCTATGGAGGGATGAGCTACGGGCCTCAGCGGCAGGCGCTGCGACGTGGCGCCGACATCGTCGTGGCTTGCCCGGGGCGACTCGAGGACCTGGTCGAACGACGCGACGTGAAATTGAGCGAGGTTCGCACCGTCGTGCTCGACGAGGCCGATCGCATGGTCGACATGGGGTTCATCCGACCCGTGTGCCGGTTGATGGACCAGACCGTCGCACGAGCGCCAGGTCCTGCTGTTCTCCGCAACCATGGGCAAGGAGGTGGAGGCGATCATCCGGCGTTACCAGCGCGAGCCGGCGCGCTACCAGATCGATACCGAACCATCGCAGGCAGATGACGTCGTGCACCACTTCTGGCGTGTGTCTCGTGGCGATCGGGTCAAGCTCACCGCCCGGCTGGTCGCAGAACACGGACAAGCCTTCGTGTTCTGTCGGACCAAGCGCGGCGCGGACCGGGTGGCGCGGCAGCTGGGAGCGGCTGGTGTCGTGTCGGCGCCGATCCACGGTGACCGGTCACAAAGCCAGCGCGCGAGCGCGCTCGCCGCTTTCGCCGGTGGGCGGACGCACGCCCTGGTGGCAACGGACGTCGTCGCACGGGGGATCCACGTCGATGACGTCCCCTGTGTCGTGCATTTTGATCCACCGGGTCACGCTGAGGGCTACCTGCACCGGTCGGGTCGTACCGGCCGGGCGGGGAACACGGGGACCGTCGTGTCCCTGGTGCCTGACGAGGACCAGGGCGAGGTACGTGCGCTTCAGCGAGAGCTCGGATTCTCTGCCACGTTCACCGAACCCTTCGAGGCGGCCGCCACGCGGGTGCCTCGCCGATCGACCGCCGCTCCGAGTGTCGACCGACCCGTGCGCACCGCGAAGCCGGAGCGATCCGCCCGCCACAAGACGAACACCTCGCGGGTGAACGGGACCGTCAAGTTCTTCGATGCCAGGCGCGGCTACGGCTTTCTCGCGGCCCCGGACGGCAGCGATGTCTTCGTGCATCACTCCAAGCTGCAAGGGCGCGGGTCCGGACGACCCTTTCTCCGAAAGGGTGAGCGGGTCGTCTTCGACCTCGCGGCCGGTCGGCGCGGCCAGGAGGCATGCAACGTCGAGGTGGCGCAACAGGTGGCGTCGTGACGCTCGGCGCCGTGATAGAGGCTGAACCGGTGTCCGACATGACCGCTTGCCGGAGCCGACGTCCCAGGCCCGGCGCTCTGTCACGTCAGCTTCCAATGACACACAGCCA
The DNA here is from genome assembly GCA_963825965.1 of uncultured Acidimicrobiaceae bacterium. Lineage (GTDB taxonomy): Bacteria > Actinomycetota > Acidimicrobiia > Acidimicrobiales > RAAP-2 > Bog-473. The sequence goes on from CAWGUX010000008.1 coordinate 162,124, forward strand.
CGGAGCGAAAGCGCGTGCTGAAGCATGCGTCGCGAGGCTCCGAAGAGCGACCAGCAGTCGCCGCCGTCTGAGCACGGCGCAACAAGAGCGCATCAGCGCATAGAGCAAGGAAATGAGAGCAAAGAGCTATGGCAACAGGAACAGTAAAATTTTTCAACTCTGAAAAGGGATTTGGTTTCATTAGCCAGCCCGATGAGGACAAGGACGTTTTCGTCCACTACTCAAACATCAGCGGCGACGGGTACAAGTCCCTCGAGGAGGGGCAGCAGGTCGAGTTCGACGTCGCGAGCGGAAAGAAAGGCCCCGAAGCGCAAAACGTGCGGGTTCTCTAACCGTCAGCTGAAAAACGCGGGAGTGTTGGAAGTTCAACACTCCCGCGTTTTTCGCGGTGAACGTGACGATCGGGTGTTCAGGATTCGCCGACGCGCCTCTGTTGCGAGGGATGCTCCCCGGATCCGAGAGCGACGTCCGGCACGGCCTGCCGACGGGCCGCCACCCTCTGTCGGGTCGACCAACCGCTGGAGTTTCGGTCAGGCGAGGCCTCGGGTTTCTTCGACCCGGTGTTTCCAGAGGATGGCCAATCCAAGGACCGCCACGGAGCCGGTCAGGATCAGCCAGTGGCTGAGTGCCAAGGTATGGCCGTCGAGAGAGTCCAGGGCCAGCGCGACCTGGTGGTAGTTCGGCATCAGGTGGGCGACGAACTGGAGAGAGCCCGGCATTTCGTCAACCGGGTTGAACAAGCCTCCGAAGTAGCCGAGCACGAACAAGAGCCCGGTCACGACGGGAAACGCAGCCTCGGTCGACACCAGGAAGCCGATGAAGACACCCAGTACGGCGAATGGGAGTGAGGTCACCCAGAGCAAGAGGGTGAGACCGATCCATGTCGTGGCACCCAATCGGACGTCGCCGAAGCCGGCACCTACCGCTTCCACCAGCACGATCACGGGGAACACCACGAGCATGCTGGCGACGACTTTCGTGGCGACATACGACCAGGCTGGAATCGGGGTGACCCGTAGCTGGCGGGCCCATCCGGAGGCTCGTTCCATCGAAAGTCGTGTACCCGCTGCGTTGAGGGCGGCGACGAGTGCACCGAATGAGCACATTGAGACCATGAGGTAGACGCGCCAAGGCACCGTGCCGTCGACCACCTTGCCTGCCGTATGGTCGCCCAGGAAGAGGATGTAGAAGATCACCGGAAAGCCGACGGTGATGGCGAGAAACTTCCAACTCCGCAACAGACGCCCCACCTCGAATCGGCCAAAGGCCAGGAGTGGTGTCAGGCGGTTTCGCCAGCCGTCGCGCGGCATGGGGTCCGCTGGGCCATCCCCATTCCGATGATCCGACAGGTCCGTCGCCGCGATCGAAAGATCGGTCACCGGTCCCCTCGAGCCAGTGTGACGGCGGATGCGGCGTTCGCGGCGTTCGCGGGTGTGACCGCAATCGTCGCCTTGTCGGCACCGCATCCGGTGAGGACCACGAACGCCTGCTCCAGCCCCGCCCCGGTGACCTCGAGGTCGCGAAACGGGAGGTTGCGGCCGACAAGGTCGCGGAGAGTGGCGTCGGCATCGAGCGAGTCGATCGAGACGCCTGTGCCGCAAACGGTAACTTCCGTGACGCCGTCAAGATCGGAGAGCTGCATGCGGTCCGGCCGGTCCGTGACGAAGCGGAGCCGCCGGGTAGCCACAGCGGCCTTGAGGGTGGCACCGGGTCCGTCTGCCACCACCTTGCCGTGGTTGAGGACGACCACGCGATCGGCGATCTCGTCCGCCTCGGCCAGCTGATGGGTGGCAAAAAGCACTGTCCGCCCCTCGTTTCCGAAGTCTCGCATCATGCGCCAGAAGCCCTGGCGGGATTCCACGTCCATAGCGGACGTTGGTTCGTCGAGGAACACGACCTCGGGGTCGCCTGCGATCGCAATGGCGAAACGGACCCGCTGCGCCTCGCCGCCTGAAAGGCGATCGGTTCGTCGGCGCAGCAGCATACCGATGTCCGCGCGTTCGACGATCTGGTCGAGCGGCGCCGGCCGGGGGTAAAGCCGCCGGACCATGCGGAGAGCCTGGTCAACTCGGACACCGGGGGGGAGGCCGATGCCTGATCCGGACTGAAGCATGGCACCGACTCGGCCGTTGGCCACCGACCGGCGTGGATCGCTGCCAAGAACCTCAATGCGGCCTTCCTGCGGTCGGATCAGACCGAGCAGCGCGGAAATGGTGGTCGACTTGCCAGCCCCGTTCGGCCCGAGGAGCGCAAGCACTTCACCCTGGGGAACCTCCAGATCCAACCCGTCGAGGGCAGTCCGGAGCCCGTAGCGATGCGTGACGTGCTGGAAAGAAAGGGCGATTGGTCGTGGCCGCGAAAGTTCCTCCGCGTCGGGCAATGCTGATACAAGGGCAGACAAGACGTTCTCCGGCGGCTCAGGCCGCGCTCGCGCTATGAAATGTCGATCGTACAACGGGCGAAGCTGCGCGGGCGTTCGCCGACCAAACATTGATGAAGAAGTGACAACTCCTGCAAGTGAGCGTTCCAGCTCCCATTTGAGCCATTCTCGCAATCGCGACGCCGTAGAAATCGAGGAAACCGCAAAAGCTGCTGCCGAGAGTGGCCGCCTTCTCATTGCGGCCACCTTTTCCATAGACATACGAGGATTCTAGAGACCTCACCCGGATCGACACGGGCGTTGCGGAATGGGTCGCATAAGAGGAAACACGTCAGACGCGGCAGCGCTGCTGTCGCTGCGACCCCGGGTCGCGGCACCGCTCATCGTGCCGACGCGGCCTCGGCTCGGTCTGCGCGGACGGCCCGCCGTCTGGCGGTTGAAAGCGAGCGAGCGGTCGTTCCGGCGTCGTCGCCGAGGCCGATCGACATTCTGGTGAGGATCTCGCTGTACGAGCGCACCGGGTCGCGGCCGACAGCACCGAAGAACCCGGTGAGCTCGAGCGTGGAATGGCCGTGCACACCGGACCAGACAGCTTCGCCGGCTGTGGTGACGTCGTCGACCTCCCATCTGGCCGGCGTCGACGCAGGCGTGGATGCGACGGAGGAGCGAGACGAAGGTGGACCGAGCCGCATCGAGGTCGGCGGGATCACCGAGCCTGAACGCGGCCAGCCCAGGACCGAACATCACCGCGTAGAGGTGGGGTTCACGCAGCGCGAAGCGGCGGTAGCTCCAGAGGTAGGTCATCCAGTCGGCGACGGCATCGTCAGTGACCGCGCCGCGGTCCAGCTCGGTTCCGAAATCTTCGAACCCGCGGCGCATCACCTGTCGGGTCAGCTCGTCCATCCCGCCGAAATGGGTATAGACGACCATCGTCGACGTGCCCAGCTCGCGGGCCAAGCGCCGCGCCGACACGGCGCCCTCAGTCGCCAGCAGCCGCGCCGCGGTGTTGATGATCCGTTCGCGCAGATGAGGGTCGGCAGACCGGGGCGGCACGCACGACAGCGTATCCATAACACCGTCATTGACATTCGGTCCATCATCGTGTTATGCATAACACTGTCATGTAAGAGACGGTCTGGCCCCTCGACATGACCCGACATCAACGAACAACAGGAGGAGAGCCCGATGGCAGTGTTCAATGGCGTGTTCCCGATCCTTCCCGGGAAAGAACAAGAAGGAAGGGACTTCGCGGCCGCGTGCATGGGGGAGCGCCGCAAGGGGTTCGAGGCTCAGGCGGCGAGGACGGGACTTGCCCGGGAGACGTGGGCTCTGCAGGAGACTCCGATGGGGAGCTTCATGGTGGTGTGGTTCGAGGCTCCCGACATCGAGAAGTCGTTCACGGAACTCGCCACCTCCGGCGACGAGTTCACCGTCTGGTTTCGTGGCCAAGTCAAGGATGTGACTGGCGTCGACCTGGGCGCTCCGCCCGAAGGCCCGCTCCCCGACCTACTGGTTGACTGGACCCCCTGAGCTACGACCACTCCGCTGTAGGGACATCATCAGCATCGAGGTACGTGTCGGAGCTCTGCCGCTCCGGTGCACTCCAACAACGTCCTGGTCTGCAGTCACAACTAAGCCGTTCTTGGAGGTGTCGGGAATCAAAGAGACCGAAGCGCCTTTGCATGAGGCGACGTCAGACCGCGGATCGTTGTTAGGCGCGTTGCCGAGCCAGTCCCGAATCGAGAAGTGCTCGGATTTGCTTGAGTGGTTTGGGGTTTGGGTCCGATGGCCGCGGGAGATGTGCAAACGATCTCTGGTGTTTTCGCTTCGGAACTAGCTTGAGGGTGTCGGAGTGATGCGCCCGACCGAGTTACTCAAATAGTTCGTAAACCAGAGGTTGCCGTCGGACCCTGAAACGATTTGAAACGGGCTGTCGATGCCCGGTCCTCGATAGGTCGTGAAGACTCCGGCGGTCGTCACTCGTTGGACTACGCCCTGCAGGGAGGTAGCCGCCTTAAAGCCAACGATCCACAGATTCCCATCGGGTCCTGAAGTGATCCCATAGTAGCCGTATTGCTTTGGATCAGTGAAGCTCGATATCACACCTGACGTTGTGATGCGACCAATCGATTGCTGTCCGTTGGTGAACCAGAGTGCTCCGTCCGGACCGGTCGTGATCGAAATTGGATCTTGAACCTCTGAGCTGGTGAAGGTGGTGATCACGCCCGACGTGGTGATCCTGCCAATTGAATCGCCATTCGTGAACCAAAGGTTTCCGTCCGGACCGGCTGTAATGCCCTGCAACGCATCGAGGTCGGACTCCGTGTAGTTGGTTACGAGGCCAGACGTGCTGATACGGCCGATCGAGTCGTTGTCAACGCTCGTGAACCAAAGCGCGCCGTCTGGTCCAGAGGTGATTTCCCATGGCGTGTCGGGCCCGATGGAGTAGTCGGTTACGACGCCCGAGGTCGTTATGCGACCTATTGTGCTGTTTCCTCTGTTGGTGAACCAGAGTGCACCATCTGAGCCCACTGTTATGGACCAGGGCTGATCGATGCCGTTACCGCTGAAGTAGGAAACCGAACCAGCCGTCGTGATGGACCCGATGGAACTGTCCCCGTAGTTCGTGAACCAGAGCGCACCATCGGGTCCAGAAGTGATGCTCGTCGACGCGGAAATACCACTCCCCAAATAGTTGCTCACGACCCCGGCAGTCGTGATTCGACCGATCGAACTGCTGTCTCGGTTGACGAACCATAGGGCTCCATCTGAACCTTCGGTGATTGCTTGAGCATTGGAGATGGTGGGGTCTTTGTAGGTGGTGACTACTCCAGCGGTCGTGATGCGTCCAATGTCATGGGCGAGGCCCCCATTTGTGAACCACAACGCGCCGTCAGGCCCAGGGAAAATGTCATTGGGACTGTTTATTCCGCGGGATCCGAATTGATGCACGCTGCCACTCGTGGTGATCCGCCCGATGGAGTTGTTTGCTTGGTTGGTAAACCATAGGGCGCCGTCTGGTCCCGTCGTGATACCGGCGGGCATGTCGACGCCGACTCCTTTATGGTTGGAGACCCGGCCCGACGTCGTGATTCGTCCGATCGAATTGTTCCCCCGATTCGTGAACCAGAGCTTCCCGTCAGGCCCTGTCGTGATGCCGATGGGCTCGTCGATACCAGCTCCGGCGTATCTGGTTAGTTGACCCGACGTCGTGATCCGTCCAATGGAGTTGTTTCCCTCGTTGGCGAACCACAGTGCGCCGTCGGGACCCGCTGTGATGCCCATCGGTTTGTCGATACCAACGCCGGTGTAGTCGGAGACAGTACCCGAGGTTGTAATTCGTCCGATCGAGTTGTTTCCACCATTCGTGAACCAAAGGGCGCCGTCAGAACCGGATGCGATCGAATACGGTTCGTCTATCTGTGGACTTGAGAAATAGTTTGTGACACCTGACGTCGTCATGCGCCCGATGACGTTGTTCTGGTAGTTGGTGAACCACAGTGCGCCGTCGGGACCCGAAGTGATGCCCAATGGGAAATAGTTACCGTAGAAGGCAGTGACCGAGTTGCCGTGCGTTCCGGCGGCAGCAGGAAGAGCCTCAATCGGAGGGACTGCACTAACTGCAAGAGAGCAACCCGCCACGACTACGCCAAGAAGAGTCGCACGGCACAAACGAAGGATTGGGATACAGTGCACGGCGTTCCTCCTGCCTTCACCTGTTGCAGAACCAAGGCGAAAAGTGGCCGCCACACCAGCGGTTATCTGGCGGGCATGAGTTAAGAGCGGAGAGAGGATTGGTTCTGCGCCTCCTGGACACTAGACATCCCACGACTGTACGAAGTCAAGCGGCCGGTTCGGATCTCTGCGTCCAGGCCACACGTTGTCCCCGAATCAGAGACAAGTGAGACACCCCCGGTAGCCCGTTGGTGGCAATCTTGGTTCGACGAGCTCTTGCCATCTCTGCCAGGCCCCGCTCTGGCAAGCGTCTTTGACTTCCTTAGGTCACCATGAATGCAGTAGCCGTCTTTACCTTTCCTCCGGACGTAGTCACCTTGATCTTCCCGCTGGTCGCGCCGCTGGGAGCAAAGAGCCGCTGGCACTCTGCGGGTTTGGCCAATCGTCCCTCGGGACACCGCGGTCGATCAGATCACCACTTGCCCTTGGACATTCCGAGAGTGAGGCTGCTCAATCCCGAGGTCGACGCGCACGCAGCAGCGATGGTCGTTGGCCAACCTACATCTTTGAGGACGGCGATGGGGTTGGCGAATGGCGCGAAGGAGCCGGTCACCGTCCCGTTGGTGATGGTGATCTTGGACATGGTGGCAGCTCCCACGAAGGTGAAGTTCGAGGGCTGCTTCCAAATGGTCGCTGTGGCTCCAGACGGAGTCGTCCAGGTCATCTTGAACTTGGATCCTGTAATCGGGGCAGGCAGAGCCGATCCGCTGAAGACGGTGGCGCAGTTGTTCGCTCCGGTCATACTGAAGCCGATCCCTCCGGTGATGGCTCCGATAACGGGCCCGACGCTTGCGACAGAGGGGATGCATGGGCTGGTCGTGCTGCCGAGGCTCGCACTGACGACCATTTTCTCCACGGTCGCAGCTCCGCCATTGAAGAGTGGCGGTGTGAACTGAATAGTCCCGTTCCAGACGCCGCCGGCCGGGCTGCATTTCACCGTCCCCGGCAGGATCACCGCGCCCGCTGGTCCGCTTTCGATTACGACGAACAAAGGCGACACCACTACAAGTGTCGCGATGACGAAAAGTGCACGCTTGCCCACATCAACCCCCCGGTGAGATCGTCTCTCGGATTTTCCGATCGAGACTGCGCGGAGCGTAACTCCGAGCACCTCCCCGGTCAACGGCCGTTTGGGAGATGCGCTGGGGGCGACCCCTAAGAATCTGGCCGGCATGTGGGGCGGGACGACGCAGCACGAGCGGCGGGCGATGCGGCGGGGGAGTGCTGCCTAATCCTCGGGTTCGTTGTCCGGCGCTGGTTCGTAGACCGCAGAAGCGCTCGTCGATGGTCCAGCTCCGATGTTCCATACCTCGAATGAGCTCGGAGGAGCTCCGGATGCACTGGTCGTAATAGTGGTCAACGGTCCGGTGCCATAGGGCGTCTCCCCGCCGCCGGCCACGTAGCCCGCGGCGGGCACTGATTTGTTGAGGCGGGACTTGATGACGTCACCGCTAGTCGGCTTCACCCGAAAACGTGTCGCCCAGTCCAGCACTCCCGGAGTCTGGGACACCGGGACCCAGGTTTCGAGTTGTCCATCCAAGCGAAGCCGCGCCGGGAGGGGACGTTGGGGATTCATGATGTGGATCTTTCCGCCGTCTTCGTCAGCTCGCTCGAACCAGATGTGAGTGATTTCGATCTCCCCGAATTTGGGGACAGGTGGGTCACCTTGATGTGGAAGTTGGGCTCGGAGGGGTTGCTCGAGCTCGTGATGAACGCCTCGTGCACAAGAACGGTCACCTTCCGCGGGCGTTGATTGATGGTCGCGAGGAGATTGGAGATCGGCGAGAGCATCACGGTAGGAGACGTCATGACGACGGCAGCAGCGACGCTCGTGTGCCCTTTTCGTGCCCTTCAGGGGTGTGCTGGCGTGAATCCATAGAATTACTAGTGCCCTACCTGCATATTCGCGGGTAGGGCCGTCGTGGAGGTGGCGGGAATCGAACCGACCTAGCCGCAAATGTGTACGCCGAGGCCAGGTGTCCTCTACATCCTCTGGACGGGGAAACGCGGTGCCCGTCAGTTGCCGGCAATGGCCGCCATTGACCGCAATTCTGTGTCTTTTCGGTGTCGTTGTACCGTTTTCGTGTCGCGCCGAGGCCGTTCTGGATGCGCAGGATTTGATCGATGTGCGAGCCAGAACTTCGCTGGAATCAGGGTTCTTAGCTGCCCCGGAACGACGTAGGCACTTCGGGGTTACCAGCCCCGACTTCAAACCGGATCCGAAATGAGGAACAACCACGCGTGTGCCGAACCGCCGGCGAGAGCGAGGATGACCGCTGGCACGAGCCAATAGAGACCGCCGCTATGACCGGCTATCTCGGTGACGCCCGCAATCAGAACAAGCAACGTAGCTACAAGATTGGGACTGGTGCGATCGAGGAGCCGAGCGGGTCGCGATGGCTCGGTGCCGGTCTTTCGCTTTCCGCGTCCGCTCATCACGAGGACGATTCCCGCCGGGTATGTGTAGGAGGACCACCTCGAAGAATCGCGCGGCGCCATCCTCGGCGACGTCCACACTGCGGGCTACTATGCGCCGTATTGTCCTGCCGTAGACCCTTAGCGGTGGTTGGCCCGCTGCAGCGCCAATGATCAAACTTGCCGACCACCATCCACGGGCTGACCTGACCCATTGGTCGTTACTTGGCCGGCGATATTATGCGTTGAGTATGCGCCGAGCACCACGGCCGCTCCGGACGGTGGTGCTGTTGCTGGTAGCGGTGATGGTACTGGCGGCTTGCGGGGACAGGACCACATCGCCGGCGGCGGGCACGTTCACTCCCCATACCGCCGGCACGCTTACCGTGGTGACTGCTGATATCCCGAGCCCCGGGTTCTGGGAAGGCACGCCTGGCCGAGTGACGGGAGGTTTCGAGTACGAACTGGCCAGGCTGCTCGAAGACCGGTTTGGACTCCACTCCCTTCGTATCGAGATCGAGAGCTTCCACCGAATCGTTGAGGGGCATATCGACCGCGCAGACTTGGCGCTGGATCTGATCACTCCGACGAGTAAAAGGGCCGAGTCGCTGAACTTCTCTACCCCTTACCTCGACTCGCCTCCGACGGTCGTGGCGCGCGAAGAGCACGAACGTCTCAGACCTCGAAACAGCGCGGCGGCTGAGGTGGGGCGTTGTTCGCGGCACGACCTTCGTCGGCCTAGTCTCCTCGGTGATTGTTCCGAGCCGTCCCGTGCGGGTCTACGGGAGCAACTTGGCGATAACGTCCGCGCTCGAGGATGGACAGATCGACGCCTTTCTGTTCGATCTGCCACTGGCAGTCGTGACCGCAAACCGCTCGCACGGACGTCTTCGTGCGGTCGCACAATTGGCTGAGCCCGAGTTGATCGCCGCCGCCCTACCGAAAGGCTCGCAGAATACCGAAGCCGTCGATTCGGCCATTCGAGCCTTCACCGCCGACGGGACCATTAACGACATGCTTCAACGCTGGGTCGGCTCCGCGGCAGCAAATGCAGAGAAGTCGATTCCGCTGCTTCGCACGGGGCAATGATTCCCACCCCTGCCGTCCTTTCTCTTGCCGGCATTACCATCAGCGCGCCGAGCGGTGCCGCCTGGGAGTTCCTCGCTCTGTTCCTCGTGGTGATTGTCGCTCCTCCGCTGCTGGAGCGCGCCCGCCTACCCGGGATAATCGGATTGTTAGTCGGCGGCTACTTAATCGGGCCCAACTCCTTGAACCTGATTGGAGCAGGGAACACGACTGTGCCCGAGCTCGGACAGCTGGGTTTGCTCTACCTCATGTTCCAGGCAGGGGTGGAACTGGATCTTAGGTTGGTCAGCCAGCACCGCCGTTCGGTTGTGCGGTTTGGGATAGCGGCATTCGCGATCCCGCTGCTGTTCGGAACATCGGTGGGCTTCTCGCTCAGCTGGTCGACGCCGGCAGCAGTTTTGCTGGGATCGCTGATGGCCTCGCATACGCTGTTGACTTACCCTGCAGTGCGAAACGCGGGTCTCTCGACGCATCGCGGAGTCGCTACGGCGGTTGGTGCGACGGTGATCACCGACACGGCCTCCTTGGTAGTGCTCGCCTTCGTTGCCGGCTCTCAGGTGAAGGGCGGTTCTCCAACGTCGATTGGCTTGCAGATCGTCTTCGGCCTCGTTGTGCTGGCGATCTTCTGCTTGCTTGTCTTGCCGAGGATCGTTGCATTCGCCTTCCGCTTTCTGGGCACAGACCGCGTTGTCCGCTATCTCCTTACGGTCGTATCATTTCTGGCTGCCGCGACCCTTGCCGCGAGCCTTGGTATCGAGGGAATCGTCGGGGCGTTCTTCGCTGGCCTCGGCCTGAACCGCCTAGTGCCGACCGAGAGTTCCTTGATGGACGGGATCGACCTGTTCGGACAGGCATTGTTCGTTCCGATTTTCCTTATCTCGGTAGGCATGCTGCTGCAACCGAGAGTCATGGTTCAGCCAGAGACGCTGAAGCTCGCTGGCCTGTTTATCGTTGCCGCCATCGGTGGGAAGGGCCTCGCTGTCGTGATAGCGAAGCGCCCGTTGCACCTCACCGGCAGCGAATCGCTCCTGATGCTCGGGCTCACAATCCCGCAAGCAGCGGCGACTCTTGCCGCGACTGTTGTCGGGTTCAACATCGGCTTGTTCGATCAGTCAGTCGTCAATGCCGTTCTCGTGTTGATATTGGTCTCGATCCTCGTGGCAACGCTGACCATCGATCGGGTCAAGGTCGTCGTACCAGTGCCGGATATAAAGGACCGCGGTATCGGCAAGCATGTGCTGGTGGTTTTGGACGATCCCCGCCAGGCAAAGGTCGGATTCGCGATCGGCTCGAGTATCGCTGGCCCAGATGGTGGGATCGTCCGCGGCCTGCTGAGTTGCCCTCCCGAGGCCAAGCGAGCACGTGAGTCTGAGTTGGCGGAGCTCCGAACTGTGGGGTATGCGAACGGTGTGGATATAGATCCAGCACTACTCGTTCACAGTTCGTTTGCCGAAGGGATTGTCAATGCCGCGGTGGAGCACGAGCCATCGTTCGTGCTTGTGGGACAATCCCGCGTTCCATGGTTCCCCACCCTTGACAGTCCCGCAAAAGCCGTTGCCGAGTCGATTTCCGATCCCGTGGCGCTGTTCATCGGCGAGGTCGAGAAAATCAGAGGAGTCGTCCTGGCGCAAGCTCCCGCGATGAGAGATGCGCCGCTGGGCGCTGCCTCTCGGATGGCCAGCGAGGTCGCGGCCAGACTCGGCGGCAGGAATATCACCGTCCTTCATCAGGGTCCAGCGGCGGCGTTCGCCGACCTGGCACCGGGACAGATTGGTGTAGCCGCCGTCGACTCCGCGGAAGCTTTGGGGACGGCGGATCCTCCTGCTGGAGCTGGCATCGTGATCGTGCTCCAGGGCTAGGACGTCGAGGTGGTGTGTTTACTGCTGTGGGTGCCAACACCGAGCGATCGGTCGCGGCCTGCAGCGACCTCCGCACTCGGGGGAGCTTCAGACCACGGAGGTTAGGCGGCTCCTCGCGCTGAGCCGTGGGGAGGCGTGTTCTTCCAGTGACCCGCGACAGGCATCTTGCGGCGTCCTGCTGAGTGTCGGCACAGGAATCGAACGGTGGAAGTCCATTCCTAGAAGCCCTGTTCAACGGCATATTTGTGACACTAGCTGCGACGAACGTGGGACGCAGAGGTACTCGCTGGCATCCGTTGGTACGCGCTGGTCCACGTTGTCACCGCACCGATTGTGTCCGATCCGTCTCCTGATACCCGATCTTCAGAGCGCTGCCATTTCCAGCGACAAATCGATCGTCAAAGAGTGCTGCAGTACGCACCCTGGGGCGTGTGGGAAATCCTGCCTCAACCAACCGCTCTAGACGGCGTGATCAACAGCGCTATCGGCACCATTCACTAGCCCGGGCCCCGGTCGCGGGCGGTGCTTCAGGATGGTCTACTCCCACCAACTCCAGGCCACTCCTGTTCCATGACGGCCAGCCTGGAAAGGCCCGAGAAGATCAGTACCGAGTAGGACCGTATCTATAAATCGGTCTTCAAAGCGTTCGAGTAGGCAGATCCCCTGTCCCCTAACGCTGCCGGGTAGGCGAGTCACCTCCAGTGCCTGATCGGCCCTTGGAGGTCGCGTGCAACATGCTGGATAGTCTCGGGGCTCATGACCCCGGCCGATGGCGACCCCAATGGGGAGCACGAGAGTAAGGCTGAGGCTCCCGACCTCGCCGCCGAACCGCCAACACGCCTCCGAGAGGCGGCGGCGGGGATGGCGGAAGCGCAAGCCTGGAAGGGACAACAGATCGCAAAAGGCTGGCGCAAGCTCGTGGACACGATACGCAGACCGAGGCCTCCATCACACTGACACCGATCACCGGGGAGGGGTCACACTGGAGCCACTCCCCGGGGGTCGGTGGTCGGTCGGATCACCCTGCCAGAAACAACGCTGCTTGATCTGGCGCTGTGCGTACAATTGGGACCTGTGCCAGACGGTCCAAACCCTCCTTCGGATGTCGAGCGGCAGCGCCAGGCCGCGGCGTTAAACCATCTCCTCGGGGAAATTGGCCTGACTTCGGCTGAGCAAACAAAGTGGTGGAACCTCGTCAGCTACGAGGAACTCGGCGGACGGACGCCAACGCAGGCCTGGCTGGCTGGCGACGAGGACTCCGTTCGTGCGCTGGTCGAGCGCTGGTACGAGGCGAGCCGTGCTGCGGGTGCCCGCCTGATCCGGAACGACCAATATCTCCTCGATCTCCGCCGCAAGCTCAAAGAGCTTGACGACAGGTACGGCTCCGGCATCATCCGTTCTGCCTGACGGTGCCCCTGCGAGATACTCGAGCCCTAGAGGAATGGGCTCAGCGTGAGAACCCGCCGTATTCGACTTGGCAACGCATCACCGCTTGGGTTTCGGAACTTGACACTGCGCCTTGGCGAGCACCGAGCGTTCCTTTCCCCGAGTTGTCCGATCTGCCGCACTACGAGGTTCGCTATGCGGAGATCCCTGGCACTGACGGCGTCACCGTGTTCTATCGCAGAGTGTTTGACGGAGAATTCGTTGACATCATCGACGTGGCGCAGGTGGACTGATCAGGCCGCGGTTTTGAGGCAACGTGACTACAGCGACTCGCTAACCGTTGCTCTGAAGGGCACGACGGTCCCGTCCTTCGGTTCGGTCGCCGCCCGAAGCTCGTCGATCTTCTCGCTCAGCTGCACCTGGGTCCCTTCGAAGAGGTGGCCGTAGAGTCGAAGCGTCATGGCCGAGTCGCTGTGCCCCATCCGCTGCGCCAGAGCGAGCAGGTTCACGCCCAGGTCGATCATCACCGAGGCATGCGAGTGCCGCAGGTCGTAGGTGCGGAAGCTCTCGGGTAGGCCGGCTTCCCGTAGTGCGGGCCGGATCACCTTCTCGCGCAGCTTGTCCCGGTTGAGTGGATTGCCGTAGCGGGTCTGGAACAAGGGCTCCTTGCTGCTCGACCTGCAGCCCCCACAATCTCGACGCCGGCGAGCTGTGACGATCGCCGCCAGGTCGTCGCAGAGCCAGGCCGGGATAGGGATGCGCCGGTCGCCGGCCGACGTCTTGGGAGGCCCGGTGACGAGCCCGAAACCTTCAGTGTCGAAGGAGTGCACGGGAAGCACCGTTTGGCTTACGTGAACGACGTGCTTTGTGAAGTCGACGTCGCACACACGCAGACCGCAGAGCTCGGCCGGTCGAAGTCCCGCCAGCATGAGCAGCCACACGGCGGGTTTGTACGGGTCCTTCACATGAGCGACTAACAGGTGGATCTGCTCCATGTTCAGCACGTCGCCCTCGTGGAGCTTGCGTCGGGGGAGCGGGATGTTGTGGTCCGCCGCCGGGTTGTCCTTGCGCAGATTGGCTCGGACGGCGCTCTTCATCACCAGCGAGAGGACCGAGACGCAGTCCCTCGTGTACTTCGGCGAGAGGCCCAGACGGAGCAGATGCGTGATGAACTCCTCCACGTCCATGTAGCCGATCTCCGACAACGGCCACCCCTCGAAGTAGGGGCGCACATGACGCTGGAGCATGCCCCAGTACCCTCGACGAGTTGTCGGACGCAGCTTCGTGGTCGTCGCCCACCACCGGGCGGCCCACTGTTCGAAGGGAGTGCGCGCCAGCTTCGGGTCGATCCACTGACCCCGGCGTATGTCGTGACCGACGTCGTCGAGGTAGCTCTGGGCATCGGCTTTGCGGTCGAATGTCTTGGAGTGCGAGCGGCCGGCCTTGTTTCGGTAGCGGGCACGCCAGCGCCCGTTCGGCTGCTTGTCGATGGAGCTCATGCCGGCCCGCTCGTGCTTGTACGTCGATCGGCAACGCGCTGCCGCACCGCCTTCGGCGGTTTGGCCTCTGAACAGAGTGCTACTCCGACCGGGTGTACCACTCGAACTCCGCTTCTCTCTTCTCCTCGGCCCGCTTTCGTTGCTGGCTGGCGGCGAAGAGCGATTCGCCCTTGTTGGCCCAGCCCGCCCCGACTGCGTGCCAATGGCCCTCGACCGATTGGTGTGCCGGGACGTCGCCTCCAAAGCGACGGGCCTCGCGCCGACTGGGCCCGAGCGTCACGCAAGGCGCCGAAGGTCGTCGAATAGCCGCGCGACTTCGTGAGGAAGTGCCCCCCGTAACCGAGGCGATGGGCGTGACGATCGAGGTTCAGGTCGGCGAACGCGGCATCTGCACCGAGCTCGAGCGCCTGTGGCAGCCATGCGGTGCAGATGTGGGGGCAGTCGTCGGCATGCGAGGTCTGCGAGCGAACGGACGGGAGCGTCGAGGCGGGGGTCGTCGCTCGTGGGATTTGGTGGCGTACTTCGCGACGTAGGTGGCCACGCTGCGGGCCCGCTCGTCGCCTTCCTCGAGGACTTGTACGTCAATCTGGGTCCCCCACGTCGCAGTCCCCCTCGGATGGACCAAGGTGACGGCGTGGGCCGCATGCAGGCAGGAGAGGGCGAGCTGTCCGGCGTCGACTGGCGGGATCGAACCATCCGGAGCGTCGGCGCGGACGATGGCGTGCAGGTGAACGACGCCACGGCGCTGGAACTCAGCCACCCGGCAGAAGGAGAGCCGCGCCATCCGACCGGCGTCGGCTTACGTGCGACCCAGCACGGCGGCGAGCTGGCGCTGGGCATAAATCATCGTGCGGCGCCACAGCTCGGGGGTGCTCGCGTTCTGGAGCACTGCGCCCTCGTAGTCGTAACAATCGGGGCAGAAGGGGTGTCCCGACCGGCTCGTCGCCTCGCTAAGAGATCGTGTGTACGGCGCCGAAACTCGGGGCGGTCAGGGTGATGAACACAGCCGGATGCAGGGCAATCGTCTCGTCGACACCCTTGCCGCCTTCGAGCCCGGCCCTGACGAGGTGGCGGGAATCCCCCCGGTACGTGGTGGCGCACGACGGGCAGCGGATCTCGGACCGAGAGCCACAGGCCTTGAGGACGACGCCGTCAGGGCGCGAGGCGCTCGAGAAAGTCACAGCCTGCTCCCCGGGGCGACCGGAAACGACGAAGCCACGCAGTCGGATGGGACAGCGGCACCACCCACAGCGGTCGCCTTGCGCCAAGAAGTCATCGATCTGGCGTCGCTGCCCGTGGCGGAAGAGCGCTTCGAGCATGGCGCGGTCGTCTGGATCCATGACGGCCATGGTGGAGCGTCGGTGTGACAACGTCCCAGGTCAGGAGTGGTATCCAGCGGTACCCAGTGAACGCCAGCGAGACACACCGAGTGACAGGGAGACACAGCGGGACACAAAAATTTCCCGAAAGAAATTTTCGGCAGCGGGAGCGTTCGGCGCCTCCGGCCTTCAGCGGCCGTCGGCGCCAGGCCCCACGGACCGAATGCCATTTGGAATCGGGGCCCGAGCTCTCCAGTCTGTCGAAGGGTCGATGGAACAGCTGTGAGGAGTTCCTCTACCTGATCAAGAAACGAGCCCGCCGGGCGGATCTGGAGCCGCCGCTTCCAGCACGCAACGCAGACTCCAGGACACGGATCGCGTGTCTTTTCGTGTCCTGCTGTGTCCTGCGAGGGGTCGGTGCACCTCCAACAACGCTCCGACCTGCACGTATGCAGCCGAGCCGTTCTTGGAGGTGGCGGGAATCGAACCCGCGTCCTCCGGAGCCGCAATAGGCCTTCTCCGAGCGCAGCCGGCAGGAGATTGTCGGGGGCGGCACAACTGCCGGCGGCAGTGCCGCCCCGTAACCAACGAAGGTGTCCTCAGCGTTCAGTTGGTGTGAAGCGCTGAGTAAGCCCTACTGAATGACGCCCGTGATCCGATCCGTAGGGCGGGGACCGGCCGGACGTCGCTACTTAAGCAGCGAGCGCGAGCTGGGTTGCTCGGCGTTTGTTTTTGGTTCCGGCTCTTTAACGTGGCTCCGGAGACCACGGCTCGCTTCTCCTACCTTGACGACCGAAGTCGAAACCAATCACCCCCATGTCTGGGTTCCCGGCCACTTTGGCCGGTCCGACCATTCTACGGCCCGGACGGCCGCTCGTCAGTGGGCGTCAGACCGCCCAGCGGCCGATCTCCTTGGTGGCCCGGGCCGCCTCCCGCTCGGCGTCGCGGGCCATGATCAGGTTGCGCTTGTCGTAGAGGCGGCGGCCCTTGGCCAGGGCCAGCTGGACCTTGGCCTTGCCGTCGCGGAAGTAGAGCGACGCGGGGATCAGGGTCAGCGACTGCTGCTGGGTCTTGCCCATCAGCTCGTCGATCTGCGCCCGGTGCACCAGCAGCTTGCGCTTGCGGTCCGGCTCGTGGGCGCCGAAGCCGGTGGCGAACTGCCAGGGCGGGATGTGCATCTGGAAGAGCCACAGCTCGCCGTCGTCGACCCGGGCGTAGGCCTCGTTGAGTTGGGCCTTGCCCTCCGCAGCGACTTCACCTCGGACCCCTGCAGCACGATGCCGGCCTCGAACGTCTCGAGGAACTCGTACTCGCGCCGGGCGCGCCGGTTCGTGGCGACCGTCCGGTCGCCACCGCGCTCTTCACGGGCGGCCGCCCGCTTGGCGATCTGCTTCTTCGCCCTGGCCATGAGGGGTACGAGGGTACCCTTCATGGGTGCTCCGCCTGGCCCGCGACCTCTACATGGAGATGGTCGCCCACTGCCTCTCGGGTCTGCCCGACGAGGCGTGCGGCCTCCTGGTCGGGTCCTACGAGGGGGACGAGGCGACCCACCTCTTCGTCACGACGAACGCGGCCGCCTCGGCCATGGTCTACGAGATCGACCCCAAGGACCTGCTGCGGGTCGACCGGGCCGCACAGGCCCTCGGCGCCGACATCATGGGGGTCTTCCACTCGCACACCCACACCGACGCCTACCCGTCGCCGACGGACGTGGCGCAGGCGACCGACCCCGGCTGGCACTACGTGCTCGTCTCGCTGCGCGACACCCATCCGGTCGTCCGCAGCTACGCCATCCGCGACGGCGAGATCGCGGAGGAGCCCGTCGACGTGCCCGGCCTCGACGTGCCCGGCCTCGACGTGCCCGGGCCTCGATCTGCCCCGAGCCCTCGGCGAGCGCCTAGGCACGAGTCGCCCCCGGGTCGGGGGGACCGGGGTGAGGCCTTGTAGAATCGTTACCGAATCAGTCAACAATCGTCCGGCCGGCCTCGGTGCCGGCCGGTGAGCAGCCGAGATCCAGCGAGGAGGCCCCGTGGCCGTCGATGTCCGCCTACCGACCGTCCTGCGCAGCCAGGCCGGTGGTGCCTCCGTCGTCAGCGTCGACGGGTCCACCATCGGCGAGGTGCTCTCCAAGCTCGTGGCCGAGTACCCCGGCATGGCGGGCCAGGTGCTCACCGAGGACGGCGCCCTGCACAAGTTCGTGAACATCTACGTCAACGACGACGACGTCCGCTATCTCGAAGGCCTCGACACCCCGGTCACCGACGGCGCGGAGGTGTCCATCCTCCCCGCCGTGGCCGGGGGCTGACGCCGCGGCACGGGTCCGGCTGCCGTGACGCTGTACCCCTCCGTCCTCGATCTCATCGGCAACACGCCGCTGGTCGACATCAGCGCACTGAGCCCCAACCCCGCCGCGCGCCTCTTCATCAAGCTCGAGGGCCAGAACCCGGGCGGTTCGGTCAAGGACCGCGTGGCGCTCTCGCTGGTCGAGGACGCCGAGCGCGCCGGCGTGCTCGTCCCCGGCAAGCCCGACCAGGTGCTGATGGAGCCGACGTCGGGCAACACCGGTATCGGCCTCGCCATGGTGTGCCGGGTCAAGGGCTACACGCTGAAGGCGGTCATGCCGACCAACGTCTCGGTCGAGCGGCGCCAGCTCCTCGAGCTCTGGGGAGCCGAGATCATCGAGTCGCCGGGCGTCGAGGGCTCCAACGGCGCGGTGCGCATGGCGCGCGCTCCTGGCCGAGGAGCACCCCGAGTGGGTGTTCCTCTACCAGTACGGCAACCCGGCCAACCCGAGGGCGCACTACGAGGGGACCGGTCCCGAGATCCTGCGCGACTGCCCCGGGATCACGCACTTCGTGGCGGGCCTCGGCACGTCGGGGACGCTGCTCGGGGTCGGGCGCTTCCTGCGCGAGAAGCTCGGCGAGAAGGTCCAGATCTGGGCGGTCGAGCCGCCGGCGGGCGAAATGGTCGACGGCCTGCGCAACCTCGACGACGGCTACATCCCGCCGATCTTCGAGAACCTCGGCGGCGCGGAGCTGTTGGATCGCAAGACGGTCGTGCGGCCGCGGGAGTCGATCGAGTGGACGCGGCGCCTGATCGAGGTGGGGATCTTCGCCGGCATCTCGACGGGGGCGGCACTGGCGGGGGCGGTCAGGTGCGCAACATCGCTCCCCGAGGGAGAGGCGGCCTCCATCGTGGTCGTCTCGGCCGACGGCGGGTGGAAGTACCTCTCGACCGGCGCCTGGACCGACGACCTCGACGAGGTCACCGAGCGGGCCAAGGGCATCATCTACTTCTAGAGACCCGCGGCGGTCCCGCCGGCCGCCATCGCGCTCGTTTGCCGCGGGTGCCGGGCGCCGCCGGCGTCGGTGTCAGGTGGTCGCCAGGCGCCGCATGGCCTTGGCGTAGGAGCGTGGTGCCAGCGTTCGCGCGATCGGTGCGAGCAGCGGGAGCCGTGCCGCGTTGATGTCCATCAGCGGCCCCCCGATGCGATCGACTGTGAGCGTGGCCACCTGGTCGGCGCTGCGGCGCACCATCTTGGGCGGCAGCGACCCTCCGTCCTCGTTGCCCGACAGCCCCATCGCGGTGGGCACCCAGCCGGGGTAGAGCACGTGGACGTGCACCCCCCGGCCGGCCACCTCGTGGGCCACCGATTCGCTGAACGCGGAGAGGGCCGCCTTCGACGCCGCGTAGGCGCCCTGGCGCGGCTCGGGTGCGCGCGCCGTGTCCGAGGAGACATTGACGACCGCCCCCCAGCCGCGCGCGGCCATGCCGGGGACCACCGCCAGCGTGCCCGCCACCGCGGCGAAGAAATTCACGTCGAAGACCCGCCGCACGGTGTCGGTGTCGCCGCCCGGCACCGGGAGCATCAGGTCGATCCCTGCGTTGTTGACGAGGATGTCGATCCTCTGGTGATCGGCCTCCAGCGCGGCGAGCGCGCG
Source organism: uncultured Acidimicrobiaceae bacterium (assembly GCA_963825965.1). Classification (GTDB taxonomy): domain Bacteria; phylum Actinomycetota; class Acidimicrobiia; order Acidimicrobiales; family RAAP-2; genus Bog-473. The sequence continues at coordinate 181,744 of CAWGUX010000008.1, forward strand.
GCGGAAGGCATCGGTCTCCGCCAGGTCGCACACGATGGTGGCGCTCGCCGGGCTGTGGCGAGCCAGCTCAGGGGCCAGCTCGTCGAGCAGCTCCTTGCGCCGGGCCACACCGATGACGGTCGCGCCGCGCGCCGCCAGGGTCAATGCGATGGCGCGGCCGATGCCCGACGAGGCGCCGGTGACGACCGCGACCCGGCCGTCGAAACGCGGAGGCGTGCGGGGGCGTAGGTGCATCCGCCAACCCTACGGTGGCGGGCCGCTGCCCCTCAGGTGGCGAGGCCGGTGCGCTCGGCGACCCAGGTGGCGAGGCCGGCCACGGTGTCGTCGGTGAGCGGCGCCGCGGCGAGCTCGAGGATGCGTGCCGCCGTGACCGCGCCGTCCTCGTCTCCGGGCGGCGGCCTCCACGGGTGCCCGTTGCGCAGGCAGAACTCAATGGTGACGACCAGTGCAACCGGCGCGTTCCCGTCCTCGAGGGGATGGTTCTTGATCAGATGCGCACAGAGGACCGCCGCCTTGGTCGGGAACGCGGGGTAGAAGTCCTCACCTCCGAAACAGGCGAACGGGGCGTGCAGGGCGGAGTCGGCGAGATGGAGACTGGACGTCTCCGCGATCCGCTTGGCCGGCGTCTCGAGCACTGCCTCTGCGATCAGAAGGAAATCGGCCAGCTCAATGGGTCGGACGGTCTCGGGTTCGGCGCGCACGTCTGCCTCGGGCGTCATTGCTTCAAGCGTTCCAAGGCGCGCTCGTTCTGGCGGATGGCGCCCGCGAGCCGGATGTAAAAGGCGCGGTCGGTCCGGCGGCGACGCACCGACGCATTCAATGTGGGTTGTTTCGCCGAGCCCGCGCCTGCGCCCGCGTGACCCGCTGGAACTGGCGTGGCACTCGGGTCGCCGCTCGACGGGTCGCGCCTCGCCGCATCGCCGGTCACGAGGCGATCCTAGGGGTGGCCCAACGCGCGGCGCGCGGTTCAGCGTCCAGCCAGGTCGCAGAGCTTGGTGACGGTGTTCCAGTTGCGCGTGGTGCTCACGACGCCGAGCCGGCGTTCGAGGAACGTGCCGGTGTACTTGGTCCCGGCGTACCCGTCCGGCGTGTAGACGTAGACCTCCCGCCCGTCGACCACCAGCTCGTCGCGCCCGCTCGGTGGCAGGTCGAGCGCGGCCAGGGCCTTCTTCGCCGGCGCCGAGGCGAGGAACGTCACGTGGTGGCGCGCCGGAGTGGCACCTGCCTTGGCGTACGGGCTCGATCCGCCGATGCGCACGAGCTCGGGGACGGACCGCACGATGACGGCGGGCGCGTCGCCGAAGTCGGCGTCCAATTGCTCCTCAATGGCCGCCGCGACGGCCTGTTCGCTGCGCGACGACGTCGTGAACAGCACGTTCCCCGTCTGGATGTAGGTGGTGACGTCGGCGAAGCCCAGGCGCTCGAAGGAGGCGCGGAGCTCGTTCATGGCGATGCGGCCGTGGCCGGCGACGTTCACGCTCCGGAGCAGGGCGACGTAGCGGGGCACTGGCATCACGGTAGTGGCCGGGTGCCGTCCGCCTCGCTCTGTCAACTCCCTGTCAGCGCCGCAGCAGGCGGAAGGGCTGGAGGGCGGCACCGGGTCGGGTGCCCTCGGCCAGGTCGGCGAGGAGCTCGCCGAGGAGCGGGCCGAACTTGAACGCATGGCCGCTGGTCCCGCACCCGACCACGACGTTGCCCACCCGGTCGAGGACGAAGTCGGAGTCGGCCGAGTTGTCGTAGACGCACCGCTCGGTGGCGACGGGTTCCGGGTCGACCTCCGGAAGGAGGCGGCGGACCGCATGGACGAGGCGAGCCAGGAGCGCGGGATCGTCGGGGACCACCGCCGAAGACGTGGGGTCGAAGTGCTCGAGCGGTCCGACCGGAGTGTGATGGGACACCTTGATGGTGCCCGGTGCGCCCGAACCGGGCACGGGGAGGCCGTAAATCATGTCGTCGCCCCACTCAATGAAGACCGGGACCGCGCGCGCCTGCTCGGTCGCGTACGTGAAGTAGGCGACCTGGGGGAGTGACGGTGCCCGAACCGGGGTCTCGGGCGCGTCGCGACCGAGCAGCGCCATCGTGCCGGGTCCGGCACAGGCAACGGCCACGTCGGCCCGCTGCTCGTCGCCGCTCGCGGTCGTGACGCAGACGCCGTCGGGCGACGTCGCGCAGCGCGGTGACGACGGTGCCGGTCCGCAGCGCGTTGGTGTCCGTCGGGCGGAGCGCCTGCAGGCACGAGTCGGCGGCCAGGACACCCGAGTCCGGTTCGACGAGCGCGCCACCGGTGATGGCGATGCCGGGGTACCGGGCGCGTGCGGCGGCCGGGCTGAGCCGCTCACACGCCGCCCCGGACGTCGTCATGGCGGCGCCGATCGCGTCGAGCGTCTCGTCGTCACCGAAGGTGAGCTGACCCGTGACATGCAGCAGGCTCCGGCCGCTCTCGTGTTCGAGGGCGTGCCAGAGGTCGCGTGCCGAAAGCGCCATCTCGACGTAGTGCCGCTCGGGATAGCCGAGGCGGAAGATGCGAGCCCCGCCTTTGGACCCCGCGCCGGGGTGGCCGACGTCTCCGGCCGCCTCGAGCACCTCGACGGACCACCCGCGTCGCGCCATGGCCCGGGCCGTCGACAGTCCGAGCACGCCCGCCCCGACGACCACGCAGCGGCGGAGGGCAGGCACATGGCGATCTTAGGAAGGCCGCGCCGAACGCGAGCGTCGCTGCGATCCACGCGTGCGCAAAGCGGTTGACGGTCCCGCAGTACGCTCGCCTGCGGTGACGAGCGGGTCGGACGTGTCGACACACCCCGCGCACGGGATGCTCGGCGCGCCGCTCGAGGCCGATCTCGCTGACGAAGGCGAGGGCCCACCGGACTCCGAGGAGGCGCCACTCGCCGAGGGCTGGGAGCCGCAGAGACCCGCGCCGCGCCGCGGGCTGGCCCGTGTGCTGCGCGGCGTCGGCTTCCACCTGGCCGTCATTGCCGGATTCGCCGTGCCCGCCGTCGTGCTGTGGTGGCACGTGTGGTCCGGCCACCCGGCCTCCAGCCTGACGTGCGGCTGCGGTGATCCGGCGCAGCAGGTGTGGTTCACCGAATGGCCGGCCTGGGCCATCGCCCATCTGCACAGCCTGTTCTTCACCGGCGTGGTGAACGTGCCGAACGGCGCGAACCTGCTCTCCAACACGTCCGGGCTCCTCGTCGGCACGCTTCTCGCACCAGTGACCTGGTTGTACGGGCCGGTGGTCTCGACCAACGTCGCGCTGACGCTGGCGCCCGCGCTCAGCGCGTGGGGCTGTTTCGTCGCCATCCGGCCGCTGGTCACGTGGAAGCCCATCGCGATCCCCGCCGCGCTGATCTACGGGTACTCGGCCGCCATCGTCTCCTCGCTGATCTTCGGTCACGTCTCGGTGGCGGTGCTGGTGGTCCCGCCTCTGGTGTTCACGGCCCTCTACGAGATCGTCATCGTGCAGGCGCACTCCGTCCGGCGCGACGGGCTCGTGCTGGCCGCGCTGCTCATCGCGCAGTTCTTCATTTCGCCCGAGATCTTCGTCATGTCGCTGCTCTTCGTCGCGGTCGGTCTGGTGGTGGTCACGGTGATGGGCTGGCGCCAGGTGCGGCCCCGGGCGGGCCACGCGCTGCCCACACTGGCCCTGGCCGCCGGGCTGGTCGTCGTCGTCCTCGCGTACCCGGCGTGGTACGGGGAGGCCGGTCCCCAGTCCGTCACCGGGGTGCTCTTCGTTCTCGCGCCCTTGACCGGTGTCCCCCTCTCCGGACTCGTGAACCCGGGGAACTACGCCGCTATGGCCAACAACTACATACGGTTCGGCGGGTACCTGGGTCGCAGCGGTCCGCCGGCGGACTATGTCGGCGGCGGCGTTGCGCTGGCCGCGGTGGCCGCGGTGGTCGTGGGCCGGCGCCGTCCTCTGACCTGGCTCCTGGTCGTGCTCGCGGTCGTCGAGCCTCTGGCTCTCGCTCGGGGCGCGTCTCGTGGGCGGCCCCGCCTGGCTCTCGCACGTGTGGCTGCCCTGGGCGCAGCTCTCGAGGCTGCCGGTCCTCAAAGAGATCCTGGCGGATCAGTTCGCCCCGTTCATCGCGCTGTTCGCGGCCTTCCTCATCGCGGTCGGGGTCGACGCCTTCGTCACGACGCATCGCCGGGGCGACTCCTGGCTGCGCCGGCACCGGCGCGCCGTCGGCGCCGGCGTCACGGTGCTGGTCGCTCTGGTCGCGCTGGTCCCCGTGTTCGTCACCTTCAACCTGCCGTTCCGCGTCGTGCACGTGGTCACCCCTCCGTACGTGCGCGACGTCGCCGATTCGTTGTCGCAGCACAGCGTGCTGCTCACCGTCCCCTTCGCGGTGTCGGGATCGACGTCACCCATGCTGTGGCAGGCGGCCGGCGGCATGCACTTCCGACTCGCCGGCGCGGCATTGAAGACGCCCAACGCCACCGGAGGTCCCGTCGGCAGCGGCCGCCCGGGGTCGCCGCGGCGGATTCTGACCGACTTGACTCTCATCGGCGCGCCCGAGCCGGCAGGGACGCCGGGCCAGCTCACTGCGGTGCGCGGCGCGCTGGCGCGGTGGCACGTCGACCAAGTCGTCATCGCCGGCGTCAGCCGGGATCCGGTGTACGCGTCCGGGTTCTTCACCATGGCCATCGGCAGTGCGCCGGTATACGTGGACCGCGCCTGGGTGTGGGAGTTGCCGCATGGCGTCGTGGCGACGACGCCGGCGACGGGTGCGTCCCTGGCGGCGTGCCGCGGAGCGGCCGCCGCGCCGAGCGCCCAGTCCACCCCGCTCTTCATGGCCGACTGCGTGCTCCTCGGTGCGGGAAGGTCCTGAGAGAGCACGCCGGGGACCCAAGGGCGCGGCCGTAGGCTGGTTTCCGTGCAGCCCATCCTCCACCTGTCGATTCCCGTGACGCGACATGGACGAGGCGCGCGACTTCTACGTCCACGTGCTCGGGTGTCAGGCGGCGCGGGTGGGGTCCGACTTCACCGACGTGTGGTTCTTCGGCATGCAGGTCACGCTGCAGGACCGGCCCGACGAGGTCGCCGCGACGCCGGCGCGCGGATGCCGGCACTTCGGCGTCACGCTCGGGCGAGACGAGTTCGACGCGCTGGTCGCCGCGCGTGGGCACGCTGGGTGTGGAGTGGGTGAGCCCCGTCTCGACCGACGACGAGGGACTGGTCACCGAGCAGACCAAGGGCAAGCTCGCGGATCCGAGCGGCAACGTCATTGAGCTGAAGACCTACCGCGACGTCGAGGCGGCGCTCGAAACCTCGCCGCACTCCTATCCCGAGACCTTCGCCCACGGCAACTGAGCCGTCGCCTACGGTGTCGGCCGTGGCCCGGGCGCGAGCTGGCCCGGGAGGAGCCCAGTGGGAGGAGACGATATGAGCGGCGATGCGCGTGCGGCGCGCCGGGACGGGCGCGCGATCGACCAGCTGCGGCCGGTCGCCTTCGAGCGGGACTACACGGTCATGGCTCCGGGCTCGGTGCTCGTGACGTTCGGGCGGACCAAGGTGCTGTGTACGGCGTCGGTCGAAGAGCGCGTCCCGCCCTGGATGCGCGGCACCGGCCGCGGGTGGGTGACCGCCGAGTACTCCATGCTTCCGGGGTCGACGCCCGAGCGGGCCTCGCGCGAGGCCGCGAAGGGCAAGCAGTCGGGGAGGACCCAGGAGATCCAGCGCCTCATCGCGCGGTCGCTGCGCGCCGTGTGCGACCTGGTGACCCTGGGCGAGGTGCAGATCACCGTCGACTGTGACGCGCTGCAGGCCGACGGCGGCACGCGCACGGCCTCCATCTGCGGTGCCTACGTCGCCCTGCACGACGCCTGCACACGCCTGGTCGACGCCGGGACCATCAGCACCCATCCGTTGACCGACTCGGTGGCGGCTGTCTCCGTCGGCATCGTCGAGGGGGTGCCCATGCTCGACCTGCCCTACGAAGAGGACTCCACGGCCGAGGTCGACATGAACGTCGTGATGACCGGGGCCGGGCGCTTCGTCGAGGTGCAGGGCACGGCCGAGGGCATGGCCTTCACCCGCGGGGAGCTCGACAGCCTGCTCGGGCTGGCCGAGGCAGGGATCAAGGAGCTGACGGGGATGCAGGCCGCCCTGCTGGCCGAGCCGCCACCGCGGCGATGAGCCGCGGGGCGGCCCGTTGCGACTTGTGGTGGCGTCGGCGAACCCGGACAAGGTCAAAGAAATCGTCGCGGTCCTCGCCGCCGCACTCCCCGTCGAGCTGGTCCCACGGCCGCGCGACGTACCCGACGTCGTCGAGGACGGCGCGACCCTGCTCGAGAACGCGCGCCTGAAGGCGCGGGCGCTCGTGACGGCGACCGGTCTCGCCGCCGTGGCCGACGACACGGGCCTCGAGGTCGACGCGCTCGGGGGCGCACCCGGCGTCTACTCGGCCCGCTATGCGGGCGAAGAGGCCACCTACGCGGACAACGTCGCCAAGCTCCTGCTGGCGCTCGCCGCCCTCGACGACGACGGCGGTGGGCGCGCCGCCCGCTTCAAGACGATCGCCCTCGTCGCCTTCCCCGACGGATCCGAAGCGTGGGCGGAGGGCGTCGTGGAGGGATCCATCGCGCCCTTCGCGCGCGGAGTGAACGGATTCGGGTACGACCCCGTCTTCGTGCCCGATCGGGGAGACGGTGGCGACGGGCGGACGTTCGCGCAGATGGACGCCGGGGAGAAGGACGCCCTCTCGCACCGGGGCCGTGCCTTCCGCGCGCTGGCGCAGCGACTGGCGGAGCGTACGCCCGTTCACTGAGTCACCGGCGCCGTCTCGGCACCCGGGTCATCCGAGGGCGGCAGCGAGCTCGCGATACTCCTCGAGTGGGAGGTCCTGATGGTCCGCGATCACCTGGACGCATACATGGTCTGCCCCGGCCTCGAGGTGCCCGCGCAGACGGGTGGCGACGGTGGCAGCGTCGCCCCACGGGATCACGGCGTCGATGAGGCGGTCGCTCCCACCGCCGCCGATGTCATCGTCACCAAAGCCGAACGTCCGTAGGTTGTTCGTGTAGTTGGGCAAGTCGAGATAGATGCTGGCGTAGCGTCGCGCCAGACGACGCGCCGAGTCGGGGTCGGCGTGCAGCACCACGGCGACCTCGGGTGCGAGGAACGGACCGCTGCCGAGGATCTCGCGCGCCCGGGCCGTGTGCTCGACGGGGACGAAGTACGGATGCGCGCCGGCCGCACGGGCGGCGGCCAACTCGAGCATGCGCGGGCCGAGCGCCGCCAGGACGCGGCGCTCGGGCGGGACCGGCTCGTCGAGGGCATCGAGCGCATTGAGGTAGGCGACCACCTGGGAGTACGGGCGGGCGTAGTGCGGCGTGAGCACAGGATGGCTGGCGCCGAGCCCGAGGACGAAGCGACCCGGGTAGGTGGCCTCGAGCGCGGCCACCGCCGGACCGACGACCTCCGGCAAGGCGGCCCAGACGCTGACGATGCCGCTCGCGACATGCACCCGGCGCGTCGCGGCCAGGAGCCGCTCGAAGTGTGGTGACAGTCCGGGTTCGAAGCCGCCGGAGGACCAGAGCGCACCGAAGCCGAGGGTCTCGAGCGTCGCCGGCGCGTCGGCGTCGGGGTCGTCGGCGACCTGCCAGGAGCCGCTCCACCAGACGCCGAAACGACCGAAGTCCATGACGTGGACCGTAGCGGGACCCGACGGGTTGCGATCCGGTGCCGCGCTCAGGCGAGGTGCAAGAGGCGTGCGGCCGTCCCGCCGAGGTAGGCGTCGGCCGCCGCGTCGGAGAGCGGGAGATCCCGGGCGGCGGCCACGGCCCGCTCCATGGGGAGGAACGGATGGTCGGACGCGAAAAGGACGCGACCAAAGCCCCGCGTGGAGCCCATGAACGACACCAGCGCCGGGTCCATGTACGTGGCCAGATACGCCGAGGTGGACAGGTACAGATCCGGCCACTTCAACATGTACTGCATCAGCAGAGACTCGTAGGGGTGACCCATGTGGGCGCCGATGACCGTGAGGCCCTTGAAGTCGATGAGGACGTCTTCGAGGCGCTCGGGATGCTGGCACGCGGACCGCACGCGCGGACCGGGGATCCCGACATTGACGGAGACGGGGAGGCCGAGCTCGGTGCACGTCTCGTAGACCGGGTAGTAGAGCTTGTCGTTGAGCGGGTACTGGTCGACCAGCGGTGTGACGCGCACCAAGGCGACGGCGGGGTGCCCGGCCAGCTCACGCAGGCGGGTGCACTGGCGCACGGGCCGGTCGGGCCGGTCGACCACGAGCGCGGCGCGCAGGCGCTCGGGATGCGCGGCAAGAGCGCCGAGGGTGTCGTCGGTGTCGGCGGCGGAGAGGCCGAGTGCGACCAGCCCGACATCGACGCCACACGCATCCATGGTGCCGAGGAGCTCGGTGAGCGTGGACGAGGCACCGAGGTCGCCGCCGAGGAGGTCGGGGATGCCCTCATTGCCGGCGCGCCCCAAGAACGCCTCGGCGGCCGTGCCGCTGAGCGCGTTGACCCAGAGGTCGACGACCGTCACGCGGGGTCGGGTGCGCCTGATGCAGGTGGTGTGGATGCGGGTGCGGTCGATGCGGGTGCGGCCGCGGCTGACGGCGACGCGGCGCCGGCAGCCTTCGCGGCGGCCTTCTCCGCCGCCTTGGCCTTGGCCGCGCGCAGGAGGCGGACACCCGTCGTCAGCGACTCCTTGATCAGGTGGTCATTGTCCTTGGAGATGAAGGCATGCACGCGCTTCTCCAGGAGGACGCGCAGCAACGGGTTGAAGGCGTGGTAGGTCTCGGAGAAATGGACACGCGTCGTGCCGTCGCCCAGGTCCTCGAGCCGCGTGTGCCCTTCGGCTTCGGACCAGATGGGCCGCCCGACGGCGTTGTACTTCCACGACTCCTTCGGCTTTACCTCGGTCAGCCACTCCCAGGACTGCCCTTTGCCGCCCGTCAGGAGGTAGCGAGGCACGCGGAACGTGCAATGACGTACGAGCCCCTCGCCGACGGCGTCGCCCGGATGGAGGATGTCGATCGTGACGTCCCCCGACTTGGTGTGGGGGATGCGGGCCCAAAAGAGTTGCCACAGCTCATCGACCGTGGCGTCGATATCGACGTAGTAGCGGTGCTCTTGCACCGGCTCACCATATCCGCGGGCCTGACACCGGCGTCAGGTGGTCTCGGGGGCGGGAAACGGATTGCCGTAGCGGTCGAGGTGTGCCTTCTCGGACACGGGCTGGCGGCGGGGCGCCGCCAGCGGCTTGGCGAGATGGCCGAGCGGGACCACTGCGACGGGCACGACTTCGGGCGGGAGTCCGAGGAGGCTCGAGAGCTCGTCACCACCCAGGACCGGCAGCGTCGTCAACGTGGAGCCCAGACCGAGCGCATGGGCGGCCAAGAGCAGGTTCTGCACGGCGGGAAACACCGAGGCGTCCATGGCCGGGGCGAACGTGAGGCGGGTGTCGCCACAGACGACGACCAGGACGGGCGCCGCTGCGATCCCGCCCATGGCTCCGCTGTGCACGTCCTGAAGGAAGGCAGGGGAGAGGCGACCCTCCTCGGCCGCCCGGGCGCCGCCCTGCCACAGCCGCGCGGTCAGCTCGCCGATGCTCTTGCGGACGTCGGGGTCACGCACCACGACGAAGACGAAGGGTTGGCTGTTCTCCGCGCTCGGTGCGTGCGTGGCCGCCCTCAGGATGCGAGCCACGGTCTCGTCTGCCACCTCGTCGGGGAGGAACGAGCGCGCCGCACGCTGTGTGTGGACCACTTCGAAGAAATCGGGCACAGGAGGAAGAGGGCCTTGCGATGTCTCGGAGCTAGATCTCGGATCCGTGCACGGCGGCTGATGGTACCGAGTCGGTGGACCTGGCGCCCCTCTCCGGGGTGGATTGGGCGGGGGCGAGGCGACTTCGCTACCGTTAGCGCCGCATCGGCCTGGGTCGGTGCCCGCCATGACGACGTGGTCCGGACGAGGCGGTGGGGGACAGGAGGCTGCAAGGTGGCAGACGGTGCCGCATCGGTTGAAGAGCTGCTCAAGGAGATCATCGGGCAACCAATCGGGAAGTCGACGGTCGTCGTCGAGCGCGGACCGGTGCAGCACTTTGCCGACGCCGTGCTCAGCTCCAGCCCGATCTACCACGACCCCGAGGCAGCGCGGCACGCTGGTTTCGCCAACATCCCGGCTCCCCCGACGTGGCCGTTCGCGATGGAGTTCTCAGGCAAGTTCGATGAGCTCCAGCCATCTGACGCCTCTGCCGGGGGCAGCCCGTTGGCCAAGGTGCTCGGACCTCTGATGGCCAAGGGGGGACTGATCCTCCACGGCGAACAGGAGTTCATCTATCACCGCCCGGTCCAGGTCGGCGATGTGCTGGTGAGCGAGGGCAGGATCGCCGACGCTTACCAGAAGGAGTCCAAGGGTCGCACGATGACGTTCATCGTGCAGGAGACCAACTGGAGCGACGACACGACCGGCGAGCCGGTGGTGACGGCCCGCTTCAACCTGATTCACCGTGCCTAGGGCAAGCCAGGACCAGGGAGACCGCATATGACGTTGGCGACGAGTTCGACGACCTGGCTCTCGGCGGCCGAGTGGCTGGCCGTGTTGCGGATCGGCCTGGGCGTATGGTGGTTCGAGAGCTTCCGACACAAGGACAAGGCCGCCTGGTTCCAACGCGGGGCTGGGATTTCGTGGGGACAGTCGGTGGCGGAGAAGCACAAGTGGGCCTTCGTCAAGACGGGCTTCGACACGGTGGTCGTGCCGCGGCCCAAGGTGATGGCCTACGTGGTCGTGCTGGGTGAGCTTGCGATCGGCCTGGGCCTGATCCTCGGCTTCTTGACGCCGGTCGCGGCCTTCGCGGGCATCCTGCTCAACATCATGTACTTCATCTTGATGATCTCGGACTGGGCCGAGCAGGGACAGAACTTCATGATGATCCTGGCGTCAGTGGTGGTCCTGGGTGCCCACGCCTGGAACGCATGGTCGATCGACCACTGGCTGCACCTCTTCGGGGCATGAGGATCCGGTTGCCGAGTATGCGGCCTGGAGTCTTTGTCTTTCTAGCGTTGAGCGGGTTGAGGGAACTGTGCACGGGAGGTCACGACGATGGGTGAGAAGAAGCTGTCCTTCGAGGACGTGAAGGTCGGGGACGAGGCGCCGGTGCTGTCCCACACCCTCACCCGCACGGACCTGGTCCGCTACGCCGGCGCGTCGGGTGACTTCAACCCGATGCATCACGACGAGGTCCAGGCGCAGGCCGCCGGCCAGCCCAGCGTCTTTGGCCACGGCATGTTCTCCATGGGACTGCTGGGCTCCGCGCTCGACCGATTTCGTCGGTGTCGGGAACGTCCAGCGCTACCAGGTCCGGTTCGCCCGCCAGACCTGGCCCGACGAGGTGTTGTCGTCCAAGATCGTGGTCACGGGGAAGCGCCAAGAAGGCGGCGAGAAGCTGCTCGACTTGTCGGTGACCCTGTCGAACGGCGAGGGAGAGGACAAACTCGTCGGAGAGGCGACGGCCGTTCTCTCTGAGCCGGCCTGACCGGCCCTGAGTTCGGCACCCGCCTACAGGGCGCTACGACGCGGCCCCCGGCTCGAAGGACAGCGGCAGCCGCGCCGGTCCCCAGATCCCAAATGTCGAAGGCTTCCATTCGATGTCGCCCGTTCGTCGCAAGCCGGGCATCCGCCTGGCGAGAAGCGGCAGGGCCTCTTGGAGCTCTGCTCGGGCGAGCGCTGCCCCCATACAGAAGTGGATGCCGGCACCGAAGGTCATCTGGGCGGTCGTCCGCTCCCGGGTGATATCGAAGACGTCGGGATCGTCGAAGGCGTCGGGGTCGCGGTTCGCCCCTGCGAGCGACGTCGCCACGAGCGTCCCCTGCGGGAACAGCACGTCGCGGTACACGACGTCCACGGAGGCAAACCTCGCCGTGCCCCGCACGGCACCGAGGTAGCGCATCGACTCCTCGACGGCGCGGCCTGCCAGCTCGGGTCGCTCCGCCAGCAGCGCCCATTGCTCGGGATGTTCGGTGAAGAGCGCGACCGAGCAGGCAAGCTGGTTGCGAGTGGTGTCGGTCCCCGCCATGAGCACCGCCTGCGCCAGCATGGCCACCTCGTCGGTCGAGAGCCGATCGCCCTCTTGTTCAATGGCGATCAGGTCGCTGAGAAGATCGTCACGAGGATCGGCCCGGCGTTGGACGATCATGTCGCTCACGTAGTCGGTGAGCTCCTGACCGGCCTTCGCAATGAGCGGCAGGTCCTCGGCCAGATTGTTGTTGAAGATGCGAAAGATGTCGGTGGCCCAGGCCGAGAACAGCTTCCAGTCCTCGGGCGGTGCGCCCAAGAGCTCGCAGATGATCGGAATGGGGTAGGGCTCGCAGACGTCTGCGACCAGCTCGCACGCGCCGCGGTCGACGACCGCTGCGACCAAGCCGCCGACCACAGCTCGCATGGTGGGTCGCAGCCGGTTTGCCGATGCCGGGGTGAAGGCCGGCGCCACCAGGCGACGAAGGCGTGCGTGGGCGTCGCCCTCCATGGTCAGGATGGACTCGCCGCGTGAGCCCCGGTACTCGGCGGCCTCGAGCTCGGGCGCCTGCTCAATCATGGACAGCGCCGAATGGAAGCGCTGGTCGCGCAGGATCGCGGTCACGTCCTGCAGATTCATGACCGAGTAGCCCATGTCCGTGCGGGCCAACCAGTGCCGTGACCTCGCCACGGCAATTGCGTCGACGGCCTCGCGGCGCTCCAACCCGATGGTGTCGAGGGAGGGGAGGTCGAGTTCGCTGACCGGCTGTGGCTGCGTCATCGGAGCGACGGGCCGGGCGGCTAGGACCCTGGCGCCGGATGCAGCGCGGGATGACGTTGCGCCAGCAGCGGGACGATGAGCGACTTCGGGGCGAGATGCGCCAGCGCCGCTGCCGCCCGGTTGACCGTACCGGGGATCACCACGGCACGGCCCGTCGCGAGCCCGTCGACGGCGGCCTTGGCCACCTCGGGCGCCGGGACCCACATGAATTTCGGAAGCGACTCGCTCGCTTCCTCGTCGGTCATGCCGGCGGCCTCGGCGAAGCCCGTCTCGACGGGGCCGGGACACAGGGTGGTGACCGTCACGCCCTTGCCGCGTAGCTCGGCGCCGAGCGCACGGCCGTAGGACAGCACGAAGGCCTTGGACGCGCCGTAACACGCCTGACCGGGGAGCGGTTGAAACGCCGCGGTCGAGGCCGTGTTCAACACCGCACCGCGGTGCCTGGTGACCATGCCCGACACGAACAGCGTGCACAGGTCGACGACTGCCTCGACGTTCGTCTGGACCAGGGCGACTTCAGCCGAATGGTCCGCGCGGTAGACCGGGCCCATCGTCGTAAAGCCGGCGTTGTTGACCAGGATGTCGACCGTCAGGCCTCGTTGCTCCACCAGGTCAGGGAGCTCAGCGCGCGAGCCCGCGTCGGCGACGTCCGCCGCGATCACTTCGGTTCGCACGCGCTGCGAGTGTGCGATCTCGTCCGCCAGTGCTTTCAGCCGGTCCTCTCGCCGCGCCACCAGCGTCAGGCCGTGTCCGCGGCGCGCCAGCTCGCGGGCGATCTCCGCGCCGATCCCTGACGAGGCGCCGGTGACGAGAGCGGTGGTGTTGTCCTTCGGGGGTGGCAATGCCATGAGCCAGAGCGTAGGGGACCCGCGTCGGCCGCAGCCCCGGCGGCCGGAGCAACGCCGAACACAAGACGCGGATCACGAGAAGATGAAGTTCGCGTGACCTGGCAACGCCCTACCAGGACCTTCGCAAAGACCCTGTTCGCGTGGGGTTCACATGCTCGCGGCGGAGGCAGATACTTGATCGCAGCGAGCGGCAACTGGAGCACCCGCCGTTGCCTCGAGTGAAAGGAGCTGCCGATGTCATCGACACGCTCGACCGAGGAGGTCGATCCGCCGGGTTAGACCGGCGTCACCGATGTCTGCGTTGGTGACGCTCCAGATGGCAGCTCGCTAGGTCAGAAGCCCGGCGTACGAATCGAGGCCGTGCTCGCGCCGGTGCGTGTGCCGGCCGGCCGACAAGGCGGCCCCCGCACCTACTGCGCCGTAGGCTGGAACCAAAGCGCTGCCCACAAAACAGAACGAATCATTATGCGAGTCAAGGACCGGTCGAGGAGGCCGGTCCTTCTCGCGTCGTCGCGTCCGTCTGAACCTCGGCGTCACGCGTGAACTGCCGGTTCCTTTTGCCACACCCCCGCGGACGCCCGTGCCATCGTGGAGCATGACCGGGACCCGCCTTCCCATGTTCCCGCTCTCCACCGTGCTCTTCCCCGGGGCGACCATGCCGCTGCACGTCTTCGAACCGCGCTACCGCGCCCTGATGCGTGACAGCCTGGCGGGCGACCACAGGTTCGGCGTCATCCTCATTGAGCGGGGCTCGGAGGTCGGGGGCGGAGACGTGCGGGCGGCGCTCGGCACCAGGGGGCTGATCACCAAAGCCATTGAGCTGCCCGACGGGCGCTGGCTCCTCCAGGTGGTCGGCGAGTCCGTCATTGAGGTGGAACAGTGGCTGCCCGACGACCCCTACCCGGTCGCGGTGGTCCGTGACCACAGACCCCAGCGCATGAACTCGGTCCCACCGCCTCCGCCCGCCGCCCGCGACGAGGAGGCGGGCGTGCTTGTTGCCGCCGCGACCCAACGGCTGCGCCGGGCGCGGGCGCTGCTGGCCGAACACGGCGGGGCGCCACCGCTGCCCCCTGATCTGGCCCTGGACGGTGACGGCGATGCCGAGGCAGCTTCGTGGGAGCTCTGCGCGGCGGCTCCGGTCAGCGCGTACGACGCGCAGCGGCTCCTGGGCACCGAGGGCACGGGGCCGCGAGCGCGGCTGCTCGCTCGAGCTCATGGAGGAGCTCGAGCTCGATCTCCACCGCATGCTCGCCTCGGAGTGAGCCTGGTCGGACGACCCGCGGCCGGGCGCCGCAATGGCATGCTCTGGGAAAACGGAGCACCAGGAGGGAGTCGAGTGGCGATCACACCGACGAGAGAGCAATTCACCGAGTTCGCACACGGCACCCGTGACGGCGAGGTGGTCATGATCAACCTCCTGCACTTCGCGCGGCCCGAGGCGGAGGGGGGCGAGGCGGAGCGGTCGGAGGGGTCGGCTGCGCACGGGGATGCCGGCGCCGGGACGACGGGCGCGGCCGCCTACCGCGACTACAGCGACCAGGTCGTGGCGATGGTCGAGGCGCGGGGTGGCCGGGTCATCTGGACGGGACGCCCCGAGCACGTGCTGATCGGCGACGCCGAGGGCGACGACTGGGACCTGGTGGCGCTGGTGTCGTATCCCAGCCGGGCCGCGTTCATCGACATGGTGACCTCGCCGACGTACGAGGAGGCGCACACCCATCGCGAGCGAGGGCTCGACCGCACGGTGCTCCTGGCGTGTGAACCGCTGCGCAACGCCCTGGCCGGCGAGACCGCCGATGCCTGAGGCGCCGGCCGACGCCCGACGCCGCCGAAACATCCTCTTCATCACGACCGACCAACAGCGCTACGACAGCCTGGGCTGCAACGGCGGCACGGTGGCGCGCACGCCCGTCGTGGACCGCCTGGCCGCCGACGGCGTCAACTACCGGCGCGCCTACAACCAGAACACCGTGTGCATGCCGGCGCGCTCGACCATGCTCACGGGCCAGTACGTGCGCACGCACGGCGTCGTGGCCAACGGCATTCCGCTGCCGCTCGACGCGCCGTCGGTCGCCCAGTATCTCCACGACGCCGCCGGCTACCGCACCGCGCTGCTGGGCAAGGCGCACTTCGAGCCGGGCTTCGACCCGCAGAACCAGTTCGAGGAGAATGCCCGCGTCGCGCGGGGCGACACCGGGCCCTGGCGCGGTTTCGAGCGCTCACAGCAGGCCATGCACGCGGCGGCGTGGGGCGAGCACGCCGATCGCGCACTACGGCCGATGGCTGAAGGCGCACCATCCCGAGCACCTGCACAGCTTCGCCGGATTGCTCCAGGCCGAGCCGGGTGGCGACACCGCTGGCCCCCGAGACCAAGAACAACCCGATCCCACGGGCGTGGTACCACACCGACTGGGTCGCCGATCTGACGGTCGACTGGCTGGACTCGCTCGGCGCCGACGAGCCGTGGTTCTGCTGGATGTCATTTCCCGATCCGCATCACCCGTGGGACCCGCCGGCCTCCGAGCTGTCCCGGGTGCCGTGGCAGGACCTCGACCTTCCGCCGGGTCATCCGGGCTCCGACGACGCCATCCGTGCCGTGCTCGAGCGGCAAGCCGCCGCACTGGCTCGCGTTCTGGGACGGCCGGTTCCCCAACATGGAAGGGCGGCCCGGCTGGCTTCGTCCCCTCGACGCCTGACCCACGACCAGATCCGCGAGATCAACGCCAAGGTCCACGTCATGAACGAGCTCATCGACGAGGCCTGCGGCCGCGTGCTGCAGACGGTGGCCCAGCGGGGATGGCTCGACGACACCGACGTGATCTTCACCACCGACCACGGGGAGCTGCAGGGCGACTTCGGCCTCCTCTACAAGGGCCCGTACCACACCGACGCGCTGATGCGGCTGCCCTTCGTGTGGCGGCCGGCCCCGTCCGCCGGCATCGACCCGGCGGTCGTCACCGACCCGGTCGGCCAGGTCGACCTCGCCCCGACGTTCTGCGCCATCGCCGGGGTCGACGCCGCACCGTGGATGCAGGGCCGCGCCCTCCCCGTCGCCAACGGCGAGCCGGGTCGCGAGCGTGCGCTGTGCGAGTGGGACAGCCAGTTCCCCGGCTACGGCATGCACCTGCGCTCGGTCTACCGCGACGGGTGGCTGTGCACCGTCTACGAGCCCTCGACGGCCGGGCAGCCCAACGGCCTCGAGGAGGTGTGGGGTGAGGCCGTCCTCCACCCGTGCCCGGTGGTCTACGACCAGGCGCGCACCGGTCCCGGGGGGAGTCGGCATCGCGACCGGCGAGCTCTACAACGTCGACGACGACCCCTACCAGTTCGAAAACCGCTGGGACGACCCCGCGCACCGGCGCGCTGCGTGACGATCTGGTGGCGGATCTCTACGCCAGCCTGCCCGCCGAGGTGCGCCACCTGAAGGTGATGGCGCCGGCCTGACGTCGCCGATCGTTGGTCAGAGGGCCAGCTCGACCGGGTCTGGTCAGCCGAGACCGGGGAGCACGGCGTCGAGAAAGCGCTGGGGCGCCTCGACCATCGGGTAGTGGCCGACGCCGTCGAGCCGGACGGCCGTCGCATCGGGGCGCGCCGCCAGCAGCGTGTCGACCATGGACGGGACTGCGACGGGATCGTCGAGACCCCAGACGACGTGCAGGGGCGCAGGGTCGGACTCGATGGCTCCGGTGAAGCGCCGCTCGTGGGCCCGGCGCTCCTCGATGTAGCGGATCAGCCGCGGCAGCATGCGGTGGCCGTCGTCGCGCGACGACCTGTGCCGCCGCGGCCGGCACCGGGTCCTCGGGCCAGCCCTCGGGGGACCAGCGGCGTGTCCGGGCTGAAGGTGTCGCGCAGGCTCTGGGTGATGGACGACGGCGTCGATGGGCACGCCGTCGGGCAGCACGGCGTCAGGCAGGCTCAAGAGCAGCTGCTGGCCGTTGGTGAGGTGGGCCTGCTCGATGTAGATGCTCCCGTTGGTGAGCACCCGGCGCGTCACCTCCACCGGCCAGGACCCTTCGGCGCGGCGGGCGAGCAGCTCGCCGCCGACGGTGTCGCCCATGTCGTGGGTGAGCAGCGCCAGACGCTCGAGGCCCGAGCGCGGCCACGTAGGCGGCGGCGATGTCGGCCTGCAGCGCCATGGTGTAGGAGTGGTCGGGCTTGGCCGAGAGCCCGTAGCCCAGCATGTCGAAGAGCAGTACCCGGCGCCCGGCCCGCAGGCCGTCGAGCACGGCGGCGTAGTCGAACGACGAGGTCGGGAAGCCGTGGAGCACCAGCAGCGGCGGGTGGCGCTCGGGCCCGATGGACGGGCGCGTCGAGGTGAAGACGCGCTCCCCGCAGAGCTGGCGGTGCCGACCGATCGCCTCCCAGCCCGCACTCGTCGCGATCGTCACGTGCCCGGCGAGCTTGCTCACCACGGGGGCGAGCGTCTCCCAGGCGTCGGACTCGATCGACCAGTAGGAGATGCCGTACTCGGCCCGCCGCCACTCGAGCTCGCTCGGCCATCTCGTCGAGCGTGCCGATCAGCGCGAGCGGGACGTGGAGCGCGTCGGCGGGGTCGATGCCGAAGGCCGGCGCCATCTGGCTGGCCGAGCCCCTGCGCGTCGTCGGTGACCATGACGAAGCCGATCAGCGAGTTGAGCTCGAGGTCGTCGAAGCGGGCGCCGGCCGCCTCCTTCACCCAGGCCGAGCTTCGTGCGCGGTCCGCTCCGGCGTGGCGTCGGCCGCGGTCTCGGCGCCCGCCGGTGCCCTCGCGCAGGTTGACGTTGATGCTGACGATGTCGGCGTGTCGCGCCGCGAAGGACAGGACCCGCTTGCCTCCGCCCCCGATGATCAGCGGGGGCCCGGGCGTCTGGACCGGTCGCGGCGTGAGTGTGTGGCCCAGCACCTCGTAGTACTCGCCGTGGAAGTGGAACGGGCCGTCGGTGCGCAGGAGCCCCTGGACGACCTTGACGGCTTCTTCGAAGCGTGACACCCGCACGGCGGGGTGGTCGTAGGCGATGCCGGATTCGTCGTAGTCCGTGCGCATCCAGCCCGCGCCGAGGCTCAGCTCGAAGCGCCCCTCACTCAGGAGGTCGAGCGTGGCCGCCTCCTTGGCCAGCACGAAGGGATGGCGGTAGTCGTTGCAGAAGACGAGCGACCCCATGCGCAGGGTCGTCGTCGCGGCGGCCACGGCGGCGAGGGCCGGCACGGGGGCAAGCTGGTCACCGAAGTGGTCGGGCATCAAGAGTGCGCTGTAGCCGAGGTCCTCGGCCTTGCGGGCCTGCTCGGCCCACGAGCGCGCCGGATCCCGTCGGGGCCTTGCTCAGCTGCGCGGCGAAGCGGAACTTCCGGTCGTGTGCCATGGGGCCATCGTGCCAGAGAACGCGGCCGTCGCCGCGGCCTCAGCCTGCCTCACCCGGCGAATTTGCCGGTGACGAAGCGCTCGAGGAGGAAGTAGCCGCAGGGGAGGAACAGGAACAGCAGTGCGCGCTCGCGCCACTGGTGCCGGGCGACCCACACGCCGAGCGCGGCGAAGAACGGGAACAGCACCAGCACCTCGCGGCTCTCGGAGAGCAGGATCGTCTGGAACGTGAACACGCACCACACGAGCGCCGAGGAGCACGCCGTAGGAGGGACGGATGCGGATCCACGGCCACCACCGCGGCGACGGCGACGAGCACCACCGTCACGAGGTCGAAGAGCTCGACCACCGATGCCGTGGAGGTGTCGAGCAGTCGCCAGTGCACGAGGTCGGACACGGCGTGGCCGATGGAGGTCCAGGGCCAGCTGAGGTGCCGGTTCCAGTGGGCCTGGGAGCGGATGAACGCGAGCCACTCGCCGAAGTGGGCTTGTTGGTAGGCAACCCAGGCGACGAAGGCAAGGACGGTCGGCGCGAGCGACGGCGGTCAGTCGTGCCGCCGTCACCCGCGACGGTGAGAGCCATGCGACGTCGCGGCCCGAGCGCCACGTCGAGCGGTCGCGTGGCGCCCACCACACCTCGAGCGCCAGGGGCACGAGAAGGAGCACGAGGTAGTACTTCCCCATCGCGGCCGCTGCGGCCAGCAAACCCGCCGCGACGTAGTGGCCGCGCCGTGCCGCCAAGAAGGCGACGGTGGCCGCCGCCAGCGTGACCGACTCGGGATAGGTGGCGACCAAGAAGAAGGCGCTCGGCCAGGCCAGCAACATGACGCACGCCCCGTCGGCTGCCCGCTGGCCGACCTCGAGGTCGACCAGCTTCCACAGCGCGGCCAATGCAACGACGAGGCCGAGCGTGCTCACGATCTCGGCGCTCGTGGCATACCCGAACCCGAAGACGTCGTGGGTGATCCGGACGAGGAGCGGATAGAGCGGGCCGAACGCGTAGAAGGCTCGGTTGCCGGTCTGCACCGAGGCCGCCGCAACGTGCCCCGGGTACCCGTGCGCGGCCAGGGACAGGTAGTAGCCGGCATCCCACTGCGTCAGGATCTGGGTGAGGACGCCGGGATGGCGGGCCACGATGTGTGGGAACTGCACGCCATCGGCGCTGACGAGGGCGATCCAAGTGACGATGAGGCGAAAACCCGACGGTCGCCCCGACGGCGATGGTCAGGGGCCGGCGCCACTCGCCCCAGAGCATGTGCACGCGAGACAGGTCGCGTCCTGTTGTCGGCCTGGCTCTGCGGCAGACGCGCCGGGGCCGGGTTCGACGTCGGTCGAGCGATGCACGTCGTCGCCCGTCGGCGCAGGAGCGGTGCCGTCCGTGTCGCCCTGCTCCGTGGCGCCGTCCGCTTCCAGGGCCTGCTCAGTCACGACGCCGCCACCGTACCGCAGGAGGCTGCGCGCGGCCGGGGTCCGGCGCCGGCGCGGCGGTCCGGCGGACCCGCGCGGCGTGAACCTAAATGAAGCTGAAGTCGGGCACGCCCGAGCTGATGCCCTTGAAGAGCTCGCCCTTGTTCGCGACGAGCTCCTCGGGTGTCCAGGCCGCGTCGCGCGTGACCTGCCCGACTGCCTTGAACGCGCTCATGGCGTAGATGTCGCCGCCGAAGACGACGAGGATCTGGCCGTTGATGTCTGCGGACGCCGGCGCGGCGAGGAACGCCACGACGTTGGCGATGTTCTTCGGGTCCCACGCGTCGAAGCCGCCCTTCGCCTCCATGCCGTCGCCGCCGAAGAGGGTCTCGGTCATGCGGGTGCGGGCCCGCGGGGCGATGGCGTTCGACGTGACGCCGTAGCGGCCGAGCTCGCGCGCCTCGACCCATGTGAGCGCGGCGATGCCCGCCTTGGCGGCCGCGTAGTTCGCCTGGCCGGCGTTGCCGAAGAGGCCGGCCTCCGACGACGTGTTGATGATGCGGCCGGTCACGTCCTCACCGGCCTTCGAGCGGTTGCGCCAGTAGACCGACGGCGTGGTGGGTGGCCGCGAAGTGTCCCTTGAGGTGGACCCGGATCACGTCGTCCCAGTCCGACTCGTCCATGTTGAACATCATCTTGTCCCGCAGGATCCCCGCGTTGTTCACGAGGATGTCGAGCGAGCCGAACGTGTCGATCGCCTGGTCGACCACGGCCTTGCCGCCGGCCCACGTACTGATGTCGTCGCCGTTGACCGCGGCCTCCCCACCGTTCTTCTTGATGAGCTCGACGACCTCTTCGGCCGGGTGGACATCCGCACCGCCCTCGCCGTGCAGTCCCGGCACCGACGTCATTGACGACGACACGTGCGCCCTCGCCAGCCAGTATGAGCGCCTCTTCGCGCCCGATACCTCGTCCTGCGCCGGTGACCACGGCCACCTTGCCGTCGAGCAGTCCCATCGTCATGTCTCCTTGTGCCGGTGCTCTGCCGCAGCGACGCGCCGGCCCGTTCGTCCCTGAGGTGAGGGCCCGGCGCCGGTGCCCGAAGGCCGCCGCGCGGAACCTGCAGTGTGGCCGATGCGGGTCTTCACGGGCAAAACCGGGCCAGCGCCTCGGTGACCACCAGCGCAATCAGCGCGGCGGTCTCCGCCCGTGCCCGTGCACGCCCGAAGCGAGCGCTCAGGCTGACGACCTCCATCCCGTCGGGCGGTTCGGCGAGCAACGGCGCGTCCACCCCTCCGGCGACGCACAAGACGGCGAGCGGTCGCCCAGCCGCAGCGCGCGCCTGCGCCAGTGCGAGCACGCCGCCCGGCACCTTGCCGTCGAAGGAAGGCGGATCGAGGTGTCCCTCGCCCGTCATCACGAGGTCGGCCGCCTCGAGCCGCGCCGCCAGGCCGACCAGGCCCGCCACGAAGTCGAAACCCGGCTCAATGCGGGCTCCCAGCGCGACGAGCCCGCCCGCCAGGCCTCCGGCCGCACCGGCGCCGGGGACCGTGGTGACGTCCACGCCCACCTCACGCTGGTAGCGCGCCGCCACCTCGAGGAGGCGCCGTTCGAGCAGCTCGACCTGGGACGGTGACGCACCTTTCTGCGGACCGAACACCGCCGCCGCCTCGGTGAAGGGCGTCGTGACGTCGGACGCGACGACCAGCTCGACCCCGCGGAGCGCCTCGGGCGAACCGACCGCGTCGAACGCGCCCTCGCCGCCATCGGTCGTCGCAGAACCCCCACAGCCGATCACGATGCGCCGGGCGCCGGCGTCTCGGGCGGCCAGGAGCAGCTGGCCGACCCCGGCCGTGCTGGCGCGCACGGGGTCGTCGCCCCGCGGCCTCGGCACGAGGGCGCGGCCCGCCGCCTTGGACATCTCGACGACGGCGGTGAGGGGAGCGTCGGCCCCGCCATCGTGCGGAGACTGGGCCTCGAGCACGCGCCATTCCGCCTCGACGGCCCGACCGAGCGGGCCGGTGACGGAGGTGACACGGCGGGTGCCGCCGCAGGCATCGAGCAGTCCTTCGCCGCCGTCGGACATCGGCACCTCGTCGGCGGTCCACCCCCTCTCGCGGGCAGCAGCAGCGGCCGCGGCCGCCACCACCGTCGCCGAGGCCGTTCCGCGGAACTTGTCCGGCGCGGCGACGAGGTGGGGCATCTCGGCGAAACCTACCGGGCGCGGCGGCGGACCTCGGAGTCTCGGCCGGCACTGCCGCGCCGGCCGACGACCGAGCGAGGTGTGCGGGCGAGAGGACTCGAACCTCCACCCCCTCGCGGGGACCGGGACCTAAACCCGGCGCGTCTGCCAATTCCGCCACGCCCGCAGCGGTCCCCGCAGTGCGGGTGACCAGGCAGTGTACGGCGCTGTGCCCACCGAAGCGCCCGACGCCCACTAGCCTCCTGCCATGGCCAATTCATCTGACGCCACGCACATCGTGGCCGCAGGCGCCGATCTCGATTCGAGCGGGCGGATCTTCCAGCAGCTGCTCAAGGAGCGGATCGTCTTCATCGGAAGTGCGATCGACCAGGTCACAGCGAACCTCGTGTGCGCCCAGCTCATCCTCTTGGAGGCGGAGGACCCCGAGAAGGACATCTCCGTCTACATCAACTCGCCCTGGAGGCTCGGTCACCGACGGCCTGGCCATCTACGACACGATGCAGTACGTCCGGCCTGACGTGTCGACGATCTGCGTGGGGCTGGCAGCCAGCATGGGTCAGTTCCTGCTCTGTGCCGGCGCGCCGGGCAAGCGCTACGCCCTGCCGCACGCACGAATCTTGATGCACCAGCCCTCGGGGTCCATGCAGGGCCAGGCGGCCGACATCGCGATCCAGGCCGAGCAGATCATCTATCTCAAGCGGATGATGGCCGAGCGCATCGCCTTCCACACCGGACAGACCCTCGAGCGCATTGAGACGGACTCGGACCGCGACCGCTGGTTCACGGCGGACGAGGCCTGCGAGTACGGCTTCATCGACAAGGTCATCGACCGTTCGGCAGCCACGACAGCGGCGGGGAAGCCATAGACGTGGCGCTCGACGTCCCGGCCTCTTCGTCGGACGCGGACCAAAGACTCGAAGGCGCGTTAGAGGAGGAGCGGGTACCGGACCGCTCACCCATGGCGGCGCAGGCAGGCGGCGCCAGCGCGCGCGACGCCCGCCGAGCCTCGGGAACGCGCATCGTCACGCCGACCATCAGCGTGCGCAAGCGGTTGCGCGAAATCTGGCTGTCGCGCGAGCTTTTGGTCTACCTGGTCCGCACCGAGATCAAGGTCAAGTACAAGAACTCGGTCCTCGGCCTCGTCTGGTCGATGGTGGCACCCGCCATGACGTTGGCGATCTACTTCTTCGTCTTCCAGATCGTGCTCGGCAACCACACGCCGAACTTCGTCATTTTCCTCTTCGCCGGCCTGCTGCTGTGGAACCTCTTCTCCCTGGGCGTGCTCACGGGTACCGGCGTGGTGGTGAACAACGCCGGCATCGTGAAGAAGGTCTCCTTTCCCCGCGAGATCCTCTCGCTCGCGGCCGTCGGCTCGGCCTGCGTCTTCTTCTTCTTCCAGTGCATCGTCCTGGTCATCTTCATGATCGCGCTGCACCACGGGCCGGACTGGGCCTATCTGCCGGTGATGCTGCTCGCCCTCGTCGCCGGCATCGTCCTCGCCTCGGCCATCGCCATCTTGCTGTCGTCGATCAACGTCTACCTGCGCGACACGCAGCACCTCATTGAGGTGATCCTCACGGCGTGGTTCTGGGCTTGCCCGATCGTGTACCTGTACCAGGAGCAGATCGGGACCAAGCTCGGGAAGAAGGGTTTGACCTGGGTCTACTTCCTCAACCCCATGGTGCCGCTCATCTCTGACCTTCCAGCGCTGCATTTATGCGACGCCCACGGCCTACGGCAAGGTCAACGGCGTGGAGACCACGTTCTACGCGCTGCCCACGAACGGGATGCTGTGGTACGTCGGACTCGATCTGGCCGTCCTTCTCGGCGCCCTCGTGCTCTTCCTCATCGCGCTCGCGGTCTTCGGCCGCCTGGAGGGCAACTTCGCGGAGGAGCTCTGAGGTGAGCGACTTCGCCG
This sequence comes from uncultured Acidimicrobiaceae bacterium, assembly GCA_963825965.1. Classification (GTDB taxonomy): domain Bacteria; phylum Actinomycetota; class Acidimicrobiia; order Acidimicrobiales; family RAAP-2; genus Bog-473. The sequence continues at coordinate 206,217 of CAWGUX010000008.1, forward strand.
TCGACGTCCGCGGGGTGTCCAAGCGCTTCCGGCTGGCCCACGGGCAGTACAACTCCGTGAAGGAGCGCATCATCCATGGGGGCCGTCGCAAGAGCACCGAGGACTTCTGGGCGCTGAACGACGTCTCCCTCACCGTGCGCGAAGGTGAGACGGTCGGCATCCTCGGCCGCAACGGCTCGGGGAAGTCGACACTGCTCAAGTGCATCTGCGGCGTCCTCCAGCCCACCAAGGGTGAGGTGGCGGTGCGGGGCAAGCTGGCCGCGTTGTTGGAGCTCGGGGCCGGGTTCCAGATGGACCTCACGGGCCGGGAGAACATCTATCTGAACGGCTGCCTGCTCGGGATGACCAAGCGCCAGGTGGACAAGGCCTTCGACGCCATCGTCGACTTCTCGGAGCTCGAGGAATTCATCGACGGGCCGGTGAAGTTCTACTCCTCGGGTATGACCGTCCGGCTCGGTTTTGCCGTGGCCGTCAACGTGGATCCCGACATCCTGGTGATCGACGAAGTTCTGGCGGTGGGCGACGAGCGCTTCCAGCGCAAGTGCCTCGACCGGGTCAGCCAGTTCCAAAAAGAGGGCCGCACCATCCTCTTGGTGACCCACTCGGCCGACACGGTGCGGAGCATCTGCGACCGCGGCGTGGTGCTCAGTCATGGGAATCTCGTGGCCGAGGGCGAGCCGGGAGAGGCAACCCGCATCTTCCGGGAGCGCCTCATGGCGGAGGGTGCGGGCATGGCGATCATCGATCCGTCGCTCGTGGCCGTGCCGGCGACGCCCAAGACCATCGGGAACGATGCGCTCCCCGATACGGAGCGGCCGGTGCGGTTCCGCTCGGTGCATCGGGTCTACTCGGGGGACAACACGGTCCCGTATATGCGCACCGGCGATGACTTGACCATCCGGGTCGAGTTCGAGGCGCTGTACCCGACGGAGGACGTGGTCTTCTCGTTGGAGATCCGCGACGACAGTGAGGGCCTGGTCATGCGGACAGACACCTCCATCGTCGGCATGCCCATCGACGCCCCCCGCGGCACGAGCGTGATGCACTTCGGGATCGTGGACATGCCGATGCTCGACGGCTCCTTCAGCTTCGCGCTCGGGATCCAGAGCCGGAGCGGCATCCTCTACGACTGGCAGGATCACGCGGGGACCTTCGAGGTGATGAACCCGGGCAAGACGACCGGCTCGATCCACATGAAGGTGCACGCCGCTCTGATCTCGAGCGGGATCATCGACGAATCCTCCGACGCGCTGGCACAACCCCTCTGAGCGAGCGCGCGCCATGGACGACACCGAGATGACCGTGCCCGAGGACCCGCAGGCCTACGTGGCGCAGGTCATGGCCGAGATCGCCGAGGAGGTGCGGCTCCGCCGTGCGTCGGGCGACCTGCCGCCGAAGCTCGAGCGCGAGCTCGACGAGCTGTTCCTCGCGCACTCGCCTGTCGCCGGCCGCGGCGGTGACCTCGGCGAGGCGCTCCGCATGGTCGACGCGGCGACGTTCATCGATCCGGTCGTGCCCGTCGAGTCCGAGAAGGCCGCCGGCGCGTTCGTCAAGAAGGGCGTGCGGTCCATGCTCCTCTGGTACGTCGGGTGGGTCACCCACCAGATGAGCCAGTCGGCCTCAGCCGTCAGCCGCGCCCTGCACATCGTGGACGGGCGCCTCCAGGACCTCGAGCGCCAGGTCGAGGTGCAGCGGATCCCCGGTGCCGGCGTCGTCGAGTTCCCGACGTTGGGCGGCCCGGACGCGTGGTGGGTCGAAGCTGCCGTGGCGGCGGTCGCCAAAGCGCCCGGACGTGTGCTCCACGCCGCGAGCGGTGACGGCTGGCTGGTGCGCCGCATCGTGGCCGCGGGCGGGGACGCCTACGGGGTCGACCCGCGGACGCACGTGGTCGAGGCGGCGGAGCTGGACGCCGTCGACCTGCGCGCCGAGGGCCTGGACGAGCACCTGCGCGCCGTGGCGGCCGCGGGGCTGGGTGGACTGGTCCTCAGCGGCATCGTCGAAGGCATGGCGGGGGGCGAACGCGCCCAGCTGCTCGGCGCAATCGGGGCGCGGCTGGCGCCCGGCGGCACCTTGGTCATCCACTCCGTCAGTCGTGCGAGCTGGGAGGCCGACGACGCGCCGCCCGAGGCGGACCTCGCGCCGGGCGGCCCCTGCGGCCCGAAGCGTGGTGCCGCCTGCTCGAGCAGAGCGGCTACGACGCGGTCGCGCAGAGCGGTCCGGGCGGGTCCGACTTCTTGGTGACCGCGGTCCGGGACGCGATCACCGCACCGTACGCGCCTGCAGAACGGTGAGCGCCGCCGCCGGGAGGCCGGTGGCCGTCCACCAGTTCATCGCCACCCTCAACCCGCACGACGCCACCGGCGCACACACGCTGTTGCTGCGTGACGCTCTGCGAGCAGCGGGGTGGCGCTCGGAGATCTTCGCCGAGGCGATCCATGACGACCTCTCGTCGCTGGCGTACAAGCACTGGATGTACCCCGAACACGCCACCGAGGGCGACGTCGCGGTGTACCAGTTCACGACGTCATCCGCGGTGGCCGGGTACCTGGCCGAGCGCGGCGTCCCGCTCGTGCTCGACTTCCACAACTTCACGGCACCCGAGTACTTCGAAGGCTGGGAGCCCCGGAGCGCCGAACGGGCGACCCAGGCGGCCGAGGAGCTGGCGCTCCTCGCGCCGCGGGCCATGCTCGGATTGGCCAAGAGCCGGTACAGCGAGACCGAGCTCCGGCGCGCCGGCTGCCGGCGCACCGCGGTGTTCCCGGTGCTCGCCGACTACGCCCGCCTCGGCGCACCGCCGGACCCGCGGGTGGCGGCCGAACTGGCGCACCAGCGGAGCGGTGGCGGAGCCGACATCCTCTTCGTCGGCCGGGTCGTTCCCTCCAAGGCACAGCACGAGCTGGTGAAAGCGGTGTGGGCCTACCGGCGCCTCTACGACCAGCAGGCCCGGCTGCACCTCGTCGGCGGCACGACCAGCTTCGAGTACACCAAGGCGCTCCAGGACTTCATTGTGGATCTCGACCTGGCCGAGGCCGTCCGTCTGACCGGCGAGGTGTCCGACGCGTCACTGGCCGCCCACTATCGCCGCGGCGGACGTCTATCTCTCGTTGTCCGAGCATGAGGGTTTCGGCGTGCCGCTGGTCGAAGCCATGGCGGCCGGTGTGCCTGTCGTGGCACGCGGTGCGGGCGCGGTGGGCGAGACGACGGCGGGTGCGGCGCTGCTGCTGGCCGCAGCCGACCCCTCCTACATCGCTGCCGCACTGCATCGGGTGTGCACCGACGACGGCGTCCGCGCCGCCATGCAGGCGGCGCGGGAGGCGACGTGTCGCCGAGCTGGCGGACGGTGGCGTGGCCACCCAGATGGTGGACGCGATCGCCGAGGTGGTGACGCGGTGAGCGGGAAGGTGGCCTTCGTCACGCCGCGCTACGGGACGCAGATCATGGGCGGTGCCGAGACGGCCGTCGCAAGCTGGCCGAGCACCTGCGTGCGATGACGAGCTGGGAGCCCGAGGTCCACACGACGTGCGCCCTCGACCCGGTGACCTGGGACGACGAACTCGAGCCGGGGACGAGCGAGCTCAACGGTGTCCTCGTGCACCGCCACCCGAACTCACACGGCCGCTTGCCCGACTTCTACGGCCTCGACGGGATGCTCCGCCTGGCGCCGCAGCAGACGACCCGGGCCCAGGCTGCGCGCTGGGTCGACTACAACGGGCCGGTCTCGCCCCAACTCGTCGACGCGGTCGGCGTGACGGATGCTGACGTCGTCGCGTTCACGCCGTACCTCTACCACCCCACCGTGGCCGGCATCGCCCGAGGTCAGGGCGCCGGCCGTGTTCCACCCGGCCGCCCACGACGAGCCTGCGCTCTACTTCCCGGTCTTCCGCGGCACGTTCGGAGACGCCGACGCCTTCTGCTTCTATACCGCGGCCGAACGCACCCTCGTCCAGCGCATGTACCCGGTGGCCGAGCGGCCCCAGATCGTGCTCGGACTGGGCGTCGGGGATTCGGAGGGAGCGGGCCGGCCGGGCGGGGAGGTGGCCGGTGTGGGAGATCGGCCCTACCTCGTGAGCGTCGGGCGCGTCGACGAGCACAAGGGCTCGAAGATGCTGGCGTCGTACTTCGCCACCTACAAGGAGCGTCACCCCGGTCCGCTCGCCCTGGTCCTGGTCGGCCCCGTCGCCGTCGAGCTGCCGCCCCACCCCGACATCACGGTGACGGGCCCGGTGGACGAAGCCGACAAGTGGGACATCGTGCACGACGCGCTGGTGTCGGTCTCGCCCTCGGCGCTCGAGTCGTTCTCTCTGGTCGTCATCGAAGCCTGGGTCGACCGGGTCCCCGTGCTCGTCAACGGGGCCTGCGGGCCGACGCGCGAACACTGCGAACGCTCTGGGGGTGGCCTGTGGTTCACGTCGTACCCCGAATTCGAGGCCGTGCTCGAGCGCCTCGTTGCCGATGCCGCGTTGCGCGAGAGGCTCGGCGCGCGCGGCCGCGCCTATGTGGACACGCACTTCCGGTGGCCGGTGCTGATACGCCGCTACGACGACTTCATCACCGCGGTGGCCGAACGCGGGCGGGGGGCGCCCGGGCTGTTCTGAGCCAGCTGGAGTGTGCTCACCGGCTGGCGGCGATCACCGGCGCTACCGGCACCGTCTCGAGTTGACTGGTGTTGTAGTTGGTGACGTCGAGCGCCGCGCCTCCCGGTTCCAGGGTCATCTGTCTCGGGAACGCCCCCGCCGCGAGGTAGCCCACGAGCGCGGGAACGCCGGCGACGTCGACGACGGCCAGCGAGCCCAGCCCCCCGCCGAAGCGGTTCGAATCGGCGACGAGGAGCCGCCGCCCGCCGTCGAAGAAGGCCAGCCCGACCGGTGCGATGCCCACCGGGACGTCAACGGCGAGCGCCGGGACGCCACGAGCCAGGTCGAGGGCAGAGAAACCGAGCAGTGCGTCGCTGCCCCGCGCGGTCACCCAGACGGTCCGGCCGTTGGCTGACACGACGACGCGGACCGGCTGGCAGCCGGCGCTCACGGTGCGCTCGACTGCCCGCCCGGGATGGCGTTCGGCCGCGGCAACCCGCACCAGCGACAGGGTCCCGGGCAAGGTGGTCGAGCCGCCGCGCTCGATCTCGCTCGTCACATAGGCGGTCGCGCCCGTCGCGGCTGAACGCCAAGCCGACGGGGGACCGCGCCCACCGGCGCCGCGCCCACGTAGCGGGGTTGACGCGCGCCGGAGAGGCGGAACACGTCGACCTGGTCGCTGTCCTCCATGGTGACGAAGGCGAACTGCCCGTCGCGGCGTCGGTGCCACCTCGATGGCACCCGTCCCCGGTGTCGGCACCTTCCAGGCGACCGCGCCGGGCGCCACCGCTCAGCGGCCGCGACGTCGAGGACGAGCAGCGCACTGCCCGCGGCGACGAGGAGGATCCGGCCGCCGTCGGTGAAAGCCATGCCGTTCGGCACCACGTCGCCCAGGAACACGGTGTGCGTCGGCACGTGCCGCTCCCGCCATCCCCGCGGTAGACGAGGATGGCGCCACCCCCGGTGTGGTCGGGCTGGCCGACTCCCTGGCTCGAGACGAAGGTGAAGCTGGCCGTCGGGCGTGGTCTCGACATCGAAGGGCAGTCCCGGCGACGTTGGCGAAGTGCGGGGTCACCGGCAACGTCGGTGCTGGGGCCGCCGCGCGTGGAGCACCCCGGAGGGGTGAGAGGCGGAGCCGCCGCCGGCGCAGCGGCCGGGATCGGGGAGCGAGAACACGCATGCCAGGACGACCACGGCCGGGACCCAGCGGGCCGTGGTGCGCATGGGCGCAGTGTTCCACGACCGGTCAGACGCGTCGGTGCGGTGGTCGGTTTGCATGGTCGATGCGCGGACGTCGCCGGGCGGCGCCTGACCGCTCAGGCCTCGCGGCGGCCCACCACGGTGTACATGCGCTGCTCAATGGCGTCGGCCCCGATGTCGTGGGCCAAATGGTGGCGCTGGGTGTGCATCGTCGTCTCGGTCGTCCCGAAGCCGAGGCGCGAGAGCATCGAGACGACCGCGCCGGGATAGATCGACCACCAGTTCGTCATGTGGTGCTCGGCCGAGGGAGAGAACCGCATGATGTTGGCCTCGGGTGGCTGCGCGTCGTCTTGGAGCGGCTCGGTCACGATCATCGTGTCCGTCGTGCGGTGCCGCCGCCTGCGCCAGGGCGCCCCAGGGCTCACGCAGGTGCAGGAGGATGGCACCCACCACCGTGATGTCGAAGGTGCCGAGATCGGCGGGCATGTCGTAGATGTTCCCCTGGACGAACGTGGCCGAGGAACCGAAGGTGCGGTGCAGGTACCACCAGCGCGTCGTGGTTGCGGTCGATCGTCTCCTGCATGACGCGCAGCCTCTCCTCGGGATGGTCGACACCCTTCACGGGCAGCAGGTCGATCGACACGTCGAAGCCGGCCTCGAAGGACACCACCTCGGCACCCATGCGCTCCATGTAGAAGGTCAGGTAGCCGGTGGCCGGGCCCAACTCGAGCACTCGCTTGCCCGCGACGTCCACGCCACCGAGATAGACGGACTCGTGACCGCGCAGGTCCCATGCGCCCGGCAGCACCCGGCCGTCGGGGAGCTCGACCGAGTGGTACCACACGAAATCCTCGAGGTCGGCGTCCGCGCGGCGCGCGCCGACAGCGCGGCCTGGAAGGCGGGATCGAGCTGCCCGAGGTAGTCGCGTGGGGGATAGGTGGGCAGGAGCGGGGTTCGCCGAGCAGCCACCGGCGCTGCGACGGTAGCGCCGGGTTGCGCGCTGTCACGTCGCCGGAGCATGGCGCGTCACTCTACGCGAGGCGGTCGCGTCGGAAGTGCCGCATCGCGAGAAGCAGGTGGGCGCGCCGACCGAACGGATCAGAACCCGTCCATGCCCACCATGGGCCGGTTGAGATGCTGTCCGCCCATTGACCCGTGGAAGGGCGCGTCGCCGTAGGAGAAGATGCCGCCGTCGGAGGCGACGAACCAGTAGCCGCCGCCGTCCTGGGTGGACTGCATCGCCACCACCGGCTTGTTGAGCACGAGGTTGCCGGTCGACCCGAAGAACGGCGCGCCGAAGGAGAAGACACCGCCATCGGAGCCGATCAGCCAGTAGCCGCCGGTGACGGGGTCGGGCGTCATCCCGACGATGGGGGCGTTGAGGTGGAGTGACTCGGTGTCACCGGCGAACTGCGCGTCCCCAAAGGTGAAGACGTGACCCGTCGTGCTCACCTCCCAATAGCCGAGGCCGTCGGGCGTCGCCGCCATGCCGACGATGTCCTGGTCGGGGACTGATGCCGCCGACCCGTAGAAGCCGGCGTCACCGTAGGTGAAGATGCCGCCGTCGGAGGCGACGAGCCAGTAGCCCTTGCCGTCCGGCGTCGGCGCCATGCCGACGACGGGCGCGTTGAGGTGCAGCGACCCGGTTGACCCATAGAAGCCGGCGTCACCGTAGGAGAAGATGCCGCCGTCGGAGGCGACGAGCCAATAGCCGCCTTGCCCGGGGACGGCCGCCATGCCGACCACGGGTTTGTTCAAGGTCAAGCTGCCCGTGCTCCCGCAGAAGTCCTGCCCGAACGCGAAGATGCCACCGTCGGACGGCGACCGTGAGATAGCCGTGTTGGCCTGCTGCGGGCCGGTCGCACTGTCCGAGCGGGGCCCCGCCCCCGACGAACCCGCTCAGCCCCGCGTCGTGGTGGAACTGCGGCCACGCGCCGGACTCGTCGGCCAGCGCGCCGTTGGAGCCGGTGACCTCGAAGTGCTGCACGATGCCCTGGACGTCGCCACCCCCGATACCGAAGTAACCGGCCACCGTGATGCCGATCGCACCGCCCTGGTCGGCCGTGACCAGCGCCGCGTTCTGGAACCCGAACGTCTTGCCGGAGAGGTTGGGATTCTGCGGGTTGGTCGACCCGTCGTCGACGTGGGCGACTTCCTGGCCCGGTCTGGCCGTCGAGGACGAAGAGCCCCAGGTCGGTCGGCACGATGACGTCCTGGTACCCGGTTCCCATGTCGGCCGTCGTGACGGACCCGAAGACCGCGCCCGGGGTTGGCCTGCCAGATGACTGCTCCCGTGGCGGCGTTGAGCGCGTAGACAGAGCCTGTGGTGTTGCTGGTGACGGTGCCCTCGACGACAGCGAGCTGACCGTTCCCCTTCATGTCGGCGAGCGCGGGCCAGCCGCCGGTCGTGCCGTCGAGCTTGTCGCTCCAGACCTGGTTGCACTTGGTGTCGAAGACCTTGACCGTGTTTTCGTCGCCGCCGCCGAAGAAGCTGCCCGTACCCGTGGCGATGCCATAGTGCCCCACCGGAGAGGATCGGACCGATGGCCGGCGACGAGTCGACCTCCTCGGTCGTGTTGGCGCTGCAGATCAGACCGCCGCTGTCGTTGTAGATCCGGAGGTGGCCGCCGTTGGGAGTAGTGCTTGCCGTAGGCGAAGCCTTGTGAGGAGGCCCCGCCCGAGACGAAGTCGTCGGACCCCGTGCCATAGAGGTCGCCGACAGCCGCCGTGGAGAACACGCTGTCGGCCGAGAACTGAGGCCAGGCCGGGTGTGGGCGACGCCGTTCGCGGTGCTCGAGCGCGTAGGTCTCCTGCCCGAGTGAGCCGGCCTCGACCAACGAGCCGCCGTCCCCGATGGAGAGCGACGCCTGCACGCCGCCGTTGGGGACCGTGTCGCTCGACGGATTGGTCACGACTTGGTTCCACAGCTCGCTGCCGTTGGGCCCGTACGAGTAGTAGCCGCCGTCAATCGGGGCGGCTGCGTTGCCGGCGCCGAAGTACAGGTTCCCGGTCGGCCCCACCGAGGCCGTCGAGTCGATCGGCGGGCTACCGGGCACCTCGACGCCGATGGAACCGGTGGCAGGCGTGCCGCCAGTTGGATTGTTGCAGCCCTGTCCCGAGCCCAGGCCGCTGCCCGTGCCGTTGTCCCATCCGGGTACGGAAGAGCCGTTCTGCAGATTGAGGCCGTAGATGGAGCCTTCGCGGTCACCCACCTCGACTGCCCGCGTTCCCCCGTCGTCGAACTGGACCGGCGAGTCCTCGGCGACGCCGCAGGGCGCGTCGTCGAGGATGACACCCGGAAACGTTGCGCCGCTGTTCCAGGTCTCGGTCAGCGTGATCGGATTGGCGGCCGCCACCTGCGCCGTGCCCGTCGTGATCGCGGCGCCCACGATGCAGATCCCAGCCACGGAGATGGCGGAGAGGACGATGCGCGTCGTCAGCCTGCGCGTGTGTGTCACGAAGCTCGAAAATCCATGCGTTAGCCGCACGACGCTACCTCCTGGTTGGTGGGCGCAAACAGTCGCCCCCGTGCGCATGCGAGCATCACCGGTAGCATCCAGCGCCGTGTCCGCAGCCATGCCTCCAACCGCCGATGCCTGATGCAACCCCCCAGGGTACGGGGAGTGGACGTCGCAGACGGACGGGGATGCGGACGTCGCGGGCGTCGCCCCGGCCGACCGTGAACGGGCCGCACAGGCCCTGCACGAGGCGTTCGCCCGCCTCGCACCACAGGGGAGCGACGCATGGAATTTCCTGGGGGCGTTCACCCTCCTGGGCGACCGCTACGGGCCGTATCACCCCGGCGCGTCGGATCTGTCCGACGCACTGGAGGCGGAGGGCCGCGGCGGCGGCCGCCGGGGCGGCCGGCTCGAGCGGTTGCGGCGCGACCGCGGCGCGCGCCCTCCCGAGGGGGAGAAGACCGAGCTCGAGGAAGCGATGGGGCACGTCGTCGAGGCCTTTCGCTTCCTCTCGGCCCGCGTGGCGACGCTCGAGGCCAGGCTGGCAGCCCAGGACCGGCCCGTGGAGGGCGCCGCTTGGCTCGTCCCGGCGCGTGAGCTGGGTCCCTGGGCGGGACCAGTTGTCGCGCACGTCTCGGCGACGACTCCCGGCGGCCAGATCGTGCACGCGGACTGCGGCGCCGGCGGCCTGCTCGACGCCTTCGCCGGCCGCGGCACGACCGCACACGGCGTCGAGCCCCGTGGGGCTCTGGCATTGGGCACCCTCGAGCGGGGCTCCACCGTCACGATCGCCGAGGCCTCGGAGTACCTGCGCGGACGGGCCGATGGAGACCTCGGCGGGATCGTGTTGAGCGGGGTGGTGGATCGCCTGGCCCTGCACGACCTCCTGCCCCTGCTCGCCGCGTGCCGGCGCACGCTCGCTCGCGCCGCGCCGCTGGTCGTCGTGTCCGAAGCGCCTTCGTCGGCTGGGTCGAGGGAGGCGCCGGCGCGCGATCTGGTCGAGGGCCGCTCGCTGCACGAGGCGACCTGGGAGCTCCTGCTCGATCGCGCCGGGTTCGTCGACGTCGCCCCGCTGCTCGGCGCCGAGGAGGAGCACCAACGCATCGCCGTGGCGGCCAGCACGCCCTCGTGAGCGGCATCCACCACTTCGTGCCCGTGCTGCACCGCGGCGATGCCGTCGGGCGCCATACCCTCCGGCTGCGTGACGCGACTCGTGCCCGCGGGTTTGACTCACACATCTACGTGGACACCCTCGAAGCCGACACCGCGGACGAGACGCTCCCGGCGCTGTCGTACCCGCAGGCGGCGCGGCCCGGGGACCTCGTCGTGTATCAATTCGCCACCGCGTCGGCCATGGCGCCCTGGCTGGCCGGACGGTCCGAGACCCTCGTCGTCAACTACCACAACATCACGCCACCGGACCTCATGGCGCCGTGGGACAACCATCTCGCCCTGGGCCAACTGCACGCTGAGGGCGACCTCGCGCTCCTGGCGTCGCGTGCAGTGCTCGCGGTGGCGGACTCGACGTACAACGAAGCGCACCTCGCCGCGGCGGGCTTTGCCAGGACTGCGGTCATCCCACCGTCGGCGGCGCTCGATGCGCCGCATGCGCCGCATGCGCCGGACCCACTTCAGCCGGCCACGACCTCGGCCGACCTCTCCCGCCCCCGTGGCGCGCGGTGGCTCGCGGTGGGACGGGTGTCACCCAACAAGGCGCTCGAGAGCACGGTCGCCGCACTCGCCGTGGCGCGGGCCCACCCGGACCCCGACGCGACGCTCTTCGTCGTCGGCAAGCCCGCGACCGAGTCGTATGCGGCGGCACTGCGGCGCTACGTCGTCGAGATGGGGTTGGCGGACGCGGTGCGCTTCAGCGGGCACGCGAGCGATGCCACCGTGGCGGCTGCCTATGCCGAGGCCGACGTGCTGGTGGTGACGTCCGAGCACGAGGGATTCTGCGTGCCGGTGGTGGAGGCCATGGCGGCGGGTCTCCCGGTCGTGGCCTTCGACCAGGGTGCAGTCCCCGAGGTGCTCGGAGGCGCCGGCGTCCTGGTCTCGGACAAGGACCCCTACGCGCTGGCCGGCGCGATCCACGCGCTGCTGGCCGACGCGCCGTTGCGTGCCACCTTGGCGGACGCGGGGAGCCGGCGCCTCGGGGAGCTCGATCTCGCTACCGCGGCGAACCGCTTCGTCACCCTGCTCGCCCCGCTTGTTGGCGCAGGCGCCACCGCGCCATGACAGCGGTCCACCAGTTCGTGCCGATGCTGCACCGTGGCGATGCCGTCGGGCGCCACACGCTGCGCTTGCACGAGGTGCTCGCGGCGCCGCGGCGTGCGTTCGGAGATGTACGTCGAGCTGGCCGACGAGGAGACGGCTGCGCTGACGCGTCCGTTCGATTGCTACGCCGAGGAGGCCGAGCCGGGGGACGTCCTCGTCTACCAGTTCGCCACCGCGTCGGGAATCGCCTCCTTCCTTGGAGCCCGTCGTGAGCGGCTCGTCGTCAACTACCACAACGTGACACCACCCGAGTTCTACGCGTCGTGGAACAACGCCATGGCGCGCCATCAGCTGCGCGCCCAGCAGGAACTGCGCGCACTCGCGCCGCGCGCGTCACTCGGACTGGCGGTCTCGTCATTCAACGAAGCCGAATTGGCAGGCGCCGGATTCGCGCACACCGCAGTGGTCCCGCCCGCGGCGGCGCTGCCCACTCCTCACGGCACGGGGCTCGGCGCACGCGCGGCGCGCACCGGCGGCGCCCGCTGGATCAGCGTGGGGCGTGTCGCCCCGAACAAGGGCATCGAGCTCGCGGTGATGGGTCTCCTCGTCGCGCGTGCACACGACGACCCCGAGGCGACCCTCGAGGTCGTGGGGCGGCCGGTCGTGCCCGCCTACAGCGACGCGTTGGGCCGCTTCGTCGACGAGATGGGCCTCCACCACGCCGTCACCTTTCCCGGCGCGCGCAACGACGCCGACCTCATCGCCGCCATGCGGCGAGCGGACGTGCTCGTGTTGACCTCGCGGCACGAGGGTTTCGGCGTGCCCGTGCTCGAGGCGATGAGCATGGGCCTGCCCGTCGTGGCGAATCGGGCGGGTGCGCTGCCCGAGGTGGTTGGCGACGCCGGCCTGCTGGTGGACGCCACCGATCCATACGAGCTGGCCGGCGCCGTGGCCCGGGTCTTGGGCGACCAGGGCCTGCGTGACACGCTCGCTGAGGCCGGCCGGCAGCGGCTCGAGGCGCTCGACCTGGCCTCGCAGGCGACCGCGTCGCCGACCGGATCCTGGCGCTCGGCGGCTGACCTGGCCCCGGCTGGCCTCACACGGCTGGCCTCACACGGCTGGCCTCACACGGCTGGCGTGACCCGGCTCGGCTCGCACGGGCGCGGCCGACGTTCTCGAGGTCGATGGAAGAACGCCCGCTCAGGAGGCCACGGCCTCCTGCACCAGCGACACAAAGCGCTGCGTCGACGCCGCCAGGTCGAAGCCTGCGGCACGGTGCCGGCCGGCTGCGGCCAGCACCCCGCGCAGGGTCTCGTCGCTGAGGAGGCGGCCGACCGGGCCGCGAACGGCACCGCGGACTTGTCGTCCAGTACGAGGCCCGCGCCGGCCACCGTCTCGGGCACCGCGGTGATCCCGTAGGCGACGATGGGGACGCCGTGACCCATGGCCTCGGCCAGCGGGACGCAGAATCCCTCGTGGTCCGACGCCATGACGAACACGTCGGCCGCCTGGTAGTAGGCCTCGAGCGCTGCGCCGCTCACCGAGCCGGCGAGGTTGACCACCGCGTCGAGCCCGAGTTCCTCAATAAAGGTCCGCAGCGCCGGCTCGTAGGTCTCCCGAGTGGCGAGCCCACGAGGTGGAGGCGCGCGGCGGGGTCATCGGCCCGGCGCAGGACGTCGAGCATCTTCACCAGGTCGTGCGGCGCCTTGTGCGGCGAGATCTTCCCGACGTAGAGCAGGTCGCCGCCGCCCTCGTGTACCTTGCGCCGGGCCAACGACGCCGCCAGCTCGGGATCGGGCTCGTCGCTCTTGGCCTTCATGTCGATCAGCAGGGGCACCACCGCGGTGCCATGGAACCCCAGCGCCTGGAGCTCGGACTCGTTGAACGCGGAGTCGGCGACGGCGAAGCGGCTCTGCGGGGCGAGACGCGCCAGCTGTGTCCGCCCGAGCGCGACCTCGTAGGCGACGGCGGGCTCCCAGTCGCGCAGCAGGTCGGCGGCGTGATGTTGTGGTAGTTGACGAGCTTGGGCTCGTCCGCGCGGCCACGATGTCGTAGACGGGACTGCCGATGGAAGCCTGGTACAAGAGCCAGCGGCCGCGCCCGGCACGCCCGAGCTCGATCACAGGCCGTCCCTCGTGCTCGACGTCAGGCGTGTGCGAGCCGTAATAGATGTCCGAGTCGAAGCCCGCGGCACGCAAGCCGTCACGCAGGTTCACCGTGTGGACCCCGATGGCGTCGCGGCTGGCGAGCGACGGAATGACCTGGTCAACCCGCACAGGCGTGCAGTGTACAAGCGCAGTGGGAAAGCCCGATTGCGACACCCATGCCCAAATTGACGCCGGGAACGCCCCTATCCTGGGCGGGATCGTGCCGGACCGAGCCCAAGCCCGCGCGCACCGTGCAGCGCTCGGATGATCGGATCGTGCGTCCGCCACTCGTGGGGCGCCACCGCCGGAGCGCGGCAGTCGCGGTGGCTTTGTCCTCTCGTTTCGGTGGTGGTGCCCGCCGCCCTGGTCGGCCCCGC
>CAWGUX010000009.1:0-242261 GCA_963825965.1 uncultured Acidimicrobiaceae bacterium
TCGCCTCCCCGACCCCTCAGCGGCACGGTCACCGCCGAGACGTCGGGAATGGGGTTCGGGACCTTTCCTGTCGGTACCGAAGGTTGCTTCACGGTGCGACCAGTCGTCGGGACGTACACCGTTTCAGGATTGAGTCCCCAGTTCGAAGACGACAAGGCAGAGTGCCACGCCACCGAACCCGTCACCGTGACCAAAGGCGTCGCCAGTCGGGTCGCAGTCGATTGTCAGGAGAGATAGTTGGTTACCACTACGGAGAGGTCCAACCAGAAAGAAGCTGCGTCGACTGTCGTCAGTCGGTGCCATCGCCTTCCATCTCACACCAGGGCCGACTTATTTCGACACGAAGGCCCGACTCTTCACCGGCTCGTGGCCGTTGAACCGAGCCTTCAGTGGTGACGAAATGACCGCGTTGCCCGTAGCTGTCCGTCCAGCTAAGGACGCGAATCTGCGGCCGCTGCGGTGGCGGCGGATGACTTGGATCACCTGGCGGCATCATCGAGTCGCACTGGGCGGCGTGGTCGCATTCCTCGGCGCGCTGTCGGCGTGGCTGTGGATCGCCGGCCTGCAGGTGCACCACGCCTACACAGCCGCCGCCACCTGTCACCCAGCAGGCTCGCCAGCCTGCATGGCGCTCATCGTCAACTTCCATCTCACCAGCGGCGTACTGAAAACCGGCTTCCCACTCCAGCCCGTGCCAGCGCTCATCGGAGCATTCATCGGGGCGCCGATGTTGGCCCGCGAAATAGAGACCGGCACCTTCCGCTATGCCTGGACCCAAGGCTTCGGGCGGTGGCGCTGGACCCTCGCCAAGCTGGTGATCGTCGGGGTCGCAACGGCCGCCATCGCCGGCGCCTTCAGCGTGCTGCTCTCCTGGTACTACCAGCCATACTTCGCCACCGGCAACGGCACCCAGTTGTCCTCAGCCTCGCCGCTCTCGCCCGGGCTGTTCGACCTGCGCGGGGTCGTGTTCGCTGCTTGGACGCTTGGCGCCTTCGCCATCGGAGCCCTGGCCGGCATGCTCACCCGCCGGGTTGTCCCAGCGATCGTCGCCACCCTTGCCAGCTACACCATCCTCGCCGTAATTGCCGGAATCGTCATAAGCCACACGGCATGGGCCGATCAGGAGCCGGCCAGCCACTTCTGGCCACTCCAGTGGATCGAGGGCGGCTGCCTTCTCACGCTTTCAACGCTGCTGGTCACCATCACGGTATGGCTTGTCCATCGCCGCGCCGTTGAACTGCACGGCTATGGAGCACCGAACGAGACCCGCCTGGGGGTGTCCGGCCGTGCTCAGGGCAAAGCCAGGACCACCTTTGTGCGCGATCTCTGAAACCCGCGTTCTGTAATCACTGAAACTCGCGATCGACGATCAGCGAAAGTCTCGACCAACGATTCGGGGCCCGTGATGTGGGCGCATTCGGAGGAATGAAGCGGTCGTTTCTTTGGGGGCCGAAACTCGGAATTCGACGCGGAACTTGCTGAAAGGTCGCCGTTGGACGGATACCTGCGATGCGGTCGACCCGGTAACTCCGAAGTGCTCCATGGTCGCTGTCACAGGCTCGGCGCGGGCCGACTGTCAGGTTTTGGTGTTCGCACGTGTCTATGGAATATGCACATCGCATACCTGGTCGTCACGGTTCTGACAGCGTTCGCGAACGGCTATGCCGCCATACTGAACTTCGTCGGTGCAGAATCGGTCAAGATAGTCGCCCACCAGGTACAGGTGTCCCAAAGGTGGATGATTCCTTTCGGGGTTCTCTTGGCATCCGGCGCGCTCGGGCTCATGATCGGATTGGCCGTACCACCAATAGGCATTGCCGCCGCCTCCGGTCTCGTCGCCTACTTCATCTGCGCTCTCAGTACCCACATCAGAGCGCACGACCGCAACGTCGGAGGTGCCATAACTTTCCTGCTGTTGGCCGTGGCGGCTCTCGTCGTCGGCGTCGAGTACCACTACTAATGATTGAGAACACCCATGGAACCAGGGCTTGTAAAGGCATCCAAGGCTCGTCGGGGGAGTGCTGCCACCTACCCTCCTTTTGGGGTGAAGCTACAAGTGTTCGAATCGCCGACCTGCGGGAGGTCAGCTACTGATGGATGAGGAGGATTGGCTGTCGGCGCGTTTCGAGCAACACCGCTCGCATCTACGGAGTGTGGCGTATCGGATGCTCGGCTCAGTGAGCGACGCCGACGACGCCCTCCAGGAAGCGTGGCTTCGGATTCGAGACCAGGATCCGGAAAGCGTCCAGAACATGCAGGCTTGGCTGACCACGGTGGTCGGTCGCGTATGCCTCAACATGCTTCGCTCCCGACGGTTACGAGGCGACACGTTATGGGACGTGCATGTGCCCGACCCGGTCGTGGTACTCGAGGGCACAGCAAACCCCGAGCAGGACATCCTGATCGCTGATTCGATCGGGCTTGCCCTCCAAGTCGTGCTCGACTCACTGAACCCTGCCGAGCGACTCGCCTTTGTGCTCCATGACGTCTTCGGCGTGCCCTTCTCGGAGATCGCCGGTGTACTCGACCGATCAGAAGCCGCCACGCAGCAGCTCGCCAGCCGAGCACGGCGTCGGGTCCGCGGCGTGCCCGAACCCGACGTCGATCTTGAACGACAAAAGGCCGTAGTCGACGCGTTCTTCACCGCCTCACGCGACGGCGACTTCGAGGCTCTCCTGGAGGTTCTCGATCCTGAGGTCGAGCTGAGGATCGATAGCGGGGTGCTCCGCAAGGAGTCCTCGCTCGTTCTGCGAGGCGCCAATGCGGTCGCCGCCCACACGGCGACGTACTCGAAGTGGTCCCCGTTCGTGCGACCGGCCCTCGTCAACGGGGCGGCCGGAGCAATCGTGGCGACCCACGAGAGAGTCCTGTCGGTGATGGCCTTCACCGTGAGCGACGGAAAGATCGTCCAGATCGATGCGCTCATGGACCCCGAGCGACTCGCAGCGCTTCCCTCAACGCGCCAGGTGCATGAAGGTGTCTCATCCGCCCGTATCGCGGTCGAATCGCGTAGAGGACTCGGCGGCCCCGTCCGTTGAGGCAGCCGTTGATCTGGCGAGCCGACAGGCGTTTCACGCCGCCTGTCTTTCGGCGGCGAGAGACGTGAGGACGATCCTCTGGTACACGCGTCGCCATTTCGCAGCCAGTTACCCCAAATGGCGATTTTTGGGGACTGGCTTCCTCGTGGGCGGGCGAACCTGCGCAACAACAGGGCCGACCCAGCGCTCCTCGGCGGATTGAACATCGGCGTTCCGTCGTCCGGCCCGGCAATAAGCGTCGCCGCTTGAGGGGCCGGTGATGTCGGCTCGCTCACCGAGGAATGTGACCGTCGCCAAGAGGACACGAGCGCCATCCGCTGCGCATGGAGAGAGCCTGTCGATCGGACCTGGGTATCAGTCCGTCGATGCGCCTCACGTGGCCTGTCCGAGCGTGTCTTTACGTGTCTTTATCGAGAGGGAAGGAGAGGGATCATGAGGCAACCTGAGGGAACCGAAACCCTGCTACCAGGAAAGTCCTCGGAAAGGTTCTGGTCAAAAGGCTGAGAACCGTACTTTCGCAATGTAGAGGCCGAGGGTTCGAGTCCCTTCACCTCCACCATAGGTCCAGGTCAGAGGGCCAAGGTGGGATCCCCGTACAATCACCGAGCGCTACGTGAGTCGTCTTAGAGGTCGCTCATCCGGATTGACCGCCTTCACCAAAGGCCCTGCTCACGTGCCGGCCACCCGAAGTCAGCAATGGCGGAAGGTGCAGATTGGCGGTGCGTGTCTTTACGTGTCTTTATACCAGTTCGCGAGGTTGGGCGATATGTCACTCGTCGAGCCAGAGAACGGCGAGTCCTGGCACTGCTGGCCGGCGCGCTCGTTCGATGCCTAGTCATCCTTCGGGTACCGAACCCGAAGGATGAGGCAATGAGCCGACTAGCGCGGAGTTGTTTGGAGTTGTGGATAGAGGGCGGAAACGCCCCCAGCAAGTGCGGCCTGGATCTCACGGCTGACATCGTCGGCAACTATTTCGAAGAGATCCTGCTCGACGCCGTCGATTGCGATCTTGGCGATATCCGCGGGGTTTGACTTGGGAGCGGTTATCGAAGCGGTCATGTCTGTGTCCATATAACCGACATGGAGCCCAGCCACCCTGATGTTCTGCTCTGCCAGCTGCACGCGGAGGGAGTTGGTCATCGACCATTCTGCAGACTTGGCGGCGCAGTAGGCGCCGCTCCTCGGGAAGCTGACCCACGAGAGTACAGAATGGATGTTGAGGACCGACCCTCCGCCATTCGTCGAGATCTTCGGGGCGAAGGCTCGCATAACGGACAGTGTCCCGAAGAAGTGGGTGTCCATCTCGAAGCGGATCTGCGCCTCGTCTCCACTGAGAAGGTCGGTGCCGGTGGATGAGCCGGCGTTGTTGATCAAGAGGGTGACGTCACCGGCGATCTCGGCAGCGCTGGCTACCGAAGCCGGGTCGGTGATGTCGAGAGCGACCACCTTGGCGCCTGGCAGGTCGACAGTGTCGGGGTTGCGTGCCCCGGCGTACACGGTGGCGCCCCGGGCGAGCAGTTCGTGAGCGAGGTGGCGGCCGAGCCCTCGGTTGGCACCAGTGACGAGGGCGGTCGATCGGGCGATGTTCATGACGTCTCCTTATGTCTCGGATGAACGGGTCAGGTTGTGGCTGTGGGTTGTGTGGGGCAACAGACCAAGCTGAGGGCGGGAACGGTGGCAGCGGTCGCGGTGGTCCGCGACCATCAGGACGCGGCTGTCGCCATGTAGGGCGGCGCCGACCGGGCTCGGGGCAGACGGCCCCTGAGGGCTTCCTCCGTGACCAGCAGGGCGATCGCGGCCACGATGATGCCGAAGACCTCGAAGGTGGTGCGCACGCCGAGGTGCGGGACAACGACTCCGGCCAGCACGGCAGGAATCGACAACGACGCGTAGGCAGCGATGTAGAACGCCGCCATCACCGAACCCCGGCTCTCAGGCGGTATCACCGTGACCAGCCCGCGCAGGCCACCGAGGAAGGCCAGACCGAAGCCGAAGCCGGCGATGACCGAGCCGGCGATGAAGTAGGCGGAAGAGGCCCACAGCGCGGCCAGGACGATCAGTGCCATGCCCGTGGCTAGCAACGCGGACCCGAGCGCGGCGGCGGAGCGCGGGTCGAATCGCCTGGAGGGAAGGCTTGACAATGCGGCGGCGCCGGCCAGCATTACGATCCCCAGGGCGGAGACCACCGTGTTTGTGGAATGGAACAACTGGCCGGACAGTTGCGGGCCCAGCGAGAACGTCAGGCCGCCGATCGACCATGATGCGAGGACGGCGAGGGCGGCGAGGACGAACGGTCCCCGCACCTCCCTTGGGATGTGTGGCTTGCGGGGAGTGAGGCGAAGCCGGCTGTGGGATGTCACCGGCTCGGGTATCAGAGCGGCGCAGACGAAGGCGAAGGCGAACAGGATGACCAGCACCACGTATGGCAGCACCCGGGGTGCCGTACCGGCCTGCACCAGGGCCGCCGAGATGAGGGCGCCCAGCGCGATACCGGCGGCGCTCATGACGCCGTTCATGATCCCTACGCTGGCCGAGTCGCGGCCTGGGGTGAAAGTCCAGCATCGACGCCGAGGCGGTGCTGAGAGCGGCTCCGGTCGCCAGGCCCTGCAGGGCTCGGGCGACGAAGAGCCAAACGATCGAGTCGGCGAGTATGTACAGGACGGCCGCGACCATGAGTACCCCGAGTGATGCGACCAGCACGGGCCGTCGGCCGACCTGGTCCGATGCGCCCCCGACCAGAAGCAGGCTGAGGAGCACCCCGAAGGCATATGTGGCGTAGACGAGCGTCAAGCTGAGCGCAGAGAAGTGCCACAGCTGGGCGTAGGTCTCATACAGCGGCGAGGGGGTCACCGAGGCGAACAGAGCCAGGCCCACCACCGATGACACGAGGACGTACGGAGCGGCCGCGGGTAGGCGGCGGGGGGCGGGGACAGCCAGGACAGCGGCGTCCCGGCCCCGATTGGCGCCGATGATCAGGGCTGTGGATCCGTCGATTTCATGTTCGAGCTCTCCCCTTCAGGACCGGCACCCCAAGGCGCCTAAGTAGCATGACAGAACTAACTGTAAGGGATTGCGTTCCATCATGCAACCCACTATTCTGGGTTCTGTGGAACGCAAGAGCTTCGCCGACATGCACTGCTCAGTGGCCCAGTGCCTCGAGGTCGTGGGCGAGTGGTGGTCGATGCTGATCCTGCGAGACGTGTTCTTGGGGGTGACCCGCTTCGACGACTTCCAGGAGCGCCTCGGGATCTCCCGCAACATCTTGAACCAGCGGCTCAATCACCTTGTCGAAACCGACGTCCTCGAGAAGGTGCGCTACAGCGATCACCCGCCCCGCTACGACTATCGGCTCACCGACAAGGGCCGTGACCTGTGGCCGGTCCTCACCGCCATGCGCCAGTGGGGCGACCGCTACGCCGCACCCGACGGGCCACCTCTCCAGGTGACCCATAAGGCCTGCGGCCACATCTCCAACGCGGTCTTCGTGTGCTCTGTGTGTGGCGAGCGCCTCCAGGCCAGAGACGTCCGCGCCGCTGCCGGCCCAGGAGCGGTCGAGCCTCTCGTCGGGACAACGAAGCCATGACGGTCGTCGTTCCCCGCTCGGACCGGCGCTCATTCGGCGAGGTGAGCGAGATGCAGCCCGTCGCGCCGGGCCGTTTGATGCCTGATGTCCACCCGGCATGGACCATCGCCCGGAACCCAACGGGCCCAGCAAGCACCCCCGCTTCAGGGTCGGTGATGTCCTGTTTCCTCGCGAAGGAACGTGATCCTCGCCCAAGGGGAACGAGCGCTACTCGCTGCTCATTACGAGGGAGGTCAGCGGATTCTCAGTGGATCTCTCCGGCGTGACCTTACGTGACCTTATCGAGAGGAACATCTTTCGGGCCCATTCGCGACCTTCCTTCTTTCTCAAGGGGTTGTTCATATCATTCTCTTGGGTGGCGGTTGGTCCGTCGAAATGAACTTGATCCGTCCATCTGCGATCCCCCGCTTCGCGGATCGTCCTCACATCCGTGGCGTCGAACGGACGTACCAGGTACCTTCATGCAGCCGATGAGTAGCTGCGTCACTGAGAACGCTGACATGTGGCAGGAAAGGTGCCATCGCTGGCCGACCGCCCACAGGGTGAAGCATGCG
Source organism: uncultured Acidimicrobiaceae bacterium (assembly GCA_963825965.1). Classification (GTDB taxonomy): domain Bacteria; phylum Actinomycetota; class Acidimicrobiia; order Acidimicrobiales; family RAAP-2; genus Bog-473. Next base: position 7,176 of record CAWGUX010000009.1, read on the forward strand.
AGAGCCCCTGACGCCAACCACCATTGGGAGTGCAGTCCGGCGGCATGTGCGATCGTGACCACGGATGCTCCGAGTAGGCCAAGCACGGCGTAGAGGCCGGTGCGCAGAACTGCGGGCACTTCATGAAACAGCAGATCTCGGAGCACCCCGCCGGCGATGCAACTGACCAGGCCGACGAGTATCGCTGGCGCCGGAGCCATCCCCGCATGGAGAGCTGTACTCGCTCCCACGACGCAGAACAGGGAAAGACCCGCTGCATCGGTTATCCGTAGGTACAGACCGACGCCGACAAAGCGTCGCCACAGCAGGAGGCAAAGGAACCCAGCGCCCGCGGCTGTCGACAGGTATATCCAATTCCGGATCGCAGTTGGGGCCACCCCGATGAGGACGTCCCGTACCACACCTCCGGTTAGAGGCACCACCAACGCGATCACCATGATCCCAAATACGTCAAGGCCCCTGCGACAGGCTGCGAGGGCACCACTGAGGCCAAAGGAGAATGTGCCCAGAAGCTCCAATGCCAACATCGAATGTGTCGAACTGTTCCCGCTGGTCAACTTGGGGAGGCTGTTGCGTCCACCAAACTTTGGGGCGCTGTGGCGTCCACTACGGTCCTGACGAACCCAGTCTCGACGTCGTACACGTGGCCGGAGACGGTGGTCCGGGCCGAGATCTGTGGGGCGGCAAGGAGTAGTTCGACGTCAGCGCAAGCAGTTTGTGCAGGGTCGGTGGCCGGTAAGGCGGCGAGCATCTGCTCGTCGTATCCGCTGCGTTCGGCGAACCCGTGTCGGAGCTCCTTGTCTTCGAGGAGGCGGCTGCCGCATTGGGTGTGGTGGATGATGGCCACTTCGAAATACGGGCCCTCCGGGGCCTTTTGCTCGACGAGATAGCCGATGTAGGCGACGTCTTGGATCATGGCCGGCGTTATCCGACCGCCTACGGTGCGCCCGACGATCGCGTCGGCGAATTCCAGACCGAGGAATTCAAAGGGGTCGACGCGCGGGTCGATGCAGGTGATGACGTAGAGACCCTTGTGGGGGAGAAAGGGTAGGCGCGGCGTATTGCGCCAATCTCCCTTGGCGGCGAACACCGCATTACGGGGGAGGACTGCTTCCAGTTTGGACATTTCTTCTCGCTCCTCGTGGTTGGTTGCGCATGCGCTGACATCAATTTTGAGCGCCTAACGGCGCGAAGACGAGTGGCAAGAGCGACGCGTATGACAAGGTTTCTGCCGAGGTTGGCCAGAGGACGGCATCTATCTAGGGGCTCGACACTTCTTCCATCATTTGCAGCATTAGAGCGGTTCTACGATAGGGCCTGCTTTGTCATCGGCCCATGCCGGGCTCGACGCGCGTGAATATGGCCGACACGGTGATCGTCCTCGGGCACTAGCCAATCGACGACCCGCCTACAGCACTGCTTGACGCCTCGGGGGCCCGCTCACGGCGCGAAGAACGCCGTGACGGAGAGTCTTGAGGGACACGGGCCACGGCGAGAGGGCGGGCGTTAGTCGCCCCTTCAATGAGATTGTCATCGCCCGGGTAACCGAGCGTCTCCCGGATTTCCGCGCCTAGCGTGCCGCGTCGATAACCGAGGCACGATCCGCGTCCGTGTTAGAGCGGAGGCTCCTTAGCCCGGTGCGGATTTCGCTGATCAGGATCTCGGGCTGCTCGAGAGCTGCGAAGTGAGGGGCATCGCCTTCGGATTCTTCGACTTGACGTGGATGAAGTGAATATCGAGCCCGTCGATCGCCGTCAGGAACTGCGGCAGACGGTTGAGTTCCGACTCGAATCGGCGCCAGTCGTATTCTCGCTCCCAGTAGTCGATCAGCGATTTGGCATTCTCCAGGCGGACACCTTGGGACCAGTCGGGGACAGTTTCCGGGTTCGGCCATCGAGTTCTGGAAAGTCGCTGTTTCAGGTCGTCGATCTCGGAGTCCACGATCGCGACGGTGAAGGGGCGGATGAGGGCTGAGGATGCCGGCGTCGTCGCGGTCATTGCCTTTTTCTCCTGAACTCTTGCTTCTTGGTGCAGCTGTATTGCACGCCGGTGTGCAATACAGCTGCATGAGGTGGTTTCCTTGAACTTGATCGGCGCGCCCAGCGCGACATCGGAATACGGGGGTGTACTGGGACGATAAGTGCGCTCGTTATGCCAATGTCGGCACCCCGTCTACCCCGACCTGCTGTATGAAGTACAGACTGTCTGCGTTCAACCAGTATTCGACGAACTTTCCGTCGACTACTCGCACAATGTCGGTGCCGGTGAAAGCAATCACGCGGCCGATCGCGTCCGGGGAGGAGCCGGGAACGCCACCCATGTAGGTGCCCTCCACCTTCCACCGAACCACCATGTAGTGCTCATCGGCGATCGGGCCGACGTCGATGGAGAAACGCATATCGGGAATGAGGGGACGGATGCCGCCGCTGATCCATTCCTTCAACGCCTCGCGCCCACTCGTTTCGCCAACGCCAGGAGCCCAGGGGAGTGGCGACACGTGAGTCACGAAGTCGGCGGCGACGAGATCGTCCGCCAGACCGATGTTCCCGCTCCACAACTCTGCCCATTGGGCTAACAGGGCAGCGTTCTGACTGCTGGTCATGTTGCTCATCTCTTTGGTGCTCATTTTCTGCTCCTTCCAAGTCAGTTAGCTAATGCCGATAACACACACGCAGGGTTTGCGGACGACAGCCCTGGGAGGTGATCCCAGGCGAGATCTGGCGTGCCGCGAGCGCGCTCGACCTGGAGAAGCACGGTGCGGAATCAGCAGCTAAGCGGGCGGTATCCGTGCCTCGCAGGAGCCACATACCGATGGCTTCCGAGGGAGCTCCCGGCAATGCATATTGCTCTCGATCTGGAATCACGTTCGTAGCGTTGAGTCGTTCGTCGAACCCATCGAAGACCTCGATCTCAATTCGCATGTGGCCACTCTTGCGCCAACCGGCTGAGGAAACCAGCGGCAGGACCGTCCGATGTAGTGAGATTACGGCCATGAGCGGTTTGCCGGAGTCAAGCGTAGGAAGAGCACGTGGCCTGTGTTGCTGCAAGGCGACCTCAGGAGGTGACCATGCTCGAACTGCGGCCGAGTTGTGAGTGCTGCGACGTCGATCTTCCACCGGGCGCGCTCGATGCAAGGATCTGCAGCTTCGAGTGCACGTTCTGCGCACGTTGTGCCGACGGTCATTTCGGAGGACGCTGCCCGAACTGCAACGGTCCGCTCGTGGCGTGGCCGGTCCGCCTCCCCGCATCGTTGGTGGACCACCCGGCGTCGACTACCCGGATCTACGCCGGCGGATGTCCCGATTCTCCCGCCGCCACTTGAGGCCGTCCGGTCCCAGATCGACCGACGCCAGAGGTGCTGGGGTGCCGGCGCCGAACTGAGACTGCCCGATCAGGTCGCGGCCAGCTCGCCGGCGAGCGCAAGACCTGACTGCCCAGGTTCGGGGCGGTGCTCGCCGCGGAAGGCGTTGCGGTAGGCCGACGGGGTCGTTGCCGCGTCTCGGGCGAGGTGAAGCCGCAGGTTGGTCGCGGTACCGAAGCCGCAGCGCCGGGCTACCTCATCGACCGCCAGGTCGGTGGCCTCGAGCAGCCGCCTGGCTTCGAGCAATCGTTGCGCTGAGATCCAGCGCATCGGCGTCATGCCGGTTTCGGCGAGGAAACGTCGGGCGAAGGTGCGGGGGGCGTAACCGGCGTGGCGAGCGAGTTCTTCGACGCTCAGCGGGCGATCGATCCGCTCGAGCGCCCAGGCGCAGGTAGGGGCCAACCCTGACCCGCCTTCGGGGAGCGGTTTTTCGATGAACTGGGCTTGGCCGCCGGGACGGTGTACGGCAGCCACCATCCGCCGTGCGACCTCGGCGGCCGCTACCGCCCCGTGATCGTTGCGGTACATGTGCAGGCAGAGGTCGATGCCCGCCGCGACACCGGCGCTGGTCAGCACCTGGCCCTCGTCGACGTAGAGGACCTCGGGACGCACCCGCACTGCGGGAAACCGAGTAGCCAACTCTTCGGCATGCCCCCAGTGGGTCGTGGCGGTGCGGCCGTCCAGCAGGCCGGCGGCGGCCAGCGCGAACGCGCCGATGCACACCGAGGCGATCCGAGCACCGCGCGTTTCGGCGGCCCTCAGGGCGTCGAGCACCGCTGGCGGCGGGTCGTCGAGTGGCAGGTACCCGGGGACGATCACCGTGTCGGCCGTTTCAAGCGCATCGAGCCCGGCCAAGGCGCCGAGGGCAAAGCTGGTGCTCGACGCTACAGCGCCAGGCCGTTCGGCGCAGACCGTGAAGTCGTAGAGATCGCGCTCTGTACGGTGCCCGAAGACCTGGGCCGGCGTGGCCAGGTCGAATGCGACTACCTCGGGCAGGGCCAGCGCGACGACTCGATGCACCATGGCAGGACTCTTACCCAATAGGGCGATTCTGACACTCGTCTTGGCCTCCGTTGGGCGCGCAAATTGATGTCAGTGCTTACAAACCCGAGCAAGAGGAGCGAGAAGAAATGTCAAACCCGGATGCAGTCCTCCCCCGGGATGAGATCGAGACAACCCCTATTGGCCTTCTCACCGGCAAGGTGGTCTTCATCACGGGCGCGAGTCGCGGCATCGGCGCCGCGGCGGCCCGGCTTTTCGCGGTGGAGGGCGCCGCGGTCGTGCTTGCCGCCCGCTCGGCCGACGCCCTCGAGCTAGTTGTAAAGGAAGTCCTCGCGCGAGCGTCCACGCAGCGGTCGACCGCGTCGAGGAGCTGCACGGGCGACTTGACGGCGCCTTCAACAACGGAGGGGCACCGCAGCAGCAGTTCGGTCCGCTTGACACCACGACCGACGAGGACATCGACGAACAGTTCGCCGTGAACTTTCGCTCGCACTGGACCGCCATGGTGGCCGAGGCTGCATTGATGAGGCGCAACGGCGGCGCGATCGTCAACACCTCCAGCATCGGCAGTCGCCGCGCGAACCCCGCCCTCCCCGCATACGGCGCCATGAAGCGCGCCCTCAACAGCATCACGGAGACCGCGGCCGTGAGCTGGGCACATGATGGCATCCGGGTGAACGCCATCGCCCCAGGAGGTACTTCGACGGAGATGATCGACACGCGGGAGGCAGCGACCCCCGGCATCGTCGAGAAAATGACCGCTTCGATCCCGCTCGGTCGCATGGCCGAGCCCCGCGAGATCGCCGAGGCGGCCGCCTGGCTGCTTAGCGACCGGGCGTCAATGGTTACCGGCGCGATCCTACCCGTGGACGGCGGCGGCGCCTGAAGAGGACGGCTCGAACAATTCGTTCTTCTAATCCCCTCAGTCGTTGATTGGGCTGCAAGGCGAGCGGGCGTCACAAAGACGCAATCGTTTGTGAATTTCCAACCGAACCTTCGGTTGGCGCCGGCTCACATCGACCTTCACAAAGGAGCGAGCATCACCATCCACATGACGTACAACATGATTCCGACCACCGGACATACGCCCGGCATGGGTCTCAAACTCACTCAACAGCTGCTGGACACCGAGAAAGGGCATCGGTCATGACGGATCTCGCAGGGCAGGTGGCAGTCGTCACCGGCGCCAGCCGCGGCATCGGGCAGGCGATCGCAATTCGCCTGGGTCGGCTCGGCGCGAGCGTCGTAGTCAATTACTCGCGCGACGCATCAGGCGCTGCTACAACGGTCGCCGCAATCAAAGCCGAAGGCTCGGTCGCGATTGCTGTCCGCGCCGACGTGGCCAAACCTGCCGAGATCGAGGAGCTCTTCGACGCGGCGCGGAGCCAGTTCGGCGGCGTCGACATCGTCGTGGCGACGCCGACCTTGACGGGGGCTACGGCGCGGTATTGGACGTCACGGAAGCTGATTATGACCAGATGGCCAACGTAAATGCCAAGGGAACGTTCTTCGCAATGCAGCAGGCAGCACGCACGGCCAACCGCGGCGGCTCGATCGTGTACCTCGGCTCCAACTCGACGCTCCGCCCAGCTGTTGGCTTCGGTCTTTTACACTTCAAGCAAGCTACCGGCGAGCCTCTTGGTCGGAGTGCTCGCCCAAGAAATTGGCGAGCGTGGGGTCACGGTCAACGAAGTAATCGCGACCGCGACAGACGGCGCAGGCTACTTCACCGACGGCAAGGATGACGGTCCGCTTCGCGTGCTGTGCCCCCCAGCCCACTCGGCTCGCGCATGGGCTCGGTCGACGACGTCGCAGACGCAGTCGAGTTCTTTACCGGGAAACTGGCCCGTTGGATCAGCGGACAGCAGCTACTCCTCAGTGGCGGACGGCCGAGCTGACATCGCCGGGTACGAACACCCCAGGGCGAACGACATGCAAGATCCGGTGGTCTCGGAGTGGCTCCGGACACAAATCCCGGACCATCGCCAGCGGGGCGTCCAAGATTTGTGGGACCGCACCGTCACGCGCTGCGAGGTCGAAAAGACTCGACGCACCATGGCAGGACCCTTACCTAATAAGGCGGTTCTGACACTCGTCACCGAGTCCGGCGGGCGCGATCGTTGAACCATGGGAGCGAACAGTTCGGCCAACCCTCGCCGGAGACTCCGAACGAGTCGCCGCCGGAGCCCGACCACGGTCGAGGCCACGGTCGTCGAAATTGTCCACTTCGCCCGGGAAACGACAACTGTGCGCGCAAATGCACAACCCTCGCCAGTACGGAGAACAGGTCAACACCGTAACCGATAAAGGACCGACCTGTGCCTGAATCATTCACCAGCGCTGTGCTCGTTCGCAAACCAAACCAACCAACAAGAAGGAATCACCATGTCCAAGTCATCTAACGCTGCCTTCGCCGAGCCATGGAAGGACCTGTGGAACGGCCACCTCGAGGTCACCGACCGGATCATCGCCGAGGACTTCGTGGCCCACGCCGCACCCCTGACCGGAACGGGGGGCGATGAGATACGAGGCCGCGAAGCGCTTAACGCATGGGTCAGTGGTATCCACGCCGTTCTGGTGGACTTGGACTTCGTTGTCGAGGTCGGCCCGATCACTGACCAGGAGCACATGGTCGCGCGGTGGAAGGCGCGGGTACCTACCAAGGCGGCTTCCCCGGTGCCTCGCCCGAGGCGGTCGGCCGGGAGGTCACGTTCACGGGCACCGACACTCTGCGCATCGCCGACGGCCGGCTCGCCGAGTACTGGGCCAACGCGGACAGCTTGCTGTTCCTCCAGCAGCTAGACGTGCGCGAGGTGCCTGCCCTCGGGTGAACCGTTACACAGGTCTCGCCAGTTCGGAGAACAAGTCACCACCGTTAATCAATAGAGGACCGACCAATGTCTGAATCATTCATCAGCGCGAAGTCACCACTACGGCCCGGCTGGCTTCAGGGACTGGAGGGCGTGTGAAACGGAACTGGATGGTCATCGCCGCCCTGGCGGGTGCGGTGGTGTTCCAACTCGCGCTCGTGGCGTCGTATACAGCGACCTTTGCTCGCCCGGTCCTGAACGATGTCACCAGCGGGCTGGTGGGACCCTCACCGACACCGGCCGGCGACGTCGGCGCGGTTTCGGACAATGTTGTCCGCTATCAGCCCGTATCCGACGCCGCGACGGCACGTCAGGAGGTCAGTGACGGACGCCTTCCCGCCGCTCTGATCGTGGCGGGCCGCCCCCCGTATGACGCGAGTGTTCATGGAGGGATTGGGGGGATTGTTGTCATCGGCCAACTCGGGTTGCAATTGAGTGCCGAATCCGAAAGGCCCTCAGCCAACTGAAGCGGGAGGAAATCGAACATGCAGGACAGGCGCATCGCCCTTGTCACCGGAGCCAATCAAGGAGTCGGTTTCCAGGTCGCCAAGGAACTCGTAGCGAACGGCCTCACGGTCTTGGTCGGATCGCGCAACCTCGAGCGAGGTGAGGCGGCCTCCAAGGAGATCGGGCCGGGCGCCATCCCGATGCAGATCGACGTGACGGATCAGATTTCCATCTCCGCTGCGGCAGAGCTGATCGGAACGGAGTTTGGCCGCCTTGACCTGCTGGTCAACAACGCCGGAATCTCTAACACAAGCAAGGGCAGCTTGTCGCTCGAAGAGTACGCAATGCTGACGAAGGCGAGCAATGCATCCCTTGACGAGGTTCGCGCCGTGTGGGCGACCAACGTGTTCGGAGTCCTAGCCGTCTATCAAGCGATGTTGCCGCTCATTCGTGAGTCGTCGGATGCTCGCATCGTCAACGTGTCGAGCGGAGTTGGCTCGCTCACGACGAACGCAGATCCGGAGTATCCCCGCCACGCAATGTTCGGCCCCGTCTACCCGGCGTCGAAGGCGGCTCTCAACGCCATCACGCTTGCCATGATGATCGAGTTGGAGTCGACCGACATCAAGGTCAACCTGGTCTCGCCGGCCTTCACCAGCACGAACCTCAACGGATACGCAGGAACAGAGTCTGTCGAGGACGGCTCTCGAGAGGTCGTACGCGTCGCACTACTCGGTCCGGACGGTCCCACAGGCACGTTCACGAGATGGGAGAACGAAACGATTCCATGGTGATTTGTCCCGAGCGATACATGGCACATCCCATACGACCGCGATGGTGGACGTCCCGACGGTGACCTCCACGAGGCTGGGTTGTCCAGCTAGCTGTGAGGTGGCTTTTCGCAGGTGCTCCAGTCCCACCCCCACACCAGATCTGGGTATGGGTTACCCATGGCCCAACAGGGACCCCCGACAGCGACGAGTTGCTCAGAGGCAGCGGCGTTGCTCGCGGGGTATTGGCTAGCCAGGACCCGAGACGGTGCGGGCCCCGAGGCGTCCGGTGGGCCGTTGAGCACGAGCTGAGGAGGTCGAAGACGTGCGAGTAGCGCTTGCGGAGAATCTGGGCGGGATCGACAGCGTGGAGCTGGGCGATCAGCCGGACCCAGCACCGGCGGCGGGACAGGCGCTCATCAGGGTCTATGGCGCTGGCGTCGGCCCTTGGGACGTCGGGTTCCTGAGCGGCGGCTTCCCAGGGGTTGTCTTGCCCTTCGTCCCGGGTCAAGAAGTCGCCGGCGTCGTCGAAGCGGCTGGTGACGGGGCCGGCGTCCAGCCGGGGGATCGGGTGTATGCCAGCTTGTTTCCGGCTGGTGGCGGGTTTGCCGAACTGGCACTGGCGTCAGCAGACCGCTTGGCTCCCATGCCCGAGCAGGCCAGCTTCCAAGGGGCGGCCGGGCTGGTGATCGGCGCCGGGACCGCCCACGATGGCCTGGTCGACCGGGCGCTGCTGCAGGTTGGCGAAACCGTCCTCATCACCGCTGCAGCGGGAGGTGTGGGCAGCGCCGCCGTGCAGATCGCGGCGGCCATGGGCGCCCGCCCCATCGGCGTAGCCAGTCCATCCAACTACGAATACCTGCGGGGCCTGGGCGCAAACGACGTCTTCGACTACCACGCCGCCGATTGGGTCGAACAGGTCCGGGCCGTAGTCCCGAGCGGCGTCGATCTGCTCTTCGATTGCGTCGGCGGTCAGACCATGGACCAGGCAGTGGGTGTGGTGCGCGACGACGGTCGGGCGATCTCGGTGATCCCCCCATTCGGCCCTCTCCAGCTCGAGCGGGGCATCAAGGGCGAATCGTTCGCCGCCAGCGGAGGCCGAAAGCGACTGGAAGCGCTCTCCCGCATGGTCGACGCCGGCCAGTTACGCCCGCAGGTCGAAGCGGTCCTGCCGTTGGGCCAGGTTCGCGAGGCGTTGGGCCGGGTCGCAGGCCGACACACACGCGGCAAGATCGTGCTCCAGATCGGGCAATAGCGCCAACGGTTCGGCGCCGCCTTGCCGCAGCACTCCGGTGTGACTTTGGTGGCTGGTTGTCAACCCTCGGGATTTCGTCCTTGTAGCGACCCGACCAACCATGGGATGCATCGGACGACCCAGGACGGACGGCCGTGCTCAATGCCCCCGCTCAGGCGTTGGGAGGGCCCGGAGCGCGAGCAGATGGGCGGAGCCGCCCAAATGGCCCTCGACCTTCGGGTGCCGAACCCGAAGGTAGGGCACTCCCGTCGACCCAGGATTAGGAGATGGCCTGATGGGTGACCTGGTGGGCCTGACCCGATAGGTCGTCGACCGGCTGTCGGTGGACAGAACGTTGGCGTTCCGTACGTTGGCGTTCCGTCGTCTGGCCCGGCACAAGCGTCCGCTGCTTCAGGGCCGATGATGGCGGCTGGCTGGCCGAGGAACGTGATCGTCACCAAAAGGGACGCCGCGCCATTGGCCTCGCGTTGCGAGAACACGATCGGACGTGAGTACCGATCCGTGGACAGGCCCCGCGCGCTTTGCCCGAGCGTGTCTTTATGTGTCTTTACCGAGAGGGAAGGAGAGGGATCATGAGGGAGCCTGAGGGGATCGAAACGCCGCTACCAGGAAAGTCCTCGGAAAGGGCCTGGTCAAAAGACCGAGAATCGTACATTCGCAATGTAGAGGCCGAGGGTTCGAGTCCCTTCACCTCCACCAAAGGCCAGGTCACAGGTCTAAAGTGGGATCCCCCCCAGAATCACCGAGCGCTACGTGTGGCCTGGGTAGAGGTAGTCGCTCCGAAGCGGTCAGCCAGTCGAATGGACAGAAAGTGCGGCATCCCAGGTTTTGTGCCAGTGGCCGATCAGAGGTTCGCCAACTCCCCCGACCAGTGACCGGGCACCGCTGTCATAGCCACGTTGGCAGGCTTCGGTGGCCGCGTAGTCCTCCTGATCGAGGATGCTCAGATTCACGCCCATCACTTCCTCGCAGGCGGCGCGCCCCTCGGCGTTCATCTCTCCTGGGCGTCCTTCGATGAGGTGCACGACGCTCTCGCCCGGGCGGGCGCCCGGGGAGACCCGATGCATGGAACCACCTTCCATATGGTCGACCAAGACGGTAGCCGGGTAGATGCAGGTGACCATGATCGTGTCGAGTCGTTCGGGCCAGTTCGCTTCGGGCACGTCTCGCAGCTTCTCAATTCCCTTAAATGGCACGCACATCCGGCTGTGTGGCCCGAACGTGTCGACTGCACAGTTGTCGGACAAGAATGGGAGCAGGCTCTCGCGGTGGAGGGAGGGAACGTGATACGCCTCATTGTTGAGGTCGATCATCAGTTTCCAGTTGGCATTCTTTCGGAGCACGCGCTCAGAGCCGCTGCGGTAGCGGCCATAACCAAGCCACGCATACTCGTCGGTCAGGGGATCGAGGAATCCGTCCACCACGACATCAGGTCGAAGACCCACCACGACCAACCCGGCCTGAACTGCCACGGGAAGTCGCAACAGCCCGCCCTCGTCGGCGTCGAACGCTGGAAAGCGGTCGCGGTTTGGCAAGCCGACCAGATTGCCCTGGAGGTCGTAGTTCCATCCGTGATAGGGGCAGGTAAGGCGCCGGCGATTGGCAACGCCGTCGCAGAGCGTCATGCCTCGATGGGAGCAGGCATTGAGGAACGCATAGAGCTCCCCATCTTGATGACGGGTGACCACCACCGGCACTCCGGCGACCTCGCGGGCGACGACGTCCCCGGGTTCAGAGACGTCGCCTCCCCAGGCGATCACTTGCGGCGTTCGCCGAAACAGCACCTCCCGCTCGCGTTCGAAGCGGTCAGGATCGGTGAAGACCGACCCGTCACCGACAAACGTCGAACTCCCTGAGGTCGGTCGTATCGGCAAGGATGTTGGCGATCATGCGGCGTCCGATATCGATCATCTGCTTCGACGCCGAGGGCCCCGTGGCGGCAGTGTCCTGCATCGAGCCGGTCACCGCTGGCCTCGGACCAACCGGCCGGGTCGGGCACCGGTGTCCACGCCGTCGACGAAGGTGACGGCCCCGGATTTGATGGTCGCCGCGTAGCCCTTCGCACGTTGCACGAGCCGTGACCCACCGGCGGGAAGGTCGGACACCACCACCGGCGGTTCGAGTTGCAGCGCTTCGTAGTCGATGACATTGACGTCAGCGAGCATCCCGGGCTCGAGGGTGCCTCGGTCATGGAGGCCGTAGAGCCGGGCCGTGTCGCGTGTCTGCTTGCGGACCGCCAACTCCAGCGGAAGCAGCGGGCCCCGTCGGCGATCACGCGTCCAGTGGGTGAGCATGAAGGTGGGGATGGATGCGTCACAGATGACGCCGCAATGGGCCCCGCCGTCGCCGAGGCCATTGGCTGAGCGGGGATGCAAGAGCATCTCGCGCGCCGGTTCGAGGCTCCCATCGGCATAGTTGAGGATCGGCAGGTACAACAACCCGGTTCCATCGTCGGCCAAAAGTGCGTCATACGCGACCTCAAGAGGGCTGCGCCCGGCCGCCGCGGCCAGCGCCGACAAGGAGCGTTCTGGACCAGGCTCGTATTGGGGAGGATCGCCGAGGACAAACGTGTGGTCGCAGGCGGCGGTGATCCGGGTCGCCGATTCCTCGTCCGGCTGCCACTCGAGGATGGCGCGCCGCACCTCTGCAGTTCGAAGTGCGCTGATCAGCGCGGCGGGCGTCAGCCGTTGCGCCTTGAGCTCCTGGTAGGCCGGAACGACGTCGAAGATGCAGTAGGTGGTGAAGTGCCCCGACAACAGGCCGGTCGCTCGCCCCGCGACCTGCGGCCACAGGTCGGCGCCCTCGTCCACCGCCGCGGTCGTCATGTCCATCAGATCGCGCCACAGGTCGGGGTCGGCATCGACCTGGACGAGAGCGAAGGTGACGGGCCGCTTGATCTTGGCGGACAGCCGACGCATCCAATCCACCTCCTTCGCCGGGCTGAGGACGTCCTCTCCGGCGACGCCGGCCGGGGCAAGCTCGAAGACACCCGCTCCCAGGTCGCCGAGCGCCTCGTCCAATGCCGAACAGCTCGTCCTCGGCTGCGTAGGTTCCGGGCACCGGTTCGCCGTCGATGGCTCGGTGGGCGATGGTGCGCGAGGTCGAGAACCCGAGCGCTCCGGCGCTGATCGCGTCTCGAACGATCTCACGCATGGCATCGATGTCTGCCGGAGTCGCCGGCTCGTTCCTGGCTCCCCGATCACCCATGACGTATGTCCGGACGGCCCCGTGGGCGACCTGGGCACCGACGTCCACCGTCCACTTGCGTCGTGCGAGGGCATCGAGATACTCGGGGAACGACTCCCACTGCCAATCGATCCCCTCGGCAAGCGCGGTCCCGGGGATGTCCTCCACGCCCTCCATCAGTCCGATGAGCCAATTCCCGCCGTGTGGGGCGCACCGGCGCGAAACCAACGCCGCAGTTGCCCATGACCACAGTGGTGACGCCGTGCAGCGCGGATGGTGCAAGCAGATCGTCCCAGGTGGCCTGGCCGTCATAGTGGGTGTGGATGTCGACCCATCCCGGCGTCACCAAGAGTCCGGTGGCATCGAAGATCGGGCTCCCGGTGTTCGAGAGATCCGGCCCGACAGCAGCGATGCGGTCGCCCTCAATTGCGACGTCTCCTCGGACGGGCGGCGCCCCGGTGCCGTCGACGATCGTCCCGTTTCGGATCAACAGATCGGACACGCTTACTCCTTGTCAACCCCAGCCTGGGGCGGCGATTTTGTGCCGGAACCGGGCACGCTCGGCTCTAAGACAGATCCAGTTTTTGTCTCACTTAAGGTAACATCGACCCCGTGGCGGTGACAACACCCGAGGTCGACCTACGCGAGCGCCTCGTGGCGGCAACGGCAGCGCTGATCGACGAGGACGGTCCGTTGGCCGTCCGGGTGGACAAGATCGCCCGCCGAGCTGGGTGCTCACGGGCCACCGTGTACCGCTACGTCGCCGACAAAGATGAACTCGTCCGTGAGGTACTCGTATCGCGCTCGGCCGCGATCGCCGAGCGCTTAGAAGCCGAGCATCGACGAAAACGGCGACCCGGCCGACTGGATCGTGGACGGGCTCCTCGGTCACGCTGAGGCGATACGCGCCGAACCCTGGTTCCAAGCCCTCGATCGTCAGGGAGCGACAACCGCCATCGCTCGTGTGGGTGGCGGGCCGCAAGCGGTCGCCGGCCTGGCGGCCCCGATCGTCGCCCGATTCTTGAACCGTATCGCCGCACGCGGCGCGCTTACGCCCAGACATCACCATTGCGGAAGCGACCGAATGGCTCGTTGATGTCCACGTCACCTTGCTCAGCCCCCTCTTTGCCGACCGCTCTCCCGATCAACGCGCTCGGGCGCTGCACAAATTCGTGGCATATCCACTACTAATCCACCCTCCCCCCAGACCTTAAATGCGGGTAGGTGCATCAAGTCGGCGCCCGATCACTCGTAGGCGGAGACGGCGAACTCTGGCGGCCACTGCCTCAAGACCTGGGACGCCGCGCTTTCTGCCCAGCCAACCAATTGATAGACAATCGAGTGTGGCTCTGCGCAGTGCGACAAGCCGATTGGAGCTTTGTGATCACGAGACGATTTGACCGCCATGGCCGGTAACGGAAGGACAGCTCGGTGATTCTTCAAGACATATTGCCGTTTCCGCCGACTCCTTCGGCCAGTATTGCCAGCAGGACGATGCAGGAGTCGACCTACGCGCGGCGGGTCACTCCTCGCCGTTTACCAGAAGACGCTCCGAACATCTTGCTCGTCCTGATTGATGACGCCGGACCCGGACTGCCCGACACCTTCGGAGGCGAGGTCAGGACCGACACCCTCAGCCGCGTCTACCGGGAGGGCATCGGTTTCAATCGCTTCCACACGACAGCGATGTGTTCTCCGACGCGGGCATCCTTGCTCACTGGTCGGAACCATCACCGCATTGGCAACGGTCAGATTGCCGAGCTGGCAAATGATTGGGATGGCTACGCGGGTGAGATTCCGAAGAGCAGCGCTCTCGTCGCCGATGTGCTCAAGCACTACGGCTACTCCACGGCTGCCTTCGGGAAATGGCACAACACACCTGCGATCGAGACGACGACGACCGGACCATTTCACAACTGGCCTTCGGAGATCGGCTTCGAGTACTTCTATGGGTTCTTGGCCGGCGAGGCCTCACAGTATGAACCGAACGTTGTTCGCAACACGACAGGGGTGCTGCCGCCCCGGACACCCGAAGAGGGCTACCACCTCAGCGAAGACCTGGCTGACGACGCCATCGCCTGGCTGCACCGGCACCAGGCCTTCGAGCCGGACAAGCCATTTTTCATGTACTGGGCCAGCGGTTGTCTCCACGCCCCTCACCACATCTGGAAAGAGTGGTCCGATCGCTATTCGGGTGCATTCGATGACGGGTGGGATGCGTACCGAGAGCGTGTTTTCGAGCGCCAAAAGCAGCTCGGATGGATTCCCCCTGACGCCGAGCTGACGGCGCGGCATCCTCTGATGCAGGCATGGGACGACGTCGCTGAGAACGAGCGACCGTTTCACCGTAGGAGCATGGAGGTGGCGGCCGGGTTCGCCGAGCATGTCGACGCTCAGGTCGGGCGGATCGTCGACGAAGTCGATGCGCTGGGCTGCGGGGAGAACACGTTGGTGTTCTACATCTGGGGCGACAACGGATCGTCGGGGGAGGGTCAGAACGGCACGATCAGCGAGCTGCTGGCCCAAAACGGCATCCCGACGACCCTCGACATGCATCTCAAGGCACTGGACGATCTCGGCGGGCTCGACGTCCTCGGTTCGCCCAAGGTCGACAACCAGTACCACGCCGGATGGGCCTGGGCGGGGAGCACGCCCTACAAGGGCGTCAAGTTGGTGGCCTCCCATTTCGGTGGAACACGCAATCCGATGGCGGTTCGCTGGCCGGCCAAAATCCGGCCCGATGCCACCCCGCGTCCGCAGTTCCACCACTGCAACGACGTCGTACCGACGATCTACGAGGTGGTGGGCATCACGCCGCCTCGCGTGGTGAACGGCATCCAACAAGATCCCATCGACGGCGTGAGCTTCATGTACGCCTTCGACGACGCCTCAGCACCGGGACGCCTCCGGACACAGTATTTCGAGATCATGGGCAGCCGGGGCATTTACCACGACGAGTGGATGGCCGGCGCCTTCGGGCCGCGGGTTCCCTGGGTGCCCGGTCTTCCTCCTGGTATTCAGGAATGGACACCGGACCAAGACGAGTGGGAGCTCTACGACCTGGGCTCCGACTGGTCGCAATCCAACGATCTCGCTGCGGCCCACCCCGAGAAACTCGCGCAGATGAAGGAGCAGTTCGCCATCGAAGCCGCCCGCAACAGCGTGTTCCCGATCGGCGGCGGGCTGTGGATCCCCGTCTTTCATCCCGAACTGCGCATCTCGACTCCCTACCGCGAGTGGAACTTCACCGGGGACGTCATACGGATGCCCGAGTTCTGTGCTCCCGCGCTGGGGAACCGCGCCAACGTCGTCACCATCGACGCCGAGATGCCGGAAAACGGTAGCGGCGTGCTGTACTCCCTCGGAGGAGCAGGTGGCGGGCTCACGTGCTACCTCGACGAGGGAGTGCTGTGCTACGAGTACAACCTCTTCATCATCATGCGCACCAAGATCCGTTCGACGGACCGGGTGCCGGCCGGCGGAACGCAGATTCAGATCGAGACGGCCTACCCGGAACCCCGACCCGGAGGCCCGCTCGATATCACGCTGAAAGTGAACGGGAACGGGTACGCCGAAGGTCAGGTGCCGATCAGTGCGCCACTTCTCTTCACCGCCAACGACTGTCTCGACATTGGGCGATGCCTCGGCGGACGAGTCTCGCTCGACTACTACGACCGTGCACCCTTTCCCTTCAACGGCACCATTCATCACGTCAATGTCCGCTACACCTCTTAACGAGCGCTTCGACTCGCCAAGGGTCAGTCGCTCCGCGCCCGCCTGACCTGCGGCGGCGTGCCACCTGGACTTGCCTGTCTTCTCCTCTTCACCGTCGGGTACTGCAGCCGACGGCGTAGGGCACTGCCGTCCACCCAGGATTAGACGGCGGCCCCGTGGGTGACCTGGTCGGCGTGACCCGAAGATTGTCGATCGCCAGGGGACCGAACCGGGGCGTTCCGTGGTCAGCCTGGCTGCAACACCGCCGCTTCCGGTCGACGATGGCCCGTCGCTCGCCAAGGAACGTGATCGTCGCCAACAGAGAACGAGCGCCATTTGCTGCGCATTACGAGAGCCTGCCGATCGGAAGTGAGTACCGGTCCGTGGCCACCCTTCGACTCCGTTCGGGCGTGACCTCACGTGACCTTATCGAGAGGGAAGGGGAGGGATCCTGAGGGAACATGAGGGGATCTCAACGCCGGTACCAGGAGGGTCCTCAAAAAGGCCCTGGTCAAAACACCGAGAACCAGACATTCGCAATGTGGAGGCCGAGGGTTCGAGTCCCTTCACCTCCACCTTTGTGATGTCGCGGATTTTCTGGGACACGTGAACCCTCAGAGGATAATCCGCGACCTCCCTTGGAAGTTGACCGAGGGATCGAGCTCGATGTGGCGGATCATCACGCCGTCGTCGTCGAAGACACGGACGTCGAGGTCGGCCATCAAGATGAGCACTCGCTTGCCTTTGTGGGTGCGGCCAACACTGACGTGGTGGAACCCGGAGCGGTAGCGCAGCGTGAAGCATCCGGTCGAGTCGATGCGGTCGTGTCGCACCTTGGTGTGGGCCAAGAGCGGTTGGCCGTCGACTTCGACGGTGGCCTTGTCGAGGGCTCGCCACGCCTGCATCGGTGGGCACCCGCGCGCCGTGTGCGGTCGCTCCTCGTTGTAGATGTGGACGAAGCGGTCGATTTGGGCTTGGAGCTCGGGCAAGGTGGCCGCGGCGGGCTTCTTGGCCAACCACTTCTTGAGCGTCAGGTGGTATCGCTCGACTTTTCCCTGCGTTTGGGGGTGGTAGGGCTTGCCGTGTTTGAAGGTGATCCCGAGGGTCGCGAGCTCGATCTCCATGCCAGTGTGGCTGCCCCGCTAGGCGGCGGTGTAGATGGCACCGTTGTCTGAGAGCACCGAGGCCGGAAACCCGTAGATGGCGGCGGTTTCGAAGAAGATCCGCACCACCTCGGCTGCGGTGGCGACGGGCACGGCCACGCTGCCCAACACGGCACGCGAGTAGTCGTCGATGAAGTTGATGATCTCGACCGGTTCTTCGTCCTCGAGGTGCCAGTGCGTCATGTCGCTCTGCCAGGTCTCGTTGGGCAGATCCGACTCGAAGCGCATCCAGCTCGAACGGGGCCGCTTTTGGGGCTGGGGAACCACGAAGCCACGACGGCGCAGGATCCGGTGGATGGTCGAGAGCGCCGGCACCTCAGCCCCCTCGTGGCTCAGGTGCCAGGCGATGGTCCGGGCCCCGGCGTCGAGGCCGTCTTCAGCCAGGCGCTTGCGCCAGGCCACGATCTTGTCCTCGAGCACGGCCGAGGTGAGGTTGGCCGGCACCTTGGGTCCACGCTTGCGCGGGACCAGCGCTTCTGCGCCGCCCTCCTGGTAGAGCGCCACATGGCGCTGCACCCAGGACTTGGAGCGCCCGGTGGCCAACGCCACAGCCCGCACCGAGCGGCCCTCGACGAGCACGGCGTCGACGCAATATTTGGCCAGATCCACGGGACCGCCTCAGGACGGGTGTCCCAGAATTGCTGACACATCGCGTCCCAGGAACTATGGAACCTCAGACCTTCACCTCCACCGACAGGGCACGGTTGGCGCGCCCGTTCGTCGAGGGCGCCGCTGCTGACGTGCGATATCGCGGTGCTACAACTTGGCGATTGCAGCGACGAAACCGGTCCCCGGCGAGCCGATCCCGGTCATGTCGTCGTACCCGGCACGTTCGCGCACGACATGGAACAGGCGACACCGTGGCGCGACCACATGCAAGCACTCTTACCAGCAGCCTCGCGCGATCAGAGGTGCAACGTCGCTTGAGCAATGGATGTCGCTTGCACCCTGAGGCGAGTTGGGCGCGGACCTACTGCCGTCCATCACTCGGATCTTCGGAATGAACAGTGACGCTCGCTTGTCCCAGTTCGGCGCAGTCCGGGCAGGTGCCGATGATCTCGACGGTGTGGGTGACATCGACAAAGCCGTGCTGCGTGCCGGTTGCGGTTGCCCATCGTTCGACTTCTGGACCTTCGACTTCGATGGCCGCGCCGCAGTGGCGGCAGACAAGGTGGTGGTGGTGCTCGGCACTGACGCACCGGCGATAGCGAGTTTCGCCATCGTCGCTCCGTAGAGCGTCGAGCTCGCCGGCATCAGCGAGTGTCCGGACTTGGTTGTAGACGGTGGTGAGGGCGATGTTTTCACCTTGTGCCTGGAGCTCGGCGTGCAGCTCTTGAGCAGAACGGAATCCGTCGGAGGCGCCTAAGACAGCAGCAAGGGCCCGCTTCTGACGGGTCGAGCGCTCTTGAGGCGTCTTACTCGGAAGATCTTCTGATTCGGTCGCAATCACCATTGTGTCTCAGTCCGAGAATTCAGTGGTCGTCCCAGTGGCCATCGTGAGAGGCGTGGCGGTGTCCGTCGTGCAGGTAGTCCACGTGATCATCGTGGGGGACGGCGACATGCCCGCAGCCTTCCCCGTGGGTGTGATCGTGACCGGGGTGCTCCATGTGGTCCCCGGTGATGCACTCGTCGACGTGCCCATCGTGGGCGGTGTGGAGGTGTCCGTCGTGGATGTAGTCGACGTGGTCGCCGTGAGGGATGGCGACATGCCCGCAGCCATCACCGTGAACGTGCGTGTGATCGGAGTGCTCGACGTGGCTGGCGGTCATGAGTGTTCCTCCTGGGAGTGTCTGATGGCGTCGTTGACAATGTGGCCGACGTGGGCGTCCGCCAGCTGGTAGGTGATCTCGGTACCGCGCCGGGTGGTCGTGACCAAGCCGGCTTCGCGCAGCACCTTGAGGTGCTGGGACAACAGCGGCTGGCTGATCGTCCGCCCGGTGGCCCCGAGCGACGTCTGCAGTTCGTGGACGCATTGCGGTCCCTCGCTGAGCTCGACGATCGTGGCCAGACGGACCGGCGATGCCAGTGCCTTCAACAGATCCACGGCGTCTGTCAGCTCGTCACCCACGGTCGTGCCGGCCACCTTTTAACATTAGGAGTTCCTTATATAAGGAGCAAGCCATAGATGGTTGAGCTGTCCCGCGCTCGTATTTGCAACCATTCCAGATACAGCCTAGAGTTATCTGGAACGGATCCAGACAAGTTCGGAGCGGGCTCGCCGTGCACGAGGGTCCGGATGGGTCGGTCGGAGCCAGGTTGGCGACGCCGGCGAAGACCAGGAGAGACGGAGGACGATGTTCGGGTTCGCGATCGTGCGAGGAGGGATGGTGGGGCTCGGGGCGCTCCTGTTCGCCGTCGCGGGCACCTCGTCGTTGACGCCCGCCGCGGCCTCCACGGAGGCACGCACTGGGAGCACCGTGGCGGTGGTGGCGGGGGAGAACGAGTACGGCAACGTGGCGTCGCAGATCGGCGGAAAGTACGTGAGCGTGTACTCGGTGGACTCGAACCCGAACACCGATCCTCACACGTACGAGGCCACGCCGAGCGTGGCCCAGAAGATCGCCAACGCGAATCTGCTGATCGAGAACGGGGTCGGCTACGACACCTTCATGGGCACGCTTGCCTCGGCCTCACCCAACTCGGTTCGCAAGGTGATCGACGTCCAGCATGTGCTGGGTTTGCCGGACAGCACGGCGAATCCGCATCTGTGGTACAGCCCGAGAACGATGCCGGCGGTTGCACACGCGTTGGCATCCGATCTCTCGGTACTCGATCCGGCCCACGCTTCGGCGTTCCGTGCGAACGAGCGCGCGTTCGTGGCTTCCCTGCAGCCCTGGCTCAGCGCGATCGCGGCGTTCAAGGCCAAGTACGGAGGGACGACCGCGGCGACGACCGAGCCGGTCGCCGACTACCTCCTGACTGCCATGGGCATCAAGAACCTGACGCCCTGGCAGTTCCAGGCCGACATTATGAATGGCACGGACCCCAGCCCCCAGGACGTGTCGTTGGAACAGGGTTTCTTCACCAAGCACCAGGTGAAGGTGTTTTGTTACAACCAGCAGGTCACCGACCAGCTCACGGATTCGATCCGCCAGTCCGCCCTGCAGGCACGTGTGCCGGTGGTCGGCGTGTACGAAACGATGCCCGTACCCGGCTACAACTTCCAGTCGTGGATGATGGCCGAACTCAATGCCATCAAGAAGGCCATCACCACCGGCGCCTCCACCCAGCACCTGTGATGGTGAGGGACGACCTCGTGGCAGCAGCCGCAGTCCAATCCGATGAAAACGGCACCGCCGGTGGGCCCCATGTCGCGCTGCGGGTCGAGGATCTGAGCGTGTCGCTCGGAGGCCGGCGCGTGCTCGACCGAGTGTCGTTCTCGGTCGAGGCCGGGGGATTCTGTGGGCTCATCGGCTCGAACGGAGCCGGAAAGACCACCTTGCTGCGCGTGATCCTCGGCCTGATCGCTCCGAGCGCCGGCCGCGTCATCGTGACCGGCGGCACACGCACACGGCACAACCCGCAGATTGGTTACGTCCCACAGAAGATCGCCCTCGAAGCGGACATGCCGCTGCGGGCCCGGGACCTGGTGGGGCTCGGGCTCGACGGGCACCGCTTCGGGATCTCCAAACCGGCGGCGAAGCGCCGTGTCGCAGTCGAGGAGATGCTCGACGCGGTCGGAGCGACCCGATTCGCGGACGCGCGGATCGGGAACCTATCGGGCGGGGAGCAGCAACGGATCATGATCGCCCAGGCACTCATCTGCCGCCCCAAGCTGTTGCTGCTCGACGAGCCGTTGGCGAACCTGGACATCCGCTCCGCCGCCGAGGTGGTCGACCTTCTGGCCCGGATCGCTGCCGAGCACCACATTGCGATCTTGCTGTCCGCGCACGACATCAACCCGCTGCTGCCGGTCATGGACCGCGTCGTCTACCTCGCGGACGGCCGGGCCGCGTCGGGTACGACCGACCAGGTTGTACGAACGGAGACCCTGAGCCGCCTCTACGGGCACCACGTCGAGGTGATCCATGTCCAAGGCCGGGTGCTGGTCGTCTCCGGCGCTGAGCACCAGGCCCACCATCCCGGCGACACGGACCACTTCCACGGGGGGCCCTGATGCTCGTCGCGTCGGCGTGGTCGGCGCTGCTCGAACCCGGGTTCTTCTCATCGCAGCCGGTCCACGTCGCTCTGATCGTTGGTGCGATCACGGCGATCGTCTCGGGCATCGTCGGGGTGTTCACGGTCATCCGTGGACAATCCTTCGCCGGACACGCACTCTCCGACATCGGGACAGCCGGCGGCTCCGCTGCGTTCTTGGTCGGAGCGTCCCCTCTCTACGGTTTCGTTGCCTTCAATGTCGTCGCCGCGGCCGTCATGGAGCTCATCGGCATTCGCAAGCCCCGAGGCCGGGATCTCGCCACGGGCATCGTGCTCGGTGCCTCCTTGGGCTTGGCGGCCTTGTTCCTCTACGAAGGCACGATCACCTCGAGCACCACCGGGGCAACGGTGAACGTGCTCTTCGGATCCATCTTCACGCTGCCGCCCGGCATCACGACGGTGATGGCTGTCCTCGGGGTCGCCTCGGTCGCCCTGATCGCCGTGTTGTACCGCCCCCTTCTTCTCAGCTCCGTGAGCGATGAGCTCGCTGCGGCGCGCCGTGTTCCGGTCCGCTTGGTCGGCGCCGGCTACCTGCTGGCCCTGGCGTTGGCGGTGTCGATGTCAGCCGTCACGATCGGGGCGATCCTCTCGACGGCTCTGTTGATCGGGCCGGCCGCGGTCGCCCTCCGGGTGGCGAACCGGGTCGGTGTTGCCATCGCCGTCGCGAGCGCGGTCGGCGTGTGTGCCTGCTGGGTGGGGACGTTGATCGCGTACGACAGCACCGTCTGGGCCGGCGGGAACGGGTACCCGGTCAGCTTTTGCATCGTGGCAGTCATCTTCGGTTTCTATTTCGCCTCCGGGATCGTCGCCCGTGTTCGGGGGGATCGGCGGGGGGCGACGAGCACTCAGC
The DNA here is from genome assembly GCA_963825965.1 of uncultured Acidimicrobiaceae bacterium. GTDB lineage: Bacteria > Actinomycetota > Acidimicrobiia > Acidimicrobiales > RAAP-2 > Bog-473. The sequence continues at coordinate 29,952 of CAWGUX010000009.1, forward strand.
GGAGGCCGGACCCACCGGTCGAGACGTCCTGATGTTCGCCGGCTTCATGATCAATGCGTGGGAGGCGGCCACCGTCGTCGCCATCGTGGCTGGCGTCGTCGGATTCTTCACGGTGCTACGCGGTGCTGCCTTTGCCGCGCATTCCCTTCCCAACGGGGCCTTCGCCGGAGCTGCGGGCGCATTCCTCATCGGTGCCAGCACGATTGTCGGCCTCGGCGTGTTCTCCCTTGCCGGGGCCGGAATGATCGCCGGTCTGGGCCGGCGGGCTCGAAGTGACGTCGCCACAGCTCTCACGATCGTGCTGATGCTTGCGCTCGGGGACCTCTTCTTGTCGCGTACAAGCGAATACGCGCCCGAGATCTTCGCCCTGCTCTTCGGCGAGGTCCTCGGTGTCTCAACCAGCAAGTTGCTCCCGACCGTGGTGATCGCAGCGGTGTGCATCGTGGCGGTGGTGATCCTCTACCGGCCGCTGATGCTCTCCTCGGTCACGCCCGACGTCGCTGCAGCTCGCGGCATCAACCCCCGGCTGATGGACCTGGCCTTTCTGGTGGTGCTCGCACTGGTCACCACGATGGCCGTGCCCGTCGTGGGCTCCCTGCTCATCTTCAGTCTGCTCATCGGCCCGCCGGCGGCGGCGCGGTCCTTCACCAACAGTCCCCTGACCTCGATCAGCCTCTCTGTGGTGTTCGCGCTTGTCACTGTGTGGGTGGCGATCGCCGCCTCCTACCTGACGAATCTTCCCATCGGCTTCTTCGTCGGAGCGACGAGCGCGTTCGCCTATGCCGTCGGGCGAGCATGGACTGCTTGGCAACAGACCACCAGGAGGCGGCGGCACGGCGAGGCGCTGGCGTACGTCAACCAGTACGAGTAGTCGGACACCGGGCCTCAATCCGAGCGCTCTACCGGAGCACTAACGAGCGAAGAGGTGGTAACCGGCAAAGGCCCATGCCGCGATGAGCAGCACGTGCGCAACCTTCGGCGTCGAGATGAAGCGGACGAACTCCTCGGCGGCTGCAACGGCGCCGTTCGTCCGCCGCGCGACGAGGTCGATCACGATGGCAGCGACAGGCACGGCGATCCAGAAAGCGACGCCGACCGGGGGGCTCGGGGGGAGCAACGCAGGCGGGTTCGAGTGCGTGCCGACGCTGAGGACGCAGATCCCGAGGACACCGTGCGTGCCCGGGGACTCGTGCTGGTCTGCCTCAGCCGCGAACCGAGGAGGTGCAGGTCGCTCGTCCACGGGTGCACGGACCCGCGCCGCCTCGTAGCCGACCCCGACCAGCATCCAGATCAAGAGGACGGCCGCGTTCAACGGCCGGTAGGCCTGGGCCAGCGCACTGATGGTCAGGTGGTACTGGTGCGGCCCGCTGTCGATGCCCAGGACGTCCCAGGCGAGTGCGACGAGGATCAGGATCAACCAGGGTGCGACCCCACGCAGGGCAAGCCGGCTGCCGCCGCGTCCGCCACGGGGCCAGGGATCCGCCGCGGGTGGCAGACGCCACGCCGACTCGTTTGCCGTGCGACCCTCGCCACAGAGCGGCGTCCGCCACCGACGACAGCGACCAGCGACACGACCCAGGTGATCTCTGCGGCGCCCGAAGTGCGATGGAACCCGCTGACCCAGCCGCACCACGCACACAGCGCGATGGCGGCGGGCACGGCGACGAACAGGGTGCGGATTCGCACGCTCCCGGTCTATCCGCAATCGGAACTGCAACCCAAGCGGTATCGGGCGAGCGCTCGGCGCCGCGTTAGGGTCCGCCCGATGGCCAGGGGAGGGGTGTTGCTCCGGCACCGCGACTTCCGGCTGCTGTGGGGCGGCGAGACCGTCAGCGAGTTGGGCTCGCAGGTCAGCCTGCTCGCCATCCCGCTACTGGCCGTGCGGACGCTGCACGCGACGACGTTCGAGATGGGCCTGTTGACCGCGGCGTCGACGGCCGCCTTCTTCGTGGTGGGGCTGCCGGCCGGTGTCTGGGTCGATCGCATCCGGCGCCGCCGGGTCATGATCGGCGCCGACCTCGGGCGGCATGTTGGCGCTCGGATCTGTCCCGATCGCGTTCGCGGTGGGCGGGCTCACGCTGGCGCAGCTCTTCGTGGTGGCGCTGGCCAGCGGCATCTTGACCGTCTTCTTCGACGTTGCCTACCAGTCGTACCTCCCCGCACTCGTCGGCCGGGAGCACCTGGTCGAGGGGAACGCGAAGCTCACCGGGAGCGCACAGGTGGCCGCCGTTGCCGGACCCAGCGTTGCCGGAGGGCTCGTCCAGGCGATCGGGAGCTCGGCCGCGGTCGCGGTCGACTCCGCCAGTTTCTTGGTGTCCGCAGCCGCGTTGGTCGCCATCCGCGCCCCGGAACCCAAGCCGGTGGTGCCGGAGGGAGGGCACCCACGCCTCGTCCACGACATCGCCGAAGGACTTCGGTTCGTGTTCCGCAACACGTTGTTACGGGCCATTGCGGCGACCACGGCGACCTCGAATTTCTTCGGCGGCATCGCTGCCGCCGTCGAGATCGTCTTCTTGGTGCGCGCGGTGCACGCGTCCCCTGGCGTGATCGGGCTTCTGTTCAGCATGGGGGGCGTGGGCGGCGTGCTCGGCGCGTTGGCCGCGGGGCCCATCGCCAGGCGCGTGGGCGGCGCGAGGGCCACGCTGATCGGCATCGCCGGCAACGTCGGAGGGCTCTTGATACCGCTGACCATGCCGGGTGCCGGCCTCGCCCTCTTCGGCGTCGGCTTCATGATCGTGTCGTTCTTCGTGGTGGTCTACAACGTGAACCAGGTCAGCTTCCGCCAGCGTCTCTGCCCTGACCGCCTCTTGGGACGGATGAACGCGACGCATGCGGTTCGTGGTGTGGGGCGTGCTGCCCATCGGTGCTCTGATCGGCGGGGTCCTCGGGTCGCTCGTCGGCCTGCGCCCGACCCTGTGGATCGGTGTCGTGGGCGAGGTGCTCGCGGGCGGGTGGCTGCTCGCGTCGCCGATGCGCACGATGCGCGACTTCCCCGGGGCGCCCGAGCCCACGCTGTCGGGACGGGGCGAGCTGACGCCTCGCGAGTCGAGCGCAGAGGGCGGGCTCAGCCGCCCGGCTTGGAGAGGTCGACCGCGGGCAGCTCGCCGATCTCGTGCTTGCTCATCGAGACCGAGATCCCACCCTCGTCCATGCGGGTGACGTTGCCGACCGGGATGGCAACGTCCTTGCGGCCCCACAGGTGACCCTCTTGGAGCAGGACGTGCGTCACGTGGCCGGCGCGTGCGTCGACGACGAGACCCTCGACCTTGCCGACCTCGCCGTCGGTGGCGTGGACGGGGTCGCCACGGCGCACGCCCACTTCGCCCGGCGGCAGCGTGTCGTGGGTCACGATCCCGCTCGCGTTGGCGACGAGCGGGTCAGGCCCGCCCTCGATCCCGAAGTAAGGCCAGTAGTACGCTTCGTGTGCCTCGTAGTCCGCGTAGCCGCTCCCACCGGGGAGGAAGTCGGTCTCTTCGGCGTGGGGGAGCGCGTGGAATTCGTCGAGCGTGTAGCGGAGTTCGACGCCGTCCGCACCGGCGTCGACGCGGTCGAGTGGAACAAGGCGGCCGAGACCGGCCCGATGTTCGGGTTCGACCACCAGGTGGGTCAGCGCGCGTGCGACCGGATCCACGACGACCTTGGTCACCTTCCCGCAGGGACCGTCGGTGCAGGTGGCGGGTGATCCGATCGTGAACGTGGCGTCTGCCATTGCGACCTCCTTTTCGGGCCAACCCTATCGGCGGAGTACGAGAGCGCCGCGGCCCCGACACGTCCCATCAGCGGTCGGGCTCACCATCCGCGCAGGTCGACCTCCCAGCGATCGAGCACCTCGTCGCCGTCGATCACGTGGAGGTACTCGTGGTACGCGACGGTCGGGTCGACGTGCGCCGGCAGGACGCGGATGCGGTCGCCCACCCGCAGGGCCTGCTCCGGCACGAAGGTCAGGTGCTCGTCGGAGCAGAACCACACCTCGGCGCCCTCGACCGTGGGGTTCCCGTGGTCCATGCCGAGCGCCTTGAGGCCACAGTCGGCGACGGTCCATTCCGACGACACGGAGATGACGGTGGCGAGGACAGAGAGTGCGTGCTCGAAGGGGAGGCCCAACGTCGCATAGGCGGTGTCCATGAGCGCGTACGATCCCGCTTGGATCTCGGTCGCCCACGTGTTGAGGTCGTAGGTGCCCGTGCCGCCGGCCGACACCACGTCGCCGCCGACGTCTTCGTGGGCGCGGACCAGTTGGGCCATGGACACCTCAATCATGGCAACCCTCGTCGCTCGATCCTCGAGCCCGACGATGTGTCCCTCGTAGCCCATGACGCCGCGCACAGCGAGACCGGCCGTCCTCGCCCGGTCGGCCAGACGTCCCGCGTCCTCCGGCCGGCATCCGCACCGGGGCAGGCCGACGTTGACGTCGACGAGCACCTCGGGCACACCCGCGCGTGCCGCGGCCGCAATGGTCTCCTCGGAGTCCACGGCCACGGTCACCCGCACCCCGTCGCGTGTCAAGGCTCCTAACCGACTGGCGTCGGCCACCTCGTTGGCCAGCAACAGGTCGTCACCGAGGCCGGCCCTGGCCATGCCCTCCATCTCCCGGACCGTCGCGCAGGTGAAATGCCTGTGCCCGTGGGCGGCCTGGCGTGCCGCGAGTGTCGTGCACTTGTGCGCCTTCACGTGGGGGCGCAGCCGGTCGCCGGGGAGCGCGACTGCCATGGTCCGCAGGTTCCTCTCGAGTGCGGACGCATCGACGACGAGCGCCGGCGTCGTGAGTGCGGCCGTGTCCACACCCGGAGGCTAGCGAGCAGGCGGCACGGCACGCGGGTGCGCGGGTACTGTCCGCGCCGTGAGCACACCGTGGCTCGACGACGCCTGCAGCCTGGTCGACGCCTTTCGGGCCAAGGAGCTGACACCCCTCGAGGCGCTCGACGGGTGCAAGGCAGCCATGGAGGCGTCGCCGCTCAATGCCTTCTCCCACACCGACTTCGAGCGAGCCCGCGCGGCGGCTCGTCGGGCTGACGTGTCGCTGCCCTTTGGCGGCGTGCCCTTCGGGATCAAGGAGCTCGAGAAGGTGGAGGGGTGGCCCTACACGCAGGCCTCGGTCATCTTCAAGGACCGGGTGGCGGGCCACGACGACACTTCGGTGACCCGCCTGCGGGCGACCGGGGCCATCCTTGCGGCGCAGACGACCGCACCCGAGTTCGGCGGCATCAACTGCACCTCGACAGAGCTCCACGGGACGACGCGCAACCCCTGGAACCAGGAGCGCACGCCCGGTGGCTCGTCCGGTGGCACCGCGGCAGCCGTGGCCGGCGGCCTGCTGCCGATCGCCACCGCAAGCGACGGAGGAGGATCGATCCGAGGTCCGGCGGGTTTCAGCGGCCTGTTCGGGCTGAAGGCGACGTACGGCAGGATTCCCAAGGGACCTGACGGCACCATCGAACCGATGACGACCGTGCTGGGCTGTCTCACCCGCTCGGTGCGCGACACGGCGCGCTACTTCGACGCCTGCAACGGCTTCGACTCGCGGGACCCGCTGAGCCTGCCCCGTGTCGAGGGATGGGAGGCGGGCCTCGGCACGTACGACCTGGAGGGGATATCGGCGGCCATCGTGGTGGATCTGGGGATCGCGCAGGTGCGAGCCGAGGTCGCCGCTGTCGTGGCGGCTGCGGCTGAGCACCTGTCCCGCGCGGCGGGCCTGCGACTGGTGGTCGTCTCACCCACCCTGCCGCCACTGCGCGGCGCGTGGGCCATGGCGAACCAGCCGTCTCTGGTCGCAGATCTCGGTGACGCGTACCCGGACCGTCTCGGCGACCTGTCACGCGAAATCGCGGCGGGCCTGCAGGGTGCGCGCGAGCGCTACGACCTCGAACGGGCGGCGTCCATTGAGCGCTACCGCCGCCAGCTCAACGAGGCGATGGCGGCGCTGTTCGACGAAGCCGACTTCGTGTTCTGCTCGACGCACCCGGACGTGGCCTTTGAGGCGGAGGGCCCGCCGCCCTCGACGCTGCCCGGCCGCGACCTGATCCACGAGATCGGCTTTGCCCGCGCCATCATGAACAACGCGGCATTGACCGCGCCGTCGAATCTCAACGGAAGCCCGGCAATCACGATCCCGGCCGGGCTCGTCGACGGGTTGCCGGTGGGCCTCCAGGTCTTGGCCGGCCATCACCGCGAGCCTCTGCTGCTCGACCTGGCACTGGCCGCCGAGCGCGCCATGCCCTGGCCGCTCGTCTCGCCGGGCTCGCCGCACACCGGCTCGACGTGAACGTTCAGCCCAGCGCGTCGCGCCAGGGCGTCATGTCGAGGCCGGGGTAACGCGCCTGGACGCCCCTGAGCGTCGCCTTCGTCCAGTACGGATGGCCCGGCGACGGGATGCCCAAGAGGGCGAGCTGGCGCGGTGTCGCCTGCTGGACGTACTTGGACAGCTCGACGGAGAAGCCGCGGAATGGGCCAGGCCTGATAGCCGCCCCAGCCAGCGTCGCGGTGGCGGAAGGACACGTGCAGCATGACCCGATAGCGGGTGGGGTCGGTGTGGTCGAACGACCGGTGGTAGATGTCGGGGCGATAGGCCACGAGCGAACCGGCGGGCGCTGTCGCGTCCGTCGGGTTGTCGTAGAGCTCCGCATAGTCCACATAATTCAGCGTGTGCTTCTCGACCGGAATGTCCTTGGTCTTCTGCCATAAGACGAACCGGGTGGCGCCGTCCTCGCTGGTGACGTCAGTCAGGTAGACGAAGAACTCGACTTGCTGGTACCCCATTTCGTGACGGGGCACCACCATCATGTGGTTCGGGTAGTCGGCGTGCAGCAACGTGTTGTACCCCGACTCCTGGTGCGCGTACTTGGCGGTGGCGATGCCCATGTAGAGCGCGAGGTCTGGCGTGCCGAGGAGACCCTCTGCGATGTCGATGACGTTGTCGTGGAGGACGAGGGCGTTGAGGCGCGAACTGTGGAACGGGAACTCCGGCCAGGGCGCGTCCCACGTGTGCCACGTGCCGGCTGCGGTGCCGCCGAGCGCGAGCATTTCGGCTGGTGTGGGGAAGTAGCGGTGGACCGCGTCCTGCGCCGCGGCCAGCTGGTCGGCGGGGATGGCACCCGGCAGCACGCACCAGCCGTCGACGTCCCACCGCTCCTTGAGCTCTGGGGTCAGCAACGGGGGAGAGGACGGCACGCGTCGCAGGATAGCGCCGGTCTGATCGGACGGGATGGGCAATAGGGCCAGGTCGGACCCGGTTTGACGGCGATGACCGCCCCGTCGTACGCTGATTGAGCGATCGCTCAAAGCAGTCGATTAAAAGGAGCGCAGATGGCCAAATCGGGCGTGAAGGCACGAGTGGGGAAGGCCGGCTCGCCCGGGGTGGAGGAGACCCGGGAGGCGTTGGTGCGCGGGGCGGTGGCGACTCTCAAGGAGGAGGGCTTCGCCGGCGCCAGCGCGCGGGCGATTGCCCGCCGGGCCGGCTGCAACCAGGGCCTTGTCTTCTACCACTTCGGATCGGTCGCCAACTTGCTGCTCGCTGCGCTCGACGACGTCAGCGAGACCCGGCGCGTCCACTATCAGGAGGCGGTCGACCGCGCGGACGGGATGGGCGAGCTCGTCGATGCGGCGCAGGCGATCTTCGAGGAGGATCTCGACGCCGGGCACATCGCGGTCCTCGCCGAGATGATCGCCGGGGCATCGGCTACGCCGGGTCTCGCCACCGAGGTGGCGGCGCGGCTCGCGCCATGGCGTGCGTTCACGGCCGATGCACTGCACGGTGTGCTCAATGGCTCGCCGCTGGCGACCGTGGTGGAGCCGGATGTCGCCGCCCATGCCGTGGTTGCGCTCTATCTCGGGCTCGAGATGTTGGCGCACCTGGACGGGGACCGCAGCGCGACGCTCGCACTCTTCGACCGGGCTCGAGTACTGGCCGGCCTCGTGCAGGCGCTCGGGCTCTCGACGACGCCCACAGATCCGGCTCGATCGACCGACGCAACTCCATCGATCCACGCAACGCCACCCGCCCGAGAGGAGACACCATGACGGAGCACGGAGGCGTGGTTGGGACCACGGTGGACAGACTCCCAGAGAGTGGGTGCCTCTTCCCGACGAAGGGCTTTGACGTCGTGACGGGCGCGTTCAGCTATTCGGGTTCGGCGATCGCACGCGAGCTCGAGCACGCCGGGAGGCGGGTACGTACCCTGACCGGCCATCCCGAACGGGCTCCGGCGGGCACCGCCGTCGACGTACGGCCGTTGGACTTCGACGACGTGATCGAGCTCACGGCGTCCTTGCGGGGCGCCACGACCCTCTACAACACATACTGGGTCCGCTTCCCTCACGATCATGAAGACCACGAGCGCGCCGTGGCCAACCTGCGCACGCTGTTCCACTCGGCGCACCGTGCCGGAGTCGAACGCATCGTGCACGTGTCGATCACGCACCCGAGCATCTCGTCGCCCTACAGCTACTTTCGGGGAAAGGCCGAGGCCGAGCGTGCGCTGGCCGAGGTGGGCGTGCCCTACGCGGTGCTCCGTCCCGCCATCCTGTTCGGAGGCGAGGGCGTCCTCCTCAACAACATCGCGTGGCTGCTTCGCCGTCTGCCTGTCTTCGCCGTCGGCGGGTCAGGCGGGTACCGGATTCGGGCCATCCACATCGATGATCTCGCGGCGCTGGCCGTCGCCGCCGGGGGTGAGCGGGACGACTTGGTTCTGGACGCCGTCGGTCCAGAGCGGCCGACGTTCCTCGAGCTGGTCCGCCAGCTGCAGGCCGCGGTCCAGAGCAAGAGCGTGATCGTGCGGGTGCCGGGCGCGCTCGATGCCACCCCTGGCGTCGGTCCTGGGCCTGGCGGTGCGCGACGTGCTGCTCACCGGCGACGAGTACCGCGCCATGGCCGATGGTCTCGCTGACACCGATGGACCGGCGACCGGATCCATCGCGCTCAGCTCGTGGATCGAGGAGCACGCGGAGTCACTCGGCCGCCACTATGCCAACGAAATCGACCGGCACTTCCGCCGACCGCGGCTTAGCTCCAGATGACCAAGACGAGTGCTGCCGCCACGGCGAGGTAGAGCCCGAACGGAAGCCCTGAGCCTCGCTTGGCTCGGTGCAAGCCGATGAGGACGAGGCCGACGACGGCCGCCATGAGGTTGGCGTAGAAGAAGCCGTCGAGGAGGGCCATCGGGCTCACCCACGCCAACCCGAAGCCGACCACGAGCGAGAGGCGGACGTCTCCGTAGGCGATCCAGCGCGGGTTCATCAGGTTGATGAGGAAGAACACAGCGAAGAAGGCCAATCCGCCGAGTGTCGCGTGGATGAGCTCCTTCCACTCAGGACCGGCGATCGCGACGACCACGCCGCTCGCGATGACCACCCCTGTGAGCGCGTAGACGAGTGTCTTCGGCAGCAAGCGGCGCGTCAGGTCGCAGTAGGCCAACTGGACGAGGCCGACGAGCATGAGCAACGGGGGGATCGCGGTGAGCGACCAACCCACCCGGTAAAGGATGAGGCCGGGAATGACGCCTGACGCCGCGGCGAGGGCCAGCCACTGCTGCCGTCCGATACGCGGCGCGTCGAGTTGCACCGGCGCTTCGGCGGCGGCGGCACCCGCCGGCTCAACCGCCGAGACATGCCCTGTCGCCGCCCGGGCCAGCGAGGACGCCAACTCGCGTCGTGTCAGCGGCACCAGCAGCGACCCCGCTGCGATGCCGAAGGCGGCACCGACGAGAAGTGCGATGTTCGGGCTCATTGGACCAGGGTGACCGACCCGCAGTTGACGCTCAGGTCCGCCGTCTGGACACCACCAACGGAGACGCCCATTGTCTGGAGGATCGGTGCCAGCACGGCGATCACCGCTCCGACAAGAATGGATTGTGTGCCGGTGTAACTCAGCGAGGCACTGGTCGTGACCGGGTTGCTGCCGTTTTGAATCGTCGTTGCCGTGGGCGGCACGGTGGTGAAGCTCGGGGTCCCGCTGAATTGGCCTTCAGTAAGCTGGCCGATCACGCTCGGGCCGCCGACCGACGGGGTGAGGGTCACGTTGTTGTTGATCGCGGCACCGGTGACCGAGATCGTCACCTTCTTCAACGCGTTGTTCTGACAGGTGATGTGCGACAGCGTCGCGGTCGCACTGGCGGCCGTTACGGGAATGTCGAGCGTGCCAACCAGGGTCTGAAGCTGCAGGTCAGCGCTGACCTGTTCCGTCGTGGCGGTCGTATTCACTGGTCCGTATGCGAACTGAGCGGGTTGGACGCCGGAGAAGGTCAAGCTCCCCGACAACACGCCGGTGATGCCGCCCAATGTCCCAACGTTCACTCCGCTGCTTCCGTTGGCCACCTCCGCCTCGGTCGTCAGCACCTGGAGGATGTTGAGGCTTGTGCTGAGGGCTGCCGTCGAGAGCGTGCCATTCGTACAGGTCGACCCGTTCACCTGGACCACCTGGCACAACTCGGCCGATGAGGAAGCACTGAATGAAAGCGAGCTGAGCGCGATGCCCGCGTTGCACGGATAGGGCGTCGGCGACGATCCACAGTTCAGCTGTGCCACCTGGTTGGCGACGGCATCGGTCCAGATCGAGAGCCACTGTGACGCCGTGAGCGACGTTGTCATGACATTGGAGGCGGTCAACAACCCACCCGAGGCCGTGATGAGTTGGCTCAAGGTGACGCTTGTGTTGGCGAGCCCGTCGAAGCCCACTGCCGTCACGTTGGCGCTCGTGTCGAGGGAGCTGAGGAGCGCGTTGAGGACCGACGACTGAGTTGGGCTGATATTGGCCAGGTACGTGCCGATCGAAAAGCCCGATTCGGGCGTCACAGCTGCGATGGAGCTGCGCGACACGCTCGAATTCCCGCCGCCGAAGATCTGGGGCACTTTCTGCGTCGCCGTGATCTTGACGGCATTGCACAGTGCAAGGGGCGGCAAGCCCGTTGCGCATGCGGTCTCGTTGCTCCACGAGCCGTTCCAGTTTCCCGGTACCACTGTGAGTGTCGTGTTGCCCGAATTGTCGGTATCGACGTAGGGGAGCTTGTTCGTCGTCAGCCAACCGGCGGTGCCGGTCTCGGTAATTCCATTGCCATCGGCGATGTTGATGTAGCGCGCCATGTCGAGCGCCGCAGTGTCAGCCATCGCCTGGGCCTGGCGGTTGCCGTCCACAGTGAAGCCGAGGTCCACCCCGAACGCGCCCGCCCACAGCAGTAGGACCATGCAGATCGCGGTCAGAACGAAGGTCGCGCCTCGCTCGTCGTGCTGACGTGCGCGCATCCATCCTGGGAACCGCTTGCGAAGAGCTCGCATCTACGAGCTCGGGTTCGACATCTGCAAGACGTTGGTCGACGAGATCGTCGAGGGCGTGATGACGCCAAGACCTGGCATCTCGGGGAAGAGTGGGGAGGTGGCGTAATTGCAGGAGACAGTCACCTTCAGGCAGGTGTTGTTGGCGTTCGACGGGCACGCCTCTGGCACTGCGGTGCAGGTGATGATGCTGGAGGTCGGGCACGACCCCTTGCCCATCCAACCGACGTCGGACCCAGCCTGGGCCTCGGCGGCGCAGACCGCCGCGACGGTCGACTGCGAGCAGGTCGCGGTGGTCGAGTTGGCAACGATCCCGGCGCGAGCTCCGTCCGCGGCAGCCTGCGTCACGGTGGCCTGCGCAGCGAGGATGAGGCCGTAGGTGATGATGCCGTAGAGGAGCATCACGAGGAGGACGACGACGAACGCGAACTCCACCATCTCCGCCCCATGCTCGTCGTCGCGCCACCGCCTGAGCGCAACCGGAAGCTTCCACGTCCGCGGTCTCAACGCGACCCCCCTCTCCTGTTTGTCGGGCGGCAATACCAACTCCTGAAGGGCAAATGTCGAATTGCCGCGTCGCCCCGTCGCGACGGAGTCGATTTTGGGCTGCCGGCACCGCTGGGTACATAGGTCATATGGACCATTCAGGGGTCTCACCAGGGACGTCGTGTCCCAGAATGGTCTAAAGGGCCTATGTACGCGGATCAGGTTCCGTCGTACCCTCCAAGCGAACCAACGGCGGATGGCCGTGTATCTGTCGCAGTCGTCCACACGTTGAGAGGGGGAATGTTCTGTGAAGAGGCAGACACTCACGCTGGTCCTGATCGGGGTGATCCTGTTCATCGCCGGGAGCGCGATCGCCTTCGCCAGCGTCAAGGGTGCGAGCAAACACGCCGGGTCAAATTCGAACGGTGCGCCCGTCTCCATCTCCGCGGTCGTCGCCAGCGGGCCCATTCCTGCCGGCACGACGGGTCAGTCCATGATCTCGAACCACTTGGTGGCGATCGAGCTCATCCCGACCAGGTCCTTCAAACCGATTGACCTTCAGACCCTGGCCGGATTGACGAATGAGGTGGCGACACAGACCATCGCCAAGGGTCAGGCGATCAACACCACCGAGCTCTCAGCGAGCACCTCTTCGATCTCCATCCCGAACGGAATGGACGCGATGACGGTGACGATGACCGGAACGAACGCCCTCGCTGGCTACCTGCAGCCGGGTAGCCGGGTCGACGTCTACGCAAACATCACCAAGCTCTCGGTAGGGGACAACGCGAACCTGCCGGTTCCCTGCACCGAGCTCGCCATGTCGAACATCCAGGTGCTCGACGTATCCAGCACGGCCCCGTCCTACGCCGGTCACCGCACAGCGACAGGGCGCACCCTCCCAAGCAGCGAGACCGTCCTCCTTGCCCTTACCGGTCAGCAGGCGGAGACCCTTCAGTTCCTCCAGCAGAACGAGTCGCTGTCGGTCGTCCAGCCCCAGCAGGGAGCGACGCCGCCACCGCTTATGCAATGCATCGGCACCGGGCAGACGACGGGTGCCCCGTGATCAACCGCCGCATTCTCGTCATCAGCCGGTCGCCGGCGCTCAGCCGGGCAATCCAGGCCTCACTCGGAGCGGGCTACCAGGTCGTCACCAGTTCGAACGTGATCGACGTCGAGGAAGAGGTGCGCGAGCAGGGACCCTTCGACATCCTCGTGGCCGGACCGGTGTTCGACAGCCACGCCGGCATGGCTCGGCTGGCCAACCTGCGAGCGATGTCCGCAGTGCCGGCGGTGGTCCTGGCGCTCGGGCCGAAGCCCAAAGCGAACCTTGGCGACATCGTCCGCACAGGCGCGGTCGAGCTCGTCGAATACCCGACCTCCAAGCGGCAGCTCTCGAGCGCGTTGAAGCATGCTTTCGACATTGCCGACGCGTCCCAGTCCGGCTCTGGCCCGACCCTGCCCGTCGCCGCCGACGGCGTCGTGGTGGAACGCTCGCACTTCGCCGAGGTGTTCACGGTTGCGTCCTCGAGCGGGGGCTGCGGCAAGACGTTCTATGCCACCAACCTGGCCTGCTACCTGGCCGCTCAAACCGGGCAACGAGTGTGCCTGGTCGATCTCGATCTTCAATTCGGAGAGGTCTCGACAGCGCTGCACCTGCGGCCCCGGTTCACCATCTCGGACCTGCTTTCAAGGGAGCCGGTCGACGAGAACGACCTCGACGAGCACGTGGAGGAGTATCTCGAGGATCATGAGCTCGGGTTCTCCGTGCTGGCGGCGCCCTTCAGCCCGGCCGACGCCGACATGATCGCCCCCAAGGATGTCTTCAAGGTCATCGGTGCGTTGCGGCGCCATTTCGACTACATCGTCGTCGACACCCCGGCACAACTCTCGGAGATCGTCCTGGCCGCGTTCGACCACTCGACCCACGTGCTGTGCATGGTCACGCTCGACCTGCCGAGCATCCGCAACATGCGGGTGTTCCTGACCACCCTCGAGAAGCTCAAGATCAGACAGCGACACGATCTGTGTCGTGCTCAACAAGGTCGAAGACGACATCGGGATCGACATCAGCGACGTCCAAGAGGTGCTGGACAACAAGATCGTCTCGGTGCTCCCGTATTCCCGAGAGGTCATGAAGTCGATCAACAAGGGACGTCCCGCACTTGTGTCCGCGGCCGGATCCGAGATCGGCAAGAAGCTGGCCGGCGGCATGCATCAGTTCCTGTCCGGCGAGGTGACGCCCGTCCTCGAGACGAGCGTGCATGCGGCTCCCGAGGTCAACGGCAACGGCGAGTCACGGGGCTTTTGGCGGAGGAGAAGGGGACGCACCGCCAAGGTGCCTGAGCTCGAGAGGGCCTGATCGCGATGAACCTTTCGGAGAAGCTGGCGGCTGCCGACGGTGACTCGTCGCAGCCTGCGACCGAAGAGCCCCTCTCACCGCCCAATAACCGACGAGCCGGTGACCCCGGAGGGCCGCCTCCACGCCCAAATCCGTTCGGCCAACCTGGCGCCAAGGGCCACCCGATGCGGCGGGCGGCCGACCGGACGTCGCTCGACGAACAATGGAAGCAGAGCAAGGTCAAGGTCCAGGCCAAGGTCCTCTCTGAGATAGCGCCGACTGCGGCGGACCTCTCACCGGAAGAACTGCGGACCAAAGTTCGCTCCACGGTCAACGAGATCCTCGAACGCGAGGACATCGGGATTTCGCCGATTGAGCGCCAGCGTTTCGTGGAGGAGATGCTCGAGGACTCGCTCGGCTACGGGCCGCTCGAGGCCCTGCTCGCCGACAACGGCATTACCGAGATCATGTGCAACGCGTACGACGAGATCTGGATCGAGCGCAAGGGCAAGATCGAGCGGAGCGACATCATCTTCACCAATCCTCAGCAGTACCGTCGAATCATCGACCGCATGGTGCACGCCGTCGGCCGTCGCGTCGACGAGTCGTCGCCGATGGTCGACGCCCGGCTGGCAGACGGATCCCGAATCAATGCGATCGTGCCGCCCCTCGCGCTGCGGGGGCCTGTCCTGACCATCCGGAAGTTCCCCGAGCGGGCCTTTCTTATGCAGGACATGATCAACCTGGGCACGCTCACGATGGACTCGGCGGTGTTTCTCGAGGCGTGCGTGCGGGGCAAGATCAGCATGGTCGTGGTCGGCGGCACCGGCACCGGCAAGACGACCATGCTCAACGTGCTTTCGAACTTCATCCCCGACGGGGAACGCCTGATCACCATTGAGGAGTCGGCGGAACTCCAGATCCAGGGAGCCCATGTCGTCACTCTCGAGACACGGCCGTCCAACGCCGAAGGGACCGGCGAGGTGCGAATCCGGGACTTGGTCCGCAACTCGCTGCGTATGCGACCCGACCGCATCATCGTCGGTGAGTGCCGTGGGTCCGAAACACTCGACATGCTCCAAGCAATGAACACCGGTCACGCCGGATCCATGACGACGGTGCACGCGAACACGCCCCGCGAGCTGCTCGGCCGCCTCGAAACCATGGTCATGATGGGCGGGGTCGAATTG
This sequence comes from uncultured Acidimicrobiaceae bacterium, assembly GCA_963825965.1. Taxonomy (GTDB): domain Bacteria; phylum Actinomycetota; class Acidimicrobiia; order Acidimicrobiales; family RAAP-2; genus Bog-473. The sequence goes on from CAWGUX010000009.1 coordinate 45,231, forward strand.
CCTCAGCGTGCGATCCGAGAGCAGATCGTCATGGCGGTTGGCCTCCTGGTGCAACTCCAGCGAACGCCCGCCGGACCCCGTGTCGTGCACACCATCACGGAGATCCAAGGCATGGAGGGCGATACCGTGCTGCTTCAGGACATCTTTCATCGGGTCGACACCGCCGAGGGGATGGGCCGCCTGGTGCCTACCGGTCTTCGCCCCAAGGTTCTCGACGAGCTGGCGGAGAATGGCATCGAAGTGCCGCCGCACCTCTTCCGCAACGACCGCGAACCCTTCGCTTCGTCCCGGTCCGGCGGGCGGCACCACCGCCCCTCCCGACCCGGCCGCGTGGCCGAACCACCGTCCGAGGAGCTCTACGAGATGCTGGCTCGCCGGCGGGACGGGAGGTGAGTGTCGCCGTGCTCGCATCCATGCAGTTGAGCTCGACGACTGAGGCCTTCGTCGCCGCTGTCCTCATCGGGGCGGGACTCTCCGTCGCCGTTGTCGGCGCCGTCATGCGAGTGCGCACGAAGCAGCGCACGCTGGCCCAGATTCTCGACGACACCATGGGCACCGCCCGGGTACCTGTCGAGGTGGTGAGCGAGTCGCCTGAACAGGGCGAGCTCTCCGGTGTGACCGTCAGGATCGCCGGCATCTTCGGCCGCATCGACACGTCCGGAGCGCTGGAACGCCGCTTGGAGCGCGCGGACATCCCGCTGCGGGCCGGCGAGTACATCGTCATCGCCGGTGCGATCGCCTTCATCCTGGCCGTCGGCGCCGGCGTTATCGCGAAATCACCGTATCGCGGCCCTGGCTGCGATCGTCGTCGTAGGAAGTATTGCCTGGTACCTCCCCTCACGGCGAGCCAACAAACGGATCAAGCAGCTCCAAGAGCAGCTGCCCGACGCGCTCGCGCTCTTGGCTGCGTCCGTCCAAGGTGGTCAGACCTTCCAACGATCGATCGACATGTACCGGCGTGACGCCAGGCCGCCGCTCTCGGCGGAGCTGGACCGGGTGATGGCCGAGGTGGCGGTCGGTTCCGACCTCGTCGTCGCGCTGGAGAACATGGCCGAGCGATCCGGCGTCGAGGACCTGACCTGGGCTGTCGAGGCCGTGCGGATCCAGCAGTCCACCGGAGGCCGGCTGGCGCCGATCCTGCACACCCTGGCCGACTTCATGCGGACCCGCCAGGAGGTTCGCCGCGAGGTCCAGACGCTCTCTGCCGAAGGGCGGATGTCGGGCTATGTCCTCTTCGCCATCCCGCTCTTTTTGGTCCTCGCGCTCGAGCTGAAGGATCCCAACTACCTCCAGCCGATGCTCCATGGGGCAGGACTCGTCGTCCTCCTCTTCACCGCCGGATTGATGGCTCTCGGGTTCTGGATCGTGCGGCGCATGGTCAACATCAAGGTATGAGGATCGTGGGGAGGCTGACGAGATGAACGCTGCGTACTTCGTTCCGCTGGTGGGCATCACGCTCATGGCGATCGGCGTCATCGGCGTCGGCACGGCGGCGTGGCACTCGCACCGCCAGAATGAGCGGCTCGCTTTCATCCGCTCCCTCGGCTCGGAGGCGGAGCTCTACGCCGACGCGACACCCACCATGGAGCGCGTGCAGACACCCCTTCTTAACCGGATCTTCGGTCCTGTCGTCAAAGGCCTGCGTCACAACCTGTCCCGGCTCTACCCCTCCCAGGACATTGACCGCGTCCACGCCGATCTGCTCAAGGCCGGGCTCACCGGTTCGATGCGGGCAGAGGAGTACGTCGCCGTTCAGGTCGGCTCGGTCATGCTCGGGATCGGTATCGGTCTCGTGGCGCTGATCAGTGGCGTCGTCAAGGTCAAGCTGGGGCTCGCCATCTTGTTCATCCTTCCAATGCTCGGAGGCCTCGTACCGAGTTGGTGGCTCCGCCATCGCATCAAGGCGCGGCGTGAGCAGGTCACCAACGACCTCCCGGATCTCCTCGACCTCATGACGATCTCCGTTGCCGCTGGTCTCGGCTTGGAACAAGCCATGCAGGTCTCGTGCGCGCGCTTCGAGTCGCCCGTATGCCACGAGTTGCGTCTTACGCTCCGCGAGATGGAGCTCGGCCTCTCACGTCAGGACGCGCTCGAGAACATGAAACTTCGTACCGACATCGACGACCTGGTGACCTTCGCTGTCGTCCTCGCACAGGCTGACGCGCTCGGGCTACCGATTGGCCGCGTGCTGCAGGCGCAGGCGGACGAGATGCGTGACAAGCGCCGCCAGCGCGCACGGGAGAAGGCGGCCAAGGTGCCGGTCAAGATCCTCTTCCCACTCGCGCTGTGCTTCCTGCCAGCGATCATGATCGTCGTCCTCGGCCCCATCGTCGGTCCGATCAAGCACGCCTTGCACGGCGGCGCCTGAGCAAACGCCGGGCCCGGCCGGCCCGCGCACGCGAAGAATTGTTCAACCGTCGGTTCTCGCACCCGGGCTGCAATCGTGCTGCGACTGTCGTTTGACTGCCGAAGCGTACAATGACCTGGGAGTTTCCACCGCATCGCGGTGGGGTGGAGCCGCCGCCGGCAACCCCGGGGGCGGAAATGAGGGGGAGGAATGTCGAACACTGCCACGGCCCTGTGGCCGGCAGCGCAGCCGGAACGGGCCGCACTGGTGGGACCCAACCCGGAGTGGATGTTCTATACGCAAGTGTCGGTGTCGGGGCCGTCGGTGTGCACCACGGTGCACCGCGGCGAGAGCCTGCGCGGCGCTCGCGCGACGCTCACTCGCGACGACATCGTCGTCGAGACGGACGATGACTACGGCGACCCCGAGGTCACGACGCAACGGCGCGACGATGATCGCCAATGGGGACCTTGGTCGCTGACACAGCGCGAACTCGAAGTGCTCCAGCTCCTCGCAGAAGGCGCAACGAACGGCGAGATCTCGCAGCGGCTCTACATCAGTCCGAAGACGACGAAGAATCACCTTGCGGCAATCTTCCAGAAGTTGGACGTGACAAATCGCACACACGCACTGGTGCGCGCGGTCGTCATGGGACTCGTCACGATCGAGTAAGACAACAATCGGTCCACGTCACGGGCACAATTGGTCCATAAAGCCTATGGAACTGGGATTCGCTCAAACCGAGAATGTTCTTGGGAAACCCACATGGGCACGAGCAATCCCGTTCGGGGCCATTGGGGCGAGAGAGGGGAATGAAGAATGACTGGACTGTTTCTGAACGCGTTTTTCGCAGTGCGTGGCTTCCACGCTGATCTGCTCCAGCGCGCCCGGACAGAGCGCGGCGCATCCATGGTGGAGTACGCGCTGCTCGTTGGCCTTATCGCCGTTGTCGCCGTCGTTGCGGTGGCCGCGCTCGGTGGAGGCATCAAGGGCCTGTTCAACAGCGCCAACAACTGCGTTGGCAACGCCGCAGCTGGCTCTACCTCCTGCTAGCTGAGGCAGCGGCGTCTCGTCGCCGCTTATTGCATCGACGAGAGATTCCCTAAGGGAATATTCCCCCTTCCCCAATGGGATGACGGTAGGGCTGGGTCGGCCTCGGCCGGCCCAGCCCGCTGTCGTTTTGGGGGGGCGCCCGGCGGCGACGCCGGGCAGGGAGTCTCCGACGACAGCAGGACGAGAAAAAGAGCACGTGCAGCCCCGTGAAGGGGCGGCAGTGGTGCCGGGGGGCAACCGGGAGGGCTGGGTCGAAGGATCCGGCCCTCCGTCGCGTCCGGGCACGGCGAGCGACGCGACTCCTCCACCTGCGGCGCGGCCGGAATTCATCGTCGGTTTACACAATCGATACGGCGGCGAAATAGGGTCCGGCGACACTGATGCCGCAACGCGGCACAAGGGGAACACAGGAGAGTTCATGAGCTACCAGGCCGAATACATCTGGATCGACGGAACGGAGCCCTCTCCGCTGCTCCGCAGCAAGACGAAGATCGTCGAGGACGGGAAGGAACCTCCGATCTGGGGCTTTGACGGATCGAGCACCAATCAGGCCGAAGGGAGCGACTCGGACTGCGTGCTCCAGCCGGTGTTCGTCTGCCCCGACCCACTACGCGGTGCAAAAGACAAGCTCGTCATGTGCGAGGTCCTGCTGACGGACATGACCCCGCATCCGACCAATACACGGCGAGCGTCCGTCGAGGTCGCGGAGAAGTACGCCGCATTCGAGCCCTGGTTCGGCATTGAGCAGGAGTACACCTTCTTCCAGTACGGGCGGCCGCTGGGGTGGCCCGAGACCGGCTTTCCCGCTCCGCAGGGCCCGTACTACTGCGGTGTGGGCGGGGACAAGATGCCCGGCCGTGAGATCGTGGAGCGCCACACGGCCGCCTGTCTGGAGGCCGGACTCGGCATCGAGGGCACCAACGCCGAGGTGATGATGGGGCAGTGGGAGTTCCAGATCGGGATCCTGCCGCCGCCGCTTATCGGGGACCAGCTGTGGACGGCACGCTGGCTGCTGTTCCGCATCGCCGAGGAGTTCGACGTGTTCGCCACGCTCGAGCCCAAGCCGGTGCTCGGAGACTGGAACGGTGCCGGAGCCCACACCAACTTCTCAACCAAGGCGATGCGCGAGGACGGCGGCTGGGACGCCATCATCGCCGGCTGCGAGGCGCTCGGGAAACGGGTCGAAGAGCACGTGACGAACTACGGCATCGGTATTGAGAGCCGCCTGACCGGCGCGCGACGAGACCGCGCACTTCACCCAGTTCAGCTACGGCACCTCCGACCGAGGGGCGTCGATCCGCATCCCGTGGCAGACGGCGAAGAACAAGAAGGGCTGGATCGAGGACCGTCGTCCCAACGCCAATATGGATCCCTACGTGGTGAGCCGCCTGATCGTCGAGACGGTTTGCGAGGACGCCACCGGCCGCTGATCGGGGCGCCGCCGGTTCCGGCACCTCCCCACCCGGGGCCGGCGGCGTTTCTCTTCCGGCGCTCGATGCGTGCGGTCAGTCAGGCGGAGCGGGCTGATCCGACGGGGCGTGCGACGCCATGGCAGGCTCTCCGTGCCGGGCCAGCGGCCCGAACTGCAATGCCGCCGCGTCACCTTCGATGTAGCGGCTGGCGTCGCCACCCGCGTCCGCCATCTCGTCCATGCCGATGGGACCCTTGGGCCGACCGGCGAGGACCTGCTGGATGATCGGGTTGTCGGTGGCCAGCATGTCGGCCTTGCTGGCGAACTTGACGAGGTTCGAGCGGAACAGCACGCCCATGTACTCGGCCGTGCGCATCACCGACTGGATGTTGTGCGTGATGATGAAGAAGGTGGCACCAGTCTCCTTCTGGACGGTGACCACGAGCTCGTCGAGGTACGCCATGCGCACCGGGTCCAGACCGGAATCCGGCTCGTCGAAGAGGACGATCTCTGGCTCGGTCACCATGGCCCGGGGCAGACCCGCTCGCTTCCTCATACCGCCCGACACCTAGCTTCTTCAAATAGTCCATCAGGCCGACCAGCTCGGCGTTGCGGTGCACGAGCTCGCGGATCTGCGGCTCGCTCTTGCACGTCAGCTCGCGCAGCGGGAATGCAATGTTGTCGTAGAGGTTCATGGAGCCGAACAGGGCGCCGTCCTGGAACAGCACCCCGAACTTTTGGCGGACCTCATAGAGGCGGCGCTCGCGCAGTCCGACGATCTGGTCGCCGTCGACCCAGATCTCACCCCGTTCCGGACGGAGCAGGCCCAGGATGTTCTTGAGCAGCACCGACTTCCCAGTACCCGACGGGCCCAAGATCGACGTGATACGGCCTTTGGGGACGTCGAACGTGATGTCTTCGAGGACGGTGTGCGAACCGAAGGACTTGGTCACACCACGCAGTGAGATGATCGGCTCGCCCCGGCGCGATCCACGCTGGTGGCGCCTCATTCTGCTGCGCGTCCATACAAAGAGAACCTGTGCCCACGCCGGGGCTAGCGCTTCCGCCGCCGGGTCTCCCTGCTGGGTCCGTCAGCCGCCGAGGAGGCCGCCGACCGTGTCGCCGAGGCCGCCGAGCGGGCTGGGCTCAGTGGTCGGGGTAGTGGTGGACCCTGAGCCGCCCTTGCCGCTCGAGCTCGACGTACCGCTGCCTGACCCTGAACCGGAACCTGAGGACCCGGAACCCGGCATAACGGCGCCCAGGCCCAGCCCAGATGAGAGGCCGTTCACAGTCTGGTTCACGGTGCCGAGCGTCCCGGTGCCGCTGGTGACACCGCCGACGGTGCTGCCGACCGTGCTGCCGACGCCACTGACGGTGCTTCCCACGCCGTTGACGACACCGCCGGCCGCGCCGCCGAGCGTGCTCCCGACGCTGTTGGTGACGCCGCCGACCGTGTTGCCCAGGCCGTTGGTGACGCCGTTGACGGTGTTGTTAAGACCATTGGCCGCCTGGTTGAGCCCGCCGCTGACGCTGCCGGTGGTCCCACCCGCACCACCGAGAAGACCGCCGACTCCGGCGCCCAATCCTCCGGACCCTGACCCAGATCCTGACGATCCGCCCAGCGAGGAGCCGGAACCAGAGCCCGACCCTGACCCCGACCCGCTGCCCCCAGCGAGACCAGCGGCCAAGCGGTCTGCTTCGGCGAACCCGTTCGCCCCCGTCGCGCCGGTCGCGCCGGTCGCGCCCGGCCCACCGGCGCCCGAGCTCGGCTCGCCGAAGACGACCGACGGCGCGGCAAGGGCGGAGCCTGGTGCACCCGGCGGTGCGCTGGGTCCACCCGAGAGCGCATGTGGCGCGATGAAAGCAGCGGCGACCGCAGCACCGGTGACTGCCATGCCCGCCACCGCGTTGCGGATCCCCTCGCCCGCGCCACCGCTCTGGTGGTGGACGCTGGCGCCACGGTGGGCCACCCGGAAGAAGCTGCGGCGCAGCAGCGCCCCGGTCGCGACGAGGAAGCCGGCCAGCGCTTCCTTGGACTCCGACACGACGGCGAACTCGCGTTTGAGCGCCTGGCGCGCTCGCCACAACAGCGTCTCGATCGTCCCGATCTCGACGCCTTCGTGGTCTGCGATCTGCTGGTACGTCCAGCCCGACTCCTCCCGCATCGCGAGGACGTGGCGGTGGCGCGTCGAGAGCCGCCCGAGCGCGCGGGTGACGAGCTCACCATCGACCGCAGCCAGGACCAGCTCTTCCGAGGTGTCCTCGCCGACGACTCCGACGGGGCGCTGCGCCGTCAGCTCCAGGTCGTCGGTCGGCGTGCTGCGCGAGCGCCGGCGCAACATATCGGTGCAGATGTTGCCGGCGATCACCGTGAGCCAGGGGTAAAAGCGCCGTTCACCAGCGAAGCGGGGAAGCGCCTTCCAGGCCCGGGCGAAGGCCTCCTGGGCCGCGTCCTCCGCCTCGTGGCGGTCGTTCAAGCGGCGCAGGCAGAAGCGAAGAAGGCGGTCGTAGTAGCGCGCGTACAGGTTGCCGAACGCGGCCGAATCGCCCGCCTGGCAGCGCTCCACGAGGGCGCGGTCGCGGTCGAGGTCGACGTCGTCGCAGAGGCTGGTCAGCTCTTCCTGGCGGAGCGCCAATGTCCCGTCCCCTCCCCTTCCCTCTGGGCCTCACGAGGAGTTTGGTCACATTATGGCTGGCCTCTACGGGTGCTTAAAAGGCGAGCCTTGAACAATTCAATAACCGGGGTTGGCGATTCCAAACAACAGATGTTGACAATTGTGCTCCCCGGCTCCTGAAACCTGCGGTCCACCTCCTCCGCCCCAGAGTCCGTACCGGCCCCGGAGCGCCTCTCTTTGCGCACCCCTGTGTGGGGGGTAACGGGCGGGGGGCGCCCTGCTTGCGGTAGGCGTGCCGCAAGGTTGTTCGGGCCCTCAGCGTGGGGAGTCCCTCGGGCTCAGCCGGCTCCTCGGTGCCGGGTCAGTAGGCAAGAGCCCGTCCGGCCCCCGCGCCAGGGTCCGGCGGAGGGGCGGGGCGGCCTCCCGTAGCATTGCGCCGGGCTGCGTGCGGGTCTGTGGTTGAAAGTCGAGGCCAGTCGCAGGCAAAACGACCCACGTAAGGCGACTTGTGGTCGCTGAGCATGGTGCGACTTAGAGGTAAGTCCTGCCCGCCGGGTCCCCGACTGTCGGGGGCGGGCGGAGACGAGGCGACGCGTGCCACGACGGCGCCGTTGGGCCCGGTGGTGACACCGTGCCGCCGGCGCCGGTGCGCCACCCTCGCGGCAGGCGAGTGTGGGGTCAAAGACCAGGTCAGCCGCACGCAGCCCAGATGTGCCGCGTCGGCCTGGTCGCCCCGGGTGCCGGTAGGATCGGCCTCTCATGAGCGTGTTCACGAAGGTCCTCAAGGCCGGTGAGGGCAAGAAGGTGCGTCGACTGGCGGAGCTGGTGCCCCTCATCGGCGCCCTCGAGCCCGAGACGCAAGGCCTCAGCGACGAGGCGCTGGCCCACAAGACGGTCGAATTCCGCGAGCGCCTCGACCAGGGCGAGACCCTCGACGACCTCCTGGTCGAGTCGTATGCCGTCGTGCGCGAGGCGGCCAGGCGCGTCCTCGGGCAGCGCCACTTCGACGTCCAGCTGATGGGCGGCATGGCGCTGCACTTCGGCTGGATCGCCGAGATGAAGACCGGTGAGGGCAAGACCCTCGTCTCGACCCTGCCCGCCTACCTGAACGGGCTCGACGGGCGGGGCGTGCACCTGGTGACGGTCAACGAGTATCTCGCCTCGCGTGACGCCGAGTGGATGGGCCGCGTCCACCGCTGGCTCGGGCTGAGCGTCGGCCTGATCTCCTCCACCGTCGAAGACCCCGTGCTCAAGCGGGCCGCCTACGCCTCGGACATCACCTACGGCACCAACAACGAGTTCGGTTTCGACTACCTGCGCGACAACATGACCCGGTCGCGCGAGGGCATGGCCCAGCGCGGCCACGTCTTCGCCATCGTCGACGAAGTCGACTCCATCCTTATCGACGAGGCCAGGACGCCGTTGATCATCTCGGGCCCGGCGGACGAGGCGGCGCAGCTCTATTACCAGTTCGCCTCCATCGCGCGGACGCTGACCCGCGACGAGGACTACGAGGTCGACGAGGAGAAGAAGACGGTCATCCCGCTCGAGTCGGGGATCGAGAAGGTGGAGCAGGCCGTCGGGGTCGACAACATTTACGACGCCGTCTCGGTCAACTACGTCCATCAGTTGACCAAGGCGCTCACGGCCAAGGACCTCTACAAGCGGGACAAGGACTATCTCGTCGCCGGCGGCGAGGTGAAGATCATCGACGAGTTCACCGGCCGCACCATGGAGGGCCGGCGCTGGTCCGACGGCCTCCACCAGGCCATTGAGGCCAAAGAGCGGGTGTCCATCAACGAGGAGAACCACACCTGGGCCACGGTGACCCTGCAGAATTACTTCCGCATGTACGAGAAGTTGTCGGGCATGACCGGAACGGCCGAGACGGAGGCCGGCGAGTTCGCCTCAACCTACGGACTGGCCGTGGTGCCGATCCCGACCAACAAGGAGATGGTCCGCGGCGACCAGGCGGACCTCGTCTTCAAGTCCGAGGACGCGAAGTTCAGCGCGGTCGTCGACGACATCGCCGAGCGCAACGAGCAGGGCCAGCCGATGCTCATCGGCACCGCCTCGGTGGCCAAGTCCGAGCAGCTGTCACGCCTGCTCGAGAAGCGCGGCGTCCCGCACAACGTGTTGAATGCCAAGCAGCACTTCCGCGAGGCCGAGATCGTGGCGCAGGCGGGCCGCCTCGGCGCGGTCACGGTCGCCACCAACATGGCCGGCCGCGGCGTCGACATCATTCTCGGCGGCAACCCGGAGCTGCTGGCCCAGCACGAGCTGGCGGCCGAGGGCGTCGACCTCGACACCGAAGAGGGGCTGGCCGCACTGGACGCGCGTCAGTCGGCGGTCGAGGCGCGCTGCAAAGCGGAGGGCGACGAGGTCCGCAAGCTCGGTGGGTTGTACGTGCTTGGTTCGGAGCGGCACGAGAGCCGCCGCATCGACAACCAGCTGCGGGGCCGCTCGGGCCGGCAGGGCGACCCCGGGGAGTCGCGCTTCTACCTCTCTCTCGACGACGAGCTCCTGCGGCTCTTCGCCACCGGGGCCATGAACTGGGTGATGGGCCGCACGCTGCCCGATGACGTGCCGATCGAGTCCAAGACGGTGGCCAAGGCCATTGAGCGCGCGCAGAACACTGTCGAGGCCCGCAACGCCGAGATCCGCAAGGACAACCTCAAGTACGACGAGGTCATGGACCAGCAACGCAAGGTGATTTACGAGCGGCGCCTGCAGGTGATCGACGGCGAGGACCTCGAGGGGAAGACCGAGGACCTCCTGGCCGGAGCGGCGGAGAAGCTGGTCGGCGAGTACTGCCCGACGGAATTCGAAGAGGACTGGGACCTCAAGGGCCTCGTTGACGGCCTGATGCAGTACTACCCGACGAAGTTCTCCGTGGAGGACCTCTCGCAGGCCGCCACGACCGAGGACCTGGTCGAGTCGATCGTCGAGGAGGCGCTCGACTACTACGAGGAGCACTCGGAGGCCATGCCGAACGGGCCTGAGACGATGCGCCAGATTGAGCGGGACGTGTACCTGCAGATCATGGACGCGCGCTGGCGCGACCACCTGGCCGAGATGGACAACCTCAAGGACGGCATCCACCTGCGCTGGACCGTCCAGGCCGACCCCCTCAACGCGTGGCAGCAAGAGGGCTACTCCATGTTCGGCCAGCTCATTGAGGTCATCGACAACGACTATCTCCGCTACATCCTCCACGTCGAGGCGGTGCAGCCGACCGCCGCCGAGCCCGACCTCAACAGGGCCGTCTACGCCGCCGCCGAGGACCCGGTCGCAGAGACGGGGGCGTTGGCGTCGGCGCTGTTGGCCGAGCAGGGGGGAGTGTGGCGCCGCAGACGTCCTTGCTGCCGCCGTCGGCGAATGGTGGCGGTGGCGGAAGCGGGAACGGGAGCATGGCGCCCGGTGCTGCCGGCGGGCTGGCCGCTGCCGGCAATGGTGATGGTGGCGGTGGCGGCCGGGGTGGCCGGGGTGGCAAGGCCCAGATCAAGCGTCCGAACACGCCCGACCCGGACTCGCTGGTGCCCATCGTGAAGGAGCAGCACGAGAAGATAGGCCGCAACGAGCCGTGTTGGTGTGGGAGCGGCAAGAAGTTCAAGTTGTGCCATGGCGCCGCCTGACGGTCCCTCGGCCGAGGCTCCGCGCGACTTCACATCCGAACTCGAAGCGCTCGGGGAGCGGCTGGCCGAAGCGGAGCGCTACCTCGGGCGCGACAAGCTCGAGGCCCGGCGGGCCGAGCTCGAGGCTGACGTGGCCAAGCCGAATCTCTGGGACGACGCCGACCACGCGCGCACGGTCACCAAGGAGCTGGGCCGGGTCAGCGCTGACCTCGATCAACTCGACGGGCTGCGGAGCGCGCTCGAGGATGCCTCGGCGCTGCTCGAGCTGACCGAGGAGTCGGCGGCCGAGGGCGCGAGCGACGCCGCGCTGGACGCCGAGCTGGTCGAGACCGTGGCCACCTTGGGGACCCGGCTCGACGCCCTGGAGCTGCAGTCGCTGTTCTCGGGCGAGTACGACGAGTTCGACGCGGTGTGCGAAGTGCATGCAGGCGCCGGCGGGACGGACGCGCAGGACTGGACCGAGATACTCCTGCGCATGTACCAGCGTTGGGCCGAGCGCCGCGGCTTCACCGTGGAGGTCGACGAAGCGACCGAGGGCCAGGAAGCCGGGCTGCTGTCAGCGACCTTCATTGTGCACGGACGCTTCGCGTACGGGCTGCTTGCCACCGAGCGCGGTGTGCATCGCCTGGTGCGCATGTCGCCCTTCGACTCGCAGCACCGGCGTCAGACCAGTTTCGCCTCCATGGACGTCACCCCGTTCCTCGAGGACGTGTCCTCAGAGGTGGAGATCGACGAGAAGGACCTGCGCGTCGACACCTATCGGTCCTCTGGTGCCGGCGGGCAGCACGTGAACAAGACCGACTCTGCCGTCCGGCTGACGCACCTGCCCACCGGGATCGTGGTCGCGGTCCAGAACGAGCGGAGCCAGCACCAGAACAGGGCCAAGGCGATGCAGATCCTGGGCGCCAAACTGGCGGAGCGGGCCCGGGCCGAGCGCCGCGCCGAGCTGGACGCGCTGAGCGGCGACCGGGGCGACAACGCCTGGGGGAGCCAGATCCGTTCCTACGTCATGGCTCCGTATCAGCTGGTCAAGGACCTGCGGACCAACTACGAGACCGGGAACGTCGAGGCCGTCTTGGACGGGGACCTGGACGCGTTCATGGAGGCGGAGTTGCGGCGGCAGCGGGAGGGCAGTTCGTAGGTCCTGGTTCTCTGTGTACCGGTCTGTCGTCGACGAAGGGGGTCAGTCCCCAAGAGCAGGAACTGACCCCCTCGTCGGCGCCCGGAGTTCGTCCCGGGACTGGCCTCGGCCTATCGGCCTTATCGGCCTGCCGTCACGGTTGGATCTTCAGGGTGTAGGTCATGGACGCCTTCTGCTTGGGAGTGCCCGAGTCCTTGACCTTGACCGTGAAGGTGAACTTGCCGCTCACCGTCGGGGTGCCCGAGAGCTCGCCGGTCGTTGCGTTGAGCGTGATGCCGGCAGGCAGGCTTCCCGACACGAGCTTCCACTTGTACGGAGCGTCACCGCCCTGGGCCACGAGGTACGTCACGTACGGGGAGTGCTCGGTGCCCTGGGGGACCCGTGTCGTGAGGATCGTGAGCGGTGCCACGACGTCGACGCATTCGCCGGCCGAGGTGTCCGAGCTCCCCGTGTAGTTGGTGTCCCCGGAGTAGTACGCACCGAAGCACCAGTAGCCGGCTTGCGTGGGCTGGAACGAGGCCGACGAGGCCGTCGACTTGTCGTTCGCCCCACCCGTGAGGTTCGCGGCACTGCCAACCTGTGTGCCCTGTGACGTGCACGGTGTGGCAAACGCCGTCGGCCCGCAGACGTAGAAGCTGACCGTGCCGCTCGGGCTCCCGACGGACGTGCCGGTCACGGTTGCATTGTCCGTGTCCGTTTGTCCGAGCGTGATCGTCGCGCTCGGCCGGAGCCGTCTTCGAGGACGTGGTGTCCTGGCTCACGAAGTAGCACTCGTCGGTGCTGGTGTCGGAGCTCGGCTGGTAGTTCGAGTCGCCGGAGTAGTACGCACCGAAGCACCAGTAGCCCGGAGACGTGGAGGTGAACGACGCCGAGGTAGCCGTTGCTGCGCTGCTGCCGCTCGCATTCACCCCGATCGGCGCACCGACTTGGTTCGCCTGTGAGGTGCATGGCTGAGGCGTGGGCGTCGGGCCGCACTCGTAGAAGGTCACCGACCCGGTCGGGTTGCCCCACGTGTCGTTCCCTGCCACCACCGCGACGTCGGAGTTCCCTCCATCGAGAGCCGCTGTGGCGCTCGATGGCGTGGACGTCGTCGAGGTGTAGGTCGAGGGAACAGTCACCGACGACGAGTTCGACGTGACCGTGGTGTCCTGCGGATTCGACCCGCTCGCCGTGGCGGTGTTGCTGACCGATCCGGCGTTCAGGTCGGCTTGGGTGACCGTATAGCTACCCGTGCAGGTCTCGGAGGCCGTGGGGGCCAACGAGGAGTCGGGGCAGCTGACGCTCGCCACCAGGTTGTCCGAGACCCCGATGTTCGAGATCGTCGTCGTCCCGGTGTTGGTGACCGCGTAGTCGTAGTCGATTGTTTGGCCCGTCGCGTCATACGACGGCGTCGTCGAGGTCTTCGTCAGGCTCAGACTCGAGCTGGCGTTGGAGGCTTCGACGGTCGTCGACGACTGGTTGGACGTCACGGTGTCGGTGTAGGGATCGGTGCCGCTCGCCGTGGCGTTATTGGTGACCGATCCGGCGTCCACGTCGGCCTGGGTGACCGTGTAGCTACCCGTGCAGGTCTCGGAGGCGTTCGCCGCCAACGAGGAGTCGGGGCAGCTGACGTTCGCCACCAGGTTGTCCGAGACGCCGATGCCGCTGAGCGTGTCCGGACCACCGTTGGTCACGACGTAGTTGTAGTTGATGACGTTGCCCGCCGCGCCGTAGGCCGAGGTGGTCGACGACTTCGTCAGCGTCAGGCTTTCGAGGTCGACCGTCGCGGACGACGTGTTCGACGTCACGGTGGCTGACGTATCGGTGCCGCTCGCGGTCGCGGTGTTCGTCACCGAACCCGCCGTCACATCAGCCGGGGTCGTCTCGTAGCTGCCCGTGCAGGTCTCAGAGGCGTTTGGTGCCAAGGAGGAGTCGGGGCAGCTGACGCTCGCCACCAGGTTGTCCGAGACCCCGACGTTTGTGATGGTCGTGGACCCGTCGTTGGTGATCACGTAGCTGTAGTCGAGGGTATCCCCTGACCCCGCGTAGCCCAGCGTGCTGGACGTCTTGACGAGGCTCAAGTCGGAGGCCAAGACGGTCACCGACGACTGGTTGGAGGTGATCGGGTCGCTGGCGGGGTCGGTCCCGTTCGCCGTGGCGGTGTTGGTGACCGACCCGGCGTCCACGTCGGCCTGGGTGACCGTGTAGCTGCCCGTGCAGGTCTCAGAGGCGTTCGGTGCCAAGGAGGAGTCGGGGCAGCTGACGCTCGCCACCAGGTTGTCCGAGACCCCGACGTTCGAGATCGTCGTCGTCCCCGTGTTGGTGACCAGGTAGTTGTAGTTGATGACGTTGCCCGCCGCGCCGTACGTCGTGGTGGTCGTGCACTTCAACAGGCTCAGGCTCGAGGTGGCGTTGGAGGCAGGAACCGTCACGGACGACGAGTTCGACGTGATGGGGTTGCTGTACGCGTCCGTCCCGTTCGCCGTCGCCGTGTTGTTGACCGACCCGGCGTCCACGTCGGCCTGGGTGACCGTGTAGCTGCCCGTGCAGGTCTCGGAGGCGTCGGTGCCAAGGAGGAGTCGGGGCAGCTGACGCTCGCCACCAGGTTGTCCGTGACCCCGATATTCGAGATCGTCGTCGTCCCCGTGTTGGTGACCAGGTAGTTGTAGTTGATGGTGTCACCCGCGGCGCCGTAGGCCGAGGTGGTCGAGGTCTTCGACAAACTCAGGCTCGAGGTTGCGTTGGAGGCGGGAACCGTCACGGACGACGAGTTCGACGTGATCGTCGTGTCCTGCGGATTCGTCCCGTTCGCCGTGGCCGTGTTGGTGACCGACCCGGCGTCCACGTCGGCCTGGCTGACCGTGTAGCTGCCCGTGCAGGTCTCAGAGGCGTTCGGTGCCAAGGAGGAGTCGGGGCAGCTGACGTTCGCCACCAGGTTGTCCGAGACCCCGACATTCGAGATCGTCGTCGTCCCGGTGTTGTTCACCAGGTAGTTGTAGTTGAGGGTGTCACCAGCGGCGCCGTAGGCCGAGCTGGTCGAGGTCTTCGACAGGCTCAGGCTCGAGGTCGCGTCAGAGGCCTCGACGGTTGCCGAAGAGGGCGCTGACGTCACGACCAGATCCGTCGGAGTCGTCGCGGTCACGGTGGCTGTGTTCGTAACGAATCCGGCGTCCACGTCGGCCTGGGTGGTCGTGTAGCTCCCCGTGCAGGTCTCAGTGTCCCCGGAGGCGAGCGAGGTGCTCGGGCAGCTGATGTTCGCCGAACTGATCAGGTTGTCGTTGACCGCAATGTTCGTCAGCGTGACGGCCGAGGTGTTCGTGACCGCGTAGTTGTACGAGAGCGTCTGCCCAGCAGCCCCGTAGGAAGACGTAGTCGACGTCTTCACCACCGAGGGGCCCTCGACGGTGATCGGTGTGGTCGACTCGGCCGTGCCCAGGCTCGTGCCCCGGCTCGTCTGGTACGAGTCGTTGGGCCCGTTGCCAGGAAGCGGAGTCGTGTTGGTCTCGTCGATATAGAGGTTGTAGTGACCCGGCGCCAGGCTCGAGGGCACCTGGAAGGTTCCCGTGGGCTGACCAGGTGTCATGGTGCAGGGGTTGGGTCCCACGGTGGTGGACTCCGCGCCTGTGCAGACGTAGGTGTTCGCCGGGATCGCCACGGTCGAGTTGGTCACCGGCACGGCGGTGGCCCGAGAGGTCCCGATGTACACGCCTGGAGCGCTGACCTGATAGAAGGCTCCGGCCTGGTTGTCACCGTAAGGACCTGTGTTCGGGGCCCCGTCCGACGAACCCCACCAGTTGGAGCCGCCGGTCACGCTCACCGTGTCGCCCGGCAACGGCGTCGTGCTCGACAGGCTCGCGGTGGAGGCCTGGGGCACCGGCTGCCCGTTGAAGAACAGGTCCATGTTCGAGTAGTTGAACGATCCGTTGTTGTCGTTCCCCGACGAGTCCGTGATGCTGCACGAGACATATCCCTCGTTCACGTCGGCCTGTGACGGTGGACACGTGGCATTGGTGGTGTCGGTATTGCCCCCGGCCGAGTTCGAGCCGAGGCCGCCGTAGCTGCAGTTACCGCCGTTGACCCAAGGGCTGGGCACCGTGAGGACGTACTTGGAACCCATGGTGGTGTAGGCCGACGAGGCAAGGATGATGGTGGTGCCGTAGCAGCCGCTGTTGAGCTCGAGGTTGGAGGAAGGCAGGTCGCCCTGGGCGGCGGACGGGTTGGTGTCCGTCGGCTGGGGCAGGGGGTTGGCGGTGTTGACCGTCCACGCACCGCCCAGGTCGCCGCTGCCGTCGTTGGCTTCCATGACGTCGGTGGGGCAAGTCGGGTAGTTGGTGCTCGAACCGGCCGTCTCACCGCTGGTGATGGGCTGCCCGAAGGCCGACTGTGAGCCGACCTGTTCGAGGTCCTGGTTGGTGTCGAACATGTGGACCGTGCCCTGACTGGCCACCCACGTGCACTCCGGCTGTGAACCGAGCGGGATGCTGGCGGTCGCGCTGCCCCCACTGTTGGTCGCCACCGGGGCGAGGTTGAGCGGTGTGCCGCTGGTCAGCGGCGTGTTGGTGTCGGTGCCGCAGATCTGTGCGGTGCCGGCGGCCAGGTTGGCGTTTTGAATCGTCAGGTGGGTGACGCCGGCGGGCACGGCGCCCGTGGTGATGCTCGGTCGAGCGGCAGCGATCCAGCGTTGCTCACGGCGATGTCGTCGCAGAACGGGACGTTCTGGATCCGCATTGAAGTAGTCACCGGTGGGCCACGTCGGGGCAGGCTGCGTGATCGTGATCGTCAACGTGCCCGGAGACCGCATTGGGCGCACCCGCACTCCCGCCGGTGGCGAGGAAGGTCACGTGATAGGTGCCGTTGTCGGCAGAGACGGTCGGCGTGTCGGTGATCATGCACTCGGTCTCGTACTCCTCGGCTGTCCCGGAACCGGAGGTGGCCTGCGTGCAGGCAGGGGAGCTCGAGGTCGACGTGGCTTCATGCGCGTCCGAAGGGATCGAACCGGAGTTGATGGTGATGGAGCTCGGGTAGTTGCCGGCGTTCGAGGTAGAGAAGCCCTGGCTGTAGCAGATGATCGTCTCGGTCTCGGCGGTGCCATCCACCCAGCTCGACCGAGGTGCCTCCCGACGCGGGAGTCGAGCACGACGTCGACGGCGGAGCGACAGTGACCGTGAGGGTCCCCGAGGTTGTCGTCCCGACGCCCCCGGCGCCGGTGGCCGTGAAGGTGAAGGGGTACGAGCCGCCGTCGCTGTTGGTGGCAGTGTCCGACAGGTTGCACTCGAGGATGTACTCCTCGGTCGCGCCGGACCCCGAGATGCCCGTGGTGCAGGCAGGCGAGCTCGACGTCGAGGTGGCGAAGGTCGGGTTGCCGTCGGCGGGGAGGGAGCCGCTGGCGATGGCGATGGAGCTCGGGTAGGCGGTGACGCCCGAGATACCGCTCTGCTCCTCACACTCGACCGTGTAAGAACTCAACGACCCTGTGTAGAAGGTGGTCGAGGTCCCGCCAGTGGCGGGATCGATACAGGCCACGGTCGGTGCATTGACGGTGACCGTCAGGGTCCCGGAGGTCACGGTCCCGGCGCCCCCGGCGCCGGTGGCGGTGAAGGTCAGCGGGTACGCGCCGGCGTCGCTCGTGGTGGGCGTGTCCGACAGGTTGCACTCGAGGATGTACTCCTCCGTCGCGCCAGATCCCGAGGTGCCCGTGGTGCACGCAGGGGAGCTCGACGTCGAGGTGGCGAAGGTCGGGTTGCCATCGGCGGGGAGGGAGCCGCTGGCGATCGCGATGGCGCTCGGGTAGGCGGTGACGCCCGAGATACCGCTCTGCTCCTCGCACTCGACGGTGTAAGCGGATGTCACACCTTCGTGGAAGCTGGTCGCGGTCCCGCCCGAGGCAGGATCGATGCAGGTGACGGTAGGAGCACCGACGGTCACGGTGAGGGTGCCCGAGGTCGTCGTCCCGACGCCCCCGGCACCGGTGGCGGTGAACGTGAAGGGGTACGAGCCGGCGTCGCTCGTGGTGGCGGTGTCCGACAGGTTGCACTCGAGGATGTACTCCTCCGGTCGCGGCGGACCCCGAGGTGCCCGTGGTGCACGCAGGCGAGCTCGACGTCGTCGTGGCGAAGGTCGGGTTGCCGTCGGCGGGGAGGGAGCCGCTGGCGATGGCGATGGAGCTCGGGTAGGCGGTGACGCCCGAGATCCCGCTCTGCTCTTCACACTCGACCGTGTAGGAGGCTCTCACACCCTCGAGGAAGGTGGTCGCGCTCCCGGCTGTGGCGGGATCGATGCAGCTCACAGTCGTTGCGTTGATGGTGACGGTGAGGGTGCCCGAGGTCGTCGTCCCGACGCTCCCGTCACCGCTGGCGGTGAAGGTCAGCGGGTACGAGCCGCCGTCGCTCGTGGTGGGGGAATCCGTCAGGGCGCACTCGAGGATGTACTCCTCCGTTGCGCCGGACCCCGAGGTGCCGGTGGTGCACGCAGGGGAGCTCGACGTCGAGGTGGCGAAGGTCGGGTTGCCGTCGGCCGGGAGGGAGCCGCTGGCGATGGCGATGGAGCTCGGGTAGGCGGTGACGCCCGAGATCCCACTCTGCTCCTCGCACTCGACGAGGTACGAGGAGTTGGCCACACCTTCGTGGAACGTTGTCAGCGGTCCCGCCAGAGGCAGGATCGATACAGGTGACCGTCGGCGCATTGATGGTCACCGTGAGCGTGCCCGAGTTGATCGGGGTCAAGGTGCTACCACTGAACGAGCCCGGTGTGGCGGTGAAGGTCGCGGCGTAGCTACCGGCATCCGAAGAAGTCGGGGTGTCGGAGAACTTGCACTCCTCGATGTATTGCTCGGTCGCACCGGACCCCGAGGTGCCCGTGGTGCAGGAGCCCCCGGTTGCCAAGGCCGGATTGCCATCGGCAGGCACCGTGTTGGTGTTGATGGCGATCGTCGGGTAGGCGGACGTGCCGCTGATCCCTGTCTCCTCCTCGCACTCGACGAGGTAGTTGGAGGGCACGCCTTCGTGGAAGGTGGTCGACGTGCCGCCCGAGGCCGGGTCGATGCAGGTGACCGCCTGTGCGGCGTCCGCTGCGGTCACCCCGAGGGTCAGCACGATCGCACCGGACAAGAAGCCCGTGATCAGGGTCAGCGAAAGGGCGAGCTTCGTAAATCTCCCCAGACGGTTCCGGATCCCACGGATCCGCGTGTGACTCGTCTTGTTCTCGTGCATCGTCTGGCCCTCCCGAAGCAGAGGACCCCCCTCACGCGCACGAACGGTCGATGCGCACCCCCGGTTGAGTCGGGACTATAAAACGTTTGTATGGTTGGGTCAACTGAAATTTCATGTATTTGTTAGGGACACCCGCCAACCGATTCTCAGCGCTAGGGTCACCGGCCAGCCTCACGGCTAGCCCGACATCGGGATCAGCCACGGGATTCGGGGTGCGGGCGGCGAGATTGGAATCACGAGTGAACACTGACATCTCGTTGGTACGCAGATCGAAGGGGAGCTTCGTCGCGCTGGCCGCGTCGGTCGCGCTGGGCTCCGTCGTGCTGTTCGGGTGTTCCTCGGGACCGTCGGGTCCCGCGAGTACCCACTCGTTGAAGACCGGCGCGACGGTGCCGTTCGACGCGGCCGAGAACGCACGCGCCGACGTGAGGTCCGGTACCTGCGTACCCGTATCCGGAACGTGGGTCTTGAACGGCACCGTGAAAAACCCCTCCGCGAAGTCGACGACGTTCCAGATCGTCGTGGATTTCGTGACGCAGAAGGGTTTCACGGTACTCAGCAGCAGCGTGGTGAACGTACCGAACGTCGCGCCGGGCGACACGGCGAGCTGGTCGGCCAAGGGTGCGTCGGGTCAATCAGACGTGGATTGCCTCATCAGACAGGCGCAGAGGACTTAATGCACGTTCCGCACCGGGGTCCCTGAGTGGCTGCGCGCAGTCCCATGCCGAGGGGGCGACGCGGTTGGTTTCGCCCGTCGGCCCGTCGGGCCGTCTGCGCACTTGTGGTGCTGGGGTCTGTTTTTGCAGGGGTTTTCGCCCTCCAGGTCGCGGCGCCGTCACCCGCGTCGGCTTCCTCTTCAACCTCGGGCGAGGGTTGCCCACCGGCGTGCGGCAAGGTGGCAGCGGGAGATCCGCTTCTGATTCCCTACGTGACGGTGAACCCCGGCGTGGGATGGTTGGCGGCACCCTCCAGCGAGGCGCAGTCGTACGTAGACGACTTGAAACGGAATCTCGCCCGCCCAGGACAGACGCGCTCCTCTCTCCAATGTTGCCGCAGCAAAATGGACGTGGCTGAACGACCGATACGACCTGCTGATCGTCCTTGTTGCGTCTCCGCAACTCCCCACCTTGCACCTCAACGACGCTCGTCAAAACGCCGCAGACCTATGCGCCTCGTCACACGGCCAACCAAGCAGTCAGCTCGTAGCGGTGCCCGGCATTCCAGGCGCCGTCAGCGGACTCTGTTTGCTGCATCCCGGGTCCAGCTTCGAAGGCGCGACGGTGACTGCCTTCAGCCGAGGAAATGTCGCAGTCTTGATTGAGATCAGATCGAAGTCGAGCGAGGGTATCGACCCGCGCACCGCCACGATCGCCGCGCAACAGCAGTACCAGGCGCTCCCTCCAGGCAACATCCTCGTCTCGACGAACGGAACGGATGTCCCGCTGCTGGTCGTGTGGATAGGCATCCTCCTCGCCATTGCGGTCGGTCTCGCTGCGTTCGTCCGAAGCAGGGGCTCAGCGCAGGAAGCCCTGAACGAGATCCGCCGGCGGTTACGTCGTCGCGGGTTGGCGCTCGGTGTGGCAGCACTCGGAGTCGTCGGTGCCATGGCGTTTTCCATGCTCGACTTCTCGGTCCTCCACGGGGTGGGCGAATGGTACGAGGCGGGATTCAACGACTTCTGGAGAAGTTGGTCCAGCTCGGCGCACATGACCTATGCAGGCGGCTACGGCCACATCTACAACTTGGATAACGCGCTGGAAACGGCCCCAGGCTGGCTGATCCTCATTGCACCGATCTCCCGACTCGCGTTTGGCCTGTCATTCCCGTACCCCAGCGCGGTCCTCTATCCATCGGCCTTCTGGGTCGCAGGGCCGCTGTTCCTGTGCGCCATGGCCCTCCCCATGTGTGCGGGTGACCGATGGATGCAATACCTGGGCGTGAAAGACGTCCGACGGCGACTGCTCGTCCTCGGAACCATGGCGATCACGTTGCCCCCGATCGCTCTCTTCGGTCATTCAGAAGATCTGTTGGCACTCGGAGCCATGCTGTACGGGCTCATCGCCGCGCTCGAGGGACGTGGTCGCGCCACCGGCTGGTGGTTGGGGGTTGCACTCGCCTTCCAGTTCTTCGCCTTCTTGGCCGTACCCATCGCTCTGGTGCTCCTGAAACGCCGCCAGTGGGTGGGCGCGCTGGTGCCGATGGTCGCCGTTCCCCTGAGCCTTTTGATAGTGCCGCTCGCGGCGGCGCCGATGTCGACGCTGCGGCAGTTAATTCACCAACAGGTCTTTTACGACCTCGGCTACATCAGCCCGACGTGGTCTCTGGATCCCGGAGTGGGCGCATTCATTCGGGCCCTCGTTGCCCTGAGCGCCATCCCCGCCGCGATCGTCTTGGCGCGGATCTTGCCCAAACACAGTGGAGCAAGGGCCGAAATCGTGCTTTGGACCCTGGCACTGCTCTTCACCCTTCGGGTCTGCGAACCTGAGCTCGTCCCATATTTCCTCGCGCCCTCGTTGGCCCTCTTTCCTCTCTGTGCCTCCAAAGCCCGATGGTCGAGGTTGGTCGCAGCGTCCGTCCTCGCCGTCTGGCTGAACTGGTGGCTGCACGACGCGGTCGATGCAAGATGGCTCCTGTGGTTCTTCCTGGTCGCGCAGCTGGCTGCTCTGTCGTGGCTCGCTTTTCCCCGGGTCGCGGTGGCAGATGCGGCGCCGAAGCGGCCACTGAGCGGGCAGCGCTCATCAGGGACCGCCCGCCCAGGCCCGCGCAATGCCGCAACGCGGAAGGTGCCATCCCCCTCGCGGACGACCTGACGCGACGGGCGACCAGCGCTCGTGGATCACCCAACCGGTGTCTGGACGGGTCCCTCGTCCAGCACGGACGGCGCGGACGCAGTGACGCATCTGAGCCCCTGCACCAATCCTTGCTGAGCGATCGGCAATTGGTCTCCGTCTCTCAAGATCAGCTTGAGACCGAGGTTCACAGCGGAAGACCCGCACCAGTTGTTCCACTGAATGGCGATCCACGCAGCGTCTGGCTGAGCCGGCTGAAGCACGACCGCTTGCGGGTGCGTTGCGACGTGGCCGCCCCGAAAGCCGTTGCTTCCCACGAGCCCCCTGTGGACGACCTCGACGTTGAGAATGTGGCCACCTTGATCGGGAAGCGACAGTCCGAGGTATCCCTGCAAGACGCAACGGCCGTCACCGGAGTCGCTCAGTTCGATCACTGCGGTCGCGGGGCCGAGCGAAGCGTCCGAGACGGCACTGACCTGCAGCTGGCTAGCCGTACAGGGTGGAGCTGCTTTCACGTTCTGGGCGACGGGTGCCTGCGTCGTCGTCGCATGGCTCGTGGAGGAACTGTTCGTCCTTCCATCGCAGCTGGTCAGGACGACGATCGAGAGGACCGACAGCCGCGAGCCCGATGACGCTTCTTTTGGCAGTCCGCCTCATGACTGGCAACACTCCAGACCGTCTCAACGACAAACATCGCATGCTACGTGGAGGACCTGTTGATCAGTCGACAGAAGGCTCGGGCAGCGAACATCGCATCGAAAATTCGGCATATCGGTAAGGCCCCACGAGCGTTGCAGAACGCCATCTGCGTTCCGGGCTGGATCGAGACGGCCGCGGCACCCAGCTGGGAAGTCCAGCTCAGGGATGGCGCGCTGACCTGCACCGGGAGCGATGACTCAAAACCGTAGTACGGATTCACTAGGATGCTGCGGGTGCCCCGCCAGTTGGCCGGGGCTTATTTTCTTTTCCCCCACATGATCCGATTCGAGAACGTCACCAAGACATACAAGGGATCCACTGTCGCTTTGCGCGACATCACGGTCGACATCGACAAGGGTGAGTTCGTCTTCCTCGTCGGCGCGTCGGGCTCCGGGAAGACCACCTTCATCCGGCTCCTCCTCCGCGAGGAGCTTCCGGACTCCGGCCAGATCCTCGAAGCCGGACGCAGCATCGTGGAGCTGCCCAAATGGCGGGTCCCGTACCTGCGCCGGAACATCGGCTGCGTCTTCCAGGACTTTCGTCTCCTGCCCAACAAGAACGTGTTCGAGAACGTGGCTTTCGCCCTCGAGGTGATCGGCCGGCCCCGTCACGTCGTGGCCAACCAGGTGCCCCAGGTGCTCGACCTGGTCGGCCTCGCGAACAAGCGCGACAACCTGCCCAACGAGCTCTCCGGCGGAGAACAGCAGCGCGTCGCCGTGGCCCGGGCGTTCGTGAACCGTCCTCTCATCCTGCTAGCCGACGAGCCAACGGGGAACCTGGACCCGCAGACGAGTCAGGGCATCATGCAGCTTCTCGATCGCATCAACCGAACGGGCACCACGGTGGTCGTCGCCACGCATGACGAGGTCCTGGTCGACAAGATGCGCCGGCGCGTCATTGAGCTGAGCAACGGTGCCATGGTGCGCGACCAGAAGCGCGGGGTCTACGGCTTCGACGGCTCGGCGCAGCAGCCGCCCGACGTGGCTGCAGCGGGTTGAGCTGATGGCGGTCTCAGTCGACTACGTCCTCCGAGAGACGGCGTCGAACCTATGGCGGAACCGGTTGATGACGGTCGCGGCCGTCCTCACCGTGGCTGTGTCGCTGTCGCTCGTCGGTGCGTCCCTCTTGTTGCGGCAGGGGTCGGCGAACGCCACCGGAACCCTCGAGCGCGGCACCAAGGTCACCGTCTGGATGCAGCCCAACGCCACGCCCCAGCAGATCGGTGCCGTGGGCACGCAATTGGCCCAGCTCAACTACGTACAACAGCCGTGCGAGTACTGGAACAAGGACCGTAATTTCACCGAGGCACGCCAGCTCCTGCCCTCCGACGTCTTCCAGGCAACCAGCCAGTCGGAGATGCCCACCTCCTACTGGTGCGTGCCCATAGCCCTCTCCGACGCCGCCCAGGTGGTTCGGACTTTCAACGGCACGGCCGGCGTCCTCGCGGTGACCGAGCCCTCCACGGCCATCCACAACGAGGAGACCGTCATCAACATCGTGAAGTGGTCTTTCCTCGCGGTTGCCTTGGTGTTGATCATCTCTGCCGCGGTCCTCATCCTCAACACGATCCGTATGGCGATCTTTGCCCGGCGACGAGAGGTGTCCGTCATGAAACTCGTCGGCGCCACGAATTGGTTCATTCGCGTCCCCTTCATGTCCGAAGGGTTGCTTCAGGGTTTCATCGGCTCGGTATTGGCGGCGGGCGTCGTCTACCTCCTCTATGTCCTCATCAACCATTGGGGGAACGGGAGGACGACGAGCAACATCTTCACCGCGATCCATACGACCGGTCCCGAGATGATCCTGACCAACGTCGTCGTGATCTTCGTCGGCATGGCCATCGGGACCATCGGCTCCGCGATCGCCATCCGCCGCTTCCTGGACGTCTAGCAAACCGGCGCTCGGCGCGCCCGCAGCACGAGCCCCTCGCCTGAGCGGAATGGCGCCGTGCGATGCATCACCTTGTCGAACCCATGGGCGCGCAACGCGCCCGTTGTGGTGTTGACCCACACAGACACGGGCGCTCGTTTCTCGACGGCCCAGCAGTGCGTCACGGTGACCAAGGAGGCTCCGGGGGTGAGGACCCGCGCGATCTCGTGCAGCGACAGATCGAAGGGCTGCCACAGCTGCATGCTGTTAACGGCCAGCGCGCCGCCGAAGGTGGCGTCTGGCCACGGGATCGCCTCGGCACCCGCGGCGGCGAGTTGGACACGCCCTTCATTGACGGCAGCCCGGTTGCGCCGGCGTGCTTGCTCCACCATGGCGGACGAGGGGTCGATACCGCCGACGAATCCGAAGGGGAGACGTGGCACGAGGGCAGCGATGCCCACGCCTGGCCCGAACCCCACGGCGAGGACACGATCTGCGGGAGCGGGGTCCAGCTCGTTGACGGCGGCGTCCTCCATGTCCCGGTTGAGCCGGGCCATGACGGCGCCGGCCAGCCGGCCCGAGGTGCCTTCGAAACCTGTCGTCCCCGTCGTCATGCCTCCACCCAATCACTTGAAGTACACTTCAAGTCAATGACCACCCTGCTCGATATCGGCGTGGTCGCCTCCCGTACCGGCATGGCACCCTCGGCCCTGCGCTTCTACGAGCGCGAGCGGATCATCGAGAGCGTCGACCGCAAGGGACTGCGGCGCCAATTCCGCCCCGACGTGCTCACCACCCTCGCCGTTGTGGGGATGTGCCGCCGGGCGGGTTTCTCCATCGAGGAGATCAAGGAGTTGCTGGCGACCGGCGGGCGTCCGGCGTGGAAAGCCTTCGCCGCCCGCAAGCGCGACGAGCTGCGCGCACAGGCCGAGCATCTCGAGACCATCGCGGACCAGCTCGACCACGCGCTGCGCTGCCCGAGCCCCAACGTGTTCGACTGCGAGCACTTCCGCGCCGCCCTCGACGAGGCGCTGCCGATTCGACCGCTGTCTCCGTCGCTGTCGACGTCGCCGTCGCCGGAACCCCGCGTCGCCACCCGTTCGCCGGCGGCACCGTGAGCGATCCGCAGCGCAACGGGTCCCGCCCCGACCGCTCGCAATCACGTTTCTTCTGCAATACCCCTCGAAAGGTCTCCCTCGCCTTCCTTCTCCTGGCGGTCGCCGCGCTCGTCATCGGCGGCGGCTTCTCCGAGATCTCATCCAACGGTTCACCCACGTCGCTCGAGACGATGATCATCCGCTGGATCATCCTCGGCTCGCTCGTCGTCTTCACAGCCGCCTATGTCATCGGCGGCCGCGCGCTCCAACGCGATCAGCCCTGATGACGCTCCGCCGCTCAGGTCCAGATCTTGACCACGTGGACGGACCGGAAGGCGCTCGACGATGTCTCGCGGGTCTGGCACGACGCCTCGAACCCGATTCCACTCTTCCGTGGCGGGTGACAGTCCGCGTCCGATGGTGACGAGCGGGCGGCGCTCGGACACGCGAAGGGACCCAGTCCTGCCGACCAGGCAGCCGAGACGAAAATGCACGCCTGTCCGTTGGTGAGTTGCATCGCCCACGGCTGCGTGGCGGGGACCGAGGTCGGTTCTGTGGGCAGGGTGCCCACCTGGAACGAGACTGCTTCTGGCTCGGCCGGGTCGGCGACGCACACGAGCGGCCCGCTCGTCGCGTGCGGCGGTGCGAAGCAAGGGTCGTAGACCGTCGAGCCCGGCTGGGCGAAGCAGCGGTAGCTCGATGTCCCAGCGACCCCGGGGCTCACGCAGGTACCTGTCACGGTCTGCGTCACGTCGATCGTCGCGAGCACGGTGCCCTGCGGCGTGTACGGGGTGAAGACAACCTCGTCCGAGGTGGCACCAGAGCTCGAGGGCGAGGTGACGACGCGGTGCCGACCCCCTCCGCCGGTCCCGCTCTGGTTGCTCGGCGAGCTGCTGCATGCTCCGAGCAGGACCACCACCGCCAACGCGAGCCCACTGGCAACGAGCGGGCGCGCGACGAGCATGCGGCGGGGCACGATCCGATGCTCCCACAGCGTGTCCCCGGAATTGTGTACCCGCGGCGGGTGGGGATCTGCGTCAGACTGTCCCGATGGGAAGTGCCGGAGAACACCCGAGGAAGCCGAAACGACGCTTGGCCAAGGTGCCGAAGTACGAAGAGCCGAACACGTTTCCCGCCGGCGGGCTGACTGGGAGCTCGGGCGGCGTCTTCGGCTCGCGCTACGGGCACTCGGCAGACCATCACGGCGAGCACAAGCAGCCGGGCCGCTTCGGCTCCTTTGTCTTGCGCTGCCTAGGAATCAAACCAAAGAACCCGGAGTAGCGACCCCGCGGTCAACTCGCCGCCGAATTTTTCCTGTCAGGTCGTCTGCTGCAAGGTTTTTGTCAGGATTCCAGCAAGGTGCGGTCGTCACGCTGCGTCAAGCCCTCGTCCGAGGGCAGACGAAAGCGAGGAATCCGATGGCGAACACCACGACGATCACGGGCAACCTGACCCGCGAACCAGAGATCCGCTACACCCGTGAGGGTCTGGCGACGACCCAGCTTGGCGTGGCCGTCAACCGGCGCTGGCAGGACCGGGCCACCCAGGAGTGGCAAGAGTCGACCTCGTTCTTCGACGTCATCTGCTGGCGGGATCTCGCGGAGAACGCCGCTCTTTCCCTTGCCAAGGGCATGCGCGTCGTTGTGACGGGCCGGCTGGAGCATCGGACGTGGGAGACCGAGGAGGGCGAGCACCGGTCCAAGGTCGAGATCACCGCCGACGAGGTCGGGACCAGCCTGCGCTTCGCAACGGCTGACGTCCACCGCGTGGAGCGCCGCACCGACGTGTCCGACGAGATGCCCGTCGAGGCGTGAGTGTCGCCCTGGCTGATCACGACGACGGGCTGGCCGGGACTGGGCATCCGCGTGACGCTGACCCTCCTCAAGCTGGTGGCACAACCAGTGCCGGTAGCCGCTGCATCGGCTGCCGCGGCGCTGCTTTGCAGCGTGGCCTTGGTCAGACTCTGTGCGCGGGCCCGTGTGGGCAGCCGTCGGTCGACTTCTTGAAGGAGGAAGTCGCTGAGATCTGCGGTGCCTTGGCCCTCGGCGCGTCGCTCTTGCGCCGCCTGGGCCTCGGCACCGAGGCCGCCCGGCTCGAGGTCCTCTTCGGTGCCGTCGAGGGGCGGCTGACCGAGACGCCGGGTCAGTCGGCCGCAGCTCCCTCTGGCTCGGTGGTCCCGGCCTTCTCGCCGCGTCCTCGGGCTCGTAGGTGAGCGACAGGGAGTTGACGCAGTAGCGCATGCCGGTGTCGGTCGGCCCGTCGGGGAAGACGTGCCCGAGGTGGCCGCCGCACCGGGCGCACACGATCTCGGTCCGGGTCATGCAAGAGGCTGCGGTCGGGCTTCTCGATGATCGTGCCTTCGGCTAGGGCCCGGTCGAAGCTCGGCCAGCCCGAACCCGAGTCGAACTTGGCGTCGGTGTCGAACAGCTCGGCGCCACAGCCGGCGCAGTGGAACACGCCGTCCCCGTCGACATGGAGCAGCTCGCCGGACCAGGCCGGCTCGGTGCCGGCACGCCGCAGCACGGCGTAGCGGTCAGGGGAGAGCTCCTCCTTCCACTCCTCGTCGGTCTTGGTTACCTCGTATGTCGTCTCGGTCGGTCGTACTGCGCGTGAACATCACACAACCTTTCTTTCCGTGACGTACAACAACTTCCTGGTCAGAAGTGTTCCGCGTCGGCGCACGCACAACGCCGCCCCGACCTCCCCACCGGGGGCGACGAGGTCGCCGTCCCGGACCGTCAGGCCGCCAGCTCGTCCGCGGCGCGGCCCATCAGATACATGAAATTGTCCGTGTAGAAAGCCCGCCGCACGTCCTCCCCGGCCCCGGCGTCGCCCAACGAGGCCTCGAAGCGCTCGAGGGGCTTGCGGCCGCCCTCGACGTGGGGGTAGTCGGAGGAGAACATGACCAGGTCGGCGCCGGCCTGCGCCACGATCCAGCCCACGTCCTCCGTCGGGATACGGCGTGAAGCGAACCTGGCGGTGGACGTAGTCGGTCGGGCGCATCGACAGCGCCTGCAGCCGCTCCTCGTGGCGGGCGAAGGCTTCGAACGCCGACTCCATCTGGCGCATCCACGACGGCACCCAGATCGCGCCCTGCTCGATCACCCCCACCCGCAGCTCCGGGAAGCGTTCGAGCACCCCGTCGAAGATCAGCGTCGCCAACGTCTGCGCCGGCGGCGCCGGGGATCCCCATGTAGTCGACCGAGCGGAAGTTCTCCTCGCCGCCGTGGAAGTCGGGCGGGACCGGCAGCCCGTTGTCGAAGTAGTGCGGATCGATCAGATCGCCCGTCCCGCCGACGTGGAAGACGACCGGGATCCCGGCCTCCTCCGCCTGGGCCCACACGTCGAAGAGGTCGCGATGGCTGGGCGAGTACCGGGGAGGGCACCCCGAGGCGACCAACAGGGCCGCCGCCCCGGCGTCGAGCGCCGCTCCGGCCGCCAGCGCCGCACGCTCGGGATCGCACAAGGGCACGTAGCAGCGACGGCAGCAGCCGGGGGTCGACCGAGCAGAACTCGAGCATCCCCCGGTTGTGCGCCCGCGCCGCCGCGTACGCCAGCTCGACGTCGGAGCCGTGCTCCAAATCGTGCAGCCGCCCGTTGTGGAACGTGTTGAAGACGAGCTGGCTCGAGAACCCCAACAGGTCCAGGGCCCGAGGCCGGTCCGTCGCGATGAACGACCCCGTCGCGGCGAAGTTCTTCCGGGCCATGATCTCGGCTTCCTCGTCGGCCCGGTACGCCGCCGACGCGTGCTTCTCCGCCAAGCGGTCGAACGCCGCCTCGAGGTCGCGCTGTTGCTCGGCGGGGTCGCCCGTCTGCCGCAGCTCGTTGCCCGACGGATAGCGCAAGACGGGCAGGCGGTCACGGAACGCCGCCTCGGCGTGGTCCCGCAACCACGTTG
Organism: uncultured Acidimicrobiaceae bacterium; assembly: GCA_963825965.1. Taxonomy (GTDB): domain Bacteria; phylum Actinomycetota; class Acidimicrobiia; order Acidimicrobiales; family RAAP-2; genus Bog-473. The sequence continues at coordinate 74,972 of CAWGUX010000009.1, forward strand.
GCGTCTCCATGATGTGGGCATCGGCGTCGTGGACGACCCGCCCTTCCGAGTAGGGCATGCATCCCCTTTCGCTGCACACCGAGTATCGCGCCCGACGATGCCCGCGTGATCGGCGGACTCCTCACAGAGGTCGGGTTGCCCGCCGAGGCGGCCGAACGGGTCGCCCTCGTGGGCGACGAACGTCCGTTCGCGACTCCCTTCGCTGTGGAGGAGGCCGCCGCGTCGGTCCTGGGTGCCATCGGCGCGGCGGCCTCACTCTTGTGGACCGGGCGGGGAGGCGCCGCCCAGGAGGTCACGGTCCGCCGGGGTCACGCCGGCGCCTCGCTGGTCGGCTTCGCGTTCCAGCGCGTGGAGGACGGCGAGACACCCGTGGCGCCGATGAGTCTCGACCGTCCGCTCGTCAAGCTCTACCGCTGCCGGGACGGTCGCTGGATCCACCTGCACGGCGAATTCGCCCATCTGGCCGCCCTCACGTGTGACGTCCTCGGCTGCCCCGCCGGGAGCACGACCAACGTCGTGGCCAAACACGTGGCGCGCTGGGACGGCCAGGGCCTCGAAGAGACCCTGGCCGCCGCCGGCACCTGTGGCGCGATGGCGCGCTCGGCAGAAGAATGGTCGGCCCACCCTCAGGCGCGCGCCATCGCACCGCTCGGCCGGATCAGCATCGAGAAGATCGGCGACAGCCCACCCGAGCCGTTCGACTGTCCGTCCGACCGTCCGCTGGGCGGCGTCCGCGTTCCTCGATCTGAGTCGCCTCCTGGCGGGACCGACGCACGGCCGCACCTTGGCCGAGCACGGCGCCGAGGTCCTGCTGGTCAATTCGGCGCGGCTCGCCAACGTCCCCGCGTTCGTCATGGACACGAGCCACGGGAAGCGCTCGTGCTGCATCGAGCTCGACGATCCCGACGGGGTGGCCACGCTGCGTGCCCTTGCTGCCGGCGCCGACGTCTTCGCACAGGGCTACCGGGGCGGGTCGCTGGCCCGGCGTGGCTTTGGGCCCGAGGACCTGGTCGCTCTGCGGCCCGGGATCATCGTCGTAACGATCAATTGCTACGGCGACGTCGGTCCGTGGCGTGACCGCCCGGGCTGGGAGCAGATGGCCCAGACTGTCTCGGGTCTGGCCCTCGGACAGGGTGGCGCGGATCGTCCCGCGCTGCTCCCCGCCGCCGCGTGCGACTACACGACCGGGTATCTCGCCGCGCTGGGCACGATGGCCGCGCTCTGGCGCCGGGCGCGGGAGGGTGGCAGCTACCACGTGCGCGCCTCCCTGTGTCAGACCGCGGGCTGGTTACGCGGTCTGGACGGTGCCGTCGGCGAGACCACCGGATTCGGCGACATCGACTCGTATCTGACCACGAGCGACACGCCATTCGGCCGGTTGCGCCATCTGGCCCCGGTCGTCCGTCTCTCCGAGACGTCACCTCGCTGGGTCGTCCCGACGTCACCGATCGGCACCCACCACCCGGCCTGGGCCATCTGACGACCCGTCAGGTTTCGCTACGCTCCCGGAACGATGGATCTGCGAGACCGCCCCGAGGACGTGGCGTTCCGCCAGGAGGTCCGTCAGTTCCTCGGCGAACATCTGGTGGGGGAGTTCGCCGAGCTCGGGGGGCGGGGTGGCTCGGGCGACGAGACCTTCGGCTTCGAGATCCGGCGACGCTGGGAGAAGGTCCTGGCCGACGGGGGCTGGACGTGTCTGGGCTGGCCGACCGAATTCGGGGGTCGCGGCGCGTCCATGACCGAGCAGGTCATCTTCAACGAGGAGTACGCCCGGGCTGCGGCACCCGGGCGCGTCAACGTCATGGGTGAAGGCCTCCTCGGCCCGACCTTGATCCACTACGGGACACCGGAGCAGAAGGCGCGCTTCCTGCCGCCGATCCGGGAGGGGGACGAGCTGTGGTGCCAGGGCTATTCGGAGCCTGACGCCGGAAGCGACTTGGCCAACGTCAAGACGCGGGCGGTTCGCGACGGCGACGAGTGGGTCGTGAGCGGTCAGAAGGTGTGGACGTCGCTCGCGCACCAGGCGGACTGGTGCTTCGTCGTGTGCCGCACCGATCCGGAGTCGACGCGACACAAGGGGCTGTCCTATCTGTTGGTGCCGATGGACCAGCCGGGCGTGGAGGTACGGCCCATCACCCAGCTCACCCGCACCAGCGAATTCAACGAGGTCTTCTTCGACGGCGCCCGCACCAGCGCCGACAACGTCGTGGGCGGCGAGGGCGAGGGCTGGCGCGTGGCCCTGGCGACGCTCGCCTTCGAACGCGGCGTGGCACTCCTCGGCCACCAGCTCGGTTTCCGTCGTGAACTCGACAGGATCGTGGCGCTCGCGACGGAGAACGGTCGGGCGAGCGATCCGGTCGTGCGTCAGAGGTTGGCGCAGGCGCATATCGAGCTCACGATCATGCGCTACAACACGCTGCGCTCCCTCTCCGGCATCGACGGGCCGGTCGCCCCGCCTGAGGCATCGATCGCCAAGCTGTTCTGGGGGAGCTGGCATCGCCGGCTCGGTGAGCTGGCCATGTCGATCCTCGGCCCGTGGGCGACCGTCCTCGACGGGGACCCGCTGCCGGAGAACGGGGGGTACGGGCTGGGCGAGCTCCAGCGCTCTTTCCTGTTCGCCCGAGCGGAGACGATTTACGGCGGCTCCAATCAGATCCAGCGGAACATCATCGGTGAACGTGTGCTCGGTCTGCCGGCGGAGCCGAAAGGGGTGGCATGAGCACGAGCCTGGACGCGGCCTTCGACCCACCTCCGCCACCTCCGCCCCCCGGCGGCCACGGCCTCCTCGACGGCAAGGTCGTCATCGTGACGGCAGCGGCGGGGACGGGCATCGGCTCGGCGACGGCCCGGCGCTGTCTCGAAGAAGGCGCATCCGTGGTGATCTCCGACGCCCACGAGCGCCGGCTGGCCGAGACGGCCGAGTCGCTCGCCGCGCACGGCCAGGCCCGGGTGCACGCACTCGCCTGCGACGTGCGTGACGAGGCGCAGGTCGGTGGCCTCTACGACGGCACCGTCGACCGTTTCGGGCGCATCGACGTGGCCGTGCACAACGCGGGCCTCGGCGGGACGGTGCCACTGGTCGAGATGACCGACGACCAGTGGTCGACCGTGCTCGACATCACGCTGACGGGCACCTTCCGCTGCACACGTGCGGCGCTGCTCCGCATGGTGCCCCAGAAGTCTGGCGTCATCGTCAACAACGCCTCGGTGCTCGGGTGGCGGGCGCAGGCGGGCCAGGCGCACTACGCAGCCGCCAAGGCGGGCGTCATGGCGCTGACCCGGTGTGCCGCCGCGGAGGCGGCCCCGTCGGGCGTCAGGGTCAACGCGGTGTCGCCCAGCCTGGCGGAACACCCGTTCTTGAACCGGGCCATCCCCGACGAGGACCTCGCCGTCTTGCGCCGGCGCGAACTGTTCGGGCGCGGCGCCGAGACCTGGGAGGTCGCCAACGTCATCGTGTTCCTGGCCAGCGACTATTCGTCCTACCTTTCAGGTGAGGTGATCTCGGTGAGCAGCCAGCACCCGTGACCGGCATCGGTGGCGCGCCGGCCGACCAGGAAGACCCGCGCGCAGACCTGATCTGGGGGACGGTGCCCACGCTTGTCGAGGACGCGGCCGTTCGTCACGGCGCGACCGAGGTGCTCGTCGACGGGGCGGTACGCCTCAGCTATGCACAGCTCGCCCCCGAGGTCGATCGCTACGCCCGCGGCTTCGTCGCCGCCGGTGTCGGCGCTAAGGACCGCGTCGCGCTCTGGGCGCCGAACTGCGCCGAATGGATGCTCGCCGCGCTCGGCCTGCTTCGTGCTGGCGCCGTGCTCGTTCCTCTCGAACACGCGGTTCAAGGGAGGCGAGGCCGCCTACATCCTGCGCACGTCCGGCGCGACGACCCTCCTCACGGTACGCGGCTTTCTCGGGGTCGACTACCCCGCCATGCTGACGGGCGAGGACACCGGCGGACTCGAGCGCATCGTGCTCCTGAAGGACGAGTCGGACGAGGCCGCCTCCGGCCTGCCGGTGATCTCCGTGGCTTCGTTCCTCGAAGCCGGCGAGGAGGTCGATCCCGACGCCACCGCAGGCCGGGCGGCGGCGGTGGAGCCCGACGACACGTCGGACCTGATCTTTACCTCTGGCACCACCGGGTACCCGAAGGGGGCCGCCACCACGCATGCGCAGACGCTCCGCACCTTCGGCACCTGGTCGTCGATCGTCGGACTCGAGGCGGGGGACCGCTACCTCGTCGTCAATCCCTTCTTCCACACGTTTGGTTACAAGGCGGGCATCCTCGCGTGTCTCATGGCCGGCGCCACGGTCGTCCCCGAGCCAGTCTTCGACGCGACGGCTGTCATGGCGCGCATCGCGGCGGAGCGAATCACCGTGCTCCCGGGGCCACCCACGCTCTACCAGACACTGCTGGCCGACCCCGGGCGCAGCTCGCACGACCTGTCGTCGCTCCGCCTCGGCGTAACAGGTGCCGCCGTCGTGCCGGTCGAGCTCGTCCATGCCATGCGCACGGAGCTCGGTTTCGGGACCGTCCTCACCGCCTACGGCCTGACCGAGTCCTGCGGGACGGTCACCATGTGCCGCCGCAGCGACCCCCCCGAGATCATCGCCGGCACGTCGGGACGCGCCATCCCCGGCCTCGAAGTGCGCGCCGTCGTCGAGGGCAAGGAGGTGCCGGCCCGGCGACCCCGGTGAGATCGTCGTCCGGGGCTACACCGTCATGTCGGGGTACTGGGGCAACGAGGAGGCGACGGCCGAGGCCATCGACGCTGACGGGTGGCTCCACACCGGCGACATCGGCGTCATGGACGAGGCGGGCAACCTCACCATCACCGACCGCGTCAAGGACATGTTCGTCGTCGGCGGGTTCAACGCGTACCCAGCAGAGATCGAGGCGATCCTGCGTGGCCACGAGGGCGTGGCGCAGGTGGCCGTGGTGGGGGTGCCCGACGAGCGGATGGGCGAGGTCGGATGCGCCTATATCGTGCCAGTGTCGGACGACGACCGACCCCGACGAGCTCGGTCGCGCCATCCTCGGTTGGTCACGAGGGGTCATGGCCAACTACAAAGTCCCACGGGGCGTGGTGCTCGTCGACGAGTTGCCGGTCAACGCCAGTGGCAAGGTGCTCAAGCGCGAACTGCGCCAGCGGCACCAGCAGGGCGCGGACCACGTCGTCACCAGCGAGAGGAGCAAATAAGTGCGAGGCATCGTCTACACGGGGGAGGGTGTCGAGGTCACCGACGCGCTCGAGGTACGCGGACCGGGGCCCAACGAGGTGCAGGTCCGCATGCAGGCGGCCGGCGTGTGCCACTCCGACCTCTCGGTCATCGACGGCACCATTCCGTTCCCGGCGCCGGCCGTGCTCGGCCACGAGGGTGCCGGTGTCGTCGAGGCCGTCGGCGACGCCGTGCGATCGGTCGAAGCCCGGCGACCACGTGGTGATCGCCACACTGGCGAGCTGCGGGGCGTGCCGCGCCTGCAGCACCGGACACCCCACCATGTGCAAGAGCTCGCTCGGAAACATCTCGACGCCCTTCACCTTCAAAGGCGAACCGGCCTCGAACTTCGCCGCCGCGTCGGTCTTCTCCGAGGTGACCATCGTCAGCGAGGTGCAGGCGGTGCGCATCCCCAAGGACGTCCCTCTCACCTCGGCGTGCCTCATCGGCTGCGGCGTCCTGACCGGTGTCGGGGCCGTGCTCAACCGGGCCAAGGTGCGTCCGGGCGAGACGGCCGCCGTGTTCGGGGTCGGCGGCGTCGGGCTCAACGTGATTCAGGGGCTGCGCATCGCCGGGGCGACGCGCATCATCGCCGTCGACACGGTGGCGGCCAAGGAGGACTTGGGCCGTCAGTTCGGTGCCACGCACTTCGTCGACGCCAGCGCCGGCGACGCGGCTGCCGCGGTGCGCGAGCTCGTCCCGGCCAACCGGGAGTCGGCCGCCGGGGCACTCTTCCCACTCGGCGGGGTCACGTGGGCCTTCGACTGCGTCGGGAACGCGGCCGTGCTCAAGAGCGCGCTCGATTGCTTGGACTGGGGCGGCAACGCCGTCGCCATCGGCATCCCGCCACGGGGCACCGAAGTCCCGGTCGACGTGAACGCGCTGGCCTACGTCGACCGCGGGCTCCTCGGCAACCGCTACGGTTCGGCCCGGCCCCACCACGACATCCCCCTCATGGTCGACCTCTACCAGGCCGGCCTGCTCATGCTGGACGAGCTGGTCTCGCTGACCCGGCCGCTGGACCGCTTCGGCGAGGTCATCGACGAGATGCACGCCGGCCGTGTGGCGCGCGGCGTCTGTTGTTCGACTAGAAACGCGCCATGCAATCGGTCGGGAGTGCGGCGGTGAAGGGTGTAATCCTCGCCGGCGGAACCGGTTCGCGGCTCTATCCGTTGACGCGGATCACGAACAAGCATCTGTTGCCGATCTACGACCGGCCCATGATCGCCTGGTCCATTGAGGCGGTCGTCTCCAGCGGCATAGACGAGATCATGCTCGTCACAGGCGGGACCCACGCCGGCGAGTTCTTGCGCCTGCTGGGTAACGGGCACGAGTACGGCATCGACCAGCTGTCCTACGCGTATCAGGAGAAGGCGGGTGGCATCGCCGAAGCACTCGGCCTGGCCGCCCACTTCGCCGAGGGCGGCCCGGTGCTCGTCATGCTCGCCGACAACATCATCGAGCGCTCCATCAAGCCGATGGTGGACGCGTTCTGCGCCGATCCGACCGGGGCCCGCATCCTGCTGTCGAAGGTGCACGAACCCGAGCACCTGCGTCATCTCGGCGTGCCCGTGTTCGGCGAGAACGGACGCGTCGTGCACATCGAAGAGAAGCCCGAGGTGCCCGCATCGGACTACTGCGTGACCGGCATCTACTGCTACGAGGCCGGCGTGTTCGACATCATCGGCGACCTGGTCCCCTCGGGCCGCGGCGAGCTCGAGATCACCGACGTCAACAACCACTACGTCGCCAAGGACGAGATGGCACACGACGTCCAGGAGGGCTTCTGGGGCGACGCCGGCGAGTCGATCGAGGCGTACTACGCCGTCAACGACTTCGTGCGGCAGCACGGCGCCAACCTGCCACTGCCGTAGTCGTCGCACGGACACCGTCAGCGCGACGGGTCAGCCTCCGCCGTGGGCGACACCGTCGGGACGTCGACGTGACGTCGCACGCTCTCGGCGATACCCGCTCCGTCCAACCCCAGCGAGGCCAGGATGTCGTCCGCTTTGCCCTGCGCCAGGTACTGGCGGGGGATGCCGAGCACCCGTGTCCGCGGCGCCGGGAGCCCCGCCGACTCGACCTGGGAGATCATCGCATCGACGAGGAACGCGCCCCGCGCCACCGTGGCGCATCCCGTCCTCAGCGGTCACGACCAGCCGATGCTGGGCCGCGTCGGCGAGCATCGAGACGTCGGGCGGACACACCACTCGCACGTCCCAGACCGTCGCCGCGATCCCCTCGGCGGCCAGCTCGTCGGCGGCGTCGAGGCACGCACCCACGGTCTTGCCGACGCCGAGCAAGCAGACGGACCCGTCGCCGGCGCGGAGCTGCCGGGCCTCGAGCCCGCTCCCGACGTCGTCAGCCGCCACGTGCCGCGGCGCGGTCTTGGGCAACCGGATGGTGGACGGACCCGGCAGTCGCCAGCGCCGTCCGCAGCATGGGCGCCACCTCCTCGGCGTTCGACGGCGCGAACACCGTCATGCCGGGGATGGACAGTGCCAGCGCCAGGTCGAGCACGCCGTGGTGCGACGGCCCGTCGTCGCCGGTGATCCCGGCCCGGTCGAGCACGAAGACGACCGGGCAGCCGTGGAGACCGACGTCGAGGTTGGCCTGGTCGAAGGCTCGCGACCAGAACGTCGAGTACACCGCCACCACGGGCCGCAAGCCGGCCATGGCCATGCCCGCGGCCGACGTCGCCTCGTGCTGCTCGGCGATACCCACGTCGAAGAAGCGGTCCGGGTAGCGGGCCTGGAAGGGGAGCAGCCCCGTGGGCCCTGGCATCGCCGCGGTCGAGCGCCACCACCCGCGGGTCCTCGGAGGCCACCGCCAGCAGCGCACGGGAGAAGGCGTCCGTGTACGTCACCGCCCGCGGCAGCGCCTCGTCGACCGCCGTTTCTGGCACGGATCCCGGCGAGGCCAGCCCGCCGCTGTCTGATCCCGCCGACCCGCCGACGGCCCGCCCGGCCGAGCTGCCCACCGTGTTCTCCAGCGCGACGGCCTGCGTCGCCTTCACGTCGTGCAGGCGCTGCACCTCGTCCTCTTCGGCCGGCGCGTAACCTCGGCCCTTCTGCGTCAGCACGTGGACGACGATCGGCCCGTCCCACTCGGCGGCGTGCGTGAAGGCCTGTTCCATGTGCTCGATGTCGTGCCCGTCGATCGGCCCCGCGTACCGCACGCCCAGAGCCTCGAAGAACGTGTGCGGCGCCACCATCTCGCGCAGGGCGCTCGTCAACGAGTGCACGCTCGAATAGGCCAGCTCGCCGAAAGCGGGCAGCTCACGCAGCCGCAGCCGCAGCCGCTCACGGGCCGCCGTGTACGTCGGGTTCAGCCGCAGCGACGTCAACGACTGCGACAGCTGCGACACCGTCGGCGCGTAGGAGCGGCCGTTGTCGTTCAGCACGATCACCACCCGACGGCGGGAATGACCGAGATTGTTCAGCGCCTCGTAGGCCATGCCCCCGGTCAGCGCGCCGTCGCCGACCACCGCCACCACCCGGCGCTCGGCCCCCACGCCCCGCACCGCAAATCCAGAAGAGATCCCGTGCGCGTACGACAGCGCCGTCGAGGCGTGACTGTTCTCAATCCAGTCGTGCTCGGACTCCGCCCGGTTGGGGTAGCCGCTCATCCCGCCCGCCATCCGCAGGTTCTTGAACCCGTAACGGCGCCCCGTCAGCAGCTTGTGCACGTAGGCCTGGTGCCCGGTGTCCCACAAGAGGACGTCGCGGGGAGAATCGAAGACCCGGTGCAGCGCCAGCGTCAGCTCCACTGCCCCGAGATTCGACCCCAGGTGCCCGCCCGTCGTGGTCACCGTGTCGACGATGAAGTTCCGGATCTCGGTGCACAGCTCGTCGAGCTCCTCGTAACTCAGGCCCTTGATATCGGCCGGTGTCTCGATGCTGTGCAGGATCATGGCAGTGGGCCAACGCTACCCCGTGGCACGCCCACGACCCCTGCACGACGGCGTCCGGTCGGCGCTGAGCAGGGTGCACCCGGCGACCCCGAAGGCGGCCAGGGCGAGGACCTGCAACCCGTGCTCGGGCCCCAGCGTCTGGGAGACCCAGCCGACGATGGGCGCCCCCGCAACCCAACCCACGTATCCGGCCGCCGTGAACGTCCCGACGGCGCTGACGACCTGGCTGGCCATGCGGCTGACCGTGCTCATCACGAGCGGCCAGAACAAGGACGCGCCGCCGGCCCCGAGCGCCAGCCCGACGGCGGCCAGTCCCGACAGCGACGTCAGCGACTCGAGCAAGATGCCGGATCCCGCCACGCACCCGCCGACGATCAGGGCGTGCCGGCTCGACATCCGCCCGAGCAGCGGCCCGCCCGCCCCCGGGTCGTGGCCGCCACCGCCTGGCCGACCACGTACGCGCCGGCGCCGAGCAGCACCCCTGTGGCCAGGTGGTTGCGCAGGTAGAGGACGCCCCACGTGTCGACACCCCCCTCGGTGATCTCGGCCAGAGCGAAGACAACCAACAACACCAAGAGGCCCTCGCGGCGCAGCCGTCGCAAGGGGTGCGCCGTCGCGCGGCTCGCTTCTCCGGCGGTGGCCGCCGCCTCGGACGCGCCGGGATCGGTGGCGGCGGCCCACACGCCGACCGCCAGGGCCACGACGGCGATGCCGGGCCAGATCCAGCGCCAGGACACGCCGGCGTGGATCACGAGCGCGGCAATCGCCGCTCCCGCCAACGCGCCCGCGTTGAAGAGGGCGTGCAGGCGCACCAGCAGCGCTGGATGCTCGACGAGCCGGTGCGAGGCCTCCGCGTTCATGGCGGTGTCGATGGAGCCGCCGGCCACCTCGGTCAGGACGAGGACGACGGCGAAGGCCCACTTGTCGGTCATCGCGGCCAGCACGCACAACAGGACGGACCAGGCGAGCAGCGCGATCCACAGCAGCCGCCGGGCGCCCACTCGGTCGCACAGGTGCGCCATCACCGCGCTCGAGGCGCCGGCCACCGCGATGGCGACCGCGAGCAGCACGCCGAGCTGGGCGTCGTCGAGGCCGAACGCGTGCTGGATGTTGAAGAGCATCACCGCCCAGCTGCCCCAGAACATCCCGAACGTCGCGAACGCTGCAACGACCGGACCCGCCCCGGCCAGGAGCGCGTGCGGATCTGGCTGCTCAGGGCTTGCCCGTTTTGCCCAGGAAGGCGGCCCGGTCCACGAGGACCCGGGTGACCCGGCCGGCTCCGACGAGACCCCCGCCGTCGTTTTCGAGCCGGGCGGCCGAGACGGTGAAGACGAGCCGGCGGCCCTCCACCTTGACCAGTGTCGCCTCGGCCAGCACGACCGAGCCGACAGCAACGGGGGCGAGATGGTCGAACTGCACCCGGGTCGCGACACTCGCCTGCGCGTCGGTGAGGTGCCCGTCGGTGGCCCGGCACGTCGCCTCTTCGCACAGCGCGATGCAGCCGCGGCGTGGCGAGCACCGGGACGTCGCCCGAGCGGAAGTACTCGGCCGTGTCCTCGTCGCCGCACGGTCAGTTCGAGCTGCGCGCTCAGGCCTGCATGCGGCCCGTGCCCGGCGGCGTGGCGGATGGTCGTGGGCACGACGATTACGATACCGCCGTGCCTGACGCAGCCCTCATCGATTCCGACGTGCTCGAACGCGTGCTCTCGACCGCCCTGGCCGGGGGTGGGGACATGGCCGAGGTGTTCGCCGAGGACGCCGCGACCGCCAGCGCGATGCTCGACGACCGCCGCGTCGAGGAGCTGTCGTCGGGTCGCAACCGCGGGGCCGGGCATCCGGGTGGTCGACGGCGAGACGACCGGGTTCGCCCACACGGCGGACCTGAGCGAGCCCGGCCTGCTGGCGGCGGCCCGCGCCGCGGCGGCTGTCGCCCGCCAAGGCGGCGGCGGCGTCCGGACGGTGGCGCTCGACCCGCTCTCGGCGCACGGCAGCGGTGAGCGCACGCCGCCCGCCAGCGTGGAGAAGGCTCGCAAGCTCGAGCTCCTGACCCGGGCCGACGAGGCGGCCCGCGCCGCCGGAGACGCCATCACCCAGGTGCAAGTCGGCTGCGGCGACAGCCGGCGGCGCGTGCCTGGTCGCCAACTCCGAGGGCCTCTACGCCCAGGACGACCAGATCCGCACGCGCTTCAACGTCGCCTGCGTGGCCAACGGCGACACGGGGATGCAGACCGGCTACGAGTCACTGGCCCGCACGGAGGGCTACGAGATCTTCGAACGCCACCGGGTCGAGGACATCGCGCGCATGGCGGCCGAGCGCGCGCTGACCAAGTTGTCCGGCGCGCCCGGCGCCCTCGGGTGAGGTGCCGATCGTGCTCGCCGGCGGGAGCGGCGGCATCCTCTTCCACGAAGCGTGCGGCCACGGCCTCGAGGCCGACCACATCGTGAAGGACGCGTCGGTCTACACCGGCCAGGTCGGTCGAGCTCGTCGCCAGCCCGCTCGTCACGCTCGTCGACGACGGCACGGTGCTCGGCGAGTGGGGCAACTTCGCCATCGACGACGAAGGGCATGCCCCGGCCCGCAACGTGCTCATCGAGAACGGCGTCCTCACCGACTACATGTGGGACTGGCTCCGGGCGCGCAAGGAGGGCCGCGCCTCGTCGGGCAACGGCCGCCGCCAGAGCTACCAGCACCTGCCCATGGTGCGGATGACCAACACCTATCTGCTCGCCGGCGCCGAGGACCCCGACGAGATCGTCGCCCAGACCCCCTCGGGCGTGTACGTGAAGAAGCTCGGCGGCGGTCAGGTCAACACCGCCACCGGCGACTTCGTGTTCGGCACGACCGAGGCCTATCTGATCGAGAACGGTCGGATCACCGAGCCGTTGCGCGATGCCAATCTCATCGGCAACGGGCCCGAGGTGCTGCGCCGCATCGACGCGGTGGCCACCGACTTCGACATGACGCCGGGCACCTGCGGCAAGGACGGGCAGAGCGTCCCGGTCGGCTGCGGGCAGGCGACGCTGCGCATCACCGGCGTCACGCTCGGGGGCACGGCGTGAGCGACGGCGATCTCCTCGAGCCTCGGCCGACGCCGTCGTCGCGCGAGGCCCGTCCCGGCGAAGGGATGGAGGTCTACGCCACGCGCGGCACCGAGACCGAGGTGCGCGGCCTACGAGGGAGAGGTCGAGTCGCTCACCTCGGCCGACTCCTCGGGCGTCGGCATCCGCGTGCTCATCGACGACCCCGGCGGCGGGGGGAGCCAGGTCGGCTTCGCCTGGGCCGGATCGCTCGACCCGTCGGTCATCGACGCGACGCTGGCCGACGCCCGCGACAACGCCGCGCTTCGCCACGCCCGATCCCGACGTGGTCCTTGCCACGCCCGACGGCGTGGCCGCGGTGGAGCTCGATCTGTGGGACGACAGCGTCGCCGGCGACCCCGATGGAGAAGAAGATCGCCCTGGCGCTCGAGCTCGAGCGGGCGACGCGAGCGGCGGACCCGCGGGTACGCCAGGTCTCCTCGGCCGACTACTGCGGACAGCCGGGTCGAGGTCGCGCTGGTCACGACGACCGGCATCTCGTCGTCACCGCCGCCGTACCAACGCCTTCCTCTCCGTCGACGCGATCGCCGGCGAAGGCGCAGACACGCAGACCGGCGCGGGGTTCAGCGTCGGGCGCGGGCCGGGCGATCTGGTCCCCGACGAGGCGATGGACGACGCGGTGTTGCGGGCGACGCGCATGCTCGGCGCGCAGAAGGCGCGCTCGACCCATTGCACGGTCGTGTTCGATCCCCGGGTCGTCTCGACGCTGCTCGGGTGTCATCGCGTCCGCGCTCTCCGGCGAGGCGCTCGTGAAGGGCCGCTCGTTCTTCGCCGGACGTAAAGGGCGAGTCGGTGGCGGTGCCGGCGATCACGCTTGGTCGACGATCCGACCGACACCCGCGCCTACGGCGCATCCTCACACGACGGCGAGGGCCTGGCGTGCCGGCGCAACGTCCTCATCTCCGACGGGGTGCTGCGGATGTTTGTCTTCGACACCGTGTCGGCCCGCCGGGCGGGCACGACCTCCACGGGTTCCGCCGTCCGCGGCGGCTTCGCCGGCACGCCCTCGGCCGGCTGCCGCGCCCTCGTGCTCACGCCGGGGGCCCTGGGCCAAGACGAGATCCTGGCCGCGGTCGGCGAGGGCCTCTACGTGCAGTCGGTCACCGGTGTCCACTCCGGGGTCAACCCTGTGAGCGGCGACTTCTCGGTGGGCGCGGAGGGGCTGTTGATCGAGGGCGGGACGCTCGGTCAGCCGGTGCGCGAGGTGACGGTGGCTTCCACGCTGCAGCGCATGCTGCAATCGGTGGTCGAGATCGGCGCCGACCTGCGCTGGCTCCCCGGTGTGGCGGCCGGCCAGTCCCTGGCCATCGCCGACATGGCGCTCAGCGGCGATTAAGGCGATCAATTAGTGGAGCTGGCGGCCGAGGCGGCGGGCTTGGCCTCTTTGCCGTTCGAGTCCCCGCTCTTGGAGGTGTCCGCACCGCTCTTGGTCGTGTCGGCGCCACTCTTCGGCGAGTCCGCTCCGCCCTGCGACGAGTCCGCTCCGCCCTTCGAGGAGTCGTCCGACTTGGTGGCCTCGGCGGACTTGCCGTTGGATTTCGCAGCGGCCCGTGAGTCCGTCTTGTAGAAGCCACTGCCCTTGAGCACGATGCCGACGGGGCTGTACACCTTGCGCAGCGTGCCGTGGCAGTCGGGGCACTCGGTCAGAGGGTCGTCCGAGAAGCTCTGGACGGCCTCGAGCTGGTGCCCGCACGCCGTGCAGGCATATTCATAGGTCGGCACTGGCATCCCTCCGTCGTTGGCACTCACCGCCTGAGACTGCCAAGTCTACCGGTCGGGACGGTTCGAGCGACGACGGGCAGCGGTCCTCCCAGGTCGTAGACTGCTTCTTCGTGTCCGACCGCATGCTGGCTAATCTCGACCCGCTGGGCGGAGCCCGCATGGTCGACGTCACCCCGCGGGAGCCCACGCACCGCCGGGCCCTGGCCCGCTGCCGGGTCTCCATGCTGCCCGAGACCACGACCAAGGTGGCCAACAACGCCATCACCAAGGGTGACGTGCTGGCCGCGGCGCGGATCGCCGGGATTCAGGCCGCGAAGCGGACGGCCGAGCTCATCCCGATGTGCCACCCCGTCCTGGTGGGCTCAATCGGCATCAACTTCTCCATCGGGGACGACTATGTCGAGGTCGAGGCCCAGGTCGAGACGGTCGACCGCACCGGCGTCGAGATGGAGGCGATGACCGCCTGCTCGGTGGCCGCTCTGACCGTCTACGACATGTGCAAGTCATCGGACCGGACCATGACGATCGAGCACTTGGCGCTGTGGGAGAAGGCCGGGGGTCGTTCGGGGCCCTGGCGACGGGCCGAGACGAACCACATCTGAGGCTCCCCCCCTCGCTATTTCTCCTCTCCTCTGTCTTCCCTTCTTCTTGCGGTGTCTTCCTCAGCGCCATGGCGACACCCCCAGGGGGCGCGACGTGGGCGCATTAACGCCCCTCCGCTGACGCCGGCCGCGGCCCGCTGACCCTGGTCCACAGCGGCGAGGGGCGCGAGAGCATCACCCGGCCCGAGGGGCCGACGAAGCGCAGCTCGGTGTTGGCGTCGCCGCTGACGGTCCACTCCTTGGCATGGACCCGGTGGTGGTGATGCGCACAGAGCAGCACCAAGTTGGGCAGGTCCGTCGGCCCAATGGGCGTCCAGGGGTCGAGGTGGTGGGCGTTGGTGAAGGTGGCGTTCGGACAGCTCGGGGAACCGACAGTGCCGGTCGCGGCGCCAGAGCTCTCGGCGCTGGGTCTCGCTCGGTTCCCTCCGGGCCCGGCCCTCGTACATGGTGTGGCCGACGTCGTCGTCGACGGCCAATGACGAGCGTGGCGTCACAGGCCAGGCGCCGCAGCGTCTCGGCGCTGATTAGCCCGCCGCGCTCGAGCTCGGCGCACAGTGTGCTCGTCTCGTCGAGGAGGGTCTCGAGTGGTGTGTGGGCGACGACCACGTAGGGCGAGCGAGACACCGAGCCCGTGGTCCGGTTGCCTGTGGTGCCGCCAGCGGTGTCGGGGGCAACGAGTACCTCGACGAAGGCGTCGGCCAGGCGCTGGTCCCACCCGGTCTCCCCGTCGCACTCATAGGCACGGGCCCTCGTCTCGAGGCGGGTGCGCACGGCGATATAGGACTCCTCGGGCAGCTGGGCATTCAGCGTCCGCAAGGTGTCGTTGAAGCGGACCGATCGGGTGTCGTGGGCGGCCCGGGCGTCTGATTCGCCACGCCCACGGCTCGAGCGGGCTAGTTCGGAGAGCTCTCGGACCGAGACGTCCTTGGCCACCTCGGCCAGCTCGGCGTCGCGCTCGGGGCTGGCGGTGCCCGCCACGGCGCGCACCTTGTCGAAGCTGAGTGATCCCCGCACACAGCGCAGCAGCCAGGTGCGGCAGGTCGAAGAGCGCCTCGCCGACCTTGGCATACGAGCGCGCGGTGGGGGCAGAGACCCCGCAGCGCTCGACCAGCCAGGACTCGAGCGAGGTGGCGCCCTCGGCCCGCCAGCCCTCGCGCCGGTCGAGCTCGGCGCTCACCAAGGCGAGGCGTCCCGCCAAAGAGGCCAGGGCCCGAGAGGTCGCCGCGGCCTCGTGCATCAACTCGGCGTCGGAGAGTCGGGCCAGTTCGGCCTGGGAGAGGGGCGCCACCGTGGCGGGGACGGCGGAGGCAGGTGCGGGTGCGGAAGCGGCCGGGGCCATCGGGGGGAGAACGGTCTACATTCGACGGAGATGACGACCACGTCCGATGTCGACGTCGGCAAGGGCATCGTCGGCGCCGTCACCTCGGTGGTGGGACGAATCGGCGGCCGCAACGTCGTCATCTGCCGAGCCCTCGGCTCCATGCGGCGGGGCGCCATCACGCACGCCGACGGGATACGCCTCGCCGAGGCAGCGGATCAGGCGCGGAACCTGGGGATGCCGTTCGTGTTCTTCGTCGCTCGAGCGGCGCCGACGTCCAAGACGGCGTGGCGGCCCTGCACGGATGGGGTCGGGCGGCGGCGGCGATCTCACGCTGCAGCGGGCAGGTACCCGTCATCGCCGCCGCGACGGGGCCAGTGGTGTCGGGGCCGGCCTTGCTCCTGGGGCTGGCGGACTTCGTGGTGATGAACTGCCGATGCTGTGGCCTTCGTGTCGGGGCCCCAGATGGTGGCCGAGTTCACCGGCCGGCAGGTGGGACTGGGTGAGCTGGGGGGCACGGCGGCGCACGCGACGGCCAGCGGGTTATGCACTGTCGAGTCCGACGACGTCGACGGCGCGGTGGCGGAGCTGTTGGAGTACTTGCCCTCGAGCACCGACGAGATCCCGCCGATGGCGCCGGTGAGCGACTCGGCGCTGCGCTCGACGCCGGAGCTGCGCACGGTGATCCCCGACCGCAAGGCGGCGACCTACGACGCCCGGGACGTGGTGCGCTCACTGTGCGACGACGGCGAGTTCCTCGAGCTCTGGCCACGCTGGGCCGGCCAGATCGTCACGGCGTTCGCCCGGTTGGGAGGGATGCCCGTGGGGTTCGTGGCGAACCAGCCACGGATCTTGGCAGGGACGCTCGACATCGCGGCCTCGCAGAAGGGGGCGCGCTTCGTCCGTCTGTGCGACGCGTTCAACCTGCCCATCGTGAGCCTGGTGGACACGCCCGGCTTCCTGCCCGGGAAGGATCTCGAGTGGCGGGGGATGATCCGCCACGGGGCCGAGCTCGCCTTCGCCTACGCGCAGGCCAGCGTGCCCCGGCTCTGCCTCATCCTGCGCAAGGCGTTCGGGGGGGCCTACATCGTCATGGACTCACGTGGCATCGGCAACGACGTCTGCCTGGCCTGGCCGGGGGCCGAGGTGGCGGTCATGGGTGCGTCGGGTGCGGTGCAGATCCTGTACCGGGATTTGGAGGCCGGCGCCCGGGCGGACCAGGAGCTGGCCTACGAGGACGCCTATTTGAACCCGTGGCCGGCCTCGGAGCGGGGCCTGGTCGATCAGGTGGTCGATCCGGCCGACAGCTCGGATCGTCTTGTGCTCGGTCCTCCGCCAGCTCTGCACCAAGCGGGAATTGGTGGTCGGCCGGAAGCACGACGCCGGACCGCAATAGGCGATTCACCTGGGGAAACACAAACTGTTACCCATTTGTAACGGTCCTGAGTCGCATTCGACGCCGAACCCGGTAAAAGATCGGGCATGATCAGCGACGTGGTCCCCCCCACGGACGACTCTCTTGTTTGTTCTGGAGTCCTGCCACAGCACCTGGATTTTCGACACCGAACGGATGCGCTTCCGGCGCGTCCTGAAGGGTCTCGCCCTCGACGCCCACGCCGCGACCACCGCGTGGCGTGATTACTACGGCCTCGAGATCGACCCCATTTCCGAATCCTTCGTGGTCCTCTTGAACCCCGAGGGCACCCGCCTGCTTCGTTCGTGGCGTCACGTCGAGCACTGCCCGCAGTGCGGTGGCAACCAGACGGCGGAGCTCTCGCTCGACGAGCTGCGGAGCGCGTCGCTGGCCTGAGGCAGTCCCGATCCGGCGATCGCGCGTCGCGGTCAGAAGTGGATGACGTGCGCGGCTGAGAGCAGCAGCGCCGTCAGCGTGGCCAGGACAGCCAAGACGATCAGCGCCGTCAGCGCCTTGGAGACGGCCGGCCGGGCCCTGTTCGTACGCAGTCCGTGGGCGGCGGCGCGGCGGCGAATGGTCGCCTCCGTCTCGGCGGGTTCGTCGGCCGCAAGCACGAAGCGATGTTCGCGACGGCGCGCACGTTCGACGACGACGATGACGACACCGGACGACCGTCGGGGAGCTCGGAGCGGTTGACGGGCGACATCTCCTCGAGTTGGTCCCACGGGCTCGACCAGACGTGCTCACCGTCGGCCTTGTCCAGGGCGATGCCGGTGTCGAGGAACGTCAGCGTGAGATCGGGGACGGCCGTCGTTCCCTCCGACCCGTCGGTCAGGAGATAGACGTCGGGCACCGACCACGTCTCCTCCATACGAATCCGAGACGCTACTGCCACTCCCGGCGGACGAAGGCTCCATAGGCGTCGGCCATGTGCGCGGGGAGCAGCGGGACCGTGCGGCGCGTCACCCGCAACACGGCCGCGTCGACCATGGGGACGGGGCGAAAGGCCGACGCCGGGATGCGGCGCCCGACATCGAAGGACCACCACGGCGCCCACGTGGTCGACAGCAGCGTCGTGGGCGGCAGCGCGGCGCGTTTGCGTGCCACCTCCCACTGCACGACGAGGTCTGCGCGCTCGAGACCGCTGCGCGTGTCGTCGAAGAGGTGGCGCAGGATCGCCGTCGTCGCGCCGAAGGGGAGGGAGCCCATGACGCGGAAGGGGGAGGGGTGCCGTGGCATCGGGTACGCACGCACGTCGCAGCAGACGACCGTGACGTTGTCGAGCCCCCGCCGGCGCACGTCGTGGCGCAGCCGCGCCGCCCAGATCGGGTCCTTTTCCAGCGCGACGACATCGAGCCCCCGTCGCGCCAATGCGAAGGTGAGGGCACCGGCGCCCGCGCCGATCTCGACCACGAGGCCGCCCGCCTCGAACGCCGCCTCGGCGACGAGGGAGTCGGCGAGCTCAGGCCGAAGGAAGTTCTGTCCGAGACGGCGCCGTCGCTCGTCCCGCCGCGTCCGCTTGTCGGCGGGCACGGACCATCACCGCTGCACCCATAGGGCCTCCATTGTGCACCATCACCCGTTGCGCCTTTCCCGACGGTCCGCCCGCTCTATCTCGCGCTCGACGTCGGACCACATGAGTGGCTCGTCCTGCCCCGCCACGTCGGCCGACTCCGCCCGGGTCATTATCACGAAGGCCACGCTCCAGAGCACGGCGATCGTGCTGAGCTTGGCGACGAAGCCAGCCAGCTGCTGGTCCAGCAGCGGTGTCATGTCCACCACCTTCCCGGGGTGGCTGTAGGGCGGGTACAAGGAGTGCCGGGCGAAGATCCAGACGATGGAGAGGAAGCTCGGCACGATCGACTGCACGATCAGATAGCCGCCGCGTCCGAGCGGGGAGAGCCGCGGCGCTCCCGGCAGCTCCGTCAGGACCGGAGCCCACAGGACGAACCCCGAGGCCAGCACCAGTAGCTCGATCCCGACACGCGCCACGTCCGAGCGGGCCGCCAGGCTCACTGCACCCGTCGTCAAGGTCGCCACGGCGATCACGGTGACGATGGCCACCGCCGGGGCCGGCCGCACGGCGACGCGCAGGACCGCGTCGACGGGGGCGGGACGGGTCAGCCGGGCGATGAGGGGGCGCGGCGTGCCGAGGACGAGCAGCGGTGGCACGGCGAGAGTGAGCAGCAAGCGCTGGAGCACCAGGGCCACCAGCAGCCAGTGCGCCGCGAGGTCGCCGAGCGGCCACGTCACCGCGACCACCAGGACGAGCACGCCGCCGACGAAGAGCAGCTTCTGGCGCGGCGTCGCCGTCTCGCCGCGGTGCCGGGCGCCGGTGGCCCACAGGTACAGACCGACGACGAGCGGGAAGGCGAGCAGCCAGAAGAGATGGAGGTGCCAGTCGAAGGGCTGCCCGGCGGCGATCATGGCGCGCCCGCCGCCGTAGGCTCTGGTCGATGGAGGCCCCCCCGAAGCTCGATCGGCTCGAGCGCGTCACCGACCTCGTCCTCGTCCTGCTCGAGGCGCAACAGCCGCTGACCCTCGACGCCATCGCGCACTATGTCCCGGGGTACCCCGCCGAGCACTCGGCGCGCCGCCAGGCCTTCGAGCGGGACAAGCGGCTCCTGCGTGACGAGGGCATCCCCGTCCTCACCGAGCGGCTGCCGGGCGCCGAGCAGTACGGGTACCGGATCGAACGCGAGTCGTTCTACCTGCCCGACCTCGATCTCGAACCCGACGAGCAGGTCGCGCTCCACCTCGCCGTCGCCGGCGTCCACCTCGGCGATCCTAGTGGCCGGGACGCGTTGTTGAAGTTGGGCGCGGCAGGGCTCGGCGACGTCCGGCCGATCGCGTCGCTCGTCCCGTCGGCCGCGCTGGTCGAGCTGTTCGAGGCGGTCCGCACACGTGCCGGGGCCACCTTCGCCTACCACGGCGGTGCGCCCCGCGTCGTCGCGCCCGTGGGCCTGTGGTTCCGCTTCGGGCACTGGTACCTCGTGGCCTGGGACGTCGAGCGCGAGGGCGTGCGCACGTTCCGCGTCGACCGGATCGACGGCGACGTGACGCGCGGCGAGGCGGGCAGCGGCACCATCCCCGACGGCGTGCAGGTGGACGTGAAGGCGGCTCTGCCCGACGAGCCCTGGGAGGCCGAAGGCGACGACGCCGTGGAAATGCGTGTCTGCGTCGACGCGCTCGAGGCGCGCCGGGTCATCGACGAGGTCGGCGAGGACAAGGTGGTCGCCCGCGCCGACGACGGGTCGGTCGACCTCGTGCTCGGCGTGTCCTCGTTCACCGCCATCCGCTCGTGGGTGATCGGTCTGTTCGATCACGCCACCATCTTGGAGCCACCGTCCTTTCGCGACGAACTCGTCGCGTGGCTCGACGTCATTCGCAACGACGAGCACACACTTCCGGCGGATCCGGTGGTGCCCGCCGCGCCCGATGAGGGCAGTCGCCGGCGCGGCGGCCGGGCCCAGATCCGCCCCCGGAGCAGAGACGAGCCGCCGGTTGCGTCGCCTGCTCGCGGTGATCGGGTGGCTGGCGCAGGTGGGGGAGGCCCCGACGGCCGAGGCGGCGCGGCGTTTCGGAATGGGCGAACAGGAGCTGGTGGCGGAGCTGGAGCTCGCGGCGTGTTGCGGGACGCCGCCGTACACGCCCGACACGCTGATGGAGATCGAGGTGTCCGAGGACACCGTGCGCGCGTTCTTGCCGCCCGAGTACGCCCGGCCGCGGCGGTTGACGCCGGCGGAGGGCTTCGCGGTGGCGGCGTCGGCCCGGTTGCTGTTGGCAGTGCCCGGATCCGACGACGACGCGTTGCGCCGCGCCTTGGCCAAGCTAGACGCCGCGCTGGGGTCGCGCGAGGTGGTCGGTCTCGACGTGGACGCGCCGGAACATCTGGCCGCGGTACGGGCGGCGGCGGACGAGGGGCGGCCGGTCTCGATCGACTACCTGTCGGGGTCGCGTGACGAGCTCACCACCCGTGTCGTGGAGCCGGCGCAGGTGATCACGATCGACGGCCACTGGTATCTCGATGCGTACTGTCATCGTGCGGGCGACACGCGCCGGTTCCGGGTGGACCGGATCGGTGCCGTGCGTGACGCGGACGACACCGGGACGACCACTGCCACCGGTGCGCTGCGGGACCGTCCGCTGCAGGAGATGTTCGTGCCGGGGCCGGGCGCGGTCGAGGTGCAGTTGCGTCTCGGTCCGGCCGCGGCGTGGGTGCCCGAGTCCGTGCCGGTGCGGGCGGTGGCCCGCGACGCCGAGGGTGCGGTCACCGGCGTCGTGCTCGACGTCTCGGGGATGGCCTGGTTCGAGCGGCTCTTGCTCCAACTCGGTCCCGCCGCCCGGGTGGTCAGCCCGCCCGCGTTGACAGGGCTGGCCGCCGACGCGGCCCGGCGGGTCCTGGCTCGTTATTAGGGTCCGCCCTATGGGAACGCAGAACTTCAACCAGGCCGTCATCGACGAATTCCGGGCCAACCACGGCAAGGTGGCCGCCTTCGGCGACGCGCCGGTCGTGTTGCTGAGCACGACCGGGGCGCGCTCGGGAGCGACACGGGTGAACCCGCTCGTCGCGCTCGTCGACGGCGACCGGCTCTACGTGGTCGCCTCCAAGGCGGGGGCACCGACGAATCCGGACTGGTACCGCAACCTCGTGGCACACCCGAAGGTGGGGGTCGAGCTGGGTGACGAGCGCTTCGACGCCGTCGCCACGCCCGTTACCGGCCCCGAGCGCGACCGCGTCTACGCGGCGCAGGTGGCCGCCCAGCCGGGCTTTGCGGAGTACGCGGAGAAGGCCGGCGGACGGGTGATCCCGGTGGTGGAACTGCGCCGGACCTGACGACCGTTCCCCGGGTGTGCTCGGGGTCCACGGTGTGCGGCGGGACGGGGCCGACTATTACCTCTCGGATCTCGGTCGGGAGCTGCCGGCCCCGGTGCCGGCCCGCTGGACCGGGGCGGCTGCCGCCGGGTTGGGGTTGGCCGGCCCGGCCGACGCGGTCGGTGTCCGCCGCCTGTTGTCGGGGCAGCACCCGGCGACCGGACGGCCCATCGGGTCGTCGCGGGTCACCGTCGCCGCGTTCGACCTGACGTTCAGCGCTCCCAAGTCGGCCAGCGTGCTGTTCGCGTTCGGCCGGCCCGGATGCGGCGCGCCAGATCGTCGACGCGCACGAGGCGGCGGTGGCCGGGGGTCTGGCGTATCTCGAGCGGCACGGGGTCTCGGCGGTGCGGCGGGACGCGGTCATCCCGACCAGCGGCATGGTGGCCGGCTGTTTCACACACGCCGTCAGCCGCAACGGGGACCCGCACCTGCACAGCCACGTCGTGATGGCGAACCTCGTGCACGGGGTCGACGGCCGGTGGACGGCATGCGACGGGCGCGGACTCGACGCCCACCGGCAGGCGGCGTCCTCGGTGTACGAGGCGCACCTGCGTGCCCGAATGGGCGTCGGGTGGACCACGCCGCTGCCGGGGCGGTCCAGCGAGATCGCCGGCGTTCCGCCGGAGCTGCTCGGCGAGTTCTCCTCACGCGGCGCCGACATCCGCCGCCGTGTCTACGAGACGGGCACCCGCTCGGCTCGGGGCCGCCGCGTCGCGTGGGCCGCCACCCGTCCGGCCAAGACGTCGGGCCTCGACTACGCGGAGGCAGCACGGGACTGGCGCCGCCGGGCCCGTGAGGCCGGAGGTCCGCCGCAGCTCGAGCCGCAACGCCCGGAGGCCCACCCGGTCCTCGACGAGCACTGCGTGGCGGCGGTGCTCTCGCTGACCCCGCACGGCGGGGCGCGCCGGCGTGACGTCGTGGCCGCCTTCGCCAGTGGCGCGCGCGATGGCGCCGAGGCCGACTCGGTCGAACGCCTCGTCGCGCTCTGGGTGCCGCCCGCTCCCGCCGGCGTGGCCGAACCGCTCCATCAGCGCCGTGACGCGCTGCCGCGCGCCCGCCACCTGCACGCGCTCGGGCCGCGTCCCGTCGTCCCAACGGACCACGAGGTCTGGCTGGACGCCGCCCACACGATCGAGGCCTACCGAGAGCGCTGGAACGTCACCCGCCCCGACGAGCCGCTGGGGTTGGGGCGCGACGAACTCGCCGCCGTGCCGCCGGCGCGCCTGGCTGACCATCTCACGACGTCGCGACACGTCGACGTCGCTCGAGCGCGCCTCGGCCGGCGTGAACCCGTCACTGTCGAGCTCGGCCTGGGCCGGTAGCGAGCTCAGCGACCGAGGCCGGTCGACTGGCGCGCCGCAAGCATCCGTTGCGGGGGCAGGAGGTCGCGCCACGGCGAGTGCGTGTGCGCCGGTGTCAGCGCGACCTCGGTGACGTCCTTGTCCGGGCCGAGGACGAACGCGTGACCGGGTGCGCCGCGAGCGATGGCGTCGACGGGCAGCCGGTCCTCGCGGGTGGACCCCGCCGATGTCGACGGGTGGATGAGACCCCAGCGCCCCACCGACCGGCTCACCGTCGTCGTCGTGACCTCGTGGCGGCCCGCCAGTGCGCTGAGGTCACGCAGGGTGGCGGTGTCGGCGATGCCCGGCAGCACGACGGTGGTCCCGAAGAGCGACAGGAAGCCGTCGGCCGCGGGCCCCCAGCGGCCTCGGGCCTGGGACAGGTCCTGGAGACACGCCAGGACCAGCAGCCCCTGCCCCGCCCCCTCGCTCACCATGGCGGGGAGGTCCGGGATGGGCGCGATGTTGGCGACCTCGTCGAGCGCCAGCAGCGTCGGCGGCCGGTTGACACCGTTGGTGCGGGCACGCCCGTACACGGCGTCGCGCACGTCACCGATGAGGGAGACGACGAGTGGGGCGAACTGACGCTGCCGACGTCCCGTCGAGCAGACGTACAGCGTGTTCGTTCCCTCGCAGAATGCGTCGAGGTCGAGAGGCGGAGCGTTCGTCGACGCCATGGCTCCCTTGGTGCGATAGGCGGCCAGGACACCCGAGGCGGTCGACCAGATTCCTGACTGCTCACGAGAATCGGTGGCGGCGATGCCAGCCAGCAAATCCGTCGCCGGAGCATCGGTCGCGCTCGTCGCGGCGAGGATCTCGAGGGCCGGGGCAGCGTTGTGGCGGTCGATCCAGCGGAGAACCTCCGGCATGGACAGCTCTTCGAGCGCGGCAGCGTGGAGGAGAGTCGAGAGGAGTGCGCCCGCCCGCTCGCTCCAGTGGTGTTCGGCCGTGCGAGCGCCACTCAGACGGCTCGCGCCCACCATGGCGTCCGCAGTCACCACTGCCGCGTCCCAATTGGCGGCAGTGGTCAGTGGCGACCACCCGACGCGCTCGACGTTGCGAGGGCACTCGATCTCTCCGCTCGGGTCGTAGAGAAGCGCCCATCCGTCACGACTGCGTGACGGAGCGGTTGCGAGCATCACGTCGGGTTTGGTGGACGTGGAGAGAACGGCACCATCCGACAACAAAATATTGGGGATGACCAGGGACGATGTCTTCCCAGAGCGCGGCGGACCCAACACCAGCGTCGAACGCTGTGCGCCAGCCCAGATCCACCCGGTTCTGCCGTAACCAACATAGATGCTGCACTGCGCAAAACGGTGGACCTCGCGCAGTGCAGCAGTGGAAATCAGGCACGAATCACGTGTCTGAACATCGCGTTCCATGGACGCGATGTTTGCGTTGGGGAACAGAGAAGTCCATAGGACATATCGCCCAATGCGACGACAACGATGCGTCAACCTCACCGCAGGTGTGCAGTGTGCGCGTCATTTGTCGCTACGAAAGCGAGTGAAAGGAACGCCATCAACGCGCGCAAAATGACGCCGCGAATAAAGAATGCTTGACCTGAGCATGTTCATAACAGAAGAATGTGCATACCCGAAGTGTGAGGGAGGGTTTGACATGTGCTGCAACACATCGATGTGTGGCGCGCAAAACGAAACTTTGTCGGTCTCGTTGCTGCGCGTCTTCCGTCGAGCAGCACAGTGTCAAGCCGCCTTGTACGACAGGGACCGGGACGGACCGACGTGATGCGGTGGTGTCAATGACGCCGGCGCAGCAGCGTTATTCGTCTCACAAAACAGTGAATCCGGTGCGGCAGTGCGCACGGCGAGTTTCGGAACTCGAAGTGGCGCAGGCTTCACCTCTATTCAGTGACAATGCTCCTAGGGAGGTGCACCTGTGGCAGTAGCCGCGAAAAGAAGGGGTCCGGCCAAGAAGGCCGCTAAGAAGCGGGCCCCGGCAAGAAAGGCAGTCAAGAAGCGCGCACCGGCCAAAAAGGCCGTCAAGCGGGCTCCGGCACGCAAGGCGACCAAGCGTCGGTCACCGGCCAAGAAGGCCGCCAAGAAGCGGGCTCCGGCACGCAAGGCGGCCAAGCGTCGGTCACCGGCCAAGAAGGCCGCCAAGAAGCGGGCTCCGGCACGCAAGGCGACCAAGCGTCGGTCACCGGCCAAGAAGGCCGCCAAGAAGCGGGCTCCGGCACGCAAGGCGGCCAAGAAGCGGGCTCCCGCTCGCAAGGCTGCCAAGAAGCGGGCTCCTGCTCGCAAGGCTGTCAAGCGTCGGGCACGCAAGGCGGTCAAGCGCTAGACGCCCCGGGCGCAGCACATCGCTGCGCTCCCCAGACAGATGGGAACCGGGGGTCTTCGGGCCCCCGGTTCCGCGTCAGGGCGCCGTCGAAAGCTCGGTGAAGTCCGCCGGCCAGTCGACGTCGTAGGCGAGGTCGGGCGAGCGGAGGATTCGTACGGCCAGCCCGAGGCGCGTCGCCTCCGCCCGGTGAGCCCGGAAGGAACCAGGACCGTAGGCAAACCTGAAGTCGGCGCCGGCGGGCAGTCGCAGCACGTTCGTGCCGTCGTCTCGCCGGTCGGGGACGAGGGTCACGCCATCAAAAGATGGAAGGGTGCCGACACCCTTGGCGCGCGGGAGGTCCCCGTGTGCGACGGTCACCCAGCGTGCACCGGCCTGGGCCAGGCGATCGACGCCGACGCGGACGGCGCCGTTGAGGCCGTGACCAGGTGCCCACACCACGCTCGCACCGAGATCCTCCGCCCACGCGGCCACGATCTCGTCGTCACACACCACGGCAACCGGAAGCGGTGTGCAGGCCGACACCACATGCGTTGCCATGGTCCGCACCAGCTTCTCTCGCTCCGGGCCGCTCAGCGCCGTGCCCAATCGTCGCTTTGCCTGATGAAACGCCTTCACGGGGATCAGAACGACCTCGGGGCCGAGGCGGAGGTCGGCGTCGAGCGTGGCATCCCGCGCAACAGGCACGACCAGCCTCGACACGCGGTCAGTGTAGGGGTCGGCGCAGAAGGAGTGGCGAGCCCGCCGTAGTCTCTTGGGGCATGACCGAGCGGGTGGCAGTGATCGGCGCCGGGTCCTGGGGGACCGCGGTCGCATCGATCGTCGGCACGACGCACCCCACCACCCTGTGGGCCCGATCAGAAGAGCTGGCGGCTTCCATGCGGACGACGCGTGAGAACGGGACCTATTTGCCCGGCATCCCACTGCCAGAGGGGTTGGCGGTGACCTCGTCGTTGGACGAGGCGCTCGCTGGTGCGGGCGTCGTGTTCATGGCAGTCCCCTCGCACGGGTTCCGCGACGTCCTCACCGGTGTCCGTGCATCCGCCGGCTCGCTGGATGCGGTCGTGAGCTTGGCAAAGGGAATTGAGATGGGATCGAATCTGCGGATGTCGCAGGTGGTCGGCGAGGTGCTTCCGGGCGTCCCGGCCGGGGTGCTCACGGGGCCCAACCTCGCCCGCGAGGTCGCCAAGGGCCATCCTGCCGCGTGCGTCGTCGCCCTACCCGACGAGGCCCTCGCCGAACGCGTCCAGGCGCTGGTGCACACCCGGACCTTCCGTACCTACACCGGCACCGACGTCGTCGGGTGTGAGATCGCCGGCGCCGCCAAGAACGTGATGGCCATCGCCGCGGGCATCGGCGACGGGCTCGGGTTGGGCGACAACACCCGGGCCGTGCTGATCACGAGGGGACTGGCCGAGCTCGGCCGCCTCGGCGTCTCGCTGGGGGGCAAGGTGCTCACTTTCGGCGGTCTGGCTGGTGTGGGGGACCTCGTTGCCACGTGCGCCAGCCCGCAGAGCCGGAACCGGTCGGTCGGATTCGCGCTGGGAGAGGGCCGGTCCCTCGACGACGTCGTGAGCGGAATGCAGATGGTGGCCGAGGGCGTCAAGAGCGCCGGCCCCCTCGTTGGGCTGGCGCGGGCCCACGGGGTCGAGATGCCCATTGCCGAACAGGTGCACGCCATCGTGGAAGGTCGCTGCTCGCCGGCTGATGCCCTGATGAACCTGATGCGCCGTCCGTCCCGACCCGAGTGGGACGAAGCATTGCTTCGGGGCCTGCCCGCATGAGCGGCCTCTTCCACAGCTACGACGACCTGTCCGGGACCGACGACGAGGCGCGGTGCGAGGCCGCGCTGGCGCACGTCAAGGAGATCCTCCTGATGCACGGCGCGACCGAGGAAGAGATCGACCGTGCGGTGGACGACGGCGTCATCGACCTCTTCGTGGCCGATCGGATGCTGGTTCCCTACCGCCGCCGCTACTCGCGCCTCGAGGTGTCGGAGCTGACCGGCGTGAGCCTGGACAAGCTCGAGCGCTTCTGGCGCGCCCTTGGCTTCCCCGGGGTGGACGACGAAGAACTGGCGTTCACCGACCTCGATCTCGAAGCCGTGCGCATCTTCCAGGGCCTGCAGGCGCTCGGCGCGGCCGACGTCGAGACCGCGGTACAGATGGCCCGCGTCATCGGGTCGTCGATGGCACGGATCGCCGAGGCAGAGCTCGGGCCGGGCGACATGGTGCACGCCGAAGTCGACCCGATCTTGTCGGCGGAGGCCTTCGCCAGCGTCGCCGACGTGACGATTCCGGCCATGGCGAAGCTGCTCGAGTTCGTGTGGCGGCGCCAGGCTGCAGCCGGGATCCAGCGCAGCATGATGCTGCGCAGCCATGGACTCGCGCCGGGACAGAGCCCGGCGCTGGCGGTGGGGTTCGCCGACATGGTCGGCTTCACACTGCTGAGCCAGCACTTGAGCGACGAGGAGCTGGCCGCGGTGGTGCGCCGCTTCGAGGAGATCTCCCACGACATCGTGACCCGCGCCGGCGGCCGCGTCGTCAAGATGATCGGCGATGAGGTCATGTTTGTCGTCGACAACGTCGCCGACGCGGCGCGCATCGGGCTCGACCTCGCCGACGCCTACGCCGACGACGACCTGCTCTCAGACGTCCGGGTCGGCCTGGCCTCCGGCTCGGTCCTGCTCCGAGACGGCGACTACTTCGGCCCGACGGTCAACCTGGCGCACCGCATCGTCAACATCGGCAATCCCGGGACGGTCCTCATGTCCGACGAGTTCCACACTGCGTTGATGGAGCAGGCGACGGGGGAGTTCGTCGCCCAGGCGCTCCGTCCTCGCCTGCTCAAGGACCTGGGCCGCGTCCAACTGTGGTGGTGCGGGCGTCCCGGCCAGGAGGCGGACGGGACGGGTCTGGCGGCCGACCGCCGGCGCAATGTCCGCTGGGAACGGATCTCCGAGGTGCTGCGCGACCTCGAGGAGGTGCGCGGCGTCGGCGAGCGCCTCCTCACCGCCAACCGCGGCGACGAGTCAGTCGCTGCGCAGCCGGGCGGTGGCGATACCGAAGGGCCGTAGCTCGAAAGACCCTTCGAAGGCCTCGAGCGGGTAGCCGCGCAGGTCGACCAGCCATCCGGAGCGCCCCGGGACCGAGACGACCGTGCGCTCGGCGCGGGGGTTGAAGACCCGGACCTCGAGTGCACCGCCGACCCGGTGGAGCGCGCTGACCTCGGCGCCGTGGACCGCGAATTCGCTGCCCGACGCGGCGCGGTTGCCACCGCCGAGGGTCGACACCGGCTCGAGCGGGAGTAGGACGTCGTCGGCGAGGCGGTACGGGTCCGGGCAGTCCACGGCGAGTGCGTAACGCAGCGTGACGCGCTTGCCGCGCATCTGCAGGCCCTCGACAGGGGTCATCGGCCCAGCCGGGAAGGGGCGGTACGTCATGCCGAGCCGCGACAGCATGCCGGTCGAGCGCAGCACCGTGAGAGCAATGGTCTTGGCCGCATTGCCCTCGATGTCGATGAGCTCGTACTCGCAGACGCCCTCGTGCACGACCGTGAGCCCTCCGGCGGCCACGAAGCGCTCGGCGGGGGCGGTGGGGAGCCCGTACTCGTCGGCGCCGCCCTCTGCGGTCAGGCCACGGGTCACGACGGTGAAGGCGCTTTCGGCATCGGAGTGGTCCGACGCGGCACGTAGGGGGAGGTGCACACGCAGCCGGTGGTCGCCGCTCGGGTTCACGAAGCTCGTCGTCACCCGGACGGCGGCATCGTCCGCCCGCACCTCGACGTCGGTGTCGATCGCGACGTGGTGCTCGCCAACCCGTGCCTGGGAGGAGCCGTCGACGTGGTCGGGCCACGCATAGGTGGCGGTAATGCGGGCTCGCGCGCGCACCGGCCCGCGCTCGTCGACACGCACCGTGACGGTTTCAGGCTCCTCGACGAAGGAGTCCCGCCGGGGTGGGGAGTAGTTGTAGGAGTCCCCGAGGTCACCGCCGTCGACGAGCCGTCCATAGCCGGCGATGCCGTCGAGCGCGAAGGTGCCGCTCGCCTTGTCGACTTCCACCGTGACGAGCCCGTTGGCGAGCACGACAGCGCTCTCGGTCTCGGTGGCCTCCACCGGATGCGCAAGGGGTGCTGGCTCGAAGGCCTGCCATCCGTATCCCTGTACCTCCGTCGTCCGAGCGGCGATCTTTCTCGTCGAGGGCTGGTCCATGGCCACCCGTACGATCGCGTCGGGACGGGCGCCGAGCCGGGTGTAGACGTCCTGTTTGGCTTCTGCGATGGGCACGCCGGGCTTCTCTTCGGTGCCGACTGCGATGGTGATGTCGATGCCCTCGTCCGTGTCCTCAATGCGGACGTCGTGGATCCAGGCGTCATCGCTGATCCGCGGGCCCTGCATCATGCCCAGAACAGTGCGGACCGTGTTGACGTCGAGCACCATGGAGCCCGGCATGCCAGTGCGCTCCGAGAGCACTTGCACGGTCGCCGGCGGCGGCTCGTCCGCCGGAACGACCAGCTCCACGACGCCCGAGCGCGCGTGCGGTGATGCGTTCAGCACATAGGGACCCGGTGTCGCCAGAGAGCGGGCGAAGGTCTTGACGGCCCGGTTGGCCAGGCCGGACGCGATGTCGCGCGCCTCGGCGTAGCGGTGCAGAACGGCATCGACGACGTCGTCGACCGAGCAGGCACAGATGGAGTCGTGTGCGGAGTTGCGCACCATCTCGCGCCAGGCGAGCTCGAGGAGCCGATCCGGGTAGGACGCCGGCGCCTCGAAGAGGGCGCAGAGGGGTTCCGCCCGTCGTTCGAGCTCCCGCGCGGCCACCGCCCCCAGGCGCTTGACGTCGACCCGGTTCGACGTGACTCCCATCAGCATGTGGGCGCGGCTGCCCGAACGCAGTTCGCCCTCCACCGTGGTCAGGCCCTCGGTGGACGTACGCGCCAGGTAGCGCTCGAGCGACGTCACCTCGAAGACGAACTCGTCCTGCAGGTCATTGGCCTCGGCGACCACGCGTCCGAGCCACGGTTGGGGCATCAAGTGGTCGGACCCGTTCATGCAGAGCAGGTCTCCGGTCAGGAACTCCTCGATCTCCTCGACGTTGTCGCGGGTCCGCCGGATGAGCGCCTTGGCGTCATCGGGGAGCGCGGCACCGTTCCCGTACCCGACGGGCAGGTATTCGGCGCGCACTGACGAGCCGTCC
Source organism: uncultured Acidimicrobiaceae bacterium (assembly GCA_963825965.1). Taxonomy (GTDB): domain Bacteria; phylum Actinomycetota; class Acidimicrobiia; order Acidimicrobiales; family RAAP-2; genus Bog-473. Next base: position 105,969 of record CAWGUX010000009.1, read on the forward strand.
GGCGCCACCCACACGAACGCGTCCTTGGTCACTTGCGATGGCACCCCGCGCCACACCACGGCGTCCCGGAAGCCGGCCAGTCGGAGAATCTGAGGCATCTGGGCGATGTGGCCGAACATGTCGGGCAGGTAGCCGACGTCCATCACGCCTCCGAAGGCGGCGGCGCGGGCCAGGCCCATCTGAAAATTGCGCACGATGGTCTCACCGGAGGCGAGGAACTCGTCCATCAGGATGTACCAGGGGCCCATGCTCACCCGGCCGGAGGCCGCCAGCGCTCGGAGACGCCCCTCGGCCTCGGGCCGCACCTCGAGGTAGTCGTCGATCACGGCCATCTGGCCGTCGAGCATGAAGTGCGGATAGCTGGCATCGCGCTCGAGGAGCGGGATCAAAGTGTCGAACAACTCCACCAGGGCCAGGCGAAAGTCCTGGTAGGACTTGTACCATTCCCGGTCCCAGTGCGTGTGCGGAACGATGGCAATCCGACGGGCGGTCATGACCGCCAGACTATGACGTGTCGCCGGCCGCGGTGAGAGCGACCATCGCCGGCGGCCGCTGGCCCGACGACGGACGGCGCCGCTCCGCAGGCCGGACACTGCTCGAGGTCTGGGCGCGGCACTGGCAGGCCCGTCCCGATCTCGCCGTACTGGTGGACGGGTGGCAGCCCGAACGGGCCGTCGTGGGCGCCGAGCTCGACCGACGCACGGCACAGCTGGCGACTGTGCTCGCGCACCACGGGCTCCACCCCGGGGACCGCGTCATCTGGCACGGGCGTGCGTCGCTGGCGACGGTGCAGGCGCTCCTCGGCGCTCTGCGCGCCGGCGGGGTCGTCGTACCGCTCAGCACAGCGGCCACCGCCGCCGAGGTGGCGCACGTCGTGCGCGACGCAGGCCCGGTCGTGGCCGTCACCGACCGGCCGCATGGCGAGCACGGACACCGTTTCGACGGCGTCGACGCCGTCTTTCAGGTCCACGAGCTCGCGGCCCTGGCGGACAGCGCCGAGCCGGGTGCGCTTCCCGAGCCGGCACCAGACGACGACGCGCTCATCGTCTACACCTCGGGCACGACCGGCACGCCCAAGGGCGCGGTCCACACGCACGCGTCGCTCCTGGCCGGAGTCGAGGCGTTGCGCACCGCATGGGCGTGGCGCCCGGAGGACCGCCTGCTCCTTGCTCTGCCGCTCTTCCACGTGCACGGGCTCTGCGCGGGCCTCTTCGGATCCCTGGCCGCGGGCGCGTCCGTGACCCTCTTCGACCGCTTCGACGAGGGGGCGGTCCTCGCCGCCGCGCCGTCGAACACGATGTTCTTCGGAGTGCCGACGATGTACCACCGGCTCGCTGCCGCCCCCGACGTCGGAGCCCTCGGGAGGCTTCGCCTCTGCGTCTCCGGATCGGCCCCGCTCGCCGCCGAGCTGTGGCACCGCCTCGCCGCCGCGGGTGTACCCGTCCTCGAGCGCTACGGCATGACCGAGACGCTGCTGACCTTGTCCAACCCGGTGCAGGGCGAACGTCGCCCGGGCTCGGTCGGCGTCCCGTTGCCCGGCGTGGAGGCCGCGGTCGAGGACGCCGACGAGCACGGCGTCGGAGAGTTGCTCGTTCGTGGCCCGACGCTCTGTCGCGGCTACTGGGGACAGGGACATGGCCCCCTGTCGCCCGACGGCTGGTTCGCGACCGGCGACCTGGTCTCGGTAGCGGACGATGGGTACGTCACCATCCGGGGCCGGCGCAGCGACCTCATCATCACCGGGGGCCACAATGTCTACCCCGCCGAGGTCGAGGCGGTCCTGGCCCGCCACCCTGGTGTCGCGGAGGTGGCGGTCGTCGGAGTGCCGTCGGCGGAGTGGGGCGAGACGGTGGTGGCCTTCGTGGTCGGCGATTCGGGCTTGGACCTGCAGTCGCTGCGCGAGGCGGCGGCGGCGCAGTTGGCCTCCTTCAAGTGCCCGCGCGAGGTCCGGCTCGTCGACGCACTGCCGCGCAACGCCATGGGCAAGGTCCTGCGCAAGGAGCTGCGCTGACGAGCGCGCATGGCCCGCCCGCGCCAGAACTAGGACCAGGACCAGGGAGCCGTCCGATGCCTGAGGTAGCGTGAGCCTATGTCCACCTTCTTGATGCTCTCCACGGTGGGACCCGACGGGGCGGCGACGCTGACGGAGCACCCGGATCGCCTCAAGGCCGTGAACGCCGAGGTCGAGTCCATGGGCGTACGCATCGTGGCACAGTGGGCGTTGCTGGGTCAGTACGACTTCTGCACGGTGATCGATGCCCCGGACGAGACGATCATGGCCCGCGTGGCGCTGGTGCTCGGTTCGCGCGGGACGCTCAAGACCTTGACCTTGAGCGCGATCCCGATCGACGATTACATCGAGAGCGTGCTCAAGTCAGGGCAGTGACGTCGCCTCAATGCCACCAGAAGCCCTGCCGAGTTCGCTCCCGACGGACGTCGTCGCGTGAGAACAGCTCGCCGAGCGTGCTGCCGTCGGACATCCGGCGGATCCGGTAGCCATCGGGAGTGACCTCGGCGATCTCGAACCCCCGCACCCACGTGCCTTGGTACCGGTTGCGCACGTCGACCTTGGTCCCAGGCGCGAGCGGAACACGTCCGCTCGATTCAGCTGCGTCATCGTCTTCCCCCCGAGGCTGCTCACGCCCCCATGGTACGAGGCGCGCCCGTGGGGGCACCGTTGACGGTCTGCTCTCCAGACCTTGCACACGAGCGACGACTGCGCTCTCAGGGGTTCGACGTCGTCGCCGGGCTCGACGAGGTCGGCCGCGGCGCGTGGGCCGGTCCGCTCACCGTCGGCGTCGCCGTGGTACGGCCACGGGTCCAGATGCGGTCTATGCCGGCGTGGTTGCGCGACTCGAAGATGCTGAGCGAGGCACGGCGAGAGGAGATCTTCGAGGCTGTCGGCCGGTGGTGCCAAGCCTGGGCCGTCGGACACGCCAGCTCAGAGGAATGCGACGAGTGGGGCATGACCGAGGCACTGCGCGTGGCCGCCCGCCGCTCGCTCGCACAGCTGGGCACGCAGCCCGACGCGCTCCTCGTCGACGGTCCGGTCGACCTACTCCGCCACCACGAGGATCCCTTTGCCGGTCACGTACGACCGATCGTCGACGGCGACGCCAAGTGCGCGTCGGTGGCGGCGGCGTCGGTGCTGGCCAAGGTGGTGCGCGACCGGCTCATCCGCGAGCAGGCCGATGACTATCCGGCCTACGCCTTCGAGCGGAACAAGGGATATCCGTCGCCGGTGCACAAGACCGCGCTCCGTGGCTACGGGCCCTCGGCGATCCACAGGCGGACTTGGGCCTACGTACAGAACCTCCCCTGGTGCGGCGACCCGCGCCGCCGGCGCTGCGTGACGTCGTCAGACGACGGCGGTGACCTCGGCGAAGTGGCAGGCGACGGGGTGTCCCTGACCCCGGTCGATCAGGGCAGGCTCTTCGGCGGCGCAGATCGACTGGGCCTTCCAGCAGCGGGTGCGGAAGCGGCAGCCGGAGGGGGGTGACTGGGGGCTCGGCACCTCGCCCTTCAAAACGATGTGCTTGCGTGCCCGCTCGGCTCTGGGGTCGGGGATGGGCACAGCAGAGAGGAGCGCCTGGGTGTACGGGTGCGCCGGGCGTTCGTAGACGCCTTTGCGGTCGCCGATCTCAACGATCTTGCCGAGGTACATGACGGCGACCCGGTCCGAGATGTGGCGCACGACCGACAGGTCGTGTGCGATGAACAAGAAGGCGACGCCAAGCTTGTTCTGCAGGTCCTCGAGAAGGTTCACCACGCCGGCCTGAATCGACACGTCGAGCGCGGAGACGGGCTCGTCGAGGACGAGCAGCTTGGGCTGCAAAACCAGGGCCCGGGCGATGCCGACACGCTGGCGCTGACCCCCGGAGAACTCGTTGGGGTACCGGTTGGCGTGGTAGGGCTCGAGCCCCACCAGCTGCAGCATTTCGCCCACTCGCTGCTGGACGGTCGTCTTCTTCCGGGTCCCATGGATGTGGAGCGGCTCCGCGATGGCCGCACCGATCGGCAGCCGCGGGTCGAGAGAGGCGAACGGGTCCTGGAAGACGACCTGCATGTCCCGACGCACCTGTCGCAACTCCGCGGTGCCCAGATCAGTCAGCTCCGTCCCGTCGAACTTGACCGACCCCGAGGTTGGCCGGGTCAGTTGCAGCACCGCTCGTCCGGTGGTCGTCTTCCCACAGCCCGACTCGCCCACCAGCCCAAGCGTCTCACCGGGAGCGATGCTGAAGCTGACGTCCGAGACGGCGTGGACCGCCCCGACATGGCGCCGCAGGAACGTCCCGCCGCGCAGCGGGAATTCCTTCACCAGGTGTGTGACCTCCAGCAGGGGCGGGCCGAAGTACGGGGCCGTCGCGACGGAGCCGTGTTCGGGGTTGGTCATAGGATCACGTTGTCCACGACACCGTCGGAGAAAACCAGTCCGTGGTCGCCGCGACCGACCGCGTCGGCGAAGTGGCAGGCGGCCCGATGCTCGCCCAGCGCCGAGGTGACCGATGGCACGACCACGAGCTCGGGCTCGGTCTCGCGGCAGATGTCGGCCGCCAGCGGGCAGCGCGGCGCAAAGGGGCAGCCCGTGCGGTCGCCCATCATCGAGGGAGGGGCGCCAGGGATCTGCCGCAGCCGCTCCGAGCCGTCGCTATCGAGCCGCGGCAGCGAGCCGAGCAAGCCGAGTGTGTACGGCATGGAGGGCCGGTAGAAGACGTCCTCGGCGGTCCCGATTTCGACCGGCCGCCCGGCGTACATCACGAGGACGCGGTCGGACAAGCCCGCGATGACGCCAAGGTCGTGGGTGATCAGGAGCAGCGCGGCACCGGTCTCCGCCATCGCCGTCTTGAGCGAGTTGAGCACCTGGGCCTGCACCGTCACGTCGAGCGCGGTGGTGGGCTCGTCGGCCAGGATCACCTCGGGGTCGTTGGCCATGGCGATGGCGATGACGGCGCGCTGACGCATGCCGCCGGAGAACTCGTGCGGGTAGTTGTCGACTCGTTCCGTCGGATAGGGGATCCCGACCTTGTCCAGCAGCTCGATGGCGCGGGCCATCGCCGCATCCTTGGAGATGTCCTGGTGGGCCCGGATCGCCTCGGTGATCTGCCACCCAATGGTGTACACGGGATTCAGCGACGTCATGGGGTCCTGGAAGATCATGGCGATCCCCGTGCCCCGGATGGTGTTCAGCTGCTTCTCCTTCATCGTCAGGAGATCGCGGCCCTGGAAGCGGATGGACCCTCGCACTTGAGCGCCTTTGGGCAGCAGCCCCATGGTGGCGAGGGCCGTCACGGACTTCCCGGAGCCCGATTCGCCGACGATGCCCAAGACCTCACCGCGAGCGATCGAGAAATCCACTCCGCGCACGGCGTGGACCACGCCGTCCTTGGTCGGGAAGTCGACCTCCAGACGCTCGACCTGTAGGGAGGGCTCAGGCACTCAGGCCCTGACCCGGCTCTTCTTAGGGTCGAACGCCTCGCGCAGGCCATCGCCGATGAGGAAAATCGCCAGGATGAGGATGATCAAGAAGGCGACTGGGAAGACGAAGAGCCACCACTCCGTCGTGGCGGAGTCCTGGCCCTGGTCGATCAGAAGCCCCAGCGACACGTTCGGCGGCTGCACGCCGAGCCCGAGGAACGACAGCGTCGACTCGAAGATGATGCTCAGGGCCACGGTCAAGGTGGCGTTCACGATGATGGGCCCGACGGCGTTGGGCAACATGTGCTTGACGATGATGCGCCGGTTGGTCGCGCCGAGCGCCCGCGAGGCCTCCACGAAGTCACGCTCGCGCAGCGACAGGAAGTCCGCTCGCACGAGCCGGGCGACATAGGTCCACGAGAGCAGGCCGATGATGATCGCCAGCCCCAGCCAGTTGTCGGATTCCTTCGAGAGCTTGTTGGCCAGGACGATGAGCACGGCCAACACCGGCAGCACCAGCACCAGGTCGACGAAGCGCATCAGGAGGGAGTCGACCCAGCCCCGGTAGAAGCCCGCGATGGCTCCGACAGTGACGCCGATAAGCGTCGCCATGGCGGCCACCGTCAGCGCGATCTCGATATCCTTCTCGACCCCGGCCATGACCTGGGCGAACATGTCGTTCCCGATGGAATTGGTGCCGAAGGGGTTCGTCCATGAGGGCGGGTCGTTCAGATTGTTCGTGATGTCCGTATAGCTGAACTGCCAAAAGTGGCCCACGAGCACCGACGAGATGCCGAGGAGCACGAACACGGACAGCCCGATCATCCCGAGCCGGTGGTGGGAGAAACGCCCTGCGACGATACGCCATTGGGGCTTCGCCTCCCCGGACAGGCCGTAGGTGTCCGCGCCCGACAGCCCGAGCCCGGCCTCGGGCGCGGCCAGGGTGTGCATGCCGGCCTCGGTGGTCGCCACCTGCTCCGGCGTGTCGATGACGAAGTTCTCGCGTGGTGCCGGATCAGCCATAGCGGATCCTCGGATCGAGCACGGCGTAGAGAATGTCGGCGAGGAGATTGAACAGAATGACGAAGGTGGCGGTGATGAGCAGGTAGGCCAGCATCACATTGACGTCGAGGTTGGTCACCCCGGTCAGGTACCACTGCCCAAGCCCCTGCCACCCGAAGACGATCTCAGTGATGATTGCCCCGCCCAGCACGGCGGCGAAGTCCAACGCGACGACCGTCGTGACGGGGATGAGCGCGTTGCGCAGGACGTGGCGGACGAGGACGCGGCGCCGGCTCAGACCCTTGGCCCGGGCGAGGCGCACGTGGTCGGCATCGAGCGTCTCGATCATGGACGAGCGCTGGTAGATCGCCCATGAGGCATAGGAGATGAGAATGAGCGTGATAACCGGCAAGGCGGTGTGCTCGGCGTAATCGGGGAGCCGGCTGAAGAACGAGCCGCTTAACGTCGGACTCTGCTCGCCGCTGGTGTAGAAGATCGTCGTCCCGAGGTGCTGGTTGATCGGGATGGCGACGAACTCCTTCAGGGCGAGGCCCAGGACGAAGATGGGAGTCGCCAGCAGCACGAAGTTGGTGACGGTAATGGCGTGGTCGGTGACCTTGCCCTGGCGTACGGCCGCGATGACGCCCATGAAGATCGCGACGAAGATGGCGATGATCGTGGCGATGATCACCATCCGCAAGGTGACGAAGAGGTGCGACGTCAACTGGGACGCCACGTCCTGTCCGGCGATGGTCGTGCCGAGGTTGCCGTGGAGGACGCCGGTGAACCAGATCCAATAACGCTGCCACAGGGGGTCGTTGAGGTGCAGCAGGTTCTCCCGGGCCACGACAGTGGCGTGGGGGATGTGGGGGTTGGCGTTGAGGAGCGCCAGAGGGTTCCCGGAGCTGGCAACGAGGATGAAGACGAAGATCGTCGCGAAGAAGAGCACGACGATGCTGATCAGCAGGCGCCTCATGACGTAGGCGAGCATGGGCGAATCCTATGTGTGGAACCGGGAACGTCGAGAGAGGGGCCGACCCGGCACGGCCAACCCCTCCCTCACGTTCAGCGATCCGCTAGGAGCTGATCGTCCAGTTCTCGGCGTTCCAGGTGACGCCCACGCTCGACGTGTTGGGCAGGACGCCCTTCAGGCTGTTGGACCAGGCCCAGAACTCAGGCTTCTGATACAGCGGCAGCGTCACCATGTTCTGCCAAAGGACGGCGTCGGCCTTGTTGTAGTCGTTGATCTCCTGGGACAGGCTCGGAGCCGACGAACCGGCGGCCATGTCCTTGTCCACGTTCGCGTTCGCCGTGTGGTTCCAGTTCTCGCTGCAGTTGGTGGTGTTCGTGTAGGAGCAGTAGATCGGCTGGTTCCCCGAGACGAACGGCGTTGTCACCCAGGCGAATTCGGCGATCTGGAACGTGCCGTCGGGGAGGTTGGTCCCGAAGAAGGTGTTGGCGTCGTAGTTCTGGATGTTGATCTTGATCCCGATCGCCTTCATCTGGGCCTGGAACAGCTCCTCGGTCTGCGAGCGGGTCGGGATGCCCGACGTCGTCTGGATGGTGAACGTCAGGTCCTTGCCTTTCTGCGGGCCATAGTCGGGCTGGAAATAGCCGTCCGAGGCCTTCTTGAACCCGGCCGCCTTCATGAGGTTGATCGACTGCGACGGGCTGTACGCATAGCTGGTGGCCTTGTAGCCCTTCTGGCTCGCCACCAGCATCCGGCTCCCGAGCGGCGTGATGCCCTTGGAGATCTCACCCACGGTCCGGGTGATGATGGACTGGCGGTTCACGCCGTGGGCGATGGCCTGACGAACCTGGAGCTTGGCCAGATACGGATCAGCCTGGTTGAAGTCGAAGTGCTCGAACTCGAGCCCCGGCAGCGTCGCCTTCGTCGTGTCCGGCACCTGATTCGCCGTCTGCACGATCGAGAGGCTCACCGTCGCGGGGTTGAAGATGTCGATCTCCTTGTTCTGGAGAGCCGGCACGAGCTGGCTGTCGTCGGAGAAGAACTGGAAGACGATCTTGTCCAGCTTGCCCGGCGTGCCCCAGTAGGAGGGGTTACGCACCAGGACCAGCGACTGGTTCTCGTTGTAGCTCTGGATCTTGTACCAGCTGCCCGAGATGGTCTGCGTGGGGCCGGTGAAGCCGGTGTTCCAGCCGACCGTGCGGGCGATGTGGGCCGGGACGACACCGGAGCCGCTGAACAGGCTGCGCCAGTCGGCGAAGGAGGGCTTGAAGGTCATCGTGATGGTGCGGCCGTTCGGGCACAGGCCGACATTGCGGTCTGCCGTGCTGCCGGGAGCGCAGGCGGCCCCGCCGGAGGGGTCGGAACCGACGACGGACTGGACCTGGCTGTACCCGGCGGTCGAGGCGGCGTCATAGGGCTGGCCGCCGACGTCGGTGTAAGCCGGGTTGCCGCTCTGGGCCTGCCAGTTGTAGATGAAGTCGTCCGCCGTGATCGGCGTGCCGTCGGACCAGACGGCCTTGGGGTTGAGCTTGTAGACCACGGTTTGAGGGTTGCTGTTCGTGACCGACGCGCTCTCCATGAGCTGCGTGTTGAGGACGGGCTGGATCTTGTTGGTGATGATGAATACCTGGGGCCACACGACGTTCAGGATTTCTTGCAAGACGTATTCGGCATCGGCCGAGGTGTTGATGTTGAACCCGGCCAGGTTCTCGTCGAGGGCCATGGTGGCCGTCCCGCCCGAAGACGACGACGCCTTGGTCGACGCGCCGCTGGTGGCAGGCGCCACGGCGACCATCGACACCACCAGCGCCCCTGCTGCCATGGAGGCCAACGTCCACCGCTTCAGTAACCCCTTGAGTCGCATTGCACTCCCTTTTCCCTCGGACCGCCCCGGTGACGGTCCGATGACCCCCCGCGCGTTCTCGATAGCAATATCGGAACAATGTCGGAAGTTGAATCCAACCGTAACGCAATTGCCATATTCCTTCTCGTCATATCAGCAGGAATTTCTGCACGAACGAGGCAACCAGGGAGCCGATCCGGTGTGGACCCGTGGCTCGCACAGAATTCCTGCGTCGAGAGGGCAGAATCACGCAGTGGACGGAACCTGTGCGCCAGCTGAGGGTATCCTGCGTGATCAGTAACAACCGACCTATAAATTGCCGTTGAGGCGATGGTCTATGTCCTTGCAGTAGCAGCGGCACTCTCCAACGCGCTGTGCAGCGTGCTCCAGCGCATGGGGGTAGAGGACGCCCCTGAAGAGACGACGATGCGTCTCAGCCTGATTACGCACGCGCTGCGGCGGGGCGTCTGGCTCCTCGGTTTCGCCTTCATGATCTGCTCGTTCTTGCTGCAATCCTTCGCGCTGCACATCGGCCGGCTCTCGGTGGTCCAGCCCATTCTCACGATGGAGCTCCTCTTCTTGGTGGCGATCCTCGGGATCTGGTTCCGCTTCTCCATCTCCTTGCGGGAGTGGGTCGGTGTCGCGGCCATCGCCTTCGGCCTGAGCGGGTTCCTCTTCTTCGCCGCCCCGGGGGGTGGGGACGAGGTGCCAACCAATCTGGGTTGGATCGTCATCGGTGGGAGCGTCACCTTCCTCATCGTCGTTGCAGTCGTCGCCACTCGCTGGGGCCCGCGCTGGTGGAAGGCCGCCATGTTCGGCACCGCGGCGGCCATCACGTATGCGTTCACGGCCGCTCTCATCAAGGTGGTCAGCAACTACGCCGCCAACGACTGGGTCACGATGTTCTGGCACTGGGAGACCTACGGCGTGATCGCGTTCGGCCTGCTCGGCCTCTTCCTCACCCAGAACGCGTTCCACGCCGGCCCGCTGGCGGCGTCCCAGTCGACCCTGGTCCTGGTGGACCCGCTGGTCAGCATCTGTCTGGGGATCGCCCTGTATGGCGACACATTGCGCACCTCGGGTCCCTACGGGCCGCTCGAGGCGATCTCGCTCCTGGTCATGTTCATGGGAGCCGTCTTCCTCTCCAACTCGCCACTCGTGACCGGCATCCGGAGCGAGGGCAAGGGCGTCGAGTACGACGAGATGCTGTCCCGGCGGCTCAAGCACCCCCACCAGCCGGCACCGGCGCACGACGGTCTGCCGTTTTCGTCCGCCTGAGCCGATCCGCCCCCGACCAGGAATGAGGACTTAGGAAGGATCCGAACCCGTGGCGCGCGAGACCACGAGTCTGGTGAAGGCGGCGAAGTGGTCGGGGTGTGACAGGTGCGCTCCGTGCTGCGCCCCGTCGATCTCATAGACGACGGCACCGGGGACGTTGTCCCCCAGCCATTCGACGCCGCGACGGTGATGCGGTCTCGACGCCAGACCTCCCATCCCGAACACAGAGGGAACGGCCAGCGCCATCACGTCGAACGGCGGGGCCTCGCTCCGGAAGCTCCGCAGGTCCGCCATCAGAGCCGGCCCATCGGCCCGTCGCGACGCCTTCCCTTGCTCGCTCAGACGGGACCACGCTGACTCGCCCACCATGCGGCCGAAGAACCGCTCGGCCTCCTCGCCGGGGTCGTCGGACATGGGCGTCCACGACCGCGGCGCCCCGCCGGATTGGGGGCGGAATCCCAGCCAGGGCATGGGTGGTTCGAAGGCCCCGATGGCGTCGAAGGCCTGCGGCGCCGCCACCGCCGCGCCCACCACCACGTCGCCCCCGAAGCTGTGCCCGACCGCCACGATCGGGCCTGTGTCTTCCCGCAGCGCGGCCGCGACCGCCAGCAGGTCGCCGATGTGGCCGCCGAGGTCCGTGACGCCACCACCTTGCGACCCTTGATACCCGCGCCGGTCATACGCCAGCGTCCCGAGCTCGGGCAGCCGGCGCATGACCCGCCGGAAGCTTTCGCCCCGGTCGAGTGAGCCGTGGACGAAGATCACGGTGGGGGCCGAACCGGGAGCCGGCCGCGACACGACGTGGAGGGCGGCTGGATACGTCATGGGCAGGGCAGACGCTACCTGCCCGCCCCTGGGGACCGACCGCCGCCGGTAGGGTTGGCTCATGACCCAGTTCGGCGGCGCAGGAGGCTCGTTTGGCCCCAACGCGTGGCTGGTCGACGACATGTACGACCGCTTCCTGGCCGACCCCGACTCGGTCTCGGAGAGCTGGCGGGAGTTCTTCGCGGACTACCGTCCGGCCCCCGTGCCGGCGCCGCAGCCGACTCCGACCGCCGCCCCGGTTCCTGCGGCAGCGCCCTCGGCGGCCACGGCCACGACGGGGACTGCAACGGCCACATTGACGCGACCTGACAGCGGGGCGACCGCCGCCCCGGCTCCTGCTTCCACCGTTCAGGCGGGCAGCGAGGAACCCGTGCTGTTGCGCGGCGCGGCGTCGCGGATCGTGGCCAACATGGAGGCCAGCCTGTCGGTGCCGACGGCGACGAGCGTGCGCAGCGTGCCGGCCCGCCTGCTCGAGGTCAACCGGCTCATCTTGAACAACCAGTTGGCTCGGACGACGGGGGCCAAGGTCAGCTTCACGCACATCATCGGCTACGCCGTCGTGCGCGCGCTGCAGGACGTGCCGTCGCTGAACTCCGCCTTCGTCGCGGACGTCGACGGCTCGGGCAAGCCGGGCGTCATCCACCACAAGCATGTCGGGCTCGGTCTCGCGGTCGACCAGGAGAAGGCCGACGGGACGCACACGTTGTTGGTTCCGTGCATCAAGGAGGCCGACACCCTCGACTTCCGCTCCTTCGTCCTCGCCTACGAGGAGCTCATCCGCAAGATCCACACCAACAAGATCGCTCCCGACGACTTCAGCGGGACGACCGTGTCGCTGACCAACCCCGGGACCCTCGGCACCGTGCAGTCGGTGCCGCGCCTCATGCCGGGACAGGGCGCCATCATCGGCGTCGGTGCGCTGGGGTACCCGCCCGGCTTCGAGGCGGCTGACCCCCGCGTCCTCGCCGAGCTGGGCTTGGGCAAGGTCGTGACGCTCACGTCGACGTACGACCACCGGATCATTCAGGGGGCGGAGTCCGGCCTGTTCCTCGGGCGTGTCGCATCGCTCTTGACCGGTGCGGAGGGGTTCTACGACGACCTGTTCGAGTCGATGGGCGTGCCCTACGAGCCGGTCCGCTGGCAGGTGGACAACAACGCCGGCGACGGCTCCGACGAAGGCGAGCACCAGCGCCTGATCAAGCAGGTGCACGTGCAGACGCTCATCAACATGTACCGCGTGCGCGGCCACCTCATCGCCCACCTCGACCCGCTCGACGCCGAACCGCCGCACATCCACCCCGAGCTCGACCCGTTGACCTACGGCCTCACCATCTGGGACCTGCCGCGCCACTTCGTGGCCGACGGACTGGCCGGGCGCGACGTGGCGACCCTCGACGAGATCCTGCACGTGCTGCGCGACGCGTACTGCCGCACGTTGGGGATCGAGTACATGCACATCCAGGATCCCGAGCAGAAGCGCTGGATCCAAGAGCACGTCGAGGGGCAGCCGGCGACGTTGAACATTGAGGAGCAGCGCCACATCTTGGACCGGCTCAACGCGGCCGAGGTGTTCGAGCGCTTCCTCCACACGCGCTACGTCGGACAGAAGCGCTTCGGGTTGGAAGGAGCCGAGTCGACCATCGTCCTCCTCGACGCGCTCCTCGACGCCGCAGCCGGCTCCGGGGTCGCCGAGGTCGTGATGGGCATGGCCCATCGTGGCCGGCTGAACGTGCTGGCCAACATCGTCGGCAAGTCGTATCGCGAGATCTTCGAGGAGTTCGAGGGCAACCTCGACCCCGAATCGGTCCAGGGATCGGGCGACGTCAAGTATCACAAGGGCGCGCGTGGCGTCTTCCACGGGAGCGCCGGCGAGGAGCTCCCGATCACGCTGTCCTCCAACCCCTCGCACCTCGAGGCGGTCGACCCGGTGGTCGAGGGCATGACCCGGGCCAAGCAGGACCGTCTGTCGCCGCCGACCGACGGCACGCCCGCGGCCGCGGGCGAGGGCGCCGACGGATTCCCCTGCATGTCGGTGCTCGTCCACGGCGACGCCGCGTTCGCCGGGCAGGGCGTCGTCGCCGAGACGCTCAACCTCTCGGGGTTGTCGGGCTACCGCACCGGCGGCACCGTGCACGTCGTCATCAACAACCAGCTCGGCTTCACGACGGCGCCCGCATCGGCGCGCACGTCGGTGTACCCGACCGACGTCGCGAAAATGGTCCAGGCCCCGATCTTCCACGTCAACGGCGACGACCCCGAGGCGGCGGTGCGGGCGGCCCGCCTCGCCTTCGTCTTCCGGCAGACCTTCCACAAGGACGTCGTGATCGACCTCGTGTGCTACCGCAAGCACGGGCACAACGAGGGCGACGACCCGAGCTACACGCAACCGCTCATGTACCAGCGGATCGAGGCCAAGCGGTCGGTCCGCAAGCTCTACACCGAGACGCTGGTGCGCCGGGGCGACATCACGCTCGAAGAGGCCGAGTCTGCGCTCGACGACTTCAACGGCCGCCTGCAGGCCGTCCTCGACGAGGTGCGCGAGGAGCCCTCGCTGGCTCCGACCGAGCTGCATGCGCCCGACCCCGGCCTGGGGGACACCCCGTCACCCGAGACCGGCGTCGACCCAGAGGTGCTGCACGCGTTGTCCTCGGTCGTGCGGTCGGTGCCCGAGGGCTTCATGATCCACCCCAAGCTCGAACGCCAGTTCGTCCAGCGCGACGAGCTCGTGGCCAGCGGGGAGGTCGACTGGGCCCTGGCCGAGGCGCTGGCCATCGGCTCGCTCATGTACGAGGGCGTCAACGTGCGCCTCACCGGCCAGGACACCCGGCGCGGCACGTTCAGCCATCGCCACTCGGTGCTGGTCGACTACGGCAACGGCGAGGAGTACGTGCCCCTGGCGCACATCCGCGACGGCCTGCGGCGCATCGGCGCCGGCGCGCTCGTGCCCGAGGGCGAGATGGGCAACTTCACCGTGCGCGACTCGCTGCTCTCGGAGTACGCGGCGCTCGGCTTCGAGTACGGGTACTCGGTCGAGGCACCCGAGGCGCTGGTCGCCTGGGAGGCCCAGTTCGGCGACTTCGCCAACGGCGCGCAGATCATCATCGACAACTTCATGGTGGCGGCCGAGAACAAGTGGGGCCAGTACGCCAGCCTGGTCATGCTGCTGCCGCACGGCTACGAGGGGCAGGGCCCCGAGCACTCCTCCTCGCGCTACGAGCGCTTCTTGTCGCTGAGCGCGCGCGGCAACATGCGGGTGACCGTCCCCACGACCTCGGCGCAGTACTTCCACCTGCTGCGCTCGCAGGCCCGCCTCGTGCCGAAGCGCCCGCTCGTCGTGGTGACCCCGAAGTCCCTGCTGCGCGCGCGTGCGTCGCGCTCGACGTTCGGCGAGCTCGAGGCCGGCTCCTTCCAGCACGTGATCGACGACGCCTCCATTGCGGATCCCGCGGTCGGTGGAGCGCATCGTGTTGTGCAGCGGGAAGATCGCCCACGAGGCGGTCCAGCACCGCTCCGAGCTCGAGCCGGCCGAGGCCGCCCGCGTCGCGGTGGTCCGGGTGGAGCAGCTCTACCCCTGGCCGGTGCACCTGTTGACCGGGATCTTCGAGCGCTACGCGCAGGCGACCGAGGTGGTCTGGCTGCAAGAGGAGCCCGAGAACATGGGCGCCTGGTTCTTCGTGCACGCCCGCCTGCACGCCTGCCTGCCCGAGCGCCTGCGGCTCCGCCATGTGAGCCGGACCGAGTCCGCCAGTCCCGCCATCGGCAGCGCCGCCCTGCACCAGCTGGAGCAGGCCGACCTCTTGCGGCGGGCCATTGGCTGAACCGCACTATGTCGTGGTCGACGGGTCGAACCTCGCCACCGAAGGGAGAACCTTCCCCAGCCTGAAGCAGCTCGACGAGGCCGTACCGGGCCTACGCGGCGGAGGATCCCGAGGCGAGCATCATCGTCGTGGTCGACGCGACCTTCGAACACCGGGTCTCCGACGCCGAGCGTGAGGCCGTACGCGACGCCATGCTCAACGGCGAGGTCATCTCCCCACCCGCCGGCGCCATCGGCCGCGGCGACGCCTTCGTGCTGCGTATCGCGGAACGCACGGGGGCCACGGTGCTCTCCAACGACTCGTTCCAGGAGTTCCACGGCCAGCACCCGTGGCTGTTCGAAGACGGCCGGCTGGTCGGTGGCAAGCCGGTGCCGGGGGTCGGGTGGATCTTCACGCCACGGCTGCCCATTCGGGGCCCGAAGAGCCGTGCGGCCACGGCGGAGGCGAAGTCCAAGAAGGACCCGGAGTCCGCGCCGGCGAAGGCGGCCGAGCTGGCCAAGGCGGCCAAGAAGGCGGCCAAGAGGGCGGCGAAGGCCAAGAAGTCGCCGAAGAAGGCGCCGCCGCTCGATACGTCGTGGCCGATCACGCCGACGACGCCGCCTCCCGGGCGGGCCAAGGTCGACCCCGCGTTCTCGAGTGCGATCGACGAGGCCGTCGCCGAGGCGCTGCACCCGCCGGCACCGCAGACGTCACGGGGTTCGGCCAAGAAGAGCGCGGCGGCGAAGAAGGCGGCGCCGCAGAGGAGTGCCGGGACAAAGAAGGCTGCCCGATCCAGCAAGCCCGCCGCGGCGAAGGCGAAGCAGACCGATACCAAGACCGACAAGGCAACCAAGACTGCCAAGGTGGCCAAGGCCGCCAGCAGTCCGGCCGCCGCCGACGGGAGCGGAGGCCGCTCGAAGAAGAAGCGGGTGACCCCGCCGCCGGCCGTCAACGAGCCGCTGGCTTTCATCAACTTCGTGGCCGCGCACCCGGTCGGCAGCACCGTCGAGGGCGAGGTGGTGTCGTTCACCTCGCACGGCGCCATGGTCGACGTGGCGATCCCGGGTGGCGGTGACCTGCACTGCTACATCCCCTTGACCGCCATGGGGACGCCACCGCCTATTAAGGCCCGCCAGGTCCTCAAGAAAGGCGAGGTGCGGTCCTTCGTGCTGGCCGGACTCGACCCGCCACGCCGGGTCGCCGAACTTGCTCTCTCCGCGGCGTCATCGCCGGCCGCAACCGCCCGTGGCGGCTCTTCGGAGGTGAAGAAGAGTGCTGCCGCCAAGAAGGCGTCGGCCCGGCAGGCGGCAGCGCCGGCGAAGAAGGCGGCCGCCAAGAAGGCCGCCCCGGCGAAGAAGGGCGGAAAGAAGGCGCCGGCACCGGTCAAGAAGGCGGCCGCCAAAAGCACCGCCGCGGCGAAGAGCGCGCCGGTCAAGAAGACGGCGACGAGAAAGGCTGCGGCCAAGAAGTCCGCGGGCAAGAAGTCCGCGGCGAGGAAGAAGGCCACCCGAAAGCGGGGCTGAGGTATGACCGACCAAGGACTGCCGTCGCCGCGGGACGTGCTGCCGCACCGCCCCCCCTTCTTGTTCGTGACGGGGATGACCGCGGTCGAGCCGGGGGTCTCCGCGGAAGGGTTCTGGGACCTGACCGACCAGGAGCCATTCTTCGGCGGGCACTTCCCGGGACGGCCGACGCTGCCCGGTGTGCTGATGGTCGAGTCGTTGGCCCAGCTCGGCGGGATCGCCGTGCTGCTCGACCCGCGCTATGCGGGCGCCTTGCCGCTCTTTGGTGGGATTGAGCGAGCGCGCTTTCGCCGCCAGGTGGTGCCCGGCGAGCGGCTCGACCTCCAGGTCACCATGGACCGGCTCTCGGCCCGGGGGGGAAAGGGGCACGGGCGAGCGTCGGTCGGCGACCAGACGGCGTGCGAGGCCGACCTCTTGTTCGTGATCATCGACGGAGGGACTAGGTGATGCGACTCGCCACGTGGAACGTGAATTCCCTGACGGCGCGCATGCCGCGCGTGATCCCATGGATCGAGTCGAACCAACCCGACGTGCTGTGCATGCAGGAGACCAAGCAGGCCGACGACAAGTTCCCCGAAAAGGAGTTCGCCGAGCTCGGCTACGAATCAGCGCACTACGGAGACGGGCGCTGGAACGGCGTGGCCATCGTGAGCAAGGTGGGGCTCGAGGACGTCACGAGAGGTTTCGGGACGGCCGACGACGAGGCTGGACGGCGCATCGTGTCGGCTCGCTGCGCTGGGACCCGGGTGTTCTCCGTCTACGTCCCCAATGGGCGTTCTCTCGACAACGAGTTCTATGCCGTGAAGCTGGCCTGGTTGGCCCGCCTGCGCACAACCCTCGACGAGCTCTGCCCTCCGGGTTCATCGGTCGCGGTGTGCGGCGACTTCAACGTTGCCCCCGACGACGGGGACGTGTGGGACCCGGCTGCCTACGTGGGCGCGACCCACGTCAGCGAACCGGAGCGTGCTGCGCTGCAGGAGGTGGAGGCCTGGGGTCTCGACGACGTGTTCCGTCGCTTCAACGAACCCGGCACCTTCACGTGGTGGGACTACCGGGCGGGTGACTTCCACGAAGGACGCGGCATGCGCATCGACCTCGTGCTGGTCAGTGACGATCTGGTGCAGCGGGCTACCGGAGCATTCCGTGACCGTGACGCGTGCAAGGGGAAGAAGCCGTCCGACCACGCACCGGTCGTCGTTGATTTCGCCGCTCCCTGACGCCCCAGGACCAGGCACCGGCTCGGGCGAAGCGCGACCCGTCGATCAGATAGGGGAGAGGACCCGACTCAGAAGGCGGCTCGGCAAGCACGGGCCGAACGTCTCCTTCGGGCACGTGCCAGCGACAGCGGGGATGCTTCATCGCTCGTTTTCCGCATGCTCATCTTCGAGCGTGAGGGTCTGCATCAAACGGTGATGCTCCATGACATCGCGTCGGGGGATCGCTGCCACCATGGCCGCGAGGACCGCGAGCACCACGAGGGCCGCCAGAACTACCACTGTCGCACCGCCCAGATCATGTCTTGCCTCCACGTCAACTCGTATGTCTCGGAAGTCGAAGGCGTGACCGCCGCCGCAGCCGCCGCTGCCGGTCACAGCACCCCGACCCACCGCCGATTGAGAAACGCTTGGCCGTCGCCAAGAGCGGCACCCGCCAGTGCCGCTCGGTCAAACGTTTCTCAAAGGCCCTGTTGTGTCTCCGCCCTTCCGCCTGTCGCTACCTGAGGTCCAACAAGAGATCCCGCAGAGGGACGCCGTCGCAGATCGAGACGATCTTGTCGAAGTCCTCCTTGGTCAAGGAGCGCTGGACCTCTGGCCAACTGCGGGCGCCATTCCGCATGTAGGTCATGAAGATCTCCCAGATCGCCAGTCGCTTGCGCATCCGCTCAACGTCGAGCTCCAGGGATGCGTAGTCGATCGAATCCGGACTGTGGTTCTCCTCGACAACGCAGTCCTCGGCCTTCGTGCCAAAGAGGTCGTGCCGAAGCCGCTCAAGTGCCGCTTCGATGGAGGCATCGGTAACCCGATCGTCCATCTCCATCTGTATCAACGCCCCTCCTCGGTCTCGGACCATCCCCGGATGCGATCTCGCTTCCAAGGCGAATCCGTCTCCAAGGGGCATGCTGACAGGCCGCATTTCGGCGCTATAGATCCGTTGGTCACTATTCGGGAGAGGGGGGCCCGTTTGTTGTGACCGCATTGCGCACGTTGTCACGAGGTTGACCATCGGACGTCGAGCCCTCGTCGAGGTCAGTCTTAGAGCGGCACCTCAATGAGCGCAGGACCAGGTTCGGCCAGTCCGCTCTCCAACGCGGCGACGAGGTCTTCGGCGTTCTCGACCCGCCGGGCCGGCACGCCCATTCCGCGCGCCAGGTCACAAAAATCGAGTTCGGGGTCCGTGAGGTCGAGCAACCGCCGGGCCTGCGGCCCGCCGGCATCGGCACCGACGCGGTGTAGCTCCATGTTCAAAATGGCATAGCTCCGGTTGGACAGAACGACCGTCGTCACGTTGAGTCCCTCTCGGGACTGGCTCCACAACGCCTGCAAGGTGTACATCGCGCTCCCGTCGGCCTCGAGACAGAGCACGGGGCGGTCCGGCGCGGCCACCGCCGCGCCCGTCGCCATGGGCAGGCCGATGCCGATCGCGCCGCCAGTCAGCGTGAGCCAGTCGTGGCGCGGCGCTCCCGCCGTCGCACCGGCGACGAAGAGTCCCGACGTATTGCCTTCGTCGACCACCAAGGCGCCCTCTGGAAGCACCGCACCAATGGCGGCAGCCAGCGATTCGGTGGACAGGGCCCCGGAGGGCTTCTCCGGTCGTCCCGGTGCAGCCGGGACATCGGCTGCCGGCGAAGCGCCGACGGCCTCGGCCAGCGCCTCGAGGGCAGCCGCGGCGTCCTCGCCCGGGACGGCCAGCGTATGGACGGTGCAGCCGGCCGGGACGATGTCGCTCGCCTTGCCGGGATAGGCGAAGAAAGAGACCGGGGAGGCGGCCTCGACCAGGATCAGGTGGCGTACTCCGTCGAGCTGTGCCTGCGCCATCTCGACGAGGTAGGCCAGGCGTTCGACGGCAGGGATGCCCGCGCCGCGCTCGAGGTTGGCGGGGAACGTCTCGCCAAGCAGCGCGGCGCCCGTCGTCGCGGCGGCCCTGCTGGCGGCGTGGAGTGCGGTGGCACGCAGCGCGCTCCCGCCGAGGAGCAACGCGGCGCGCTCGCCCGAACGCAGCGCCTTGGCGACCTCTTCGACCGTGTCAGGCGCGACCAACGCCGGGCGCCGCCGCGGACGAGGCGGGCAGGGGCCGGTCGCCGACTCTGACCACGACGAGTCAGCCGGCAGCACGAGGGTGGCGACGCAGCCCGGAGGCCCGTAGGCGGCCGCCACCGCGTCAGCCCCGTCGGCGGCGACGTCGTCAGCCCGCGCGCTCGAGCGGTACCAGCCCGACACGGGTCGGGCGATCGACGCGATGTCCGACTCGAGGGGTGCGTCGTAGCGGGCGTGGTAGGTGGCGTGGTCCCCCACGATGTTGACGATCGGCGTGCGTGCCCGACGGGCATTGTGCAAATTGGCCAGCCCGTTGCCGAGCCCTGGACCGAGGTGGAGCAACGTGGCCGCAGGCCGTCCCGCCACGCGTCCGTAGCCGTCTGCCGCACCGGTTACGACGCCCTCGAAGAGGCAGAGAACGCCGCGCATGGCCGGCACGTCGTCGAGCGCAGCCACGAAATGCATCTCCGAGGTGCCCGGGTTGGCGAAGCAGACGTCGACGCCGGCGTCGACCAGCGTGGAGAGAAGCGACCTGGCCCCATTCATGCCGGGCTCCCGGTGGTCGCGCCCTCGGCCTCGTCCTGCCCCTGATCCACGCCGAGGACACGGTCCGGCCCGAGGATGCCGCGCGGGTCGAAGGCCCGCTTGATGGCGCGCATGAGCTCGAGCGACACAGGGTCCTCCATCTCGAGGAAGTACGGCAGCTTGGCCGTGCCGATGCCGTGCTCGCCCGAGATCGCACCGCCCGAGTCGACCGCCAGCTCGAAGCTCTTGTGCATGAAGGCTCGTCGCCGTTCCTCATCGGGTTGGAAGACGGTGATGTGCACGTTGCCGTCGCCTATGTGGCCGCACCCGGTCACGAACACACCGTGTTCCTCAGCCAGGACTGCCACCGCTGCCAGGTAACCGGGGATGGACGCTCGCGGCAAGACGGCGTCGATGAGGTCGTCACAGCCCGCTGCCTTCCCGACGAAGAAAGCCCGCTCGCGGGCCGCGATCAGCTGGGCCCCCGCCGTGTCGGGCAAGACGTAGACGTCGAGTGCGTGCAGCTCTTCGAGCAATCTGCCGAGGCGCTCCACGTCCTCGTCCACCCGGCCCTGGTCCATCCCCTCCAAGACGACGACGAGATAGGCGAGGGTGCGCGCCTGAATGTCCTCGGGTACCCCGAGATCGAGGCCCGCGGCGCGGGTGATGCCGCCCATCACCATGACGTCGACGTATTCAAGGATGGAGGGGCTGATACCGCTGTTGACGATGTGCGGCACCGCCTGGGCCACCTCGGCCAGAGTTGCGAAGGGGGCGAGCACCGTGGCGGACTCGGTGAAGCGCGGCGCGACCTTCACCGTCACCTCGGTGGTGATGGCCAGTGTGCCTTCGGAACCGATGAGGAGCTGGGTGAGGTCGTAGCCGCTCGAGGACTTCACGAACTTGCCGCCTGTGCGCAGGACGGTGCCGTCGGCGAGCACCACCTCGAGACCGAGGACGTGGTGGCGCGTCACGCCATAGCGGACGGCGCGCATCCCCCCAGCGTTGGTGGCCACGTTGCCCCCAAGCGAGCCGCTCTGCTCGCCCGGCGAGACGGGGTAGATCAGGCCGACTTTGGCCAGCTCGCCGTTGAGCTGTTCGAGGGTGACGCCGGGTTCGACGACGGCGACCTGGTTTTCCGTGTCGATCTCGCGGATGCGCTTCATGCGGTCGAAGGCCAACAGGATGCCGTCGGCGAGTGGGATGGCGGCGCCGGACAGACCCGTGCCGCTCCCGCGGGCGATGACCGCCACGTCATGCTCGCTCGCCAGCTTCAGAACCTCGGAGACCTCGCCGGTCGACCCGGGGAAGACAAGCGCGAGAGGCATGACGGGGTCGGCGCCGAGCGTCTCGTCGTGGGTGTAGTCGGTGTGGATGGCCTCGCCGGACATCACATTGGTCTCGCCGACCACCTTGCGCAGCTGGTCAAGGAGTTGGGACATGCGTCGGGCCTCCCCCACCTCGGGTATCGATCGGGCGATCCGACCTTACCGGCCCTTACCGAACGGTGTCCGTGTCCTCCACGCCCTCGGCCAAGCGACGCCGGAGCTCGGCCACCCGGACGGAGACGTCCGATGCCGCCGTCGGTGCGGCCTCCTTCTGGAGCGCGGCGATGGTCCGCTCAATGGGCGCCAGCCACGGGCTGGGTCGGCGCGCCGACCCAGCCGTGCTCTGCCGCCTGACCTTGTTTCTCGAACCAGCTGCACCACAACTCGTCTTCGGACCGGGTCAGCGCGACATAGAGCAGCCGGCGTTCCTCGTCGACGGCAGCGGGCGTCTGGGCGGACGCGATGGGCATGAGGCCGTCGCTGAGGCCGAGCACCATGACAGTGGGCCACTGGAGGCCCTTGGCCCGGTGGAAGGTGGTCAGCACGACGCGATCCCGGTCCGCCGGTTCGTCGGGCACCCGTTCTTCTTGGTCGCGGTCGTCCCGCCGCCCCGCCTCGGTTCGGAGGTCGGAGGCGGGGCCGAGGTCCGCGCCGGCGACCATGCTGGGCACACGCGCCGCGTCCATCGCCGCTTGCACCGTGGCGAGCTGCGCGTTGGTGCGCGTGAGCACCGCGATGCTCGACCAGCGCCGCCCCGGTGCGCGCGACAACTTGGCTCGCTGCGCGGCCCACGCGGCCTCCTCGAGATCGCTGCCGTGCGACACCACGACCGGCACCGGTCCGTCGACCCGGGTGGTGCGGGGCGGCACCACCTTGCCACCAGCGCCGTCTCCGCGCAGGACGGCGGTGGCCACCGCGACGACTTGGGGGGTACAGCGGTGGTTTTCGTCCAGGCGGATCACCGTGGTGCCCACCAGGAGCTCTGGGAGGCGATCGAGCAGGGTTGGGTCGGCGCCGTTGAAGCCGTACACAGACTGATTCGGGTCGCCCACCACGAAGAGGTCGGGCTCGTCGGCCAGCATCGAAGTCAGCAGTCGGAACTGCGCGGGGTTGACGTCCTGCATCTCGTCGACGAAGAGGTGCCGGGTGCGCCAACGGATGGAGTCGGCGAACTCGGTGTCCCCGGCCAGGGCGTCGGCACAGGCGACGATGAGGTCGTCGAAGTCGAGCAGCCGACGGCGGGTCCGTGCCTCCTCGTAGTGGGCGTAGGCCTCAGCCACCTGGTCCGCGTTCATACCGCTGCGACGATGGTGGCGGCGCGCTTCGGATTCGTAACGCTCGGGGGATACGAGGCGCGCCTTGGCCCATCCGATCTCACCGTCGAGGGCGCGCGTGCGGCGGGCGTCGCCGGTCGTCACCTCGGCGAGCAGCCGGCGGCGGTCGGGCAGGAGCTGGGGCTGGGGTCGGCCCCGCAGTTCACGGTGTTCGTGCAA
This sequence comes from uncultured Acidimicrobiaceae bacterium, assembly GCA_963825965.1. Classification (GTDB taxonomy): domain Bacteria; phylum Actinomycetota; class Acidimicrobiia; order Acidimicrobiales; family RAAP-2; genus Bog-473. The sequence goes on from CAWGUX010000009.1 coordinate 129,222, forward strand.
GAGCCCAAGCGCGGTTCGGTGGAACGTGCCCGCCTTGACGCCCGAGACGCCGAGCGACCGCAGACGGGTCCGCAGCTCGTCGGCAGCCTTGCGGCTAAAGGTGGTGACCAGCGTGCGATCGGGCTCGATCGTGCTCTTCGCGCACCCGGCGCGCCACGCGCAGCGTGAGGACCCGCGTCTTCCCGGCGCCGGCGCCGGCGACGACACACAGCAGCGGCTCGTCGGACTCGATCGCCTCGCGTTGGGCCACCGTGAGACGGCCCGCACCGGGGAGCGCCTCCCAGGTGTCGCTCTCGAAGCCCTCAAACGTCATGACCACACTCCGCACGGTACAGATGGGGTGCGCGCAGCACCCTTCGGATCTGCGCCCATCGTGGCCGACCGACGCCGTCGAAGCGAGCGGACCTGGGAACAAGGGATGGCCCGGCCGCTGAGGCCGGTCAAGGGAGCCGGTACGTCCGCAGGGTGCGCCGCCGGGCGTGCCGGGAACGGGCCAGCACGATGAGCTCCTCGATGACGTCGCCGAACGGCAGCCCCTCGGCTTCCCAGAGCATCGGGAACATGGAGATGGGGGTGAAGCCGGGCATCGTGTTGACCTCGTTGACGACGATCTCGTCGTCATCCTGCAAGAAGAGGTCCACTCTGGCGAGGCCTTCGACCCGCAGCGCGCGGTAGGCCGCGACGGCAACGCGCTGGGCATGGGCGAGCTGCGCGTCGTTCAGGTCCGTCGGGGCCACAGTCTCTGCCTGGCCCGAGCACGTACTTGTCCTCGTAGTCGTAGAACTCCCGGCTGGGGATGATCTCGCCGGCGCGTGACACGCGGACGTCCTCGTTTCCCATGGCGGCGAGCTCGAGCTCGCGGCCCCACGATGGCTTCCTCCACGAGGACGTGGTCGTCGAACTCGAAGGCCGAGAGGACAGCGTCGCCGAGCGCGGCGGGCTCGGCGACCTTGGCCACTCCGATAGACGAACCGAGGTTGGCGGGCTTGACGAAGAGCGGCAAGCCGAGGGCATCGACCGCCTCCTCCATCGCCTCGAGGCCCCACTCCGTCCGCGACACAAGGCGCCACGCGGCGACCGGGAGACCGTGGTCGTGCAAGACCGACTTGGCGATGCCTTTGTCCATGCAGATGGAAGACGACAGGACCCCCGCACCGACATAGGGGACGCCGATGGCCTCGAGGTGTCCCTGGATCACGCCGTCCTCGCCGAAGGGCCCGTGCAGGACGGGGAAGACGACCGAGTCGGACGGGATGCCTTCGTCGAGATGGCCGAGCGCTGAGAAGGGGAACCGCTCGTACAGTTCGTCCGGAGACGTCAGGGCGTCACCGGCTGCGACGTCGACGAGCGCGGCGCGCGCATCGACCCATTTCTTCTCGTGGGTCAATCCGATGGCGGTGACCGTCCACCCGCCGTCGAGGGCCGTCTCTACGATCCGGCGCGCCGAGATACACGAGATCTCGTGCTCGGCCGACGGGCCGCCATAGACGACCGTCAACGCTCCCGGATCAGGCATCGACCGAGGCTATACAATCGCCGCGAGGGTCATGCGTGCGTTGCTCGACATCTGAACTGACGGCCCACCTCGGCGCGGAGCTGATCGGGCCGGACGTCACGACTCGACGGCGCGAGCATCGATTCGAGAGCGATCCGGCCCGGACAGCTGTTCGTCCCGATTGTGGCTGAGCGTGACGGGCATGCCTTCATTCCGGCTGCGCTCGAGGCCGGTGCACCGGCGTACCTGACCGCGCACGATCCGGTCGGCGCGACGGCAATCAGAGTGGAGGACACCTCGGCCGCACTGATGCGCCTCGGCGCGTTCGCACGTGGACGCGTGACGGGCGGCGTGGTCGGCATCACCGGATCAGTGGGCAAGACCACCACCAAGGATCTGCTGGCGGGGTGCCTGTCGACGCGATTCGCGACAGCGGCTTCCGTGCGATCCTTCAACAACGAGCTCGGACTCCCGCTCACGCTGCTGAACGCACCCGACGACGCCACGTGGGTGGTGCTCGAGATGGGCGCGCGTGGACCGAGGCACATCGAGCTGCTGGCGCAGGTCGCGCGGCCCGACGTCGGGATCGTGACCAGCGTCGCCATGGCACACGTCGAGTACTTCGGCGACCTCGACGGCGTGGCGCGTGCGAAGAGCGAGCTCGTCGCGGCGCTGCCCGCTTCGGGTGTCGCTGTCTTGAACTACGACGATCAGCGCGTCCGGGACATGTCGTCGGTGAGCCCGTGCCCGGTCCTCGGCTACGCAGTGGACGCCGATGCCGAAGTGCGGGCCGACAGCGTGACGCTCGACGGCGAGTTGCGGCCGCGCTTCGTGTTGACCTCGCCGTGGGGCCGGGGCGAGGTACGCCTGGCCTTGCACGGATTGCAACAGGTCCCGAACGCGTTGGCAGCGGCGACAGCCTCGTTGTGGTGCGGGGTGCCCATCGACGAGGTCATCGGTGCGCTGGCGGACGTGCACGGGTCGCCCTGGCGCATGGAGGTCCATCACGTACCAGGCGGTCCGGTGCTGGTGGTCGACTGCTACAACGCGAACCCTGCATCGACCGAGGCGGCGTTGCGCTCGCTGGGCGAGCTGCCGGGGGAGCACAAGCTGGCAGTGCTCGGGGTCATGGCCGAACTGGCTGACGAGACCGTGCCCGAGCACCGGCGGATGGCCGTGCTGGCAGAGGAGCTGGGGATCGAGGTCGTGGGATACGAGACGCCGCTCTACGGCGAGGCCCAGGTCTCGGGGGTGGAGGACACCGTGTCGCTGTTGCGGACGATGGGCCCCGGCGACGCAGCACTGGTCAAGGGGAGCCGTGTGGCGCGGCTCGAGGACGTGGTCCGGGCCTACGGCGCGGCCGAGGGCGTGCCCTCACTGGCCGCGGGGGCGTAGTGACTTTGTTGCGGCGCCAGTTGTGGGACTCGCAAGCCTGGCCGTGGAGCACCTGCCACGAGTGAGCGGCTGAGGTCGCTGTAGAGCGACTCGGTGCGAGGCGATGGCGAGCTGCCGGGATCGAGCGCGTCGAGGCGCCTTTGACACTCCCGCCACTCGTGCCGAAGGCGGTCGGCGTCGCCTTCGGCCGCGGCCACCTCCATGGCCGCCCGGGAGAGCGCCTCGCTGTAGGGCTCGACGACCCGGGCCTGGTCGAGTCCCCACCGAGCGAGCTCGAATAGGCCTGTCTCTGCCGCGAGCAAGGCCATGGCGCACGCGGCGTCGACGAGCACGGCTGCGAGGTGCCCGCCGTGACCCTCCGCCTCCCACCAGGTGTAGCCCGACAGGGCGTTGGCCAGTGGTTCGCCCTCAACCAGTTCGAGCGCGGCCCGATAGTGCGCGATCGCAAGGGCCGGATCACGGTGCAGTTTTCCCTCCGCTGCCAACGCCACGGCGCGTCGAACGTCGATCGTCACCTCGGACGACACCTGATAGAGCCCCGTGCGCGTGCCGGCCGGGAACAACGGCGCGCCGTCGGCGCCAAGCCCCATGGCCCGGCGCGCGGCGTACGCAGTGTTGAACAAGGTCTTGGCCGCGGCATCGGCGTCGGATGATCCGAGCACCCGGGTGCGGAGCCGGTCGCTCGTGATCACGTCGGGCTGGTGCAGGGCCAGATAGGCCACCAGCTCGACGGCGCGGCGCGCCCGGTTGGCAGGGAGGGGCTCGCACAGACCGTCGAGGCGGGGGGTCATGGTCAGCAGGCGGACGTCGACCTGACCCGGGACGACTGCGGCGGAGCCGGTCGGCGGATTCGCTGACGGGAGAACGGCCTCGCGCGGCACGGGCGTCTGCACCGGCGCAGGAGGCGGCGCCGGTGCAACGAGCTCTGCAATGCTGCGCGCCGCGTCGGTCCGACTGGAGGTGCGGTCGGACCACGCGGCTGAGGGGGTGGATCGTTGCGCCGTGGCGGTCGACGAGGATGGTGAGGTCGCTGGCGCTGACGTTGGCGGTGGTCACGATGGCCGTGCGGGCAGCGATGTGCGGCGCAAGCAAACCGGGGTCGCCGAAGAACAGCACGTGACGAGCGAGCCGTGGGTCGGCCGCCGTCTCGGACAGGAGCTCGGGGTCCGCGGCGTCGTCGGCGACCACCACCGTGTCCGCCCAGGCCCAGACGCCCGCGACGCCCCGGACGGAGCGTTCCAGCGCTGGGGCCTCGGGGCCGAGGAGGGGGAGGACGCGGCCCGGACCGAGGGCAATGAGCCACGTCCCCTCGTCGTCGTCGCCGACGGGGAAGACGACGGGGACATAGGGCGCCGCGAGGTCGGCCGCACTGAGCTGGTCGTGAGCCACCTGCCATCCCGCGCCACCCGCGACAGTTGCGAACCCTGCGGGCGCCTCGCTGTGCGTTCCTTGCAACCAGAAGGTCACGGCCTGGGGGCCGACCTGCACCGCGCGAACGACAGGCGTGGAGCGCCCGTCGGCCAGCGCCCGACCCAGCATGCAATTGGCCGCCTCGAAGGCCTGGAGCGCCGGCACCTCGTCGAAACGGCTCAAGAGGGAGGCGGCATCAACGGCACCATCGGATTCGGCCCGGCCCAGGTCGAGGTCGTCGCGGAAGGGTTGGGGTTGCTGACGCCGCCGAGTTCGCCGAGCAAGTGCGGCACAGGCGAGTGAACCCATCCCCAGCGCCACAAGCTCCGGCAGATGATCAGGCGCATCATGGGTACGTCCGTCCGCATGGCGCGCGGTACCCGAGCGGCGCGTGCCGCCTCCTCCCGCCCGGCCGCCGGGCGGTCGCGACTGCTCGGGCAGGCGCAGCCGCCAGCCCGTCTTGATGTGGTCGGGGTCGACGAAGCGCTCGCCGCCACCCATGTCCCGGCCAAGATTGATGACGGCCAGGGCCGTCCAGTCGGCACCGTCATCGAAGAGATCATCCGCGATGCGCCACAGCGTGTCGCCGCGTTGCACGGTAAGGGTCGGTCCCGCGTCGGACGGGGCCGCGTCCGAGACGCCTGTGCCGTGCGTGCTCGCCGCTGTGCGTTGCTCTTCGTCCACCGAAGCCCGGACCCGGAGGAGCGACGGAGGGCTCGCGCCACGCTCGAAGTGCGGTGCGGACGCACTCGTCTGCACCGACGGGACGGATGCTCCGGCCGATGCGGACAGCGCGACCGGCCCGCTGACCGAAGACACCGCGAGCACGCCGACGGCGATGCGGGCGGCAACATGGTCCAAGACCGACGCGCCGCGCGCCGCGGACGTCGCCGCTGCGCACGTGCGCGACGACCCCTCGAACCAGCTGCGCGCAGCACGCGAGCCAGGCGATCCAAGCGGCCAACGCGACGACGAAGAGCGCGTCGCGACTCCCCGCGTGCCACGTGTGTCCGAGACCGCCCGACAATGGATTGCCCACGACGATGGCGAGGACCACCGGCACCGCGGTGAATGCGAGCAGCGCCGCGGCCAGCGCGCCCAGAGACGTCGAACGCCCTCCTGGTCCGGTCGCCGAGCGACCTGTATGAGAGCGCGCGTGACCGCGCCCTACCCACCGGCGGGGCCGATCGTGATCGTGAAGGTCAAGGAGGTGGACTCGGGGGCCGGTTCGCTCACCGTCGCCAGACACTCCCCGCTGGCGTCGGGAAGTGTCTGCTGCATCGCTCCCGTGCCGCCGCCGTTCTGGGTCCCACTCGGGCAGCTGACACTCAAGGTCAAGTACGTGGCGCCTGACCACACGACGGCGACCTGCATGGAGCCCCTCCCGGCGAACTCGAAGTTGCTGGACGTCTGCACCGGCGGATCGAGATAGGCCTCGGTCTGGGACCGATCGGCCGGCTGAGCGACGATGGGAGACGTTGTCGTCGTCGTGGCCGGCGGCAGCGTCGTCGTGGTCGGCGGCACCGTGGTGCCGCTGGCGGGGGAACCCGGCTCGCCGAGACCTCTCGAGCTCGAGGCCAACGAGGTGTTGCCTGAAGTCGACGAACCATCGCCGACCTCTGCGGGTTTGGTGCTCGAGCCGCCCGGGACCGAGGTGGTCGTGGTGGTGCGCGCAGCGCGTGAACCCGACTTGTGATCGTGACCAGAGCCGCCGGGGGGGCGCGAGTCGCTCGAGGCAACCCCGCCCAGCAGCGTGGCCGCGGCGACCTTGGTGCGGAGTCGTGCCCGACGTCGCGACCAACAGCGCCATCAGCGCCAGCGACACGGCAAGGATCACCCACCAGTTGGGGCGGCCTCGTACCACCCGCGAGCGAACACTCTCGGTGGTGCCGGACCCTTCCCCAACCACGGGCACACCATACGCACGCGCCACCCCGCTCGCACTCGGACGATCAGGCGCAGAGGCGCCGACGGCCGCGGTCCCGGCGGGCGTACAGCACGCGGCGATCACGTCCGGTGAGTGCGGCCAACTCGGCCATGGAGTAGCCCATCACGTGATGCGTGTAGAGGACCTGGGCATCTTCTTCGCGCATGCCGTCGCGACGGAGCTCGACGAGGACCCGAGCGAGCTCGTCGAGGTCCGTTTCGCCCCCAGCCGACTGCTCGACGACGTCCGACGTCAGTGGCACGGTCCTCCGGCTGAGATCCTTGGAGCGGAAGAGCTGGCGGCGCATCCGGCAGCGGATGGCCGACAGCACGTCGAGGACGGCGTAGGGACGCTCCTGACCTGCCCACTCCTGCACGACGAACCACGCCGTGGTCAAGAGCTCGCCGAAGAACTCGTTGCCGTCCTCCCATTCCCCGCCGCGGCCCCACTGGAGCTTCCCCGCCACCGCCACCAGGCCGGGCATCAGGACCTGGACCAGCAGGCGAGTCATGAAGGGGTCCGAGGCCGCCTCCCGCAGCAACACGCTGACGAGGCGCGCCGCTTCGTTGCGTTCAGCGCGACCCGAGGCGCGGCGCATGTGTTCGACCAGGTCGAAGGGGGTGGGACACGTCGGTGGCTCAGCCCCGCTCCCCAAGACCAGGCGCGCCAGGCCCTCGTCGCGCCGGGCCGCATGTTGCAACGAGCGGACCGCGTGTCCCGACCGGCCCAGTGAGCGCCATTCGGCGGCCATCGTGTCGATCACCAGGACGCGCTTTTTCGAAGAGGAGTTGACCATGGGCGACACGGTGGCTCCGGTCCCTCCCCCGATCGCTCCCTCCAGCGAAGAAGGCACAGCGGCCAGGAGCCCGCCGTGCCGCGCGTCGCTGTTCAACCAGCGTGTGACGGCTCGGCGATAGTGTGCCGGCGATGGACATCGACGAGTTCTACGAAGGCGACCCCCGTCGGCGGCCCTCCGCCGAGCTCGAGCTGGGCTCGGAGTGGATGGACGCGGACAACGTGCGCCACGAGCTCAACTACGTCGAGGACACCGGCGAGCTCTATGTGCTGCGTGAGCCGGCACCGCACGTCGCCGAGGACCCATTCGGGGGGTTGTACGTGAGCGCATCGCCGGACTACGACCACAAGATGACCGTGCACGTCATCGCGAAGATCCCAACCAAGGACGACGTACATCGGATCCTCGACGGCTGGCAGGAGGAGATGAAGCGGCCCGACGGCCCTGTCTGGTTGGGGGACCGGCTGCGTGCCGCCGGGGTCGCGGTCGGCCTGCCCGGGACGGCTATTGAGGACGACGGGCCGGACCTGAAGGCCTGATCAGGTAGGCGGCTCGAAGTCGAGCATCGTCGCCAGGAGCTGGGTGGCGATGTTGTTCGAGCGCATGTCCGCCTCGGCCGGCAGGATCTTGGTCTCGAGCAGGAGATCGGAGAGCCGCAACATCACCACGGCGAAGCGGAAGCCGGAGAACACCTCGTAGAAGAAGAGGTCCTGCATCGGCCGCCCCATCTGCTTCGAGTAGTACTCGATGGTCTCCTCGTGAGAGGGGAAACCGGCTGGGCGCGGGACCCCGAGCGGGTCGGTGAACTGGCGGTCGAAGTAGAGAAACCAGCCGAGGTCCATCTCGGGCTGGCCGAGTGACGCCATCTCCCAGTCGAGCACCGCGGCGGCGCGGAAGTCGTCCCAGATGATGTTGCCGATGCGGCTGTCACCCCAGCTCATCACGATCTCACCCTGCTCGTCGGGCTTGTGCTCGACGAGCCACTGCCACGTCGACTCGACGACCGGGACGCTGAGCCCCTTGGCCGACCAGTCGAGGTAGTCCCGGTAGTAGGACATCTGCTGGTCGATGCCAGGTGCGCCGCGGGCCGACATGCTGAGCCAGTCGAGGTTGAGGCTGCGCCAGTCGGTCTTGTGCACGGCGGCCGAGCGCGTCGATGCCGCTCCACCACATCCGTTCCTGTTGCTCGGGCGTGGCCTCAATGACCCAGCCCTCGATCGTGTAGGGGATGTTGTCGGGTGGGACCAGCCCCTCGACGTGGTCCATGGTGAAGAAGGGCACGCCCAAGTACTGGGGGTCGTCCTCATAGAAGCCGAGGCCGGGGAGCGGCACCGACGAGCCGCCGTCGGCCAGCGCCTTCATCACCCGGTACTGGGTCGAGAACTCGGCGTCCATGAAGAGCAGGTGCTTGGTCGGCGCCACCCGGACGACCAGCCGGCGCTCCGACCCGTCCGCCGAGCGGGTGCGGCACAGGATGGTCTCGTTGGAAAAGCCGTTGGAGGCCGGCGACTGGACGTCGAAGACCTCGGGTCCGGATCCGGCCGACGACTTCGAGGCCAGCCACGTGGTCAAGACGGCGGCAACCTCTTCGGGATCGCGTTGGTCGATGTTCGGCACGGTGCGGCACTTTACCGACGGCCAGGTCCCCAAGGGTGTCCGGGCGCCGCGCGTGGGGATAGCGTCCCCCGCGTGCTGATCGTGATCGACCTCGCCGAGGGGCGCGTGTACCTGAACGACCCCGCTGACTTCACGAGCTTCTCGGTCGCGCTCGAGGGCGAGGGAGACCTGGCCGAGGTCGTGCGCCAGTCGGGCCTGGGCCGCCTGCGCGACGACGGCGAGCATGTCGTCGTCGATCCGGTGGCACTCCGCGCGCTGGCGGGGCCGGCCGCCGACGAGGCCTGGGACGAGGGCTTTTCCGGCATGTGCGCGTACGCCGCCGGGAAGGGGTGGATGCAGGACGACGGGGTCGTCGCCCATATCGAGCGCCGCGACGAGGCGGGCTGAGGGAGTCGCGACGAGGAAGCGGTGAGGAAGGGAGAGCCCGAACGAACAGGCGATCGGACAGACTGTCCGATCGGCGGCGGTCGCAGGTAGCCTTTCGAGTGCCGCACGGCACAGGTGGCGGCGAGGGCGCGGGCCCTCTGAGACCCTGGGAGGGACGCATGGCGATTCGGGACTACGACCGCTTGTTCATCGGCGGCGATTGGGTGGCCCCCGAGGGCACCGACACGATCGGCGTCATTTCGCCGGTGACCGAAGAGGTGATCGCCCGGGTGCCCGACGGGACCGAGGCGGACATCGACAAGGCGGTCGCCGCCGCCCGAGAGGCCTTCGACCGCGGGCCCTGGCCGCGCATGACACCGGCCGAACGGGCCGAGATCGTGCGCGCCGTCGCCGCGCAGGTCATGGCCGAGATGGGTGACATGGCCGAGATCATCACCCGCGAGATGGGCTCGCCCATCACCTTCTCGGGCATGGGCCAGGTGCTGGCGCCGACGATGATCTTCAACTACTACGCCGACCTCGCCACCACGTTCGCTTTCGACGAGGTGCGCGCCGGCCTGCTCAACCCGCAGGTGCTGGTGACCAAGGAGCCGGTGGGTGTGGTGGGGGCGATCGCACCGTGGAACGTGCCGCTGTTCATCGCGGCCGCCAAGCTGGCGCCGTCGCTCGTGGCCGGCTGCGCCGTCGTCTACAAGCCGGCACCCGAGACGCCCTTCGATGCGTTCCGCCTGGCCGAGATCTTCGCCGAAGCCGGCCTGCCCAAGGGCGTCCTGTCAGTGGTGCCGGCCGGGCGCGAGGTGTCCGAACATCTGGTGACCCACCCCGGCGTGGACAAGATCTCGTTCACGGGGTCCGGTGTCGGCGGCAAGCGCATCGGCGGGCTGTGCGGTGAGCGCCTCAAGCGCTGCACCCTCGAGCTCGGTGGCAAGTCGGCCGCGATCATCCTCGACGACGCCGACCTGGCCACGACCATTCCGACACTGCTGCCGAACTCCATCATGAACAACGGGCAGGCCTGCATCGCGCAGACACGGATCCTCGCCCCCCGGTCCCGCTACGACGAGGTCCTCGACGCCGTCGTCTCGGGCGTCTCCGCCATGAAGGTGGGCGATCCGATGGACCCGGCCACCGAGGTGGGTCCGGTGGTGGCCGAGCGGCAGCGGAGCCGGATCGAGGGGTATTTCGAGAGCGGGCGTGAGGAGGGTGCGACGGTCGCGCTCGGTGGTGGCCGCCCATCGGGTTCCGATTTCTCGAAGGGCTGGTACGTGGAGCCGACCGTCTTCTCCGACGTCGACAACAAGATGCGCATCGCCCAGGAGGAGATCTTCGGCCCGGTGCTCGTCGTGATCCCCTACGACGGCGACGACAACGCCGTCGACATCGCCAACGACTCGAACTACGGGCTGTGCGGCTCGGTGTGGACGGGCGACAACGATCGAGGTCTCGGTGTGGCCCGCCGCGTGCGCACCGGTACCTACATGCTCAACGCGCCGGTGCCGATCGACTTCTCCACGCCGTTCGGCGGATTCAAGGAGTCCGGTGTCGGCCGTGAGTTCGGGCCCGAGGGCCTCGAGGGCTTCCTCGAGGTGAAGTCGATCGCCCTGCCGGCGGACTACACGCCGGCGACCTAACCGGGAGACCGGGGGCGGCCGTACGCGGGTGCCCGTCAGCCCGACGAGGACGAGGAGCCCGGCGGCGATGACGGCGAGACGTAGCCCGTGAGGGGCGCGCCCTTGCCCTTCACGTCGGCATAGGCCTGATCGGAACCCGCCTCGACCACGCTGTAGCCGGTGCGGTCGCCATCGCCGTTGACGACGTCGGGCGCCCCGTCGTCGCCCGTGGCCGCCGTGACCACCGCGACGTGCACTGCGGTCACCGCGCTGGTGTCGAGTCCGTACACGGCGACGTCACCGGGCTGCGGTGTGTAGCCCGATCCCACCGGATGCCAGGTCCCGTGGTCCACTCCCCAGACGTAGAAACTCGCGGAGTTGCCGTTCAGGTAGCCGGGTGCGAGCTGGTAGTCGACCTCTGCCCCGGCCTGCTTCCACACCCAGGCTGCGAAGTCCGCGCACCACTCCTCATTGAGATTGTCGTTGCCGCAGTCGTCGACACCCGCGTACCAGTAGGCGCTGAATTTGTTGCAATAGGTGTCGGCGGGGTCGGTCGCATAGCCCACCTGGCTTTCCGCGATCGAGACGATCCGAGCCCGCAACGGGGTGAGCGGAGGGCCGTGCTCGAGATGCGCCGCGATGGCCAGCCCGGCACCCGCGGCGAGCGCGACAACCAGGACAAACGCGAGGGCGCGCCGCCCTCGTGCGGGCGCGCCTCGTCGGCGGGGGAGCGACGGTGACGATCGGGGGTCGAGTTGGGCTCAGGACGCCTGAGGGTAGTGAACTGGCGGTGGCCGAAGACAGCGGGCACTGTCTGCGAGAATGACTGATCTCCGGGGCACGAAACCCGCGCTGCCCGCCTGAGCCGACCTGGAGGAACGAGCCCGATGCAGGACGACGAGAGCGCGATCTCGCACACTCGTCTCGCCTACCTCCCGGCGCTCGACGGCGTCCGGGCGTGCGCCGTCGTGGCCGTCATGATGTTCCACGGCGGGATCCCCCACATGGAGGGAGGGTTCATGGGGGTCGACGCCTTCTTCGTCCTCTCGGGATTCCTCATCACCTCGCTGCTGATCGGGGAATGGCGCCAGTCGCTCACGATCAAGCTGGGGGCGTTCTGGGCCCGCCGGGCCCGCCGGCTGCTCCCCGCACTCCTCTTGATGCTGCTCTTCGTGGCGTTCTTCGCCTCGGTGATCGTGCCGAAGGGGACCTACGGGGCACTGCGACTCGACGCGCTCTCCACGCTCCTCTACGTGAGCAACTGGCACTTCATCCTCGTCAACTCCAACTACTTCAACGAGACCGCACAGTCCTCGCCGCTCCTGCACACGTGGTCGCTCGCGGTGGAGGAGCAGTTCTACGTCGTCTGGCCACTCGTGGTGCTCGGGCTCCTGCGCCTCACGCGCAGCCTGACGGCCCTCTTCGCTCTGTGCTGTGCCGCGGCGATCGGCAGCGCGGTCTGGATGCACACCGTCTACGACGGCGGCGCCAACACCAACCGGGCCTATCTCGGCACGGACACACGCTCGCAGTGCCTCTTCATCGGCTGCGCACTCGCCGTCGGCCTGGTCCTCCTGGCGCGGCGCAGCCACGAGGTGGGCCGGCTCGCCAAGGGCGAGCTGTGGCGGCCGGCGGGACAGGTCGGCCAGGTCCTCTGCGGCTTGGTGGGCATCGTGGGCGCGGCGGCGGCGGTCACGATCTGGGTCCTCACCACGTCGCTGTCGTCGTTCCCGTACTCGGGTGGATTCTTCCTCATTGGCCTGTCGGTGGCCGGGGTCATCGTCGCGGCAGTGGCGGTACCGCGGAGCATCGTGCCCCGAGTCCTCTCCGTTGCGCCCGTGCGGTACGTCGGCCGGATCTCGTACGGCCTCTACATCTGGCACTGGCCGATCTTTCTCTGGCTGAATCACGCCCGGACCGGCCTCGAGGGCTACGAGCTCTTCGCCGTCCGCGTGCTCGTCACCTTCGGCGTCTCGGTCGTCTCGTTCCATCTCGTTGAGCGGCCGATCCGGATGGGCACGTTCGTCAGCCAATGGCGGGCCTGGCTCGTGGTGCCGGCCGGCGTCGGGGCCGTCCTGGTCGCCGTGTTCGCGGCCACCACCGGTTTGTCGGCCGGTGCGGGCACTGCGCTCCCGCCCACGGTCAGTCCGTCGACGGCCGGCACAAGCACCACGACGTCGTCGGTGGCGGGCGCGAGCGCGACAGGACCGCCGGTGCGGGTGCTGCTCTTCGGCGACTCCGTGGCGCTGACCCTGGGCCTGGGGCTCGGTGAGGACAATGTGCAGGCGACCTACGACTACCAGCTCACCGACAAGGGGATCCTCGGGTGCGGCGTGGTCGACGGCCCCGAAGTCGAGCTAATGGGGACACGGTATGCCCCGCCGCTCGCGTGCGGCGGCTCGGCGACCTCGCCGGGCGGGCCGGCGTCCAACGAGCCCTGGCCGAACCAGTGGCTGAACGAGATCAACCAGGTCAAGCCAAACGTCGTCCTGTTGCTGGCCGGACGCTGGGAGGTCGTCGACCGGGAGTACCAGGGCACCTGGACCAACATCTTGCACAAGAACTTCGCCGCCTACGTCAAGAGCCAGCTCAACGCGGCGTCGAACCTGGTGACCAACACAGGCGCGCACATGGTCTTCCTGACGGGTCCGTGCACCGACGAGGGTGAACAACCCGACGGGGCGCCGTGGCCCGAGGACAATCCGGCCCGGCTCGCGGTCTACAACAAGCTCGTACGCCAGGTCGCGGCCGAGCACCGCGTCGACGGACTCGGTCGTCGACCTCCACGCGGACGTCTGCCCGGGCGGCAAGTTCACCAGCTCCCTCGACGGACAGGTGATCCGGAACGTCGACGGGGTCCACTTCACCGCGGCGGCGGGCCAGGTCCTCGCCCCCACGCTGATGCCCGCCATCGTCGCCGACGGACGGGCGCAGATAGCGGGCCAGGGGGCTCCGGCTCTACCCGGCGGGTGACGCCGGCTGCGGGTTGACGTTCGGGGGGACGGTGGTAGCGCCGCCGCCAGACCCTCCCGTGGAGTGCGAACCACCGGAATTGCCGGAACTGGCGGAGTTGCCGGAGTTGCCGGACCCGGGTGCCTGCGGGTTGACGTTCGGGTTGGTGTCGGCGACGACGCACTGGGCGCGCAATGAAGGGATGAGATGAGCCTCGTCCACAGTGGCGCTCTCCGAAATTGTCGTCATGAGCGAGTTCCACGAACCGTCGTCGGAGTTGGCCGCGGCGGCTAGTGGGAGCGCGGCGCGGAGCTCCTGGTCGGCTTCGACCTGGAGATGCGCCGCGGCTGTCGGTGAGGTGCCAGCCTGGGTGGCGAGCAGGTAGTCGCTGACGGAGCGGTGCACGTGGACGCACGCCTGCCGGGCCAGCGACTGGCCGTCCGCGGCACCGCTGCACGCGCTCAGCGCGACGGCCGCCCCGGCGATGAGTGCTGCGAGAGCGAGTGCCCGGGGCGCAGAGGGGCGGCGCCCACCCGGCACGTCAAGCCAGCCAGCGTTCGGCGGACTCGAGCAGGAATCGGCTGACGGCCAGGGCGCGGTCGAAGGTGTCGCAGAGGAGCTCCTCGCCGCTGAGGACCCGGGCCAACGACACGGGATATCGAGCCACGATGCTGAGGCGGCGCTCCGAGCCGTCGGTCGCGTTGGCGAAGGAGTCGATGGCAGACACCTCGAGGGGGAGCTCGATCCCACCGACACCGGCCAGGTCGATGGCCAGGCGAAGCAGGTCAGGACTGCTCGGAAGGGGAGGAAGCGCCCACGTGAAGGTCAGGGGGAAGTGGTACTCGTCCGCCGGCTCCTCGTCCTCGGCGAGCAGTACCACCGCGTCCTCGAAGGAGAGGAGGACCCGAGGATCCACGTCGAGTGCGAGATGAAGGTCGAGCGGACCACCACACCCTTCTTCGGGATGGAGGTCCACCTCCCAGACCTGTCGCAAGGAATACGTCTCGACGAAGTGCCGTTCGTCGTGCACGTGGAATCCGTGATCGACGGAGTGGTCCTTCAGGTCGGCGACGTAGCCCGCCACGTCAATAGCAGCCACAACAGGGGGAGCCTACCGGGACCAGCCGCACGTCCCGATTGAGCCCGTCCGGCGCCCACCGCGTGCCCGGGTAGGGTTCGTCACCCGTGGACGACGTTCGCCTGTTGGATGTGCTCGATGACGCGGCCACAGCCGTCAAGGCTGCCCTCGACACACTGGAGGAGTGGGGTCCCACGGGGGGCAAACCGGGCCAGTACCACCTCGACCTGGCGGCCGATGAGGCTGCGCTCCCGGTGCTGCACGGGGCCGGATTGGCCGTGCTCTCAGAGGAATCCGGGGTCAGTGGCGACGGCCCGTCCGGTCTGCTGGCAGTGATCGACCCGGTCGATGGCTCGACGAACGCCTATCGGCGTGTCCCGTTCTATTCGACCAGCATCTGCGTGCTCGACGACGAGGGTCCACACGTCGGCCTGGTTCGCAACCACGCCAACGGCGACCGCTACGCCGCGATACGAGGTGACGGTGCCGACAAGAACGCCAAGGCGATCAGCCCCTCTGGTTGCGAGGAACTCGCACAGGCGATCGTCGGGATCTCAGGGTTTCCGGGCACGTACCCCGGCTGGGCTCAGTTCCGGGCACTCGGAGCGGCCTCGCTCGAGCTGTGTGCAGTGGCCGAAGGTGTGCTGGACGCCTACACAGTGGCCGGCCGCAGCACGCTGTACGGCTGGGACTACCTGGCGGGGTTGCTGATCTGCCGCGAGGTCGGCGCCGCCGAGGCGGAGCGAGATGGACGCGACCTCGTCGTGCGGGACGCATCGAGGCGGCGGCCGCTCGTGGCAGCGACGCGCAGCCTCGCCGACCGGTTGTTGAACGGAGACACGTTGTGAGCGCCGGCGGTGGTGGCGGTGGCGGTGGTGGTGGTGGTGCTGATGCGGTCCGGGCACGCAAGACCTGGCGGACCCTGGAACCGCTGCACGGGATGATCTACTTCGTCCCCGAGGCCGCCGAGGCGTACGCCCGTGTCGGCATCACCGGTCGGGCCGGGTACTTCGCGTCGCGGGCGGCCCCGATGGGAGCGGTGCCGGCGGAGGTGGTGGTCTCGACCTTCTTCAACTTCAATCCGGATCTCGTGCACGCCGCGATCCCGGCTGCATGGGAGGCGGCGACCCCGGACCAGTTGGTGGCGGCGCGGTTCGCCGCCGTGGACGCTGCCTTCAAGCGGCTCCTCGGGGACGCCATCGTGCGTTCCGAGGAGATGGAGAGGGCCACGCGCCTCGCACGGATCGCGGCGGAAGTGGCAGGGCGCCGCCTCGAGGGTCGCCCGCTTGCGGCGGGGCATGCCGATGTGCCGTCGCCGTCCGAGCCACACCTCGCGCTCTGGCACGCGCAATCGGTCCTGCGCGAGTACCGGGGCGACGGGCACATTGCGCTGCTGGTCGTGCACGGGCTTTCGGGCAGTGAGTCGCTTGTGACGCACGCTGCTGCCGGCGACGTGCCTGCGCATCTGTTGCAGTCGACCCGAGGCTGGTCCGACGACTCCTGGCGGGCGTCAACCGACGCCTTGCGCGAGCGGGGATGGCTCGAGAGGGGGGAGCCGCTCCGCTTCACGGAGTGGGGTGCCGCGCAGCGCCGGGCGATTGAGGACGAGACCGATGTCCTGGCCGCGGCGCCTTATGCGGCGCTCGGAGACGACAGGTGCGAGGAATTGCGGGCGCTGGCGCGCCCGTGGAGCAGGATCTTCGCTGAGCATCTAGGTTGAAACGGCTCGCCTGAGAGGAGAAGGCGACTGCGCCACCGTTGGGCGTAATTGGCTCGGCGTGCCAGGGGACAGCAGCTATGCGGATAAGCGGGTACGGACCTCGGCGAGCAACTGTCGTGCCTTCCTGATTGTTCGTTGCGACGGCGTCGCTGGCATCGGCCAGCCCTGGCTTTGCGTCCATCTAACCCCGCGGGCCGGTAGTGGTTTATGAGCGCGAACTTCATTCATCAACCTTCGCCTCACCGAATCATCAGGATGTAGGTCTATTGAGCACGCCAACACAAGCGCCGCAATCTCAACTTCGTCGTTGACTAACCGCTCGTGCACCCATGACGAGATCCGCCGCGGGCTGACGTCGTAAGCGGCCTGAACAATTTCTGGCGATAGCTCCCCTGTGGACTGCATCGCTAAGACGCGACCCTCGCTGAGGGACATACCGGGTGAGGTCGTGCAGAAGTGGGTCTCGAACAGGGCCATGATGAAGTTCAGGACCGGCTTTTTGATATGCCTTCTGTCTGGCCAATACTTTCCGGTCCCGAACGCCTGTTCGACGATCTCGTACGATGGCCAGTAGTAAAGCTTGCCCTCGTCTGCCACCTCAGCGTAGAACTCGTCAATTGCTGAACGGAGGACCGCCTTTGACACGGCGTTAGCTGTCAGACACGACACAGGTCGGAATGTGGCAACGAGCGGGATAGGTGACAGCGTGAAGATGATCCGTGCTTCAGGCCGGAACTCTCTGATCGTGTCATAGATAGCGCGCATATTGGCCTTGTTCTCTGCGACCGTTGTCACGCGGAATTTGTGCCGTGTCGGATCGAATACTTCGGCAGGAACCGCCCGCCAGAAGACCTCCCCTGTCGGCTCGTCATACCAGACCTCAGACAGACCGAACGTCAAGATGAACACGTCTGTCTTCTCGAACAATTTGAGGGTCGTCAGACGTACTTCCTCGTCATATCCGTACTCTTCGGTCTGGTAGCCGTGCCAGAGCTCCGTCGTCGGTGTGAGCCCGCGAAACGCCCAGTCGAATTGCTGGCGGATCGCATAGCTGTTGACGATTCCTTCGCCCATCTTGACGACATATGCATTCTCGTCAGATTTAGTAAGCACGTTGTACCTGCGGGAGTTCAAGTAGTCGCTTATGTGGGAAGCAAAACAGCTTCCAAAGGCGGTCACGTTCGTCTCGGGAGCAATGAACGGTTCAGACGGTAGCCAGCCAGCGAGAATGAACTCGTCGATCGCCTGAGGCGATCTCATGTTGGCGACGCCCGGGTTGAAGTTGGTGTTCTCGCCCCGGTACCAGTGCGGACCTGCCCTTTGCTTCCGACCCCCTACCTCGTAGTTGACTGCCATGGCTCGGACGTTAACGCAATTCAATCGCTCAGCCTAGGGGGCGCTCGTCCTGGGGACGTCCGCCTCCGCCATGGCCACCGGGTCGTGGTCGTCGGATCTGGCTTGGGCCGCTTCAGCGTCGACATGCTCGCCAAAGAGGGGTCTGCTCTGAGTCTGGTTGACGGTGGTTTTGTTGTCAGGCGACATCTGCAGCGGGCTGAATGAAGGCGAGTTCGAACTCGACGGGGGTCAGCTGGGCCTGCGCCGTCTTTGCCCCGAACGCACATTCTCGGAGTCGTTGCCCCTTCCTGAGTACGTACGCCACCTTCACATCGAGGTCCGGGTCATCGACGCTGAGTCCGGTCAACTCCGAGAGGCACATTCTCGAGTCAAGGAAGAGCCTGATGATCGACTTATCCCTACAATCCTCAAATCCGGGGCCGTTACGCTCAACCTGCATTGAGATGTACGTCTCGATGTGCTCCCTTGTCAGATTACGGGCGTCGGTAGACATTCCGTTATCGAGAAGAACATGAAAAACCTCGGACGGTGTCTGTGTAGCTCTTAATCGTCTTCGGGAAGATTTGTTAGCGGCTCGGAGCGACAGTTCAAACTGCGCACGAGCAGCGCAATGTCCGAGGGGCTCGTGACATTCTCCAAATACGTCGTAAATCGTCAGGCGAGGGTCCCGCTGCTCTGACCTACTTTCTACATCCGTGATGTTTATCTCCTTCTCCGACGGTGCCGCTCTTCCGGTCGGCCACCAGATGTAGCGCCTCGGCATTCTGAAACCAAGGCAACCATCTGCTCTGCCAGCGTCATGCCGAGTCGATGACGGGACGAGTATGACAAAAAGAGCAGGTAGAGTGGCCTTTTCCGGGCGCTTAGCTCAGTTGGTTAGAGCAGCTGGCTTACAACCAGCAGGTCGGGGGTTCGAGTCCCTCAGCGCCCACCGTTGTGATGTCGCGGATTTTCTGGGACACGTGAACCCTCAGAGGATATCCGCGACCTCCCTTGGTAGTCGACCGAGGGGTCGAGTTCGAGGTGGCGGATCATCACGCCGTCGTCGTCGATGACCCGGACGTCGAGGTCGGCCATCAAGATGAGGACTCGCTTGCCTTTGTGGGCTGCGGCCGACGCTGACGTGGTGGAGCCTGGAGCGGTAGCGCAGCGTGAAGCATCCGGTCTAGTCGACGCGGTCGTGACGGACCTTGGTGTGGGCCAACAGCGGTTGGCCGTCGATCTCGATGGTGGCCTTGTCGAGGGCTCGCCACGCCTGCATCGGTGGGCACCCGCGCGCCGTGTGCGGTCGCTCCTCGTTGTAGATGTGGACGAAGCGGTCGATCTGGGCCTGGAGCTCGGCCAAGGTGGCCGCGGCCGGCTTCTTGGCCAGCCACTTCTTCAGCGTCAGGTGGTAGCGCTCGACCTTTCCCTGGGTTTGGGGGTGGTAGGGCTTGCCGTGTTTGAAGGTGATGCCCGAGGGTGGCGAGCTCGATCTCCATGCCGGTGTGGCTGCCCCGGTAGGCGGCGGTGTAGATGGCGCCGTTGTCGACTGAGCACCGAGGCCGGAAGCCCGTAGATGGCGGCGGTTTCGAAGAAAATCCGCACCACCTCGGCGGCCGTGGCGACGGGCACGGCCACGCTGCGCCAACACCGCACGCGAGTAGTCGTCGATGAAGTTGATGATCTCGACCGGTTGCGTCGTCCTCAGGTGCCAGTGCGTCATGTCGGTCTGCCAGGTCTCGTTGGGCAGGTCCGACTCGAAGCGGATCCAGCTCGAGCGGGGCCGCTTCTGGGGCTGGGGGACGACGAAGCCACGACGCCGCAGGATCCGGTGGATGGTCGAGAGCGCCGGCACCTCAGCCCCCTCGTGGCTCAGGTGCCAGGCGATGGTCCGGGCCCCGGCGTCGAGGCCGTCTTCGGCCAGGCGCTTGCGCCAGGCCACGATCTCGTCCTCGAGCACGGCCGAGGTGAGGTTGGCCGGCACCTTGGGCCCACGCTTGCGCGGCACCAGCGCCTCTTCGCCGCCCTCCCGGTAGAGCGCCACATGGCGCTGCACCCAGGACTTGAGCGCCCGGTGGCCGCCGCCACGGCCCGCACCGAGCGGCCCTCGACGAGCACGGCGTTGACGCAGTACTTGGCCAGATCCATGGGACCACCTCAGGACGGGTGTCCCAGAATTGCTGACACATGCTGTCCCAGAAACTATGGAACCTCAGACCTCAGCGCCCACCTGAGAACGTTCACACAGCGAACCTGAGAACATCGCCCACCTGAGAACACCCGAAAGAGCTACACGCCGACAGAGTTCGCTGTCTCTTGCGCTGCCGTGCGGGATGCCGCCGGCGTCCATGACGTGGTCTGGTCGGCCTCAGGATGGGCTTGCAGTTGTAGAGAGGACTTCTGCGTGCACACCGTGGCGATCCGAGGCATCGCCACGGTGGCGACCTGAGGAGGCAGTGCCGTCCCGGGGACCGGGTGGTATCCCGTCGACCTGTTCGATATCGTAACTTTGGGTTGATGACTCTGCTTGCTTCGGGTCAGATCGATCAAGCGCTCCCGCCAATGCCCGAGTTTGGTCCCGATGGGGAAGATCCGCCGCTTGCTGGTCAGTGGCAACTCGCCGGCTGGGAACTCTTCACCGGCGGAGTTGCTGAGTCCACGCAAGGGGGCGATTGGGCTTTGGCACGACTCTTGATGGAACCGCACGCCCAACTGCTGGGGGAGCTGAAGGCCGAACTCGCCGTACGCAAGAACTTCACTGGTTTTCGTGATTTCAGGACGGATCTGTGGAAGCAATTTATTGCGGGCTCTAGTCCTCTGAGTGGCCTCTCGTTCGACGACGTTATGGCGCTTGATGAGGGAACCCTCCCCGAGAACCTGGACACGATTGCCGTTGCGAGCTTCAGACTGTGGGAAGTTGATCGAGAGCTCCGACGATTGATTCACCGACAACGTTGGAAGCGCGTGGACCCGCTCATTCGGCTCCCCCCGGGTTCGAGCACGACCTTTGAGCGCAGAGTCAAGGCCGGATTGGCCATCCAGCGTGCGGAGTCCTTTGCCCGATCACTCGGGTTCGAGGCTGGTACCGGCCTTCCTCAAGTTCAAGCGACGCTCAGTTCGAGACTGGCTTGGCAGACAGAGCTGAAGACGATGGTGCAATCGGAAGAGGAGCGATCACTGCAGCTCTCCGTGACGAACTCAGAGACCGAGCATGACAAAAAGTTTGCGGTCTGGGGTGTTCAGCACGAGGTCAGAGTCGAGGCCCTCGGCACCATCAGACCCACCGCTGTACAGACTCTCAAGTGGTGGCCTCGCGACACCGAGGAATTCTTGAGCATCGATTCGGTCGTGGTGGTCGCCGCCACGGTGACAAGCCCCTGAGGGGCCGCCTCCCGCCCGCGGAACCCACGAGCGGCGAAGACAATGGGCGCGAGGTCTAAGCCGCAGCCGATCCCGGGCCTCTACCCGCGAACGCGAGCAATCCCGCGTGCACGATCGCGTGAGGGCGCCGAGGTCGAATCGGGGAGAGCTATCCATGTGTGGGCTGCGCTGGCCACAGCGAAGGGCTAGCCGCCAGGGAAGTCTTTTGGCAGTGGTGTGGAGATAGTGGGCCGCTAGCAAGTCTCGCGCTGGCTGGGGTAGTCGTGAGGGGCAGCGCGATTACGAACGCTCTCCGCGCCGACCAGTGCTCGACTCACTGAAACCCGTCGTGCGCGCACGAGGCCTCTCGCCACTAGGCCGCGAGTCAGCCTGATCCGAGGTACCGGGTGGTCGGATCCCGTATGAGTCGCCGGAACAGCTCGGAGCAAGCCTGGTCCTCGGTGTCGAATGTCATCTCGCCGCTGCGTCGTCCGCGCTCGGAGTAATAGACGCTCCAGCGGCCTTCTGCGAGAGACAGCACGTACGCTTCGGGCGGCAGCCCGCCTTCCAGCGAGTAGCTGGTCCGACGGATGCCAGCCCGATCGGCTCGGCGCCGAAGCTCCTCTCGGTCCATTAGGACCGTCGCAAGCGGTCGCGCTGCTGCCACGCGAGGTAACTGGTTCCGATGGCGACTGCGTCGCGGTGTGTAGCGGCGGTGGCGCGAGAGATCCGGGTTGAGATTGGCCGCCATCGGTCCAATATCGGACTCCGCGGCTCTCGCTTGAGCGGGGACGGCATCGTGTGCCCGTCTGCCCCGTCGACCGTCACGGCCGAGCCTAACGGCGACGGCTGGTACGAGGTGCCCCAGGACGTGTGCGAACGACTCTGTCGCTTCCGCGACAACCGGGCAGGTTCTACCAGCAAGGCGAGGTCGCCGAGCCGTGCTGAGTCCCCCTCCCCCCTCCTCATCGCCACCGTCCTAGCTCAGCGAAGCCGGAATCAGCTTGTTGCGGTTGGGAAAGGTCGAGACAGTCTGACTGTTAGTAAGGCCGTTACCGGTGCTGGTGAAGGAGTTCCCCGCCGCTGACCCGCCAAGGCTCGATGACATCACCGGTGTGCAGGTGATCGTGTTGCCTCCGAGGTTGGATTCGACCTCCGCGCCAATTTCTCCGGCCTGGCTGACAACCAGCAGGCCGGAGGTCCGCGACCCCTTAGCGCCCACCCCGGGTTACCCAACTCGAACGTGCAATCTTTGAGCGGGAACGCAGGGCGCGGCTCTGAACTGATCCTCATCACGAATTGCGGGCACGCGGAGATCCGCTTCTCATTGCCGCCCCACCGCGGTTGTGGGCTCCAAGGCAGATCAGAGCGCGGCCCAAGCGATGGCGGTCACCTGACCGTCGCCTGAGGCTAAAGAGGTGGTCAGATCGGTCGATCCGGTCTCTTCGCCCATGCGAATCCTCCGAGCAGTGGCCGCCTGACGGGAGTAGCCTTCGCAATCGGAATTCGAGCGTGAAGGCATCTGGAGGTGACGCCTATGCGATCTCGTCGTGCCCTGCCTTCGCTCATCGCAGTGATGCTTGGGTCGCCACTGTTGATGGCGATCGTGCCGGCGCAATCGGCACTCGCGTCCGTGACGGTCACATCGCATTTCATCTATGTCGCGCCGGGCAATGGAGATTTCGTATCGCCCATCAACAATGACGCCACCAATGGCGAGGGCAACGCATTGCTGTTTGTCACCCCCAACTATTCGGCAGGTGGCGTCTGCGGCTGCGTCGCCGACACGGTGCCAGTCGGAGTCGTCTACAACCTCTTCGGCGGCGCTGAGTGGGCGCTCGCCAACCTGGACGAGTCGACGACCATTGCAGCCGGATCGACGTATAACGTGCTCGTCGTACAGAAGGCGAACAAAAAGGTATTCGTTCAGACAGCGACAACGGCGAACACCCTCGGGGGCGCCACCTACATCAACTCGCCGCTGACGAACGACAACCCGAATGCAATGATCTTGATTACGCCGAACCTCGATCCCAACGGCACGAACGGGTTCGTGAATGATCATCCAATCGGCGCCTACTACAACACAACCTTGCAGCAGTGGGGTGTCCTCAACGAGGACGGAACGCCAATGGGCATCGGCGCCCATTTCAACATCATGATCGGATCAAAGGCGAGCAACGGGGGTTCTGAAAGCGTCACGAAGGCGCATAGCCAGAACAGCGCTGGTTCGTACGTTCTCATCGACAATCCCGAAGCCAACGGCAACCCGAACGCTGCCGTGTTCGAGACCCCCAACTCTGACCCGGCGGGCAAAGGCGGTAACTTCGACACCGCGGCAACGGGTGTCGAATACTTTCAGAGTCCAACCGACGATTGGGCCGTGTTCCAAGAAGATGGCTCGAGCATGACGCACGGATTTTCCTTCAACGTGCTCGCGTTCTCGAGCTAGTTCGGGGTCCAGGAGCCAGGTCGGAGACGTCACGGGCAGGTGCCCACGATGTATGCGTCGCGTTCAAGCAACTCGTCATCGACGCAACTACTCTGCTCGTGACTCAACCAAGAAGGTCGGCGACGAGCTCTTTGACCCGCCTTTCGATATCGGTTCTTATCGGGCGGACTTCGTCCAGCGACTTTCCAGCGGGGTCCGGTAGTTCCCAGTCCAGGTATTGCTTCCCCGGATAGACGGGACATGCGTCACCGCACCCCATGGTGACGATCAGGCTCGCCTGCTCCGCCATCGAGTCTGTGAGACGCTTTGGCCGTTCGGCTGAGATATCGAGTCCGACCTCGTTCATCGCGGCTACGACCGCCGGATTGAGCGTGTCGCCCGGAGCAGATCCGGCGGAGTGAACCAGGATTCTGCCCTTCGCCTCCCGGTTCAGCAGGGCGGCAGCCATTTGCGATCTCCCCGCGTTGTGGACGCACAGGAACAGCACGACTGGCCGTGTCGTGGTCACGGGAGCTCCTCTGCGGTTGCGAGACGCTCGTCGTTTTCGCCGTGGTGGGGAAACACGATGTCGCTTGCCTGTGCGGCCGTGATGCTCGGATAGAGGGTCCGGATCAGGAGGAAGGCCAGGACAGCGCCAACGAGCTGAGCGCCGACGAAGCTGGGCACCGAGGAGGGCGCGATGCCGGCGAAAGAGTTGGAGAACGTCCGCCCAACGGTGATGGCCGGATTGGCGAAACTCGTCGAACTCGTGAAGAAGTACGCCGCGCCGATGTAGGCCCCAACCGCGGCCGGCGCGGTTCGTGACCGCCCAGTGCGGGCCAAGGCGAACATCACCAACAGGAGACCGAGGGTCGCAATGATCTCGGACAGAAAATGGGCGGGCGACGCCCGGTGTTTGGTTGAGATCTCCCATGCCGGTATGGAGAACATCACGTTGGCGATGACCGCCCCGGCGGCGCACCCTGCTACCTGAACCGGGAGATAGGCACAGGCATCCGACCACGAGAGCCCGCCAAAACCAGCGTCGACAAATGACACGACCGGGTTGAAATGGCCGCCTGAGATTGGGCCGAACATCAAGATAATGGCGTAGAGCCCTGCGGCGGTCGCACCGGCATTCTCGAGGAGCTGCAGGCCAACGTTCCCCGCTGACAGGTGCTGCGCCGCGATGCCCGAGCCGATTACGACTGCGGCCAAGAATGCGCTCCCGAGGAACTCCGCGACGAGGCGCCGCCAGAGCACCGAATCAGTCACCATGGAAAGCGGCGGCTAGTGGCCGAACTCTTAGCAGCAGCCAGATGCGTCGGATGCATGGGCCAAATCCGGAGCAGCGTCGCAACACACGGCAGCCTCAGGCCCTGCCACACGAAGCGCACCCTCGGGCATCTCGACGTCAGCGAGCACGGTGTAGATCTCCCACGGCACGCCGCCCGGGCCGTTCACCCAGACCTTGTCCTGCAGGGCGTAGCAACATGCGACTTCGCCCTCGGCCGCGGTCTCGAGGCCTTCTTCTTCGAGTCGTGCGACCGCGTCGGCGACAGCCTCGCGGCTCGCAACTTCGACGCCGAGGTGGTTGAGAGTCCCGGGATCCTTGGCGTGGTCCTCAATCAAGACGAGCTTGAGTGGAGGTTCGGCGATGGCGAAGTTGGCGTACCCGGGACGAATCTTCGACGGCTCGGTGCCAAACAGCTTGGAATAGAACGCCACTGCTTCATCGATATCGGCCACATTCAGGGCCAGTTGCACGCGGGACACGGGATGCCTCCATTAACATTGACGCCTGTCGATGGGTTGCAGTCTAGGCATATATTGACAGATGTCAATGGGAGGACCGATGACCACACCTACGGTCAGATCAACGGAGACGCTCTGCTGTGCCCCGTTGACGGCGGCGCCGGTTTCTGAGGCCGACGCGAACGAGGTCGCCCGTGTGCTGGGGGCGCTCGCCGATCCTGTGCGGTTGCGCCTTTTCTCACTCGTGGCGAGCCAAGCCGAGGTGTGCAGCTGCAACCTGGAGGCGCCACTGGGCAAGAGCCAGCCGACCATTTCGCACCACACCAAGATCCTTTCCCAGGCGGGTCTTCTTGTCGGGGAGAAGCGCGGACGGTGGATGTGGTGGCGGGTCGTGCCCGAGCAGATCGCAGCGTTACGGCAGGTTCTCGACCAGTCGTAGACCTTCAGCTGCCGAACGACATCCCAAGTACCTCCCCGAGCTCGCGCAGAGCCTGCTCGGGGTTGGACACCTTGATGGTGTGCATGCCGAGGGCACGAGCTGGCTTGAGGTTCACCCCGAGGTCGTCGAGAAATACAGACTCGTCCGGCTGGACTCCGAGCGCTTGGCAGGCGAGCTCATAGAAGCGGGGATCGGGTTTGCGGACACCGAGCGCCCGCGACTCGAGCACTGCGTCGAAGAGGGCGTAGACGTCGGGAATCTCCTTCGACACGGCACGCTCGACGGAGTCGAAGTTGTTGGTCAGACAGGCGGTCTTGTAGAACTGTCTGCACGTCTCTATCGCAGCAACCATCTCAGGCCGGATCTCTCCGGCCAGCATCTCGAGCACCCGTCGCCCATCCACATCGTGTCCGAGGGCACGCGCCTCTGCACCCCACTGCGGTCCGAACGTATCGACGCTGATCTCACTGCGCTCGAGCTTCGCCCACGCGTTGTCGTCCGGGTTGGTTGCGTTGACGGTGCGTATGAACCCTGCCGGGAGCCCGTGCTGCGCTTCGAATCGTGCGAAAGACTCGAATGGGCTGGTCGAAATCACGCCCCCGAAGTCGAACATGACTGCACGTATGGTCACACGCTCCTCCAAAGGCCGGACCTCACGGCCGCCGACGCCGTCACGTCGCGCACAATCGGGCCGGCCGGCGGGCAATGTAGCACCGCCCCATTTTGGAGTTCGGGTCTACATTGCGGGCATGGACTTGCAAGCCACCTCCGACAAACTCGAGATCCGCGAGCTTCTGTTTCGCTACGCCCGCGGACTCGATACCCAAGACTGGCCTCTCCTCGCCTCGGTCTTCTCACCCGACGCCCGGCTCGACTACACCTCTGTCGATGGTCCGGCCGGCGCGCGGGACGAGGTGGTGGCCTGGCTGGAGCGGGCTCTCACACCGGTGCCGATGACGCAGCACTTCATTACGAACATCGAGATCGATCTCAAAGGCGATCACGCCAGCGTACGCGCCATGTTCTACAACCCCATGCAGCTACCGGGGATCGAAGGACTGGCGTACTGCGGCGGGACCTACCACCACCAGATGGTCCGCACTCCCGAGGGCTGGAAGAGCGAAGGACTGGTCGAAGAGACCAAGTGGTCCGTGAATCCTGTGCACGCAGCGCACAATTGAACCTCGCGACACCCGTGACGGAGCCACTCGCCACCGTTCACGACGAGGTCGTGGCCGGTGACCGGATCGTCGAGGCCGCAATCGTCGAAGCCGCGCGATGCCTCGCGCCAAACTGACCCAGCGCCGTGGTGCAGCCGTGTGCCGCCGCGTCAGGTCAGGAGCCGGCAGGTGAAGCGGCATCCTCGTGCGAGCGCTCGAGCGTCCGGGTGACCCTCTCACCTGCCGTGGGTACGAGGAGGAACAGGAGCCAGCCGTATCGGGCCAGGGTGGTGTCGACCCAGGCGAGAAGGATCGTGAGAAGCACGATCAGCAGCACAAGGACAGCGCGGATCCGGGCCGCCTTTTCGTCGTGGGACGAGCGCCGCTCGTCGACGAGCAAGTTGTTGGTGGCCGCGTAGTGGAAGATCCACTGCGTGCTCAGGCTGATCGCCATGAGGTTGATGCCAAAGAGCGTGATGGCCAGTGGGTTGCTTCCATATCGACCGAGAAGGTCAGACGTGAAGGGCATCAGGGTCAGCGTCAGCAAGAACCCGAAGTTGCGCCACGCCAGGCCTTCGCTGTGGCCGCGCATGCCCCGTAAGACCCTGTGATGCACCAGCCAGAACTGCGCGATCACGACGAAGGACACCAAGTAGCTGGTCAACTCGGCCCCGTCGACGTCGAGGGCCCTCCAGAGGGCCGACGCGGACGTGGTGTTGTTGTGGAGCGCACTGCTGACTGGGACCTGCAGCTGCAGAACGAGCAGGGTGAGTGCAATGGCCACGACCCCGTCGGTCAGCGCCAAGAGTCGGTCAATGCCCGGGATGTTCTCGTCGTCGGGGTCGCTCGGCACCGGTCAGAGCTTGGCAGACCGCGTGTGGACGATCGCGTCTTGCGATCGGCCCTTTCCCCCAGCCTGCAGGCCATCCCTCTGTAGTCGAGATAGGGGTGCAACCATAGTTGGATGCAACGGGGAGGACACGGCTGGTTGCGGGCCCAAGCGACAGGGACAGTTCGACCGGTGAGCCGAATTCTCGCGCTCGCCGTGGTCGGTGCAATCTGCTGGCTCGTGGGTTCTGATGGAGGCGTCTTCAGCTTCGGCGGGGCGTCGTTCTTGGGATCTGCCGGGGGGTTGCGACTCGGTGACCTCAAGGCCAACCAGGGCCGTGTGTTCGGACACGTTGGGTGAAATCCGGCTGTCCGCTCTGTCTCGACTACGACCGGATGGGCCCGAGGCAAAGGGGAAGGACGCTCGAGGAGTTCCAGCCGAGGTGGTCATCAGACCCCAACGAGCGGCACCACGCCCAGCCAAGGGTGGGATCGGAACCGAAAGAATCGAACGAGCACGCTCAGACGAAGTCCGAGCCACCGTCGGCGTTGACGCACGCGCCCGTCACGTAGCCGTTCCGTTGGGACACGAGGTAGGCCGTCAGCGACGCCACCTCGTCGGGCAATCCCGCTCGTCCGAGATCGGCCGGCTGGTGGAATGTCTTGTCGATCCACGTCATCACGTCGTGTGGGTCGGCGGGGTCGAGCCCATCGGCGGTGAAGATGTCCCTGAGGTTCTCCGTGAAGCTGGCGGTGACGATTGAGCCGGGGCACACGGCGTTGACGAGGATGCCGTCAGGCGCCAGGGACTTGGCCAGGTTCTTCGCGAGACTGGTCACGGCCGCCTTCGAGGCGGTGTAGGCCACGAGAATGGGGCTTTGCCGCTGAATGGAGTGGGCCGAGAACATCGCGATTCGGGCCCACTCAGCCGCTCGCAACAACGGGAGGGCAGAGCGGACGGTTCGTACAGCGGACATGGTGCCCAACGCGAAGGCGGCGTCCCATTGCGTGTCATCGAGTTGTTCGAACCGACCCGCACCCGGTCCGATGGTGTGCACCAGGACGTTGAGGGAGCCCCAGTGGTCGCCGATCGCCTGGAAGCCATCAGCGATGGAGCTCGGATCGGTCATGTCCACACTGATCCCGACCGCGTCGGGGCTGCCGAGATCGCGGAGGGCGTTGACGGTGTCGTCGAGAGCGTCGCGGCCTCGCGCCATGACGGCAACGCGTGCCCCGTCAGCAGCCAAGACCTCCGCGACCGCCCGGCCCATGCCCTTGCTCCCACCGGTGACGACCGCTGTCGCATCTGCAAGTCCGAGATCCATGTGTTGCCTACGCCTCCCCTGCCGGGGCGCGCCTGTCGTCACACCTCGGCATCGTACGAATCCATGTAGGGCGCGAAGCGGCGCGCACCTGCGCCGCCTCCAGACCGAAGTCGGCCAGCTCGTAGGAGTGCTGGCCATGCGAACCGGGCTCATGCGACCCGGCCCACCGTGCCACGGCGTCACGGGACGAGTCGGGGAACCCGATGCCGATCTGCTCGAGTGCCGTGCCGAGAGCGCCAACGGGATCCACCTGCAGGTCGGCGAAGGCGAGGTCGGCGAACCGCTCGTCGCCGACCCGGGTCCGGAACTCCATTGCCCGTGAGACAGCAGTCCACCAGCGGTTGAGTTGCTCGGGACCGAGTTCGAGGCTGTCGTCGCGGTCGCTGCTCCAGCTTCTCGTGTAATGGATCAGACTGCAGACCGATCCCAGCACCTTCGCCGGGTCGCGGTGGCTCCACAAGAACCTGGCGTTCGGATACGCCTCGAGCAGCGCATCGAGAGCGAACATGTGCACGGGCGTCTTCAGGTGCCAGAGGCGCGGCGGGCAGTGCCACTGCAGGAGCTGGAGCACCCGCCGGTGGTAGTGGTAGGTGCCTCGCATGTCGCAGTCCGTGACCCAGTCCAGGTACGACGGGACGTGGCCGAACCCGTCGAAGTGAACCGTCCGGAAGCTCATGCCGAGGAGGTCTTGGCACTCGGTGGCTGTGGTCGCCTCCTGGTGGTGCATGCTCGCCATGAGCGGGAACATCTCGTACATCATCGCCAGACCGGCTTCGGCGTCGGCAATGCGGGGATCGCTGTGCTCCGTGGCCGACTCGGGTGGGGGACAGGGCGAGGAGGACTCCCACATGCGCAGCGAGCGGAATTGGGGATCGGCCGCCACGAGGTGACTCAGCGCCGTTGTGCCTGTTCGCGGCAGCCCGATGACGAAGACCGGCCCTTCGATCGCCTCGTCGTCCATGGCCGGATACGTGCGGTACGTGTCCTCGACCTGCAGACGGGATGAGAGCAGGCCGACCAGGCGCATGTGCTGCATGACCTCGCCTGCTTCAGTGAGGTCCGCCTCCTCGTTGAACGACCGAACGAGACGTTCGAGGCCCTCACGGAACATCGTGTCACCGAAGTCGTCGAGGCCGGTCTTTTGACGAGCTTCGGCCTCGAGGTCCCCCGCGTCAAGAGTCATCGGCAAAACCTCCTGCTGACCGCGAGCCGTCGAGCCGCGATCGTTGCGCTGCGCTCAGCAGGGGTGACTCGCCGGGTGCTGGGCGGTAGCGCGCCCTTGACGTCGCCGAACTTCACCACACGGGCGGACGGTACCGGTGCGGATTCGGTCCGTACGCAGCGGAGAATCACGGGCCCGGTGCTGTGGCCGGCGGTGTCGAGCCAATTGGCGACCCCGGGGTCGTGGTGAGCCACGACGGCGCGAACCATCCCGTCGTCGTCGACGGCGCTCTGATGCCCGTTCAGTGAGCTCTGGTGACGGGCGTAGTCGATGGTCTCCCACCAGGGGTTCCCGAGCGAGAAGCTCCAGTACAGGCCCTGGGGCGGCGCAACCTCGAAGATCACGGCCTCGTCCGCTTGGAGTTGCCACGAGCCGATCACGGGTCGGTTCTCCGCCGCAGCCCCCATCGCGGTCCCGTCGAGCGGTGGCAGGAATGTGTTGGGGGTGTCGGGACGCGAAAACTGCAAGAAGAAGTCCAAGTTCGCAACGACAAAGTCACCAAGTGCGACCAGCTGACGCGCCGCGATCGCGCGAGGGTCCTCGGCTGGTCGCCCTGCCCGTTCGCTCGCTCCGCCAACGCGCTCGATGGAGAGCGACGAAGCCACCTCGGTGTCCCAGTCGTAGAAGAAGTGCCGCACGACCAGCGCGGTCGCATTCTCGGCGATGGGAAGCCAATTGCCCTCGTGGAACTCCTCCGACAGGATGAGGTCGACCTCGCCTCCGGGCCCCAAGTCGAGCTCGTCGAGAAGGACATTGGCTGATGACGCCATGCCCGCCATCGACTGCAGCCCGACATAGCGCGCCGTGCCGCGGTTGCCCCAGAGGTGATAGGCCTCGCCGCCGCGCAATGGCGCACCGGCATAGATGCAGTCGGGGCAGTCCATGCCCCACTTGTACACGTTGTCGACGTTGGACGGCTTGACCGCCAAGACCGGGTCGATCTCGGCGCGAAGTCCCTGGTCTATGCCGATGCCGAGCAGCCCGAGCAGGTGCCGGAAACCAGCCGCCATGTCCACCGGGTCCCGGGGCACGTTGTCGGACAGGACGACGTCGGCGGCCTTTTGCAGCGACTCGAGCAAGCGAGACCACGCGCGGCCCGAGGTCAGATCATCCGCGGTGGCGTCCCCGGCGCGGGCCGCCTCGCCAACCGAGTGGGGCATCCAGGAAGGGTTGACGAAGGCCATCAGTCGCTCTCCGAGCGCGTGTCAACGACTGAGTGCACACACATGTCCGACCCCCGTCCCTACTTGCCGGGGGCCATGTTTTCGCGCCGCGTGCAGGCCGTCAACCCGGTGTCCGAAACCCCGGCCCGTGGATACACCGCCGTCAGAGCCCTCGCGCGTAGCGTGTGAGAGGGAGGTGGCAGGGCGTGCCACAGCGGGCGGCCACACGGCGCGGTGAACACACATGATCGAAGGCGCGATCCCGACACTCGTCCTGATCGGGATTGCCGCGGTCCTCGCGCCGATCTTCGCCGAGTGGACCCGGAAGTACCTTCCGGTTCCCGAAGTGGTCATCCAGATCATCCTGGGGATCGTCCTCGGGCCCTTTGTGCTCAACATCGCGCACCCCAACAGCACGTCACGGCGCTGTCCGACTTCGGGCTGACCTTCTTGATGTTCCTCGCAGGAACGGAGTTGGATCTCGCGGTCGTGCGCCAGGGACACCCCGGGCGGGCCGTGGGTTCGTGGGCCGCGTCAGTGGTCATTGCGTTGGGCTTCGGCGTGCTGTTGCACGGGACGGGGTTAGTCCTCGACTCGGTGGTGGTCGCGTTGTGCCTGACGACGACCGCACTGGGCACCCTGTTGCCCATCGTGCGCGATGCAGGAATCCTGCGCCTGCCGGTGGGACCGTCCATGCTCTCAATCGGTGCCATCGGCGAGTTCGGCCCGATCGTGGCTGTTGCCGTGCTCCTGACCAATCGCGACGCCCGGCTGACCTTCGTCCTCCTCATCCTCTTTGTCGCGGTCGCCGTCGTGGCGGCCCTGCTGGCCACACAGGTACGACCGCCTCGCTTCGTCGCTCTGCTGCGCCGGCACATGAACTCCACTGCCCAACTGCCCGTACGAATCTGCGTCCTCCTCGTGATCCTCCTCGTCTTCCTCGCGATCAAGCTCAGCCTCGACGTGTTACTGGGTGCGTTCGCCGCGGGAGTCGTCGTGCGGCTCTTCATCAAGGGAGAGGACAGCCAACCGGTCGAAAGCAAGCTCGAGGCGATCGGATTCGGCTTTCTGATCCCGATCTTCTTCATTGAGAGTGGCATCAACTTCGACCTGGGGGCACTGATCCATCGTCCCCGCGTGCTGCTCCTGGTTCCGATGTTCACTGCCATCTTCTTGGTGACCCGCGGCCTGCCGACCTGGACGTTCTTTCGCGGAGTATTCTCGAAGGTGGAGGCCCGAAGCCTTGCCCTCTTTGCGGCGACCGGGCTGCCCCTCATCGTCGTCATCACCACGCTCGGCGTGGATGAGCACCGGATGAAGCCGCAGAACGCCGCCGCCCTTGTCGCAGCCGGAATGTTGTCGGTCCTCATCTATCCGCTGCTCGGGCTCCGATGGTTGAGCAAGAGAGCCGACGGAACCGACGGAGCCGAGGGAGCAGTGGACGTCGGCACGGCGGACATGTCAGGTCCACCGGGTCCGTCCGAACACACGGGTGAGGATGACTCGTGACGACGGCCTGCCAGCGCGCGTCTGCCCCACGATCCCTATCCCTGGGCTTGGGCTTGGGCTTGGGCTGACGCTGGCGCGGCGGGCCAGCACGGTGAGAGCCTGTTTCGTACAAGTCGAGGAGGTGCTCCGTGCTGCTGAACGGGTTCAATCACGTGGCCATCCTGACCAAGGACACGCAGCGCTTCGTGGATTTTTACCGCGACGTCTTCGATGCGGAGGTGCTCGGTCAGACCCAGATGGGCGATGAGGGAACGCTCACTTTCGTCCGCGTCGGCGAGTACTCGGAGATCAACCTTTTCGAGGTCCGTGGGAATGAGGAGGCGGAACGGCAGACGCCCATGTTCGGGCGCGGACGGATCGACCACATCGGCCTGCAGGCGGAGTCGATGGATTCGTTCGATGAGGCGCGCCGCCGACTGATTGCTCTCGGTGCCGCCGACGAGTTCGTCACCGACTTCGGACCCGTCCTCTCCTTGTTCTTCAGTGATCCCGACGGGCTCGAGGGCGAGGTCTGTGTCGTCAATCCCGACGCGCAACCTGGAGTGGTGAACCCACCGGGGACTCCGGCGGCTCGATACCGCTGAGCGCGACCGTCCGGGCCCGCCTCAGTGGGCCTGTGCCCGCCGGGTCGGACGGCTCGCGGTCTTCATGTCTCAGGGCCGCCGGTGAACAGGCTCGGGTGGGGCCGCGCGGGCGGCGTGTCGAAGAAGGGCCGGACGTGGGTGTCCATGATCTCCTCCACCACGTCTGCTGACCCGGGGTCCGGCACGAGGTTCGTGTCCTCGTGGGGGTCTTCGTCGAGGTCGAAGAGCTGGCACGGGGAGCATGCATCCTCGTCGACCACCAGCTTGTAGCGGGCGGTCTCGAACACCGCGAAACCCCAGTTCTCACTGACCGTCATTGCACGGGTCCCCGGTGTGCCCTCGCGTGCCGACGCCGCGAGCGATCGTCCCTCGCTGTGCTCGAGTGGGGGAGCGCCGGCGACGTCTCGGACCGTGGCCGGCACGTCGAGCTGTTCCACCAGTGAGTCGATCACCAGCCCTTGGCGACCACCAGGCGGGCGGATGATCAGGGGCACCCGCACGGCCGGCTCGTACATGACGCATTTGGACATGAGGCCGTGGCTGCCCGCCATCTCGCCGTGATCGCTTGTGTAGATGACCCATGTGTTGTCGAGCATCCCCGTGCGGGACAGTGCGTCGACCATGAGCCCGACCGCGTGGTCGATGACCGAGATGTCGGCCGCGTAGGCGCGCCGCATGTCTCGGATCGCGTCATCGGTCATGGACTCCGAGTTCGACAGCCACTGGAAGCCATTCAGCAGCGCGCCGTACCGTCCCGTGCCTTCGGTGGTGGGGCGGATGGTCGAACCCGGCATCGAGATCTCCAGATCCTTGTAGCGCTGGACGGCTTCAGCCGGCGCGTCCCAGGGGTCATGGGGCCCGGGGAAGCCGACAAAGAGGAAGAAGGGCTCGGGCCTGTCGTATTCCTCGATCCACCGGACCGCCTGCTGCCCGTGCCACGTGTCGACATACGCGTGCAGTGGCAACGGCATCGGAGTCGAGTCCCACATGGGGATGCATTTGGTGGCGTTCTGACCGTCCTCGTTCTCGCCCTGGTAACTCCGGTCGGCGATGTGCCTCTTGTAGGTGTCGAGCAGGCCTTCTCCAACGAGGAAGTCCGTATAGCGGTTCGGGATCTTCGGGATGAACTTGTCGCCCGTCTCGAACACCTCGGCGAACCCGAGGTCTTCGAGCCGTCCGGCCATCTCGTCGATGTGCGAGACGGTGACCTTCTCGTCGCGGTACAGATGCGCCTTTCCCAGGAGCGAGGTGTGATAGCCCGCGTCGCGCAGCGCCCAGGCGTATGTCGGGGCATCCGGCTCGATCTCCTCCCAGTTCGTGAAGACGCCGTGGTCCCGCACGTAGCGCTCGGTCATGAACGAGGCCCTCGACGGCATGCAGAGCGGTCCTTGGCACGAGACCCGCGAGAACCGAACGCCTTCGGTGGCCAGTGCGTCGAGCGACGGCGTCAGGACAGTCGGATCGCCGGCACAACCCATCATGTCCGCGCGGTGTTGATCCGACATGACGAGCAAGACGTTGGGGGCGTTGCGACTCACGAACGGTCCTTTCATGTCTGGCGCGTCCTTGCTGAGGCGCGCCACGGGAGCATCGCATGGATCGGGGACGTCGACGACGTCGCGGCCATTCATCTCCGAGCGCGGGCACGAGGCCCGCCCGGTCGCAGCGACGTCCTGGGCGTCGGGAACTTCGCATCGGAGGTGTCGGTGGCAAGCTGGCACGGCTCACCGATCTGGCGGTCCCGCGTCGAAGGTCCCGCGCCGTGTCGTTGCTCCGCGCCGGCCGTGTCCGAGTCAGTCGAGGGACTGCTTCTTCGGTGTCGCCCCTCGGTCGCTGTGGAGGCAGCCCGGACGTCGACGTCTCCGATGTCCTGCATGTCCAGCGTCGACGCCGACGCCAGCGCCCGTGACGAGCCGGGCTGTCCGTCCTGGCCGCCCAGGCAGACCGTGGTGACGGCTCCCGCTCACGGGTTCGTCGAGTCGGGCGGGGTAGACCGCGAGGAGCACCGCGAATCCGCTGGTCAGTACGCACGGGAGCCCCGTTCGGGGGCTGCTCCCCGCGTGACGCCGGAGGCCAGGAGCTGGCGATCGCGGGTCCGGACCGGCCACGCGTCGAATCGCGAGGCGAAGCCGGGCTAATTTTCCCTGGCAGGGGGGGGCGGCCGACGAGATGCGCGACTTCCATCGACGTGGCGGCATGGTGCAACGGCTCATGGCTTGGGCGGCGCTTTGCGCGGCCGCAGCCCTTGCCGCAGCCTTTGCGCTCTCGTTCTTCGGACAGGCCGACGCTGCACGGGGCGCCGCCCCGAAACTCGAGCCGCTCCCGGGAGGGCAGGGAGCAGTGCCGCCAGGAGCGTCCTTGCTCGGCCCGGCGCCGGCTTCGACCGAGGTGCCGCTCGTCATCACGCTGCAGCCCCGGGATCCCGAAGGGCTCGCGGCCGAGGCGCAGGCGGTCTCGGATCCGTCGTCGCCCGAGTACCACCACTTCATGTCACCGAGGCAGTTCGCGCAGCACTTTGGAGCGACGGGCGCGACGATCAACCAGGTCACGCAGGATCTCGACGCACAAGGCCTGACCGTCGGCCCACCCTCGGCGACTGGACTCTCGCTGCCGGTCTCGGGAACGGCGGCGCAGGTGCAGAGCGCCTTCTCGACGACGATCGACCGCTATCGGCTCACCTCTGGCAAGACGGGCCTCCACAACCGATCCGCTCCCGAGGTCCCTGCGACCATTGCGCCCTCGATCGAAGGCGTCATCGGCCTCGACACCCTGAGCCCGCCCCAGCCGACGACGAGCCCACCCGAGGCAGCTCCGGCCGGTGCAGCTCCGGCTGGTGCAGCTGACGGCGCAACCACCTTTGCGGGGTCTCCGGCGCTGGCGCCGGGGCAGCCCTCCCCAGTCTCGGGGAGCTGCATGACGGGCATCGACTCCGCGGTGGGGACCTACGGTGCGCACGACGCGGTCGACCTTGCACAGGCGTACTCGTTCGATGACCTCTACAACACGGGCGACTACGGGGCGGGAACGACGGTCGCCCTCGTGGAGCTGTCGGGAGCGGGCTTCAGCCCGTCGGACATCAATTTCTTCGCCAACTGCTATGGCATCACACTGGGCAACGGGCAGGTCAGCGAGGTGGACATCGACGGCGGCGGCGCGACCGGCCCTAACACCGTGGAAGCAGAGTTGGACATCGAGACCGTGCTCTCACTGGCCCCGCAGGCCAACGTCGAGGTCTACGAGGGTGGCGCCTCGGACGGGATCTACCAGGTCTTGAGCAGGATCGTCAGCGACGACTCCGCGAAAATCGTGAGCGCGAGCTGGACCAACGGGTGCGAGACCTATGTGGGGAAGAACTTCCAGGAATCGGAGAACACGCTCTTGCAGGCGGCGGCCGTCGACGGACAGTCCGTCTTTGTCTCCACGGGGGACCAAGGTTCCGAGGGCTGCAACGTCAACGGCGTCGTCTCCGCGCCAACGGGGTCGGACCCGGTGGCCCAGGTCGTCGATACGACCACGGGCAGCGCGTACGTGGCGAACGAGTCCTCGAACACGGTCAGCGTGGAGAGCGAGGGCACCACCGCCAACCCGTCGAACTTCGCCACGTTCGCCTCGGTGACCGCCGGCACGGGACCCGATGCGATCAGCCTCGACTCGTCACTTGGAAAGGTGTTCGTGGCCAACGCCACGTCGAGCTCGCTCACGACGTTTGCCACGAGCAGCTGCAACTGGACGACCACCTCTGGGTGTACGTCGCCCACGCCGATCCCGTCGAACGGTCACCTCTCGGACCCCGGCGCGTTGGCCGCGGACGGGCCGACGCTCTACGTCGGCAACTCCAATGGAACCGTGGCGGTTTACAACGCCAGCACGAACGCCTACGTCGCGTCGGTCACGCTCCGGGCGTCGAGCGTGCCGACCGCGCTTGCCGTCGATCCGACGAACGGGGTCGTCTACGTCGCCGACGGCACCAACGACCGCGTCGAGTACTTCAATGCCTCGACATGCAACGCGAGCACGACGACAGGGTGTTCGGCCACACCGGCCAAAGTGTCGGTCGGGAACGATCCCATCAGCCTGGCCGTCGATGCCACGGCGGGAGACCTCTATGTCGCCAATGCGGGAACGGGAGGCGGCATCTCCGTGCTGAGTCTGAGCACACACGCCGTGACCACCACCATCTCGACCGGGCCGTCGGTCCCGGGACTCGACGGAACGGCCGTCGTTCGTTCGGTCGTGCTGTCACCGGACGGCACCGAGGTTCTGGCGGCCCTGGACGGTCTCCGAATTCCCCGGCGACGTCCTGGCGACGATCGACCCCAGCTCACAGTCCATCACGGCCACGGCCAATCTCGAGACGGGCACCGACACCCTGGGCGAGTTGGCCAGTGACAGCTCGCGTGACTACGTCTGGGTCACCGACCAGAGCGCCGGTGACGACGTCGTGCAGAATCTGAATCTCGCCGTGACCGACCCCGCGAGCCAGCCGTACGTGACGGCTGTCGGCGGCACCTCGCTGACGGCGCTCGGTCCTGCCCCGACCGAGACCACGTGGAACGATCAGCTCCACTTCGCGGAGGGTGCCGGCGGGGGTGGGCTCTCCAAGACATTCCCCATGCCGACCTACCAGCAGCCGTTGGGCATCGCGGACTCCGTGCGGCCTCCCGGCCGCCGACTGCCGCGAAATCCCGGACGTGTCGGCCGATGCCGACCCGAGCACCGGCTACGTCATCTACGACTCGGTCAACAGCCTCGGGTGGACGGCCATCGGAGGCACGAGCGGGTCCTCCCCCTTGTGGGCGGCTGTCCTCGCAGTTGCCGCATCGGCGGACGGCAACACGGCGGGGTACGGCGCTCTGAATCCGATCCTGTACCAGCTGGCCCAGGGGTCACCAGGCACGTACCTCAATGACGTGACGACCGGGACCAACGACTACAACGAGACGAACGGCGGACAATTCGGCGCGACGAACGGCTACGACATGGCGACCGGATTGGGCACGCCGGTGACATCTGAAATCGCACACGGCTTGACGATGATCCCACTCGACGTGGTGGTGTCGGGGTCACAGATCTACGGCGGGTCACCAACGTTCACCGCGACGGCGGATTTCGGTGGGTCACTCGGCAGCGCTCCGTTCGGCGTGACGGTCACGACCAGCGGTTTCGCCTGCACAGAGGTCGGCACCTCGACATCGATTTCGCCCAGCCTCCCCGTCGGCAGCAGCATGCTGCTCCCGAGCTCGTGCAGCGGAGCGAGCCTCTCGGGGGTCAATGAAGGCGACTACACGCTCGTCCTCACGAGCGCCGCAGGTGATTTCACGGTCACGCCGGCGCCCATCGACGTGGCCGTGGCTGGGAGCCAGGCCTGGGGTGGCTCACCCGGATTCACCGGCACCGCACCGGATCCGGGCTCGCTTCCGCCGGGTGTGACCGGAGTGGACACGAGCGGCCTCACGTGCAGCGAGGTCGCACCCTCCACTGCCATCTCCCCGTCCATGGCGGCGGGGACGTACACCCTCGTGCCCGGGTCGTGCAGCGGAGTGACGATGAGCGGCTCGAACACCAGCGACTACACGGTGCTCTTCTCCAGTGCATCCGGTGATTTCGACGTCACGGGTGGGCCGCCGCCGCCGCCACCGCCCACCCGACACGGGTACTGGCTCGTCGGCTCCGACGGCGGCATCTTTACGTTCGGCTCCGCCCACTTCTACGGATCGACGGGCAGCCTGAGGCTGCAGCGCCCGGTGGTGGGCATCACACCAACCGCGGACGAGGGCGGCTATTGGCTGGTCGCGTCCGACGGCGGCATCTTCGCCTTCGGCGACGCCGGGCTTCCATGGCTCCATCCCCGGGCTCGGTCTTGCGCCCGCCGGTTCGGGCTTGCCCCGCGCGCTCAACGCGCCCATCGTCGGCATGGTGCCCTCAGCCGATGGCGGCGGCTACTTCATGGTCGCATC
Organism: uncultured Acidimicrobiaceae bacterium; assembly: GCA_963825965.1. GTDB lineage: Bacteria > Actinomycetota > Acidimicrobiia > Acidimicrobiales > RAAP-2 > Bog-473. Next base: position 168,680 of record CAWGUX010000009.1, read on the forward strand.
GGACGGTGGCGTGTTCGCCTTCGGCGACGCGCAATTCGAGGGCTCGTGCCCGGGGATCGGGGGATGCAGCGGGGCGGCCGTGGCCGTCGTGCCCGACGCCAGCGGCCGTGGCTATTGGCTCGTCACCCAGGCCGGGAACGTGTACACCTTCGGCGACGCTCCGTACTTCGGTGCACCCGGACCTCAGGGGTCCCCCGATCACCGCGGCGGTGCGAACCGCCGACGGGCACGGGTACTACGTCCTTTTGGCCAACGGCACCGTCTACAGCTACGGAGACGCCGTGCGACTCGGCGGTCCGGCCGGCTTGGTCGGTGGTTTCAACCCCGCCTCTGCGATCTTCACCGACGCCGGCGGAGGCGGCTACTGGGTGGCTTCGGCCGTGGGAGCCGTCTTCACCTACGGCGATGCGCCCAACGACGGGTCCATGGCGGGGACACACCTGAACGGGTCCATCATCGCCGGCACCGGCTTCTGAGCCGAAGAGACCACGCCGCCGAACCCGTTCGGCCTCGGGGTGCGTGACACGAGGCTGGGCGCAGATCAGGCACACTGGTCGCCGTGGCGCCCCAGTTCATCTACACCATGCGCGGCTTGCAGCGCTTCTACCCGCCCGACCGCGAGGTCCTGAGGGGCATCAACCTGTCCTTCTATCCGGGCGCCAAGATCGGCGTCATCGGTTCCAACGGCTCGGGCAAGTCCTCGCTGTTGCGGATCATGGCCGGCCAGGACGACGGGTTCACCGGCGAGGCCCGCCTGACCCCGGGCTTCACCGTGGGGTACCTGGCCCAGGAGCCGCAGCTCGACGAGTCCAAGGACGTCGCCGGCAACGTCGCCGAGGGGGTCGGTGAGACGAAGCGACTCGTCGACCGATTCAACGAGGTGTGCGCCGCATTCGGCGATCCCGACGCCGACATCGACGCGCTCATCGCCGAGCAGGCCGACCTGCAGGCCAAGATCGACGCCGCCGGCGCCTGGGACCTCGATCGCACCTTCGAGATCGCGATGGATGCGCTCCGGCTGCCACCGGGCGACGCGGACGTCACCACGCTCTCGGGTGGCGAGCGGCGACGGGTCGCGCTGTGCCGGCTGCTGTTGTCCAAGCCCGACCTCCTTCTCCTCGATGAGCCGACCAACCACCTCGACGCCGAGTCGGTCGCCTGGCTCGAGCGGACGCTCCAGGAGTACCCGGGCACCGTCGTGGCGGTCACGCACGACCGCTATTTCCTCGACAACGTCGCCGGGTGGATCCTCGAGCTCGACCGGGGCGCCGGCATCCCCTGGGAGGGCAACTACTCCTCGTGGCTCGAACAGAAGCAGGCGCGCCTGGCCAACGAGGACAAGGCCGACCGGTCGCGCCAGGCCTCGCTCGAGCGTGAGCTCGAGTGGATCCGGATGTCGCCCCGAGCCCGCCAGAGCAAGGGCAAGGCGCGCATCACCGCCTACAACGAGCTGGTTGCCGAAGCAGAGGCGTCCGAGCGGCGTGCCGACAAGATCGAGCTCACCATCCCGCCCGGGCCGCGCCTCGGCGACCAGGTCGTGGAAGCGGCAGGGCGTCGTCAAGGGCTACGGCGACCGGCTGCTGGTCGACGGGCTCTCGTTCATGTTGCCGCCGGGCGGCATCGTCGGCGTCATCGGGCCGAACGGAGCCGGCAAGACGACGCTCTTCCGCATGATCGTGGGGGAGGAGCAGCCCGACGCCGGGTCGCTCACCGTCGGCAGCACCGTGCAGTTGGCCTACGTCGACCAGAGCCGAGCCTCCCTGGCGCCGGATGCGACGGTCTTCGAGGAGATCACCGGCGGGAGCCGACCGCATCGTCGTCGGTGGGCGCGAACTGCACGGCCGGGCCTACGTCGCCGGGTTCGGTTTCAAGGGGAGCGACCAACAGAAGAAGGTGGGCCAGCTCTCGGGTGGCGAGCGCAACCGGGTCCTGCTGGCCAAGGTGCTCAGCAGCGGCGGCAACGTCCTGCTGCTCGACGAGCCCACGAACGACCTCGACGTGGACACGCTCCGTGCGCTCGAGGACGCGTTGCTGGCCTTTCCCGGATGTGCGGTCGTGATCAGCCACGACCGCTGGTTCCTCGACCGCATCGCGACCCACGTGCTGGCCTTCGAGGGCGATTCCGAGGCGCGCTGGTGCGAGGGCAACTTCAGCGACTACGAGGCCGACCGGCGCAAGCGACTCGGCGCCGAGGCGGACCAACCGCACCGGTTGCGTTACAAGCCGCTCGTGCGCAACTGAGGACCGTCCGCGCCTGACGCTCCGCGCTCCGACCACACTCCGGTGACCTCGTCGTAGGGCGTGACGCACGGGTGTCCGGCCGCCACCCAGATCCGGGGCGGCGCAACGCCGTCGGGCACCCGCACGATGCACGACGAACGCGTCCCGAACGTCCTCGAGATGTACGCAGTTCGCTGCGTTGGGGCGTTCGTCTCCTTCTGGGATCCGGTGGTCGGCCAGGCACGCGTCGAAAGGCGCTGACGACGTCGTCGCCCGACACCGGGTGCCCGAGCGTCGGCGCGTACGAGGTCCACCTTCAGCGAGGGCTCGGCCGGCGCCCGGTTCTCCAGCACATGAATGCCGGGCGGGAGGGCCACCGCGCTGCCACGGCCCGACCCGGTGAAGTCGACGAAGTACAACGAGGACCGGTCGCCAACGAGCAGCCACGAGCCGTTGTAGTCGACTGGTCTGTACGAGCCGAGGAATGCATCGACCGCCCTTTCGGCCGTCGGCGTGCCGCGCCAGCGCCAGCGGCAGTTCGCCCCGCGAACGTTTGCTCGGGTCCTTGGCGTCGCCGAGGGGCTGGTTGGTCAGACCGGCGCAGACCCCGTCTTCGTTGACGGCGAGCCAGGTGCCGCCGGACAGCTCATCGCGCCCGCCGACGATCCGCGGGGGACCGGCTTCGAGCACCGTCATCGCCGTCGACGGCCGCTCGAGGACCTCGTCGCGGTTGGCGCCAACGAGAAGCGGCTCACCGGGGGACGACCCGCGACGCAACCACCAAGAGGCACACGCGCGGTCACGTTATCGAGCGATCCGGAGCGACCCGGCACGACCCGTTCCGGTCGCGCCGAGGACCGTCCACCCCTCCGTCGAAAGGCGCATCCCGGGTGTGCAACGGGGCTACCGTTGCGATCATGCGAATCCGTGCCCTGCTGCTCTCGACCGGGTTGGTCCTGGGCTTGCTCGCCGCCCTCCCGGCGCTCCCGGCTTCGGCCAAATCGATCTCGACGTCGAACCTGAAGAGCCTGTCGAACACCCTCAACAAGGGCAAGCACCTGACGTACTACGCGCAGTACACGGCGCTCAGCAACGGCCAGAAGTCGACGGTCACGATCGCGCAATCACCGCCGAAATCGTATTTCGGCTCGTCGAACAGCAGCCGTCATCAACACCGGGAAGACGACGTACTACTGCAGCACGTCGGCGAGCAGCGGCAACTCGGGGAATTCGGGAAACAGCGGCAACTCCGGGAATTCGGGGAACTCGGGCGGGGCCACCACCACGACGACGACAGGGAAGGCAACAATGACCTGCCTGACGTCGAAGGTCTCCAGTCTCGCCCTCGCGTTTGAAGATCTTTTCAGCCCGAGCCATCGCGCTCGCCGCCTTCTCGGAAGCGGAAAACAGCGCGCGGCGCGCGCGCCTCGGGATCCACGTGTCGAGCTCGTCCGGCACGTACGGCGGCCAGTCCTCCACCTGTGTCACGGTGACGGCCCACGGCAAGTCCGGCAAGTACTGCGTGACCAAGCAGGGACTCCTTTCGTACTCGAGTACGTCGAGCTCGGGATCCGGCTACTTCGAGCTGACCAAGTACTCGTCCAAGCCACCCGCGAGCCTGTTCAGCCTTGCCGGCCGGGGCGACCACGCAAACGCTGCCCGGGGGCGCGTCCATCCCCTAGCATGCAGTGACCGACCGTTGGCGGGAGAGCGACGTCCCACGCGGCGCGGCCTACGACCGCCGCTTCGAGCGACTGGCCTCCGCCGGCGTCGACGTGCACGGCGAGGCGGACCTGGTCGACTCCTACGGCCCCGGGCGCCGTCCTCGATGCGGGATGTGGCACCGGCCGCGTCGCCATCGAGCTCAGCCGGCGCGGCCGCGAGGTCGTCGGTATCGACGTCGATCCCGCGATGCTCGAGGCGGCGCGCGCCAAGGCGCCCGAGCTCGACTGGGTCGAGGGCGACCTGACCGACCCGCAGCTCGAATTCGGCCGTGCCTTCGACGTCGTCGTCATGGCCGGGAACGTCCTCATCTTCGTCCCTCGGGCACCGAGGGGCAGGTGATCGCCAACGCGGCACGCTGGCTGGCTCCGGGGGGTCGCCTCGTCGCCGGCTACTCACTTCGTCCCGGCGGCCTCGGCCCCTCCGAGCACGACGCGCTGGCGCCCGGCCGCGGGCCTCGAGCTCGAGGACCGCTGGTCGACGTGGGACCGCCGGCCGTTCACGCCGGGCGACTGCCTACGCCGTCTCCGTGCCACCGCCAGCGCTGAGACTGAGCGGCGTCGAGCCCGCCGACCCGACGCCACGCAACGGAGCAGCAACTCTGGCGCCCTCTGTTGCACTGAACGTGCGAGCGAATCGCGCCTTCGTTAGGCTTCTGAGCCATGGGAACAGAGGAACTTGATCCGATCGATCACCACATCATCGAGCTGCTGTCGCACAACGCCCGCCGGACCATGGCCGACATCGGCGAGCAGGTCTCGCTGTCGGCCTCGGCCGTGACCAGGCGCATCGAGCGCCTGGAGCGCACCGGGGTGATCGCCGGCTACACCGTCGTCGTCGACCACCGCAAGGCCGGGCGCCCGATCCAGGCCTTCACCGAGGTGCGCTTCGCCGGCACGGCCGACCTCCAGGAGATCAAGGAGACGGCCATGCAGCTCTCCGAGGTGCAGGCCGTGTTCACCACGGCCGGCGACCCCGACGCGCTGGTCTGGCTCCAGGTTCCCGACGTCGAGCGCCTCGGGCAGGTGATCGAGCAGCTGCGCCGCCGCGGCCGGGTCACCGGCACCAAGACGCTGATCGTGCTCGACACGTGGTCGCGCCACCGCGCCCTCGAGGCGAACGGCCTCCCGGTTCACTCCTAGTGCGCAGGCGGGCGCGGACGCGCCGCGACGGCGTTCGCCGTCGTCGCGCTGGCGCTGGCCCTCGCTGCTGGGTGGGCGGCGGGAGCTCGACCAGGTCGACCACGACGACCACGTCCACCCGCGACCACGTCCCGTCGACGCACCTCGACGACCCACGACCCGACGCCGGCGGCCGCCGGCACGTGGTCGAAGGCCGATCGCGGTCGCGCCGGGCGCCGACCTGTCGGTGGTCTCGTGCCCGGCCGCCGGTCGCTGCCTCGATCGGGTCGGCCACCGGGCAGACCTACCGGCTGTTCTTCGACAAGGTGCGTGCGCTCGGGCCGCCGGTGCCCTCCCCGTCGCCTCAGGGGGTCGTCGTACCTGTCGTGTGGCAGCGCCGACCTTCTGCGCCGCCGCGCCGAGTCTGAACCAGGTCGCCATGTTCAACGGGTCCACGTGGCGAGCCGCCGGCGACGATTGTCCGGCGGCTCAGGGCATCACGGCCATCGATTGCACGGGTCCGACCTTCTGCATCACCATCGACGGCGAGGGCAATTCGTTCCGCTTCGACGGCAGCGGCTGGTCCGGGCAACCTCGGCGCCTGGGGCGCGGCCAACCAGATCTCGTGCGTGTCACCCACCTTCTGCGTCGCCGCCGAGGGCGGGCCGTCCGTCTGGAACGGCAGCACCTGGACCCAGCCGGGCGACGTCGACACGCAGGGGCAGCTCAACGCCGTGTCCTGCGCCTCCGCCACGTTCTGCGTCATCGTCGACAGCAAGGGCGACGTCCTCACCTGGAACGGGCGGGTCTTCAGCGCCCCCGTGTCCATCGCCACCGAGCCGCCGCTCACCGGGACCAATGCGTCCGGGCTGACGTCGGTGTCGTGCCCGACCGCCGACGTTCTGCCGCGCCGTCGACTCCTCGGGCCGGGTGTTCGACTTGAACGGGACGACGTGGAGCGCCGGCACCCTCATCGACAACGGCCACGCGCTGACGAGCATCTCGTGCCCGACCCCTGCCTACTGCGTCGCGGTCGACCGCGCCGGCAACGCGTTCGTGTCCTGATCGGCGCCGGCGCAGGTCGCGGCCTACCAGGGGGCCAGCGCGGGCGCGTCGCCCCGGCCGATGACCCAGGCCAGCAGCTCGGCCGGGTCCGTCCGCTCGGCCAGCCGGGACAGCTCGCGCGGCAGCCACGCCGCCACCAGGTCCGGCGGCAGCGGCACCGGGCGCCGAGGCCGAGGTCGCCGTGGTGGACGACCACCTCGCGCCAGCGGGAGAGCACGGCGTCGCGCGAGCGTCTCGATCACGCCGCGCGACGTGCGCGACGGGGCATCCCACGCCGCGTCCGGGAGCGCCTCCATCGCCTGCGCCACCGCGGCGGAGGAGTGTCGGACGTCAGCAACCAGATCGGCCGCCGGACGGCCGGCGCCGGCCTCAATGTCGGCTGCGCCGCTGCTCGAGCCCCCCGGGGTACTGGTCGCGCTGCTCGCCCCGCGCGGCTCCCTCCAGCCGCCACACCACGCTGTCCGCGTTGCGGGCGATGTGGGTGAGCACGTGGCCCACGGCTCCAGCCGGGCAGTTGGCTCGGCCCGCGCGCCTCGCCGTCGGACAGGCCGGTCGAGCGTCTCGTCGAGCGCGTCCTGCGCCACCACGCAGCCGGCGACCCACGCGTCGGGCCGGCCGGCCTCCGGGTGCGTCACTTCGATGGGATGGTGGACTGCCCGTCGAGCATGTCGGCCATGACGGCCCTGATGAACTCGTCGGCCTCCTCGGTCATGCCGCCGGCCACGCCGCCGTAAATGGCACCCGACTTCGGCGCGTCGCCGGCGTGCTCCTTGGCGTAGGTGACGGCGTCGGCCAGGTCGGCCGCGAACTCGCCGACCACCTGCGGCTGGGTCTGAGGCCTTGTCACCGCCATGTGCAGCGCGTTGGGGTACTGCTGGCCGTTGAAGCGCCAGCCGCGTGTCCGCATGAAGTCGTTGACGTGGTAGATGTCGAAGTCGTCGGAGGTGAAGGAGAAGAGGAAGGTCGGGCGGCCGAGGAGGCGGAGCTCGGGATGGGCCCTCACCGCCTCTTGCATGGCGAAGGAGGTCTCGAAGATCTGCTTCGCATACCCGAGGTACCCGTCGTGGCCCAGCTGCACCATGGCCGCCCAGGTCGCCGCGATGAGGCCGCCCGAGCGTGAACCCTCCATGCCCGGCGACGTGTACTTCCCGCCGCTCCAGTCCGTCAGGTAGAAGTACTGCGCATTGCGCAGCGCCTTGGAGCGGAAGGTGAGCACGGACGAACCCTTGAAGGCGTACCCGTACTTGTGGGTGTCCGCCGACATGGAGGTCACGCCGGGCACGGCGTAGTCGAAGGCGGGGATGTCGTACCCCAGCTCGCGGCCGAAAGGCAGGATGAACCCACCGAGGCACGCATCGACGTGGAGACCCACCCCGCGCTCGAGCGCGAGGTCGGACAAGTCGGCGATGCCGTCGACCGTGCCGTAGCCGTAATTGCAGGCGGACCCGATCAGCGCCACCGTCTGGTCGTCCACGTGGTCGCGCACCCACTCCACGTCGACCTGGGTGGTGACGGGGTCGACCGGCGCCCGCCGCAGCTCGACACCAAAGAGGTGGCAGGCCTTGTCGAAGGCCGGGTGTGCCGTCTCGGGCTTGATCACGTTGGGCCGGGTGATGCCGCGCTCTTGGGCACCGTGCTCGCGGTAGGCCAAGATCGCGTGCAGAATGCTGCCGGTGCCCCCCGTGGTGACAAGGCCGCACGGCTCGTCACCCGCCGCCGCCGCCGCTTCGCCCGACTGCAGGCCGAGCGTCATCGCGATGATCTCCGCTTCGAACTTGGTCGCGCTCGGGCACATGTCGCGCTGCAGCACGTTCACGTGGGCAAAGAGGCCGAACGCTTCGTTCATGAAGTGATAGTGGTCGTGGTCCCCGCAGTACATCGTGCCTGAGCACTTCCCGGTCTCCCAGAACGCGTCCTCCTCGCCGGCCATGGCGCGTAGCTCCGCCAGGACGTCCTCCCGGCTCGCGCCCTGCTGGGGGAGCGAGCGGTTGACGGCGAAGCGGTCTGCGTAGGGGTAGTCGCTCATAGGTGCGGGCCTCCTTCGGGCCGGTGCCGCGGCCGCCGGCATGTGCCTCGACCGCGGTGTCCGAGACTATTCAATTGGGTCGATCATCCGGACATCCGGACATCCGCGTGGGCGATGATGTCGCCGTGCGAGGACCCCGGGTCTTCACGTCGCTCCATGGCTACCAGCGCGCCTGGGCGAGCGCCGATCTGGTGGCCGGCGTCACGCTGCTCGTCATCGCCGTGCCCGAGCAGCTGGCGACCTCCCGGCTGGCGGGGATGCCGCCGATCACCGGGTTCTACGCGTTCGTCGCCGGCACGGTGCTCTTCGCGCTGCTCGGCTCCAATCCCCAGATGTCGGTGGGCGCGGACTCCACCATCGCACCGCTCTTCGCCGCCGGCGTTGCCGCCCTCGCAATCTCGGGCTCGCCCCACTACATCGACCTGGTCAGCATCCTGGCCGTGATGGTCGGGCTGCTCGTCATGCTGGTCACCCTCCTTCGCCTCGGCTGGATCGCCGCGTTCCTCTCGACTCCCATCGTCACCGGGTTCCTCTCCGGGGTGGCCGTGATCATCATCGTCCACCAGTTGCCCGACTTCCTCGGGCTGCCGCCATTTTCTGGCACCAACCAGCACCGGTTCGCGCAGGTGCTGACCCATCTGGGCGACGCCAACGGCTGGACCGTGGCGCTCGGCGTCGGCGTGCTGCTCGTGATGGCGGTCAGCGCCCGGCTCGACCGGCGCATCCCCGGCGCGTTGATCGGGCTGGTCGTCTCCACCGCCCTCGTGGCAGCGCTCGATCTCCAGGCCCACGGCGTGGCCGTTCTCGGCCCGATCAAGACGGGCGCGCCGTCAGTGGGGCTCCACGGTCTGTCGTGGTCCGCCCTGCAGAACCTGGCGCCGCTCGCTGCTGTCGTGGCGCTCGTCATCGTGACCCAGACCGCGGCGACCACACGCGCCTTCGCAGAACAAGGCGGGTATGACATCGACGCGGGACGTGATTTCCTGGCCGTCGGCGCCGGCAGCGTGCTGGCGGGCCTGTTCGGTTCGTTCCCCGTCGATGCCAGCCCGCCGCGGACCGGCGCCGTGGTGACGGCCGGCGGGCGCACGCAGGCCGGCCCGCTCGGGGCAGCAGCGGTCGTGGTGGTGTTGATCCCGGTTGCAGGTGTCCTCAAGGACGTGCCGCTGGCGACGCTCGCCGCCGTGCTCATCTTCATCGCCCTGCGGCTCTTCCACGTGCACGACCTCATGGCCATCGCCCGCTTCGATCGCGTCGAGTTCGCCCTCGCCGCAGTGACGTTGCTCGCCGTGGTGTTGATCGGGGTCGAGCAGGGCATCGCCGCGGCGGTCGATTCTCGCGATCTTGGATCAGGTCCGCCACAGCGCCGCGGCCCCAGCTCCACGTGCTCGGCCGCGTGTCGGACAGCACCAGCTGGACGCCCATCTCCGCCGACTCCGATGCGGGGCAGGTCCCCGGCGTCCTCGCCGTGCTCTTCGCCACGCCGATCTGGTACGCCAATGCCGTGCACTTCCGCGAGGAGGTGGCGGCCGCGCTCGGCTCGACGCGGTGCGACGCAGGTGTTGGTCCTCGACACCATCGGCATGTCCGACATCGACTTCACCGGCTCGCGCGAGCTCGCGCGCGCGCTCGATGCGTGCGACCGCGCCCACATCCGTGTCGGCATCGCCCGGGCCGGTGACCACCTGCGGAGTTCGCTGCGCCGGAGCGGGCTCGAGGCCCGCATCGGCGCCGACCACTTCTATTCGACCGTCAACGAGGCGGTCACGGCGCTGAGCGCGGGTCCGACCTCGCCGGTCTGAGGCCTCGGTTCACGCTGCTCCGCCGGGGCCCGCGAGGCGCGCGCCTGGTCACCGAGCGCGATCTCGGCGCGCACGGGACGGTGGTCCGAACCGGCGTCGGCCAACACGGCGCCCGAGACGCGCTGGAGCGCCCCCCGCACCAAGATGTGATCGATCTGGCTGTGCGGCCGCCAGGCGGGCCAGGTGCGCCCGATGACGGCGCGATGCCACCCCGGCATGAACACGCGCACCAGTGGACCCCAGGTGTTCATGTCGCCCGCCAGCATCGAGTCGGGCCGGGCCGCCGTCTTCAAGGCCCGGCGGAGCTCGGCCCAGTTGCGATGCGAGCCGAAGTGCAGGTGGGACATATGCGTGCCGACAACCGAGATCGCCCGTCCCTCGGCGGTGAGGTCCACGACGAGGGCGGCGCGCTCGACGCGGTCGGCCCGCAGCACGGTCATGGGCACGACCTCGGTGCGTTCGATGGGCAGGTCCGCCCGGACGAGGACCGCGATATTGAACGTGCCTGGCTCGGCCTGCTTCCAGCGCTCCAACGCGTGGACACTCTCGGGGAAGGGGCGCACCCCTTCGAGATACAGCGCACGGTTGTTGGCCGACCAGGCCGGGCGGGCGACCCAGGTGGTGCCGGGGTCGGGCTGGGGACTGATGCGCCGCCCGCGGCCGATCGTGTGCGTGACGACTTGGTAGCCGAGCGCGCGCGCCGCCTCTTCGGCCTGGCCCTCGGCGCGGCCCTCCGTCGTCCACGACTCCTCGAGCATGACCACGTCGGCCTCGAGGGCGCCGATGGCGGCGACGTAGTCGAAGGGCCTGCCCCACCCGTTCATCCCGCAGTGCATGTTGAAGTTGGCGATGCTGAGCACGGTGGCCGCCGACGATAGGCGCCGCCGCCGCCCACCGGTACGATCGTCGCGGTGGCAGCGGGGAACGCGTATCTGGCCCGTCGCCTGCGGCCGTTCACCACGACCATCTTCGCCACCATGTCCGAGCTGGCGACTGAGACGGGTGCGGTCAACCTCGGGCAGGGTTTCCCCGACACCGACGGCCCGGACGAGCTCCGCGACGTCGCCGTCGCCGCCATCCGGGACGGCCGGAACCAGTACCCACCGGGCGGTGGCGTTCCCGAGCTGCGCCACGCGGTGGCGGCCCACCAGCGCGGGTGGTACGGCCTCGAGCTCGACGCGGACACCGAGGTCCTCGTGACCGTGGGCGCCACCGAGGCCATCGCGGCCACCATGCTTGGCTTGTGTGAGCCCGGCGACGAGGTCGTCATGTTCGAGCCGACCTACGACTCGTACGCGGCCTGCGCCGCCATGGCCGGCGCGGTGCCGCGCCGTGTGCGGCTGCACCCGCCCGACTGGACCTTCGAACCCGAAGCGCTGGCGGCCGCCTTCGGGCCGCGGACCAAGCTGATGCTGCTCAACTCGCCGCACAACCCGACCGGCAAGGTGTTCACCTCCGACGAGCTGGGACAGGTCGCCGCGCTCTGCCGGGCTCACGACGTCCTGGCGGTCACCGACGAGGTTTACGAGCACCTCGTCTTCGAGGGTTCCCACGTCCCGCTGGCCACGCTGCCCGGCATGGCCGAGCGCACGGTGACCATCTCCTCGGGCGGCAAGACCTTTTCGTTCACGGGGTGGAAGGTGGGATGGGTGTGTGCCGCCGCGCCGTTGGTCGCCGCCGTACGGGCGGCCAAGCAATTCCTCACCTACACCAGTCCGGCCCCCTTCCAACTGGCGGTGGCCCACGGCTTGCGGCTCCCTCACGACGCCGTCGGGGCCTTCGCCGGCCAGCTGGCCGCCAAGCGGGACCTGCTCTGCGACGGGCTGGCCCGCTTGGGCTACGAGGTCTTCCGCCCGGCGGCGACCTACTTCGCCACGACCGACATCGCGCCCGTGGCCCCGGGCCTGAGCGCCCACGAGTTCTGCCTGGCCTTGCCGCGGCGCTGCGGGGTGGTGGCCATCCCGAGCTCCGTGTTCTACGACCCGGCTGATCCCGAGGCGGGGCGAACGCTGGTGCGGTGGGCCTTCTGCAAGCGCGAGCCCGTCCTGCAGGATGCGCTGGGCCGCTTAGCATCGTGGACATCATGACGATCCCGATCACCTGGGTCGACGCGTTCAGCGCCGTCGCCTACGGCGGCAATCCGGCCGCGGTCTGCCTGCTCGACGACGCGCTCGACGACGCCACCATGCAGTCGATCGCCTTCGAGCTCGGGATATCGGAGACCGCCTACGTGACCCGCACGACCGAGCCCACCACGTTCGGCCTCCGCTGGTTCTCGCCCGCAACCGAGATCGACCTGTGTGGCCACGCCACCTTGGCCTCGGCCCACGTCCTGCGTGAGGGTGGCACCGTGGACGGGAGCACGCCCGTGACGTTCCACACGCGCAGTGGTCCGCTGCGCGCCGCGTTCGACGGCGACCGGATCGAGCTCGACTTTCCGGCCGATCCCGTGGTCCCCGGCCCGCTGCCCGATCCGCTGAAGGAGCAGTGGCCCGACGCGGTGGTCATGAGCGGGTCGACCTCGTTTCTTCACGTTCGTCGTGCTGTCGTCGGCCGCGGCGGTCGGGACCTACGTGCCCGACCTGGCCGCCATCGCGGCGACCGGCGCCCAGGCGTTGCTGCTGACCGCGGCGGCGGATCAGGAGACCGGCGCCGACTACGTGCTGCGGGTCTTCGGTCCCAACGTCGGGATCGACGAGGATCCGGGGACCGGATCGGCCCAGTGCGTGGCGGGCCCCTACTGGGCATCCGAACTGGGGCGCGGGTCTCTCGTCGCCCGGCAGCTCTCGGCGCGCGGCGCCCTGCTCTACGTGCGCCCCGATGGGCAACGGGTCCGCATTGCGGGTCACGCGACCTCCGTGCTCACCGGCCACCTGTGCTAGGGAGTCCGGCCATGGGCGCCTCCACGGCGGACCTGCGAACGCTCGTCGTGGGCCGTACGCCGGCGTCACCGCGCGAGGCGGCCGCCCGGGAGCGCTTCTTGGCCGAGCTCGCCGTCCTCGAGTCGCCCTGCGACGAGCACGCGTCGCCGACGCACGTCACCGCGTCGGGCATCGTCGTCGGCCGGCGGGGCACGGTGCTGCACCTGCACAAGCGGCTGGGGATCTGGATGCAGCCCGGCGGCCACATCGACCCCGGTGAGACGCCTGCGGCAGCGGCCCGGCGCGAGGCCACCGAGGAGCTGGGCCTCGGTGTCGAGCACCCCGATGCGGGCCCACGGCTCATCCACCTCGACGTGCACGAGGCTGCGCTCGGCCATACGCACCTCGACCTGCGCTACCTGCTGCTCGGTGAGGACGCCGACCCCCAGCCCCCGCCGGGGGAGAGCCCCGAGGCGCGCTGGTGCGCGTGGGACGAGGCCGTGGCGTTGGCCGACCCGGGCCTGGTGGACGCGCTGCCTTTGGCCCGCATGGCGTACGAGGCGCTGGCGTGACGGACGTCCTCGACCACCTGCTCGCAGTCCAGGACTTCGACACCTCCATCACGCAGCTCCAGCACCGTCGCAACGCGCTCGCCGAGACCGTCGGCCTCGCTGCGGCCGAGGCGCAGTTGCGGGCGCTGTCGATTGAGGAGGCCGACGCCGCGGCGCGGCGCGGCACACAGGCGGCCACGCAGAAGGACCTCGAGGAGCAGATCGCCGGCATCACCGAGCGACGCGACGCGATCGAGAAGCGTCTCTACGCCTCCACCAGCTCGTCGGGACGTGATCTCCAGGCCATGAACGAGGAAGTGCGTCACCTGACCGAGCGCAGGTCCGAGCTCGAGGAGCACGAGCTCGCGTCAATGCTCGAGCAGGATCCGATCGACGCGGAGCTCCGGGCGATCCGCGACCGCAAGGCGCCCGTTGAGCAGCGGGTGGACGAGCTGCGCAGCCAGGTGGCCGAGGGGAAACGCCGTCTTGATGCCGAGCTGGCCACCGCAACTGCGTCACGGGCCGCGGCGGCGGCCCTCCTTCCGACCGCACTGGCCGATCGCTACGAGACGCTGCGCGCCCGCCTGAAGGGGACCGGCGCCGCCCGCCTGATCACGAACCGGTGCGACGGGTGCCACCTCGAGCTCTCTTCCGTCGAGGTCGAGAAGATCCGCGCACTGCCGCCCGGCGAGATCGCGACCTGCGAGCAGTGCGGGCGCATCCTGGTCCCAGTCTGAGCAGCGTGGGCCGATGCTGATCCTGGTCCGCCACGGCGAATCCGTGGCCAACGCGCAGGGCCTCCTGCTCGGCCGCTCCGACGTCGAGCTGACCGACCACGGACGTGTGCAGGCGAGGGCGGCGCGCTCGCTCCTGACGGAGCCCGTGGCGGAGGTCCGTACCAGTCCGCTCCGGCGTGCGCGCGACACGGCGGCCCTCCTCGACCTCGGCCCGACGCCCACCATCGACGACCGGTGGGTCGAGGTCGACTACGGCGAGTACGAATGCCAACCACTCGGCGACATCCCCGCCGAGGTGTGGCGGCGCTGGCGCGAGGACCGGGACTTCCGGCCCGCGGGCGGCGAGACGTTGGCGGAGGTGGACGAGCGCGTCACCGGGGCCTGCGCCGCACTCTTCGCCGAGGACGGCGCGGGCGCGCGCCGCCCCGACGGCGATGTGGTCGTCGTGAGCCACGTGACGCCGATCAAGGCGGCCGTGGCCTGGGCCCTCGGGACCTGGGACCTCTACTGGCGCCTCTACCTCCGCACCGCGTCGGTCACCCGCATCGGGTGGAACCGCGACGCGCCCGATCCTGTACGGCTTCAACGAGGTGGCGGTGGCGCCCTTCGCCGGCGGAGCGTCACAATCGAGCCGGTGACTGAACCCCTGAGCACCCTTGCCGCGCTCCGGCCGCCGCCGGGATCGGACGAGGACCCCGTCCACCGCCGCACCATCGCGATGGAGGTCTTCCAGCGCGGCGACTACCTGGCTGTCATCGGGACCCTCCACGACGAGCGGCCCTGGGCGGGCGGGACGCTGGGGCCACGCGACCTGCACCGGATGGAACTGGGCATCGTGGTCCGCCGCGCCGACATGACCATCGTCGACGCCGCGGCCGACATGCAGCGCTACCCGCACGCCGAGTGCACCGACATCGAGCCCAGTTTCGACGACCTCGTCGGGCTGTCGGTCGCCCGGGGGTATTCGAACGCGGTGCAGGAGCGCTTCGGACGCCAACGCGGGTGCAGCCATCTCGAGTTTCTGGCCAGGGCGATCGGGCCCGTCGTCATCCAAGGTGTCACCTCCTCGGGTGCCTGGGAGGTCGAGAAGGGGAGCGGGGAGCACCCGATGCGCGAGGGCGGGTTCGGGTTCTTGCTCAACACCTGCCACGTCTGGACCGAGGACGGCGCGGGCGCCCAGAAGATCGCGGCCGGTTGGCGCCCGGGGCTGCTGGGCTATCCCGCGCCGAGCGCGGTCGAGGTCCGCCGGCGCATGGCGAACGACGCGGCCGACGGCGCCATGAGTCCCGAGGGCGAGGTCGGCGCAGGCGACTGATGCGGTGGCGGCGGAGGCGTCCGTCGCGTCTAGGGATCGGGCAGTCGAACCGAACCCGGGTCTCGCGCTCGTACGGACCACCCTGTTCGTCCGCCGTCCCGCCAGGCTGGGCCGCCTGCTGTGCATGGTGCGCGAGAGCGGGCTGCGACCACAGCGCGGTCAGCATGCGAGCCATGACCCGGCGCGCCGTCCGCACGCCGATACCCGACACCCGGCGCAGCCGCTCCCACAGCTCCCACGAGGTGGAGGCGTCGAGCGCGCCCAGGTATTCGCTGCGGGCCGTCGGCGCCAGCTCGGTCAGTTCGGGCGCGAAGGTTGCGCGCAGGCTCTCGCGCAGCAGGGTGTCGGCTGCGGCGACCGCCTGCGCGATGTCCGGCGAAGAGGGTGCGCGGCGAGCAAGGGCGCGCCGGACCGGTGAGATCTCCTCGAACAGCGCGGCCCGGTGGGCCACGGTGCGGTCGATCCTCGATGCCAGTGAGAGACGAGGAGACAGTCGCGGCATTCCCGTCCACTGGCGGCGGAGCTGCAGCGCCGCGACGAAGTGGTACAGGTCGTCCATGTCGGCGAAGTGGTGGAACACGAGCCGCAGCGATACGCCCGCGCGCGCCGCAACTGCTTTGGCCGTGGGTTCGGGATCGCCCGAGCGCAGGAGTGCGACGAGTGCGTCCGCCACATTGCGCCGGGTGCGCCGGCCGCGGGCAAGGCGCCCGTCGGTGGCCAGCTCGCCGGCGAGCGCGGCGACGTCGCGGTCCACGCGTTCGAGTTCGTGCTCTCAGGGGATCCGGCAGTGCGAGGTCGAGGCCGCCAAAGCCCCAGTCGCCTGCTCCGCCGGCCGCCTCCGAGGAGCCTGGAGTCACTGGATCTCACTTTCCTGTCAGTGGGGGAATCCAACGCCCAATGGAATCTTGCGCACTGCCTGCGGACCGCACTGTTCCCGTGTACCCACGACGGCGCATCGACTCCGCCACGGCGCAGGCTCGAGACACAGTGCTGCGCGGATCGCCCGAGGTCACGGGGCTCGTTTCGTCCCCGAGCGGCCAGCGACCGATGGATGGCACTGGGAACACCCTGGGCGCGGACCTCGCTCCTGCAGCCACCGTGGGCGCCCTGGTCGCCGCGGCGAGCGGCGGGTGTGCCCGCCTAGGGCTCGGCTGACACCGCCACCACACGGCCCGCCTCGAGGGTCAGCGTGACGTCGCAGCGCGCCGCCTCGGCGGGGCGGTGGGTGATCACGACCACGCTCCGCCCACCGGCGGCCGCGGCCGCCAGGACCCCATCGAGGACATCGCCGGCGAGCCGTTCGTCCAGCCCGCTGGTGGGTTCGTCGAGGACGATGACGGGACGGGCGGCCAGCAGCGCGCGTGCCACGGCCAGGCGCCGCCGCTCGCCGCCCGAGAGGGCGACACCGCCTTCGCCGACCGGCGTCTCGAGACCTTCGGGCAGCGCGGCGACCCACATGTCGAGCCGGGCCGTTCGCAGGACGGCCACGAGCTCGTCGTCCGTCGCGTCGGGGCGGGCGAGGGTCAGGTTGGTGCGGATGGTGCCCGCGAACATGTGGGCCCGTTGGTCCGCCACGGCAAAGATGCTCCTCGTGGCGTGTTGGTCGAGCCGCTCGACGTCGGTGTCGGAGAGCGTAAGCGTGCCGGACTTCGAGTGGCCAGAAGCGCAGCAGCGCGTTGACGAGGCTCGATTTGCCCGCGCCGCTCGACCCGGTCAGGGCGAGCCGTCCCTCTGGATGGAGGTCGAAGGCTGAGGCCGTCGAGCGCGCGGGGAAGGCCGGGCCCGTAGCGCAGTGCCGCGTCGGTGATTCGGACGTCGGGCACCCCAGGCGCCAGCGCCGCGGGTGCGGATGGGTCGTGGACCGGAACGGGGACGTCATCGAGTGCGAAGAGCCGATCGGCCGACGGCGCGCACGGCGAGTGACCGAGCGACCGCGAGGGGTACGCCCGGTACCGTCTCGAACGTCGCCAGCGCGGCGAGCGGGAGGACCGCCACCATGACCACTCCCAGGTGGTCCGTGTGGACGGCTGCGACCCCCAGCGCAAGGACCCCGGTGACTGCCACCGCGAGGCAGACCTGAATCACGAGGGCCGACACGGCGGCCAGGCGGGCGTGGCGCCGTTCCAGCGCGTCGGCGCGCGCTGCCAATGCCTCAATGTCGCCGAGCACGGCGGCCTCGGCGCCGAAGGCCAACAGCTCGGGCGCGCCGGCCAGCGCGTCGACGATACGGGCCGACAGTTGGCCCGCCAGATCCGCCATCTCGTCGTCGCCGCCGCGCCGCCAGGTGAGCAGCGCCGGGACGACGACGGCGACCGCGAGGGGGATCCCGAGCGCGACGGCGGCCCAAGGCAGGATCACGCCGACCGCCACCGTTCCGAGCACGCAGGCGCCGCACGCGATCGCCACGGGCAGCACCGTGCGCAGGTAGAGGTCTTGGAGCGCGTCCACGTCGTCGATCGCACGGCTCAAGAGGTCGCCGCTGCGCCACCCGGCCAGGGCGGCGGGGACCCGTGGGGTGAGGCGGTCATAGAGCCAGACCCGCCAGCGGGTGAGGGCGCGCAGCGTCGCATCGTGTCCGACGAGACGCTCGGCGTAGCGCAGCGGCCCGCGCAGGAAGGCGAGGACCTCCACGAGGGCCAAGATGCCCACCAGCGCGCCGAGACCGGGCCGCAGGGCCGCCCGGCCGACGACGTAGCCCGACCCGGCCAGGAGGCCGATGGTCGCCGCCGCCGACGCCAGCCCGAGGAGGCCCGCCAGGCCGAGCCGCGCCCAGGGTGTCCCCGGCTCCTTGAGGACGCGGCGCAGGCGCGCCTCCTGGCCGCCTCACGGCGTGGCCACCACGTCGTGTGACACGCCCGCCTCCAGCGCGAGGACGATGTCAAAGTGGGGGAGCAGGACCGGCTCGTGCGCCGCCACCACGATGGTCCGGCCGGTCGAGCCAGGGCTCGATGGCCGGTGCAAGGCGTGCCACGGTGGAAGCGTCGAGGGCGGCTGTCGGCTCGTCGAGCAGCAGGACGGGCGCGGGACAGAGCAACGCGCGGGCCAGTGCCACGCGCTGGCGCTCGCCGCCGCTCAGCGTCAGACCGTCATGACCGAGCACGGTGTCGAGGCCGGCGGGCAGGTTGGCCATGAGTTCGGCGAGGCCGACGGCGACGAGCGCACGCGTCGAGGTCCGCCGCGCTGGCGTCGGGCGCACCGAGCCGGAGGTTCTCGGCGAGGCTGGCGTGGAAGATATGAGGTCGCTGTGGGAGCCACGAGAAGTGTCGGCGCCACGCCTCGAGCGTGGACGCGTCCTGTGGCTCGGCGTCCACTGCGATCGTTCCCTCTGTGGGCGTGACGAACCCCAAGAGCGCACTGAGCGCGGTCGACTTGCCGGCGCCCGACGGCCCGGTCAGGGCGACTCTGCTGCCCGGTGGCGCGTGCAGTGAGAAGGAGAGAAGTGCGGCGCCGCCGCGGCGTGCGTAGTCCACCCGAACGCCGTCGACGGTCACGCCGGCGCCCCGGCTCATCACGCCAGGGAGCGGTGGCGTCGCTCCGGAGGAGCCACCGTCTGTGCCCGCGGGCTCGCCGGTCTCGCCGGTCTCGCCGGCCTCAGCACGTTGAGGTGTCGCGGTGCCGAGCACATCGAGGATTCGGGCTGCCGCGGCCTGTCCCTCGGTGCTGGCGTGGAACTCGGCGCCGGCCCGGCGGAGGGGGATGAAGATCTCGGGTGCGACGAGGAGTACCGCCATCGCGGTCGAGAGCCCCAGCTCGCCCCAGAGAAGGCGCAGCCCGAGGGCCATCGCGACGAAGCCGATGCCGAAGCCGGCGATCATATCCATGGCGAGTGCGGACAGGAACGCAACGCGCAGCGTGCGCATGGTGGCGGCGCGCACCCCTTCGGTCGCCGCGGCCACCTCGCGGCGACCGTGGCCCTCCCGGCCGAACGCGCGCAGGGTGGGCAGACCTTCGACCAGTTGGAGGAAGCGTCCGGCGAGCGACCCGAGACGGCGCCACTGGCGCGCCGAACGCCGGGTCGCCTCGCGACCGAAGAACACCATCGTCAGCGGCACTGCGAGCACCAGCACGATGACCACGAGGAAGGACAGCCAGTCCTGGGTCGCGACCCAGGCCAGCAAGAGGACGGGAATGACGGCGGCGGCGGCGGCCTGGGGCAGGTAGCGCGCGTAGTAGGTGTGCAGCGAACGCAGCCCGCGGGTGGCGCTGAGCGACAGCTCACCCGGCCGCTCGCCCGCCAGCCAGCCCGGACCCAGGGCGAGCACATGGCGGAGCAGATCTCCCCGTAGCCGCGTGACGACCCGGTCGGCTGTCCCCTGGGCGTAGAGGTCACCGGCGCCGTGCACCGCTGCCCGCACCACGACGGCGAGACCGACGAGCACGAGCGCCGGCACGACGGTGTCGAGCGGCGCGCGGTGCAGAAGCGAGCGGTCGACCACGTGGGCGAGGGCGACAGCCTGCACGACGATGGCCACCGCGCTGACCGCGCCGATGACCAGGGCCACGCCTGCGCTCCGCCGCAGGCCGGGCACGCGCGCCGCCAGCTCGGGGTCGACCAGGCGCGGGCGGACCGGGCCAGGGGGAGGGGCGCTCACAGGCTGAATGTCGTGTCCTTCACCTCGACGGTGCGCCCGATGAGGCCGTCGGTCACGGCGAGCCGGGCGGTCGCTGCATCTTCGCAGGTGGCTGCGGTGCGGACCCCATCGGGGAGGTCCGCCACGATGGCGGCGCGGACCGGCTCCAGCCCGCCATCGCCACCGTACGTGACGGTGAACGACACGACCGAAGCCGAGGTCGGCGTTATCGGTGGGGACGGTGCGACGGGGACGATGGCGGTGGCAGCAGCCGCCTCGGCGCCCAGGTCCGCCACCAGGGGGGCGCCTGTTGGCGGCGTCGCCGACCAGATGGCGAGGCCCGGTTTCGACAACATGCCCGAGACCGTCGTGGCCAGCCCGAGCTCGGACGGGTGGGCGCGCAGGCGGTGGCCGAGCGCGGTGTGCGCCATGAGGACGAAATGGTTGAAGGGGCCACCGGCGAAGGCCATGCCGCCGGTGAGGGTGGGCGCCTGGTCGCGGGGAAGGCCGAGCGCGCGCTGCTGCACCCGAACCGCCGAGGGAAAGCAGGAGTAGACCTCGACGAGCTCGATCTCGGCGAGGGGCCGCGCCACAGCCGCGGCGGCGGCTCGTGCGAGCACCTCCATGCCGGGCCATGCCTCCAGGTGCCGGCGGGCGGTCAGGGTGACCGTTTGCGAACAATGCAGGGCGACGAGGGGAAAGAGCCAGCGGTCGGGGGAAATCCCTGCTGCAATGGCGCGTTCGGCCGAACAGATCACCAACGCCGAGGACTGGTTGACGGTCCATTGGCTGGCGTGCCGGACGTTGTAGGGGAAGGCGAGCGGACGGTTGCGCGGTCCCGGCGTGGCGATGTCGGTCGCTGTGCGCGGCTCGGCGAAGGCGGCATCGGGGTTGGCCTGGGCGACCGTGTTGAAACGGGCCCACAGACGGGCGATCTCGTCGCGCTGGGCCTCGGTGCTCAACCCCTCGGCGGCACCGAGCGCGTTCTCAATCATGGCGTACTGCTGGACTGGGGGCAGGACGATCCCGGCGGCGACCTCGACCGGCGCGACGAAGTCGGGCGGGCGGCTGAGGACCTCGTCGGGCGGCGCGGTCGCGTCGTCGCTGTCGCTCTCGACGCCACCCCGGCGCGCCCATGCCCGCGCCTCGGCTCCTGCGACGACGACCGCGTCGGCGGTGCCGGCAGCGATGGTGCGGAGGGCGAAGTTGATCGCCTCTTGCTGGGACACGCCGATCTCGCACCGCACGGTGCGCGCGCGGCGTGCGCCGATCCGGTGCGCCACGGCGCGTGCCGGGTCGACCAGGGACCACGTGCCCTGGGGCACCACGATGCAGTCGATCGCACTCAGGATCCGCGACGTGCCGGCGTCGTCTGCGGCGGCTCGCACCGCTGCGGTCATGAGGTCGGCCACCGGCGCGTCATCGTTCGCCGTTCCCAGCCCGACCAGGACCGGGAGATGCGGATCGAAAGAGCGAACAGGTCCGGCCACGATGGTCGATGCTACGGTCCGGCCATGTCGACGGGCGAAGCAGGCAGGTGGGACGCCGCGCTCGACGACTTCAGCAAGGAGTCGTTCGAAGCCGACGGGAAGAGGCGGGACGTCTACCGGATCGGCGGCGGCCCTGCGGTGATCGTGATCAGCGAGATGCCGGGCATCACCCCGCTGGTGGCCGAGTTCGGACGCCGTGTCGCCGCGGCCGGCTGCACCGCCGTGCTGCCCCACCTCTTCGGTGATCCCGGCAGACCAGCGTCCGCCGGGTACGTGTTTGAATCCATCGGTCCCGCGTGCGTCTCGCGTGAGTTTGCTTGTTTCGCTCTGAAGAAGACGAGCCCGGTCACGGTCTGGCTGCGCAAGCTCGCCGCGTCGGAGCACGAGCGCTGCGGCGGGCCCGGTGTCGGCGTGGTCGGGATGTGCTTCACCGGAGGGTTTGCGCTGGCCATGATGGTGGACGATGTCGTCGTGGCGCCGGTCCTCAGCCAGCCGTCGCTACCGTTCCCGATCGGCAAGCGGTACAAGGCGGACATCGGAATCTCCGACGTGGACCTCGCCGCGGTCAAGCAGCGGACTGCGGCAGGCGTCTGCGTGCTGGGGCTTCGCTTCTCCGACGACCCCTTCTGCTTCGAGCAGCGATTCGAGACGCTCCGTCGCGAGCTCGGTGACGCCTTCATCGCGGTGGAGATCGACTCGGCACCGGGCAACCCGCACGGGCACCTGAAGAATGCGCACTCGGTGCTCACCGATCACCTCGTCGACGAGGAGGGCACGCCGACCCGCGCCGCGCTCGACCAGACGCTCTCGTTCTTCCGCGAGAAACTGGGTGTTGGGACCGGGCCGGGCCTCCGGCCCGAGGGGATGGGCGCCTGACCCTACGGGCGCTTCACTAACCACCTGCGTCACCGGACGCAAAGGGAATCCGTCGAGATGGAGCAAATATGAGTGAGTCCATTGAATATACGGAAAAGACGGTTCAGATCGAATTCCCCGTCACGTCGCAAACTTCTACAAACGATAAACGAGTACTCCTTAGATTGCGGGAGATTCTTCACGGTTGCCCGAGCTATTCATATGCGGAGATTGGATCCTATCTCGGGGGTTCATTAACACCGTTTCTACGTGATCCCAAGTGCACTGCGATCCTCTCAATCGACGACCGCGGCAGGAACCAGCCAGACGAGAGAGGGAGAAATTATGACTACTCTGGAGTGAGCCACGAGA
Organism: uncultured Acidimicrobiaceae bacterium; assembly: GCA_963825965.1. Lineage (GTDB taxonomy): Bacteria > Actinomycetota > Acidimicrobiia > Acidimicrobiales > RAAP-2 > Bog-473. The sequence goes on from CAWGUX010000009.1 coordinate 191,385, forward strand.
CAATGCTGACGACGTTGCAGAGCCACGGCCTGTCGGTCGACAAGATCGAGGTCTTTGATGGGTCGATCTCAGCTTATTCCGGTGGTGATTCGCACTACGATTTTCTCTTTATCGATGGCGAGCACACCGACTGGGCTTGCTTTAGGGATTTCATTCATGGAATGAAGCTGGTAAAGAAAGACGCGATAGTCGCATTTCACGACAGCGGGCTTATTTGGAAATCGCTCAAGATCATACAGGAATACCTCAATTCGACTGGCATAAGATACGAGTTTTATAGGGTGGCTGGCTCGCAAATTTCCTGTCTCCTATTTGGCGGTTACGCCTCCATAGATGTAAGCCAACATTTCAAGGTCACAGCCGATCTGGATCGGTTCTACCGTAATTCGGACTTGCGTCTCCTCCACGCCAACGTGAAACACAGACTTGATACAAGGTCGCTGGTGACGGAATTGAGGAGGCGCGCAGCGATTATCTCTCGCCGCGAGGTCGCGCGAGTGAGAAGCGGTATTCGATACCAGATCCGGAGATAGTCGTCGTCCGGGGATTCCGTGTCGGCAGATCCTTATTCGAACTGAGACGGCGCCCAAGCTCCCGAGTGGCTCAGGTCGGCGCCTCGAGAATCTCCTCGCAGACACGCTCGCCCGAACGCACCGCACCGTCCATTGCGCCGTAGGACACGGTCGCGGTCTCGGTGCCGGCCCAGTGGATCCGCCCGACCGGCTCGCGCAGGCACCGGCCGTACTGGGTGAGGACGCCCGTCGGGAAGTGACCCATCGAACAGCCGCGGGTCCAACGCTCCTCGGCCCAGTTGACCTCGAGCACTTCGAGCGGCTGCGCGGCCCGCGGTCCGAACCGCGTGACGAGCATGGCGAGCAACGTGTCACGGCGCTCGTCGGGTCCCTGTCGCCAGAGCGCGCGAGCCTGCGGCCCGGCCGCATAGGTCCCGATGACGCCGTGCGCATGGCCGGGCTGCGTCGTGTCGAGGGTGACCTCAATGAGGTCGTCGAGCGCGACACTGGCGCCCGAGACGCCGTCCATCGCGCCAGAAGGGCTCGTCGTAGACGGCCACGGTCTTGGCTTCGCTGCCGGCGGGAATTTGGTGAAGCAGCAGCGCGTGGTCCGCCGGGAGCGCGGGCTCGAAGCGGATGCCGGCGGCCAGAGCTCTCGGCAGCGCCAGGACCACTCGCCGCGCCTCGACCGTCCCGGCGTCGCATGTCACGGCGACTCGGTCCGAGCTCTGGGTCACCGCCGTCACCGGGGCACCAAGGACTACGACATCGCCGAGATCAGCTGCCATGGCGTCGGGGATGCGACCGACTCCTCCTTCGAACTGAGAGTCCTGGTAGCCGCCCGCAATGGACATCAGGGCCTCGACGCCGCCCGCAGAACGCACCAGGAACAGCCAGTTGAGCAGCGAGACCTCCGAGAGATCACAGGCGAAGCAGGCTCGCACCGTGGCGTCGATCAGGTCTCGGGCCAGCTGCGTCGGGACGCGGGCGGGAGAGAGCCAGGCGGAGACGGAGAGCGCGTCCCACGTACGCGGCGCGCCGAACGTCCCACGGCGCATCGACGGAGACCCTCTTTGCCATGGCGTTCATGCGCGCGATGGCCTGACCGGCGCTCGCCAGTGCCGCGGGATTGATGCGAGGAATGTCGCCGCGGTAGCGACGGATCTTTCCGCCCGTCGCGAGTACGTAGTCGCCGTCGACGAACGTCTTGAAGGTGGTGACACCCGTCTCCTTGGCGAGTGCGTGCATGTGATCGTGGTTAGGTCCGACGAAGCAGCCGCCCATGTCCACCGGCACTCCGCCCTGCGTCGTGTGCGTCCACACGCGCCCACCGACGCGGTCGCGTGCTTCGACCACTATGACCGAGTGTCCGGCCTGGGACAGCCGCCGCGCCGCGGTGAGCCCCGCCAGGCCGGCACCGACGACACAGACGTCGGCCGCCCCGAGTGCAGTGGTCGTGCTCATGGCGCACCTCCCCTCGGTCGCCCGGCCGGCCTCCCCGATCGGCCGCGCGTGTCACCGCGAGGGTAGTGCTTGGGTGCCCGATGAGCCTCGGCGTGTGCACGGCCACGGGGACGGGGCGGCCCCGTGCGGGCGGCCAGAGTCGACCGTTAGCCGTGCGAGGTCGTCGGCGGTGCGGTCGTCGTGGTCACGCGGCCTCCTCGACCCGACCCCTTGGTGCCGTGCCGGTGGTGGTGACCGGAGCCTTTCAGCCCGGCATCACGAAGGGCCGCCGCGGTCGTCCCATCGCCCTTGAGCGTCCGACGGATCTTGGTCAGGTCAGAGCGTCCCTTCCTGAGCACGCCACGCGCTGTCTGCTCGGACGACTTTGCTGGGGTGAGGAGCTTGTGGTCCGCGTTGAATTGCGCCGGCGTGTAGGCCAACAGGGTGGCGGATAGCCCGCTCGCGGCGCTTCCCAGCGTCGTGCTCTGGTTGGTGAGATCGGTGATCAGCGGTTGCAATTGCGCCTGGTTACCGGAGTTGACGTACCCCTTGGCCTTGCTGGCGTCTGACGACAGCCGCGGGATCACCGTCGCGGTGTCCCGGTCTGCCACGGCCGCGAGATGCGACGCCGGCAGCACGAGCAGGTAGACCCGGAAGCCGGTGAAAATGGTCGAGAAGTCCTGGCCCGCCTGCGTGACCGTGGTGTCACTCTGGATCTTCTGGTTCAACTGTTGCAGCGGCGCAATGTCGGCATTGAGATAGGACACAATTGCAGACTGGCTCGAGCCGAGTCCTTTTGCCGCGTTGGCCTTCGCGATGGCTGCGTTCAAGGAGTTCACGCGCCTGGTGATCTTGCTGTTGGCCAGAACCTTGATGCCGGTGAGCGTGGCGGGGACTGCGTTCCGTCCGCTCGTCCTCGAGCTTGTCGATCCCGGTGACGATGCCGCGGCGGCCAGCCCGGCGTTCGCCCCGACCGCGAGCGCGGCGCTGGAAGCGACCGCGAGGGTGCCCAGCCGGATCAGATTGGTGCGCACATGTGCCATGGTGCTCCTCCTGTCTCATCGTAAGGCGCGTCCCGCTTACCGTCGGGACCAGCCCGCTGAGACCATCGTGCTCAGCCCCGGTGAAGGGTCTATTCGGCAAACGTGAGGGTTCTGTAAAGGATCGGGCCATTCCGGCAATTCGGGGTGCGTGAGGTGGGAGGCTAGGCAGGTGACCACGGAGAACGGGACGGTCGTCGTGGTAGAGGACGACCCCCATATCGCCGACTTGGTGGACCTCTACCTGCGGCGAGAGGGCCATCGGGTGCTGCTCGCCGCCGACGGGGAGCGCGGCCTCGAGATCTTCAAGCAAGAGAGCCCCTCAATCGTGATCCTCGACGTCGGCCTGCCGGGTGGGCGTGATGGGTTCGACGTCTGCCGCGAGATCCGGGCCCGTAGCTCGGTCCCGGTCCTCTTTCTGACGGCGCGCGACGACGAGGTCGACCGGATCCTCGGCTTGGAGCTCGGTGCGGACGACTACCTGGTGAAGCCATTCAGCCCGCGCGAGTTGGTCGCGCGCGTACGCGCCATTCTGCGGCGCACCAGGGAAGGACCCGCGCCCCAAGAGATCGTGACGGTGGTAGATCTCGAAGTTGACATGCGCCGTCGCGAGGCGCGTCGCGCCGGCGAGGTCGTCGCGCTGACGACCCGAGAGTTCGATCTGCTCGCATTCCTCGCCAACAATGCCGGGCTCGCCCTGTCCCGCCAGCAGCTGCTCGACGGCGTGTGGGGCACGGACTGGTACGGCGACGAGCGCACCGTCGACGTCCACGTGGCCCAGTTACGCAAGAAGCTTGGTGCCGACCTGCCGCTTGCCACCGTGTGGGGCGTCGGGTACAGGTTCGGTTGACCCATGCGCGGCCGCTTGATGCTGGCCATGGTCGGCCTCGTCGCGGGCGTGCTCATCATTGCGGGCGCGGGCAGCCTGATCCTGACTCGCAATGCGGCGCGCAACCAGGCCGAGCAGGCGCTGGTCACCGAAGCCGACTCGCTGACGTCGAGCAAGACCGCGGGACACTCCCTCGCCGTGCTGGCCGTTGTGCGGCAAACACTCAAGCTCGAGGACGCCGATGTGATCCGGATCACCCGCCAGGGGAAAGTGAAAAAGGCGCTGCCCAAGAACCTGACCGACCAGGACATCGACGTGGCGGCGGTGCAGTCGGGGCAGACGACGTCGGGTCGCAAGGGCAACCTGGTCTACGCGGTTGCGCCCATCACGCTCTCCGCCAAGGCCCGCTCCCAGCTCGACCAGCGCTCCCACGTCCGCTTCGGCGGCACCTTCGCGGTGTTGCTGACACGCGATGTGGGGGGCCTCGGCCCGAGCTGGAGCTATTTCATCGTCGCGGGCGGCGCCGCGTTGCTTGTCGCGGCGCTCGTGGCGTGGCAGATGTCACGGCGTATGGCGCGCCCGCTCGTTGAGGCCATGAAGGTGACCGGCCGTATCGCGTCCGGGGAGTTGGAAAGCCGCGTGCCGGTGCGACGCCATGACTACCCCGAGTTCGCTTCGCTCGCGGGCTCCATCAACGACATGGCGCAGAGCCTCGAGGATGGCCGCGGCCGTGAGCGCCAGCTGCTCCTCGCGGTCTCCCACGACCTGCGCACGCCGCTCACGTCCATCCGCGGTTTTGCCGAGGCCATCGAAGACGGTGCGATCGAGGACAGCCGGCAGGCGGCCGACGTGATCATCGCAGAGTCGCGCCGGCTCGAGCGCCTCGTGGGCGACCTGCTCGACCTGACCAAGCTCGAGGCGCGCCAGATGTCGATCTCCATACGCCCGACCGACGCGGCCGAGGTGGTCTCGACGACCGCTGAGGGGTTCCGGCCTGCTGCGGCCAAGAGCGGGCGCCAGATCGTGCTGCACGTTCCGGACGGTGGCGTGGGCTCCATGCCGGGCAATGCCGCGTCGTCCTTCCGCCAGCCGGTCGCGGCGGATCCGGACCGGCTCGCCCAGCTGCTGGCCAACCTCCTCGAGAACGCGCTCACCTTTGCCCGGTCAACCGTCACCGTCTCCCTCATTGATCGCACTGCCAACGGCGGAGTGTGTGATCACGGTCGAAGACGATGGGCCCGGTATCGCACCGGGGGATCTCGAGCGCGTGTTCGAGCGCTTCTACCGCGCCGACCGTGGCCCTAATCGCCAGATGGGTTCCGGCCTCGGTCTGGCTATCGTCTCCGAGCTGGCGTCCGCGATGGGCGGGAGCGTCCGGGCCGAGTCGCCGCTCAGCTACGACGGCGGATCCCGCTTCGTCGTCACGTTGCGAGTGTGGAACGGCGGCGTCGGTTCCGGTCGCCCGAGCGTCCGGTCGTCCGAGGGTCAGTGGCCCGACAGCGATGCAAGAGGTGTCGCCGTGGACGGCGTCACCGGGTAGGGCCTCGCCACCGTGTGGGGCGTCGCCGGGGCCGGCGATGTGGCCCCGCTCGGTGTCGAGATCACGATCAGGGCCCGGTACGTCAGCGCGTAGGAGCAGGCGCCGACGACGAGAGCGATGATCAGTGCGTACGCGAACATGGCGCGCCGGTGCAGGCTCGCACGGTGCAAACCGAAGGTGCCTTGGAGCGTTCCCATAGTGCCCTCAAGCCGTCCATGGCGGCAATGCCCGAACGTCCACCTCGAATATTCGGCCTGACTCCGGTCGCCCTTGAGCCGCCGCCGACAAAGGCCAGCTCAAGGGACCGTGGACCCCTCCTCGGTCCCGGTTCGCCGGGCGTCTTGGTTACCCCTGCAAGCAGGTCGCCCCGAAGGCCTGGACCCACTCCACCGGGCCGGGCGCAGGCGACCAGGGCGGGCCGATGATCGTCCAGTCCACCCCCATCTCGTCCATCTCCCCCAGGCGGTGTCTGATCTGCTCGGCGTCGCGCTCGAAATGGGCCAGGCTCGGTCCGGAGAAGCTCAAGATGAGCGCGAGCTCCTCATAGCGCTCGCCGGCGAATCGCTTGAGTGCGCTCGAGTCGTTCCTCGAGCTCTGCCGGTGTCGTGACGGGCGGCGTGCGCGCCGTCTTCGCCACCGAAGGCGGCGCCGTCATCGGCATCCATCCGTCGGCATAGGTCGCTGCGCGCCTGAGCGCCGCATCAGAATTGCCGCCCATCCAGATCGGGACCCGGTTGTGACGGGGAGCTGGAAGCGCCCGGATGTTGCGGGCCGAGAAGTGGCGTCCTTCGAAATCGAACGGCTCGCCGCTCCAGTGAAGCCGCATCACCTCGAGCGCCTCCTCGAAGAGTGCGTTGCGCTCCTTGAAGTCAACGCCCAGAGCGAAGTACTCCGACTTGAGGTATCCCGCGCCCGCACCCATGTAGAAGCGGCCCTCGGACATCCGGTTGAGGGTGGCCGCGCTCTTGGCCAACAGCAGGGGATTGCGGTAGGGGATGACGCTGATGTTGGTGACGAGAGCCAGCTTCGTCGTGACCCCTGCGGCTGACGAGAGCGCCACGAAAGGATCGAGGCTCTGATGCCCGCCTGATTCGAGCCACGAGTTGCTGGGCGCGGGATGCTCCGTGAGCGCGATGCCGTCCCAGCCGGCCGCTTCGGCCGCGACTGCGACGTCGGCAATCGCGCCCGCGTCCAGCAGGTCGATCGCGCTCCCGACTGGCTTCGGGGTACTGCAGGATGACGCGCACCATTCCTCCTTGGATGTCGGGCCCTCGGGCTCCTGGGCCGAACCGGCCGGGTGCACCATATCGACTCTCGACCCAGTGTCGAATGTGCACGGCGGGCGTGTTTTGGACGATCATCACTGCGATGCCAGGCAGCAAAGCGGTCCCCGCGAAGCAATTGCACGAAGAGTCGAGCCCGTCACTCGTCGGTGACCGGGCCATGGACGCACCGCCGATCAGCCCAGCAGCACGGGAACAGTGGGAGTCCGACGGCTGGTGTGTGGTCCAGGGGCTCTTCTCGACCGACGAGGTGACGGCGGCGCAGGCGGCGATGCCGTCCCACTTCCCCACGGGCGAGGAGTTCGCCACCGACGCCGACCCGGCGCGCAACGCGCCGTTCCGTGACGATTCGCACCGGGTAATGCCGCGGTTCCCCTTCGAGGACGCCGCACTGAACGACCTGGTCGTACACGACCATGTCATCGACCTGGTCGAGTTCCTGCTCGGCGTCGAACTCGCGGATCTGCGGCTCTACCAGGCGTCGCTTGGCGCGAAGTACGGCGGCGGGGCGCTGAGCGACGAGCAGCTGCTCCATGCCGACTACGCCAATCACACCTTGGTGGTGCCCCGCCACGAGCCTGGCTACCAACAACTCGAGATGTTCGTGTACCTGAGCGATGTCACGGCGGAGACGGGGGCCACGCGCATGATGCCGCGTCGCCTGACGTCGGAGATCCCGGTTGAACGCACCTATCTCGCTCTGGAGGAGTACGCCGAGCTCTACGCCGCCGAGGTGCCGGCGTCGGGTCCGGCTGGTTCGATCCTGGTCTACCGCCCCGACGTGTACCACCGAGGCGTGCGCATGCAGGCGCCCGGTTCGGCGCGGTTCATGATGCATCTCTCCTACAAGCCGACCGGCACCGACTGGCTCGGTTCACTGGCGCTGCCCCACGCCGGCGAGGACATGGCGTGGTACCGCTTCGTGGGGCGGGCCACCGAGCGTCAGCTCACCGTCCTCGGCTTCCCGGTGCCCGGCCACCCGTACTGGACTCCCCAGACGCTGGCGGGAGTCGCCGCCCGCTATCCGATGCTCGACCTGACCCCCTGGCGTGACGCCGCCAGGGCAAGGTCCTAGGGGCATGGACCGTCTCGGGGGCAAGGTGGCCATCGTCACTGGCGGTGGTGGTGGCATCGGAGGCGCAACGGCGCGCGCGTTGGCGCGGGAGGGCGCCGCGGTCCTGGTCGTCGACATCAACGAGTCCGCCGCATCGAGCGTGGTCGGCGCGATCGAGGGCGTCGGCGGTACCGCTGCGTCGTTCGAAGCCGACCTCTCCGCCGAGGACCAGGTGATCGCCACCGTGGCCGCGGCGACGTCGCGCTTTGGGCGTCTCGACGTCGTCCACAACAACGCGGCGCTGACCGATTCGGATTTCCTGAGCGCGGACACGGCCGTGACCGACCTCTCCGTCGAGGTATGGGAGCGGACGATGCAGGTCAACCTGCGCAGCCAGATGCTCATGTGCAAGCACGCGGTGCCCATCATGGTTCGCGGCGGAGGAGGTTCCATCATCAACATGTCGTCGGGCGCGTCAATGAAGGGCGATCGCACCCGCACCGCATATGGCGTCTCGAAGGCCGGGGTGAACGCGCTGACGATGTACGTGGCGACCAGCCACGGGAAGCAGGGCATCCGGGTCAACGCGATCCTGCCCGGCCTGGTCATCACCGACGCCGTGCGCGCTCATCTGACCGACGCCATCGTGTCCTCCCTCGGGAAGGCGACCCTGACGCCGTCGGTCGGTCAGCCCGAGGACATCGCCGACGTCGTGGTCTTCTTGGCGTCTGACGAGTCTCGCTACATCACCGGTCAGATGATCGCCGTCGACGGGGGGATGTCGGCCCACGTCGGGCTGGGCAGCGAGGGCTGAGTATCGCCGCGTCGCGCATCGATCGCTCGCCGGCGTCAGCGCAGAAGGGCTCCGACGGCTACGGGTGCGACGAGGGTCCGAGGACGTAGACGCCCGTCTCGGGATTGTGGTACCAGCCACTGGCTGCCTGGGTCCCGCCGTCGACGTGGATGGTCTGGCCCGTGATGTAACTGGAGAGCTCGCTGGCCAGGAAGATCGAGGCACCCGCCATCTCGTCGACGTGGCCGGCCCTGCCCATCGGCACCGTGTAGCCGAACCCTTCCTCAGTCCCCTCCGGAGCCACTGCCCGGATTCCCTCGGTCATGGTGATGTCGGGGGCCAGGGCGTTGACGCGGATGGCGTACGGCGCCAACTCCAAGGCGGCCGTCTTGGTGTAGTTGATGACGCCCGCCTTGGCCGCTGCGTATGCCGCATAGCCGGGGGCGGCGCGCACCCCCTCAATGGAGGTGACGCTGATCACGCTTCCGCCGATCCCATTCTCGACCATGAGGCGCGCGACCCGCTGCGTGCACAGGATGACGTGCTTGAGGTTGGAGCGATAGAGCGCATCCCATCCGTTCTCGGAGGTCTCGAGTAGGGGCGAATTGAAGACGCCGCCTGCGTTGTTGACGAGGATCGACACGGGCCCCAGTTCGGCGACAGTCCGGGCCAGCGCCTCGTCGACCTCGCGCGAGTCGCGTACGTCCACGTGCAGGCCGAGACCGCCGACCTCCTCGCCGGCCGCGGCGGCGGTGTCCTCGTGGCGCTCCCAGATGGCCACCTTGGCCCCGAAGGCCGCGAAGCCCCTCGCGATGCCGCGTCCGATGCCGGAGCCACCGCCGGTGACGACGGCGACGCGGTCGGTGAGCAAGATGGACGAGGGATTGATGGGCACGAGCGGACAGTACAGTAGCGACGACGTCAGATCAGAGAGCTCTGCCGGGGAGACCCGGGAGCGGTTGGGGGGTTGTGTGCCCAGGATCGAGCCCATTCCGTTGGACCAGATGGCGCCGGAGCCGCGCCGCATCATCGAGGAGGGGGTCGACGAGGGGCTCTACGCCACGCCCATCCCGCTGCAGATCTTCGCCTACAAGACGCAGCAGATTTTGATGACCAACGCCGCGCGCCAGATGATGGGCAAAGGCTCTTTGCTGGGGGGCCGTATCCTCGAGCTGCTGCGGATCAGGAGCGCCCAGTTGGGCGAGTGCCAGCCCTGCATGCAGTCGAGGAAGCACGACTCCATCACCGACGAGGACGTGGCATGCCTCATCGCACCCGGCGGGGGCGACCTCAACGAGCAGGAGCGGTTGGCCGTCGAGTTTCTCGATCTTCTGTCGGCCGATCACCACGCGATCGATGACGAGGTCTACCGGAAGCTCGGTGAACACTTCACTGCGGCACAGATCATTGAGCTGGGCTTCGCCTGTGCGGGCTCCATGGGCCTGCACCGCTTCATCCACACCCTCGACGTGTTCGGGACGTCCGCCCCGGTCATCCCGTTCAGCCCGGATCAGGTCGACTCCGCCGTCAACGAGCCCGCGCTGCACTCATGACCCAAACCGTCCTGGTGACGGGCGCCACCGGGCTCGCCGGCGCCAATGTCTGCAAGCAATTGGTGGAGCGGGGTGACCGCGTCCGGGCCCTGGCTCGGGAGACCGCCGATACCGCCCCGCTGGCTGCGCTGGGCGTCGAGGTGGTCACCGGTGACGTGACCGACCTCGAGGCCGTGCTGCGGGCCGCCACGGGCAGTGATGCCGCCATCCACTGTGCGGCGCTCCTCGGCGGCGCGAGCCAGAACATGGCCGACTTCGAAGCCGTCAACGTCGGCGGTACCAAGAACGTGCTCGACGCAGCGGAGGCAGTCGACATGGGACGCGTCGTCGCGGTGAGCACGGGGACATTCTTCGACACCGCGGGCGGGCTCGACCGCGAGGACGCCCCGGTCACCAAGAAGCCCAGCCAAGACCCCTACACGCTGACCAAGATGGCCGCCTTCAACGACGCGATGGCCCGCGCCGCCAACGGCAGGGATGTCGTGAGCGCCCATCCCGGTGCCATCTTCGGACCCTCGCCGGTCGCCAGCAATGCGCTCGGCATGACGAGCTTCAACCGTGTCCTCCTGTCCGCGGCGCGGGGTCGCATCGAGCGCTACCTCAAGTTCCCCGTCAGCTGGGTGTTCGGCGGGGACATCGCACGTGGGTGCATTCTGGCCCTGGACAAGGGGGTGGCCGGAGAGCGCTACATGCTCGACGGCCGACCCGAGGACGTCGTGAGCACAGCGGACGCCTGTACGCGCATGTGCCACCTCGCCGGCATCGATCGCGAGGTCGTCGACGTCGAGCCCTCCGACGACCCCGAGCTCTTGAAGGTCTTCGGGCCCACGCTCATCGCCATCGCCAAGAAGGCAGCGAAGCAGAGGCCTGAGCGCAGGCGGCTCGAGGACTCCAAGACCTATAAGCGCCTCGGCTACAGCCCGATCGCCCTCGACGAGGGCCTGGCCACCACGCTCGACTGGTTCCGCGCCGTGGGCAAGGTCGATCCGGCGTAGTACGAGCTCGGGGACGCTGTGCTACGAGCCGCCCCGGGTTAGGTCCTCGGGTCGAGGAACCGCTGCGAGAGCCTGAGAATCCCGGTGGTGAGAGTCGCGTCGTCAAGGTCGGCCACTAAGGGGTGCGTGACGGCGCCGCCGATGGCGGACGCCGCCATGGCGACCCGCATGCGTGCGTCGGCGTCGGTGCGCTCGCCGAGCAGAGTGCGGAAGAACCGCTCCATGAACTGCTGGAAGGGGGCGTGCTCGGCGAGGAGGCGGACGATGACCGGGTCATAGAGGATGTTGCCGACCATGCGACGCCGACCGACGGCGACATCGATCACCCGACCCAGCAGTGCCTCGAGCGCCCCTGGTTCCGCGTCGATCGCCTCGGCCGCCTCGAGCGCAGGCTCGAGCGTTCCCAGCTCGACGTCGACGGCGGCGACGACGATCGCCTCCTTCGTCTTGAACTGGTGGTAGACAGCCGCCTTCGTCACGCCGACGGCGTCCGCGATCATCTGGAGTGACGTGCCGCTGACGCCGTGTTGCGCGAAGAGGTCGAGGGCGGCGACCACCACGCGCCTTTGGGCCGCGCTGTAGTCGGTCGAGCCCAGACGGGCGATCACTGCTACCTCAACGGAACTCATGGCGCCTCCGGAGGCCTCATAGCCCGACCCTAGCTGACTGGTTGCCACCTCCTAGCCGATCGGCTACCGTCGAAGTAGCCGATCAGCTAGTCGGCGGCCTACCCGACGCGCAGGAGGTCCGAAGGTGCCAGTGCCCACGAACGACCCGCAGCTCGACGAGTTCTTGGAGATCCGAAAGCCCGGGGCACACCTCGACGAGGAGGTCGTCGCCGACGATTTCGTCTTGATGCTCGGCGTGGACCTGCGGCACTACCCAAAGTTCTCGCGGGTGGACGACGACGTCACCTACGCGAGGTCGACCCTCGACGTCCGCCAGCAGGTCGAGGTGGACTCCGGGGCGGAACTTCCCGACTACGCCGGTCCCTACCGGGCGGACCTGCGCTTCACCGACTTCTCGAAAGAGGCGTTGGCGACGCGCTTCGTGCCCTGGGCGGAGAAGTACCTCCTCTTGTGCGTGGACGGCTGGGCGACCGAGGTCGCCCGTCGCTACGGCGCCGAGACGATGGCCGAAATCGAGTGGACGGCGTGGAACGACCAGATCGCCCCCGAGACGGCGCGCATGAAGGATGAGTTCCTCCCGGCCGAAAAGGCGTACAGCGACCCCAACGCGAGCGTCTCCGCGGAGTCCCGGGCCGCCACGAGAGTCGTCTACACGGGCTTGTTCTCCCCGCGCGAGGACATGGCGGAGTTGTCGAAACCCCAGTTGGTCACTTGGTTCCTGGGTTCGCACGAGTACCTGTTGCAATGCATCGAGGCATGGGCGACGCAGATCACCGTTCGCTACGGGCTCGACGTGATGTTCGACATCCAGTGGACGCTCTGGGGCAGCACCGTGCTTCCGGGCGTCAAGAAGCTGAAGTCCGAGTACCTCGGGATCGTCGGCAACACGGTCGAGGACTGGATGAAGGACCTCCAGCTCGATGCGACGGCTCTCCCGGGCAAGGCGTTCGACCTCACTTTCGAGATGCCCGAGCCCGAGGTCGGGATCATGACCTTCAACCGGTGCGTCGCCGTTGACCAGTGGGAGGCCATGGGCCGGCCCGACATCCTCGAGAAGAACTGTCATTCCACGTGTCCGAAGTCCATGATCGAGACGACCAGGATGTACAACGAGAACATGAAGGTCGAGATCCTGGCCATCCCACCCCGGCGTGATCCGGGCGATGTCTGCTGCAAATGGCGCTTCAGCATGCGCTCCGAGGACGACCCTGACTATGTGCCGGTGACGCTCACCGCCAAGCCAAAGGACGCTTCCGCGACGGACTGACCCGACGGCCAAGCGGTCGCGCGGACGAACGCACAGAATCGGCTCGCTCGATCACGTCACCTTTCGTCTGGCCTAGCGGCCCGCGTGCGACCAGAATCGGCCCTCATGGGCGAACGGATGAGCGCGTGAGGGACACCACGGACGTCCAGCGGTTCTCAGGCAGGGTCGCCGTCGTGACCGGTTCGACGGCCGATCCGAGCATCGGCCGGTCCTGCGCACTTCGCCTGGCTCGGGAGGGAGCGTCGGTGGTCATCAACGGCCGCGACGAGGAGCGCGTCGCCTCGGCCGAGGCTGCGCTGCGCGCCGACGGGCTTGCTGTCGTCGGCGTCGTCGGGTCCATGGATACCGAGCCAGCCGTGGCGATGCTCACCGATCGCGCCATCGACGCCTTCGGCCGGATCGACCTGCTCGTCAGCACGTTGGGCGGCGCCCCTTATCCCCTCTCCTTCGACGCCATCAGCGAGGCGCAATTGCTCGAAACGTTCCGCCTCAATACATGGCCGGCCATCGCCCTCATCAGAGCCGCCATGGAGCGGGGCCTCGGTGACGGCGGCGGTTCGGTCGTGGCCATCTCGAGCGGTTCGCCGCACAAGACGACGTCGGCCATGGTGTCCTACGCGTCGGCCAAGGCTGCGCTCAACGCGATGACCCGGACCATCGCCGCCGACCTCGCGCCGGCGGTGCGCGTGAATGCGGTGAGCCCGGGACTGGTGCGCACCACGGCGACCCGGCCCATCTGGAAGTCCGATGGTGGAGCGGGTGCGGGCGCCAAACTCCCCGTCGGCCGGCTGACCGAGGCGGAGGACGTCGCGGCGGCGGCGTGCTTCCTTCTCTCCGACGATGCACGTCAGATCACCGGGATCACCCTCGATGTCGACGGCGGCAACCACCTCGGGAGCGGCTGGACGCCCATCAGGTAGTCATGGACGGTTCTGAACGGACGAGGACCAGTCCCTCTTCAAGAGGGTGACGACGGTGGTCCCGAGAGCGGAGATCTGCTCTCGGACCTCCTCGGGCACCATGCCGGGAAGCTGCACCCGGAGGTTGAGCGCGTCAGCTCGGACCGCGTCGGCGCTGGCCGCAAGCCGCTCCGCCATCTCGGCGGGCTCGCTCGAGGCGATCGTCTGATCCTCGCCGAACGAGCTCGCGCGCTCGGCGTACCCCTCGTAAACCGCGCGCTGGCGTGCCACGAGCCCCGCGTGCAACCGACCCAGCCAGACCCGGCGGATCAAAACCCGCGGGCCCGTCCCGCCCGCATCCTCGAACGCGCTGGTGAGACGAGCCAGTCTCGACGGCGCCGACATCCCTTCCATGAGCAGGCCGGCACCGGATCGGGCAGCACGCACAGCAGCCGCGACCGAGACGGCCGCGCTCAGCACCGGGACGGGGTGCTCACGGCAGGCGTGCAGCGCCGGGTCTCCCTCGAGCGGGCCGAGATCCTCGCCACGCAACATGGCGACGAGCCGCGGGAGCTCCGATTTGAAGCGTGCGACCGATTCGATCTGGCCGACGCCGGCAACCTCGAAGTCGAGGGGCAAAGCGCCGGCGGCCACGCCGAGCCCGACCCGGCCGCGATGGCGAGCGTGGAGCCACGCCACCTCTTCGGCCACGAGCGCCGTAGGCCGTAGCGGCAGCAGCAGCGGGGCGGCCGCGGCCCAGCCTGTCGCGTGCTCCGCCAGCACGTAGGAGGCCATCTGCAACGGCTGCGCCATGTACCCCGCAAAACCACCGTGGTGCTCGCTCGTCATGACGCCGTCGAAGCCGCTGTCCAGGGCGATTCCGGCCTGGGTGCAGAGCTCGCGCACGATGGCGTCGGCCGGGAGCTCGTTGTGCGGATAGAGCCGGATGGAGACAGACCCCTGCGCGAACGGAGGCGGGAGGGGAGGTGAGGGCCCTGCCGTTGCTGGCGCGTCCCGTGTGCCCGATGTCACCGGGCGAGCTTAGGACCCGCTGTCCCGACCGGGTGGCTGCGTCTGACCTGTGACAGTGTGCGCCACCGTGACGCGAGTGCGGACATTGACCATGATGGTCAGAACCGGTTGAAGAGGAGTGCCACGTGTCAAGACTGCGAAAAAGTTCGTCGAGAGCCTTGCTCGCTGGAACAGCGGTCGTCTCCCTGGCTGCGCTTCTCATCGCCGGTCCGGCAACGCTGGCCTCGTCAAGCTCGAGCCAGGCCAGTGCTCTGGGGCTCTCGGTGACCTGGATGCCGAGCTACGCGGCACCCGGCACACCGGCGCAGTACAACAAGGTCGGCGTTCTCAAGATCGGCCCGAGCAGTGCCAAGAACGTGCTCGTGCTGGAACCGGGTACCTCGGCGGGCAGTGCCTACTTCGTGCCCCTGGCCAAGTGGATCGTGTCCAAGGTGCCGGGCTGGCAGGTCTGGTCGGTGGAACGGCGAGAGAACTTGCTCGAGGACCAATCGGAGCTGCACCTCTTCAAGGAGGGGAAGGCCAACGCGACCCAGCTCTTCGACTACTACCTCGGCTACATCAAGGATCCGTCGATCACGCATCACTTCGAGATGATCCCGAACTCGAGCGTCGAGTTCGCCAAGAACTGGGGGATGAACGTCGCCGTCCAGGACCTCCACACCGTGATCGGGGCGGCCAGCAAGCTCGGCGGCAAGGTCGTCCTCGGTGGGCACTCCCTCGGCGGCACGGTCGTCACGGCCTATGCCACGTGGGACTTCAACGGGAAGCCCGGAGCGGATCAACTGGCGGGCCTCGTCTACATCGACGGGGCCAGCAGCCCGACACCGCAAGCCTTGGGCGCCGAGCGGCGCGCCCGCCGCCCATGACCGCCGCGCTGGCCAGCCAGGAGCTCCAGGCGCTCGATCAGCCGTCGGTATCGCCGTGGCTGAGCTTCGGCGGCATCACGGCGCCCTACGCCGGCCTGTTCAACGCCACGGGGTCGGCTGCGGCACTGCTCGATCCCAACGCGCCCTCTCTGGGTCAGACCTCAGGACTCCTGCCGAGCCGACATCGTCCCGCCGGTCACGGTCTCCAACGTCGGCCAGTACGGCTATGCGCTCAACGTCGCCACGTCGCCCCCGTCCCTCGAGGCGGCACAGGCGCACCTCGGAGACGGGTGTGTCATCCAAGGGTCCGGTCCACGGGTGGAACGGGACGGGAGCGCTGACGCCGATCACGCGGTTCGCCACCATGTTCTCCGGCGCCGGGGTCAACGACACGGACGGAACCGAGTGGTACTTCCCGCAGCGCCTCACCGATGACACCGCCGCCGTAGCCGACGGCAACGCCAACCCGGCCCAGAGCGTCCTCGACGTGCAGTCCACCATGGGCCACGACCTGCCGCACAGCCTGCTGATCTACGCCTTCGCCGCCCATCTCGGGCGGACCCGGAGTGCTCACCGCCACGAAGGATCCTGGCGCAACAGTCCGGCATCCCGATGAGCCACCTGACCCTGGTCGACGAGCACACCACCTACGCCCACAACGACCCGGCCGGCGCCTACCCGAACAACATCTTCTTCGATCACCTCGTCCCGTTCTTGAAGAACGTCGGTCGGTGACGGGGAACCTGACCGTCGGCGGGCACTCCCGCCGTTTCCCGCGAGACCGCGCTGTGGGATCGAGCATTGACCACGTAGCTGGCGACTTGCCAGGCGAACACGGTGATGCGACACGGCCGGTGTGCCACGAGTTTGCGTCGAAGAATGTGGCGGCGGGAGGGGCAGCGCGCGTTGGCTCGGGGCGAAGCCGCTGACGCGTGTAAGCGGATTTGAGGGCACTGAGGTCGTTCATTGTTTTGCGGATATCGTTTGAGGGATGGGATCGGCACCTATCTTCTGCGTCGGGCAAATCCGCACTGGCACGACCACCTTCGGCGATGCCTGCGAGATCCTGGGATTCACGCGGCGGAGTTGGGCCACAGGAAAAGCCGTGGTGCCGGGTTCCCACAAGCTCATGGTCGACGGATGGTTCGCCCGGAACATGGACCCTCTCTATGAAGTGGCCGAGTCCTACGACGTGCTCGACGATCTCCCTTGGTCACTCGTGTACAGGAAGATGGCCGAGCACTTCCCCGACGCGAAGTTCGTCCTCACCACGAGAAAGTCGACGGAACGTTGGTTCCGTTCTGTTGTCCGCCACCAGCAGTCGATGAAGAAACCGTATTGGGTGCACGCCGCGATCTTCGGCGCCAATCAGGCCACCATCGACCCCGACGGCTACAAGTCGACCTACAACAACCACCTCCGTGACGTGCGTCAGTACTTTGCCGGGAACGAGCGCTTCTTGGAGGTCTGCTGGGAGAGCGGGGACGGGTGGCCCGAGCTGTGCGGCTTCCTCGGTCGACCCGTGCCCAACGTGCCATTCCCGCATTCGAACGCGAGCCCGACTAGCCCCGGGCTGCTCCGGTCGTCGCTGAGTCGCACGCGGCGCGTCATCGTCCGCCGCTAGCGCGCCACGCCGACGGACGATCTCTGTCCAGGCGATCCGGGTCATGAGTCTCAGGGCCCATGACTCACCTTTGGACCCCCCGAAACCTGCCATTGCAAGCGATCTCCAGGGGCAGCCCTGCCCGATGCAACAACGGATAGCGTAGCCACGCATGGACGCTCGCGACTGGCGTAGAGCCTTGGGTTCGTTTGCCCGCAACCTCCGCCACAAGGCCTTCATCCGGGAGCTTGCAACTTCCGGGGTGAGATTTGACGCGGCACCGCAGGCCACCGGAGCGTCCTTCTTCGATATGTACGCCGAAGCCAGGGGTCAGGTCGTCCCTATGGGCGACGTTTGCTACCGGCTGTGGAACATGGATCCCTTAGAGCACTATTTCTTGGCTGCCATCGCGGCCGTGCGCGAGCCTCAAAACATCTTCGAGATCGGCACCTTCGACGGTGCCACCAGCCTTTTGCTCGCTCGGACGGTACCCAAAGCACAGGTCTACACTCTCGATCTGCCAGCAGAGGCCATTGAAATAAAAGGCGTGAAGTCGGCGCAGGTCAGGGCGAGTGAAAACTTTGCGCTTGCTCCGGAGGGCGTTCGGATCACCCAGCTCTACGGAGACAGTCGGGTGTTCGATTTCAGTCCCTACTTCAAGCAGATGGATCTAGTCATCGTGGACGGAAGCCATGACGCCGATTGCGTCATTCCCGACACCGAGAACACGTTGAGAATGGTCGCCGCAGGCGGGATGGTCGTTTGGGATGACTACAGTTGCGATTACTCCGATGTGGTCTCCGCCGTCGACAATGCTGCCAAACGCCATGAATTGTTCGTTATGCGCCTTGCTCCCACAGAGTTCGCCATCTACGACACGACCAAATCGCCAGTGGGAACCCCGCGGACCTAGCCACTGGGCGTTCTCGGCATTTGTTGCTGGCCCGCTGGTTCGAAGGCAATGGCAGACGGCCCTCGTTGACGGTGAGCCGGCCTGTAGGTGAGATGTTGCTTTGCGGGTTGTGTGAGTGATGTGGTGTGGTGTACCACGTCGTGACCTGCGTGAATGAAAAGGGCGTCGGGTTCGCCGCGAGGTTTTCGGGAGACGTTGCGTCACACGGGCCTGCGGATCGCGCTGTCTGCTGTCCTCTACAGTCCGGCTCCGGCCGGTTCGTGACGCCACTGGGCCTTGATGCCACAGGCCGGCGACCGCCGCGCCCGCCGCGGGCCGTGCTCTGCGGCGACCCAGACTGCTCCCTCATGCCCCAGGTGCCCCGACCCGGCCGGGGTGGCGTAGCACTCCTGCCACCGTTCGGCACTTACTTTCGGGTCAGGCGGCTCCAGCCACACCTCGGACGCGCCAGGCCGCGGCTATCGACGCCTAAGGCGAGTCCGTAGACCAGCCAGTGCTCCCGAAGACTCTTGGTGCACCTCCTTCGGGAGCGTATCGAGGGACCGCCCTCGCGAGCAGATGAAAGCGACTCGCTCCCCCCGTTCGTAGTCGTGGACGTGAGTGAAGTCGCTGATGCAGCTGGCATCTAGCGCCACGGCCTCGTAACCGAGCCGATTGGCCAGCATGGTGATCGCGCCCTCTCGTCGGGTATCCGACCACGCAATCCTCGTCGCCAGGGCTGCTGATGGCGTTGCGATAGTCGTCGGCCGCCTCCGTCCACAGCTCTACGACGTTGCCCCTGAGCGGGCTTACCTCTGTATCGATGAGGAGTAGTTCCGCTTTGGTGGCCGCCATTGCATCGAAGAGGTCGACCGGGCTTGAGACGTGATATAGCACGCCGAGGCACAGAGCCAGGTCGAACGCACCGAAAGATCGGTGGAGGAAGTTTCCGACCTCGAATCGGTATCGGCTGGGTTCGACACCCTTCGCCTCGAAGACCAGGTTCGCCTGATCGACATGCATCTGGCGGCCGTCGATCCCGAAGACGAAGTCTGCTCCTGCTTCGATCGCCTGGAGTGACCAATATCCGGCGTTACAACCAAGGTCGAGAACGCGCATGCCCTTGAGATCCCCGCCCGTCACTGAAAGCAGCCGGTCGAAGAAATAGCGGCGGCGTTGTACCACCCGGTTGGAGGCTTTCTCCGGTTTGGACACGGGCGTCACGATGCCGTCCCCAAGGTCAATTGGGTAGTGCCAACGCTCGAAGCTCGCGACCCTTGCCCGTAGTTCTTCGGCATCCACCGAGACGAAGTCTGGCCATGGAAGTCCGGTCCCGCAAGCGTGGGCAGCAGAAGGGCGCTGCCGGTTGGGACAACCCGGCGCGAAATCGCACGATGCCACACCGGCCCGGAGACGCCCATCTCGGCTTCACGGCCGAACCGGGGCGGTGTTCATCCCTCTGGCAGCGCGCTGGCTCAGCCGCACGATCGCCCAGGCCCAGCGAGCGGCCCCGCCGTAGCCCCTCTGGCCCGCCCGGCCCGCGCTCTGGCCCGCGCGGCGCGCCCCTGCCCGGCTCGCTCGGTCGCCGAACAGCTCGTGACCGTCACCTGCGTCCCCGCGGCGCGAAACTGCGCCCTCGAGGCCAGGCCCGCCGAGGTGTCTCCTTAAGAGCCGAAGGTGTAGCCGTGCCGCTCGATGATCACGGCGTCGCGCCGCCGCACGATCTCCCTCGAGGTGTCGTCGTAGTACTCCCAGTAGGGCTTGTGATCGGAGTGATTGACCGGCTTGGCCGCCCGCTCGCGTACCGCCCGCTCGAGCGTCTCGTCGACCACGTAGCCGGCGGCCCACGTCGTCGCGATCAGATCGTCCGCCAAATTCTCGAAACGGATCATTGCCTGGGGGAGGTAGTTCTCCGACACCGCGCTACGGAGGGTCGACTCCGTCGCGCACGCAAAGACGGAGCGGACGTCGTCCGTGTAGAGACGGCAGTAGCGGTAGGTCGCCAATCCGGCGACGCGTCGCATCTCGGTCGCCCCGAATGCGGGGTCAATCTGAGCGGCGCGCGCCGGGGCATGCACGTCGAGGAGCCATCTGTTGAATTTTCGGGCGAGTGCGGCTCCGCGTAGTGCGCACGCCAGCGGCGGGTCGGCTTCGTGGTCTCGCGCAGCAGGGGCCCGACGTCAGGAAGTTGGCGGATGGCGCGCTGCCATCTCCTCTGCGTGGCCCGCTTGCGCGTCCCTCCCTCTCCTTGGCAGCCAAAGGACCAAAGTGACACGTAGTAGTCCCACGGGTTGCGTACCGACCCGATGACGAACTTGGACCGATCTTCGTCGAGCAGCCGACCGTGCCTGACGGTCGGGCGCGCCCCGAACAGATCGACCAATATCGAGGAGAGGAAGGTCGAAGCCGTCTTTTGCATCTCGAGATAAACGAACTTGTCCGACACGACCGGCATCGTGCGACACCATGACAATTCGCCGAGGAGGCCTGTTGCAGGAACGGGCCTCCCACGCTGTCGTCCGACCTCGGCTGATCGCCCCGCTTCCCAGCTCGCCGCGAACTACGGCCGTCGTTGCATGAATTCCCGCGACGGCGACTCGCCGCGCTCGGTCGCCGAACAGCTCGTGACCGTCACCTGCGTCCCCGCGGCGCGAAACTGCGCCCTCGAGGCCAGGCCCGCCGAGGTGTCTCCTTAAGAGCCGAAGGTGTAGCCGTGCCGCTCGATGATCACGGCGTCGCGCCGCCGCACGATCTCCCTCGAGGTGTCGTCGTAGTACTCCCAGTAGGGCTTGTGATCGGAGTGATTGACCGGCTTGGCCGCCCGCTCGCGTACCGCCCGCTCGAGCGTCTCGTCGACCACGTAGCCGGCGGCCCGCGTCGTCGCGATCAGATCGTCCGCCAAATTCTCGAAACGGATCATTGCCTGGGGGAGGTAGTTCTCCGACACCGCGCTACGGAGGGTCGACTCCGTCGCGGACGCAAAGACGGAGCGGACGTCGTCCGTGTAGAGACGGCAGTAGCGGTAGGTCGCCAATCCGGCGACGCGTCGCATCTCGGTCGCCCCGAATGCGGGGTCAATCTGAGCGGCGCGCGCCGGGGCATGCACGTCGAGGAGCCATCTGTTGAATTTTCGGGCGAGTGCGGCTCCGCGTAGTGCGCACGCCAGCGGCGGGTCGGCTTCGTGGTCTCGCGGAGCAGGGGCCCGACGTCAGGAAGTTGGCGGATTGCGTGCTGCAATCTCCTCTGCGTGGACAGCCTGTGTATCCCTCCCTTGCCGCGGCAGCCATGGGACCAAAGTGACACGTAGTAGTCCCACGGGTTGCGTACCGACCCGATGACGAACTTGGACCGATCTTCGGCGAGCAGCCGAGCATGCCTGGGGCGGCTCGAGCGAGCCCCGAACAGATCGACCAATATCGAGGAGAGGAAGGTCGAAGCCGTCTTTTGCAGCTCGAGATAAACGAGCTTGTCCGACACGACCGGCATCGTCCGACACCATATCCACTCAGGAATACCACCGACGCCGCCCTTCGGCCCGGCGATTCGTGACGCCGTCCTCGCCCCGCTTTTGGTGGTGCTGTGGGTGCACAACTACTTGGTTCTACGGCCGGCGCAAACTCTGGATAGGGGCTCGTCGGGCCGACCTCGACGTCGGTCGGGACCAGGTGGCCCGCCTCATGGCCGCCGAGGAGATCAGGGGTGCGAGCAAGGCCAAGAGCCGCGGCACCTGATCTGTCGGTAGTGGGTCCGTTCCGAGACTCAAAGTGGCGTGAGGTGATACATGATGCGCCAGTGCCCGACGAAGCGGGCCTTCACCTCGGCACCGATCCGGTCGGCCACGTTCTCGAACCAGTCAGGGAAGAACCGCACACAGTCGATCGGGCAGCGGTGATAGTCGAACGACGGGGTGACGGTGTGGAGGATCAAGTCGCCGTGGTCGTCGAGCAGCGAAAAGAGGTCCCGAACATGCTTGTAGGGGTCGATGAGATGTTCGAGCATCGCCTGGGACACGATGAGTGAGTACGTGCCGAGACTCGACGGTGGGTCATTCTCGAAGTTCCAGTGGAAATCGTCGCCCTCGTTGAGACCCGCGGTGACGATGCCGCCGGGGTCGATCTGTAACCATTCTGCATACGCAGGGACGACGCGCTTGGGCTCTCCAGGGAGGAAGAGCCGAGTAATCGGGTGCAGGGCCGCTGCTTGCTCCACGAACTGGACAAGTTCTGGGCGTATCTGGCCCGAGGTTTTTTCCAAACCGCCAATCTCGCTTGCGGAAATGTCAGCTGGTGTCGTGAATGGTCCGTAGTGCCTGACGAAGCGGTGGTGGTTGTGGTCATCGAGCCAGTTGATCCCCACGCGCTGGAGCCTTTCGGGAGGCAGATACGGCCTGACCCTCGCGAACAAGAAGTGAGATGCTCGCTGCGTTGCGCGACCCATCGCCCGACCCTATCCCTCCAACCCTCCGGCTGCTCATGAAGCCCGCCACTAACCTCATCGCCCCCGACGGCGCGCACTCGTTTTGAAAACATCGTCGGCATCGTCCCCTAACGCCTCCGGCAACGGCTACTGGCTCGTCACCGCCACTGGACACGTGTACACCTTCGGTGACGCTCGCTACTTCGGTGCCCCGGGACCGCAAGGCTCACCGACCACCTCAATGGTGCGGACTCCGAACCGTGACGGTTATTGGATCCTCGATGCGGCCGGCCAGGTCTCTGCCTACGGCGACGCGGCCGAGCTTGGCGGTCCGGTGGGGGAGACAGGAGGGCTCAACCCGGCCACGGCCATCTTCACCACCCCCGACGGCGCGGGCTACTGGGTGGCCTCGGCCAACGGTTCGGTCTACAACTACGGCGAGGCGCCCAGCGACGGGTCGATGGCCGGTACCCACCTCAACGGGGCCATCATCGCGGCGACGGGGTTCTAGGGGACCCCGGCGGCTCGGCGGCGGTGAGCCGGCTTGTAGGAGGGATTCCGTCCGGCCCCCGGCTGCTCGCTCCCGAGCAGGGACTGCGGTGTGGTGCTAACAAATTGCTCGGAGGGCCTGAGGGGGCTTCCAGTCAGGGAGGGTGCCATGTCAGGTGTGTGGACCCAGGTTCGTGGTCGGTTCGGGCGTCTCGCCGCAGCTTTCGTCGTCTCGTCCGCGTCGCTCACTGTCGTCTCGGTTGCCCTTGACGTGGGCACGGCGCCGGCCGGCGCGGCCGGCTGTGGTGTGGTTCTCGGGACTCCGCAGCTACAAGGTGCCTTGGGCAGCATTGTCTTTGACGTCCCGACCGCGCCGGCAATTCCGGGCGAGTCGTGCAACGCGCACGTGTCCGTCACCGGCACCATCGAGACTGCGGGGGGCACCCGGCCGTCCAACGTCGTCGGCAACGGTGTGCCCGAGTCTGTCACCGTGAGCTTTTCGCCCGGGCAGCCCGCGCCCGACATCCTCTGGGAGTGGTCGCCGCACTGCGCCGACCCGGCAGTCGTTGCCCTACGACTTCTTCGCATCGGGTCAAGGGATCGCGACGACGTCGGTTTCGATCAATGGGGCGGCGTCGCCCTGCAGCAGCTTCGGAAATGTGAGCAGCGCGACGCTGCAAGCGCCCATCGTGGCGATCCCCAATCCCGAGACGTACGTCGGGATGGCGGGCGCCGACGGGAATCTCGGCTACTGGTTGGTGCAGCGGGGCGGTGGCGTGAGTCCCTTCGGCACGGCGGCCAACCTCGGCACGCCGTTCGGGAACGTGGCGGTGGCCGGTGTCGCCAACGCGGGCGGCGGCGGCTATTGGATCGCCACCGCTGACGGTGGCGTCTTTGCCTATAACGCCCCGTTCTTCGGATCTCAGGGCGGTATGCCGCTGAACGCGCCGATCGTGGGTATCGCGTCCACGCCCGACCATGGCGGCTACTGGCTCGTGGCCAGCGACGGCGGCATCTTCTCCTACGGAGATGCAGCCTTCTACGGCTCCGTTCCCGGTGTCCTGCCGCCGGGCACGTCACTGAACGAGCCGGTCGTGGGAATTGCGTCGACCCAGGACGGGAAGGGCTATTGGATGGTTGCCTCGGATGGCGGCGTGTTCAGCTTCGGTGACGCCGTGTTCCGCGGATCGATGGGCGGTATGCACCTCAACAAGCCCGTCGTCGGCATGGCCGAGAACAACGCCGGCGGCTACTGGCTGGTTGCCAGCGACGGCGGCGTCTTCTCCTTCGACGCGACCTTCTACGGCTCCACCGGGAGCATCGTGTTGAACCAGCCGGTGACGGAGATGGCATCCACCAGCGACGGCAACGGCTACTGGATGGTCGCGGCAGACGGTGGTGTCTTCGCCTTCGGCGACGCGCCGTTCCGGGGATCCGCCGGCTGACCACGAGAAGGCTCGGTGGCCTTCTCCGCGCAGACTGGGTGACGGTGAGCCGGCCTGTAGGCGGGATTCTGTCCGGCCCCCGCCTCGATATGAGGCAGAAAGCCTGGGTGGCCATCCATCTGCGCGGCCTACCTGGGGAGCGTCCCTTCTCAGAGACCGGACGAGCAGCCCGTCTCCCACGCTTGGCCTTGCTCCGGGTGGGGTTTACCGAGCCATCGAGGTCGCCCTCGATGCTGGTGCGCTCTTACCGCACCCTTTCACCCTTACCTGTGCGAGCCGCAGCCCGCCATCGGCGGTTTCCTTTCTGTGGCACTGTCCTGCGGGTCACCCCGACTGGCCGTTAGCCAGCACCCTGCTCTGTGGAGTCCCGACCTTCCTCGACACGATCCCGTTGCCGGTCCGTGCCGCGGCCACCTGGCCGGCTCACCGTCACCCCGATTGTGCCACCCGCCCGCCCATGCCGGTGACCGCACAGCGCATCGGTAGGGTGTCGAGCGTGCCCGGCGGCTCCCGTCAACTCTTCGATCCCGAGGCTCCGCCGCTGGCCGCCGCCCCCGACGAGGACCCGGGCGCGTCCGGCGGCCGGGCCCCCTCCCGCCCGGCCGGCGACGGCTCGGGCGCCGACGACCCCGACCTCCCTCGCGACACCCACCCCGACGTCCTCTCCATCGGCGGCCTCTACGAGTCGGTGGAGGGCGCGCTCAGCCCGCGCCTTCCCGCGCAACCGGCCGTTGTGGGTCCGCGGCGAGATCGCGCATCTCTCCGACCACCGCTCGGGCCACCTCTTCCTCGACCTGGTCGACCCCGAGGACGACGGGCGGGCGACCCGCTCGCGTCGGGCGCGCCGGGGTGCCGACCCTCAGCGTCAAGTGCTGGCGCACCTCGTGGGCACTGCTGCGGCACCGGTTGTCCAAGGCCGGGATCGAGCTGGCGGAGGGGATGGTGGTGGTCCTGCGGGGCACGCTCGATCTCTACCGGGCCAAAGGCGAGATCAGCCTCATCCTCGCCGACGTCGACGTCACCGCGCTGCTCGGCCGCATCGCCGCCCAGCGGGCCCAGCTGCTGCGCACCCTCGAGGCCGAGGGCCTGCTGCGCGCCAACGCCGCGGTCCCGCTCCCCGAGGTCGCGCTGCACGTCGGGCTGGTGGCCAGCCCCGGCACCGAGGGCTGCCGCGATTTCCTCGGGCAGCTGACCACCTCAGGGCTCGGCTTCCGCGTCTCGCACGTCAAGGTGCCCGTCCAGGGCCCGGGGGCGCCGGCATCCATCGCCCGCGCTCTGACCATGTTGTCGAGGAGCGACTGCGACGTCATCGCCGTCGTGCGCGGCGGCGGCGCCCGGGCGGACCTGGCCGCGTTCGAGACCGAGGTCGTGGCGCGGGCGGTGGCCGCGTCGACCAAGCCCGTGTTCACCGGCATCGGCCACACCGGCGACGAGACGGTGGCCGACGTGGTCGCGGCACAGGTGTGCATCACACCGACCGAGTGCGGGCAGCATCTCGTCACCGCTGCCCGCGGCTGGTGGTCCAGCCACGTGGCCGAGCCGGCCGAGCAGCTGGCCCGCCGCGTGCCCACCTTCCTCGCCGACGCCGAGTCCCGCGACGCGCAGGCGCGGCGCCACCTGACCGCGGCGGCCCGCCACCAGCTCCGTGTCCACCGCGACCGCCTGTCCAACCGGGCCACGACGCTCGGTCGCGCCGCCCCGGGGCGGCTCGAGTCCTGCGAGGCCGGCCTGCGCGCCCACGCGGCGCGCCTGGGCCCGTTGAGCACGGGCCACCTCGCCCGCCAGGACGAACGGCTGCACGGCTGGCGCCGGCTGTTGGCGGCCTACGACGTGGACCGACAGCTCGAGCGCGGCTACAGCCTGACCCTGACCACCGACGGGTCACTGGTGCGCGGCGCAGGTGAGCTGGCGCCGCACCAGGAGATCGTGACGCGCTTTGCCGACGGAACCGTGCGCAGCCGGGTCGAGCGCACGGCGCCGACCGATGGTTCCTCCGACGGCGCCGACGGAACCGAGGATGGGAACACGTGAGCGACAGCAGTGAGGACGAGCCCGTCGCGGTGGAGTCGTTGAGCTACACCGACGCCAGCCGCGAGCTCGATTCGATCGTCAACTTCTTCGAGCAGCGCGAGGTCGACGTCGACGTGCTGGTGACGCGCCTCGAGCGCGCCACGGCGCTGATCGACGAACTCGACCGCCGCCTGCGCCGTACCCGGGCCCAGGTCGAGGAGCTGGTGCCCCGCCTCGATGCACTGGCCGCCGACACGACCGCGTCGAGCCCGGGGGTCGGCGCGGCACGCGGTGCTGCAGGCGGCGAGGGAGGAGACGACGATGAGTGAGCAGGCCGGTGACCGTGCGGCCGCGGCTGGCGACGGCGCGCCCTTCCACGACGATCGTCTCTACTTCCGCCAGCTGCTCTCGGGTCGCGACTTCGCGCAGGGCGACATGATGGCCCGTCAGATGGTCAATTTCGTCTATCTCATCGGCGATCGTGCGACCGGCGAGGCCGTCGCCGTCGACCCTGCCTACGCCGTCCAGGACCTGCTCGACGTGGTCGAGGGCGACGGGATGCGCCTGACCGGCGTGCTCGGCACGCACTTCCACCCGGACCATCTCGGGGGGCAGATGGGGGGCTGGTCGCTCGAGGGCATCAGCACGTTGCTCGAGAAGGTCCAGGTCCCGGTGCACGTCCAGGCGGACGAGGTGCCCTGGGTCGAGCGGACCACCGGCGTCAGCCCGACCGACCTCGTCGGCCACCACAGTGGCGACGTCCTCCGGGTGGGCGACGTGACGATCGAGCTCATCCACACGCCCGGCCACACGCCGGGCAGCCAGTGCTTCCTCGTCGACGGCCGCCTGGTGGCGGGGGACACCCTCTTCCTCGAGGGCTGCGGGCGCACCGACTTCCCCGGCTCGGACCCCCTCGCCATGTACGAGTCGATCCACACCCGGCTCGCCCGCGTGCCCGACGACGCCATCTTGTTCCCCGGTCACCTCTACTCGGCCGACGCCTCCCAGAGCATGGGTGAGACCCGGAAGTGGAACTACGTGTTCAGGCCACGCTCCGCGGAGGAGTGGATGGCCATGTTCGGCGGGTGACGCCGGTGGCGGACCTCGGCGAGGACAGCACGATCATCGTCGTCGGCGCGTCGCTGGCGGGCTGGCGGGCGGTCGAGACGCTCCGCACCGAGGGCTTCGAAGGCACGATCTCACTGGTGGGGGAGGAGCGCCACCTCCCCTACGACCGCCCACCGCTCTCCAAGCAGGTGCTGGCGGGAACGTGGCCGCCCGAGAAGGCGGTGCTGGCCGACAAGCGGCGGTCGAGCGAGCTGCGGGTGCACGAGGTCCTCGGCCGCCGCGCCGTCGGCCTCGACGCGGCCGGCCTCAAGGTCGAGCTCGACGACGGCGCCGTGCTCGAAGGCGACGGTCTCGTCATCACCACCGGCGCCGCGCCGCGCCGGCTCTTGGGCACCGAGACCCTGGGCCAGCACGACGGGCTCTTCACGCTCCGCACCCTCGACGACTCCGTGGCCCTGCGCGCGGCCGTGACCGCGACCGAGGCGGCCCGGGTCGTGGTGATCGGCGCCGGGTTCATCGGTGCCGAGGTTGCCTCCACCTGCGCCGCGCTCGGGTGTCGCGTCACGGTGCTCGAGGCCCTCGACATCCCACTGCGACCGGTGCTCGGGCCGATGCTGGGCGAGCACTGCGCGTCGCTGCACCGCTCCCACGGGGTCGACCTGCGCCTCGGGGTGTCGGTGACCGCGGTCCGTCGGGCGAACGCAGCCGACGCCGTGGTTGGCTCGTCCGATCCGGTGCCGGCGCTGGTGGTCGAGCTCGCGGGTGCCGCGCCGGTGCTCGCCGACGCCGTGGTGGTCGGGATCGGCGTGACGCCCCAGACCGGATGGCTGGAGGGATCGGGACTGACGGTCGACAACGGGGTGGTGTGCGATGACCGGCTCTTCGCGGGCGACGCGATCGTCGCGGCCGGTGACGTCGCGCGCTGGGTGTGGCGCCACGACGGCGGCGAGGAGCTGATCCGGATCGAGCACTGGGAGGTCGCCGCCGGCGCCGGCGCCGCCGCGGCGCGCAACCTCTTGGCCGGGCACGCCGACGCGCAGCTCTTCGCGCCCGTGCCGTATTTCTGGTCCGACCAGTTCGACATCCGCTTCCAGGTCCTCGGGAACCCACGCGGCGACGACGAGGTCGTGCTCGTCGACGGGTCGCTCGCCGAGGGGAAGTTCGTCGCGCTGTTCGGTCGTGCCGGGCGCCTGCGCGCGGTGATGGCGATCGGCAAACCTCGCCAGTTGATGGGGTTCCGGCCGCTGCTCCTGGCCGGCTCCAGTTGGGACGACGCGCTGGCCCACGCCGCCGCCTAGGCAGGGGTCCCGGCCCACCTCAGCTGCCCTTCCCCGGGCGCCGCAGGGGTCGCTGCGACAAATAGGGCCACACGGCTCTACCCCCGATGCCGCTCGCCCGGTCACGATGCACGGGCGGCGCCGGGGCACGGCGCCGGGAGCGCGCACACGACCAGCCCCAGGGAGCGCCGCAAGGAGTCGAAAAGGACTGGCACTTCGGGACGGGGGAATCTCGGCAGCGATCTCCTTCTGAGCGGGAGCGGTTCCCTCAGAAGGAGATGCCCGAGAGCTCTGGAATCGTGGCTTCGGCCTTTTCCCGGGCGGCGAGCCAACGCTCGCGGCCCGCGGCGCGTTCGGCGTCGGTAGTGGCGGGCTCCACCGTGCGACGCGGTGCGAACGTGTCCGCCAGCTCGTCGGTCGACGAGTAGACGCCGACCGCGAGCCCGGCCAAGAGCCCGGCCCCCAGCGTGGTCGCCTCGAGGACCGGTGCGATCTCGACCGGCCGCCCGATGGCGCCGGCCAACGCATCGGTGAAGACCGCGTTGTCGGCCATGCCTCCGTCGATGCGGAGCGCCGCGATGGGGTACCCGCTGTCGCGTTCGGACGCCTCGACGAGATCGGCCCCTCGGTGCGCCACGCCCTCGAGGACGGCCCGCACGACCTCGGGCCGGCCGGTGCCCCTCGTGAGGCCGACGAGGGCGCCGCGCGCGCCGAAGTCCCACACGGGTGTGCCGAGTCCGAGCAGGGCGGGGACGAACCACACGTCCCCTGACGTCTCGCACTGGGCCGCCACCCGCGCCGAGTCCTCCGCGCTGGCGAGGATGCAGAGGTCGTCGCGCAGCCACTCGATGGCCGTCCCCGCCGAGAGCATGACCGCCTCGGTGCCCCACGTCGGGGTGCCGCGCACACGGAACGCCACGATGGGGAAGGTCCCCGCATCGCCGCGGCCGACCGCGGTGGGGCCGTCACCGGGTCCGGTGCACTGGTCGAGCATGCCCCCGGTGCCGAAGGTCGCCTTGGCCAGGCCCGGCAGGGTGCAGCCCTGACCGACCAGCGAGGCTTGCTGATCGCCGGCGATCCCGCAGATGGGCGGCGCGCCCTCCAACGCGGCCGCCGCCCCGACGGCGCCCGAGGAGTCCACGACCGCCGGCATCATGGCGCGCGGGACCCGCAGCCGCCGCAGCAACGGCTCGTCCCAATTGAGCGTGGCGGGGTCGACCAGCGCGGTCACGGCCGCATTGGTGGCATCGGTGACGTGCACGGCGTCGGAGCCGGCGGCGGCGCCTCCCGAGAGCGTCCAGGCGACCCAGGTGTCGACCGTGCCGAAGCAGAGTTCACCGGCGTCGGCGCGTCGGCGCTCGGGGTCGACCTCGTCGAGAATGGCCATCACCTTGGTGGCCGAGGCGTTGGGGGCGAGCCGGATGCCGTCCGCTTGCAGCGCCAGACAGGTGCCGACGGTCCGAAGGTCCTGCCACCCGATGCCCGGGGCGAGCGGCGTGCCGGTGGCCCGCTCCCAGACGATGCTCGAGGCGCGCTGGTTGGCGATGCCCACGCCGGCGACCGGCCCGGACTCGGCCAGCGCGGCCCGCGCCACCGCGAGCGCGGCCTCCGCCATCTGCCCGGCGTCGAACTCGACCAGCCCGGGGGCGGGCGAGTCCGGGAGGAGCGTGAGACGGTGCTCGTGCTCGACGCTCGCGTCGGGTCGCACGACGGCGGCGCGGACGCTCGAGGTGCCCACGTCGACGACCAAGATGCTGCCGCCCGTCGTGCTGGTCACCAGGGCGGCGGCCCGAACGGGGACGTGAGCCCGAACTTGCCCGGGTTCAAGATGCCGTTGGGATCGAACGTCGCCTTCAGGCCCTGCAGCACCTCGAAGCCCGTGCCGAGGGCCCGCGGGAGGAAGCGCGAGCGGTTCAACCCGATGCCGTGGTGGTGGCTGATGGCGGCGCCGTGCGCCAGCGTGGCATCGGTGACCACGTCCCAGGCCTGGCGGTAGTAGCGCTCACGCCAGTCGGCGTCGCCCTCCGGACCGCGCCCGCCGAAGGTGAAATAGAGGCACGCGCCGTCGGGGTAGGCGTGCGACTGGTGGGCCGACGCCGCCAGTGTCCCTTCGATCCCCTTCAGCGCGCCGACCACCTCCTCGAAGAGGGCGGGCAGCACGGCCCACGGTCCCGACACCTCGGCGGTGTCGACGACGATGCCGGCGCGCCACAGTGGCGCCAGCGCGGAGACGTCGTTGCGATGCCCGAGCCACCGCTCGACCAGGGCGGTGTCGAGCGAGTGCGCGCCCGCGTCGGGTGTGCACTCGGCGTCGACGACACCCATCGTGGCCGCCAAGAGGCCCGGATCGGCCTCGTCGAGCACGATCAGCACATCGGTGTCCGGGAGGTCGAAGTTCCGCTCCGACTCGGTCCGGTCGTAGAGACGGAGGACCGCCGGCGTCGCGCCGCGGCGCAACATCGTGCGGCACGCGTCCAGCCCCGCCTCGAAGGTGTCGAAGCCGAACGCGCGGCGCTCCTGGGCCGTCGGGACGGGGTGGATGCGCAGGCGGGCCTCGGTGATGACGCCGAGGGTCCCTTCGCTGCCGACGAAGAGCTGGGTCAGGTTCGGTCCGGTGGCGGCCCGCGGCCCGTTGCCCTCGGTGTGGACGATGCGGCCATCGGCGAGGACCACCTCCAGCCCGATCACCATGTCCTCGATCTTCCCGTAGCGCGTCGAGTATTGCCCCGCCCCGCGGCACGCCAGCCACCCGCCCACGGTGGAGAGGTCCATGGACTGGGGCCAGTGCCCGAGGGTGTACCCGGCGCCCTCCGCGCCGAGCGCCGCCTCGAGGTCCGGGCCGAAGGTGCCCGCCGCCACGTCCGCGGTGAGCGACGTCTCGTCGACCCGGCGCAGGCCGTGCAGCGAGGTCAGGTCGAGCGCAACGCCACCGTGCACCGGGATGGACCCGCCGCAGACGCCGCTGCGTCCTGCTGCCGCGGTCACGGGGACGCGGGCGTCGTTGCAGGCGGCGAGTGTCGCCGCGACCTGCGCGGCCGTGGCGGGGCGGACCACGACGCCGGGTCGCTGGGGCACGGCACCCTCGGCGGCCCACCCGATGGCGAGGGGCCACCAGTCGCGCCCCGCCTCGGCCCGGGCGTCGTCGTCGGTCACGACGATGGCCCCACTGGCCGTGATCAGATCCACGAGCGCCGCCGGGACCTCGACAACGGCGGCCTCGAGCCGGTCGCGCACGTCGGCCCCGGCCGCGTCGATCGGCGTGACCGGGGTGGGCGCGGTCACGAGAGGTCGAGCCCGGCGGTCAAGAGCTCCTTGTGCGCCGCCTCGACGAATCGGCTCGCCTGGTCGGCCGCGTCCTGGTCGTTCCAGCCCATGTCCGGCGCGATGAGCGCCGCCACGGCCGCCGCGGCGTCCATCGTCGTCTGCGCGCGCTGGATCCTCGCCGCGCGTCCGCCGGGAGAGCACGTCGTCGAGCGTGCACGCCATCTCCTCGCGCGCGGCGTAGAGGAGCTCGGCGCCGGTGTAGGGCAAGCCGTCGACCGCGGGCTCCAAGAGCTCGGGTCGCCCGTCGGCGATGGCCAGCACCGCCGGGGCCTCGGTGCCGTAACGCCCGACGAAGCGGGCATGGGGTTGCGCCTGGGAGACCGGGTCGCGGGTCTTGGTGGTGGCGCCGATGAGACGCAGCGACTTGGTCACGCAGCGGCGGCGGTGCGGTGACTCGCCGAGGTGGCTGACCACGGCGTCGACGGTGTCCTCGGCCATCTTCCGGTAGGTCGTGAGCTTGCCTCCGGTCACGGTGACGACGCCGTGCGCGGAGGTCGTGACCGTGTGGCGGCGCGAGAGGTCGGCCGTGCGCGCCGAGATGTGTCCGCCTCCCTCGGCCGGCGCGAGCAGCGGGCGGAGGCCGGCCCAGACCCCGGTGACGTCGGCCCGGGTCAGCCGCGAGGTGGTCGACGGCGTTGACCGCCTCGAGGAGGTAGTCGACGTCCTCGGGCGTGCACGCCGGGTCATTGAGCGGACCCGTGTAGTCGGTGTCGGTCGTCCCCACGTAGACGAGATCGGTACCGGGCCACGAGACGACGAAGATCGAACGGCGGTCCTTGGGCACGGGGATCACCGCCGCGATGTCACAGGGCAGCCGCGTCGGCCGGCACGGTCACGTGCACGCCCTTGGCCGGGCGGATGGAGTGCGGGCGCGTCCCCTCGTCGAGCGCGCGCAGCGACGTCCGCCCAGACCCCCGTCGCATTGACGACGATCCGGGCCCGCACCGCGAAATCGGCCGACTCGTCGTCGGGCACCGGGCGCACCACTGCACCGCTGACGTGGCCGTCCGTGCCGGTGGTCAGGCGGACGACCGGCGTGTAGTTGGCGACCGCGGCCCCGTACTCGAGCGCCGCGGTCCGGACGATGGTCAGGGTGAGGCGGGCATCGTCGGCCCGTGCGTCGTAGTAGAGGAACCCCGCCACCAGGTGCGCGGTGTCGAGGGTGGGGAGGTGGGCGAGCGCATCTGCTTTGTCGATCTCACGGTGGCGGTGCCCGATGCGCCACCCGCCGGTGAGGTCGTACATCCACAGCGCCGAGTTGTACGAGCGGGCGACCGCCTTGGAGACCACGCCGTCGCGCCCGAAGAGCGGGATGAGGAACGGCAGGGGGCTGACGAGGTGCGGCGCGTTGTCGAGCAAGCGTTGGCGCTCGGCCAGGTTCTCGTAGACGAGCCGAAATTCACGCTGTTGGAGGTAGCGGAGGCCGCCGTGCACCATTTTGGAGGACTTCGACGACGTCCCCGACGCGAAGTCCTCCTTCTCGACGAGCGCAGTCCTCAGCCCGCGGCTGGCAGCGTCGAGCGCGACACCGGCACCCGTGACCCCGCCCCCGACGACCAGCACGTCGAACTCCTCGTCGGCGAGGCGGCGCAGCCCGTCGTCGCGCCGGAAGCGGTGCACCGGCCCAGCCTGCCACATCCACCGTGCAGCGAATCGGGGCACCTTTCGCTGCCATCGGGGTAGCCGCCGCGGTGCAGCGCCCACCCAGGCGTGCTCCGTCGCGTCCTGGGCGGCGAGGAACCTGCACCGTGCTGCGTCGCCCTCGGCAGTCAGGTGGATGCGCGTGCCGTGTGCCGCGCGACGCGGCGGGATCCGGCCGGGTCTCGACGCACCTGCGTCGTTCCAGCCATCCGACCGCCATCGCGTTGCCCTCCTTCGACACCCGGTGAGGCGAGGCCGGTCACGGACGCACGTGCCGGTGGTGTCCATGACGCGGAGCGTGTTGGCACCGATCGGGGAGCGAGGTCGTGTTCCGCCTTGTTGTCCAGTTCGACGGTGTACGCGACCAGCGTCTCGCCCGAGCGCCGAGAGAGGGAACGAGGACACCACCGCCGGGTCATCGTCGCGCCCGACGTAGGGTGCCCGCGATGGTGCTCGGACCCGACGACGCGTGGGCGAGGTACGCGCGTGGTGGTCGAGATCGAGTGCGAGGACCAGACGATCGTGGTGCGTGCCGCCTCCTCGGGGCAGGAGGGCGAGTGGCCGTGGCCCTGGTTCGAACCCGTGCACATCCTGACGGCGTGGGACCCCGGAGAGCGGCGGCCGGGCCTGGTAGGCGAATCGTCGGCAGCAGGCGCGACTCGAAGCGGCGCTCTGTCCTCAGGCGGCGGCCACGTGGTCCGCGTGCGGCACGGACCCGGCGACCGGCGCGCACGACGAGGGCGTGGCGGTGCGCGGGCTCGACGAGGCGGCGGTCCGGGCGCTCGGGGCCCGCTACGGTCAGGACGCGATCTTCTCGTGGTCGCCCGACGAGTGGGCCATCGTGGCCTGCGTCGGGCACGCGGCGGGTGTCGTCGGGGTGGGCCGTGGGGTGGCCGGGCTGAGACGCCCGCTCCCGCGGCGTGGCCGAGGCACCCCTCTCGCGGCGTGGCCGAGGCATCCCCTGACGCCCCAAAAGCTCTCTGGACCTCGGAGAACGCCGAGAATCCTTCAGAGGGCCCGCCAACGCGCCGATGCGTTGACTGGGAATGCATTGGGCCGTGCCGGCTCGGTGCAAAGCGCAACGCGCGTTGGCTGCGAAGAAGCAGCCCCGGGGGGCGTGGCACTTCGAGGGGGAAGAGGCACATGGAGTTCTGCGACGACCGGAGGGACGACCCAGAGACCGGCGATGAGCTCGACTCTCCCTGGGACGCCGGGGTCGCGCCCGGGGAGCTGTACCGGCGGCTGATCTCCGACGAGGAGGGCCGGCGCTACTGGAGCGAGAGCGCGTGGACCCACGAGGTCGGCGACGACATGGACGACGACCGCGCGCTCTTCGCGAGCGGGCTCGCCGAGGCCGAGCTCGGTCAGGAGATGCGGCTGTCGGAGCTCTGGGAGCGCTGCCAGCGCGGGCAACTCACGATGGACGAGTTCTTCGAGCTCTCCGCGTTGATCACCGAGGTGAACGCCATCACGGGGTCGCTCTGCGTCGACTGTGCCATGCTCGACCGCCCGAACGTGAGCTCCAACTGGGCGCTGGCCATGACCACCCTGTGCCGGGGCCACCTGCGGTTTCGCCTCGGCTACGCCCGCATTGACGGGGGAGGCGCCCCGCGCCCTGCGTAGCGGGGCCGACAGGGACGTCCCCAGCCATTCCGCACCGGACGGGCAGAATGGGGCGGTGACGCTGGCCTCACGTGTCTACGCCGCATCACACCTCACGGGCACCTTCGTTCTCCGGTCGGGACGGACGGCCGACCACTACTTCGACAAGTACCGCTTCGAGTCCGACCCGGTCCTGCTGGCCGACATCGTCAATGCCCTCGTGCCCCTGGTGCCCGAGGGCAGTGAGGGACTGGCCGGCCTGGAGCTCGGTGGGGTGCCCCTGGCCACGATGCTGTCGTCGGTCACCGGGCTGCCGGCATTCTTCGTGCGCAAGGAGCCGAAGAAGTACGGCACCGAGCGAATCTGCGAGGGAGGCGACGTCACCGGGCGCCGGCTCGTGATCATCGAAGACGTCGTGACCACGGGCGGTCAGATGGTCCTGTCCGCCCAGGACCTGCGGGCCGAGGGTGCCGTCGTCGAACACGCCGTCTGTGTCATCGACCGGGAGGGCGGGGGTGCCGACGTGGTCGGTGCCGAGGGGATCCTCCTGCGGGCGCTCTTCACCATGCGCGAGCTCGAGCAGCTCCGGTCCTGAGCTGGGCGCCCAGGGCGCGACTTGACGTCGTCGGGCGCTGACCGCCGGACCCCACGCCGAGCCCTCCGAGCCGGTACGAGGCCTCCACTCTCTCCGGTAGCGTCCTGCGCCGTGTCCGACTACACGATTCCCGAGCCGGAGCCGAAGGAGATCGACGAGCAGACTCTCCGTGGAGCTCGGCCACATGGTGGAGAACAACGTCCTGCGTGGACATCCTTCTGGTGACGAGCGGTGTGACAATTGCCGCTACTACCTCGAGAGACTACAAGGACCTCTCGTACTGCTGGCACCCGAAGCTCCGCATCCTGGTGGGAGGGAACTGGTGGTGCCAATGGTGGGAGGAGATTCCTGCCGAGGGCTCGTAGTTCGCCCACTGCGCCGGCGCAGGTGGCGCACCCCTGATTTCGACAATCATTGTCAAAAAGAGCACGCCTCCCGCTATGGTGTGGACGTCATGCAGTCACCCGAGGCGCTGACCGACCTCTTCCGGTCCAACGGCCGCAAGATCACGGCCCAGCGCCAGTGCATCTTCCGCGCCCTCGAGGGCGACGTCACCCACCCCTCGGCCGAGCGCGTGCACGAGAAGGTCCGCCGCGAGATGCCCAACGTCTCGCTCAAGACCGTCTACCAGACCCTCAACGACCTGGCCGAGCTCGGCGCCATCTCGGTGCTCGACGTCGGCACCGGCTCCGCGCGCTTCGACCCCAATGTGGAGACGCCGCAC
Organism: uncultured Acidimicrobiaceae bacterium; assembly: GCA_963825965.1. Lineage (GTDB taxonomy): Bacteria > Actinomycetota > Acidimicrobiia > Acidimicrobiales > RAAP-2 > Bog-473. The sequence continues at coordinate 228,206 of CAWGUX010000009.1, forward strand.
CACCACCTGGTCTGTCGCTCCTGTGGCAAGGTGCGCGACCTGGCGGTCGACTTCTCTGGCCTGAAGGTGGCCCGCCGAGCCGCCCAGGGCTTCAACGTCGACAGCGCCGAGGTCGTCTTCCGCGGCCTGTGCGACGAGTGCCGGGCAGCTCGCAGCCAAGATTTTGCAATAACCACAAGCGACACAGACGAGAGAAAGGGACGTACCAACCATGGCAGCACTGAAGGGGAGCAAGACCGAAGGCAACCTCAAGGAGGCGTTCGCCGGCGAGAGCCAGGCCAACCGCCGCTACCTCTACTTCGCCCAGAAGGCCGACGTCGAGGGCTACCCGGACGTCGCCGCGCTGTTCCGCTCCGTCGCCGAGGGTGAGACCGGCCACGCGTTCGGCCACTTCGACTTCCTGCGCGAGGTCGGCGACCCGGTCACCGGCGTGCCGGTCGGCGCCACCGCGGACAACCTGAAGTCGGCCATCGAGGGCGAGACCTACGAGTACACCGAGATGTACCCGGGCTTCGCCAAGACGGCCCGCGACGAGGGCTTCGAGGAGATCGCCGAGTGGCTCGAGACGCTGGCCCGGGCCGAGAAGTCGCACGCCGGGCGCTTCACGAAGGGTCTCGAGACGCTCGACTCATGACCGGCCGGGGTGCCGTGCACCGGGTCCCGGTGCGGGCACCAGCGTCGGGGTCGGGCGAGGGCACGAGGAGGGCGACCTGAGCGGGGACGTCCGCGTGCTGACCCTGGCCGACGTACTGGACCTCAGCGGCCTACGAGCGGGTCCGCGACGACTACCGGTCCCGGGTCATCGCGCTGAAGCGAGAACCGGCGCGTCGCGCTGGGGCCGATCATGACGCTGGTCTTCGAGTGCTTCGACACGGTGCGATTCCAGGTGCAGGAGATGGCCCGGGTCGAGAAGATCATCAGTGACGAGGCGATGCAGGTCGAGCTCGATATCTACAACCGGCTGCTGCCGGGGGAGCGTGAGCTCTCGGCCACGCTCTTCATCGAGCTGACCTCCGACGAAGCGCTGCGCGAGTGGCTGCCGCGCCTGGTGGGGATCGAGCGGCAGGTGGCCCTGGAGTTCGACGGGGACCGGGTGACGAGCGTGCCCGAGGAGGAGCATGCCGCCGCCCTCACCCGCGAGACGGTGACGCCTGCCGTCCACTACATCCGCTTTGGCTTCACGGATGCGCAGGTGGCGGCCTTCGGCGACGCCTCCGAGGTCACCCTGGTCTCGACCCACCCCGCCTACGACGCCCGGCACCGTCCTGCCCCTGGCGGTCCGCGCCGAACTCCTGGGTGACCTGCGCGGCACAACAAAGCCCCTACCGATAGGCTGACCAGGGACAATTCTTTGCGCATGTCTTTACAGATGCTCATCGGATAGGCCATACTCGTCGTTCGCCGAAATCGGGGATGGTGCGGTCGGCAGACCTGCCCAGATGGTCCCGACCAGGGCGAATGCAAGTATCCACCTGTTTGTTCGTTATCGAGGATGTGTTTCCCATGACCGCCACCACGTGGCGCAAGCTGGCAGCCTGCCGGGGCCTGGACGTCGAGGGGTTCTACCCAGTCACGGAGGACGAGGCCGACGCGGCCGAGGCCAAGGCCATTTGCGCCGTCTGCCCGGTTCGACAGGCGTGTCTCGAGCACGCGCTGGCCCACCGCGAGCGTGAGGGCATTTGGGGAGGGACGACGGAGCGCGAGCGCCGGCGGATCGTCCGCCAGCGTCGCAAGTCAGCCTGACCACCCAGCCGGCCTGAGCGCCGTGCCGCGAACCCGCAGCAACGTACAGTGCGCTCGGGGAGGTGCGGGTGCGTTCCGAGCAGGAGGGTTGGTACAGCGACCCCTGGGGTCGTCACGAGGCCCGTTGGATGTCGAGCGGGCGTTCCGTCTCCGATTTGGACGTTGTCGCCCGTGGTGAGGCCCGACAGGATGAACTTCTTGGCGCCGGCGGTCACGGTGACGCCGGGGAACTGCACCGTTGTCGCCGGGGTCTCTTCGAGCCAGGGCTCGCCGTTGAGCCCTAGGCCCCCGTAGTCGAGTGGCTGCTCGGCTCCGCTGAGTCCCGCGAGGTCACACCCTGGGGCCTGGTTGAAGATAGTGGCCTCGGCCAGCATCAATTGATACGAGGCTTGCGCTCCGCCCTCGACGATGATGGCGTTCTGGGCGTTCGCATTGCCGGCGTTCCCGTTGTTCACGTTCTGAGCCGCCAACGCAGGGCTGGCGAACCCGATCGCCAGCGCCGCCGCGCCAGTCAGTGCTGCGCCGATCCGCACAGCACGGTGGCCTCGCAACAGCTTCTTCAACATGGTTGATGCGCTCCTTGTCTCGCTCGATGTCCGCGCCGGCTCAAGACCCGTTTCCGCAGCAGGGACGCTCCATGTGACGGCAATCCCTTCGCGAGGTTGGGGGGGCAACCCGGGCAGGTGGCTCACCGACAGTGCCGGGGTGATCCCGGTCGCTGACCCCATCAAGACGGTGAACCAGGCGACGGGCAAGATCAAAGTGACGTTCGCTGCCATAGCAAGCGCGACGGGCGACACCTTCACCGTGAACACCGTCCCCCAGCAGGGTGAGGACGGGTACTCGACGTGGGGCAACGAGAACCCGTTCAACGACTTCCTCCTCCAGGAGCCGTCGTACGGTTCGGGCAACGGGATTCAGGAGCTCGAGGGGACCGGGAGCGCCACCGTTGCCGGTCATTCCGGCAACACGGACGACCCGACCGCCATCGGGCCGGTCCCGGTGGCTCCGGTCGATGCCGCCCGCTCCTCGCGAGCGCCGAAGCTCACGTCAGGCGGTGATTTCCAGGGCCTGAACTTCGTCGCCTACGCCGAGGATGCTGTGAGCGACCTCTACTGGACGGAGTACAACGGCGCGCAGACCGACGCGTCGAAGTGCCTCAGCCAGATCGGCGCCGCGAACATCACGACGGCCGAGCTCAAGACGGTCTGGAACGAGACGTACACCACGGGTGGAACACCGAGCCAGACGTGGAACAGCGTCTTCGGCTGCACGACCGCGGGTAACACGAAACCGATTTACGCCTATTGGGCGCTGAACAACACGGGCACCGAGTCCACGTGGGCGACCACGACCGGGGCGAGCTTCCCCACCGCGGCGTCACACTGGCCTTCGAACCAGATCATCTTCGAGAACGAGACGGCCTCGATCTTGAAGAATGCCTCCACGGTGCCCGTCAGCGACGTGCTGTTCTTCTTCTCGTACGGAAACTTCAACAAGAACTGCGCCCCGAACGCGTCCGAACTGTCGACCGACACGTTCTGTGCCGGCACGTCGACGACCACGACGGCGAACGCGGTCCAGCTGGCCACGACGCTCAACGGCATCACCCTCTCCCAGAGCAGTATCAACGCCCAGCTGCCCGGTCTGGAAACCGCCGCCTTCCCCGGTGACCGCCTGCTCTACAACGTGTACTCGGACGGCTCGAACCCAAACCTCCCGGTCAGTTCGCCTGCGGCCCTGAACGCCGTCAGTGAGGATGGGTTCTTCTGCAAGCCAGCAACGGCGACCGACATCGACCCCAACACGGGGTTGACGTACCACTCGGAGATCGACACCGCGATCACGAGCCAGGGCTTCTTCCCGCTGCCCAACCTGCAGGTCGAAGACGGCCAAGGCGACACCGCTATGTCCGTCTACAACTCCACCGAAGCAGGCATTCCGAACCCCGCGTGGAGCGACGGGCTCAGCGCGTCGAAGTACAACGCTGCTCACGAGACCGGTTCGCCGTGGAACTTCGCGGCCGCCAACGTCGACACGGACAACTCGGCGGTCAGCGGCACCTACACCAACGTCGAGAACGGCAGTACGACCTTGGGTACGCAGACGGCCAGCGCGACGAAGCCGGTCGGCTACTGCATCACCGAGACGTCGGACGCCAGCGCCGGAGGTCAGTAACACCCCCACACCCAAGCGAGACCGCTGGAGGGCCGGTCGTCCCGGCCTGCGGGTGCCCCCTCCCCCGCAGGCCGGAGCCGGCCCTCCAGGGTCCTTCGTGACCGTTCCCAGACCGAGACCTCTTAGGTCTTGCGCCCTGATTTGTCCGCCTGCGCCGTGCCCTTCTTGCCCTTGACCGACGTCGTGGTCGTTGAGGTCGGTGACGCCTGCGTGCTCTGCCCGATCGTGCAGGGGAACGGGTTCCAGGGCTCGTTCTGCATGTTCGTGTAGACGTCGGCCGGGATCGTCGTTGTCGTCGTGGTCGTCGGACCCGAGGGAACCGTCGTGGTGGTCGGGCCCGTGCTCCCGGGCGCCGCGACCGAGAGTTGCGAGCCGGCGATGAGCAGCGACACGGTCTGGCCGCTCAAGTTCGAGTCCGGGACATCGGTCACCGGACCACCCAGTACCGAGCCCAGCGTCAGCGCCGCCTCATGTCCGGAGGGGCCGTAGAGGATCTCGGAGGACGAGCCGTAGCCCAGCGATGTCGTGGCGTTGCCGATCTGACTGACGGTGAAGCCCTGTACGGTCAGCGCCGCCGCGGTCGTGTGCGCGATGCCGTTCACCGCGGATGCATTCAAGACGTTGACGTCGACTTCATGGTGGGGCAACATCGGCACCGTCGTCGTCGTGGTGGTCTCGGCTTTGGGTGATTTGCTCGCCACGGCGACCGGGGGTGCGGTCCCGATCTGGTTGAACGCGTTGATCATGTTCTGGGCGTAGGGCTGGGCCTCCTTGAGCACGTCGGCGCCGCCGCCGGTGACGTACCCGATCGTCGGCAGCGTCTCGGTGACCAGGTGCGACGAGGAGAGGCCCTTGAAGTCCTCTGCGATGCTGAGCAGGTCGCTCTTGCTCAGCGTGTCGTCGATGGTGAGGTTGCTCACCGCGGCGCCGAGGAAGGAGTTGATGGTGATCGGGTTGAGGCCCACCTGGTTCACTTTCTGCAGCACGGCCCGGAAGAAGGCGTCCTGGCGCTGGATCCGGCTGAAGTCCGAGAGGCCGTCGCCTTCCCAGTAGCCGTTCGAGTTCTTGTAGTAGAGGTGCCGGCTCCGGACGAGCTGGAGCGCGGTCGTGCCGTTGACCACCTGACAACCCGTGGTGGTGACGTCGAGGCCGGTGTAGGAGTCCTTGACCTGCGTCGGGAAGTCCATGGTGATGCCGCCGAGCGCGTTGACCATGCCCGAGAAGCCCGGGAAGTTCACCGCCATGTAGTGGTTGACCGGAATGCCGAGGACCTGCTCGACCGTCTGGATGAGGAGGTCCGGTCCGCTGTCGTAAGCGGCGTTGATCCGGTTCATCCCCGAGACGTCCGAGTTGCCCGGGATATCCACCCAGAGGTCGCGCGGGATGGACAACACCGTGACCGTCTTGGCCACCGGGTCGAAGCGGGCCACCATCGTGACGTCGCTGCGCTGGCCGCCTTGTTGGGCCGGGTTGCCGAACGCGTTGACCTGCTGCTCGTTGTCGCCGTTGACGAAGGCGCGCGAATCGGAGCCGACGAGGAGGAGGTTGAAGGGCCGCTGTGCACTCACGGGCGCGCTGGTGACGAGGTGCTTGGCGTGGATCTTCTTGATCTGGTCGAAGCGGTAGTTCGTGTAGACGTACAGACCGCCGGCGCCGATGGCGGCCAAGAGCACGACGACGCTGAGCGTGTAGAGCGAGCGACGACGCCAGCGGTGGCGTCGCTTGTGCTCCTTCTTGCGGGTCTTGCGCAGCTCGGCCTGGAGGTCGGCCCGCGAGGGGGCGTGCCCGGTTGCCGCGGGACCCGGGTCGGGGAGCGGTGGGGTCTCGGGCTGGTCGGGGCTCAAGAACCAGAAAATACCTGGCTGGAGGGCCAGGTAGCCTTCGCCCGTGCATTTTGATCTACCTGATGAGCTGCTCGAGTTGCGCCAGTCGGTTCGGCGCCTCGCCCAGGACAAGGTCAAGCCGCGGGCCCGAGCGATCGACAAGGAGTCCGCCTATCCGGCCGATCTCTTCGAGGCATTCCGTGCCGCGGGGTTGCTCGGACTGTGCATCCCGGCCGAGTACGGCGGCTCGGCGGCGGGCATTCTCGGGCTGGCCGTCGCCATAGAGGAGGTCGCCAAGTACTCCAACACCGCTGCGCTGATGCTCCTGTTGACCCGCCTGCCCACCGGGCCCGTCATGATCGCCGGGACAGAGGAGCAGAAGAAGCGCTACCTGCCCGGCATCTGCGACGGGTCGCGGCGCGCCGCCTTCGGGCTGTCGGAGCCCCAGGCGGGAAGCGACGTCATGGGGATGCGGACCCGAGGCGTGCCCGACGACGGCTCCGACGGGGGCTGGGTTCTCACCGGCACCAAGTGCTGGATGTCCGGCGTGCGCGAGGCCGACTGGTACACCGTCTTCGCCAAGACCAGCGACCCGGCCAGCCGGGCCCACGACTCGGTGACGGCCTTCATCGTCGAGCGGGCCTGGGACGGCGTGGAAGTGGGGCGTACCGACCACAAGATGGGCGTGCGCGGGGTCGACACCGGCGAGCTCCTCTTGACCGACGTGCACGTTCCAGCCGAGAACGTCATCGGCGAGGTGGGCGGCTTTCGCCTCGCCATGCTCGGGCTCAACGCCATGCGCCCGATCGTGGCCGCCCGCGGCATCGGCCTCGCCGAGGGTGCGCTCATGTACGCCACCGAGTACGTCCAACAACGTGCCGCCTTCGGCAAGACCATCGCAGACTTCCAGGGGATTCAGTGGGAGATCGCCAAATGCGCGGTCGACATTGAGGCGGCGCGGCTGCTCACCTACCGAGCGGCCGTGCTCGCGGATGCCGGCAAGTTCACCAAGGAGTACGTGCCCTACCTCTCCATGGCCAAATACCACGCCACCGAGCTGGCGGTGCGGGCGTCGTCGCTCGCGGTCCAGCTGCTCGGCGCGGCCGGCTACATGGAGGACCACCCGACCGAGCAGTGGTACCGCGACGCCAAGCAGCTGACGATCGTGGAGGGCACGTCCCAGGTGCAGCTCGGTCTCATTGCCCGCGGGGTCCTCGACCGGGACCTGTGGTGGGACTGAGCTGGCCCGACGTCCTGGCCCGCCTGACCCGCCGAGAGGCGCTCGGTGCGGACGAGGCCGAGGAGACCCTGGGTGTGGTCCTCGCCGGCGACGCCACGCCGGCCCAGGTGGGCGCCTTCTTGGTGCTGCTGCACGCCAAGGGAGAGACGGCCGACGAGGTCACCGGCCTGGCCCGGGCCATGGTCGACGCCGCCGTGCCCTGCCCGCTCGGGGAGGGCGCCGACCTCGACGGTGGGCCGAACGTGGTCGTCGACCTGGTCGGCACCGGCGGCGACCGGCTGGCGAGCATCAACGTGACGACCCTGGCCTCGTTCATCACGGCCGGGGCCGGGGTACGGGTCTGCAAGCACGGCAACCGTGCCGCTTCCTCGTCAGTCGGCACGGCCGACGTCTTGGAGGCGCTGGGTGTCGCCATTGAGGTCGGTCCCGAGGGCGTGGCGCGCTGCGTCGCCGAGGCCGGCATGGGGTTCTGTTTCGCGCAGCGCTTCCACCCCGCCATGCGCTTCGTCGGCCCGGTGCGCAAGGAGCTGGGGGTGCGCACCGTGTTCAACTACCTCGGTCCGCTCACCAATCCGGCGCTGGTCCGTCACCAGCTCGTCGGCGTGAGCGATCCCGCGATGGGCCCCATCATGGCCGGCGTCTTCGGGGCCACGGGGAGCCGGCGCTCACTCATCGTCCACGCGGACGACGGGCTCGACGAGCTCAGCGTGACCTCGTCCTCGAGTGTCCTGGACGTGCGTGGTGACGGCAGCGGCGCGTACGAGGTGACGGACTGGCGGGTGGACCCGGCCGCGCTCGGGCTGCGCCCCGCCACCATCGCGGACCTGCGTGGCGGCGACGCCGCCTTCAACGCGCAGGTCATCCGCACCGTGCTCGAGGGCGAGCAGGGGGCCCGGCGCGACATCGGGCTCCTCAACGCCGCGGCGGCGCTGATGGTGGCAGGCCGGGTGGACGACCTCGAAGGCGGGTTGGTGCTCGCCGCCGACGTCGCTGGACAGCGGGCGGGCGCTCGGGGTGCTCGACGCGCTCGTCGCTACGTCGCAAGACGCGCTGCGCCGGCAGCAGGACTGACCCGCCAGGCGCGGCGCGGGGCGTGCGCGGCGGGATCGAGCGCCTGGGAGTCAGGCCGGCAGAGCGCGATCACGCAGCCGCCGAACCCGCCGCCCGTCATGCGGGCACCGAGGACCCCGGGCTGCGCGAGGAGCTGCTCGACGAGCTCGTCGACCGCGGGGACCGAGACGCGATAGTCGCTCGCAAGGCTGCGGTGCCCTTCGGTCATGACAGCGCCGAGCTCGTGCAGGTTGCCCGAGCCGAGGAGGCGTTCTGCCTCGTGCACGCGAGCGCACTCCGTCACCACGTGGCGGGCCCGGCGCCGCAGCACCGGATCGGTCAGCGCGCTGAGGTCACCGAGCTCGCAGCGCCCGAGCGGCCGACCGAGGATGTGCGCGGCGCGTTCGCATTCGGCTCGCCGCGTGGCGTACGGGGTCTCGGTGAGCAGGCGCGGGGCCTCGCTGTGCACGATGACGAAGGCCGCCTGGGTGGGCACGGCGACCGGGCGGGTCTCGAGCGTGTCGAAGTCGATGAAGAGCGCGTGGCCTTCGCTGGCACCGGCGCTGGCGAGCGGATCGAGCAGCCCGACGTGCGCGCCCGCGGTCCGCTCGGCCTCCTGGCAGGCGCGCGCGAGAGCGAGCGGGTCCGGATCGTGGCCGAGCGCGAGCAAGACCGCGACCGCGAGCGCCGCGCTGGAGGAAAGACCGGCGCCGACGGGGAGCGTGCTGGTGACGCGCAACGTGCCACCTGAGGGGGGAGGCGCGAGCCGGAGGAGTCCGGCCGCCAGGAGGGCCTCGTCGGCCACCGGCGCGGCGCCGCCCAGGGGAACCTCGAACGCCTGACCGGGGAATTGATCCGAGTCGACGCCGACGAGGAAGCTGCCCGGTTTCGGGGTGAAGGTGACCTCGGTGGCGAGGCCGATGGCCATGGGGAGGGAGAGGCCGCCGTTGTAGTCGGTGTGGTCGCCGATGATGGTGACGCGTCCAGGGGCGCGGGCAGTGGGCACGACCCCCAGCTTGTCGCAGGTCGGACCGGTTTGACCGCCAGCGCGGGCTCGGGTCAGCATCGAGCGATGGCCGAGCGCAGTGGACCGCTGAGTGGGATCAAGATCGTTGAGCTGGCGGGGATCGGGCCGGCGCCCTTCACCTGCATGATGCTGGCCGACGCCGGCGCCGAGGTACTCCGGCTCGAGCGGGCGGCGCCCGGTGCGGTCGAGCGCGCCGAGGAAGCCCGTGTAGCCGGGTCCGGTCCGCACTGGGACCTTTTGAACCGCTCGCGCCCCTCGGTGGGGATCGACCTCAAGAACCCCGACGCCGTCGAGCTCGTGCTCGATCTCGTCGAGCAGGCCGACGGGTTCGTCGAGGGCTTCCGTCCCGGCGTGGCCGAGCGGCTGGGCGTCGGGCCTGACGCCTGCTTCGCCCGCAACACGAAGCTGGTCTACGGCCGCATGACCGGCTGGGGCCAAGACGGCCCCATGGCGAACATGGCCGGCCACGACATCGACTACATCGCCATCGGCGGCGCGCTGTGGTCCATCGGGCGGGGCGGCGAGGCTCCCGTGCCACCGCTGAATCTGGTGGGGGACTTCGGCGGCGGCGGCATGCTGCTCGCCTTCGGCATGGTGGCGGCGTTGCTCGAGGCGGCCCGCTCGGGCGAGGGGCAGGTCGTCGACGCCGCGATGGTGGACGGCGCTGCCACGCTCATGACGATGATCCACGCGTTCCGGGCCGGCGGCATCTGGAACGAGTCCCGCAGCGCCAACATGCTCGACACCGGCTCGCCCTTCTACGACGTCTACGAGACGTCGGACGGGCAGTGGATGGCGGTGGGTGGCATTGAGGCGCAGTTCTACGCCGCGTTGCTCGAGGGTCTCGGACTGACCGACGACCCGTCGCTGCCCGCGCAGAACTCGCGGGAGGACTGGCCGGCCATGAAGGAGCGCTTCGTCTCCATCTTCAAGACCAAGACGCGCGACGAGTGGACGGCGATCTTCGACGGCACCGACGCCTGTGTGGTGCCGGTGCTCTCCGCGTGGGAGGCGCACCTGCACCCGCACAACGTGGCGCGCTCGACGTTCATTGAGGTCGAGGGCCGAGTGCAGCCGGCGCCCTCGCCGCGGTTTTCGCGCACGCCCTCGGTGGTGTCGTCGGCGCCGTCGCTGCCGGGCGCCGACACCGCGTCCGGGTTGGTGTCGTGGGGCGTGTCCGAGGACGTCGTGGCCAAGCTGCGCGAGTCCGGGGCGCTCAGTTAGGACGTGGAAGGAGGGCCTCCGAAGAGGCCCTCCTTGTCGCGTTGCGTGCGCTGCTCGCGGAAGGCGGGCCGGCTCAGACCGGGTGCGGCAAGATCCCCGCCGACATTCCGGCGACGTCCGTGACGCCTGTTCCCCCGAGGCTGCCGGCGAAGCCCGCGTCGCCGTAGGAGAAGATGCCGCCGTCCGACGCCACGAACCAGTAGCCGTTCCCGCTGGTCGTCGGCTGCATGCCCACGATCGGCTCGTTGAGGTGGATGCTCCCGGTCGATCCGTAGAAACCCGCGTCGCCGTAGGAGAAGATGCCACCGTCGGAGGCCACGAACCAGTACCCGTTCCCGCTCGGGGTCGGCGCCATGCCCACGACCGGCTTGTTGAGCGGCTGGCCGCCGCGCGACCCGTGGAAGCCGGCGTCGCCGTAGGCGAAGATGCCACCGTCGGAGGCGACGAGCCAGTAGCCCTTGCCGTCGGGCGTCGCCGCCATGCCGACGATCGGCTTGTTGAGGGGCTGGCCGCCGCGCGACCCGTAGAAACCGGCGTCGCCGTAGGCGAAGATGCCGCCGTCGGAGGCCACGAACCAGTACCCCTTGCCGTCGGGCGTCGCCGCCATGCCGACGACGGGCTTGTTCAGGCGCAGATTCCCGGTCGACCCGTAGAAGCCCGCGTCGCCGCTGGCGAAGACGCCGCCGTCGGACCCGACCATCCAGTAGCCGGCACCGTCGAAGGTCGGGGCCATGCCGACGATCGGCGCGTTCAGGTTGTAGTACTGGGCTCCGTTGAGATACGAGAGGTAGTTGTCGTTGCCGAATCCGGTGATCTCACCAGCCTGACCGAACACGTAGTAGCCGGCTGCGGGGTCGGTCGGCACGATGTTGTAGGCGATGGTGCCGGCGATGTCGACCGAATCGTTGGTGCAGTCGAACTGCACCGCGGTGGCGTTCAGCGAAGGCGTGCCGCCGCCGGTGAAGTTGTACTGGTCGACTTCGGCGATCGCGCTCACGGTGCCTTGCTCGCTGGTATTGAAGAGTTGTCCGCACGTCCCGTCCGGCGTCGCCACCGACATGCTCGATCCGACGGAGTCGTAGACGCCCCCCGCCGTCAATCCTGGCGACGGCACCTGCAGGTTGAACGAGTTCGATCCGCTGGAGTTCAGGCTCAGGCACATCGGATCTGTCACGGCCTGGTTGCAATTCGCTGCCGACGACGGGGGATAAACGGGTGCGATCGTCGATGTCGTGAAGAGTGCTTGGTCTCCCGTGCTCAGGTCGGTCACGACGATGTTGGCCAAGGTCAACGGCGCGATGGCGTGAGCGCCCTGCGACGCGTGTGGTGTCACGCCGGGGTCGTGGGGACCGAATCCCGTGCCGGTACCAGCGCCGACCGCTCCGGCCGGCACGCTCAGTGCGGACGCGAAGGCCAGCGTGCAGACAACGGCGGCGAGCCCCGTGGCGATGCGAGGCACGACGTCTCTCGTCGAGTGGCGTCGCGGTGACCAAAGCTTCTTCATGTGATGGTGCCTCCCTCTCCTGCGAGCAGGTTCTCGCACTTCCCCGTTCGCCGCGGGTGAGAACGGCACGAACATCGTTACCGATCGATCAGTCCACGGGCCTCCGAACTCTAACCCGCTGCGATTTCGAAGCGGGGTATGTCGCCAGCGCGATGCCGGCGCCGGCACAGGCCGGGGTAGGTCAATCGGCGTTGCGGGAGCGCGGCCGGCGCGCGCCGGGTTGCCGTTCGTCGCGTCGGCTGCAGCGCGCCCGGCTGCTCAGATGCGGATCAGATGCGGATCAGATGCGGATCAGATGCGGAACAGACGGGGCAGGTGATGGTGCGGGTGATGCCCTCGATCTGCTGGACGTCTCGGACGACCATGCGGCCCAGGTCGTTCATGGAGGTTGCTTCGGCCCGGGCGATCACGTCGTAGGGACCGGTCACGCCCTCGGCGACGACGACGCCCTCGACCGCACTGACCTGTTGGGCCACGTGAGCCGCTTTCCCGACGTCGGTTTGGATCAGGACGTACGCGTGGACGGTCACGGCACACCGTACATTGGCTTGGTGGCGAAGTCCCCCAAGATCGAGCAGTTCAAGGACATGGCCAAGCAGGCCCAGCGGGACCTGTTCGACCAGTCGAACCCGATCGGCCGGCTCTCGCTCGTGCAGTCCGCCATGCTCGGCGGCGGCACCGTTGTCACGATCTCCCTGGCCGGTTCGCTCTTCTTCTCCATTTCGCCGACGGCCGCCGACCACAAGGTCCTGCTGTACCTGCTCTTCACGATCGCCCCCTTTGCCATCGTCTCGCCGCTGCTCGGCCCGATGATCGACCGCAGCCGCGGCGCGCGCCGGCTCATGGTGGTGGCGTCCGCGATCGGCCAGGTGGTGCTCTGCCCGCTCATGGCGACGCACCTCCACAGCCTCCTGCTCTTCCCACTCGCTTTCCTCGTGCTCGTGTGCCAGAAGCTCTACCTCGTCACCAAGGGCGCGCTCGTTCCCGAGATGGCCGCGTTGACCGGTCCCGACGGGGAGGGCGAGCAAGCCGGCTACGCCACGCTCAACGCCCGTCTGACCCTGATCGGCACCGTCGCCGGCTTCGTCGCCTCCATTCCGGCCGTCATCCTCTACAAACTCGGTGGTTCACCGGCCGTCCTCATCTTCGCCACGTTGATCTTCGTGGGCGCCGTCGTGGCTGGTGCCCGGTTGCCGGTGTTCTCGGGAGGCAAGACCGAGAAGCTGTGGACCGACGAGTCCACGCGCGTGCGCGAGTACGGCCAGGCCGGCGAGGCGATGGCCCGCGAGCAGGACCTGCTGAGGCTGCAGCCGATCGCCAACCCCGAGGTGATGCTCGGCCTGACTGCGATGTGCATCGTGCGCGGCCTGACCGGCTTCATGACGTTCATGCTCGCCTTCGGGCTTCGTCGCATGCACGGCGTCGGTCTCTATTGGTACGGGCTGGTGCTGGCGGGGACGGGTGCCGGCGCCATCGTCGGCCTGGTCCTGGTCGGGCGATTGCGCAAACGCCTGACCGAACAACAGCTGCTGCTCTCGTCGCTCTGGGTGATCGCTGCCACGGCGATCGGGTGTGCGGTGTGGGGCACGCTGTTCGCCCAGGTGATCCTGGCCTTCATGGTGGGCCTGTGCGGCGCGGTGGCCCAGCCGTCCTTCGACGCCATGACCCAGCGCTACATCCCGCTCTCCGCCCAGGGCCGTGCCTTCGCGCGCTTCGGCATGCGCCAGCAGCTGGTGTGGGTGGTGGGCTCCCTGATCCCGGTGATCGTCGCCTTCACGCTGCCCCAAGGCGACGCCACCATGGGCGTGCTCGCTGCGCTGGGCGGGCTCTCCTACGTCTCGGGGCGACGCGCCGCGCACACGCCGCGCGTCGTGCGTGGGATCGGTGACGTCGGGAACATTCGCGACGTCGGGGAGTCGGCGGGGGGTTAGGGCGCGGGGGAGGGGTCCTCGGAGTCCTTCGTGCCCTTGGTGTGGAAGATCGGCCAGCAGACTTCGGTGCGGTGTGCGGACTGGTCATCGGTCTGGTCGAAGGTGACGAGGTAGTTCTCGCGGATGGTGCCCCGCAGGCCGATCTCGCGTTCGGACACGTACGTGCCGAGCGCGCCGTAGGTCAGGTCGAGGTTGGCGAAGGAGCCCTCGTGCACGGTGAGCCCGTACTCGGCGCCCGGGATCTCGGTCGCGAAGAGCCGGCCTGGAAGCTCGGCGCCGATCGCCGCCGTGCGGGCGACAGGGATGAAGGCTATGACCTCGCCGAGCTCGTCTTCG